>NZ_JBPVJQ010000006.1:0-1842188 GCF_051942715.1 Acidovorax sp. BL-A-41-H1 | reverse complement strand
GGAACACGTCCACCGGCGTGCGCGTCAGCGTGAACGCGCCATAGACCATCAGCACGACGGCCGCGATCAGCACCAGCAGCCTGTTGGCCAGGCTGTTTTCGAGTAGCCACTTGAACATGTCAGCGCACCTGGTTGATCAAGGTGGCGCCCTGTGTCGCGACACGGTCGCCGGGCTCGAGTCCTGATGTGACTGCGGCGTTGATACCGTCGAGCGGCTCGGTGGTGATGGTTCGGGGTTCGAACCGTTCCGGCGCCGTCTTCACCCACACCACGGTCTGGTTGGCCGGGTTCTTCATCAGCGAGGCCACCGGCACCGGGATGCCCTTGACTTTGTCCTTCGTCTGCACGAACACACGCACCGGCTGGCCCACGGCCAGCTGGTCGAGTGCGGCACCCTGAGCGCGGAAGGCCAGGGGCAGCGCCTGCTCACGCAGGCTGCGCGAGGCGCCGATGAAGATCAGCGGCATGCGCTGGTTGCCCCAGGGCCATCGTCGCGGTGCCGATGTTGGAGGCGATGGCTGCGTCGAAGGCCAAAGCCTCGATGCGCAGGCGCGATGGGTCGACGATCTCGAAGATGAGTTCGCGTGCATCGACCACCTGGCCGGCCACGACGTAGGCCGAGGCGATCACCCCCGACACCGGCGCCAGCAGCGCCTCACGCGTGGACAGGCCACCACCGACCGCGGCAATGCGCGCCGCCAGGCTGGCGGCTTCGCTCCCAGCGGCTTCGATCTCCTTGCGCGGCACGGTGTCGGCCAGTTCCTGCAGACGCGCGATGCGCTTGTCGGCCAGGGCCTTGGCGGCACGCAGCTCGGCAAGCTGACCTGCTGGTTGGAGCGCTCAATGGGCGCCGCCGATGGCACGACGTAGGCGAGCACCTCGCCCTTGCGCACCTCCTGCCCGGGGTTCGGCAAGCCGCCGCGGCCCGGGTTCGATGCGGCCAGCGTTCAGCGGCTGCACCTTGCCACCGGCATTCGGGTCCATCTGCACCTTGGCGCTCAGTTCTACCGTGCGGGGCAGTTCGGCCGCTTCGGTGACGACGGTTCGCACACCCAGCTGGCGCTGCGCGGGCTTGGGCAGGAAGACGCTGCCATCAGGCTGTCGCTGCGGTCCGTTGGCGCTGGGCGCGGCGGGGGCGTCGCCGTGATCGTGGCCGGGGCCGGCATGGGCGGAGCCCAGTCCTGTCAGGGCGATCAGCAGCCCCAGGCTGGAGGCGATCAGGGTGCGCTTGATGCTGCAACTCCTGCACGGACGCTGCGCGCATTCATCACACGACGCCCGCCCCATCCGAGCAACGCCAGTACGGCGATGATGGCCACGGCCCATCCCGCGTATTCCGTCCACGAGTGCGCGTGTGCAGCCTCCTCGGTGTGCGCCGCCTCGTGGATATCGAGTTCACCTGCCAGCAGGTCGGCTTCGTTGCCGGCGGTCACCGTGGCGGTCACCGGCAAAACGCCGGGCTTCGGGGCCTCGGGCAGCACGACCTCGTATTCGTCGTCGCCAAGCTTTTCTGCATTGAACTTGGCGCCGCCAATCTCGAGCTCGATCTGAGCGCCGCGCACCGGACTGTTGTCGGCAAAGCGATCAAGGTACAGCGTGATCTGCTTGCCACTGAGCACGACGACGAGTTCGAAGGTCTCGGACACGGCCGAGAAGCGCGGCAGCGCCTGGCCGCCGGCCGCGGGCGCCGCGTCACCGTGATCATGACCTGGGCCGGCCCAGGTGGCGGATGCGAGTAGCAGGGCCGCAGCGAACACTGCGGCAGGGAGTTTCGGGAAGTTCATGGGGGATGTCCTGAAGGATTCGTTGAATGGCTTCACTGCGGCAGGAGGCCCAGGGCCTGGCGCCACGCAGAGATCGCCGCAGCGAGCTCGATGCGGGTGCGTGCGGCCTGGCGCTCGGCCTCAGCAGCTTGGCCTCGATGCGCAGGCGTGTCGGCAGATCGGTTTCACCCAGCCGGAAAGACTTGCTGAAGAAGCCGCGCGACTCGCGGGCCAGCTGTGCGCGCCTTTCGGCGGCCATCAGGCTGGGAGCGCGAGGCATCAACACGCACGCGCGCCGCTTCCCGTTCTCCTGTGAGACGTTCGCGTTCCAGGGCCAGTTGGGCCTGGATCTCGGTGACTTCAGCGCGTGCGTTGGCGCTGCGGGCTTCGAAGCGCGGGCCGGCGCCGAAGGGGATGCGAATGCCCAGTGTGATGGTCTGCTGGGACGTCTCGCCGCGCGCACCGCGGTCGCGCGTAGTCGCCAGCGTCAGTTCAGGGTTGGCACGCGACTGGGTGGCGGTCAGTGCGACGGAACGCTGCGCCACGGCGGCGCGGTCCTTGAGCTCTTGCAGCGCAGCATGCGCTTCGATCTCGGTGGCTGCAGTGCCGGGATCCGGCTCTGCCAGGGTGTCGTCAGCGCCGGACAAGGCGGGTGCGGCGCCGGCCAGTGCACGCAGATGCTGTCGAGCCGCCGCGAGGCCGGCCTCAGCCTGCGCAACAGCAGCTTCCCCACCGGCCACCGCGCCGTCGGCCTGGTGCTGATCGGCGCGGGCCAGATCGCCGGCCTTCGCACGCCGCGCAACGTCGGCGGCGATGAGGCGAGTGCTATCGAGCTGCGCGCGGGTGGTGCCCACCTCGATGCGCGCACGCTGCCACTGCCACCATGCATCGCGGACCGCGGCAGCGACGCGCAGTTGCGCTGCGTTGGCCCGGCTTTCGATGGCGGCGCCCTCGGCGTCGGCCAGCGCTGCGCTGCGGCCACGTTCACCGGGCAGCCACAACGGCACGGCGATGCCAACTTCGAGTTCACGCGCGCCCTGGTTGTTACCCAGGCGGTCGGTCCTGTTCGAGACTTCCAGTGCCGCCGGCTCCGGCGTCCAGGCCTTGGCGGCTGTCTGCTTGGCCCGGGTGGCGTCGCGTCGCGCCTGCAGCGCCATCGCTTCAGGCTGGCGGGACCAGGCAGCGTCGAATACCTGTCGCAGATTCAACGGTATTGCAGCGGCTTGCATGCTGCCTGCTGCCGGCGCCACTGCGGCAGCTGCGGCTGTCTGCGCCACCACGGCCGTGCCGCACAGGGTCGCAGCGCCCGCCACACTGGCGCGCAACAGCCAGACCTTCGTTCGAGTTCGATATCTCATCCAATACTCCAGTGTTGAAAACAACTCACGGGAGATCGGCAAGCGGCGACCAAACGGTCGCGTCGTGCCCGACGGCGCCGCAGGCAGCGGCGCGCACTCAGGCGCGAACGGGCTTCAGAAAGGGATGCGACCCGCCTCGCCGATCAGGCAAGGGGCAGCCACTGAGGGCGTTCGGGTCGGGTCGGTGCGTGTGCACCAAACGTTTCGTCGAGGGTGGCGCCGGGCAGCGCGGTCGAGAGCGCGTTGGGCAGACCCATTTGCAATGTCAGCACCGCGCTACCGGTGCCATGGCAGTAACCGCAGTCCAGGTCCATGGTGCTTGGAGCGTTGTCTCCGTTCGCGCCGCCGGCCTCGTCCAGGGGCGAAGACACACCTGCGCCCGGATCTGCAGCCGGCCAGGTATAGCTGCTGGCGTCGGCGTGATGCTCATGGTCATGGTGACCAAAGTGTCCTGTGCCCGCCTGACTTTCGTGCCCGCAATAAGACGCAACCGCAGCCCAGCTGAACTGGAGCGGAAGCATGGCGAGCAGAAAGATGGCGAGTAAGCGACGCACGACTGGAAGTGTAGCTGCTACAGAGTTTGTCCGGCCGCATGCGAGGCGAGCAGGTCGTGGGGTTTCACCACTTTGACTCGCGGATGCGGGCGACGCTGCGGTTCATCGCATGGCGGATTACCGGCCGGTACAGCCAGCGTTTGACTTCCGAGAGATTGGAGCCGTGGCGCGGGTAAAAGGCATCCGGGCTGTCGAAAACACCGAAGTCTTCGGCGATGCCTTCCTTCTGGATGGAGGTGTCCTGGCCGCGCCATACGACGCTGGGCGCCGACAGGACGGGTCTGGCAGCTCCGTAGCCACAGAAGCGGGGCCTACGGAAAGCGGCGCTGCAGGCTAGCAAGGTACGGTTCATCGAGGATGAAGCCTTCCAGCGCGATCCAGCGCGCCTTCGAGGTTGACCTCGACCCAGCTGTGGATGATGCGCTGCAGCGCCACTCAGTAGGCCAGCCCGGTGATCGCGCCCTCCAGCAAGGGCATGTCGATGGTGAATCCGTGGAAGCGGCAGGGAATGCCCACCGCGCGCAGCAAGGCCATCACACGTCGTCTACCCGCATCCGCGAATTGCGCCACCTGGACAAGGAGTTGAAGGCGCTGCGCGAGCAGTGCGTCAATGCCCGCGAAGCAGAACACTGCGGCATCTTGAATGAACTGGTGCAGGCGTCTTCGCTGACGGGTGTCAGGTCGGCGAGCGCCCATGTGTCTGGACCTCACGACACTCGGGAGTGTCAACGTCACTCGTCGACCCTGGGCTGACCGGTTTTCTGTTGCACAAACGGCTGCCATTGATTGGCAGAGTGGGTCCGCAGCCTGTAAATGCACTCGCACGGACGGCACCTTGTGCAGCTGGGTAACGTACACCTGCGAGTGACCGCCTACGCCGATGCTGACTCTCTCGGCGCCGTTGGCGAGCGTCGATTTTCAGGGCCGACCTGTCACTAGTCGAGAAGGCCGTCGCTGGTTGGAATGGGCCAACTGCAGTCGGTCGCAGAGCTTGCGCGAACGCCTGCCTCGCAGCGGAGG
The DNA here is from genome assembly GCF_051942715.1 of Acidovorax sp. BL-A-41-H1. Classification (NCBI taxonomy): domain Bacteria; kingdom Pseudomonadati; phylum Pseudomonadota; class Betaproteobacteria; order Burkholderiales; family Comamonadaceae; genus Acidovorax; species Acidovorax sp. BL-A-41-H1. The sequence continues at coordinate 1,837,493 of NZ_JBPVJQ010000006.1, read as the reverse complement.
GCTACGGTTGCCACCCCAACTTGGCCAAGGACTGGTCTCGTGCTAACGGAAGCCATTTGTGTACTTTGTGGACCTGATTCTGCAGACTGAATGCAGCAAGCCCTTAGCTCGGTTTCAAACAATGACAGTAGACGAAATGCTGTACTGATCCCCAAGGGGTCTTGTGCTCTTCACTCATGTGTTCAACCAGCTCAAACGCTGGTCCAAATGTTTGATGAAGCTCGTCAGGAGAGTACCGTACCACCGGTAGCCCGCTGCATTGCTCAGGACCATCTGGAGCGAATGTCGCAACAATCACATGCCCACCCGGCTTGACGGACTTCATGACCTGCTGAAGGTAGGCTGTACGGTCCGCAGTGTCCGTCAAAAAGTGGAAAACCGCGCGATCATGCCAAATGTCATATGTGTTGTGTGGCAAGTCCACGCTGCGTATATCGCCGGCAATCCATGTCACGCTGTCGCCTGCAGTTCCCAGGCGATTTCGAGCAACAGCAAGGGCACTGGCCGATAAATCCAGCACGGACAGGTTTTTGAAACCGCTTTCGACCAGGTCATCCACCAGTGTTGAAGCACCGCCCCCAACGTCAATGACGTTGGCATCCAACGACGTTCCAGTCGAGCGGATGATGTCCAAGGATTGGGTCGCATGTTCCTGAAACCAACTCACGGCATCAGGCTGTTTGGTCTGGTACACCTTTTCCCAGTGGTCCTGTGGGTGCTGCATGCGCTAACTCCTTGTGACAAAGAGGATTCTTATCTGATTGTGAAATCTTAAACGGCGAGGCTGACGAAGCCTTCGGGTCGCTTTGACCTCCAAAGCGTGTCATGCAGCCTCGTCCAAACGGGTGGTGCAATTGCTCTTCTGGCTGGCGACCAGCCTCGATATGAGGTTCCGACAGCGCGTGCCAAAGACGGCTAATGGGCGAATTCTGCGCCAGCGCGAAAGGCGCTTGAAGGACCCGAGGTACCCTCGTCGTCCTACAACTCACGCTGATCTAGGTCCACTGCTCAGCCGCCCCCGATGATCCTTGTGCGCTTACTCAACTCAAATCTCGGTCTGTTCAGATAGCTCAAGAGCATCGTCGACCTCAATACCAAGGTAACGGACAGTTGACTCGATTTTCGAGTGGCCAAGCAGTAGCTGGACTGCACGCAGGTTCCTCGTTCTGCGGTAAATGAGCGTCGCCTTGGTGCGCCGCATGGAGTGAGTTCCATACTCTGCTGGATCCAAACCTAGCTGCAACACCCAACGCTCAAGAATTCGGGCGTACTGACGCGTCCCGAGATGTGGTGACTTGTGAATTCGGCTCGGAAAGAGAAAGTTTTCCGATTGCAGCTTAGCGGTCTTGATCCAGTGCTGAAGCGCTTCACGAGTGGTTGCCGTTATCTCGAACTGGACGGGGTGATGGGTTTTGTGTTGCATGACCGTTGCTCGGGATGCGACTTGGTCGCCATGGCAAACATCGCGGACCTTGAGGGCGACCAAGTCGCATCCGCGCAGCTTGCTGTCTATTCCCAAGTTGAAGAGCGCAAGCTCGCGCACCCGGTTCTCCATCTGGAGGCGCACTCGCAGCGCCCAGATGTCCTTAGGCTTAAAAGGCGCCTTCTGACCAACGATCTTTCCCTTGTTCCAAGGCTCGCGATGGACAACGGCTGCAGCGGATTCCATGATGGTCTCCCATCGAGCGGAGGGAGTAAAACCATGCGCCTTCTGGATGACGTTGTCCATGAGTAACCACGCTAGCTGCGTCAGTTTTTGCGATCCAGCAAAGCGCCCGATGATGTTCCTCACGGTCTGCTATCGCTAACAGCAGTCGTTCAACGAAGGTGTTTTGAGCGACAGCAATCAGCCTAAAGCCGTCTCATTGCTGGTACTTCGTGCCTGTGTAACTCATCGACGAACCACAACTACTCTATCGCTGCCTTCTCTCGGAGCCAAAAAATGAACCCCAACAAAAAGGGGACCAGGCTACAGCCCAGTCCCCTTCCAAATTGGTGGCCAACGCCACATTCGCCAGGCTTCACCCCAGCCTGCACAACTCCATGTTCACCTTGACGAGCTCCGACTCGTGAACCCACCCGAGGGTCGAGTCCGGACCGAACTCCTTGTCATTGACCCCCATCAACTGAACCCATTCCTGAAACCGTCCCACCACCCGCAAGGTAAACCCCTTCATCAGGATCATCTTGGGCTTGGTGTCCTCGTGCGGTACGGCCGTATCAAACACCCGTGTGCCCACAAACACTGTGCGGTTCTTCACCTCCTTGCTCAGCGGCCGCACGCAGGCTGACGTCTGTGGCTGCGGTGACTGCGCCCATGCGCCTTGCACCAGCACCGCACACAAAAAGCCGGCCGCCAACAATAGGGCAGGGCGGGTGTTCCGCCTTGTTGTCGTTGGCAGCGCTGCTGCCCTGCCCCCTTGAACGTCATCGTTCCCAACTGTCTTCATCGCGTATCTCCTTTCCGCGCTTTCTCAACGCCCATGTTTCTGCACACACTCGACCAAAGCCTTCACAAAATCCGCCTGTAGCGTCTGCAGCGGAATCCCGCCCCGGCTCTCCGCAAACTCATCCAGGTTCTTGAGGTCGTAGCGCTCGCCCATCTTGTCCACCGCGCACTGACAGGTCTTCTTACTGCTCCCTCCATCGGTGCAGCCCTTGACCATCATTCGTTCGGTCTTGGAGCCAGAACACCCCACCAAAGTCAGCACAGCACCCAACGTGAGTGCCGTGATTGCCCCCCTGGACCCACGGATCCAACTTTGCAGGCCCAACACCTGAGCCCTCGCCATCCCTGATTCCATAACCCCTCCTTGTGTAAAAAAATGAGCGCACCCAGCCTCCCAGGTGCGCTCGCCGCTTTGCCTACCCGCTCAAATCACCTCACCGCTTGCCACCATTGGCCATCCCAATCAGCAGCCAGAGCACGATCACTCCCAGCCCGAACCAGAAGCCCAGTGAGGCAAAGAACAGGTAGACCATCAACCCCCCCAGAATCAGCTGAGCCAGAAACGCCATGGCGCTTGCTCCTTCCTGTTTCTCAACTGGCCATCACAAACGCCACCATGGCAACAATCAGCAAGCCCCCAATGAACTTGCCCAGACCCGGCAAGACCACTACCGGCCAAACCAAGCCCTGACCCAGGTGGTACGCAAAACTCCGGTAGGGCTCATCCCCCCAGTTGTTCGCGTAGACCGCATACAGCAGCCCGATCAAGAAATACCCCACCACCACCCAACGACCCCAAGCAAACCGCTTCATGGCAATTCCTCCCCAAGTTGAAGCACTAACCACTCAAAATCCCCACGGAGTACGCAAAAGGTGATGCAAACTCCGTAGATACAAAGAAGGCAAAACCGCATCCTCCTGCGGTGCCTGCCAAACCCACGCCCCCGACCCATCTGCCCGACCCGGGCAACGTGCGCGAAGTCCTCGCGTACTGGATCCGGCTACTGCGTGTAGAAAAAGGCTGGTCCCAAGAGCGCCTGGCCCACGAGTGCGAACTCGACCGCACCTACGTCTCGGCGGTTGAGCGCTGCCGCTGGAACATTGCCCTGGCCAACATCGAACGTCTGGCACAGGCCCTGTGCGTGGAGCCCTGGACCCTGCTCAAACCCCCAGAGCAAGCGATCAAGCCCGCACGCAAAGCCGCCCGAAAGACCACCGCCAAGGTTTGATCCTGCGGTCGAGAGGGAAGGGAATAGCCCGTCATTGCGAGAACACCGGCTTCCCGTCCCGCGTGAGCGCCCCCTGCTGGTACACAAACTCCACCATCTTCAGAGCCGCTTTGCGCTGCTCCTCCTCGGGTTCAAACGGCCCTACAAACCCCAGCATCCGGATGGACAGTCGGGGCGCCTGGTTCCGCTTCTCCTCGACCACAGCAAACACCAAGTCGGAGCAGGAGCCAAACTTCGGTGACACCTGCACCCCCTGCGCCGACACCACCAGCACCTGGAACAGGGCAGGGCAGGCGGTGCCCGATCCGCTTTGCAGCAACAGCACATCCTCTGCACCCACCGGCGCATTGCGCACGATGCTCAGGGGCTCTTCCTGGGCCGGTAGAACGGTCTGCCCGTTCACCAGCACCGAATAATCACCCTCCTGCACCACCACCTCCCCAAACCGGGTCTTGACCCGGGCCTCTGGTGCCTCCAGTGCAGACTCCACCCTGGCAGGGCCCGCATCGATCATTCCCAACCAGGCGGACGGCGACACACTGAAGCCCAGCTCGGTGAGAACCTTCGTGGCCGGTGCCTGCCCATCCAGCGGCCGAGCGCGAACACCCTCCACAAAACACGGCATATCCCGCACACACTGCGACAAAAGCCGCTGCCCCAGAGGACTCTTCGGATCAAACACGTAGGCCACCAGATCCCCCGTCTCCGGACTGACCTCGAACACCGCTCCCTGTTCAGCTCGGCGATCCAGCACCCCAGCGATCTCCAGAAACCCCGAGACCGTCTGTACCGGCAACTCCGGCGCATCGGCTTCCTTGCGTTGGCAACCGGCCAGCATCCCAGCCAGGCCCAACACCGCCAACGAAACAACCACCAGGCTGCGCGCAAGCCGCACCCTTCCAAACTTGGACTGCATAAAGCTCCCTCTCTATCGGTTAATGATATGTGATGCAAATGCATCAATTGAACGCCAACCCAACACCTTCGGTTGACCCATTGCTGAACGGGCAGGGATGAAGGAAGTGGCTGCGAGATCTTTGCCGCAGCCCAGCCGCTACCGTGTGAGATGTTCCACATGGAGCGTGACATCCCTGCCCGTGACCAGCTGGCTCCATAGATCTGCGCAAAAGCTGGTGCCTTGGTACGATCCACAGCGCACGAAGAGAACAACCAAACCAAGAACAGCCCACCTGAGTGAAGAACCTGAGCTCCTCCATCTCGATAAACCCATCCACCGCCAGGAACTGCTGCGGCTACTGTGGTGCCACCAGCTACCACCGCGTGCTTGCACGCGATGAGGCCGGAGTCATGCGCTACACCGAAGCCCTGCGGTGCACAGGGTGTGGTCGCGAGTACGCAAACCTGCAGGTGTGGCGTCAGGGCGGGACACAAGAATCCACCAGCCCACCCGTTGGACCCCCCAACTGACGGCGACTTGGCTCCAGTTCGCGTAGAGTGTTCCCTGTGCAAAAAAGGCCCGCTCTGGGCCAACACACAACGCCTCAGCACTCACCCCAACGCATCCGCATGTCCAGCTACGCCGAACTCCTCGCCCAGAAAAAACTCCTCGACGAACAAATCGCCAACGCCAAGAAGGCCGAGTCCGAACAGGCCCTCCAAACCGTCCTGCAACTCGTTCAGGAATTCGGCTTCACCGCCCAGCAAGTCTTCCCTTGGAAGCCCCAGCCCAAGAAGGTCGCCGCCAAATACCAGGACCCCGCCACTGGAGCCACCTGGTCTGGCCGGGGCAAGCCGCCCCAGTGGATTGCGGGCAAAGACCGCACGCCCTTTGTGATTGCCTGATCGGCCCTCAAAAAGAGCCAGGCAGCGCGTAGACACTGCCTGACCTCCCGCCAGATCACTGGGCGTCCTGGCCCTTGCCGGGAGACAGTGCGATCGCCGAGAGGACGAACCCACAGTCCAGGTTGCCCTCCAACGTTCGCGCCGACCACACGCTACGAAACTCCGCCACCCGCATGGCCGCCTCGTGGAACGGATAGGCCCCTGGAACCAAACACTGGTTGTGCCCCAATCCCCATCCAGGATGCACGCTGGTATCCAGGACGAGGAGTCCGGACGCCTTCGTGCACACCACACTGCCTGATCCATCTCCCGCTGGACTCCAAGGCCCTTCCACCCCGACCACCAGCATCCATCTAGGAGGAGGGCAGGGCCGGCGAGGAGCACCTCGTTCCTCCCTGGCAATCGACTGCCAAAGCAGCAGCACCAGACCACCCCGGTGAACCGCGCCGTGGCAAAACGCCAGCAACTCCGAAGGCGCTTGCTCCCAGACGAGCTGAGCTTGGAACCCAGGGAGTAACCGTTGAGCATGGCGCAACCCCCCGGCCGCACTGGTCACAGCGGGTACTGCCACCCGCTGGCCAGTGAGCAAGGCCACCGCCTGCTGCAGTGCCACGGACCCCGTGCGATGGGGCGGTGCTCGATGCCTCACCAGAATCCCGGGAAGCACCTTGACACCTGGTGCTGAATCCGGCCCGCATCGATAACAGGGCACCGTCTCCATCACCAGCCCCACGGCATAGCGCCGAACCAGCCCTTCATGCAACCGCATGGGAAGCCCCTGGATCACCTGTTGCGGTGGCGCGCACTCCGAGCGCCTCCTGCTTGCGATGCAGCTTGCCGCGCAGCGAGATCGGCGCAGTTGCTTGCTCTGCTCCACTATCTCTATCTCCATCCGCACCAGCATCTGGGTAGAACTCCTCGACGACCTCCACCCCTTCCTCTTCCGATTCCTCGAACTCCCCCAGCGCCAAGCCTTGCCGCGCCGCTTCATCCAGTGCCGCCTGGTCCAGCCCCAGCGCAGCCTGCTGCTCGCGTTCCTGCCGTGCCAACGCCACGACCTGGGCCAAGCTGCTTCCCGCTCTCAGCGTCAGATCCACGTAGTAGATCGGCGTGCGGTGCGACAGCGTCGTGGACTTGCCCCGCAGCCGAAGCTCCAGAGGCAATCCGGCCAGCACCCCACCCGACACCGCAAATAGATACCGCAGCCGTGCCGACAGCGTCCGGATGCTGTTGAACCCCGTGGTCCGAAACACAAAGCTGCCCAGTTCGTCGCCAGCACTTCCAGCTTCGGTATTCCCCTCCGCCTCCACCCGCACATGCAGCCGTCCATATGGCTTGCAGTTTCCATCCTGCGCGAGCGGACACACCGCAGGCGAAGGGCAGGGCAGGGACTGCATCCCCGACAGGGTCACCCGCTTGCAGCTCTCGCCATCTCCCACACACAGAGGCCTTCCCGTGGCCCGGTCAAACATCGTGTAGTTCGCTCTGAGGCTCAGATCCGGATCGTCAAACAGCAGCCGCACCGGAATACTGCGCAACTTAGCCCCTGGCTCCTTGCGGAGTTGGGCATCCACCGGATGCGGAACCCACCCCTCCTTGTTCTGGACCTGGCTGGTCAGCGTGAACTCATCGTCCTTCTCCGGAAGACGGCGCCCTGCCTTCTCCACCACCCGCCCAATCGCAATGCGCCCGATCACGGGCGGTGTCAAAGCCAAACCTTTGAGCATGTGAATCTCCTTGTTGAATGTGAACACCCCCTAAAGCACAACGGGCCTCACCGTCACCGATGAAGCCCGTCTGGGGATGCGTTGAATGAAAATGAAATGAATGAACCTGTGGCGCAGATGGCCTAGGTATCCTTGATGGCCGACCTCAGGTCTGCACCAGAAACCTCCGGCTCCCAGGTTTGGGCACCGTGTATGCCTTCACGATCTCCGGCTGCTCCTTGGCCAGCCGCGCGGTATCCAGCTGCGTCCCATCCCGGCTGCGTTTGAAACTCACTTCCCCGTTCTCAAACACCGCCCGGCTCGAATCCCCCATGCGCTGCTGAATGGCTTGCTTGAGCTGGGCTTCCAGCGCCGTGTTGGTCGCCAGGACCTCCCGCACTGCCAACAGGTCCGAGAACACCGCCCCCATCACCAGGTCATGCTTGAGGTTAAGCGTGAACCCCGTGTCCCGCGGATACAGCGCTCGCAAAGCCCGGTCTGCCGAATCCGACCCATCGGCTGGGGGCGCCTGGCCCCGCTCCACATAGCCCCAGAACTCCCGCTCCAGGGGGATGAGCTGGGCAATCAGCTCCTCATCCCGCTCGATCCGGAAAATCTGAAGCTCCTGACCGCCGAGCAGCACCGCTACATCTGCCGCCTGCTTGCCCGTCACGGCCAACTGGTGCTGCACCTGCAACTGCACATACTCCGGCACCCCATCCCGCCAGAGCCACGCCCCCTGAATCCCCGCGGTCTTGCACTCCAGCAACTGAACATCGGGTGCACCCAGCACCTCACGGTCGATATTGGCCAGCATCCACGGGTGCTCAGGATGCTGCAGCACCGCGTTGATCCGCCGGACCCGATTCCCTGTACGGCGGGTGTAGTGCGCCGCCACGATGGGCTCCAGAAGAGAACCCCAGTACATCGGACTCTGATCGTCCGCACCCCCGTCGCCCGGTGGGGCGGTGGGAGCACGACCGGTCTTCTCCATCCACAACTCCAGCTGCGACTGGTAGGGATTGAGCCCGACAGCCGCCGCAGCGTCCGAACTGCCAATGCCTCCCTTGCGCACCTGCAACCACTGATCGCGATCCAGGTCTTGGGTCTTGACCAGCCGGAGAGCTGGGCGGGGTTTGGTGGAGGAAGTCCCCACCGGTGAAACAACAGGTTGAACCATGCTGACTCCTTGAATGTGAAAAAAACGAACACCCGCACCACCCCCAAAACAAAAGACCCCGGTCCACTGAAGGAGCCGGGGTCTATGCCGTGAAGGGCGATGTTGGTGAATGGATGAATCGCAGGATGAGACGAAAGAACGGCGGCCACTCTCACGACGCCAACTGCAACGCCTGCTCCAGCGCCCGCTGCTTGAGTGTGGCGCCCTGGCCAAACCAGGCACTGTCGAGGCGGTACTCCTGACTGCGCGCCCGGCGCTCGTGGTCCACGAACTCGGTGACGGCGCACAGCAGACCCCAGGCCGTGCCTTTGGCAGCCGCCAATTCCGCGCCCCGGCCCTGGCCCTCGTACATGGCCTGCACCTTCTTGAGCGCACGCTCATTGGTCAGACCCGCCGACGCATCCGCATGACCATCGGTCTGGCACAGCACTTTGAGGAAGTAGTTCATGGACTCATGGCTCTTGACCTTGCGCTCGGACAGGGTCTTCATGCGGTACATGAACCCGTCCCATTGCGAGACGGCAATGCCCAACTGCTTCTTGACCGCCTGCGCATCAAAGCTGGTGCTGTGGGGCACCTTGATCGCGCTCGACGTTCCCGACAGGGCAATGGAGAGCGTGTTGTTGCAGACCACGCGCACTGTCGTTGGCGTGGCGGTGGTGGCCAAGGTCCCATCGCAGGAAGTGGCCAACAGCAGATAGCCATGGACCACATCGTTGCCCTTGAGTGCCGAGGACTTGCCAGTGCGGGCCAAAGCCCAGAACTTGCGCCCTGCCTTGAGCACCCCGGCCGTCTCCAACTCATAGCCAGAGACTTCCGTCAGATCCCGATAGAACTCCAGCACCTGTTTGGGCTGCACGACCTGGTAGCGGGCACTGACCACCGAGAGAGGGGCCTTGGTGTCACTGCGATACAGCACCTTCTGGTCGGGGAACTCCATGGGTTCGCCATAGAGGTCCGAGACAGAAGAGGATGTACCGACCGCAGATGCAGATTCCGTGGCCATGTAGCGCACCGGAGTCTCGCGGATGGTCCAGTCCATGCCCGCTTCACGGGCCCAGACATCGATGGGTTGTTTGGCGGGCAGTTGTTGACCCAGGTTGTGCCATGGGGTCTCGCCGACATAGGCCATGGTTTGAACGAGATGTGCCATTGAAATACTCCTTGTGGAAATGGAAAAAAGAACAAGAAAACGAAAGACCGACCAGACAAAAACCACCCACCCACGGCTGCGCCACTGCGTGACTCCGAAGAGCACACGGCAAGGACGAAGAGCCGGGAAGGGGAGTGAAAGAGGAGGAGAAAAAGGGAAAGCGAGACCGAGAAGGCGGCAGGACGAATACCGCCCACACACCTCACTCGCGCGGAGGACCAAAGGTGTGGCCGCACTCCAGGCAGCGGTAGTTGTCCAGGCAGTTCTGATCGACGGCTTCACCGATCTTGCTGCCGACTTCGCAGCCGATGGCGCCGCCGACCAGGCCACCGAGGGCGGCACCGGCGAGACCGCCCAGGACGGATCCTGCGGGGCCTGCAAAGGCACCGAGCGTGACACCCACTCGGGCGCCGCGCAGTGCACTGGCGGCACCGCTGGCAGCGCCTGCGAGGGCGCCGACAGCGCCACCAGTGTTGCGACCGAGATTGCGGGATTCCAATCGTGGGGATTGGCATTGGGGACAGGTGAGCATGGAAATCTCCTTGAAAGAACATGCGGGTTGACGAACCAGGGAAGCGAGACAGAAAGACCAACCGGCCACCCCAAAAGCAAAAGCCCCGGGTGCGTGAACACACGGGGCTGAGGAGGGCTGCAGATGGCTGAGCCGAGAAGCAGAAAGACAGAAAACCCTGACCAGGACGGCATAAAGCCCGGCAGCTCGAGATGAGCGTGCCGGGCTTCATGGGCGTTGGACGGCTGCCAAGGGGCAGACGGTGGTCAGGTCACTGGGGTGATATGTGACTGAAGAAATTTAGGATCAAAGGGGGTGCTTGGTACAGACTGCCCACATTACGGTCCGTTTAGCCTGGTTTGGCTGCGTCCAATCCCCCGCTGGCGTGTCAATTCAGCACCATTTCCTGCGTTGGCGGAATGCACGCCGCATGCCTTGGGTCACATCAAACCGTAGCACAATGGACTCGCTACAACCTTTGGGAGGCACTTGTGGGGATAAAACTCAGTGGATATGTCAACGTCTCCTACATCAAGACTGAAGCTGTCGATGATGATGACTACCAAGACGAACCCGGTCATAGAAAAGTGAAGCCCAAAGATTATTTGGATCAGCTAGACGCTACGGACTTTTTCGTTGAAAGTGGCGGCGAATCCGAGCGTGATAACGATGATGGGACTTGGTCATGCGCGACTTTTTTCAAAGCCTATGGGGAAGGTTATGAAATCGCCCTTTACGTCTCCTTTGTTGGGGACGAATGTCATCAATGGACTCTAAAGGGGCAGGGGACGGAGTCCGGAATCTCTGAGCTGGAAATCGAAAGGCACCTTTCTGCTATCCACGAAATCCCAGAAGACGACGAAGAATAGGTCAGGAAAGTCGGTAGGTGAGTAATCACCGCCATCTGCCAGTGGTGTCGATTGCGTTCTTATGGTCAGTGCTTGATCGAGGGCGGTTGATTCTCTCCGCCCATGATGCATTGTTTGATTGAGCGCAGGATGGAGATGGCGTGCTGGGTATTGTCCTGATCTTGGAAGGCAAAGCAGTGACGCCCGTACTTTCCCTGGACTACGCGAATCTTCGAGACGGATGAGTCTGGGCTGAGAGCCCGCTGTGCACTTGTGATGAGACGCTTCATCTCTTGCTGGTCGGAGTCCGCAACCGTTTGGCCTGGCTGATTGCGGTGAAGGATTTCGCGATAGAACAGGCGGGCCTTGTTGATGCTTGGAAAGTCTTTGTCGTCAATACGGACGGGGATTCTGGATGGCATGGGAACTCCACGGGTCGCGGGGACCGTTGTTGTTGAACAGGTGGAGTGGCCCGCTCTAATGTGAACCACTCACAGTATTGGGGGGTACTGTGAAGCCGCGTTATCCTGCGCACTGGTGGGGGCATCACTGCGGCTGACGATCAGGATACGGTCGATTCATCCCTCGTCTAGCATGCCGTTACGCACGGAAGGGGGAGTTCTGACGCAATCAACGGCACACGTGTCCTATCGGAATGTCACGCTTGACGAGCGTCTTTACAGATCAGCATCTTCACCAGTAGATAGGCTGCCGCCACCTGTTGCGGTGCGTGGGTTTCCCGATGCGATATTCGGGTGAAGGCACAATGAATTCACAAAAGAAAACCTAATTTGAGGGATCGACCCACATGCCCCACCAGCTTCGCCGCATCATCGCCATCAACATCAGGAACCCCAGCGACAGCAACCCTTCGGGGCGGATCTCCGAGCTGGATCCACGCGGCGGTGTTCTGGCGGTGGGCGACAACGGGGTGGGCAAGACGACCTTTCTGCGCCTGATCCCTCTCTTCTACGGCGCGACCCCCTCACAGGTCCTGAAGGGCTCCGGGAAGGCGTCCATGATCCGGCACACGCTACCCGACCCCAGCAGCGCGGTGGCCTATGAGTACGAGCGGGAGAGTGACTCCCATCTGCGCACGGTGGTGATGTATGCCAAGGATGGCGAGGACATCCCGGACTTTCGGATCGTCTCAGCCGGGTTTGATGAAACCTTCTTCTACGACGAGAACAACACATTTGTGACGCGCACGGAGTTCGCCCCACGGCTCCATGCGCGTAACATCAACGTCTCGCCCGTCCTGCAGCTCAACGAATACCGCAGCGTCATTCTGAATGAGCGCATGAGCAGCAAGAACGCCAAGCAGATGATGCTGTTGGCTCGCGATCACTCTTTGGGGCCACGCCCCCTGCGCAATCTCAACCAGATTGCAGCCGCCATGGCCAACGAGAAGATCAGCTTTAGGGACCTGCAGAACATTGTGCTGGAGCGCGTGGCCGAAGACCAGGCCACGGAATCGAAGCGTCAGAACGTGCGCGAACTCAAGCAGCGCCGGGAGGATGTGACCACCTGGTTGGACAGTCGCACCCACATGGCCGATATCTTGAAGCGCAAACCCGACGCTGATCGGATGAAGGAACGCATCGGCCGCATCAAAGGGGTTCACATGGAGCTGTGCTCGTTGCATGTGGCCGTCAAGGCAGCACTCGCCCAGGCGGCAAAGGACCAAGAACGGTTGACCAGTGAGCGCAAGGCCCAGGCAGAGGCCTTCGATCAGGCGCTTGGTGCTTTGGGCAACGAAATCACGGAGGCCGAGCAGAAAAAGACCGAAGCCCATGGCGATTGGCAGCGCCTCAATGAAGCGTTTCTGGCCGTGAACAGTCGCCAGAATCACTTCGACCGGATCGATGCGAAGACCCTTGCGGCCAATGAATCCAGGGAGGCCGCACTTCGGCAGCAGGCGCGGGACAAGGAGAAAGAGCATGAGCGCCTCACCTCTGCATCGGGTTCTCTCCTGACCGAATACGAGAGGCGATGTCTCGAAATCGAGCAGTCCGCGCAGCGTCAGCAAAATGAGATCGCTGAGCGCAAAGCCACAGCACAAAGCGCGGGGCTCAAAAAGCGTTTGGCCCTCGGTGAAGCCAAGGACGCGGACTTGCAGGCGCTGGAGGAGCCCTACAGGCTCGCCGAGATCGCCGAGGAGCGCAACCGCCTGGCCACCCGCGAAGGCGAGATCACCCAAAAGATCAAAAACCCCGCTGCCACGCCGGAGACCCTTGCTGCACAAGAGGAGGCTGAGGCCATTCTCGAACAGCGCCGCAAGGATTTCGACGCAGCCAAAGACGCAGCCTCTGACCGTAAAAAAGACGAAGATCAGGCTCGCCGTGAGCTTGAAGCGGCTATCAAGGCCGTGGAGGGTCTTGAGGCCAGTCAGAAAGCGCTGCTGGCGCACATTGATGCCCTGACCGCCCAGGTCACCCCGGAACCCGGTTCCTTGCTCGCCTTCATCCGTGCAAGCGACGATCCTTCCTGGCCCCATGCCAGCAAGCTGATCGCTGAGGGCGTGATCCACCGCACCGACCTCTCCCCTGCGATGCTGGACATACCAGCCTCACAAAGAGGCGAGGAGGGGACCGTGGTGGTCGGCAATGCCACGGTGAGCACTCAGGAGCTACCCCTGCCTGAGTGGTTCTCGATGGATTCGGTACGCCACCAGCTTGAAACGGCAAAAGTCCAGCTGGCAGACATCAACGCGGCCGTGGACAAAGCGGCAGACCAAGCGGAAAAAGCCCGACTGAAGCTGAAGCAAGCCGGTACCGACCACGGCAGGGCGGCAGCTAACCTCGGTTTGGCGAAGTCGGCCTTTGATGCTGCGGTCACAGACAAACGACGCCTCGACAGCCTTGTGAAGACCGAGCGCAGCGCTGCAGAGACCCAGGCTCTGAAGGACCTTGATGGCTTGAGGACGACTCTGAACGTGCTTGGCAATGAAGAACGAGCCATCCGCGAAGGCGTTAAGAATAAGCGTGAAGCGATCAACGCCGGGTACAAGCTCAATGCTGAGGTCCTGGAGGCCGAGTCGAACAGCGAGATCAACAAGCTGGATGCCGAGTCACAAGGAGTTGAAGCGACCCTGCAGACCAATCTGACCAACGCACGACAGGACTACGAACGCAAGCTGGCTGGCATGGGGCTCGATACCGTGCGCATCAATGCCGTGGAGGAAGAACTGAAAGGGCTGCGGGACCAGCTTGATGCGATTGCCAACAACCGGCATGAGGTGGCCGCTTGGAAGAAATTCTGCAAGGACGAGCTCCCTCACTTTGAAACGACCCGGCGCAAGGTGGGAGAACTGCACGCCGCTTATCTCAAGGCGTCACAGAACCTTGGAAGTCTGGAAACCCGCCGAAATGATCTGACCAAGGAGGCCAAGGAGGTGCTTGATGCCCTCGACGGGCGCATCGCAACCGCCACCTCTGATGCACAGCGCCTTCAGGAACTGCGCGACCAGAAACTCAAGGACTTCCTCGACTTTGTGCCCAGCAGCGCCTACATCGGGCGCTCCATGCTGGAACTCGACCAGGAGGTGACCCGCAAACTGCGCACGCTGGTGGATGAGGCTGCGGTCCTTCGCAACGAGGTCCTGTCCCTGCGCAATGAGTTTGAGAAGAAGGAGGGCGGGCCCAATGACTGGCTCAAGCTCAAGCGCAAGGAGTTGCCCGACCGGCAGACCCGTCTTGAGCAAGAGTACCTGTGGCTCGAAGCGGAGCAGCTGTGCGACTGGTTTGAGCGCACTGAATGCGGGAGCTACATCGAGCAGCTCACCCACCAAATGAACGGCTTCTTCGAAAACGCCAGTGTGTTCGTGAGCCGTCTGGACACCTTCGACCGCCTGGTGGCGACGTTCAACACCGAGCTGGGCAGGGCGCTGGCCACGGCCGAGCACTTTGAGCGCTTCAAGAACCTGAGCGTGCGCGTCACATCGAGCGTGGGCCAGCAGGCATTCCTCTCGGTGCTACGCAAGATGCGGGACAAGAGCCCGACGATTTCGCTCACAGGGCGCTCGTACTCCCGCGTCGGCATGGAGCTGCCCTCGGATGAGGATGTCGCCCTGGTGCGTGAGTACAAGGACATCCTTCGCTCCGATGGTGGGGTGCAGGTGGACCTGAACGAGCAGGTACGCCTCGAATTCAGCCTCTATGAGAACGGCAAGCGCTCCGTCATCAGCAATGAGGAGGAGTTCCGGGCGGTGTCTTCCAACGGCAATTCCGCCCTCATCACGGCCATGTTCCTCATGGGCTTCGTGCAGATGATCCGGGGCTCATCGCCGGTTCGGTTGGTGTGGGTGACCGACGAACTGGGCCGGTTTGACGCCAAGAACGTCGGCGCGTTCCTCAAGACCCTGGCCCTGAACAACATCGACGTGATCAGCGCCAGCCCCAGTGTCGATCCGGCGCTCGCGCGCCACTTCCCGCGCCTGAGCCTGTTCGAGAATACTGGGGCGATCTTCACCAACGAGACCCACGAACTGGAGGCCGAGCATGAACTCGCTTAAATCCGCGCTCAAGCTGCTCGCCAAGGGTGAGTTTGTCTGCAAAGTCCGGTTTGAGAGTGAGTACGAGGCACTGGCGACACAGGAAGGCCAGCAGCAGGCCCAGGAATGGCTATCGGCCGTGGGGTACCGGCTGGCGCGTCTCCACGACGAGGGGGCGTTCTTCATGGCCTACGACGAATCGCCCACCACCGACACCCGTGCTCGCATCCGGGAGGAACTCAAAACGGTGCGCCACCGGCTGATGCCCTATGTGGGCTTCTTCAACCTGTTGCGGGAGGCGCAGGGGAGCGATCCCCAGCTCCACGCGGGCGACGTGGTGTGGTTGACCGAGATCAGCGAGGCAGTGCGCAACTCCTCCGCGCTGGAGCGGCGCCTGGCCGACATGCGCGAACTTGCCGATAACCGGGTGACGGACAGCGGTGCAACAGTCTTTCGCGTCCAGAAGATGTTCAAGATCCTGGAGGACGCGGGCTACCTGCAGCAGACCAACGAGGTGAGCAAGGGCTACACCTTCACCGGCAAGGTGGACTACCTGTTGCAGCTCATTGCCTTTATCAACGAAAACACCCCCCACATCTCCGATGACCAGGTGGTGGACCAGATCGACCCCCAGGCGCGGCTGGAGGAGGCTGAGGCTCCCGAGGCGGGGGCTGCATGACCTCCTCCCCAGTCAAGGACGTACTGAAGACGCTCTACCAGCATGCCGATGTGGTGGAGCAAACACGGCGCGACGGCATCATCGTGCCGGCGCAAGATGCCCCTCAGGCGTCCGTGGGTGCTCTGCGGCAGGCCAACGCCTTGCGCCCTGCGGGGGAGGATGGATATCGGCTGCACCCAAAGCTGCGCGATTTCCTGAACGACCACCTGCAGCTCTTCCCGGCCTACCAGACCCTGGCCGAGATCGGCTCGCGCATCAGCCAGGCGCATCAGCTCTGGAACGATGTGGACGATCTGTACCGAGCCAAGGACTACCGCGCGGTGGAGAACATCGTGGAGACCATCGAATCCACGGTCTTCGATATCGGTGACAGCGTGGATCGCAACCTGCTGTACCTGCACACGCTCCTGTCCACTCGCTACGGCAATGTGCGCACGCTGGAGGCCAAGAAGTCGCAGAACCGCTTCTATCAGCGCGAAGCCAACATCCTCGCTCAAGACATGTCGCGCATGGCTGGCGTCTTTGACAAGATCGAGAGCGAGGCAACCGCTCGCGGGATGCCTGAGCTGGCCAAGTTCGTCCGCATGAACCTGCAGGCTCACCTGCAGACCTGGCAGCACGCCATGGCCGAGATGCAGGCCCAACTGTCGCGTGAGATCTTCCGCATCAGGGAGGTGGAGGACAGCCACAAGCATCTCGCGCGGCTGGATCTGCTCATGCGCCAGCAACCCTCATGGCCGGGGTTCGAGCTGGACCCTTCGGTGGAGATCCCGACTTTCCTGCTGGCTGCGCGCCTGCCGGATTTCGCGCCTCAGATCGAGCCGCAGGACACCGACCACCAGTTCGTGGAAGCTATGGTCAAGGAGGTGGCGGCGCTCCCTCCTCAGCCTGTAGAGCCACAACCCAAGGAGATCAAGCGCTTCAAGAGGGTGGTGGACGAGCGGCCCGTGAAAAAGAAGTCCGATGCCGCGATTGCGCTGGACAGGCTGGCCGGTGCCGCCAAGCGCGCGACCGACAAGTTCTCGCTGGCTGAATGGCGCGAGACCGACGAACTTGCCAAGACCCTGCAGCCCCATATCTGGCTGGGCTTTGCCGTCCTGGCACTGCGGGAGCAGAAATACCGGGTGGAGGTGGTTCCCAGCCCCTCGCGCCCTGGTGAGCGGTTCCGGCACCGGTTCCACGATGCGATGGTTCACCCGGCCTCGGTTGCGGGGGCCGCGAAGGCATGAACCAGCAGCAGGTGACGTTCCTGAGGCGGCTGATTGAGACGGAGCCGCCTTCCCGACCCTATAGCGCTGCAGCCGAATACTTCCTCCACGCCGAGGGCATCGGGAAAGAGCAGCGGAGGAGGGTGGTCTACACCCAGGCAGACTTTGCGGCGGCGCGCAATCTACTCAAGGCGCGGGGCTTTGAGTCATCGCGCCAGGTGGAGCCGGTGCCGCGCAGTCAGGTGCAGCCTGGTGAATCCGAGAAATGGGGCTCCCTGCGCGTCTCTGAGCGGCTGGCGGCGGTGGTACCGGTGGGCCTGCCGGGGGGGCAGATCCCCACGGGCAGCATGCTGTGCATGGATGTGCGCCAAGCGCTGGCCTTGCCCTTTGAGGTCCTGGTGTTCTGCGAAAACCTGGAGCCCATGCTGCGGCTGCACGAATACCAGTGGCTGGAGGGATTCCTCAAGGGGCGCCCCGCGCTGGCGTTGTTCCGGGGGGCACCGGGGTACTTCCGCACGGACGTGGCGAACGAGCTGCTGGTGCGGGACCATCGTCCCGTGCTGGCCTTCTTCGACTTCGATCCCAAGGGGCTGTCCATGGCCGCTTCAATGCCACGGCGCGAGGCATTGTGTTTGCCGCCGCTGGACAGTCTGGAGGCTGCTGTGAAAGGGCAGCGGCGCAAGAACCTGTATCTGCGGTCCGTGGAGGTGTCACGACCTCATCTGGAAGCCCAGCCTGCAGGTGGCGATGTGGGGCTCGCTTGGGGGCTCATGAAGAGGGTGGAGATGGGGCTCGATCAGGAGCATTTTCCGCACCGCTAGATCAGCCTTCGAATACGCTACCTGGTATTGTTAATTCGTCGGAGCCTGTCGGATCATCAGGCATATTTTCTCGAAAGAGCTCCACCAATTCAATAACCTCTTGGGGGGACATCTCTGGAACGAGTGCGAGGAATAATTCAAGCTGTTCCAGTAGGTCCAAGTAGTACAAACCGGGATAATCTGCATAATCGCGCTCCAGAACGCACTCGATGTCATCTCGAAAATCGTAGTTGCTCGACAGCTCACCATATTCAATGATGCGCGCTGTCTTCGATTTTAGGTTCATGTCGTATCCGTGGTTCAAAAAACCAAGAGGGCTCCCATGCGCTCATTTGGTGGCCTTGCGGGTGCTTGCTCAGCGGTAAATGATGTCTCTTGAGATCATTAATTGGCAGGCTGGGTGAACAGTTTGCGCAGCGTCTTGTTCTCAAGCTCCAGTGCGCGGTACCTCTCTTGCAAAGCGTCGATCTTGCCTCTGGCGAGGCTCGAACACTTCATTCCACTCTAGTGCGAGAGCATCTTCATTCTCTCTCGCGCGCGTGCATTCTCGGCCGCACTGAACGGATACTCGCTTTCCAGCAGCAGTCCCCATCCAAGGCTGCGGATGATGGTTCGCAGTTTGTCATCAATCACTTGGGTGGGACCGTCCGGTCCATGGCCTGCCTCGCGCTTGCGCCAACGTATCGAGGACGAGCCGATCCATCGCTTACTGATCCTCATGGGGGCCCGAACAAGCTATCTCAAGATGGGTTTGCCGGACGCATACGCTGCATCGGAGCAATAGCGTTGTACCCGCCACCTTGGCACCCTCGATTTCAAGCGGAGCTCACATTCAGACTCTACGAGTTAGGTATATCCGAACCCGTGTCGGTCAATGACAGGACACCTCGAATCAGAAAGTCCTTGAGCACCTTGTCAGCCCTGATCTTGACCTTGAAGGGCGGCACTGGCCCCCCTTCGATGCGCTCGAAGTAGGCCTTGGCCAACGCCATGTTCACGGTTGCGCGCAGGTCGTCGAAGCGCCCGTACTCGTTGAGGTTGGCCTCGGTCACATGCGCGTCCACCAGCGCCGCCATCTTGGTGACATCCACGCCCAGTGTTGCAACCACGGCCGCAAAGTCCTTGCTCTTTGCCCTGGCCTTGAAGCCCACCAAGTAGTCGCGAAAGGTTCGACTGGGATCGATCTGCACATCGCCCCGCTGGATGTCATGCAAGAAGATCTCGGCTAACTTCTGGTCCTCTTGCGACAGCGACGTGAATGACCGATGCAGTTCGGCCAGGGTTGCTTCCCTGGACGCTCCGTCTCCGCTTTCCAACTCCTTGAGGTACTTGGCGAAGCGCGAGTTCATGTAGTCCGCGTCGATCTTGCCGGTGTCGATCTCGGTGATGTGGCTGTCGATGTCGAAGGGGATGCTCTCACCGGCACCGCCACCGCCAGCCCCCAGTTCCTTGTAGCGCTGCAGCAGCGTCAAGTACTGCAGCTTCGTGATGACCACCGCAATCGACTGCTTGGGCTCGGTGTCGAACTCGTAGACCGACTGGTCCCAGGTGAAGCCCTGAATCTTGGCGGCCTCCAGGATGGCGTTGAACCGGTTGAACTGCTTCGCGAAGGCTGCCCGGGCTGCCCAATCGTCAGGCAGCTTGGCAAAGTCGGTAACGCCCGCCGCGCTGAAGATCGCGCTGATCTCGGTGAAGCAGTCGTTCAACAGCTCCAGGTTCCTGGGCAACTGGTCGGCAAAGAGGCCAATGGGCTTGTCGCCGGAGTACAGCTTCACCGCCGCATCCACATTGCGCTTCATCGTGTGCGGCTTGCGGTAGTAGCGCACCGTGCCAAAGGGCTTGTCCGGCCCGAACAGCCGGTTGGTGCGCGAGAACGCCTGGATGATGTTCTCGTACTCCAGCAGCTTGTCGCAGTACAGGGTGTTGACCCACTTCGAATCGAAGCCGGTCAGCATCTGGTTCACCACGATCAGGAGATCCAGCCTTTTCTCCGGCTCGGCTTCGACACGGAGGTAGGGTGCTTTGTGGGCTAATCGCGCGGCAAGGTCCTTCTTGAAGTTCGCGTGGGTGCCCATGTCGAACTTCTGTCCAAAGGTGGCGTTGTAGTCCTTGATGATCTCTTCCAGCCCTTCTGCCTTGAAGGCTGGATCGGTGTTGCCGGTGTCGTCATCGCTGAGGTGCGGGTCGAACAGCGCGGTGATCTTCAGTGTGTGGCACTGCGCCTTCATGAGGCGGTAGTAGATGATCGCCTCGGTGATGCTGCTGGTGGCGAAGATCGCGTGGAACTTCCCACTCTGGCTCAGAACTTCCCAGTTGTCAGCGATGTCCTTCAACACCGCTTGTCTGTGCTCGTCGCGCTCGTACTGCGCGTTCGGCAGGTGGTCTTCAATGCCGCGCTGGTACTCGCCCGCCGCATCTCGGTAGCCCGCCATCGGCACCTCTTTCATGTACCGATTGAAGACCTTCTTCTTCGCTTCGTCCGCCAGCGCCTCGGCCACGGTCGCCGCCTTGGCCTTCTCCAGTGCCACCGCCTGCCGTAGGTCACGGTCGCGGTAGGTCAGAACCTGGTAGGGGTCGAAGCCTAGGACGTTCTTGTCACGGATGCCGTCGGCGATACTGTAGCGGTGCAGCTCGTTCCCAAAGACATCCGTCGTGGTGTTGTCCTTCCGAACGTTCTCCTTGTGGATGGGCGTGCCGCTAAAGCCGAAAAACACCGCACCCGAGAAGCTCGCCTTGATGTCGGACAGCATGTCGCCGAAGGTGGAGCGGTGGCACTCGTCCACGATGAACACGATGCGCTTACCGCGCATGGTCTCCAGGTCGTGTGCCTTCAGGCCGTCTGCGTCGTCCGTGATCCGGCTCATCTTCTGGATGGACGTGACGATGAGCGTGTCTGCGGGCGCGGTGCTCTTCAGGGTTCTGACGAGCACCCCGGTGTTCTCGGTGGCTTGCACCTGGTTGCTGTCACCGGCGAAGTCCCGGTAGGCCTTTAGCGTCTGCGTGCCCAGCTCCACACGGTCCAGCAGGAACACCACCTTGTCAGCGTCCTTCGAGTTTGCAATGAGCTGAGCCGACTTGAAGCTCGTCATGGTCTTGCCCGAGCCGGTGGTGTGCCAGATGTAGCCGCCCAGGCGGTTCGGGTTCTTCCAGTCGGTCTTGGCCACCTTGTCCGAAATGGCGTGCGCCGCGTAGTACTGGTAGCTGCGCATCACCTTCAGCACGCCGTCGGCCTCGTCGGCCACGGTGTAGAAGCCGATCAACTGGTGCGCCATGGGAATGGACAGCAGGCTGGAGGTGAAGCCTTTCCAGTCGTTAATGGGCTCGTTGTTGAAGTCGGCCCAATGGAAGGCGTAGTCCTTGTTGAACTTGCCGTCCGGGCCGGGGTTGGCGAAGTACAGCGCCTCCCCGGGCTCCATCGCCACAAAGATCTGAACCAGCGAGAACAGCCCGGTGAACACTCCTTCGCGCGCGTACTTCTGGATCTGGTTGTAGGCCTGACTGACCGGCACACCGCTCTTCTTCAGCTCGATGTGGATCACCGGCATGCCGTTGATCAGCAGCAGCAGGTCACCCCGCCGGTCATGCTGCAGCTCGGAGCCACGGGCGTAACGCGGCTGCTGTGCGATCTGGTAGCGGCTTTGCCCGGCAGCGATCTCGTGCCGGTCGTAGACCTTCAAGCTCACCTCTTTGCCGAAGTGCAGCGTATCGGCCGGGTTGTCCCGCGTGATGGCCACCGTCTTGCCGTTGATGAAGCCGTTCAGCCTCAGCGGCGTGCGCAGGGCGACGATCTGCTCCATCACTTGCTGCATTTCACTGTCGGTCAGCGGCGCCTCGTTGAGGCGGTCCTTGCTGCGGTTGTTCTCGAAGAGGATTTGCTTCCAGTTCGCCAGCAGGTCGGCCTCGCTTGGGCACTTGATGACCTCCAACTCGCCCCAGCCGCGTTGGCGCAACTCGTGAACAACAGCTGCTTCGAATTCGGACTCTTGGGCAAAGGTAGTCATAGATGGGGCGCCGCCTCAGGCAAACATGCTTTTCTGGCAGGCCCACTGCACCTGCTGTAGCTTCTTGATCTGGTGGGAATGCCGAAGAATGAGCTCATCAACAGAACGGAAGAAGTCGGCGATCCGCCTTTGCTCGCGCAACTCCGGAAAGCATATGGAAACCGATGAAATGTCCGCTGCCCTGACATGCACCACAGTCTTCCCTTGAGCTCTCCTGGCCAAGTCGTACTTGGGCTGTCCATTCGAGAGAGCCAAAGCCAAGAAATACGGATCCAACCTATCGCAAGGGTTGATTATGTTCAGATCACCACCGATGATGACTCCGCTTCGAAGAAGCGCGGAAGCCCTGGCGATATCCTCAGAGGTTTCGCCTGAAGCTGGTACTACCACCTCGTTACCCTTGCTTTTGACCGCTCCCTTCCGATCATCGACAAACGTGTCCACCTGGGTGATGGCAGTTTGATAGTCTGTATAGAGCCTGCCGTAAAGCACGATGGGGGTGCCTGACGCCTTAAGGTCACCTTTGGAAAACCCGGACCCTTTCGCGAAGGTGCCGAGGCTCTTCATTTCCTCGCTTGACCAAGTTCCTGAGAAGCCGCCGAAACGAGCTTCCGGAGCATTGGCTCCAGGCTTCGGAAACATCTTCTGAATCATCGCCAGCTTCAGCGAAAGCAGCTTCTCATACTTGCGTTGATGAAGGGAAGTCAGCTGATCGAGATTTCGAAAGACTTGGGCGATATGACTCTGCTCCTGAACATCAGGGAGCATCACACTCCGCTTCTTCCAGTCGTCGGTATCGAAAAAAAGCTTTTCGATATCCACGCCATACGAGCTCAGAAAGAACTTCTTGCGCATCGCCGGCATGCCCGCCAAGATAGTGAGGAACTCTGTGAGTAGCTTCTCGCTGTCGACGGCGGTCAGATACTCGTTCGATACGATAGCGCCGTCCAAGGCCGGCGGCACGATGCCAGTCGCCCCATGGACCACCTGACGCTTGGAAATGACAAAGTCACCCGTCTTGAGTTGGGCGTAGTTCTTGACCAATATGTCGCGCCCCAGCAGGTGGCCACGAGAAACGACGCCTTCGTTGCGCCGCTTGACCGTGATGAGCTCGTAGCGCTGGTCGTCTTCAAGCACGATAGGGCGACGCTTCTCGGCGAGGACGTCGCCAAACTTTTCTTCTGCCCACGGTTCGCTGTAGGCCTTGAACCGGATGCGTGGCACCTTGCCAGTGGTCTGGTCCGCCATGTCAGTTCCCTGCCAGCAAGGTCTTCAGCTCCTCAATGGCCTTGAGGTCGAATTCGCCGCCATCCAGTTCTCCGAGCATTCCCACCAATGCTTCCTCGGCATGCCGGATCTCCCGCGCGTTGTCGGCATAGGTGATCCTGTACTTCTCAACCAAGGCTTGCAGCTTGGCGATGAGGCGGGCTGTCACCAATCCGGGCAAGCCATGCAACTCGTCCACCAGCGGTGAGAGCCACTTGCTTTCGAGCAAGGCGTACGCCTGCTCGTCGCTCAGCGCCTCAATGGTGGCCTTGGTCTTCAGGTGAAGCGCAGCGGCGTCCTTCTTGATGGCCGCCTTCAGTGACTTCTCTTGGGCAAGCAGTTGGGCTGCCTTGATGATCTTGGCTTCGTAAGACTCAGGGCCCGAAGCCGCTGCATCAGCAGCTGACTCCTTGGCTTCCTTGGCCACGGCGGCTGCGACGAACTTGTCACCGGCTTCGTTGAAGGTGTCCTTGGCCTTGTCTTCGGGGCTGAAGCTATCGAGCAGTTCCTCCAGCTGAGCGACCACCTTAGCCAGTTCGGCCTCTTTCTTGCTAAGGGCGTCCAGCTCCTTCTTGTGGTGGGCCAACTGCACGAGGTCGAAGGGCAGGATGCGGCCTTTCCAGCCGTCCTGTACTTCAACGTCCTTACCGTCCTTCTTCTTGACCACGAAGTTCGGGTCGACCACTCGCGTGGCGGCGAAGCCCTCGGTCTGCAGGGTTTCCAGATCCACAGCGATAGGCTGCCAGTGGTCGTCGAGAACCTGATAGGCTTGGTACTTGTCGATGAGAGGCACCGTGCCGACTTTGGCCAAGCGAGCAAACAGCTCGTCGCAGATCAGCGCCTCCTGGCGAGGAACCTGCAGCGTGAGCATCTTGCCGATGAGCTCGCCGTGCAGCCAGGGCTTGAAGCCGTCGAATGCACGGCTAAAGGCTTGGTTGAACTCCTTCACTTCCGGGTGCTGCCGCACGGCTGCAGCCAGGTCATCGACCTTCGGCTGGGCGTAAGGCGTGCCGTCCAAGGCGAACAGGGCCGCGCGTAGGTTGGGGAAGGCCTTCCAGTAGTCGCCCAGTGCATCCAGCTCGCTCAGCGGAATGCCACCGAACATCGAGGCGTACAAGTCCCAGCTCTCGGGCGGCTCGGACGAATCGACGTACCGCGGAATGTTGAGGTTGTAGTCGTTGGACTCGCCTTGAAGTTCGGTCTTGGGCACCAGTCGGCTGAAGCCGGGCACGGTGGCGCGAGCGGTCACCACGTCGGTGATCTTTTTGATGTCGCAGGCGCGGAGCTTGTTGTTCTTGCCCTCTTTGGCGAAACCCTTGGAGGCGTCCACGAACAGCACGTCGCTGCCCTCGCGCTTCTGCCTGAGCACGAGGATGACGGTGGGGATGCCGGTGCCGAAAAAGATGTTGGACGGCAGGCCGATGACGGTTTCGAGGTGGTCGTTCTCGATCAACTGCTTGCGGATGACGCCTTCCTCACCGCCCCGGAACAGCACGCCGTGCGGAAGCACGATGGCCATGATGCCGTTGGGCTTCAGGTGGTAAAGGTCGTGCAACAGGAAGGCGTAGTCGGCCTTGGACTTGGGGGCCACACCGAAGCGGGCGTAGCGCGGGTCAGCCTCTTTGTGCAGCGGGTCCCATTTCTGTGAGTAGGGTGGGTTGGACACCACCGCATCCAGGTACAGCGGGTTGTAGCTGTTGACTGGGTCTTGCTCGTCGAAGTACGGCCAGTCGTCTTCCAGCGTATCGGCATTGCGGGTGACGATGTTGCCCGGCAGGATGCCGCGCATGACCAGGTTCATGCGCGTGAGGTTGTAGGTGTTCTCCTTCAGCTCTTGGGCGTAGTACTTGATGCTGTCTTTGTCGCCCATGTGCTTGGCGATGGCCTGGCCGATGTTGAGCAGCAGCGAGCCCGAGCCGCTGGTGGAGTCGTAGATCTGGATGGTCTTGCGGTCCTTCAGGTGGTGCGCAATGACTTCGGACATCAGCACGGACACCTCGTGCGGGGTGTAGAACTCTCCTGCCTTCTTGCCCGCATTGGCCGCAAACATGCCAATCAGGTACTCATAGATGAAGCCGAGCACGTCATAGCCCTGCTTGCCATCCATGGGGATGTCTTTGATCAGCTGGAGAAGCTCGCTGATCGCCTTGGTCTGCTTCGCAGCGGTGTCGCCCAGCTTGCTCAGGCCCGTTTCCAGCGTCTTGAAGATGCCTTCGAACAGGCGCTTGTGGTTCGGGTGGATCAGGCGGCTGAAGGCCGACAGGGCATCGCGCACATCTGCGACATCGAAGTCGCTGGTTTGATCCAGCCAGGTCGAGAACAGGTGCTTGTGGGCGATGAAGTAGCCCAGGTTGGACTTGAAGTGGTCGACGGTTTCCGCATCGTCCTCGGTCAACGCACTGAAGTCTTCGGCAGAGAACTCCTCTGCCTCGGCAAAGGCCACGAGCTTGTCGGAGAGGTACTTATAGAAGATGAAGCCAAGGATGTAGTCCTTGTATTCGTTAGCCTCGATCTTCGAGCGCATCTGGTTGGCGGATTCCCAGATTTTGGATGCGAGTTGTTGCTTGTTCACGTTGCTGAAAATCTAGTAACTGATGGATGCGGAATGAGCGAATGGCAATCCTGGCGAAGCATGTTTCCGGAATCGAGTCGCCAACGCTTAGTCAAGGGCTGCATCGTTGCAAAACATCAGTTGTTCCCGAGAAGGCGCTCAGGGGTGAGCTCCGATGACACGTCTTGGTCAGGCACGTATGTCGCGATGTCACCAACTCCGCAGTCGAAAAACTTGCACAGAGCATCAATATTTGAGAGCGTGGCGTTGTAGCCACGGACGTTGACCATCTTCGAGAGCGTTGTACGGTGGATGCCCGTGGCCTGCGCCACCTCAAGTATCTCGACCCGCCGCCCGCGGCGGAAGGACGCGTCAGCGAGTAACTCGGGCAATCGGAGCCTGATCACGCAACTCTCCTTTGTTGATAGAATGAATTCTATAAGCTTCTTGCATAGCGCTAACGCTACATAAAGCGCGTACGCAGAAGCAAAACGAGACAGGTATGGTGTAGGGGTGAAACCGGATTGGGGGCATCCGGCATCGGTATGAGGGCTCAGAGCATTGAGCGGTGCGGGTTCACTTCAAGGCTAAAAGGTGCAACTGGCTTGCACTATTACCCAGAGCGCTGCCGAACGACAGTCTACGTCCCATATGACCGCGAGAGTGGTCGTCGGCGTCGGTCGTATGGCCGTCGCATTCCTCGAGCCCCCAGCACGACACGATTCACCTGTTGCCCGCAAAGCGATGCCTTTCACTCAGCCTGGCACGGTTTGCACGTCATATGCGACTAATGGTTGCTTGTCACATGGTCGTTACAGAATTCAAGCGCTTGATGACGAGCGAATCGAATGCGAGCCAAAGAGCTCATAGACACCTTGTGCATGAAGCTGCAAACCAGCTACAAAATGGAGTTGGAGGGTGTACTTAGCGTGTCGCTGGGTGCCCCTGAGTTGGTGATGTGAGTTCAATCTCCCAGGTCCTGCTGTAACTTCTGAAGTCTGCCGCCCAAGTCACTGATTTAAAAAATCACGCCAATCCGGGGGAACAAACGGGGGAACAGGTTGAAGGGAAAAACCTCAGAAGTGAGGTTTGGTGTGGCTTCTGATGATTCATTCAGTAGACGCCAGCCCACCACTCTAAAGAAAGAGCGCCTATTCGAAAGAATGGCGCTCTTTTTACTTGGTGGGCCGCTTCTAATGCGCTCAAGGTGCTCGTAAAGCGGTACAGGCATTTCTGCATCGCGGCGTAGTCATGCCACTTGGCCGCCGTGGCTCCCTTTTCAGCCAAGGAAGCAGCAGTAGGGGATCCATTTATCTGGTGCTTGAACAAGGCACAAACGTATTGCCTGCCAAGAGGAAAGCGTCAAACGCCCGCAATAAGCGCGGCGATGGCGACTGCAATGAACTGAATTCCGAAGAACAGTACGAGGATAGGCATGGGTATCTCTCAGATGAGAACGCATGCTAGGGCGGCGAATTTTGGCTTTCGGTGCGATTCGCTCCCTTTTGTTTGTCATATCAGTCCTACAAAAACCGATGGTGCGCGTTTCAGGTCCACCATTGTTATGTACCCATTGGTATCACTGCTTGAGCGCCGGGGCGGTCCGCCGGACAATCGCGCCACCTAGTCCGGAGGTAACCGCAATGCCTATGGAGTACCTGCGCTCCCTTGAAAGGGATGCCCTTCCGTTCCTCGAATGCGATGAAGACAACATCGACAAACTGCGTGTGCTCAGCGCGGCAGGGATGGTCGAGGTTCAGTTTGCGCCGATGAACTCGCCTGACCAGACGGCCCGCGTGCTGTGCATCACCGGTTTGGGATGTGCGACTCTGCGTGCGCCTTTACTTCCGAAGTCACAGCCTTTTCATGGGCTGCGCGTGCTGGAGCCGTTGGGGTCTGATTGAGCACAGAGGCGTGCGTTTCGGCGGCGTCACTGGACCGGCCGGCGAGCGGTTTGCATAAAGAGTTAGCTAGGGACCCTTTGCAGGAATCAAGCGGTAAGTGAGCGCAGCGAATCGCGGTGGGCTGCAAGGTGCAAAACGCAGCAATAACCGAAGCTATTGCAGGTATCTGCTTGCGCAGCAGACCGCCCGGAGCCGCAGATGCACACGGCGCTGATTGGTGCAAAGGATCGCGAGCGTGCTCCCTATACCGAAGCGCGGCGTCGTTGTCCTACGCTCCGATGCGCAGCCCGGGCATCGGGCGGGTGCGAACGACCTCATAGGATGGCCTCTCTGCATGACTGGCATTGCCGGTAGAAAGGCTTCCTATGAGCAGTTGGTACAAGCTGGCGCTGGGCAACGACGATCAGGCTTTCGAGCCTACGCTGCGCATCCAGCAGATGTTCATGTCCAAGTTCCTGATGTGTCCTCCGGGGTCAGGACGCGCCCTGTTTTCCTGTTACGACAAGCAGAAAGACAACCTCTGGCTGTACTTTTCGCCAGCGGCACAGGACATTGCCGTGCGCGTATGCGCGGAGCCCTGTGATCCCCCTACAGCGCTGGATTGCATCGGCCTTCTCGCGGGGGAAGGTGATGCGCTGGGAGTTGCGCCACGCCAGTGGGCACGGGCAGCCTGATCGGCGAAATACTTGTGCTGGTCGATTGCAATCCAGCACGCCTTCGTTGGAATCAGCCGATGAGCGCGTGCGTCCATTCCTACACGCAGGTGTGTTGGAGGCCCACGGATAGCGAACCCGTGCGGTGCCTCAATGGATTGAGGCCCTTTGGGCTGAAGCGAGGCAATCATGTTTTCTTTCGATTCCCGGAGGCACCACTTCGATGACGGTGCGGCTCTGCCGTACCAGATGGGTGAGATGGACCTGACTCACAATCAACGGCAACTTGCTGACCAGGTGCCCCCGTACAAAGGGGACGCGGACTGGAGCGACACGGATTTTCAGTTTGTAGATTTGGGAGTGCGTCAGCCGCAGGCGATGGGCTGAGCAATCAGCTCGTCGAAGCAACTTGGCCGCTTTGTCGTCCCTCTACAGCGGCGAGGGCACTCAATGCGTGTCGATATCCCGCGTGAGAAACAAAGCGAAATAAAGCGAAACGGTCCGGAGACCCCACTTCAGGGGGCGTAGCTCACCATCAGGGTCATGTTCAACATCGTCCAGAAAGGACATGACATGAAACCCTGGATCAACAAAGTCGCTGCAGGTGCCTTGGGCGCCATCGTTCTAGCGGGTGGTCTCACGGCCTGCTCAACCAGCCACACGCGCACGGCGCATTCGGCTGAGCGGATGGCGGAACTCAAGGGCAAGGCCGTGCTGCGCATCAGCAGCAAGTTCGATCTGAACGACGAGCAAAAGGCCAAGCTCAATGTGCTGGCCGACAAGCTCGATGCACAACGCGTGCAGCTGACGGGATCTGGTGCGGGAACGCGTGCCGAACTCGCCGGCCTGCTCGCATCTGAGCGATTTGACCGTGTCAAGGCCCAGTCGCTGCTCGACGAGAAAACCCGGGCGGTGCAGACGACTGGACCCGAAGTCATTCAGGCCATGGGCGACTTCTATGACAGCCTGCAGCCGGCACAGCAGCAAAAGGTGCGCGAACGCCTTCAAGGCCATGGCCAGTGGTTTGATCGTGGGTGACGCCACCTGGATCAAGGCCGCCATGTCGCCTACACACCAACCCGTACACCAGCTTGCCCGTCAGGTGAGACACGTGGCTGCCGACCTGCTGGCAGACCTCCCCGAGCTGCACGATGAGCTGATGTGCCTGGTGTGGGGGCCGCGCTTTGACCGGGAGCATGCCCTTGGGTTGATCGCGCGCCGGCCCCAGGCATCGGTGCGCGCTGCGAGTGTCATGCTGGCTGCTGCCGACGCGTTTGATGCGATGCAGACGGTCTCGCAGCGTCGCGTACGGGAGCTTATCCGGAAGCACCGCGCACTGTCGTCAGCCTCTGCCTGGGCTTCTTCTCACGACGACGCCGAGTCAGGCGGCGTGCGGGCTCTGTCTGCCACCGCAGCCCCTGTGGCTGCGGGTAGCGTCGAGCCGGCAGGTCTTCTGGCCAGGTGGCCCGCAAGCCGGGGGCAGTCCCGGTGCGAGGCTCGCTCTTTCGCACAGGCACCAGTGTAAAAATTGGCCATGCACCGCATTCTCCTGATTGATGACGACGCCCAGCTCGGGCCGCCCCTGACCGTTTACTTCAAGCGCTTTGAACTGGAGCTTGTGCACGCGCTGCGGCCGAGCGACGGCCTGGCCCGGCTGGCTGCCGAAGGCTTTGATGCGGCCATCCTGGATGTGATGCTGCCCGAGATGGATGGCTTCGAGCTGTGCCGCACCATTCGCAAGCAGGGCGACCTGCCCATCGTGATGCTCACGGCCCGCGGTGAGGTCATGGACCGGGTGGTGGGGCTGGAGCTGGGAGCCGACGACTACCTGCCCAAGCCGTTCGAGCCGCGCGAACTGGTTGCGCGGCTGCAGACGGTGCTGCGCCGCCAGCGTGCATCAGGGCAGGGCGGAGCCGGGGCACTGCAGGCACTGGAGTTTGAGGGGCTGAGCATCGACGCAGCCCGGCGCAGCGTGCAGCGGCACGGCGATGCGGTCGAGCTGACCAGCACCGAATTTGATCTGCTGCACTTGCTGGCACGCGAGCCTGGCAAGGTGTTCAGCCGTGACGACATCCTCAACCAGTTGCGCGGCCACGAAGCCGAGCTGTATACGCGTGCGGTCGACATTGTGGTGAGCCGCCTGCGCAAGAAGCTGGAGCCGCTCGACTGCATCAAGACCATGCGCAATGCGGGCTACTCGCTGGCGCTGCGCCGGGCGGCGCCATGATGCGCCGAGCCGCGGCCAGGCTGTGCCTGACGCCCGACGACGAGCGCGACTGCCCGTGGCACCGCCGCGCGCGCAACGCCGTGGGCTATTCGCTGCGCATCCGGCTGGTGCTTGTGTTCATGGCGCTGGCCGTAACGGTGGCCGTCACCTTCATGGGCGGAGTGCAAAAAGCCGTGTCGGTAGGCTGGCGCGAGGGCGCACGGCCTCTGTTGATGGACTATGTGGACCGCCTGACCACCGAGATCGGCAGCCCGCCCAGCATCGAGCGCGCGCAGGCCATCGCCGAACGCCTGCCGGTCACGCTGTGGATCGATGGCCCGGTAATCCGCTGGCAGTCACACCCCGACCAGCCCCGTCACGACTGGGGAGGCGCCAAGCTGCGCGAAGAAGACCACTGGCTGGCCCGTGCTGGCGACGACCAAGGCCAGCGGCTGCTGCAGCGCATGACGGCCGACGGCCACAGCATCGAGTTCGGGCTCAACGCGCTGTCGTGGGACAAGCGCCCGCGCATCGCATGGGGCACCCTCACCGTGCTGCTGCTGCTGACGGCGCTGGCGTACGTGTATGTGCGCCATCTGCTGCGCCCGCTCGACGACATCCGCCGTGGCGCGCAGCGCTTTGGCGAGGGTAACTTCGGGCAGTCGATCAACGTGCGGCACGCCCACAGGCCTGACGAACTGGGCCACCTTGCCATCACTATCAACACAATGGGCGACGACATCCACCAGATGCTGGAGGCCAAGCGCGCGTTGCTGCTGGCCATGAGCCACGAGCTGCGCAGCCCGCTCACACGCGCGCGGCTCAATGTCGAACTGCTGCCCGAAACGGCCGAGGTGCAGGGCCAGCGGCAGGCGCTGACGCGGGACCTGGCTGAGATGTCGGGCCTGATCAACGATCTGCTCGAAAGCGAGCGCCTTGCCGGCCGCCATGCAGCGCTGCACCGCGAGCCCACCGATGTCCCCGCACTCGCGCGGGAGGTGATTGACGACCTAAGAGCCCGCTACCCCGGTGCCGCCGGCATCGTACTCAAGGCCGACGCTTTGCCTGCGCTCGACTTGGACAAGTCAAGGCTGCGGCTGTTGCTGCGCAACCTGCTTGATAACAGCCTGCGCCACAGCGAGCCGGGTGCGCCAGCGCCCGAGTTGCGCCTGCGGATGGTGGACAGCGCTCTCTGGGTGCAAGTGCGCGACTACGGGACGGGCGTGCCAGAAGACCATCTTCCCCATCTGGCCCAAGCGTTCTACCGCCCCGATACAGCCCGGCAACGCACTACGGGGGGTGTGGGGCTGGGGCTGTACCTGTGCCGCCTGGTCGCACAGGCGCATGGGGGTTCGCTCGAAATTGTCAATGTGCGGCCCGGCTTGCAAGTGACAGCGCGGTTTCCTGTGCTTTCCTGATTTTGGAATCGCCCACGATTGGGGCGCTCTGGCGGGGGGGCTACCTTGGAGCCGGAAGCAGGGGGGAAGCTGTTCAAAAGCAACCCCACTGCAGGCTGAGCTTGCTCAGCGTCCGAGGCCCAGGCGGCGCCAGCCTCACTGCGGCACGCTGGCGGTGCGCGCCCTGCACCACGGTGGCGTGCGATCACATCGCCGCGGGGACTCCCGGCGGGGTCGTGTAGCCGCAGTTTTGTGCCAAAAGTGCCGCTAGCGCTTGATTCAATTGCCTATACAGCTATCAATAAAATAGCAAAATAAGCGAGGCGTTTCCCCAAGCCGTTCCGCCTTCAATCTGGCCTCTTTCTTGCTGAGCCTCTGCACCTGTTAAAGATGCTCTTACGGTGTTTACCCTGTATAGACAGGTACACCCAGGATGTCATCATTGCGGCCAGGGCGCCTGGGCGTACCTGGTTTGGGTGGGCAGGCAATTTTTTCAAAACAGGAGCAGATGATGACTCGATCGGTTGCGAAATTGGCGTCGCTGACAGCGGCGGTGGCGTGCGTGGTGGGCCTGGCCGCTCCGGCGCAGGCGCAAGAAGTGAAGATCGTGCTGGGCATGTCCGGCTGGACGGGCTTTGCGCCCCTCACGCTGGCGGACAAGGCTGGCATCTTCAAGAAGAACGGCCTCGATGTGGACATCAAGATGATTCCGCAGAAGGACCGCCATCTGGCCCTGGCCTCCAAGTCCATCCAGTGCGCCGCCACCACCGTCGAGACCCATGTGGCATGGAACGCCAACGGCGTACCCATCGTGCAGATCTTCCAGATGGACAAGTCCTATGGCGCTGACGGCATGGCGGTGCGCGGCAACATCAACAGCTTTGCGGACCTCAAGGGCAAAACCATTGGCGTCGATGCCCCGGGCACCGCGCCGTTTTTCGGCCTGGCCTGGATGCTCAGCAAGAACGGCATGAGCCTCAAGGACGTGAAGACCACCACGCTGTCCCCCCAGGCCGCTGCGCAGGCCTTTGTGGCCGGGCAAAACGACGCCGCCATGACGTACGAACCCTACCTGTCCACCGTGCGCGACAACCCTGCAGCCGGCAAGATCCTGGCCACCACGCTCGACTACCCCATGGTGATGGACACCGTGGGCTGCGACCCGGCGTGGCTCAAGGCCAACCCGAAGGCCGCGCAGGCGCTCACCAACTCGTACTTCCAGGCGCTGGAGATGATCAAGGCTGACCCTGCCAAGTCGA
The DNA here is from genome assembly GCF_051942715.1 of Acidovorax sp. BL-A-41-H1. Taxonomy (NCBI): domain Bacteria; kingdom Pseudomonadati; phylum Pseudomonadota; class Betaproteobacteria; order Burkholderiales; family Comamonadaceae; genus Acidovorax; species Acidovorax sp. BL-A-41-H1. The sequence continues at coordinate 1,804,177 of NZ_JBPVJQ010000006.1, read as the reverse complement.
ATGAAATCATGGGTGCGGCCGTCAAGCAGACGGGCGAGCAGTTTGCCAAGTCGTCGTCCTTCCTGCGCTGGCAGGACAAGGCCGCCAACCAGAAGTTCTTTGCCGGCGAGCTGCAGGCGTTCATGAAAGACGCTACGGCCATCCTGCTGGAGGCCGGCGTCATCCGCAAGGCGCCTGACGACCTGAACGTCACGTTCGACGCCAGCTTCATCAAGTAAACCGCCTACCGGAAGAACGCGCCATGTCTGCCGTACAACCCCTGCCTGCCGCCGATCTGAAAGCGCCCGTGCGCCGGCGCTCCATGGCTCCCCTGGAGCCCGTGAGCAGCCGCGCCCGCTGGATGCTCGGTCTGGGATTTTTCGTCGTGTTCGTGGCAGTGTGGGCGTTCTTCACGCTGGGTGGCTTCGTGTCGCCCACGTTTCTGGCCAGCCCCGTGACCATGGTCAAAGAGGGCTGGCTGCTGTTCACCGAATACGGCTTCATCAAGGACATCGGCATGACGGTGTGGCGCGTGGTGGGCGGCTTCATCCTGGCCGCGGTCATCGCCGTCCCACTGGGCATCGCGATGGGCGCCTATAAAGGCATCGAGGCGTTCTTCGAGCCCTTCATTTCGTTTTGCCGCTACCTACCAGCCTCGGCCTTCATCCCGCTGCTGATCTTGTGGGCAGGCATTGGCGAGGCGCAGAAGATCCTTGTCATCTTCATCGGCTCGGTTTTTCAGATCACGCTGATGGTGGCCGTCACGGTGGGCAGCGCACGGCGCGACCTGGTGGAGGCGGCCTACACGCTGGGCGCGGGCCACCAGGGCATCGTCACCCGCGTGCTCATCCCCGGCGCGGCGCCTGACATTGCCGAGACCCTGCGCCTCGTGCTGGGCTGGGCCTGGACGTACGTGATCGTGGCCGAGCTGATCGGGTCTTCGAGCGGAATCGGCCACATGATCACGGACAGCCAGTCGCTGCTCAACACCGGCCAGATCATCTTCGGCATCATCGTCATCGGCCTCATCGGGCTGGTGTCCGACTTTGCGTTCAAGGCACTCAACCACCGCCTGTTTGCCTGGAGTTTTGTGCGATGAGCAGCCCCATGAACCGAGTCTCCATCCAAGCCGTATCACGCGTTTTCGAGGGCCGAAAGGGCCAGCGCACACAGGCCTTGCTGCCGGTCGATTTTGAAGTGCGCGACAACGACTTCGTCACCATCCTCGGCCCCTCGGGCTGCGGCAAGTCCACCCTGCTGCGCATCGTGGCGGGGCTGGACCACGCCACCAGCGGCCGCGTTCTGCTCGACGGCGTTCCGGTCGAAGGCCCTGGTGCAGACCGCGGCATGGTGTTCCAGAGCTACACGCTGTTTCCCTGGCTCACCATCGAGCAGAACATCCGTTTCGGCCTGCGCGAGCGGGGCATGCCCGAGGCTCAGCAGAAAGAGCGCGCGGCGTATTTCATCGCGAAGGTGGGCCTGCGCGGCTTCGAGCAGCACTTTCCAAAGCAGCTTTCTGGCGGCATGCAGCAGCGCACTGCCATTGCGCGCGCGCTGGCCAACGACCCCAAGATCCTGCTGATGGACGAGCCCTTCGGCGCGCTCGACAACCAGACCCGCGTGCTCATGCAGGAGCTGCTGCTGGGCATCTGGGAGGCCGAGCGCAAGACGGTGCTCTTCGTCACGCACGACATCGACGAAGCCATCTTCATGGCCAACCGCGTGGCGGTGTTCAGCGCCCGGCCCGGTCGCATCAAGACCGAGCTGGCCGTAGACCTGCCGCACCCGCGCCACTACACCATCAAGACCAGCCCCGAGTTCATGGACCTGAAAGCGCGCCTCACAGAAGAGATCCGCGCCGAGTCCATGGCAGCCGACCTGCATTGAAGCCCACACTGCCCGCCACCATGAGCGCACGCACCGCCCGTAAGCCCACCGCCGCCCAGCCCCGTAGCGCCACGCCTGCCAAGGCCTTGGCCGCCGCGGCGGCGCCCGCGCAGGCCATGGCGCTGTACGAGCAGGTCAAGGACCATATCGCCCGCAAGATCCAGGAAGGCATCTGGCGTGCGGGCGACCGCCTGCCATCCGAGAACGAGCTGGTCACCCAGTTCGGCATCTCGCGCATGACGGTGAATCGCGCGCTGCGCGAGCTGGTGGAGCAGGGCCGCATCGTGCGCGTGGCCGGTGTGGGCAGCTTTGTGGCCGAAGACAAGCCACAGTCCACGCTGCTGCAGATCGCCAACCTGGCCAGCGAAATCCGCCAGCGCGGGCATGACTACCGTTGCGATGTGTTGGCGGTTGAGCGCACTTCTGCCACGCTGGAAGTAGCTGCCGCGCTGGACCTGCGCACCGGCGAGTCGGTGTTCCACTCGCTGTGCATCCACCGCGAGGATGGCCTGCCCGTGCAACTGGAAGATCGTTACGTGAACCCGCGCCAGGTGCCTGAGTTCGCCGCGCAGGACTTCACGCAACTGCAGCCGTCCGAATACCTGGTGCGCAACGTGCCGTTCGACCAGATCGAGCATGTGGTGGATGCCGTCATGCCCACGGCAGAGCAGGCTGCGCTGCTGGAAATGCCAGTGCAGGAGCCCTGCCTTTTGCTCACGCGCCGCACCTGGGCACGCGGCGTGCCCATCACCGTGGTGCGCTGCCTGCACCCTGCCACCCGCTACCGCCTGGGCAGCCGCTTCCGGGCAGATGGAAACCCCGTCGCGTGATGCGCGAGACGGCCTGAACACCTTTTTTTGCTTGCGCCTACTTGTATATACAGGACAGTCCCATGACACCCAAATCCATGTCTTCACTCACCTTGCACCCCGGCCACGTCACGCTGGCAGAACTGCGGCGTATCTATGCCGCGCCTGTGCCGCTGGTGCTGGACCCATCGGCGCGCGCAGGCATGCTGCAGTCGCTGGCCACCGTGCAGCGCATCGTCGATGAAGACTCGGTGGTCTACGGCATCAACACCGGTTTTGGCAAGCTGGCCAGCACCAAGATTGCGCATGAGCGCCTAGCCGAGTTGCAACGCAACCTGGTGCTGTCGCACAGCGTGGGCACCGGCGATGCGCTGGCAGACGACGTGGTGCGCCTCATCCTGGCGACCAAAGCTATCAGCCTGGCACGCGGCCACTCGGGCATCCGCCCCGAGATCGTGGATGCGCTGCTGGCCATGGCCAACGCCAGCGTGCTGCCCGTGATCCCGGCCAAGGGATCGGTGGGTGCATCGGGCGACCTGGCGCCGCTGGCGCACCTGGCCTGCGTGCTGATCGGGGAGGGCTACGCCAAGGTGAACGGCGCCGTGGTGTCGGGCGCAGAAGCCATGCGGTCCATCGGCCTGCAACCCTTCGTGCTGGGCCCCAAGGAAGGGCTGGCGCTGCTCAATGGCACGCAGGTGTCCACCTCGCTGGCGCTGGCGGGGCTGTTTGGGGCCGAAAACGTGTTCGCCGCCGCACTGGTGGCGGGCTGCCTGTCGCTCGAAGCGATCAAGGGCTCGGTCAAGCCGTTTGACGCGCGCATCCACGAGGCGCGTGGCCAAGCCGGGCAGATTGCTGTGGCGGCTGCCGTGCGCGCGCTGCTCGATGGCAGCGCCATCGACACCTCGCACCCGAACTGCGGCCGCGTGCAGGACCCGTATTCGATCCGCTGCGTGCCGCAAGTGATGGGCGCGTGCCTCGACAACCTGCACCACGCCGCGCGCGTGCTCACCATTGAGGCGAACGCTGCGTCGGACAACCCTTTGGTTTTTGACAATGGCGACGTGATCTCCGGCGGCAACTTCCACGCCGAGCCCGTGGCCTTTGTGGCTGACATCATTGCGCTGGCTGTCGCAGAGATCGGGGCGATCTCCGAGCGGCGTCTGTCGCTGCTGCTCGACCCCGGCCTCTCGGGCCTGCCGGCTTTCCTGATCCGCGACAGCGGCGTGAACTCGGGTTTCATGATTGCGCAGGTGACCGCCGCCGCGCTCGCGGCCGAGAACCAGTGTCTGGCCAATCCCAGCAGCGTGACCAGCCTGCCCACATCGGCCAACCAGGAAGACCATGTGTCGATGGCCACCTACGGCGCGCGCCGCCTTGGCGACATGGTGCGCAACGCGGCCGTGATGGTCGGCATCGAGGCCATGGCCGCCGCCCAGGGCATGGACTTCGACCGAAGGCCTGTCGCCCCCACGCTCGGCACTGGCGTGTCCTCGCTGCCCCCCGAGGGGGCGCAGCCAGCCTTGGGGCGGCCCGGCGGCTGGCTGGAATCGTCCCCCCTCATCGAAGAGCAGTTCGCTGCCATCCGCCAGCGCGTGGCCTACCTGGAGCAAGACCGCTACCTCGCCCCCGACATTGAAGCTATGCGCGAATGGGCGCAGCAGGCTGCCTGGCCTGCAGCACTCACGCAGTGCCTGCCCAGCTACGCCTGATCTTTTCCACGCACACCCACTGATTCACAGGAGCCCACCATGAACGCCAACGACGCCATCATTGCCGCCGCCACAGCTTCCGCACGCACCGACCCCCGCCACGACCCCACGCGCGTCATCCGCGCACCCCGCGGCAACCAGCTCACCTGCAAGAGCTGGCTCACCGAAGCGGCCTACCGCATGATCCAGAACAACCTCGACCCCGAGGTGGCCGAGCGTCCGCAGGACCTGGTGGTGTACGGTGGCATCGGCCGCGCCGCGCGCAACTGGGAATGCTTTGACCAGATCCTTGCATCGCTCAAGGACCTGAACGACGACGAAACCCTGCTCATCCAGTCGGGCAAGCCCGTGGGCGTGTTCAAGACCCACACCAACGCGCCGCGCGTGCTGCTGGCCAACAGCAACCTGGTGCCCAAGTGGGCCAACTGGGAACACTTCAGCGAGCTGGACCAAAAGGGCCTGTTCATGTACGGCCAGATGACAGCAGGAAGCTGGATCTACATCGGCACGCAAGGCATCGTGCAAGGCACCTACGAGACCTTTGCCGAGGCCGGTCGCAAGCACTTTGGCGGCTCGCTCGAAGGGCGCTGGATTTTGACTGCAGGCCTGGGCGGCATGGGCGGCGCGCAGCCACTCGCGGCCACGTTTGCCGGTGCGGTGTCGCTCAATATCGAATGCCAGCAAGCCAGCATCGACTTCCGCCTGCGCACGCGCTACGTGGACAAGCAGGCGCGCGACATCGACCACGCGTTTGAACTCATCCAGCAGCACACGGCAGCCAAAGAGGCCGTATCCATCGCGCTGCTGGGCAATGCTGCCGAAGTGCTGCCCGAGCTGGTGCGCCGTGCGAAAGCAGGGGGCCTGAAGCCCGACCTGGTCACCGACCAGACCTCGGCCCACGACTTGGTCAACGGCTACCTGCCCGCAGGCTGGACGGTGGCGCAGTGGCGCGCCGCGCAGCAGGATGTGACGCAGCACGAGGTGCTGAAAAAGGCCGCCGCCAGATCGTGCGCCGCGCATGTGCAGGCCATGCTCGACTTCCAGCACATGGGTATCCCGGTGGTGGACTACGGCAACAACATCCGCCAGGTGGCGTTTGACGAAGGCGTGAAGGACGCGTTTGACTTCCCGGGCTTTGTGCCCGCGTACATCCGCCCGCTGTTCTGCGAAGGCAAGGGCCCGTTCCGCTGGGTGGCCCTGTCGGGTGACCCCGAAGACATCCGCAAGACCGACGCCAAGATCAAGGAGCTGTTCCCCGAGAACAAGCACGTGCACCGCTGGCTCGACATGGCGGGCGAGCGCATTGCCTTCCAGGGCCTGCCCGCGCGCATCTGCTGGCTGGGCCTGGGCGAGCGGCACATTGCCGGCCTGGCCTTCAACGAGATGGTGAAAAACGGCGAACTCAAGGCCCCCATCGTCATCGGCCGCGACCACCTGGATACCGGCAGCGTGGCCAGCCCCAACCGCGAAACCGAAGCCATGAAGGACGGCACCGATGCCGTGAGCGACTGGCCGCTGCTCAATGCGCTGCTCAACACCGCCGGTGGCGCTACCTGGGTCAGCCTGCACCACGGCGGTGGCGTGGGCATGGGCTACTCGCAGCACTCGGGCATGGTGATCGTGGCCGATGGCACCGATGCCGCAGCGGCGCGGCTGGCGAACGTGCTGGTGAACGACTGCGGCAGCGGCGTGATGCGCCATGCCGACGCTGGCTACGAGCTTGCGCAGGAGACGGCCCGCAAGCAGGGCCTGAAACTGCCCATGCTGGCCGGCAAGTAGCAGGTCGCACGCACGCGCAGGCACCCATTGCACCCACCAGGCGACCTTGGTCATGGCAACAACCAACACGTTTCGCGGCGCGCCCGACCAGGCAAGGCAACGCCGTCAAGCCGCAGGCTGGCCTGCACTGCGCGGCACGCCCGCTCCCGACGATGACGTGCAGTGGTTTGACCTGCGCAACGTGCCTGCCATGCCGTGGAAGAACGGCGGCGGCAGTACGCGCGAGCTGGTCTGCTGGCCGCCTGGCGCAGACACCAGTGGGTTTGACTGGCGCGTGAGCGTGGCCAGCATCGCGGCAGCGGGGCCGTTTTCGGTGTTTGCGGGCGTGGACCGGCACATCATGCTGCTCGATGGCGACGGAGTGCACCTGGCCCAGCCGGTGGACGACAGCGACGCCCAGGTGCCTGGCGACATGCCAGGCAGCATTGCGCATTCGCTGCACCAGCGGTGGCAGCCGTTTGCGTTTGCAGGCGATGTACCCATCGACTGCACGATGCTGGGTGGCCCCTCGACCGACTTCAATCTGATGCTGCGGCGTGGACGCTGCGATGGCGGTGTGCAGGTGCTGCGCGAGGCCTGCGCGGCAGGCCCCGATGGCGCCGGGTTGTGCATGGTGCTGCAAGGCCAGTGGGCGGTGCTGGGTGGCGAGCGGTCGTATGTGCTGGGGGCAGGGCAGGGCCTGTGGTGGCCCGGCCCGGTGGCTGCGCGGTCGCTGGAACCGCTGGTGGCCATGGGTCATGCCCATCCGGCTGCCAGCCCCTTCACGCCCGATGCGCGCCCGGCGCTGGTCCGGGTGTCGGTCAGGGAGGCCGTTTTTGGCTAAAAATGGCCGGTAGTCCATGATTTGATTGCACCTGTTGCTATAAAAAACATAGTTGTTCCCATGACCCACACCCCCACGAATTCGCCGCATGGCCAGGCGGAAGCCGCCCACATGCCAACCCTCGTCCAGGCCAGCGCCGACGGGGTCTGGCAAGGCGTCGTGCCTGCAGCGGGCCTGTGCATGCCCGACGTCCCGTTGCCGGATGGCGCAAGCGCCAGCATCGTGGTGCAGCAGGGGCAGGTGCTGTGGGTCGGGCCGTGCGAAGCGGTGCCAGCCCGGTGGCAGGCGCTGCCGCGCTGGCAGGCGGCGGGCGCGCTGGCCACGCCCGGGCTGGTGGACTGCCACACGCATCTGGTCTACGGCGGGCAGCGCGCCAACGAGTTTGCGATGCGCCTGGCAGGTGCCACGTATGAAGAGGTGGCCAAGGCGGGTGGGGGCATCGTCTCATCGGTGCGCGCCACGCGCGACGCAACGGAAGAGGAACTTTTTGCGCTGGCTGCGCCGCGCCTCCAGGCGCTGCTGGACGAAGGTGTGTGTGCCATCGAGATCAAGTCCGGCTACGGCCTGGCGCTGGAGCACGAACGCAAGCAGCTGCGCGTGGCGCGCCGCCTGGGCGAGGCGTTTGGCGTGACGGTGCGCACCACATTTCTGGGCGCACACGCGCTGCCGCCCGAATATGCGGGCCGCAGCGGCGACTACACCGATCTGGTCTGCAATACCATGCTGCCCGCACTGGCCGCGGAGGGGCTGGTGGATGCGGTGGACGTGTTCTGCGAACGCATTGCTTTCACGCTGGCCGAAACCGAGCAGGTGTTCCAGGCGGCGCAACGCCTGGGCATCCCCGTCAAGCTGCATGCCGAGCAGCTGTCGGACATGGGCGGCGCCGCGCTGGCCGCACGCTATGGCGCGCTGTCGTGCGATCACATCGAGCACCTGTCGGCCGACGGCATCGCTGCCATGCAGGCCGCTGGCACCGTGGCCGTGTTGCTGCCCGGTGCCTACTACACGCTGCGCGACACACAGCTGCCGCCGATAGCCGCACTGCGCGCTGCGGGCGTGCCCATGGCCGTGTCTACCGATCACAACCCGGGCACGTCGCCCGCGCTCAGCCTGCTGCTCATGGCCAACATGGCCTGCACGCTCTTCCGCCTGACGGTACCCGAGGCGCTGGCGGGCATCACCATCCACGCTGCCCGCGCGCTGGGCCTGCAGGAATCGCACGGCTTGATCGCTGCGGGCCGGCCTGCCAACTTCGTGCTGTGGCCGATGGCTGAAGCGGCCGAGCTGGCGTACTGGCTGGGCCAAAAGCCTGCCTGCACCATCGTGCGGCAGGGGCGGTTGGTGGCGAACGGGCTGGGTGTAGCCGTTACCGGAGCAACCCATGGCGCATGACGCAATGACCGCTGCCGACAGCACCCGCGGCCTCTTCGCAGCCGATGCGCTGCTGCCCACCGGCTGGGCGCGCAATGTGCTGGTGCAGTGGGATGGGGCAGGGCGCATCACCCGCGTCGTGCCCGGTGCCGCGGCACCGGCTGGCGTGGCGCACGCCGCAGGGCCGTTGCTGCCGGGCATGCCCAACCTGCACTCGCATGCCTTCCAGCGCGCGTTTGCGGGCCTCACCGAATACCGGGGCGAGGCGCAGGACAGCTTCTGGAGCTGGCGCAACCTGATGTACCGATTTGCCCAGCGCATCACCCCCGAGGCGCTGGAGGCCATCGCGACCTGGCTCTACCTCGAGATGCTGGAGGCGGGCTACACCTCGGTGTGCGAGTTCCACTACGTGCACCACGACACCGATGGCCGCCCCTACGCAGACGACGCCACGCTGTCGCTGGCCTTGCTGCGTGCCGCGCACACGGCGGGCATCCACATCACGCTGCTGCCGGTGCTTTACCAGACCAGCGGCTTTGGTGCGAAGCCGCCGCGTGCCGATCAGGCCCGCTTCATCCGCAGCACGGACGGGATGCTATCGTTATTGGAGCGGCTTACGCCGGTCTGTCAAGCGCAGCAGGCCATTCTGGGCATGGCCCCGCACTCGCTGCGCGCCGTACCGCCCGACAGCTTGGCTGCTGCCCTGCAGGGCCTGTCTGCCCTGAACTCGCGGGCCCCCATCCACATCCATATTGCCGAGCAGACGCAGGAGGTTCAGGATTGCATCGCCTGGAGCGGCCACCGCCCCGTGCAATGGCTGCTGGAGCACGCGCCGGTAGATGCGCGCTGGTGCCTGGTGCACGCCACCCACATGACGCCTGCCGAATACACTGCCGCAGCCGCCACTGGCGCGGTGGCAGGCATCTGCCCCACCACCGAGGCCAACCTGGGCGACGGCATTTTCGACATGCCGCTGTGGCTGCAGCACGGCGGGCGCTGGGGCGTGGGCTCGGACAGCCATGCCTGCGTCAACGCGGCCGAAGAGCTGCTGATGCTGGAATACGGCCAGCGCCTGTCGCGCCGCCAGCGCAATGTGCTGGCCACGCACGCGCAGCCCGAAGTGGCCACCGCCATGACGCTGCAGGCCGCGCAGGGTGGGGCGCAAGCATCGGGGCGGCTCGAGGATGGCGGGGCGGCGGGCATTGCCGTGGGCCAGTCCGCTGACTGGGTAGTGCTGGATGCGCAGCACGTGGCCCTGCGCGGCCTGCCCGCGCCCGGCATGCTCTCGGCCCATGTGTTTGCCAGCCACCGCACGTCGGCCATCGGCAGCGTGTGGGTGGGCGGAATACGCCGTGTGGCCCAGGGCCGCCATGTGCTGCACGATGGTGCGGCGAATGCCTTTGTTGCGGCGCGCGCCGCCACCATTGCAGAAGATTGATTGCCCCCTCTCCGGATAGCACCCAGCAGATGACCCACACTCCGCCGCCTCCCTTTCTGTTCCACCAGGGCACCGAGCCCTTGCTCATCTCCATGCCCCACGCTGGCACCTACGTGCCCCCGGCACTGGCTGCGCGGTTCACGCCCGAGGCCCGCCAGGTGCCGGATACCGACTGGCACATGGAAAGGCTGTACGCCTTTGCCAGGGACATGGGCGCATCCATGCTGGTGGCCACGCATTCACGCTACGTGGTGGACCTGAACCGCCCGCCCGATGGCGCCAGCCTCTACCCCGGCCAGAGCGTCACCGGCCTGTGCCCCGTCGATACGTTTGACGACACCCCCATCTACACAGCAGGCGATGTGCCGGATGAAGCCGAGATCGCTACCCGGCGCGACGCCGTGTGGGCGCCGTACCACGCGCAACTGCGCGCTGAGCTCGACCGCATCCGCTCCAAACACGGTGTGGCCGTGCTGTGGGATGCGCACTCGATCCGCTCGGTGCTGCCGCGGTTCTTTGAAGGCAAGCTGCCCGACCTGAACCTCGGCACGGCCAACGGAGAGAGCTGCGATCCGGCCCTGGCGCAGGAGCTGCTGGCTATTGCCGGGTCTGCACGGGGGTATACGGCCGTGCTCAACGGCAGGTTCAAGGGCGGCCATATCACCCGCCACTACGGCCAGCCAGGGCAGGGCGTGCACGCCGTGCAGCTGGAGATGACGCAGTGCAGCTATATGCAGGAGGCCCTGCCTTTTGACTACCTGCCCGATGTTGCCAGCCGGGTGCAGCCGCATCTGCAGAAAATGCTGGCCGCGGCGCTGGCGTTCGCCCGGCTGCGCGGCGGCCAGTACTGGCAACAGACTGCACGGGACGTGTAAAAGGCATCGTCATACCGGTAATGCGCAACGTGCGGGTGCTAACATCCATCCTGTGGCCGCAATGGCCGGCGGTGAAGCACTCACCAGTGACAGTCAGCGGAAGGAGCCGCTCATCCCCATGGAAACAGCGGCCACCCACTACTACATGCCCCATTACAAGGCGGGAGCCTCAGTGCGCTGGGGTCAGCGCGATGAAACCATCAGTCATGTTGTGGTGCGGCGCTACGCGCTGACGGTCTATCTGGTAGGCCACGACGCACCGGTCATGCCTGAATCGCTGCAGCTCGCACCCACGGCCTTCCGGCTCACGCGCGCTCCCGAGGCGGGCTGAAAGCGGGTACAGCCGGGCCCTCCCGCCCGTGCGTTTTTTCTCTGACGGCGCTGTGCTGCGGCGCGTCACCAGTCCTCAACGCATGGCCATGGCTTCGCCCAGCCGGATCGGCCGGGCAGGTGCCCAATGCGGATTGAAGCGCAGCGGCCCTTGTGGGAACAGCATCACCACCGTGGAGCCCAGCAGAAAGCGCCCCATTTCATCACCCTGCTGCAGGCTGACCTGGCCGGGCGCGTAGTCCCATTGCCGCTGCCGGCCGGTGCGCGGCGGGTTTACCAGGCCGTGCCACACCGTGGCCATGCTACCCACGATGGTGGCGCCTACCAGCACCAGCACAAACGGGCCATGGGCGCTGTCAAACGCACACACCACGCGCTCGTTGCGGGCAAACAGCCCGGGCACGCCGCGCGCGGTAAGCGGATTCACGGAAAACAGGTCGCCCGGCACATGCACCATGCGCGTGAGCGTGCCGGCGCAGGGCATGTGAATGCGGTGGTAGTCGCGCGGGCTGAGGTAGAGCGTGGCAAAGTGCCCGTTCTCGAACTGCGCGGCCAGCGCGGCGTCGCCACCGACCAGCGCGGTGGTCGAGTAGGTATGTCCCTTGGCCTGGAAGATCTGGTCGTGCGCAATGGGGCCGAACTGGCTGATGGCGCCGTCCACCGGGCAGATCAGGTCGGCTGCTTCCAGCGGGCGTGCGCCGGGTTTCAGGGCGCGGGTGAAGAAATCGTTGAACGAGGTGTACGCGCCAATGTCGGGGTTGGCCGCTTCGTCCATGTTGACGTTGTAGCGCGCCACAAAACGGCGGATGGCGGCGGTGGTCAGGCCTCCCAGCCGGGCCGATGCCAGCTTGCCTGCCAGCACGGTCATCGCCTGCTTGGGCATCAGGTATTGCGGCAAAACTGCCAGACGATCAGACAAGGGCAACCTCTCGGGGACGAAAGCGGTGGATTCTATCGGTGGGTGGCGCAGGCGCGGTGCGGGTGCACCCCGCATTCCGCTGTCAGACGCCGAGGTGCTGTTCGAGCAGGCCCGGCTCGTCCTGCAGCGCCTGGGATGTGCCTTCAAACACCACCTGGCCCTTGACGAGGATGACGTTGCGGTCGGTGATCTGGGTGACGTGCTTCCAGTTCTTGTCCACGATCACGCTGCTGATACCGCTTTCCTTGATGAGGCTGCAGATGCGCCAGATCTCGCGGGCGATCAGCGGTGCCAGGCCTTCGGTGGCTTCGTCGAGGATGAGCACGTCGGGGTTGGTCATCAGCGCGCGGCCAATGGTCAGCATTTGCTGCTCGCCGCCGCTGAGCTGCTGGCCGCCATGCCCCAGGCGCTCTTTCAGCCGCGGAAAGGTCTCCATCACACGGTCAAAGGTCCAGTCTTCGCCGCGGGCTGTGGCGCCAGCGGCATCGCGCGCCCGGCGGGGCCGTGCGGCCATCACCAGGTTCTCGCGCACGCTCAGGTTGCCGAAGATGCCGCGGCCCTCGGGCACGTAGGCAATGCCCAGACGGGCCACCTCGTAGGGCGGGCGCCCTGTCATGTCGCGGCCGGCGACGCGCACCGTGCCGCTGGCCGGTTTCACCAGGCCCACCAGGGTTTTGAGCAGCGTGCTCTTGCCCATGCCGTTGCGGCCCATCAGGCCAATGGTTTCACCGTGGCCGATGCGGAAGTCCACCCCGTGCAGGATGTGGCTGGGGCCGTAGTAGGTGTGGAGCCCGCGGGCGTCGATCCACGGTTCACTCATCGCCATGCCTCGCTGCGGCCCGGGCCGGCCGGGACGCTGATGGTGTTGGTTTCGCCTTGGGCCATGTCAGTGGTCCTCGCCCAGGTAGGCCGCCTGGACGGCGGCGTTGGCACGCACGTCGGGCGGCGCACCGTGGGCAATGACTTCCCCGTTGACCATCACCGTGAGCTGGTCGGCCAAGGCAAATACGGCGTCCATGTCGTGTTCGACCAGCATGATGGCGTGGGCTGGCTTGATGCGCAGGAGCAGGTCGACCATGCGCTCGGCCTCCGCCACGCCCATGCCTGCCAGGGGTTCGTCCAGCAGCACCACAGAGGGCTCGGTGGCCAGCGTCATGGCAATCTCCAGCTGGCGCTGCTCGCCGTGGCTCATGGCCCCGGCAATCGATCTATAACGGTTTTTCAGGCCGGAAAGCTCGATAGCCCTCTCCAATCTTGCCCTTGTTGCTATGTTATGAATAGCATCCATGCGTGTGCTCGACAGCCATCGCAGCGGGTTCCAGGGCTGCTGTGGTTCCCGCGACTGGGCCGCCAGGCGCACGTTCTCGTGCACCGTCAGGGGCATGAAGATATTGGTCTTCTGGTAGCTGCGTCCCAGCCCCTGCCGGGAGATGCGCTCGGGCGTCCAGCCGGTCACGTCGGTCGTACCCAGCGTGATGTTGCCTGCCGTAGGGGGCAGGTCGCCAGACAGCAGATTGGTCAGCGTGGATTTGCCCGCGCCGTTGGGGCCGATGACCGCGTGAATCCTGCCGCGGTGCAGGTCCACAGAGACTCCATTGACGGCGGCCAGCCCGCCAAAGCGCTTGGTCAGGCCGCGTGCAGACAGAAGCAGGTCATGCATGGGGGTGATCCTCGCGCTCGGGCATGGGGCGCTTGCCGCCGCGCAGCTGCGCCACAATGCCCAGCAGCCCCCTCGGCGCGGCAAGTACCACCAGCACGATGAAGCCGCCCATCAGCAGCTGCCAGTGCTTGGTGATGTCCTTGAAGACGTGCAGCAGGTATTCGAATGCAAACGCGCCCACGATGGCTCCGGCAAAGTTGCCCATGCCGCCGAGGATGATCATCATGATGGCGTGGGCGCTCATGTGAAAACCCATCAGCTCGGGGTTGACGTAGCCGGTCTGCGCACCCCACAGATAGCCCGCCAGACCGGCCAGCGCGCCTGCCAGCGTGAAGGCCGTAAGCTTGTATCCCCGGGTGCCGAACCCCATGGCGCGCATGCGGTGCTCGTTGATGCGAATACCGGACAGCGCCCGGCCCAGCGGGCTCCAGAGCATGCGCCGCAGCAGCGCATACACCCCCAGCATGAGCACCAGGGTGAAGTAATAAAACGTCTTGCGGCCTTCCAGGTCGAACGGGAGCCAGCCGAACACGCTGGCATCGGGCCTGAAGTTGATGTAGATGCCGTCGGAGCCGCCCAGCGCCTTGTTGTCGAAGAACAGGTAGAACACCATCTGCGCGAACGCCAGTGTCACCATGATGAAGTAGATGCCATGCGTGCGCACCACGAAGAATCCGATGATGAAGGCCACCAGCCCCGATCCGAGCACGGCCAGAGGCAGCGTCCACCACAGGCTGACCGGTGCGTCGGCTGGCGTCATGAAGGCCAGCGCGTAGCCCGCCACGCCAAAGTAGGCGGCATGCCCCAGCGAGACCAGCCCGGTCACGCCCTGCAGCAGATCCAGGCTCATCGCGAAGATGCCCATGATCATCATCCGCGTGACCATCTGAACGTAAAAGTCGCTGCCGACCAGCGGAAACAGCACCAGCGCTGTAGCGCCCAGCGCCAGCACAAACTGCACGCTGCGGGGCAGCACTTCGAGGTGGGCGCGGGGCGTGCTCATTGCTTGAAAAGACCTTCAGGTTTCCAGAGCAGCACGGCTGCCATCAGCATGTACACCAGCATCCCGGAGACAGAAGGCAGCAGCACCTTGCCGAAGGTGTCGACCAGCCCGACGAGCAGTGCCGCGATCAGCGCGCCCCTCACCGAGCCGATGCCGCCGATCACCACCACCACGAAGCACATGATGAGCACCGAAGAGCCCATGTTGGGGTACACGCTGGACACGGGTGCGGCCACCATGCCCGCTACCGCGGCCAAGCCCACGCCCAGGGCAAACACCACGGCATGCAGCAGCTTGATGTTGACGCCCAGTGATTCGGCCATGCTCCGGTTGAACGCCCCGGCGCGGATCTTCATGCCCAGCCGCGTCTTGGAAATGAGCAGGTACAGCCCCACCGCCAGCGCGATGCAAACGCCGGAGATGAACAGGCGGTACACGGGGTAGGAGAGCGTGTCTGTCAGTGCAATGGACCAGTCCAGCGCCTGCGGGATCGGAACGCCATGCACATCGTCCCCCCACAGCATGGAGCGCAGCTCTTCAAAGATGTAGATCAGCCCGAAGGTCAGCAGCACCTGGTCCAGATGATCGCGGTGGTAGAAGTGGCGGAACAGCAGCCATTCAAGCGCCAGGCCGAACACCACGGCCAGCACTGTGCCCACAACGATCGCCGCCGCCAGGCTGCCCAGCTGGGCCGACAGCGAATACGCCAGGTAGGCGCCCAGCATGTAGAAGCTGCCATGGGCGAGGTTGACCACCCCCATGATGCCGAAGATCAGCGTGAGCCCGGCCGCCAGCATGAACAGCAGCAACCCGTACTGCACGCTGTTGAGCAGCTGGATGAGGAAGGTGGCAAAGTCCATGGGGGCAGGGTGTAGCGGGGCGCGGGCGCTGCTGCCGGCGTCAGGCCGCGCGGCGCGTGGCCAGCAGCAGAGAGCCCATCAAGGCGAAGAGCCCGCCCGATACGCGGTTGAACCAGCGCATGCGGTTGCCGTGGCGCAGTGCGGGTGCCAGGCGCGCCACGCCTGCGGCGCACAGACCGAGCACGGTGAATTCAAAGGTCACGAAGGTACTGGCCAGCACGGCAAATTGCGGCGCCCACGCAGCCGAAGGGTCGAGGAACTGCGGGAAGAAGGCGGTGAAAAAGAGAATGGCCTTGGGGTTGCTGCCACCTACCACCAGCCCCTGGGCAAAGAGCTTGCGTGCGCTGGTGGACACTGGCGCGTTGATGCCACCGGCGGGCAGCTGGTCGAACACCGAGCCCGTGCTGCGGAACGTCTTCACGCCCAGCCAGATCAGGTAGGCCGCTCCCGCTGCCTTCAGCACCCAGAAAGCCGTTTCAGACGCAGCCAGCAGTGCGCCCAGGCCCAGCGCAGACAGCAGCATGGTACCCAGCACCGCAGTGACGCTGCCAGCCGCTGCGGCGAGGGCCTTGCGCGGACCGTGCTGCAGCGAGCAGGTCATGCACATCAGCATGGTGGGCCCGGGGGAGAGCACCAGCAGCGCGACGGCGCCGAGGTAGAGCAGGTAGGTACTGAGTGTCATGAAGCACGAAAAATGAGACAAGGGCCGTCAAGCGGGAACGCAAACGGGCAGCAGGCGCATCCATCTGCAGGCCGCTGGTCAACACCAGCAATCCGTGGCAGATTGTGAATGCCCCGGCGGCCCTTCGGCCCAACCGTTGGGTGGTGAACGTTCCTCGGAGGCCCGTGTCAGGCCATGCGGCAACCGGCACCGCTGTCGGCCAGCGCCTTGGCGGCCACGCCGATCACCTTGTTTTCCTTGTTCTCGACCCTGCGCAGATAGATGTCCTGCACCGGGTTGTGGGCCTTGCTCATCGTCCACTTGCCGCGGGGGCTGTCGATGGTGGCGCCTTCCATAGCCTTGTACAGGGCCGCTTTCGACGAAAGATCGCCCTTGACGGCATTGGCGCCCTGTACGAGCAGCAGACCGGTATCGTAACCCTGCACGGCATACACGTCGGGCTGGCTGCGGAAGGTCTTGGCGTATTCCAGGCGGAACTGCTTGTTGCGGGGCGTGTCCAGCGAGTCGCTGTAGTGCATGGTGGTGATGATGCCGTCGGCAGCGGGGCCGGCGGCGTCCAGCACGCCCTCAGTCAAAAAGCCGGAGCCGTACAGCGGAATCTTGTCCTTGAGGCCCGCCGCAGCGTAGTCGCGGATGAACTTGGCAGCGCCGCCACCGGCAAAGAAGCAGGCCACGGCATCGGGCTTGATGGCGGCGATCTCGGTGAGCAGCGCCTGAAACTCCACGTTGGGAAACGGCAGACCCAGTTCCTTGACGATGGTGCCGCCCGCGGCCGTGTAGCTCTGCTTGAAGCCTTCAAAGGCCTCGTCGCCCGCCGCGTACTTCCACGTGATCCAGACGGCCTTTTTGTGGCCTTTCTCGACCATGGCCTTGCCCAGCGCGAGTGTGGGCTGGGAATTGCTGAACGACGTACGGAACACGTTGGGGGCGCACAGCGCGCGGGTGGCGGCGTGCACACCGGCGTTGGGGATCAGGTTCAGGACTCCGGTGTCCCGGGCGACCTTCTGGATGCCCATCTGAACGCCTGAATGTACGGTGCCGATCAGCACGTCCACCTTGTCGCGCTGCACGAGCTTGCTGGCGTTCTCGACGCCCTTGCTGGGTTCGGATTCATCGTCGACCTTGAACCACTCGATCTCGCGCCCGCCCAGCTTGCCGCCCTGCTGATCGATGGCCAGCCGTACGCCGTTTTCAATGGCAACGCCCAGTTGGGCAAACGTGCCGGTGTAAGGCAGCATGAAGCCCACGCGCACCTTGTTGCTCTGGGCCCGCACGATGGAGGGCAGCAGCAGCCCGGTGGATGCAGCGCCCACAAGGGCTGCGCTTCGGCTGATGACAAGGCGGCGTGAGGTCATGGAGAGGCTCCTTTGTTTAGGCTTAAAGTAATTTACTCCATGGTCCCTAGCCTGCAAACCTATGGCTTACCCGGATCGGCTGCTTGCAGGGGGCGTCTCGCACGCTGTTACGTACTGGCCGCGCCGTGTGCAGCATGGGGCGATGTTGCGCGCCACAATTGCGGTGAGCGTCTTTTTTTGCATGGCTGCAGCCCACCCGATGCGGGCGCGCCTGACGGCTCTGTGACTCCACACTGTGCAGCGGCCCGTTTGCTTGCTGGATCGCTCTCACATTGCGGCTGCTTTGCCAGGCCTGCTTCTCCCGTTTTTTGCCGATGTCGTCTCCGTCTGACCGTCCGCCATCTTCTGCACCGCCTGCGTCCCATCCGGGAGTGATGCCTGCTTCGCGCACCGCCGCACTGTTGCAGTGGCTGAAAAACTTTTGGCCATCTCCGCTCGGTATTGACCGGGCCGAGCGCGTGCGATTTGTGGCGGGTGCAGTCTTCGGGGTGCTGGTTACCGCGGGCCTGGGGCGCTGGTGGGCGGGGCATGGGGTGGGTGGGCCCTGGCTGGTGGCGTCACTCGGTGCCAGCGCGGTACTGGTGTTCGGCATGCCTTCGAGTCCCTTGGCTCAGCCGTGGCCTGTGCTTGGGGGAAGTGCGCTGTCGGCGCTGGTGGGTGCTGCCTGCGCTGCACTGATCCCCGACCCGGCGCTTGCTGGCGCTGTGGCTGTGGGGCTGGCCGTGGCGTTGATGGTGCCGTTAAGGTGCCTTCATCCCCCGGGCGGCGCCATGGCGCTGTACATGGTGTTGACGGCGTCGGACGGGTTGCACCTGCCGGGGCTATCGGTGCTTCTGAATCTGCTGGTGCTGCTGGCTGTGGCGGTGGTCTACAACGGGCTGACGGGGCGGCGCTACCCGCATCCGCAGCGCAGGGAAAAACGTGCAGGCGCGCAGGCCGGGGCCTTTGCCGCCTCGGATGTGGATGCTGCCCTCGCGCACTACAACCAGGTGCTCGACATCAGCCGCGCAGATCTGGAGGGACTGCTGCACCTGGCCGGACGTGCTGCATTCCAGCGCACACTGGGCGACATCCGCTGTGCACAGATCATGTCCACCCCGCCGCTGGCCGTGGCCGCTGACGCCTCGCTCAAGGACGCCTGGGCTTTGATGCGTGCGCAGCAGATCAAGGCGCTGCCGGTGGTGGATGCCAGCATGGTGGTGCTTGGCATCGTCACGGTTGCCGACTTCATGCGCCTTGCCAATCTGGATGTCCATGAGGGCCTGGGCCAACGGCTCAAGACACTGGTACTGGGGCGCAGTGGACAGCCCAGTACGGTCGGCGCCATCATGTCCAGTCCGGTGCAGGTGGCGCAGGTCGGCCAGCATGCCATGGACCTGGTGCCGCTTTTCTCACAGGGTGGGCACCACCATGTGCCTATCGTGGATGGCGATCACCGGTTACTGGGCGTGATCACCCAGAGCGACCTGATGCGCACTTTGGCCCGTGCCCTCCAGGTACCGGGCGAGGTCGGTTCACGGCCGGCTGCGGCGGGGACTGCCGCCCCGCCTGGGGCTCTGCCAGCCGCGGATAGGCAAAAAGGGTAGGGCGCGGTACAATCGACAGGCTTTGCACAGCGCTTGCCTGTCCATTGACGCCGGCTTTCCCGGCCACCTGCCTGATCTGCGCCACGGGTGCAGCGAACCCCACCGCCCGCAACGCCCCGTGTGTCGAGCAAGCATCGACCACGCGGAGACCTTCATGGCGGCGTTCCCCGGCGGTCAGCCGCAGATCACCGAATATTTGTATTGAAGAGATAAACATGGCCAAAGAAGAACTTATCGAAATGCAGGGCTCCGTCACGGAAGTGCTGCCCGACTCGCGCTTTCGCGTCACCCTGGACAACGGTCACCAGCTGATCGCCTACACGGGCGGCAAGATGCGCAAGCACCACATCCGCATCTTGGCGGGCGACAAGGTGTCTCTGGAAATGTCGCCTTACGATTTGAGCAAGGGCCGGATCACTTTCCGCCACCTCGCCGGTCGTGGCCCAGGCCCATCGTCCAATCGTTGATCCTTTTTTGCCGGCCCGATGTGGCCGGTTGACACGGCAGGTGGCTCGGCCTGCGGTGTCCCGTCAGCATGGTTGCCTGCCCGATCCGCTAAAAAATTCAAAAAAGCGTGCATCGAGCCAGAAACCACCGATTTGCCGGGTTAGAATACGAGCTGTCGGAGCGTAGCGCAGCCTGGTAGCGCATCTGCTTTGGGAGCAGAGGGTCGCGAGTTCGAATCCCGCCGCTCCGACCATTGTTTGAAAGCCCTGCAGCATCATGCTGCAGGGCTTTTTTCATGGCCGTTGTGGTGGTGAGGCTCGGCATCTGCTGTGCGCGCGGCGGCTCGGAGTGTTCGATACCATGGCGCCTGTCCAAGGTCTGTCCGTCAATCTCCCCAATCGCTGCCGATGGCCAACACTCCCGCGTTCCTGGCGCGCTCACCGCGCTTTGTCACGGCGCCTTCGTCAACCAACCAGCGTTACCCTGCTGTGGATGCGCTGCGGGGGCTGGCCATGGTGTGGATGACGGTCTTCCACTTCTGCTTTGACCTTAGCCACTTCGGGCTGTGGCCCCAGAATTTCCGGGTCGATCCGTTGTGGACAACGCAGCGCACGCTCATCGTGAGTCTGTTCCTTTTTTGTGCGGGGCTGGGTCAGGCGATTGCGCTTCACCAAGGCCAGGGCTGGTCGCGGTTTGGACGCCGGTGGCTCCAGATTGCAGGCTGCGCGTTGCTGGTCACGGCAGGCTCGCTCGTCATGTTCCCCGGCAGCTATATCTACTTCGGGGTGCTGCATGGGATGGCCATCATGCTTCTGGTGGCCCGCGTTACCGCAGGCTGGGGACGCTGGCTGTGGCTGGCCGGGCTCGTGGCGCTGTCGCTTCCTGTGCTGTTCCAGCAGGCGCTACCCATGGTTTGGCCTGAAGCGGCGAGTGCATTCAACAGCCGGGCACTGAACTGGCTGGGGCTGGTCACGCGCAAGCCGTTCACCGAGGATTACGTGCCTGTGTTCCCCTGGCTCGGCGTGCTGTGGTGGGGGCTGGCCTGCGGGCAGTGGTTGCTGTCCGCGCACCCGCATGTCCTCCAGTCCCGGTTACCGACCAGCCTGGCTCCGCTTGCCGCGCTGGGCCGTTGGAGCCTGACCTATTACATGCTTCACCAGCCCGTCATGATTGGCCTTCTGACGGCTGCGATGTGGGTGGGTAGTCGCTGAGGGGTGCTTGGTCGCGTTGATCCTTCGCGTCAGGGCACGAGAGCCCAGGAGCTTCGCGCGCCATCGGCTGCGTTCTCCTCAGCCCCCCCGTCAGCAGACTGCAGCGCTTGCGTGGGTACGCACCAAGCAAAACGCGGCCAAAAGGCCGCGTTGTTGCGAGAGGTTGCACGCGCCCTGTGGCACGTGCACCCACCCGTGATTACTCGACCTTGGCCTTGGCGCGCAGGTCTTCCTGGAACTTGGCCAGCTTTTGCTGCTGCAGCTGCTGTGCCACCTGAGGCTTGACTTCGTCAAGCTTAGGCAGCTCGGCCTGGCGCACGTCGTCCAGGCGGATCACGTGCCAGCCAAACTGGCTCTTCACGGGAGCGTCGGTCATCTTGCCCTTTTCGAGCTTGACGAGCGCCTCGGTGAATTCGGTCACGTAGCTCGATGGGCTGGCCCAGTCCAGGTCACCACCCTTGGCGCCAGAGCCTGGGTCCTTCGATTGCTTCTTGGCGATGTCTTCAAACTTGCCGCCCTTCTTGATCGACGCAATGATCGCCTTGGCGTCGGCTTCCTTCTCGACCAGGATGTGGCTGGCCTTGTATTCCTTGCCGCTGTTGGCCGCCACGAACTTGTCGTATTCAGCCTGGATTTCGGCGTCGGTCACGGGGTTCTTCTTCTGGAAGTCCATGAACAGTTCGCGGATCAGGATGGTCTGGCGGGCCAGGTCCATTTGCGTCTTGTAGTCAGGCGACGCTTCGAGGCCGCGCTTTTGCGCTTCCTGCATGAATACTTCGCGCGCGATGACTTCTTCCTTGATCTGGCCTTCGATATCGGGCGTGACCGGACGGCCCGAGCGCTCGACCTGCTGCTTGAGGGCTTCGACACGTTCCTTGGGCACGGCCTTGCCGTTCACGATGGCGACGTTCTGGGCGGACACGGGCAGGGCCAACGTGCCCAGCACGGCAGCGGCCACGAGGCCGGACAGGAGCTGTTTCTTCATGCGGAATCCAAAAAATGAGGAGTGTGTTTTGCCAGCTGAACGCCGGCAAGCGGGGAGATGCAGGCCGGGTCAGAGAACTTCAATGGCCAGGGCGTGTACGCCCCCGTCAATAAATTCTTGCAGGGCATCATACACAAGGCGATGCTGGGCTACCCGGCGCTGTCCTGTAAACAAAGGTGACGCTATGCGCACTCTGAAATGGGTGCCAAAGCCGGTGCCGTTGGCGCCGACATGGCCTGCGTGGTCTGCGCTTTCGTCGAGCACCTCCAGGGTGGAAGGCGTCAGGCGCTGGGCCAGCGCATCGTGCATCTGCTGCGCAAGGGATGGGGTGGTTGTCATGGCGTGTGGATGCTGTCAGGCCGCGGGCTCGTCGCCCTTGAGGTGGGGCGCAATATAAAAACCCTGGCCTACCAGGAAGACCAGCGGGAAAACATAGCCCCAGAGCTTGAAGTCCACCCAGGCTTCGGTAGAGAAGTTCATCACCACGTACGCGTTCACTGCCGACATGAACGCGCAGTAAAGAATCCAGGCAATGTTCAGCCGCAGCCACACGGCGTCTGGCAGCACCAGCTGGCTGCCCAGCAGCATCTTGAGGAAGTTCTTGCGAAACGCCCACAACGCAATTGCCAGGGCCAGCGACATCGCACCGTAGAGCACCGTGGGCTTCCACTTGATGAAGCGGTCGTCCTGCAGCACAAGGGTGAGCGTGCCAAACAGCAGAATGAGTACCAGCGTGGCCTTGTGCATGGTCTGCAGGCGGCGGTCGATCGCATAGATCAGCCCCATCTGCACCACGGTGGCGGCCATCAGCACGGCCGTGCCCACGTAAATGCCGTAGAACTTGTAGGCCCCGAAAAAGAGCAGGATGGGGAAGAAGTCGATCAGGATTTTCATGAAGTCGTCGAAAAGGCTCAGCGTGCGCCTGCGTCGAAGTCCAGCGACGCCGAGTTCATGCAGTACCGCAGGCCGGTTGGGGCGGGGCCGTCCTCAAAGACATGCCCCAGATGCGCCCCGCATTGTGCACACACTGTTTCGGTGCGGACCATGCCATGGCTGCGGTCCACGATCTCGGCGATAGCGCCGGGCACCGCCTGCGAGAAGCTCGGCCAGCCGCACCCCGCGTCAAACTTGGTGCCGGAATCAAAAAGCTTGGCGTTGCAGCAGATGCAGTGGTAGCTGCCGTCGGCCCAATGGGCTTCGTACTTGCCTGTGAATGGCCGTTCTGTGGCAGCGTGGCGCGTGACCTGCAGGGCGGCTGGCTCGGCGCCTTTTTCGCGCAGGATGGCTTGCCACTCGGACTCGGTTTTCTGGATCGGGAAGGTCATGATGAACAGCTGATTTCGATGGACGAAGCCCAGTCGGGCGGGAAGTCGGCGTAGGCCTCGTGGCCGGGGTGCTCGTCAAACGGGCGCTCCAGCAGGCGCTGCAAGGTATGGACTTCAGAGAAGTCGCCAAGTTTCGCAGCGCGGATGGCCTGTTCGCCCAAATGGTTGCGCAAAACGTACTTGGGATTGCTTTTTAGCATCAAATCGGCCGCTAGTGCTTGATTTGATTGCCCTGATTGCTCTGAATAAGATAGCAACCAGGCATCGAAGGCCACACGGTCGGCAAACAGGTCACGCACTGGCTCGAACTGGCCTGCCTGCACGGCGTGGGCCAGGCGCCGCCAGAAGATGGTGTAGTCCACGCCGTTGCGTGCCAGCAGCAGCAAGATGGCGTCGATCAGTTCCGAATCTCCGTCGTGCGGCTGGAGCAGGCCCAGCTTGTTGCGCATGCGGGCCACGAAAGCCTCGGGAAACACGGTTTTGAACGACTCCAGCGCCTCCTTGGCCAGTTCCTGGTCGCCGATGAGCGGCAGCAGCGCCTGCGCCAGGCAGAACATGTTCCAGTACGCCACGTTGGGCTGGCGGTTGAAGGCATAACGACCCTGCGAATCGCTGTGGTTGCACACGTGGCCGGGCACGAAGGCATCCAGGAACTGGAACGGGCCGTAGTCGATCGTGAGCCCCAGGATGCTCATGTTGTCGGTATTCATCACACCGTGGCAAAAACCCACGGACTGCCAGGCCGCCATGAGTGTGGCGGTGCGCTCGCTCACCGCGTGCAGCAACGCCGCGTATGGGTTACCGCCGAACGACTGCGAGGCCCGGCATTCCGGGTAATAGCGGTCGATCACGTAATCGGCGAGTTGCCGGAGCTGCACGTCATGTCCGTTGGCGGCAAAGTGCTCGAAGTGGCCAAAGCGCACAAAACTCGGGGCCACGCGCGTCACGACGGCGGCGGTCTCGGTCTCTTCACGCCGCACCGGAGCGGGCGATGCCGTGATGCACAGGGCGCGCGACGTGGGGATGCCCAGCCCGTGCATGGCCTCGCTGCACAGAAACTCGCGGATGCTCGAGCGCAGCACGGCCCGCCCGTCCCCCATGCGGGAGTAGGGCGTCATGCCCGCGCCCTTGAGCTGCACCTCCAGCCCGCTGGCAGTCTCGCCCAGCAAGATGGCACGGCCATCGCCCAGCTGCCCGGCCCACACGCCAAACTGGTGGCCGCTGTACACACTGGCCAGCGGGCGCGAGCCCGACAGGAGCGCGTTGCCGGTAAAGGCCTGCAAAGCTGCGTCGCCGTGCATCGCTGGCGCGCTCAAACCCAGCAGGCTCGCCACCTGGGAACTGGTGCTCACCCAGCGGGGGGAGGGCAGGGGCGTGGGCCGCAGCTCGGTGTAGAAGTCGGGGCCGAGGGCGGCGAAGCCGTGGTTCCACGCCAGGCCCAGGTCTGCGGTCGCCGTGTTGTCTGAGGGCAGAGTCATCTGCTGGATTGTCTCGCAGGGGTGATGTCCCGGCATACCGGGGGGCATGCTTCCAGGAGTAGCAAGCATGCCCGGGTGCAACGATTCATCCGGTTGACGAGGTGGCAGCCGCTACCAGTGCCGCCCCTTTACTGCGCGGCGGTGGCAGCCAGGTAGGCATCCAGTGCCACATCGTCCACGATGGCCACGCGGCCGAAGTCGAGCGAGACGATGCCCAGGCCCTCCAGCGCGCGCAGCACGCGGTTGACCGTCTGGCGCGACAGGCCAACCAGCTGGCCCAGCTCTTCCTGCGTCAGGTTCAGCCTGCGCGTGCTGCGCCAAAACAGGCGGCTCAGGTACAGCGCCACGCGGTGCTCGGGCGACTGCGTGCGACCCGCTTCGATGATGGTCATGGCCTGGCCCAAGCGCATGTTCATGTGCAGCACCAG
Organism: Acidovorax sp. BL-A-41-H1; assembly: GCF_051942715.1. Taxonomy (NCBI): domain Bacteria; kingdom Pseudomonadati; phylum Pseudomonadota; class Betaproteobacteria; order Burkholderiales; family Comamonadaceae; genus Acidovorax; species Acidovorax sp. BL-A-41-H1. Next base: position 1,779,238 of record NZ_JBPVJQ010000006.1, on the reverse strand, counting down.
GTACTGATTGAACGCCAGGCTGGTCTGGCGCAGTGTTTCAAACAGGGGCAACGGCAGGCACATCAGCGTGGTGGGCCGCAGCGCCACCACGCGGTAGCGCCGCGGCTCGGGCTTCATGGCCGAGCCCTCGCCAAACCATTCGCCGTCGGGCACCCCGATGAAAGCCGACGAACGCCCCTTGCCAGACGGGCTCTGCAGCATCACCAGCCCTGACAGCACCGCATGCCAGCCCTGCACGGCGCTGCCCGCGTCCATCATCACGTCGCCTTTGCCGGCCTGCGTGGAAGACACCTCGGCACGCAGGCGCTCCTGCAGCACAGCGGGCAGTCCTGCAAACCAGGGTTGCGCGGCAATGAAGCGTGGTGCGGTGAGGTGCGAGTCAAGCATCTGCGGATTGTCACCCGGCCGTGCCGTACGTTGCGGGTTATCCCTTGGCCTTTGTCAAGGCGACGACACATGTTGGCCTGCGTGCCACGCGCCTGCACACTGACGTCAACACGGCGACGGTACGGCGGGGGCAACACAGTCGCGTACAGGTCATCCCCCAGCCCTGTTGCCCGACCGCCGCGCTACGATGACCGTTCCCTTCATTACAACAACCAAGGAGCACACATGCTGGGCCTGATGCAGAGCCAACCGCTGCTGATTTCTTCGCTGATCGAATTCGCCGAGCGCCACCATGGCGACGCCGAAATCGTCTCGCGCAGGGTGGAGGGCGACATCCACCGCTACACCTACCGCGATCTGGCTGGGCGCTCCCGCCAGCTGGCCAATGCGCTGGATGCGATGCAGCTGCAATTCAGCGATCGCGTGGCCACGCTGGCCTGGAACGGCTACCGCCACATGGAGATGTACTTCGGCGTGAGCGGCTCGGGCCGTGTGCTGCACACCGTCAACCCCCGCCTGCACCCTGACCAGATCGCGTGGATCGTCAACCATGCCGAAGACCAGGTGCTGTGCTTTGACCTGACGTTCCTGCCGCTGGTGCAGGCCGTGCACGCGCGCTGCCCCACCGTGAAGAAATGGGTGGCCTTGTGCGATGCCGACCGGCTGCCCGCAGACTCGGGCGTGCCGGGCCTGGCCAGCTACGAAGAATGGATCGGCGCCTACCCGGCCGACTACGCCTGGCCCGAGTTTGATGAAAACTCCGCCTCGAGCATGTGCTACACGAGCGGCACCACGGGCAACCCCAAGGCAGCGCTGTACAGCCACCGATCGACCACGCTGCATGCCTACGCGGCTGCGCTGCCGGATGTGATGTGCCTGTCGGCGCGCGACTCGGTGCTGCCTGTTGTGCCCATGTTCCACGTCAATGCCTGGGGCATTCCGTATTCGGCGGCACTCACCGGCTGCAAGCTGGTGTTTCCCGGCCCGGCCATGGACGGCAAGTCGATCTACGAACTCATCGAATCCGAAAAGGTGAGCTACGCGGCAGGCGTACCTACCGTGTGGCAGATGATGCTGGGCCACATGAAGCCCGCAGGCCTCAAGTTCTCGACCCTGCGCCGCACCGTGATTGGTGGCTCTGCCTGCCCGCCCGCCATGATCCACGCCTTCAAGGAAGACTACGGTGTGGAGGTGCTGCACGCCTGGGGCATGACCGAGATGAGCCCGCTGGGTACGTTGTGCACGCTCAAGAACAAGCACCTTGCGCTGTCCAAAGATGACCAGATGAAGATCCTGCAAAAGCAGGGTCGCGCCATCTACGGCGTGGACATGAAGATTGTGGGTGGTGACGGGCAGGAGTTGCCCTGGGACGGCAAGACCTATGGCGACCTGCTCGTCAAGGGGCCGTGGATCGTGGGCAGCTACTTCAAGGGCGAGGGCGGCAATCCGCTGGTCAAGGACGCGCAGGGCCGCGGCTGGTTCCCCACCGGGGACGTGGCCACCATCGACGCCGACGGCTTCATGCAGATCACCGACCGCAGCAAGGACGTGATCAAGTCCGGCGGGGAGTGGATCAGCTCCATCGACATCGAGAACATCGCCATGGCGCATCCGTCAATTGCCATGGCCGCCTGTGTGGGCATGCCGCACCCCAAGTGGGATGAACGCCCCATCGTGGCGGTGGTCAAGAAACCCGGCACCGAGGTCACGCGCGAAGAGCTGCTGGCCTTCTACGAGGGCAAGACCGCCAAGTGGCAGATCCCGGATGACGTGGTGTTCGTCGATGCCATTCCGCTCGGCGCCACCGGCAAGATGCTCAAGACAAAGCTGCGCGAGCAGCTCAAGGATTACAGGCTTCCGGGCCTGTGAAATCGCTGTGGTGTTGCAGCCTCTGAAACTGGCGCAAACCGGGGCGGGCGCACCCGTGGAAGTGGCTTTGCCACGCTACCGGGTGCGTACCCTTGCGCGCAGCGAGAGAGGGGTGAAGGCGCGCAACGCCACAGGGGGTGACACGGTGCCCAGTCACGTGTGCGACGCCGCTAGGGGCAATCCCTGAGCATCGCTTTGTTGCAACGCGGTACGCTGCGTTCTACCGATTTACAAGGAGACAAAACCATGAAATTCGCTATTAAGGCTGTAGCAGCTTCGGTAATCCTGGCAAGCGCTGGCGGCGCGTTCGCTCAAAAGGGCGAAACCGTGAAGATCGCCTGGCTTGACCCCCTTTCCGGCCTGATGGCCGCAGTGGGTACGAACCAGCTCAAGAGCTTCCAGTTCATCGCCGAAGAGTTCAACAAGAAGAACGCCGCAGGCGTCAAATTCGAGATCATCGGTATCGACAACAAGCTGAGCCCCCAGGAAACCACCAGCGCCCTGCGCTCGGCCATGGACCAGGGCGCGCGCTACATCGTGCAGGGCAACGGCTCGGGCCCTGCGCTGGCCATCATGGATGCGCTGGAAAAGCACAACGCCCGCAATCCCGGCAAGGAAGTCGTGTTCCTGAACTACGCCGCGGTGGACCCTGACCTGACCAACAGCAAGTGCAGCTACTGGCACTTCCGCCTGGACGCCGACACCTCCATGAAGATGGAAGCGCTGACGACCTACATGAAGGACCTGCCTGAAGTCAAAAAGGTCTACCTGATCAACCAGAACTACTCGCACGGCCACCAGGTCTCGAAGTTCGCCAAGGAAATGATGCAGCGCAAGCGCCCGGACGTGCAGTTCGTCGGCGACGACCTGCACCCCCTGGCACAAGTGCGCGACTTCTCGCCCTACATCGCCAAGATCAAGCAGTCGGGTGCCGACAGCGTGATCACCGGCAACTGGGGTTCCGACCTGGCGCTGCTGATCAAAGCCGCCAACGATGCCGGTCTGAACAACGTCAACTTCTACACCTACTACGGCTCCGTCACGGGCAGCCCCACTGCCATGGGTGCCTCGGCCGCAGGCCGCGTGTACCAGGTGGCCTACGCGCACATGAACCTGCCCGGCCCGCTGAACCAGATCGTGGTGGACTACAAAAAGAAGTTCAACGACGACATGTACACCGGTGCCGTGTACCACGCCTTCACGCTGCTGAGCGAAGCCTTCGCCAAGGCCAAGACGACCGACCCCGTGAAGGTGGCGGCCACCATGTCCGGCATGAAGTTCAAGAGCTTCAACGGTGAAGTCGAGATGCGCAAAACCGACCACCAGCTGCAGCAGGGCCTGTTCATCTCCAAGTGGGAAAAGGCGGGTGGCAAGTTCCCGATCGACTCGGAGAGCACCGGCTACACGTTCGTACCCGTGAAGTACTACGAGCCCTTTGTGGCCAGCACGCCGACGTCGTGCCAGATGAAGCGTCCCTGAGCGCTGGTCTGAGTAGCTTCGAGGCCCGAGCCACTCGGGCCTTTTTTTTCCCCTGAAATGAAAAATTCCGATGAATCTTGAGTTTTTCGTGATCTCTTTGCTGAACGGCGTGAGCTACGGACTCCTGCTGTTCATGCTGAGTTCTGGCCTCACGCTGATCTTCAGCATGATGGGCGTGCTCAACTTTGCACACACCAGCTTCTACATGCTGGGTGCCTATTTCGCATTCACCATCTCGGGTGTCGTCGGCTTCTGGCCCGCGCTGGTGCTGGCCCCGCTGGCCGTGTTCGTGCTGGGTGCAGCATTCGAACGTTACTGCCTGCGCCGGGTCCACAAGTTCGGCCATGTGCCCGAGCTGCTGGTCACCTTCGGTCTGTCGTACCTGATCCTGGAAGTGGTGCAGCTGGTCTGGGGCCGCTCCACAGTGCCGTACGGCCTGCCCGAGCAGCTGCAGGGCCCCCTGTTCACGCTGTACGGCACCCAGTTCCCCAAGTCGCGGTCGTTCGTGATGCTGGTGGCGCTGCTGATGCTCGTATCGGTCTGGCTGCTGCTCACACGCACACGCATCGGCCTGGTGATCCAGGCGGCGCTCAAGTACCCCGAGATGGTCGAGGCGCTGGGCCACAACGTGCCCCGCGTGTTCATGATGGTGTTTGGCGGCGGCGCTGCGCTGGCCGGCCTGGCCGGTGTGATCGGCGGCAACACCTACGTCACCGAGCCCGCGATGGCGGCGTCGGTGGGTTCCATCATCTTCGTGGTGGTGGTGGTGGGGGGCATGGGTTCGCTGGCGGGTGCCTTTCTGGCATCGCTGCTCATCGGCCTGGTGCAGACCTTTGCCGTAGCGCTGGACTACTCGCTGATCCACGTCTTCAAGGCGGTGGGCGTGGCCGTCACAGACCAGACATTTGGCTACCCGCTGCTCAAGCTCACGATCTCGCAGGTCGCGCCGATCCTGCCGTACCTGTTCCTCGTGCTGATCCTGATCTTCCGCCCCAAGGGCCTGCTGGGCACCCGGGAGGACTGATGCCATGAATTCCAACTCGACCACAACATCTGCGAGCGCCAGCGCGGGCTCGCACTACCGGTTCAAGCCCTTCAACGTGGGGCGCTTCGTGATCTGGACGCTGTTCGCCGTGATGCTGATCGTGGCGCCCATGCTGTTTCGCAGCAGCCTGGCGCTCACCATGCTCTCGCAGATCGGCTACCTGATCATCATCTGCCTGTCCTACAACATCCTGCTGGGGCAGGGCGGCATGCTGAGCTTCGGCCATGCCGTGTACACCGGCCTGGGCTCGTTCATCGCCATCCATGCCATGAACATGGCGACCAAGGGCTCGGTCACGATCCCGCTGGTGCTGATCCCCATCATTGGCGGGCTGGCAGGGGCCTTCTTTGCCATCGTGCTGGGCTTTGTGACCACCAAGAAGTCGGGTACGACGTTTGCCATGATCACGCTGGGCATTGGCGAGCTGGTGGCCTCGATGGCGCTCATGTTCCCCGAGTTCTTCGGGGGTGAGGGCGGCATTACCACCGACCGGGTGTATGGCAAGCCGTTCTTCGGCATCACCTTCGGGCCAGCCATCCAGGTGTACTACCTGATTGCTGCGTATTGCTTCGTCTGTACGGCAGCGATGTTTGCCTTTACCGGCACGCCGCTGGGCCGCATCTTGAATGCGGTGCGCGACAACCCCGAGCGTGTGGAGTTCATCGGCTACAACACCCAGCGCGTGCGCTACTTTGCCTTCATCATCGCGGGCTTTTTCGCGGGGATCGGGGGCGGTCTGGCCACCATCAACTTCGAGATCATCACGGGGGCAGACAGCCTCAACGTGATCCGCTCGGGTGGCTACCTGCTGTTTACCTTCCTGGGCGGGGCCACGTTCTTCTTCGGCCCCATCATCGGCGCGGTGCTTCTGGTGCTGGCCTCGGTGTTGCTGTCCGAGCTGTCCAAGGCCTGGCTGCTGTACCTGGGACTGGTGTTCCTGTTCATGGTGATGTATGCACCGGGCGGCATTGCCAGCCTGATCATGATGAACCTGCGCGTGGCCAAGTACGGCAAGCTGCGCCAGCTGTGGGTGTCCTACCTGGCGCTGGCCGGCACGGCGCTGGTGGGCGTGATGGGCGCCGCCTGCATGATCGAGATGACGTATCACCTGCAGCTCAATGCGGCGCTCGGCTCCAAGCTGAGCTTCCTGGGCGCCACGCTGGATGCCAAGAGCTTCACCAGCTGGTTTGGCTCCATCTTCGTCATGGTGACGGGCTTCGGGCTTTTCGAGATGTGTCGCCGGCAGTTCATCCGCCAGTGGAGCACCATCCAGGAACAAATCGAACATGAGATCAAGCGTGGGGAGGCGCTGTAAAAATGGCGGCTGACAACGCAACCAATAACACCTACGCACTTGAGCTGCGTGACCTGCGCAAGAGCTTTGGCAAGACGGAGATCATCCGCGGCGCCAACCTGTGCGTGGCACCCGGTGAGCGCGTGGCCATCATCGGCCCCAACGGCGCCGGCAAATCGACGCTGTTCAACCTGATCAGCGGCCGTTTTGCGCCCACCAGCGGGGACGTGATCCTCAACGGCCAGCGCATCAACGGCATGGCGCCGTACGAGATCAACCGCCAGGGCCTGTCGCGCAGCTTCCAGATCACCAACATCTTTCCCAAGCTGTCGGTGTTCGAAAACCTGCGCTGCGGCGTGCTGTGGAGCATGGGCTACAAGTACACGTTCCTGCGGTTTTTGTCGAACCTGCACGACGCCAACCGGCGTGCCACCGAGCTGATGGAGATGATCAAGCTCGACAAGAAGCGCGACACGCTGGCCATGAACCTCACGTATGCCGAGCAGCGCGCACTGGAGATCGGCATCACCATCGCCGGCGGGGCCAACGTGATCCTGCTGGACGAACCTACGGCCGGCATGAGCAAGAGCGAGACCACACGTTTCATCGGCCTCATCAAGGAAGTGACCGAAGGCCGCACCCTGCTCACGGTGGAGCACGACATGGGTGTGGTGTTCGGCCTGGCCGACAAGATCGCGGTGGTGGTGTACGGCGAGGTCATCGCCTTTGACACCCCCGAAAAGGTGCGCGCCAACCCGCGCGTGCAGGAGGCCTACCTCGGATCGGCTGTGGCCGATCAGCAGGCAGGAGGACACTGAACATGTTAAAGATCGAAAACCTGCACGCCTACTACGGCAAGAGCCATGTTTTGCACGGCGTAAGCTTTGAGGTGCAACCCGGTGAAATCGTCGCCTTGCTGGGCCGCAACGGGTCGGGCCGCTCCACCACTGCCAAGGCCATCATGGGCCTGGTGGACTGGGAGGGTACCGTCAGCTGGAAGGGCCAGGCGCTCAACGGCAAGAAGGCCTATGAAATTGCCCACCTGGGCCTGGGTTATGTGCCCGAGAGCCGCGATGTGTTCCCCAACCTGACCGTGCACCAGAACCTGCTGCTGGGCCAGAAGGGCGCTGGCAAGAGCAGCCGCTGGTCGTTTGACGACATGTATGAGATGTTTCCGCGGCTCAAGGAGCGCCAGCACACCGAGGCAGGCGTGATGTCGGGCGGTGAGCAGCAGATGCTGACCCTGTGCCGCACGCTGATGGGCGATCCGGACCTGATCATCATCGACGAGCCCACCGAGGGCCTGGCGCCCAAGATCGTCGAGCTGGTGGGCCAGTACCTGCAGACGCTGAAGGCGCGTGGCGTTTCGGTGTTGCTGATCGAGCAGAAGCTGACCATTGCGATGAAGATCTCCGACCGCGCACTCGTCATGGGGCATGGCGCCATCGTGTTCCAGGGCACGCCAGACAGTTTGCGGGCAGACAACTACATCCGCAAGGAGTGGCTGGAGGTTTAGCAGAGCGATCCCCCTGAGGCGCTTCGCGCCTTCCCCCTTCTCTCGAGTCGCTGCGCGATTCGGGAAGGGGGACACCCCCAGCGCGGCGGGGCGGCCCTTGCGCGGGGGTACTGGCCTGGGCTGCGACAGTTTCGAGGCGTACGTGCCTAGGGTAGGCACTCAGCCCCACCGCCGGATTGGTTTGGGTTGGGTTACGAATTTGGCCCCTGAGCGTCCTTGCCAACCGCGCACCACGGTAAGTTGACCAAACCCCCTTGTCCCGCCCGGGACAAATTGAAACGCCAAACGGGTTTGAAGTCTCTACAATAAAAACGCACGACCGTTCTTTTTCCACTTTCCAAGGAAACAACAGCATGACCGCTGAATACAAAGTCCACGGCTCCGTTGCCGTGATCACCATGGCAAACCCTCCCGTCAACGGACTCGGTCTGGCAACGCGCCAGGGCATCGTCGAAGGCCTGGGCCGCGCCAATGCCGATGCAGCGGTCACGTCCGTCGTGATCACCGGCGCGGGCGGTGCGTTCTCTGGCGGCGCGGACATCAAGGAATTTGGCACCGACAAGTCGTTGCAAGAGCCGAACCTGCTGTCGGTGATTACCGCCATCGAAAACTCTCCCAAGCCGGTCGTGGCTGCCATGCACAGCGTGGCCATGGGCGGTGGTCTGGAACTGGCACTGGGCTGCCACTATCGCATTGCGGCGCCGGGCTGTTCGATTGCACTGCCTGAAGTCAAGCTGGGCCTGATTCCGGGCGCGGGCGGCACGCAGCGCCTGCCGCGCGTGATCGGTGTCGAGGCCGCACTCAACCTCATCGTGAGCGGCGAGCCCGTCAAGAGCGAAATGATCGGCGCCGTGCCCGGCCAGAAGCTGTTTGACAAGATGGCCGCATCGGCCGAATCGCTGGCCGCCGAGGCCCTGGCCTTTGCCCAGAGCGTGGCGGATGCCCGCCCGCTGCCGCTGGTGCGCAACTTCCCTTGCAAGCATCCTGAAGGCGACGCGTATTTCCAGTTCGCGCGCAACATGGTCAAGGGCATGGCCAAGAACTTCCCCGCGCCCGCCAAGTGCGTGGACGCCGTGGAGGCCGCCACCAAGAAGAAATTTGCCGACGGCATGGCCGTGGAACGCGAGATCTTCATCAACCTGATGTGGACGGCCGAATCGCGCGCCCTGCGCCACCTGTTCATGGCCGAGCGTGCGGCAAGCAAGATCCCTGATGTGGCGTCGGACACCCCCAAGCGCGATGTCAAGCTGGTCGGCGTTATTGGCGCCGGCACGATGGGCGGCGGCATCTCCATGAACTTCCTGAACGCAGGCATCCCCGTCAAGATCCTGGAAATGAAGCAGGAAGCGCTGGACCGTGGCGTGGCCACGATCAAGAAGAATTACGAAGCCCAGGTCAAGAAGGGCAAGCTCAAGCAGGACAAGTACGAGCAGCGCATGGCCCTGCTGACCACCACGCTCTCCTACGACGATTTCAAGGACTGCGACCTCATCATCGAAGCCGTGTTTGAGGAAATGGGCGTCAAGGAAGCCGTGTTCAAGCAACTCGACGCCGTGGCCAAGCCCGGCGCCATCCTGGCCTCCAACACCTCCACGCTGGATGTGGACAAGATCGCAGCGTTTACCAAGCGCCCGCAGGACGTGGTGGGCATGCACTTCTTCAGCCCTGCCAACGTGATGAAGCTGCTGGAAGTAGTGCGCGGCAAGGAAACTGCCAAGGACGTGCTGGCTACCGTGATGGCCATCGGCAAGAAGATCAAGAAGACCTCGGTGGTGTCGGGCGTGTGTGATGGCTTCATCGGCAACCGCATGATCGAGCAGTACAGCCGCCAGGCTGGCTTCCTGCTGGACGAAGGCTGCACACCCCAGCAGGTGGACAAGGCCGTCGAGAAGTTCGGCTTCGCCATGGGCCCGTTCCGCATGGGCGACCTGGCCGGCAACGACATCGGCTGGGCGATCCGCAAGCGCCGCGCTGTGGAGCGCGCCGACATGAAGTACAGCCGCACCGCCGACAAGCTGTGCGAACTGGGCCGCTTTGGCCAGAAGACTGGCGCAGGCTGGTACGACTACCAGGCCGGCAAGCGCGATGCCATCCCTTCGGACCTGGTCAACAAGATGATCGAGGACCACCGCAAGGAGCTCGGCATCACCCCGCGCAAGATTTCGGACGACGAAATCGTGCAGCGCCTGGTGTTCGCACTGGTCAACGAAGGCGCGCACATCCTGGAAGACGGCATTGCCAGCAAGTCCGGTGACATCGACATGGTGTACCTGACGGGCTATGGCTTCCCCATCCATCGCGGTGGCCCCATGCACTACGCCAGCGAAGTCGGCCTGTTCAACGTCGTGCAGGCGATGGACCGCTTTGCCAAGAACCCGCTGGACGATGCCGAGTTCTGGAAGCCCGCTCCGCTGCTGGCCAAGCTGGCCGCCGAAGGCAAGGCATTTGCCTGATTGCCCGGACCGACACCACCGATTGATGCAGTGAAGCCGCACCGAAGGCGCGCCCCATGGCGGCCTTCCGTGCGTTCCACCCCTGAAAGGATTTCCCCATGACCTCCGCAGTGATTGTTTCCACCGCCCGCACCCCGCTCGCCAAGAGCTGGAAGGGTTCCTTCAACATGACGCACGGCGCCACCCTGGGCGGCCATGCCGTGCAGCACGCCGTGCAGCGCGCCGGCATCGACGGTGCCGACGTGGACGACGTCATCATGGGTTGCGCCACGCCCGAAGGCGCCACGGGCAGCAACATCGCACGCCAGATCGCGCTCAAGGCCGGCCTGCCCATTACCGCCTCCGGTGTCACGGTCAACCGCTTTTGCTCGTCTGGCCTGCAGACCATTGCGATGGCTGCGCAGCGCGTCATCGCGGGTGAGGCCGATGTTTTCGTGGCCGGTGGTGTCGAGAGCATTTCGTGCGTGCAGCAGGAGATGAACCTGCACATGATCCAGGACCTGGCCCTGGCCAAGCAAAAGCCCGAAATCTACTGGAGCATGCTGCAGACCGCCGAGCAAGTGGCCAAGCGCTACAACATCGGCCGCGAAGCCATGGACGAGTACGGTGCGGGCAGCCAGCAAAAGGCCTGCGCGGCCCAGGCTGCCGGCCTGTTCGATGCCGAAATCGCCCCCATCACGGTGACGGCCGGTGTGGCCGACAAGACCCTCGGCCTGATCACCAAGCAGGTCACCGTGAGCAAAGACGAAGGCACGCGTGAAGGCACCACGGTAGAGGCTATCAGCGGCCTGCGCTCGGCACTGCCGGGCGGTCTGATCTCTGCAGGCAATGCCAGCCAGTTCAGCGATGGCGCCGGTGCCTGCGTGATTGCCAGCGAAGAGTACGCCAGCAAGAAGGGCCTCAAGCCCCTGGGCCGGTTCCTCGGCTTTGCAGTGGCCGGCTGCGAGCCTGACGAAATGGGCATTGGCCCAGTGTTCGCCGTGCCCAAGGTGCTCAAGAAGCTCGGCCTCACGGTGCAGGACATCGACCTGTGGGAGCTGAACGAGGCTTTTGCCGTGCAGGTGCTGTACTGCCGCGACAAGCTGGGCATCCCGGCTGACCGCCTGAACGTGAACGGCGGCGCCATCGCCCTGGGCCACCCCTACGGTGTGTCGGGCCAGCGCCTTACGGGCCATGCGCTGATCGAAGGCAAGCGCCGCGGCGCCAAGAAGGTGTGCGTGACGATGTGCATTGGCGGCGGCATGGGCGCAGCCGGCATCTTCGAAGTGTTCTGAGCCATGGCCGGAGAGCCTTTGAACCTGGCGCCCGGCAGCCCTTCGGCGGCCGATTCGCCCGAGGCTTTCCTGGCACGTGGCCGCGCGGTGCTGGCTAGCCAGTCGTTCAGCACCCTGATTGGTGCGCACCTGCACGCGCTGGCCCCCGGCCAGTGCGAGCTGCATGTGCCGATCACGCCCAGCCTGCTGCAGCAGCATGGTTTTGCGCACGGTGGCGTGGTCAGCTATGCGGCCGACAACGCGCTGACCTACGCTGGCGGGACGGCCATGCGGGTGCCGGTGATCACGTCCGAGTTCAAGATCAACTATGTGCGCCCCGCCGTGGGCGAGCTGCTGATTGCACGCGCCCACGCCGTGCACCACGGCCGCACGCAGGCGGTGTGCCGCTGCGATGTGTTTGCGGTGGATGGCGGCGTTGAAAAGCTGTGCGCCGTGGCGCAGGGCACCATCGTCGCGCTGCCGCCGCGTGAAGGCAGTAAGCCCCCTGGTACGGCCAGTGACGTCAGCGCCCAGGCGGCCGGCCGCCCTGACTGACTGCTGGCGTAAGCGACTTGAGCATGCCCCATGTTCCACCGGGATGCTTTCACTCCTTTTTTCATAGCTGAAGGTGCTTATTCCGTAAGCGCCTCAGCCCACTTTTGCCCTGAAATACCATGAGCCTTCGCCCCACCGTCGACTTTCTGCTGTACCAGTGGCTTCAGGCTGCGCAACTGCCCGAGCGTGAGCGTTTCAGCGACCACTCGCGCGACACTTTCGATGCCGTGCTTGACACCTGCGAGCGCATCGCCCGCGAGAAGTACGCGCCCTTCAACCGCACGGTCGATACGCAAGAGCCACACTTTGACGGCGAGAAGGTGACGCTGCCCCAGTGCACGCACGATGCGCAAAAGGCGTATGCCGCGTCCGGCATGCTCAGCGCGGCGCAGGATTACGACATTGGCGGCATGCAGCTGCCCTACACCGTGGAGGCGGCGGCCAACAGCTTTTTTGCAGCAGCTTCGGTCAGCATCGGATCGGGCCTGCTCACGGTGGGCAATGCCAACCTGCTGATGGTGCACGGCACCGAGCTGCAAAAGAAGGTGTTTGCGCTCAATGAATTTTCAGGCCGCTTCTCGGGCACCATGTGCCTGTCGGAGCCGCAGGCGGGCTCGTCGCTGAGCGACGTGGCCACGCGCGCCGTGCCTGATGGCGAGGGGTTCGAGGCGGACCCCCTGGGACCACGCTACCGCCTCAAGGGCAACAAGATGTGGATCTCGGCTGGTGAGCATGAGCTGACCGACAACATCATCCATCTGGTGCTGGCCAAGATTCCCGGGCCTGATGGCAAGCTGGTGCCCGGCACCAGGGGCATCTCGCTCTTCATCGTGCCCAAAAAGCTGGTGGATACCGAAGGCAACCTCACCGGCGTGCGCAACGATGTGGCGCTGGCGGGCCTGAACCACAAGCTGGGCTGGCGCGGCACCACCAACACGCTGCTCAACTTTGGCGAAGGTAAGTACCCGGTGGACGGGCAGGCCGGTGCTGTGGGCTACCTGGTGGGCGAGGCCGGCAAGGGCCTGCAATGCATGTTCCACATGATGAACGAGGCCCGCATCGGTGTCGGCATGGCCGCCACCATGCTCGGCCTGGCCGGCTACTACGCCAGCCTGGACTACGCACGCAACCGCCCGCAGGGCCGCCCGGTGCAGGGCCCCAAGGCGGCTGCCGGTGCCGCCCCGGCAGTGGTCAAGGATGCCGCGCAGCCACAGGTGCGCATCATCGAACACGCCGACGTCAAGCGCATGCTCTTGGCGCAAAAGGCCTACGGTGAAGGCGCGCTGGCGCTCAACCTGTACTGCGCGCGGCTGGTGGATGAAATGCACACCGGCGAGGCCGCGGTGGCCGACGACGCCCGCATGCTGCTGGAAGTGCTCACGCCCATCGCCAAGAGCTGGCCCAGCGAGTGGTGCCTGGAGGCCAACAGCCTGGCCATCCAGATCCACGGCGGCTACGGCTACACGCGCGACTTCCCGGTGGAACAGTACTGGCGCGACAACCGCCTGAACATGATCCACGAAGGCACCCACGGCATCCAGGCGATGGACCTGCTGGGCCGCAAGGTCCTGATGGAAGGCGGCCGTGGCCTGACGCTGCTGGCCGGTCGCATCAATACCACCATCGAGCGCGCCATCCAGGTGCCCGCGCTGGCCGCGCACGCGAATGCGCTGGGTGCAGCGCTGCAGCAGGTGGGCGCAGCCACCAAGGCGGCCTGGGCCACCGGCCAGCCGGCCGATGCGCTGGCCAATGCCGTGCCGTACATGCAGGCGTTTGGGCATACGGTGCTGGCCTGGATCTGGCTCGACGTCGCGTTGGCCGCACTGGCCGCCGATGCAGACCAGGCGCAGACCTCCACCGCCGGGCGCATCGGTGCCATGCGCTATTTCTTCCATTACGAGCTGCCCAAGATTGGCGCCTGGCTGCAGGTGGTGAGCACCCGCGACGACACCTGCGCAGCCTTCCCCGAAGATGCGTTCTGACATGGCTGCACCGCAAACCCTGCAGCGCCTGCAGACGCTCATCTGGGTGCTGATCTATGGCGGCCTGCTCACGCTGGTGCTGGGCATTGCTACGGCCCGATCCGATCGCGCACTGGGCTGGACGCTGGCCGTGGCCGGTGGCCTGGCAGCTGCGGTAGGCGTGGTGCTGATTGCAGTGCGCGCGCGCCTCAAGCCAGACGCGGGGGGCTGAGGCTGCCGCTGCGCCGCTCGGGTCCGCAGGTTGCAATATGTGCCTGAAGGCGGGGCAGGGCGGTAACGCTGCGGTGGAGCCGCCCAAGCGACACTGCACGCGGCACAGCCACCGCACAATGCCGCAAGCGTATGCAGCGCGCAATCGAGGGCTTACCGATGTAGGTCCAACCGCGCTGGCCCAGTAACCACCGACAACAAAACATTCAACGCAAGGAGACACCATGACCACACGCACCATCCAGCAACTGTTTGACCTGACCGGCAAGACGGCCCTCGTGACCGGCGGCTCGCGCGGCCTGGGCCTGCAACTGGCGCATGCGCTGGGTGAGGCCGGCGCGCGCATCATGCTCAGTTCGCGCAAGGCATCCGACCTGGAAGAGGCCGCCGCCGATCTGCAGGCCGCAGGCATCGACGCCCGCTGGATCGCGGCCGACTGCGCCAACGAGGCCGACATCCGCCGCCTGGCGGACGAGACGCTCGAGCGCATGGGCGGCGTGGACATCCTGGTCAACAACGCCGGTGCTGCCTGGGGCTCGCCCGCCGAGGACCACCCGGTGGCCGCGTGGGACAAGGTGATGAACCTCAACGTGCGCGGCTACTTCATCCTGAGTCAGCACATCGCCAAGCACAGCATGATCGCGCGCAAGAGCGGCAGCATCATCAACGTGGCGTCCATCGCCGGCCTGGGCGGCAACCCCAAGGGCATGAACACCATTGCTTACAACACCTCCAAGGGGGCGGTGATCAACTTCACCCGTGCACTCGCGGCCGAATGGGGCAAGTACAACATCCGCGTCAACGCCATCTGCCCGGGCTTTTTCCCCAGCAAGATGACGGTGGGCACGCTGAAGGCCATGGGCGAAGAGGCGCTGGCCGCCCACGCCCCGCTGGGCCGCCTGGGCGACGATGAGGATCTGAAGGGCCTGTGCGCGCTGTACGCGTCGGACGCGGGCAAGCACATTACCGGCCAGTGGCTGGCGGTGGATGGTGGGGTGAGTATCGTGACAGGTGGGTGAGCATCCCCCTGAGCGGCTGCGCCGCTTCCCCCTTCTCTCGGCTTCGCCGGGAAGGTGGACGCAGCCCTCGCTGCGGGGCGGCCCTTGCTCGGCTGCCCTCGCCAGGGCCGCGCCAGTTTTTGCGTTCCGTGTTTTGAGGAAAACGTCTTGATCAGTTTTGGTGTCGAAATCCCGTTTGTCAGCCACCTGGGCTTCACGCTGCATCGCATGGAGGGCGGCGAGTCCGAGCTGCGCTACGAGGCCAAGCCCGAGCATCTGAATTCGTTCGAGGTGACGCACGGCGGGGCGTCGATGACGCTGCTGGATGTGACCATGGCCACGGCGGCGCGCAGCGTGACGCCCGAGATGGGCGTGGTCACCATCGAGATGAAGACGAGCTTCATGCAGCCCGCCCGCGGCCCGCTGGTGGCCAAGGGGCGGCTCATTCACCGCACGGCGACCATGGCGTTCACCGAAGGCACGGTGTACGACGCCCAGGGCAAGGTATGCAGCCATGCCACCGGAACCTTCAAGTACGTGCGCCGCCTGCCGGTGGACAGCCGCAGCGCCAACGGGCTCAAGGTGATTTCGACCGATTGAGCCGGTTCTATGGTCAAAACAGCCGCTAGCGCATTATTCATATGGGTTGGCAGCTATCATTTTTATAGTATTCATTCCTGAAGGAGCTTTTTCATGCCACGCAACCAGCAAATCGTTCTCGACAACCGCCCGCAGGGCGAGGCCGTGGCCAGCAACTTCAAGCTGGTCGCCACCGACACGCCGGCGCTGAAGGATGGCGAGGTGCTGGTGCGCCACCACTACCTGAGCCTGGACCCGTACATGCGCGGCCGCATGAACGAGAGCAAGAGCTACGCCGCGTCGCAAGGCCTGGGCGAAGTGATGATTGGCGGTACCGTGGGCGAGGTGGCCGAGAGCAAGCACACCAAATACGCCGTTGGCGACAAGGTGGTGGGCATGGGCGGCTGGCAGGAATACAGCGTGGTCGACGGCAACGCCGTGGGTGCGCTGCGCAAGGTCGACACCACCCATGTGCCGCTGTCGCACTACCTGGGCGCAGTCGGCATGCCCGGTGTGACGGCCTGGTATGGCCTGGTCAAGATCATTGCGCCCAAGGCGGGCGAAACCGTGGTGGTGAGCGCCGCCACGGGCGCCGTGGGCAGCGCGTTTGCCGCCCTGGCCAAGGCCCGCGGCTGCCGCGTGGTGGGCATTGCGGGCGGCCCCGACAAGTGCAAGTACGCCACCGAGGAACTCGGCTTTGACGTGTGCATCGACCACCGCGAGCACGGCGATCTCAAGTCCATGTCCAAGGCCCTGAAGGAAGCGTGCCCGAACGGCATCGACGGCTATTTTGAAAACGTGGGCGGCTACATCCTGGATGCGGTCCTGTTGCGTTCCAACGCCTTCGCGCGCGTCGCGGTGTGCGGAATGATCGCCGGCTACGATGGCCAGCCACTGCCGATGCAGAACCCCGCGCTCATCCTCATCAACCGCATGAAGGTCGAGGGCTTCATCGTGAGCGAGCACATGGAAGTGTGGCCCGAGGCGCTGAAGGAACTGGGCATGCTGGTGGGCACCGGCAAGCTGCGCCCGCGCGAGACCGTGGCCGAGGGCATTGCCGCGGCACCCGAAGCCTTCCTGGGCTTGCTCAAGGGCAAGAACTTCGGCAAGCAGCTCGTCAAACTGATCTGAACATGGGCAGCGCGGCGCCGAATCTTCGCTGGGTCTGGGCCCGCTTTGATGACCTGGGCGTGCACGCCCTGCACGATGCGCTCGCGCTGCGCTGCAAGGTCTTCATTCTGGAGCAGGGCCCTTACCAGGACCCGGACGCGGCGGACAAGCAGTCGTACCACCTGCTGGGCTACAACGCGGCAGGCGCATTGCAAGCCTGTCTGCGTGTGGCGGACCCGGGGGTGAACTACCCCGAGCCTTCCATCGGCCGCGTGGTCACCGCCAGGGAGGCGCGGGGCAATGGCACGGGCCGGGCGCTGATGCAGGAGGGCATTGCGCGCTGCCACCAGACATGGCCGGGGCAGGGCATTCGCATCAGCGCGCAGGCCCACCTGCAGCTCTTCTACGGCAGCCTGGGCTTTGTGGCGGTGTCCGGCGAATACCTCGAAGACGACATTCCCCACGTCGAGATGCTGAAAAGCGCGTGAAGCCGCACGCCCCAAGGAGCCGCCATGACGCCAATGCCCGTTGCCTCCCTCGCCCGCACCCATGACGTGTTCAACCAGAGCACGACCTGGGCCGATGTGAACCTGTTCACCACCAACGCGCCGCTGCAATCTGCATTGCGCCTGCATGCTCCGGGCCTGCCTCTGGATGGCCTCACGGCGCTGGGGGCCGAGATGGGTTCGGCCGACATGCAGACGCATGCGCGCCTGGCCAACACGCACAAGCCGCAGCTGCGCACGCATGACCGCTTCGGTCACCGCACCGATGTGGTGGAGTTCCACCCCAGCTACCACGCGCTGATGGGCGCGGCCCTGCGCCACGGCCTGCACGCCACGCCCTGGACGCGGCAGAACACCGCCCATGCCCACCTGGAGCGCGCGGCGGGCTTCATGCTGTTTACGGAAGCAGAGCCTTCGGTGCTGTGCCCGGTGTCGATGAGCTATGCCGTGACGCCAGCGCTGCGTGGCAACGCCGCCGTGTGGGCCGACTGGAGCCAGGGGCTTACAGGCACCCAATACGACCCCCGTCTGGCCCTGTACTCGCAAAAATCTGCGCTCACCATGGGCATGGGCATGACCGAGAAGCAGGGCGGATCGGACGTGCGGGCCAACACCACGCAGGCCGTGCCCGATGGCGAGGACGCGTGGGGTGCGCGCTACCGGCTGACGGGGCACAAATGGTTTTTCTCGGCACCCATGTGCGACGCCTTTCTGGTGCTGGCGCAGGCGCCGGGCGGGCTCACCTGCTTTTTCCTGCCCCGCGTGCTGCCGGACGACACGGTGAACTCCGTCCGCATCCAGCGCCTCAAAGACAAGCTGGGCAATCACGCCAACGCCAGCTCCGAGGTCGAGTTCATCGACGCCATGGCCTGGCGCGTGGGCGAGGAGGGCCGGGGCGTGGCGCAGATCCTGGAGATGGGCACCATGACGCGGCTCGACTGCGCTCTTGGCACCAGCGGCCTCATGCGCCAGGCACTGAGCATTGCGCTGCACCACACGCGCCAGCGCTCGGCCTTTGGCAAGAAGCTCATCGAGCAGCCGCTGATGCGCAACGTGCTGGCCGACCTGGCGCTGGAAAGCGAAGCGGCTACCGCTCTTTCGATGAGGCTCGCCAGCGCGTTTGACAGAAAGGATCAGAGCGAGCACGAAGCCATCATGGCCCGCCTGCTCACGCCGGTGGCCAAGTTCTGGGTCTGCAAGCGCGGCAGCGTGTTTGCGCAAGAGGCCATGGAATGCCTGGGCGGCAACGGCTACGTGGAAGAGGGCGGCGAAGGCGTGATGGCCCGCATCTACCGCGAGATGCCGCTCAACTCCATCTGGGAAGGCGCAGGCAACATCATGGCGCTTGATCTGATGCGCGCCGTGCGCCGCGCCGACACCGCCGCCGCGCTGGCCGCAGAGCTGGCGCCAGCACGCGGCTCCCACCCAGCGCTGGATCGCCTGGCAGGCGCACTGCCGCTGCGCGTGGACGCCATGACCACCGAGGCCGAGGCCCGTCGCCTGGCGCAGGACGTGGCCCTGGCCATGCAGGCTGCGCTGCTGCTGCGCAGTGCGCCTGGTGCTGTGTTCCGCGCCTTCTGCGACTCGCGTTTGTCCGGCGACTGGGGCTACAGCTTTGGCACGCTGGGCGCGGGCGTCAATCTGGACGCCATCCTGTCGCGCGCACTCCCGGCCTGATCGGGCCTGACATTTTTTTTGGAGACCTCCATGTCCCACCTCATCCTGCACCACTACCCCTCGTCGCCGTTCTCCGAAAAGATCCGCCTGGCGCTGGGCTACAAGCAACTGGCCTGGAAGTCGGTCATCATCCCCAGCGTCATGCCCAAGCCCGACGTGGTGGCGCTCACGGGCGGCTACCGCAAGACGCCATTCCTGCAGATCGGTGCCGACATCTACTGCGACTCGGCCCTGATCTGCGATGTGCTGGAGCACGAGCAGCCAGAGCCGGTGTTGTACCCGCCTCACCTCAAGGGCGTGGTCCGTGTGTTTGCCCAGTGGGCCGACACCACGCTGTTCTGGGCTGCCATGGCCTACAACCTGCAGCCCAAAGGCGCCGCCGTGCTGTTTGCGCAGCTGCCCGCCGAAGCGGCCCAGGTGTTTGCTGCCGACCGCCGCGCCATGAGCGGCGGCATGCAGCGCCACCGGCCCGAAGACGCCACCGCCGCCTACCGCTCGTACCTGCGCCGCATCGCCCACATGGTCGAAGAGCACGATTTCCTGTTTGGCACCGAACCCTGCGTGGCCGACTTTGCCGCCTACCACCCGCTGTGGTTCACGCGCCAGTGCGTGCCGCTGATGTCGGAGATCTTTGCCGCCACCCCCGCCGTGCTGGAGTGGATGGACCGCATGGCCGCCGTGGGCCATGGCCGCATGGAGAAGTTCAGTGCGCAGGACGCGATCACCGTGGCGGCCGGCACCGAGCCCTTGCCGCTGGTGGGCGACGTGTTTCAGGACGAGCACGGCATCCCGCTGGGCAGTCAGGTCACGATTGCGGCCGAGAGCTTTGGCACCGAGCCGACCGAAGGCGAACTGATCGCCGCCACCCGCACCCGCTACACGCTGCGTCGCACCGACCCGCGCGCGGGCACGGTGCATGTGCACTTTCCGCGCATCGGTTATGCGCTGCGAGCTGTGGCGGCCTGAGGGACTTTTGCTCTTCAGTACTGCCCTGCAAAACCACACCACACAAGACCCACCGCGTTTACCCCACCGGTTCGGGCTGAACCTGTCGAAGCCAGGGCACAGCGTAAAGAGCCCTGCTACACGCTCAGGGCCAACGCTGCAAAAGGCCAGCGCCTCCACTGATTCACGGATCGACCCCAACCACATACCTCCAGGAGACAAAAACCATGATCGACAACTTTTCCGGCAAAACCGCCGTTCTTACCGGCGCTGGCTCGGGCTTTGGCCTGGAATGCGCGCGCATTGGCGCCAGGCTGGGTATGAACCTTGTCCTCATCGACGTGCAGCAGGACGCCCTGGACGCAGCCGCCGCCGAGGCGCAGGCCGCAGGCAGCCAGGTGCTGGCCCGCAAGGTCGATGTATCGAACGCCGCGCAGATGGAGCAGCTGGCCGCCGATGTGCAGCAGCGCTTTGGTGCGCCGCACCTGGTTTTCAACAACGCCGGCGTGGGCGCGGGCGGCCTGGTCTGGGAAAACTCGGTGAAGGACTGGGAATGGGTGCTGGGCGTGAACCTGATGGGCGTGGTGCACGGCGTGCGCCTGTTCACGCCCATGATGCTGGCTGCCGCCAAGGCCGACCCCGCCTGGCGTGGCCACATCGTCAACACGGCCAGCATGGCGGGGCTGCTCAATGCACCCAACATGGGCATCTATAACGTCAGCAAGCATGCCGTGGTCAGCCTGTCGGAAACGCTCTACCAGGACTTGTCGCTGGTCACCGACCAGATCAGCGCCAGCGTGCTGTGCCCCTATTTCGTGCCCACGGGTATCAGCCAGAGCCACCGCAACCGGCCGCAGGACCTGGCGGTCGAAAAGCCCACCAAGAGCCAGCTGATTGGCCAGGCGATGAGCGACAAGGCGGTGTCCAGCGGCAAGGTCACGGCGGCCGAGGTGGCGCAGAAGGTGTTTGACGCAGCGGCCCAGCGCCAGTTCTACATCTACAGCCACCCCAAGGCCCTGGCCTCGGTCCAGACACGGATGGAAGACGTCGTGATGATGCGTAACCCCACCGACCCGTTTGCAGGCAAGCCAGAGTTGGGTGCCCAGTTGCGCACTGCGCTGCGCGCCGACTGATGACACAGGCGTTGTGAAGCCAGCCAGCACGGCGCCGGGCCCTGCCGTAACCGCCGCCCTAGTGTGCGGCGGTTACGGCCATCGGTTGTTCGATACCGCTTTTGGCCGCTGCGGCATCGCCTGGGCGCCGGGCGGCATCCAGGCCGTGCAGCTGCCCGAGGCCAGCGATGACGACACGCTGACACGGCTTTTTCGCAACGCACCCGCGCAATGTGCTGACGGCGGTCAGCCAGCGCCCGCCGCAGTGCTGGCCGCGATCGACGGTGTGCAGGCACTGCTGGCCGGCGAGCCGCGTGATCTGCGCGACGTGGCGCTTGACCACTCGCGCCTGTCGCCGTTCCAGCAGCGCGTGTATGACATCACGCGCCGCATACCGCCTGGCACCACCGTGGAGTACGCCGATGTGGCCCGCGCGCTGGGCGAGCCCGGTGCTGCACGCGCTGTGGGGCGGGCCCTGGGCATGAACCCGTTCGCGCCCGTGGTGCCCTGCCACCGGGTGCTGGCCAGGGGCGGGCAGCCCGGCGGCTTTTCCGCCGAGGGCGGCGCGGCCACCAAGCTGCGCATGCTCGCCATCGAGGGCGCACTGGGCCACGCGGGGCTGCCGCTGTTTGGTGTCCCGGACCATTCGTGACGAGGCGCGCCGCAGCGCCCCACCATTGCACGGGCTGCTCCGGATGTGAGGACATGTAGCCTGGTGTTACATTGTTTCGCACACCTGCTGCCGCCCCATACCACCGTCTGCAAACATCCGCCCGCACATGCCCACTGAGCGCCACCGGCTCATCCGTATGCTCTTCGACGAATACATCGCGATGTACGCCCACCGTGACGCACGGCTGCTCTCGCGTTTCGGCGACGGCTTCAGCGGTTTTACCGGCAGTGGCGACGAGATCGTGAAAGAGCGCAGCCGTTGGGTGGATCTCACGCTGGAGGATTTCGCGGTGGTGCCCGGGCACATCCGCATCGAGATGCTGGATTTCCACCCGCAGGACCTGGCGCCTGATCTGGTGGCCGCCACCGGTTTTTTTCACATCCACCTGCCTGAGCCCGACGTGAGCTTTGCCAGCCAGACCGCGCGGCTGGTGCTGGTGTTCCGCCTTGAAGCGGCCGACGACTGGAAGATTGTGCACAGCAGCATCTCGATTCCGCACGGCACCGCGGCCCCGGGCAATGATGCGACGCTGGACGAGCTGTACTGGCGCAACCGCGACCTGCAGGTGCAGCTGGACGAGCGCACCAAAGCCCTGGCCGAAGTCAAGGCGCGAAGCGAGCAGGTGGCGCACACCGATGCGCTGACGGGGCTTCCCAACCGGCGCCACTTCGATGCGATGCTGGCAGCAGGTTGGGCCCACGCCCAACGCGCTGCGGCGCCCCTGGCGCTGGTGATGATGGATGCCGACGCCTTCAAGTCCTTCAACACGCACTACGGCCGCCTGGCGGGCGACAGCTGCCTGCAGGCGCTGGCCACCGCGCTGTCGCAAGCCGCGGCGCAAGACCCGCGTGGCGCGGTGGCCGCGCGGTGGGAAGGCGATGTTTTCATGGTGCTGATGCCGGGCTCCGATGGCCCTGCATCGCTGTCCTTTGCGCAGACGGTGCACGCTGCCATCGACGCACTGGCGCTGCCGCACGAGGGCAGCGCACAGGGGCGGGTCACCGCAAGCCTGGGCGTTGCCAGCATGGTCGCGCTGCGCGAGCAGCCACCGCAGGATCTGCTGCGTGCCGCGGACCGAGCGCTGCGGCAGGCCAAACAACGCGGCGGGCATTGCATTGAAGTGGCGCCGGGCAGCTCGCCCGCGGACTGACGACAGCGCGCTCAGGAACCTGCCCGGCAATTGACCCACGGTTGTGGCCCGGTGGGCCCGCTGCGACAGCCTAGGCCGCAGCAGTCCTGAACTTTCCCGCTGGCCTTGTTGAGGCCTCACCGAGGCATAGCAGGTGGCTTGCCGCGGGCCGTGCCGCGGGGCCCCAGCGCGTGGATGAGGGCAGGCACCTGGCCCGGGATCTCCCTTGCAAGGTACCCCAGGGTGCCGTGCGCCTCGGCCAGTGCAGCCCCGGCCCGGGCGTGCAGCAGCACACCCCAGGCGCAGGCATGCAGCGGCCCGGCCCCGCGGGCCGCCAGCCCGCCTATCAACCCAGCCAGCGTGTCGCCCGAGCCTGAGGTGGCCAGCCCGGGTGTGCCGCCGTCAAAACGCAGCGTGGCGCCATCCGGTTGTGCCACAAACGTGGTTGCGCCTTTGAGCGCCACGCAGGCGCCCCAGCGGGCCGCCCATGCACGGGCTGTGGCCAGCGCATCGGCCTGCACGGCCTCCTTGGTCAGTCCGGTCAGGTGGGCCATCTCGCCCGCGTGAGGCGTCATCACCACCGGCTGCTCAAAGGTCTGCAGGCCCGCGATGGACATCGCAAAAGCATCCAGTACGACCGTGCTCTGGCGGAAAAGGGGCAGCAGCGCGCCCACAAAGGCCACACTGTGGGCTTCGTCCTGCATGCCAGGGCCCAGCACCACCGCGCTCACGCGCTCGCCCAGCGGAGCCAGCCGGTCACAGTCGCGGGTAGAAAAACCGCCCGTTCGTGTGGTGGCCAGCCCAATCACGCGGGCTTCGGGGATCGCCAGAGCCAGCCCCTGCGCCACCTGCTCCGGTGCGGCGATGATGAGCTTGCCTGCACCCGCGCGCAATGCAGCCGTGGCGGCCAGCAGGGCGGCGCCAGGCATCTCCTGGCTGCCGGCCACTACCAGCACTTGGCCCCGGTCCTCCTTGTCTGCATCGCGTGCGGTTTCGGGCAGCGGCCAGCGGGCCAGCAGTTCTTCAGTCAGCGCGCGCGGGCGCCCTGGGCGGTGAGGCTTTTCGCCGTTGGCAGGCGAGGGCGGCTTCATGGCTTGGGTGCGCTGGGCGCATCTGGGGACCGGGTCACGGGGGTGGCCGCCTCACGCAGCGGTGCGAGGAAATTGGCCTGCACCAGCTGCATGCCGCCCGCGCCGGGGGCGTCGCCATCCTGCGCACGGTAGATGGTCACGGCGCAGTTGGGCACATCGCCCTGGCGGTCAATCTCCAGGATGCGCTGCTCGTCCATCTGCTCGATCAGGTAGCGCATGCAGTTGACGATGACCTGGTGTGCCACCACCAGCACGCGCTGGCCCCCGTATTCGCGGGTGATCATCTCCTGCAGGCTGCGCAGCCGCAGGATTACGTCACACCAACTCTCACCCCCAGGTGGCCGAAAGTAAAACTTGCCCACATGGGTCCGCTGCGCATGCAATTGCGCGTGTTGCTGCTGGATGCCAAAGCGGGTAAGCCGGTCAAGAATGCCGAATTCCTTCTCGCGCAACCGCTCGTCCAGCCGTAGCGTCACATGCTCCAGCCGGCTGTGCCGGGCAACGAGCTTGGCGGTTTCGAGCGCCCGCACATATGGCGAGCACAAAATGACTTCTGGCTGGGTGTGCGCTGGCTGGCGCCCGAACCATTCGCCCAGTGCCACTGACTGGTCGTGCCCCAGCTCTGACAGCGGCACGTCGATATCGCGCCAGGCAATGTCGATGGTCGCCAGCCCCGCCGCCTCAGCCGCATCGCGCGCCACGTTGCCCGCACTTTGCCCATGGCGCACCACCCACAACCAGTCGGGCCAGCGGACCTGCATGGGCACGGTCAGCCGTTCTGGGCCGAGCGGGTGGCAGTGGAATAGGGGCCTGTGGCCTGCGTCGGCGTGGCGTGGCCGGACACAGCAGCTGGAGCGCTTGCACCTGGGTTGCCGGCCCTTGAAGCGGTGCTGGCCTGAACGGACTGGGCGCGGTCATGGCCCTCGGTGCGATTTTTGTTCCACCGGTTGCCGCTCTGTGGCGCCAGCAACGAACCCAGCTTCCCGAGCACGCCGTCTTGGCCAGACGCGGCACGCGCTACCAGTGCTGCGCCGGCAGCGCGCCCCAGCGTGCGGCTGATCCAGCTGCGACTGCGGCCCGAGCGCTGCATCAGCAATACGCCTGCGCCAAACACCAGCCAGTGTTCCCCCGGAAAACCGGGCCGGGTCTTGTCCCGCTGCTGTGCGTCACGAAGAGGATTTTGGTTGGTCATATCGATGCTGCCTGCGTTGCATTAAGAGGCTTTCATCGTGTGACATGACCGGGGCAGCGGCTGTCAGTGTGCAGTTTCTGCGCAGGTGATCTGCGTCCTACAAGGCAAGAGGCCTTGCCCAGCGAGATGCCGCAACACCGCGCTTGGTGCTTCGCCGGGCATACCCGCCGCCTGTGCGCCAACGGCGCCCTACGCCGCTGTGGCGTCCGGTGTGCCCCGCTCCCCCAGGGCCAGCACCACCGCCTCTGCCAGCGCCCGCGCCGACAACGGCGCGCAGCCCTCGGCATGGTTGCTGATGGCGACATAGGCCGGCTGCCCCGCGCTGGTAGCGCCTGCAATGACGCGTGCCAAGGCGTCGCGCGTGGCCACATCGGGGTGCACCATGCGGTCGTAGGGCGCATAGGCCTGCTCTGCAGTTTCGTAGCCGTAAGGCCCGTGCACCGGATTCAGGTTCCACCGGCACACCAGCGGGCGTGGCCAAAGGGCACGCACTACCGGCAGCTGCTCGGCTAGGGGCGGCATCTTGGCGTGCAGGCCCAGGCAGTAGGTGGCGCCGGTGTCGCGCAGCACGGCGGCAAAGTCGGGTGTGAGCCACTCAGGGTCGCGCACTTCCACGGCCAGCACGCCCCCCGGTGCCCTCTCCGACACCCGTGGCTGGGCGGCCAGCATGGCGTGCAGACGCGCCAGCACCTCGTGCATGCGATCAAGCTGCGCCAGCGGCAGGGGGCTGAGCTGGAACACCAGCGCGCCGATCTTGTGGCCCAGGCCCTGCAGCGCGGGCTCCACAAATTCCGTGCGTGCCAAATGGGGGTCGAGGAACGCCGTGTTGGGCTGGCGCCCCCGGCCGTCCTCGCTGCGCACCAGCGCATCGGTGACCAGGCTGGGCGCCTTCACCACAAAGCGGAAGTTGTCGGGCACCTGTGATGCGTAGCGCTCGTATTCGCTCACCGTGAGCGGGCGGTAGAAGCCCCGGTCGATGCTGACGGTGCGAAAAAGCGGGTGCTGCGCGTACACCGCCAGGCCCTGGCGTGACAGCTGGGACTCGGACGGGCTGCCTTCCCACACCAGGCCCTGCCAGCCCGGATACGTCCAGGACGAAGTACCCAGGTGGGCGAGCGGTGGCAGGGCCGCGCCCAGCGTCAGCAGCGCGTCGTCAAACAGTGCTGGCGCCACGGCTGCGGCAGTGCGCTTGCGTGGAGCCGGCGCATCCTGCGGGCCTGCGAGGGCGTTGCGAGGCTGTTCCGCGGCTTTGGGAGGAGAGGGCGGTGGTGTCGGGAGAGCCCCGCCAAACAGGTCGTCTTGCATGCGGTCAGGTCAGCGGGAGCCAGCTGATTGCGTCGTTACGAGGGGCCATGCAGGGCATCCGTATCTGCCGGGGCGATGGGAGCAGGTCATCGGGTTTCGCCCGTTTCGGGGGCTGCAAACAGCCCGCCTTCGTCCAGCAGTTCGTAGGCAATGTCCGGGCATCGGTCCATGCTCTTGCGGATGGCCGCAGGGATGGACTGCCGCGTTTTGCGGCACAGGCCGGGTTGCTCCAGCACCAGCAGGGTGATACCGCGCACGGTACGAACCTCGCGCGGGCCCGGTGCGATGGCGATGCGGATGCCCAGCTGCTGCTCCATGCGCTGCTGCATGTGGCGCAGGTCGGCCAGGCTGGTCAGGTTCTCCAGCCGCTGCACCAGCACCTTCTCTTGCGCACTGGTGAGCTGCAGGATGCGCAGGTCTGCGCCGGGCGTCTGCAGCAGCTCGTCGCGCTGGCAGACGCAGGCGCCTGGCGGGCATTCGGTGCGGATGATGAAGGGAACTGTGTTCATGGCGAAGTGCAGGCGGCTGGCGCTGCGCTGCCATTCTAGAAGTGGCGCTGCGGGAGCGTAGGCAGCGTTTTCAGCAGGGCGGAGCCGCCCGCCGGGCCGGTGGATTGCCCATTTCGAAGGCGGTTGCCCGCCCCCGGGGAGCCCGCGGGCGCTGTGGCAAACTCCCGCGCTTCGTGTCTTGTTTGAGTCTCAGAGAGTTCGCCACACATGCAGCAGATCGTCCGGCAGCTGGCCGCAGAAATCAAAGTCAGTGAACAACAGGTGCGGGCAGCCGTGGAGCTGCTCGATGGCGGTGCCACAGTGCCCTTCATCGCGCGCTACCGCAAGGAAGTGACAGGAGGCCTTGACGACATCCAGCTGCGCGAGCTCGAAGCCCGCCTGTCGTACCTGCGCGAACTGGATGACCGCCGTGCCACGGTGCTCAAGAGCATTGACGAGCAGGGCAAGCTGACCGACGCCCTGCGCGCCGCGATTGCTGCCGCGCCTACCAAGCAGGAGCTGGAAGACATCTACCTGCCCTTTAAGCAAAAGCGCCGCACCAAAGGCCAGATTGCGCGCGAGTTCGGTATCGAGCCGCTGGCCGACAAGCTGTTTGCCGACCCCACGCTGGACCCCGCCGCAGAGGCTGCAGCCTTCACCCGTCCGCCCGAAGTGCTGGATGACGGCAAGCCGGGCGCAGACTTCTCCACCGTGCCCGCCGTGCTCGACGGCGTGCGCGACATCCTCTCCGAGCGCTGGGCCGAAGACCCGGCGCTGGTGCAGAGCCTGCGCGAATGGCTGTGGGCCGAAGGCCTGCTGCGCAGCAAGAAGGTGGATGACAAGAACGAGAACGACCCGGAAGTTTCCAAGTTCCGCGACTACTTTGAATACGACGAACCCATTGGCCGTGTGCCATCGCACCGCGCGCTGGCCGTGTTCCGCGGCCGGGGCCTGGAGATCCTGGAAGCCAAGCTGGTGCTGCCGGTGGAGCCTGAGCCCGGAAAGCCCAGCCTGGCCGAAGGCAAGATTGCCCTGCACCTGGGATGGAGCCACGCGGGCCGCAAGGCCGACGACCTGATCCGCAAGTGCGTGGCCTGGACCTGGCGCGTCAAGCTCAGCCTCTCGACCGAGCGCGACCTGTTTGCCCGCCTGCGCGACGACGCCGAGAAGGTGGCGATCAAGGTGTTTGCCGACAACCTGCGCGACCTGCTGCTGGCGGCGCCTGCCGGCCCGCGCGTGGTGATGGGGCTGGACCCCGGCATCCGCACCGGCGTGAAGGTGGCCGTGGTGGATGCCACCGGCAAGCTGGTGGAAACCGCCACCGTATACCCCCACGAGCCCCGCCGCGACTGGGAAGGCTCGCTGCACACGCTGGCCAAGCTTGCCGAGAAGCACGGCGTGAATCTGATTGCGATTGGCAACGGCACCGCCAGCCGCGAGACCGACAAGCTGGCCGCCGACCTGATCAAGCTGGCCGCCAAGGCGGACCGTGCGATTGAAAAAGTGGTGGTGAGCGAGGCCGGTGCGTCGGTCTACAGCGCCAGCGAATACGCCTCGCAGGAGATGCCCGATGTGGACGTGAGCCTGCGCGGGGCCGCTTCCATTGCCCGCCGTCTGCAGGACCCGCTGGCCGAACTGGTCAAGATCGACCCCAAGAGCATCGGCGTGGGCCAGTACCAGCACGACGTGAATCAGAGCGAGCTGGCGCGCACGCTGGGCACCGTGGTCGAAGACTGCGTGAACTCGGTGGGCGTGGACCTGAACACGGCCAGTGTGCCCTTGCTCAGCCGCGTGTCCGGCCTGTCGGGCAGCGTGGCCAAGGCGGTGGTGCGCTGGCGCGAGGCCAATGGCGCTTTCAAGAGCCGCAAGCAGCTGATGGACGTGGCGGGTCTGGGTGCCAAGACGTTTGAGCAGAGCGCGGGCTTCTTGCGCATCCGCGGGGGCGACAACCCGCTGGACATGACCGGCGTGCACCCGGAGACCTACCCTGTGGTCGAGCAGATCATGGAAAAGACGGGCAAGCCGGTGGCCGAGATCATGGGCCGCACCGACATGCTCAAGACCTTGAAGCCCGAGCTGTTTGCCAACGAGAAGTTTGGCGTGATCACCGTCAAGGACATCCTGGCCGAACTGGAAAAGCCCGGCCGCGACCCGCGCCCGGACTTCAAGGTGGCGCGCTTCAACGACGGCGTCGAAGACATCAAGGACTTGAAGGAAGGAATGATCCTGGAGGGCACCGTGAGCAACGTGGCCCAGTTCGGCGCCTTCATCGACCTGGGCGTACACCAGGACGGCCTGGTGCATGTGAGCCAGCTGGCCCACAAGTTTGTGAACGACGCGCGCGAAGTGGTCAAGACCGGCGACATCGTCAAGGTCAAGGTCATGGAAGTGGATGTGGAGCGCAAGCGCATCGGCCTGTCGATGAAGCTGGGCGATGCACCGCCGCGCCAGGGCGGCGACCGCGGTGCGCCGCGGGACAACCGATTTGAAGGCGCAGGCCGCGGCTACGCGCAGCCACAGCGCCGCGCCCCCGAGCCCTCGCAGCAGTCGGCCATGGCTTCTGCCTTTGCCAAGCTGCAACAGACAAAGGGCAGGTGAGCGTGCCACCGGGCCTTTGCACGCATGAAAAGCCAGACGTGCGCTGCAGAGCGCCCGTGGCCGCTAATGTGGGCGCAACGCTGATTCGTGCAGTACTCCATAGGGCCAACCCTTGCGATGCAGGCGCGCGCAGAGGGCCATAATCGGCCGCAAGGGGTTCAAGGCAGCCCGACTCCTGTGTTGCTTGGGGGTGGCCCCGGGTGGCAGGCACCCGTCGGCATCGGTCCGCGACAAGCCGCTGTGTGCGGCGCGGAGCTGGGTTTATCACAACGCAACCATCCCCTTATCACGACGCCCGAAACGATGGAGTTGAAAGCACTGCTGGCATACCCCGTGGCCCTGCCCAGCTTGCCGCGGGCCGTGGCGTTGCTGATGAGCGAGCTTGCACAACCCGAGCCCAGCCTGCGGCGACTCAACCAGTTCTTTGGTACCGATCCGGCGCTGGCTGCGCGTCTGCTGGAACTGGCAAATTCGCCCGCGTTCCAGGTGCCGCGCCAGATCGCGGGCATACCCGAGGCGCTGGCCCTGCTGGGCACGCCACAGCTGCGCGCCCTCGTGTCCACCGCCACGCTGGGCACAACGTCGCGTTCCGTCCCGGGTGTGAACATGCAGCAGTTCTGGCGCTACAGCCTCAACACGGCCAAGCTGGCACGTTCGCTGGCGGGCCTTGTGCGCCAGAACCAGATCGCCGCGTATTCAGCCGGGCTGCTGCACGCGGTGGGCGAGCTGGCCCTGCACCTGGCCGATCCCGATCGCACGCAGTCTGTGAACACGCTGGTGGCGCCATTGGACTTGCGGCGCGCCAAGATCGAGCAGCGGCTGCTGGGCTACTGCTATGCCGACGTCACGGCTGGCCTGGCCCGGCGCTGGCAGCTGCCGGAGGTGGTGGTCGATGCACTGCAGCACCAGAACGCACCGTTTGAAAGCAACGCCTACGAGCCGCTGGGCGGCGTGATCCACCTGGCCGCCTGGCGCGCCCGCGCCCGCGAGGCCGAGCTGGGTGAAAAGGAACTGGCGGTGTCGTTTCCGGGCGAGGTGGGCCTGACGCTGGGGCTCGACATCGACATGGTGCTGCAGCAGGACCCCATCGACTGGACCGCGCGGCCCGACGGCGACGACTACGTCGTCTGAGAGTGTTGGCGGCGACTGTGGCGACGCGTTGGCAGCGGGGCAGATTCATCGCCATGCGACACGGGTTGCTTTGCGACAATGGCCCCCATGAAAGCACTGCGCATCCATGCGGGCCCGCGCGCCCGCCAGCACATCGCCGAAAACGGGCTGCAGCCCTCTGACGTGGGCGTGATCCCGGCGGCAGCCGGGGGCCCCAAGGGGCTCATCCTGGGCCCTCTGGACCGGTTCATCTTTGGCCAGTGGCTGCCGCAATCGGCCCAGCACGTACATCTGGTGGGTGCTTCCATCGGAGCCTGGCGCATGGCAACGGCGTGCCTGGATACCGCGGTGGCCGCGTTCGAGCGGCTGGAGCACGACTACATCCACCAAGAATACGACATCCCGCCGGGCCAGAAGCGGCCTTCTGCGGCGCATGTGAGCGAGCGGTTTGGCCACAACCTGCAGGCTTTCTACGGAGGCCGCGTGGGGGAGGTGCTGTCCCACCCGCGCTTTCGGCTGCACATCGTCACATCGCGCGGGCGGCACATGCTGCGGCGCGAGCACGGGCTGGCCACGCCACTGGGTTACCTGGGTGCGTTTGTGGCCAACACCGTGCACCGCAAAGCCATGGGGGCCTGGCTGGAGCGCGTGGTGTTCTCATCGCCCAGCTTGCCTGGCGAGGCCGCTGGCTGCGCACCCCTGCCGTTTGCCACCACCGACTACCGCACCCGGCAGGTGGGCCTGGATGCCGAAAACTTCATGCCGGCCCTGCAGGCCAGCTGTTCCATTCCGTTTGTGTTGCAGGCGGTGCACGATATTCCCGGTGCACCGCGCGGCGCGTACTGGGATGGGGGCATTACCGACTACCACATGCACCTCGCATACCGCACTGCCAGCGACATGCAAAATGCTATTGAAATAATAGCTAAGGGGGCAATAAATACGAAGGCTATAGGCCGATTTGACCTGAAAACAGGCGCTCAGACGCCCTTGCCGGCCCCGGGCGGACTGGTGCTGTACCCGCACTTCCAGCACCGCGTGGTGCCGGGCTGGCTCGACAAGGGCCTGAAGTGGCGCCACAAGGCCACGCCTGCACTCGACAGCATGGTGGTGCTGTCGCCCAACCCCGAGTGGGTGCGCAGCCTGCCCAATGCCAAGCTGCCCGACCGCAACGACTTCACGCACTACGGCACCGACAGCGCGGCGCGTGCCAGGGCGTGGCTGACAGCGACCCGCGCGAGCCAGCAGTTGGTGGATGAGTGGGCGCAGTGGCTGGAACAGCCCGACCCAAACGCAGTGCACGTGCTCTAGCGGGGCCATGCGGGGCGGGGTGGGGCAGGGCGCAGGTAGCCTGCGCCCGCCATGCAGGCGCAGCGAACAGGTCAGGCTGCCGAGGTGGGGCGGCGCGGGGCGCCGGAAGGCACAAGGGCCGCGGAAGGCACGGGGGCGGCGCTGGCAGCCAGGCCTGCAGCGTGCGCATGGGCCCAGCCCAGCACGTCCGAGGCGGGCATGGGCCGGGCAATGCCGAAGCCCTGGGCGCGCTCGCACCCCAGCTCCAGCAACCGCGCGGCCTGCTCGGGTGTTTCCACGCCCTCGGCCAGCACGTGGCGCCTGAACGCCGTGGCCAAGCCCACGATGGCGCTGATCAGCGTCGCGTCGTCTCCGCCTTGCAGCAGGCCGCGTACGAATGACTGGTCGATCTTGATGGTCTCGGCAGGCAGGCGCTTGAGGTAAGACAGCGACGAGAAGCCGGTGCCAAAGTCATCGAGCGCAAAGCGTACGCCCAGTTCCTGGCAGTCGTGCATCACGCCGCGCATTTCCTCGATGTCGTCGAGCGCAGCCGACTCGAGGATTTCAAGCTCCAGCCGCCGCGGATCGATCTCGGGGCAGGCGAGCAGCAGTTCTTTCAGACGCTCCACAAACCGCGGTCTGTGGAAATGGGCGGCAGCCACGTTGACGCTGACCTCCCACTGCGCACCCGCCCGCGTCCACGCACGCATCTGCATCAGCGCTTCGCGCAGCACCCACTCGCCCAGCTCGGCTTCCAGGTCGGTGTTTTCAATCAGCGGCAGCACATGCTGGGGGCCCAGCAGGCCCTGCTCGGGGTGTTGCCACCGCAGCAGGGCTTCGACCCCGATCATCGCGCCGGTGCGAAGGTTGATCTTGGGCTGGTAGTGCAACACAAGCTCCTCACGCAGCAGGGCCTGGGCAATGCGCGTCTGCCGCGTGTGGTGCGTCTGCACCGCATGGTCGCGCTGCACATCGAAAAAGTGCACCTGGTTTCGCCCCAGGCTCTTGGCCTGGCACATCGCCTGATCGGCATGGCGCAGCAGGGTGTCGGGGTTGGCGTCGTCGTGCGGGAACACGGCTGCGCCGATGCTCACGGTGGTGCGCAGGGTGCGGTCATCAATGGCATAGGGCGTAGCTAGTTGTGCCAGCAGGGCTGCAAGGCGCGCCTCGATGGAGGCCAGATCAGGCTGGTCGCCCAGCAGCAGCACGAATTCGTCGCCGCCCATGCGGGCCACCGTTTCCGACGGCCCCGCTGCAAACGCCGAGAGACGCTTGGCGGTTTCCTTGAGCAGGCGGTCACCCAGGCGGTTGCCGTGCGCGTCGTTGACGGACTGGAAATGGTCCAGGTCCAGCATGCAGACTGCCAGAAGCGACTGGCGATTGCGGGCCACAAAAATGGCGTGCGTGAGGCGCTCGGCCATGGCCGACCGGTTGTACACCCCGGTCAGCGGATCGTGCCGCGCATGCCAGGAGATCTGGTGGCGCAGGTTGCGTGTTTCCGTCACGTCGCGGAACACCAGCACGCAGCCTGCCGCGCTGCCGTCGGCCTCGCGGATGGCCGAGGCCGTGTATTCGATGGCATAGCGCTCGCCCGAGCGGTGCAGCAGCACGTCGGGCGCCGGCAGCTGCAGCGCGCCGCTGATGGTGTCGCGTTCACCGCCCGGGCCCACATTGCGGCTCACGGGCTCGTCGCTCAGGCGGAAGACGTCGTCAATGTGCTGGCCCAGCGCCTGCTCGCTGGTGAAGCCGGTCATCAGCTGCGCGGTTTCGTTGATCGAATCAACATGGCCCGAGGCATCGGTGGTGATGACGCCGTCGCCGATCGAAGCGAGCGTGATCTCTGCGCGGTCCTTTTCGGCGCGCAGGGCGTGCTGGGCATGGTTGCGTTCGGTCACGTCCACCAGGGTGCCGATGGTGCCTGCCACGACGCCGCTGGTGCTCGTAAACGATGCCTGGTAGTACGCCATGTCCTTGTCGGTGCCATCGGCCATGTGCACGCGGATCTCGTTGGCCTGCGCGCCCGCCAGTTGCGCCGACAGCGGCAGCGTGCGCAGCGTTCCGGGGCGCCGGGCTCCCGCCTGCAGGCCCGTGCTGCCGGGTGATGCGGCATCGGCAGACGCTGACGATTCCACCAGGCGCTGCCACTCGCGGTTGACCTCCACCGGGTTGCCGCTGGCATCACGCACCAGCACCGGCAGCGGTAGCGCATCGATCAGCTGGCGCTTGAAATGCAGTTGCTCGCTTTGCTGGCGCTGCGTGTCGTGCAGCGACAGCACCAGTGACTGCACCTTGCCGGCCATGTCATTGAACGCCTCGGCCATGGCCCGCGATTCCAGGGTGCCCGTGACCTCCATGCGCGTACCCAGGTGCCCGTTGCGGAACGCCCCGGTCGCGTCTGCCAGGCGCCGCAGCGTACGCATGTTGGCGCGCAACAGCAGCGTGAGCAGGAACAGGATGGTGAAGATGTTCAGCGCAGAGATGCGCATCTGCACTTCCACGGCCTTCCAGACCTTGCCCACCAGCGGTTCGGATTGCAGGGTGATGGTCAGCCGCCCGGTGCGCCCGTTACCCAGGGCCCGGCCAAACTGCTTGACCGGCGGCGTGATGGTGATCCAGCCCAGAAACCACGCGGGCGCGGACACCACTGCGGGTGGCTGTTTCAGCTCAACCGATGGGGCGGCGCCGACCTGCCAGCGCAGGCTTGTCCAGGCCTCGCCCAGGCCGGCAGCCCCATGTTCCAGCACCTCGGCAGCTGCGTTGACATCGCCTTCGGGCACGGCGGCCAGCAGGGGCAGCAGCGTGTCGCCCACCCGTCGCATTTCAGCCTCGGCCAGCCGCGTGATCTCTGCGGTTTCAGAGCCGATGAGGAAGTGGTAGCGCACCCCGCTGGCGAGCAGAATCATCAGCAGCACGGGTACGTACAGCCGCGGGTAGGTACCTTGCAAAAGCCATTTGCCGAGATTACCGCTGCGCATGTGTTTTGCTCCCAGCACCAAGTAATGAACTGTAATTAATGCGATGAGTCTACCGCGCACGACTGCGCGCGGGGCGCTCGCAACGGAGGTCGATCTTGCCGCGCAAGGCCGTCACCGTCCGGCGGCTTTACGGGCCAACCAGGAGCGTTACCTATGGCCGATAGCGACGAAAGCGTACTGCAGGCCAGAAACCGCGGGGACTTTCAAGGGCGATGCGGTGCCCGTTTCGGGACAGGCGGGCTTACGGGCTGTTGAAAAGGCCGCTTTGCTGCGCCGCGCGCACCGGTGGTGTCGCCGCCGCGGGGTGCGGTGCTGGCGAAGCACATGTGGACGCCCGGCGCAGCTGGCCCTGGAGCCTCCTGCCACGCGGACAGGCAGGTTCAGCCAGCGCGGAGCAGGGGAAGGTCAGGCAAGCGATGCTTGCACGCACGCAGCCACCCGCCCCATCCTTTCACAGCGACTGCGCCAGCATCTCGCGGTACTCGTCGGCCGTGGCTACGCGCGGGTTGGTCTTGTGGCAATGGTCGGCCATGGCGCCCTTGATGATGTCGTCGAACATGTCGGCCGTGACACCCATGGCGGCCAGGCCCGAGGGCAGGCCCAGGCGGGCGCTCATGTCGCGGATGGCATCGGGAATGTCGGTGGCAGACGCCAGGCCCATGGCGTGCGCCATGCGTTCCAGGCGCTTGTCCTTTTGCACCGACTCCGCCGTGGCGTTGAAGCGCACCACGGCCGGCAGGAACATGGCGTTGAGCGTGCCGTGGTGCAGGCGTGGGTTGACGCCACCTAGGCTGTGGCTGAGCGAATGCACCGCACCCAGGCCCTTCTGGAACGCCATGGCACCCTGCATGCTGGCACTCATCATGTGCAGGCGGGCGTCGCGGTCGCTGCCGTCGCGCGTGGCGCGTTCGATGTGCGCCCAGCCGCGGGTCAGGCCGTCCAGCGCAATGCCGTCGGCCGGCGGGTTGAACGCGGCAGACATGAAGGTTTCCATGCAGTGCGCAATCGCGTCCATGCCCGTGGCGGCCGTCAGCATGGGCGGCAGACCCAGGGTGAGTTCCGGGTCGCAAATCGCGGCCTTGGGCACCAGGTGCCACGAGTGAAAGCCCAGCTTGCGGTGGTCGTCCACGATGATGATGGCGCCGCGCGCCACTTCGCTGCCGGTGCCGCTGGTGGTGGGCACGGCAATCAGCGGCGCCGCGCGCTCGGTGATGCGGGGCGAGCCGCCTTCGATGGTGGCGTAGTGCGTAAGCGGCCCCTCGTGCGTGGCTGCAATCGCAATGCCCTTGGCGCAGTCGATGGCCGAGCCGCCACCCACCGCAATCAGCCCGTCGCAGCCCTGGGCCTTGTACACGGCCACCGCAGCGCGCACGGC
The DNA here is from genome assembly GCF_051942715.1 of Acidovorax sp. BL-A-41-H1. NCBI lineage: Bacteria > Pseudomonadati > Pseudomonadota > Betaproteobacteria > Burkholderiales > Comamonadaceae > Acidovorax > Acidovorax sp. BL-A-41-H1. Next base: position 1,743,042 of record NZ_JBPVJQ010000006.1, on the reverse strand, counting down.
AGCCTCCGTGGGGTTCGACGGTGTTTCGTCGAATACGGCCACGGGCAGCCCCGCCAGCGCATCCAGCGCCTTTTGCAGCACGCCAGCCGCGCGCACCCCGGCGTCGGTCACGACCAGAGGCCGGGTGATGCCGACGCGTTCGCACTCCTGCTTCAGCAGCGCAACAGCGCCAAATTCAAACTGGATCTGGGTGACGTAGTAGATGAAGGCCATGGTGTTGCGAAAGGTTCTTATGATTCCTGCCGCGAACTCTACCCCCCGCGCACGCGCATGACCACCCTGCCAACCCGGCCACCGCGCCCATAGCGCGCTGCGCCGTCACGTCTGCGACAGCGCAGGACGTGGGGCCGCCACGCGATGCCGGAAGATCATGTGCACGCGCTGCACGGCCAAGCCGCGCCCATGGAACAGCCCTCCGACCCATGAACCCTTTGAATCTGCACCGTTCCCGGCTCACGCCGCAAATGCACAGCGTGCTCGACCGCATGGCGCGCGCCGGGCACCCGCCGCTGCACACCCGCTCGCCGGCCGATGCCCGCGTGGCCTACGAGGCAGGCTCGGGCGTGCTGGAGGTGCCCAAGGCAGCGCTCGCCCGCGCGGAAGACTTCACCATCCCCGCCCGCGACGGCTACGCATTGCCCGCGCGGCTGTATGCGCCATCGGCCGATGCAGGCCTGCCTGTGCTGCTGTACCTGCATGGTGGTGGCTTCACCATCGGCTCCATCGCCACACACGACATCCTGTGTCGCGAGCTTTCAAGGCTGGCGGGGTGCATGGTGGTTTCGCTTGATTACCGGCTGGCGCCCGAGCACCGGTTTCCCACCGCCAGCGACGATGCCTGGGATGCGCTGGCCTGGCTGGCTGCGAATGCTGAACAGATCGGCGCAGACCCCGCGCGCCTGGCCGTGGGTGGCGACAGCGCAGGCGGCACGCTGGCCGCCGTCAACGCCATCCTGGCGCGCGATGCAGGCCTGCCGCTGGCGTTGCAGCTGCTGATCTACCCCGGCTGCGCGGCGCACCAGGACACGCCTTCGCACGCGCTCTACGCGCAGGGCCTGGTGCTGGAGGAGCCCGCCATCAGCTGGTTCTTTGGCCACTATGTGCAGACCCGTGCCGAGCGCGAGGACTGGCGCTTTGCGCCCCTGCTGGCCCCCGATGTGGACGGCGTGGCGCCTGCATGGATTGGCCTGGCCGAGTGCGACCCGCTGGTGGACGAAGGCGTGGACTACGCCGACAAGCTGAGGCTGGCGGGCGTGGCCGTCGACCTGGAGATCTACCGCGGCGTGACGCACGAATTCATCAAGATGGGCCGGGCCATCCCCGAAGCGCGCCAGGCCCATGCCGACGCGGCCCGCGCGCTGCGCAATGCTTTCCAACTGGAGTGACCTCGACATGCAACGTTCCGACTTCCGCTGCTTTCACCGCCTGCGCGTGCGCTGGGCCGAGGTGGACATGCAAAAGATCGTGTTCAACGGCCACTACCTGATGTACATCGACACCGCCATGTCGGACTACTGGCGCGCACTGGCGCTGCCGTACGAAGCCAGCATGCACGCGCTGGGCGGCGAGATGTACGTGAAGAAGACCACGGTGGAGTACCACGCCTCGGCCCGGCTCGATGACACGCTGGACGTGGGCCTGCGCTGCGCCCGTGTGGGGAACTCGTCGTGCCTGTTTGAGGCGGGCATCTTCACGGGTGACCGCTTGCTGGTGACGGGCGAGCTGGTCTACGTGTTTGCCGACCCGGCCACGCAGACTTCACGCCCCGTGCCACCTGCGCTGCGCGCCATTTTTGACAGCTTTGAGGCTGGCGCCGAGATGGCCGAGGTGCGCACCGGCGACTGGAATGCGCTGGGGCGCGATGCCGGCAGGCTGCGCACCGCCGTGTTCGTGCAGGAGCAGGGCATCCCTGCCGAGATCGAGGCCGATGCGCTGGACGCTACAGCGCGCCATGCCGTGGTCTACAACCGCCTGGGCATGCCCGTGGCCACGGGTCGCCTGCTGCAGGCCGCCCCCGGCGTGGGGCGCATCGGGCGCATGGCGGTGGACCGGTCTGTGCGCGGCTCGCAATGGGGCCGCCGGCTGCTCGATGCACTGGTGGACGCCGCCCGTGTCCGGGGCGACCGCGAGGTGCAGCTGCACGCCCAGCGCAGCGCCGAGGGCTTCTACCGCCGGGCCGGGTTTGTCGTGACGGGTGAGCCGTGGAAGGAGGCGGGTATCGACCACATCGCGATGCACCGGCCGCTACAGGGCTGAAAGTTGCCGTGACGGGCTGTGCGGCCGTGCACCCAGGCCTGTATGCCGCCCTGAGTGCCTCTTTCGAGGTGTTTTGAAGCGCTTTAGGCTTAGGGCCCTTTATTTGATTGCCCTGGTTGCTACTATAAATGTAGCAAATGCTTGCCGGGCGGACACGGTGGCCTGGTCTGGCGACCTGCAGAGCGCGCGCACGGGCCGCGTCAGATGTCGTCGAGCAGCGGGTAGGGCAGGGGCAGCAGCGTCAGGGGCACACCGTCGGGTGCACCTACCTGCAACGGCCCTTCAGCGGCGCTGATCTGCATCGATACGATCAGGTCTGCGCCGCCGTCGGGCGCGACGGCCACCTGTACCACGGTGCCACAAGGCTGTTCGAGGTCACTGGCAGAAAACACCTCGGCCGCCACACTGACCCCTTGCACGGACGCATGGGCAACGTACGCCCGGCGCTTGAGCGTGCCGCGGAACTGGCTGCGCGCCACGACCTCCTGGCCAGGGTAGCAACCCTTCTTGAAGTTCACGCCACCCACCGATTCGTAGTTCAGCATCTGCGGCACAAACGCTTCAAACATCGGGGTGGTCAGCGTGGCGATGCCGCTGCGCACCTCGCTCCACAGCCACACGGCTGGGTCGAGCGCGGGGCCTGCCGGAGCGGTGGAGCCCGCGGGCCCTACCCACAGCGCCCGGGGCTGGCCGTCGGCCGGGTACAGGCGGACCACGCTGGCAGTGCCTTCGTCGGCCTTGGACCATGGAGCGGTGGAGAGATCAGGAATGCCAGCGGCATCGCCCGCCAGGCCATACAGCGCGCACTCGGCCGTAGCATCGGTCAGCCTGACCTTGGAGCGCAGCACAAACATCGACAGCCGCTTGAGCGTGGCGGGCAGCACGTCGGCGCTGCAGACCAGCAGCACCTCGGTGGCGCTGCGCTTGAAGCCGATGAAGGTCGCCTGCATCCGCCCCTTGGCCGACAGAAACGCGGCCAGGCGGGCTTCGTTCATGCCCAGCAGGGCGAAGTCGTGCGTGAGCTGGCCATGGAGAAACTTGGCGGCGTCTTCGCCTTCAGCGCGAATGACACCAAGGTGGGACAAAGGGGCAACGCCATTCAGGGAGTAAGTCATCGCTGAATTATGATGCCCGCTCCCTTTCAAGGGCCTGCCTTGCGGGCCCACACACATACAGGCAGCAGGGTTGTGCGACGTTTACTGGCTTTGATGGCTTTGGTCCTGATCGGGACGGGCGGCGCTGCGTTCTGGTGGCTGCACCAGCCCATTGTGGGCGGCGACACCCCGCTGGAGCTGGCCATCGAGCCCGGCACCACGCCCCGCGGTGTGGCCCGCGATGCGGTGGCCGCCGGAGCCCGTGCCGATGCACGTCTGCTTTATGCCTGGTTCCGCTTTTCGGGCCAGGACCGCGCCATCAAGGCCGGCAATTACGAGCTACCCCCCGGCACCACGCCGCGAGACCTGCTGCAAAAGTTGGTGCGCGGCGAAGAATCCCTGCGCGCCCTGACCCTGGTGGAGGGCTGGAACTGGCGCCAGGTGCGCCAGGCCTTGGCCAAGGAGGACCAGCTCAAGCCCGACTCTGCCGGCCTGACCGACGAGGCACTGATGGCCCAGCTGGGCCGCCCGGGCGTTCGTCCCGAAGGGCGGTTTTTCCCGGACACCTACACCTACGCCAAGGGCTCCAGCGACATTGCCGTGCTGCGGCGGGCCTTGCACGCCATGGACCGCAAGCTGGAGGCGGTGTGGGCCCAGCGCGCGGCCGACACGCCGCTCAAGTCGGCCGACGAGGCGCTCATCCTGGCGAGCATTGTCGAAAAGGAAACGGGCCGCGCCAGCGACCGCGCCACCATTGCCGGGGTGTTCACCAACCGGCTGCGCATCGGCATGATGCTGCAGACCGACCCCACCGTGATCTATGGCCTGGGCGAACGGTTTGACGGCAATCTGCGCCGCCGCGACCTGCTGGCCGACACCCCCTGGAACACCTACACGCGCAACGGCCTGCCGCCCACGCCGATTGCCATGCCGGGCAAGGCATCGCTGCTGGCGGCGGTGCAACCGGCGCAGACGCGGGCCCTGTACTTTGTGGCCAAGGGCGACGGTGCCAGCCATTTCAGCGAATCGCTGGAGGAGCACAACCGCGCGGTCAACCGCTACCAGCGCGGCCAGCAGTAAGCTTGGCGGAGGCGCGCCGGGCATTGCCCGCGTCCCGCCCCGAGCATCACGCAACACCTGAGGTTTCCATGTCCCGACCCGGTCTTTTCATCACGTTCGAGGGTATCGACGGCGCCGGCAAGTCCTCGCACATCGAAGGGCTGGCCGAGGCGTTTCGCACGCAGAGCAGGGCAGTTACCGTGAGCCGCGAGCCCGGCGGCACGCCGCTGGCCGAAAAGCTGCGTGAGCTGGTGCTGAACGACGCCATGGATGCGCTGACCGAGTCGCTGCTGATATTCGCGGCGCGGCGCGACCACCTGCGCAACGTGATCGAACCTGCCCTGGCGCGCGGCGACGTGGTGCTGTGCGATCGCTTCACCGATGCCACCTTTGCCTACCAGGGGGCAGGCCGCGGCTTTGATCTGGAAGTGCTATCAAATCTGGAGCGCATGGCGCAGACCGGGCTTGCGCCAGATGCCAGTCTGATGCGTGAACCCGACCTGACGGTATGGTTTGACCTGGCCCCCGATGTGGCGGCGCAGCGGCTGTCCGCGGCCCGCGTGCCCGACCGGTTCGAGTCGCAGCCCGCAGAGTTCTTTGCCCGGGTGGCGCGCGGCTATGCCGACCGCGCCGCGGCTGCACCCCAGCGGTTCGCCCGCATCGACGCCGCGCAAGAGCGCCACAAGGTGTGGCAGCAGCTGACCAGCGTGTTCGTGCGCCGCGGCTGGCTGGCCATCATGGTGGCCACGCAAGGAGGCCCGCGATGAGCAGCGGCGCGGCAGCGGCACAGCTTGCGCCCTGGATTGCGGCACAGCGCACCCGCCTGCTGGCGCAGCGCGGCCATGCGTGGCTGCTGCAGGGCCCATCCGGCCTGGGCCAGTACGCCCTCGGGCTCGAAATGGTGCGCGCATGGCTGTGTGATGCGCCTACCGCTGATGGCGCCTGCGGGCGGTGCGCTAGCTGCCACGCCATTGAGGTGCGCACGCATGCCGACCTGTGCGTGCTGATGCCCGAGGTACAGATGATGGCGCTGGGCTGGCCCTTGTCAGAAAAGGCCCAGGCCGACATTGACGACAAGAAACGCAAGCCCAGCCGCGAGATCCGTGTGGAGGCCATGCGCGATGCGGTGGAGTTTTCGCAGCGAACGTCGGCCCGTGGCCGCGGCAAGGCGGTGCTGGTGTACCCGGCCGAGCAGATGAACCACATCACCGCCAATGCGCTGCTCAAAACGCTGGAGGAACCGCCGGGCGATGTGCGCTTCGTGCTGGCCAGCGAAGCCGCGCACCAGTTGTTGCCGACCATCCGCAGCCGCTGCCTGGGCCACACCATGGTCTGGCCGGCGCCAGACGAGATGCTGGCCTGGATGCAGTCGCAAGGCGTTGCGGCCGATGCAGCCGCGGCTTTCCTGCGCGCTGCCGGTGGCCGGCCCGACGATGCCCTGGCGCTGGCACGCTCAGGCCGCAGCCCGGCCGCCTGGGCCGCGCTGCCGCAGGCCGTGGCCAAGGGCGATGTGACCGCCTTCGGAGACTGGGCGCCCCACCAGGCCATCGACGCCTTGCAAAAGCTCTGCCACGACCTGATGGCGGCCAGTGTGGGGGCGCCGGTGCGCTACTTTGCCCCGGCCGACCTGCCCAAGGCGTTACCCTCCATCGGTGCGCTGTCACGCTGGTCGCGCGCGCTGTCGCGTGAGGCCCGCACGGCCGAGCATCCCTTCAACGCCGGCCTCATGCTGGAGGCGCTTGTCGCCCAGGCGCGAAACACCCTACACTCGCGCAACTGAGCCGCAACCCACTGATCCATGAGCAGTCCATCCACCGCACCCCGTCCCAGCGTCATGCAGCTGGCGATCAAGGAGAAGGCGGCCCTCTACGCGGCCTACATCCCCTTTTTCGCCGAAGGCGGGATCTTTGTGCCCACCCAGCGCGACTACAAGCTGGGTGATGACGTCTATGTACTGCTGACCCTGCCCGACGATACCCAGCGCTACCCCGTGGCCGGCCGCGTGGCGTGGGTCACCCCGGCGCGTGCCGCGGGCAACCGCACACAGGGCGTGGGCATCCAGTTCCCCAAAGACGACAAGTCGCGCCAGCTCAAGGCCAAGATCGAAGAGCTGCTGGGTACGGCGCTCGGTTCCGACCGGCCAACGCAAACCATCTGAACCGGGCCCGTCCCGCAGGCCGACCCGCGTTGCGAGTCGGCTTTTTTGTTGGGCCACCGATGGCGTTGCGGTTGGGAACGATCAGTGCCGCCACGCGTCCTAAGCTGCGCTAACGGCTGACAAGCACCGTGGCGCACCGCCCGCGCTGCCATGCGCTGGCTCCGTTATATTGAAACGACATGTTCACCGACTCCCACTGCCATCTGAACTTTTCCGAGCTCTCGAGCAACCTGCCTGCCATCCGCGAAGCGATGGCGCAGGCGCAGGTGGAGCGTGCGCTGTGCATCTGCACCACCATGGAAGAGTTTGGCGACGTGCACCGCCTTTCCACCACGCACGATAACTTCTGGAGCACCGTGGGCGTACACCCTGACAACGAAGGCGTGACCGAGCCCAGCGTGCAGGATCTGCTGGAGCGCGCCGCCTTGCCCCGCGTGGTCGCCATTGGGGAGACGGGGCTCGACTACTACGGCATGGAAGACCGCAAGGGCGGGCGGTCGATTGCCGATCTGGAGTGGCAGCGGGACCGGTTTCGCACGCACATTCGTGCGGCACGCGCTTGCGGCAAGCCTCTGGTCATTCACACACGCAGTGCGTCTGACGACACCCTGGCTATCCTGCGCGAGGAGGGCGAGGACGGCCCGGGCAATCTGGCGGGTGGCGTGTTCCACTGTTTCACCGAGTCCATGGACGTGGCACGCGCTGCGCTGGATCTGGGCTACTTCATTTCGTTCTCGGGGATCATCACCTTCAAGAGCGCCAAGGAACTGCGCGATGTGGTGGCCTTCGTGCCGCTGGACCGCATGCTGATCGAGACCGACAGCCCCTACCTGGCGCCCGTGCCTTACCGCGGCAAGGTCAACAATCCTTCGTATGTGCCCTACGTGGCGCAGCAGATATCCGAAACCAGAGGCATTCCGGTCGCCACGGTGGCAGAGGCAACGAGTCGCAACTTCGAGATTCTTTTCAAGGATGTCACGCAATGACGAACCTCATCAGCCGCCGCGGCCTGTGCATGGTTGCCGTGCTGGGTGCCGTGGCACCTGCCGCATGGGCGGGCGCGTACGAAGACTTTTTCAGCGCGGTGCAACGGGACGACGCCGGCGTGATTGCCGACCTCCTTCGCCGTGGTTTTGACCCCAACACCCTCGACCCGAAGGGACAGCCTGCCCTCATTCTCGCGTTGCAAAACGGCTCTGAAAAGGCGTTCAACGCCTTGTTGGCATCAAAGCAGACCAAGGCCGAACTGCGTAATTCAAAGGACGAAAGTCCGCTGATGCTGGCCGCCATCAAAGGCAACGTGCAGGCGGTCAAGACACTGATCGCGCGCGATGCGGATGTGAACAAGCCTGGATGGGCACCGCTGCATTACGCGGCGTCGGCGGGCAGCCCCCGGCACACAGAAATCATTGCGCTACTGCTGGAGCACCATGCGTTCATCGACGCCACTTCACCCAACGGCACCACGCCGCTCATGATGGCGTCGCACTACGGCTCGGCAGATGCCGTGCAGCTTTTGCTGAACGAAGGAGCGGACCCGACCATGCGCAACCAGCTGGGCCTCACGGCGGCAGACTTCGCGCTGCGTGCAGGACGCACGGAGTCTGCCGAGAAAATCGCTGCTGCCATTCGCAAGCGCCAGCCCAACCGCGGCAAGTGGTGATGGCGCGCGCCGGGTGCGGCCTGCCGCCTTGGCGCGGTTCCCCATACCAGTCAAGCGGTGTAAGCCCTGCGCACTGGCTTGGCGTAGCTGTCAGCCCTGTGCCGCCCCAGTGACCGGGCGCGTCTGGAGCCGCGCATACAACCCACCCTGGGCCATCAGTTGCGCGTGCGTCCCCTGCTCAGCAATGCGCCCGCGCTCCATCACCACCACGCGGTCCGCATGCTCGATGGTGGACAGCCGGTGCGCGATGACCAGCGTGGTGCGGCCCTGCATCAGACGCTGCAGGGCGTCCTGCACAAGCCGCTCCGACTCGGTGTCCAGCGCCGAGGTCGCCTCGTCCAGGATGAGAATGGGCGCGTCCTTGTACAGCGCGCGGGCGATGGCGAGGCGTTGCCGCTGACCGCCCGAAAGCTGGGTTGCGTTATGGCCGACCACGGTGTGGATACCCTGGGGCAGGGCACCGACATGCTCGGCGAGGTTGGCAGCAGCCAGGCACTGGCGCACGCGCTCTTCATCCACCTCGCCGCCCAGGGCCACATTCGCAGCAATGGTGTCATTGAACATCACCACGTCCTGGCTGACCATGGCGAATTGAGCGCGCAACGCACCCAGGTCCCATTGCGCCAATTCGTGTCCGTCCACGGTGGCCGTGCCCGATGCGGGCAGCACAAACCGCGGCAGCAGATTGACCAGCGTGGTCTTGCCGGCACCCGATGGGCCGACCAGCGCAACGATTTCGCCAGGCGCCACCCGCAGGCTGACCCGATCAAGTGCCGGCGCGTGGTCGGCGCCAAACGAGACAGTCACATCGTGCAGTTCCAGTGCGCCGCGCACCCGCTCGGCCTTGTGGTTGCCGCTTGATTCCGCACCTGTTGTCCCCATCAGTGCGAGGCCTCGTTCCAGCGCCGCCACCCCGCGGGTGACGGGGCTCGCCACATCTGCCAGGCGCCGTATGGGTGCGATGAGCATCAGCATCGCGGTGATGAACGATACAAAGCCGCCCACCGTGACATCTTTGCTGTCGACCGCGCCGCGGCTTTGCCACAGGGCAATGCAGATGACCACCGACAACGCTGCCGCAGCAAGTAGCTGCGTCAGCGGCGTCATCGCCGCCGAGGCGATCGTCGACTTGATCGCCAGGCCCCGCAGGCTCTGGCTCAGGTGCGCAAAGCGGCGGGCCTGCGCCTGCTGGGCTCCGTGCAGCCGCACCATGCGGTGTGCCAGCACGTTTTCTTCCACCACGTAGGCCAGTTCGTCGGTGGCCTGCTGGCTGCTCTTGGTCAGGTGGTACAGCCGCCGCGACAGCGTCTTCATGATCCAGGCCACACCCGGGACCACCACGGCCACGATCAGCGTCAGTTGCCAGTTGAGGTACAGCAGGTAGATCAGCAGCGCAACCAGCGTGAATCCATCGCGCGAAAGGCCCAGCAGCGCCTGTACCAGCAGCGTGGCGCCCGTCTGCACCTCATATACCACCGTGTTGGAGAGCGCACTTGCCGATTGCCGTGAAAAAAGACCCATGTCTGCCGCCAGAACGCGGTCGAACAGAGACTTGCGCAGGGTAAGCATGCCTTCGTTGGCGATGCGGGCCAGCGCATATTGCCCCACGAATTGCGCGATGCCGCGAACGAAGAAAACGCCCAGGATGGCCAGTGGCACCATCCATAGTTCCAGGGTGCCTTGTGTGAACCCCTTGTCGAGCAAGGGCTGCAGCAGGGCGGGGATGAGCGGCTCGGTCACCGCGCCGATCAGTGTGGCGGCGATGGCCACGGACCAGGCGGTACGCTGGTTGCCAAAGTACACCGCCAGCCGGCGCAGTCTCTGCAAAAGGGTGTCGGTCGGGGACGGGGCGTTTGGCGGGGGGGCGCCCGGTGGGGTGTCTTGCATTTGGCCGCGATTTTAAGTGGCGGCCGACCAAGCCGGGCGCAGGCGGCAATCGCGTCCCGTATCGGCTCAAACGCACCCGCAGTTTGGCCCTACTCCTACACAGATTGTCACAGGGCGCACTTGCCAGTGTGTAACATTCGCGTTTGCCCTAGCGCCCATCTAGCAGGAACGCCGGACGTCAATGACTACAGACCGTACTCCCTACATTCCCTTTGCCGCGGTAACGCCGCACATCTCCCGCCGCCTTCTCATGGCCGCCCTCGGTTCAGCCTCTGCGCTGCCTGCCCTTGCACAATTCAAGGTGGAGGTCACAGGCGTCGGGCTTACACAGCTCCCCATTGCCATTGCACCATTTCGCGGCGAGGCCCAGGCGCCGCAAAAGATCAGCGCCATTGTCCAGGCCGACCTGGAGCGCAGCGGGCAGTTCCGCGCGATTGACGCTGCAGGCACATCGCTGGATGAAACCACACGCCCGGATGTGGGTCTCTGGCGCCAAAAAGGCGCTGATTCGCTGGCCGTAGGCAGCGTCACCCGGCTGGCCGATGGCCGCTTTGATGTGCGCTTTCGCCTCTGGGATGCGGTCAAGGGCCAGGACCTGGGCGGACAAAGTTTTGTGGTCACACAAGCCGACCTGCGCCTGGTGGCCCACCGCATTGCCGACTTCATTTTTGAGAAGCTGACCGGCGAACGCGGAGTGTTTTCCACGCGCATCGCCTACGTCACGAAATCCGGTACGCGCTACAGCCTGTGGGTGGCCGATGCCGATGGCGAAAACGCGCAGTCGGCGCTGTCGAGTCCCGAGCCCATCATTTCTCCAGCCTGGTCGCCCAACGGCGGTCAGCTGGCGTACGTGTCGTTCGAATCGCGCAAGCCTGTGGTGTACGTGCACGATGTCGCGTCCGGACGCAGGCGTCTGATTGCCAATTTCCGAGGGTCCAACAGCGCACCGGCCTGGTCGCCGGACGGCCGCACATTGGCAGTGACGCTGAGCCGCGACGGTGGCTCCCAGCTCTACACCATTGACGCCAACGGTGGCGAGCCCCGCCGTCTCATGCAGTCGGCAGGTATCGATACGGAGCCCGTGTTCTCGAGCGACGGTCGCAGCATCTTCTTCGTGAGCGACCGTGGCGGTGCGCCGCAGATCTACCGCGCGTCCACCTCCGGCGGAAATGCCGAACGGGTGACCTTCTCCGGGTCCTACAACATTTCGCCCACACTGAGCCCTGACGGCAAGTGGCTGGCCTACATTTCGCGCGTATCCGGCGCCTTCAAGCTCCACGTCATGGACCTGTCGACCGGCACCGTGAACGCCATTACCGACAGCTCGGCCGACGAAAACCCCAGTTTTGCACCCAATGGTCGCCTGATCGTCTACGCCACGCAGCAGCAAGGGCGTGATGCGCTGATGACCACCACGCTCGACGGCAAGATCAAGGCACGCCTGGCAGGGCAGGGCGGCGACATTCGTGAACCCGACTGGGGTCCGTTCCAGAAGCAGTGAATGAACTTTCCCGTCTTTTCAGTTTCAGTTATCAAGTCTCAGGAGATTTTTGGATGAACAAGCTCAAATTCAAGCGCATTACTCTTGCGCTCACGGTGGTCGCCCTCGTCGCGGGCTGCAGTTCTGGCGTCAAGCTCGACGATGTGCCGGTGGAAGACAAGAACGCCACCTCCACCATGGGCGCTGGCGCCAATGGTGCCAACTCCGGCTCTACCGGCCAGAGTGGTGTGGCGCCTGTGGATCTGGGCCAGTCGGGCCGAGACGGTGCCGGCCCGGTGGGCGTGGCGCGCATTGTGTACTTCGACTACGACAGCTACGTCATCAAGCCTGAATTCCAGTCGCTACTCGAAGCGCACTCGCGTTTCATCAAGGCAGCGTCCAACCGCAAGGTCATGATCGAAGGCCATACCGACGAGCGCGGCGGACGTGAATACAACCTGGCGCTGGGCCAAAAGCGCGCTGAGGCCGTGCGCCGTTCGCTGGGATTGCTGGGTGTGCCTGACAGCCAGGTCGAGGCCGTGAGCTTTGGCAAGGAAAAGCCAGCAGCGCAGGGCGGCACCGAGTCGGTACACGCCCAAAACCGCCGCGCTGAACTGTCCTACCGCTGATGCGCAGCGCGAAACCCATTGGTTTCCGCATGAAAGCGGTGGCGGCGTTTGCGTTCGCTACCGTCTTCATGCTGCCCGCTGGCGCGGCCATCTTCGAGGACGGAGAAGCGCGCCGCGCCATCCTGGAGATGCGACAGCGCGTCGATGCCCTGCAGGTGTCGGGCCAGCGCGCTGCCGATGAAGCCCGGCGGCTGGCTGATGAAAACGCCCAACTCCGCCGCAGCCTCCTTGACCTGCAAACGCAGATCGAGGCCCTGCGAGTGGAGGACTCGAAGATGCGCGGGCAAAACGAGCAGTTGCTGCGGGATGTGAGCGAATTGCAGCGGCGCCAGAAGGACATGGCTCAGGGCGTTGAAGAGCGCCTCAAGCAGTTCGAGCCGGTCAAGGTCAACCTGGACGGGCTTGAATTCCAGGCGGACCCGGCCGAAAAACGCGACTACGAGGCTGCTCTTGCCGTGTTTCGCTCGGGCAAGTTCGCAGAGGCAACTTCTGCCTTTGGCGGGTTTGTGCGGCAGTACCCGCGCAGCGGCTTTGTGCCGTCGGCGCGGTTCTGGCTCGGCAATTCGCAGTACGCCACGCGCGAGTACAAGGAAGCCATCGGGAACTTCCAGCGCATGCTGTCGGATGCACCCACGCATGCTCGCGCTCCTGAGGCAGCCCTGTCCATCGCCAACTGCCAGATCGAACTCAAGGACTCGCGCTCTGCCCGCAAGACGTTGGAAGACCTGGTCCGTTCGTATCCCCAGTCCGAAGCTGCGCTGGCGGCCAAGGAGCGGCTGTCGCGACTCAAGTGACATCCGGGGAACTGCCCGAAGGGCTTCATCAACAGCCCGACGCAGACGGGATCGCCTTGCCCGACGACATGGACGAAGGTCGCCGCTTCGGCGGGCTTGACCGGCTCTACGGTCGCGCGGGGGCAGCCCGTATCAAGGCAGCTCATGTGGTTGTGATAGGTATCGGCGGGGTGGGCTCATGGGCCGCCGAAGCGCTTGCGCGCAGCGGCGTCGGCTCACTCACGCTGATCGATCTGGACCACGTCGCAGAGTCGAACATCAACCGCCAGATTCATGCGTTGACGGAAACAGTGGGGCAGGCCAAGGTGCTGGCCATGCGCGACCGCATTCGCCAGATCAACCCGTCGTGCCAGGTGAACTGCATTGAAGAGTTCGTCGAGCCGGACAACTGGCCCGCGTTGATTGAAGGCACATCACCCGATGCCGTCATCGACGCTTGCGACCAGATCAAGGCCAAACTCACGGTGGCGCTGTGGGCCCAGCGCGCCAAGGTGCTGCACATCGCGGTCGGCGCCGCAGGCGGCAAGCGCCTGGCCCACAAGGTCGATGTGGATGATCTTGCCCACACCACCCACGACCCGCTGCTGTCGCAGTTGCGGTACCGGCTTCGCAAGCACCATGGTGCCCCGCGCGATGGCAAGAAGATGGGCGTGAACTGCGTGTTCAGCCGCGAAGCGGTCGCGGGGCCTGACCCTTCATGCGAGCTGGAGGGCGATGGTTCTCTGAACTGCCATGGTTACGGATCGGTCGTGGCAGTGACTGCCACGTTCGGCCAGTGCGCCGCGGGATGGGTTCTCGACAAACTGGCCAGTGGGCCTAAGGCGTCCGGGGCACAAAAGTAACGCTATAATTCAAGGCTTTGCAGTTGACGGCATCCGCCAGCTGCGATTGTTGGGACGTTAGCTCAGTTGGTAGAGCAGCGGACTTTTAATCCGTTGGTCACAAGTTCGAATCTTGTACGTCCTACCAAACACAAGAAGGCCCTGTAGCGATACAGGGCCTTTTCTGTTTTGGGGCGCTCAATCCGGTTGAGCTCCGGTGGGAAGACGCCAGATGTCAGCGTCCGCGGTGTGCCCGGTCGGTGACAAACAGGTCCCAGCTGGCGATGAAAAGCGCTGCGATCACCGGGCCGATCACAAATCCGGTCAGCCCGAATAGGGCCATGCCGCCCAGCGTGGAGATCAGCACCACGTAGTCGGGCATTTTCGTATCCTTGCCGACTAGGATGGGTCTGAGCACGTTGTCGACCAGGCCGATGACCAGGATGCCATACGCCGTGAGGGCAACGCCCTGCACAACGGCCCCAGTGGCCAGGAAGTAAATCGCCACCGGCACCCAGATGATGCCCGCACCGACGGCGGGTAGAAGCGACAGGAAGGCCATCAGAACGCCCCACAGTACGGGCCCCTGGATGTCGAGGATCCAGAAGATCAGCCCGCCCAGCGCGCCCTGCGCTGCGGCAACCACGATGTTTCCCTTCACCGTGGCCCGGATCACCGTGGTGAACTTGCTGACCAGCTGGCGCTTGTGTCCTTCTTCCAGCGGCGTGGCTTCGCCGATGCGCTTGCCCAGGGCGGCTCCGTCGCGCAGCAGAAAGAAAAGCAGGTACAGCATGATGCCGAAGCTCACGATGAACTCGAGCGTGTTCTGACCGATGTTCAGTGCCTGCGTGGCAACAAACTGACTGGCCTGCACGGCCACCGATGAGAACCTCGCCTGTATGTCGCTGAAGGAAGTGAGTTCAAAGCGGTCGAGCAGGCTGATGGCCCATGCGGGCAAGGCGCCGATGACCTGTTGCAGATACAGCCCGAAGTTGAGCTGCCCGGTTTTCACGCGTTCGTAGATGGTGGAAGCCTCTTGCACCAGCGATATTGAAATAGCCGTCATTGGCAGGATCACGATGACCAGGCACAGACACAGGGTGGCCAGTGCTGCCAGGTTCTGGCGTTTCGGCATGCGTGCCAGCAGCCGGCGGTGCAGTGGCGCAAACAGGATCGCGAGGATCACGCCCCAGAAGACTGCGCCGTGAAACTGCCACAGGATCGCTCCGAACGCGATGGTGACCAGCGAGAGGAGCAGCAGGAAAAACTTGTTTTCAATCTTGTGAGGTGTCATGGGTATGCGGGTGGCAGATCAATCCCGGAATGTACGCGAGCGCCCGGTGGCAAGGGGTGTCGTGCGGGTCGCTCGTTACCTTTAAGGATCATTTTTGCCGGGTCAGTGCGGTTCGGTGGCACAATTGCGCCCGCAACCCCAGGCCCTTCCCCAGCCACAGTCGCATCCGCCAATCGGTCCAGCCGTGTCGCGGAAGGTTTCTCAACCAGCTAATGCTTTCCCAAGGAAAGCGGAGGTCAGCGGAATATGAGCGATACGACATCCGTCTATCAAGCCTACCAAGGCAACACCTACCTCTTCGGCGGCAACGCGCCCTATGTCGAAGAGATGTACGAGAACTATCTCGCCAACCCCGGCAGCGTGCCTGACACCTGGCGCGAGTACTTCGACGCTCTGCAGCACGTGCCTGCCGTCGATGGCTCGAACGCCAAGGACGTTCCCCACCTCCCCGTCATCAATGCCTTTGCCGAGCGTGCGAAGCAGGGTGGCACGAAGGTGGTGGTTGCAACCGGTGCAGATTCGGAGCTGGGCCGCAAGCGCACCGCCGTACAGCAGCTGATCGCTGCGTACCGCAACGTGGGTCAACGCTGGGCGGACCTGGACCCTCTCAAGCGCACCGAGCGCCCCGCCATTCCTGAGCTGGAACCATCGTTCTATGGCTTCAGCGATGCCGACCAGGAGACCGTGTTCAACACCAGCAACACGTTCTTCGGCAAGGAGTCGATGACGCTGCGCGAGCTGATCAACGCGTTGCGCGAAACATACTGCGGCTCCATCGGTGCCGAATACATGTACGCCACCGACCAGAACCAGAAGCGCTGGTGGCAGCAAAAGCTTGAAGCCATCCGCAGCAAGCCCAGCTTTGGCGCTGAAAAGAAAAAGCACATCCTCGACCGTCTGACGGCTGCAGAAGGCCTTGAGCGCTTCCTGCACACCAAGTATGTTGGCCAGAAGCGCTTCTCGCTCGAAGGTGGCGAAAGCTTCATCGCCGCGATGGACGAGTTGATCCAGTCTGCCGGTGCCACGGGCGTGCAGGAAATCGTGATCGGCATGGCCCACCGCGGCCGCCTGAACGTGCTGGTGAATTCGCTGGGCAAGATGCCCAAGGATCTGTTCGCCGAGTTCGACCACACCGCGCCTGAAGACCTGCCTGCCGGTGACGTGAAGTACCACCAGGGTTTCAGCTCGGACGTGACCACCCCCGGCGGTCCGGTGCACCTCTCGCTGGCGTTCAACCCTTCCCACCTTGAAATCGTGAACCCGGTGGTGGAAGGCTCGGTGCGCGCCCGCATGGATCGCCGCGCCGACCCGCTGGGCAAGCAAGTGCTGCCCGTGCTGGTGCACGGTGACGCGGCCTTTGCCGGCCAGGGCGTGAACCAGGAAACCCTGGCGCTGGCCCAGACCCGCGGCTACTACACCGGCGGTACGGTCCACATCATCATCAATAACCAGATCGGTTTCACGACCTCGGACCCGCGCGACACCCGCTCGACGCTGTATTGCACCGACATCGTGAAGATGATCGAGTCGCCCGTGCTGCACGTGAATGGTGACGACCCGGAAGCCGTTGTTCTGGCCACGCAGCTGGCGCTGGAATTCCGCATGGAGTTCCGCAAGGACGTAGTGGTAGACATCATCTGCTTCCGCAAGCTGGGTCACAACGAGCAGGACACGCCTTCGCTCACGCAGCCGCTGATGTACAAGAAGATCGGCCAGCACCCCGGCACACGCAAGCTGTATGCCGACAAGCTGGCTGCGCAGGGTCTGGGCGAGTCGCTCGGCGATGACATGGTCAAGGCCTACCGCGCCGCCATGGACGCCGGCAAGCACACGGTCGATCCGGTGCTGACCAACTTCAAGAGCAAGTACGCGGTGGACTGGAGCCCGTTCCTGGGCAAGAAGTGGACGGACGCTGGCGATACGGCGATTCCGCTGGCCGAGTGGAAACGTCTGGCTGAAAAGATCACGACCATCCCTGAAAGCGTCACGCCGCACCAGCTCGTCAAGAAGGTGTACGACGACCGCGCGGCGATGGGCCGTGGCGAC
This sequence comes from Acidovorax sp. BL-A-41-H1, assembly GCF_051942715.1. Taxonomy (NCBI): domain Bacteria; kingdom Pseudomonadati; phylum Pseudomonadota; class Betaproteobacteria; order Burkholderiales; family Comamonadaceae; genus Acidovorax; species Acidovorax sp. BL-A-41-H1. The sequence continues at coordinate 1,725,861 of NZ_JBPVJQ010000006.1, read as the reverse complement.
ATCCCTGTGGACTGGGGCATGGGCGAACACATGGCCTTTGCATCGCTGGTGGCCAGTGGCTACCCGGTGCGCCTGTCGGGCGAAGACTGCGGTCGCGGCACGTTCACGCACCGTCACGCCGTCATTCATGACCAAAAGCGCGAGAAGTGGGACATCGGTACCTACGTGCCGCTGCAGAACGTAGGCGAAAACCAGGCCCCGTTTGTCGTCATCGACTCCATCCTGTCCGAAGAAGCCGTGCTGGGCTTCGAGTACGGCTATGCCTCGAACGACCCCAATACCCTCGTCATCTGGGAAGCCCAGTTCGGCGACTTCGCCAATGGTGCACAGGTCGTGATCGACCAGTTCATCGCCTCTGGTGAAGTGAAGTGGGGCCGTGTCAACGGCATCACGCTGATGCTGCCACACGGCTACGAAGGACAGGGGCCGGAGCACAGCTCGGCGCGCCTGGAGCGTTTCATGCAGCTGGCTGCCGATGCCAACATGCAGATCGTGCAGCCGACCACGGCCAGCCAGATCTTCCACGTGCTGCGTCGCCAGATGGTGCGTGACCTGCGCAAGCCGCTGGTCATCATGACGCCCAAGTCGCTGCTGCGTAACAAGGACGCGACCTCGCCGCTGTCCGAGTTCACCCGCGGCAGCTTCCAGACGGTGATCCCCGAGCAGGACGAAGCCGTCATCAAGAAGGCTGCTAAAGTCAAGCGCGTGATCGCATGCTCTGGCAAGGTGTACTACGACCTCGTCAAGAAGCGCACCGAGAAGGAAGCGGACGACGTGGTCATCCTGCGTGTGGAGCAGCTGTATCCGTTCCCGCACAAGGCATTTGCTGCGGAATTGAAAAAGTACCCCAACGCCACCGACGTGGTGTGGTGCCAGGACGAGCCGCAAAACCAGGGCGCCTGGTTCTTCGTGCAGCACTACATCCACGAAAACATGCTCGACGGCCAGAAGCTGGGTTATTCCGGCCGCGCCGCCTCGGCGTCCCCTGCCGTGGGTTACTCGCACCTGCACCAGGAACAGCAAAAGGCGCTGGTGGACGGCGCGTTTGCCAAGCTCAAGGGGTTTGTTCTGACCAAGTAAGGCCAGCTGCTACCCGCTACCGAACGAACAAAACAGAACACACCCCATTCAGAAAGAATTGATATGGCTATCGTAGAAGTCAAAGTCCCCCAGCTGTCCGAATCCGTGGCGGAAGCCACCATGCTGACGTGGAAGAAGAAGGCCGGTGAGGCCGTGGCCGTGGATGAGATCCTGATCGAGATCGAGACCGACAAGGTCGTGCTGGAAGTGCCTGCGCCTGCCGCTGGTGTACTGGCCGAGATCGTGCAGGGTGACGGCGCCACCGTGGTGGCCGAACAGTTGATCGCCAAGATCGATACCGAAGGCAAGGCTGGCGCTGCGGCGCCTGCCGCAGCGCCAGCACCGGTGGCTGCACCAGCAGCTGCTGCCGCTCCTGGGGCTGCCGCTGGTGGCTCCAAGGGTGACGTTGCCATGCCAGCAGCCGCCAAGCTGCTGGCCGACAACAACCTGGCGGTTTCGGCCGTGGCTGGCACCGGCAAGGACGGCCGCGTGACCAAGGGCGACGTGCTGAGCGCAGTGGCTGGCGGTGCGGCCAAGGCTGCTGTGGCGCCCAGCGCGATTCCTACCGGTGTGCCCACCAAGGCACTGCCGCAGGTATCTGCCCCCGCATCCAAGGAAGACTTGGGCGACCGCCCGGAACAGCGCGTGCCGATGAGTCGCCTGCGCGCCCGAGTGGCCGAGCGCCTGCTGCAGTCGCAGTCGACCAACGCCATCCTGACCACGTTCAACGAAGTGAACATGGCTCCCGTGATGGAAATGCGCAAGAAGTTCCAGGACTCCTTCACCAAGGAGCACGGCGTGAAGATCGGATTCATGAGCTTCTTCGTGAAGGCTGCCGTGCACGCCCTGAAGAAGTTCCCGGTGCTGAACGCGTCGGTCGATGGCAACGACATCGTCTACCACGGCTATTTCGACATCGGTATCGCCGTGGGCTCGCCCCGTGGTCTGGTGGTGCCCATTTTGCGCAACGCAGACCAGATGAGCTTTGCCGACATCGAAAAGAAGATCGCCGAGTTCGGCAAGAAGGCTGCCGAAGGCAAGCTGGGCATTGAGGAAATGACCGGTGGCACGTTCTCGATCTCCAACGGCGGCACCTTCGGCTCGATGATGTCCACCCCCATCATCAACCCGCCCCAGTCGGCCATCCTGGGCGTGCATGCCACCAAGGACCGTGCCGTGGTCGAAAACGGCCAGATCGTGGTTCGCCCGATGAACTACCTGGCCATGTCGTACGACCACCGCATCATCGACGGCCGCGAAGCCGTGCTGGGCCTGGTCGCGATGAAGGACGCGCTGGAAGACCCCTCGCGTCTGCTGTTCGACATCTGATCTTCTGACTGAATCGACCCACCCGCGTGGCCCGGCCTCTGGCCCCGCCCGCCGGTGGGTCTTTCTCCAACTGACTGAACGAGATTTCCCATGAGCAAACAATTTGATGTGATCGTCATCGGCGGTGGCCCTGGTGGCTACATCGCCGCCATTCGCGCAGCCCAGCTGGGCTTCAGCGTGGCCTGTATCGACGAGTGGAAGAACGAAAAGGGCGGCCCCGCCCCCGGCGGCACCTGCACCAATGTGGGCTGCATTCCATCGAAGGCGCTGCTGCAGTCGTCCGAGCACTTCGAGCACGCCAACAAGCACTTTGCAGACCACGGCATCACGGCCTCCGACGTGAAGATCGACATCGCGAAGATGATCGGCCGCAAGGACACCGTTGTGAAGCAGAACAACGACGGCATCCTGTACCTGTTCAAGAAGAACAAGGTCAGCTTCTTTCATGGCCGCGGTTCCTTCGTCAAGGCTGCCGAGGGTGGTTACGAGATCAAGGTCGCCGGCGCTGCTGAAGAGTCGCTCACGGGCAAGCAGATCATCATTGCCACGGGCTCCAACGCCCGCGCACTGCCCGGCACGCCATTTGATGAACAGCTCGTGCTGTCCAACGATGGCGCGCTGCGCATCGGCGCGGTGCCCAAGAAGCTGTGCCTCATTGGCTCCGGCGTCATCGGTCTGGAGATGGGCTCGGTGTGGCGCCGCCTGGGTGCCGAGGTCACGATCCTCGAAGGTCTGCCAACCTTCCTGGGCGCGGTGGATGAGCAGATCGCCAAGGAAGCCAAGAAGGCTTTCGACAAGCAGGGCCTGAAGATCGAGCTGGGCGTGAAGGTCGGCGAGATCAAGACCGGCAAGAAGGGTGTGAGCGTTGCCTACACCAACGCCAAGGGCGAGGCCCAGGCGCTGGACGTGGACAAGCTCATTGTGTCCATTGGCCGCGTGCCCAACACCATCGGTCTGAATACCGAAGCCGTGGGCCTGCAGCTCGATGAGCGCGGCGCCATCGTGGTCGATGCCGACTGCAAGACCAATCTGCCTGGCGTGTGGGCCGTGGGTGACGTGGTGCGCGGCCCCATGCTGGCGCACAAGGCCGAGGAAGAAGGCGTGGCAGTGGCGGAGCGCATTGCCGGCCAGCACGGGCATGTCAACTTCAACACCATCCCGTGGGTCATCTATACCAGCCCCGAGATCGCGTGGGTGGGTCGCACCGAGCAGCAGCTCAAGGCCGATGGCGTGAAGTACAAGGCGGGCAGCTTCCCGTTCCTGGCCAATGGCCGCGCACGTGCGCTGGGTGACACCACCGGTATGGTCAAGATGCTGGCCGATGCCGAGACGGACGAAATCCTGGGCGTGCATATCGTGGGCCCGCAGGCCAGCGAACTGATCGCAGAAGCCGTGGTGGCGATGGAGTTCAAGGCCAGCAGCGAAGACATCGCACGCATCTGTCACGCCCATCCATCGCTGAGCGAAGCCACCAAGGAAGCAGCCCTGGCAGTGGACAAAAGGACGCTCAATTTCTGATTTTTGGGTCAAATCGGGCTCCAGTGCATGATTTACATGCACTGGACGCTATTTAATTCATAGCATCGGGGCATTCCACCGTGACCGTTAAAGAGGCCTATCTGGCCGAGCTGGCCGCCAAAGGCTACCAAAGCGATCCGGCCCAGCTGCGCGCGGTGGAGGCGCTGCAACGCTGCGCTGACGACTGGGCTACGTACAAGGCCCAGCGTTCCAATGCGCTCAAGAAGCTGATCAACCGCCCCGAGATCCCACGGGGGGTTTACATGTATGGCGGCGTGGGCCGTGGAAAGAGCTTCCTGATGGACTGCTTTTTCAACGCCGTGCCGCTCAAGCGCAAGGTGCGCCTGCACTTTCACGAGTTCATGCGCGAGGTGCACCGCGAACTGGCTGGCCTGCAGGGCACGGTCAACCCGCTGGATGTGCTGGGCGCGCGCATTGCGAAGCGCTACAAGCTCATCTGCTTTGATGAATTTCACGTGGCGGACATTACCGACGCGATGATCTTGCACCGCCTGCTGGATGCACTGTTTGCCAACGGGGTGGGGTTCGTCACCACGTCGAATTTCATGCCTGACGAGTTGTACCCCGACGGTCTGCACCGCGACCGCATTCTTCCGGCCATTGCACTGCTCAACCAGAAACTGGAAGTGGTGAACGTGGACAACGGCACCGACTACCGGCGGCGTACGCTGGAGCAGGTCAAGCTCTATCACACGCCGCTGGGGCCGCAGGCTGATGCGGAAATGCGCGAAACTTTCGACCGGCTGGCCGAGGTGCATGACGAAGACCCGGCCCTGCACATTGAGGCTCGCGAGATCCGCGCGCGGCGCAAGGCAGGCGGGGTGGTGTGGTTCGACTTTCGCACCCTGTGCGGCGGACCGCGATCGCAGAACGACTATCTGGAAATCGCAACGCAGTTTCACACGGTGCTGCTGTCCGACGTTCCCCACATGCCGGTCAGCATGGCATCGCCCGCGCGCCGCTTTACCTGGCTGATCGACGTGCTGTATGACCGCCGGGTCAAGCTGATCATGTCGGCAGCGGTGCCGCCCGAGCAGCTGTATACCGAAGGACCACTGGCCCACGAGTTTCCGCGCACAGTGTCGCGGCTCAACGAAATGCAGTCCAAGGAATTCCTGGCGCTGGAGCGGCGTTCGGTGGACACGGGGCTGACATGAGGGCCAAGGCTGCGATGGGCCGCCTCCCAGCCCCGGCGTTTCTGGTGATTCTGGCCGCTGCCGGGTTGTGGTCCGGCTCCAATGCCTGGGCGCAGGCACAGTCGGCAACTGCCCCGACGGCTGACGCTGTTGCCGCGCTGGCCGGCAGTAGTGCAGCCCAGCGCGATTCGGCGCTGCAGCAAATCCGCCAGGAGCGGAGTGCGCTCCTTGCCGATCGCAAGGCGCAGGAAGCCGAGTGCTACCGCAAGTTTGCCGTCGAGGATTGTCTGCGCAGCGTACGCGCCTCGACGCGCGGGGCCGAGGCTTTGTTGCGCGCCCGGGAGATCGATATCAAGGACGCAGAGCGCAAGGAAAAAGCTGCCGAGCGCCAGCGTGCCATTGCTGAAAAGCTGGGTACTGTCGATGCCGCTGCGGGCCCGGGGAGTGCAGCGGTTGCCGGCGGCGCCATGCCGCGCAAGGCACCTGTGGACAAGGCCCCCACGCTCACCCTGCGCGACGCCGATGCAGCCCGCCGGGCGCAGGAGCAGCGCAGCAAGGTGCAGGAACGCAGCCAGGCAGAAAGCACCAGCGCCGCCAGTACAGCGGCGCGCGAAGCAAAGGCACGCGCTGAATATGCAGAGAAGGTGCAGGCCGCCGAGGAGCGCCGCAAGCGCGTGGCTCGCTCGCAGGCCGAGGAGCAGGCAGCGGGCAAAAAGCCAGCTGCGCCGCTGCCGCAGAGCCCGGCTTCGCGATAGCCGTAGTAGACGGGTCGGAGGGTAGCTGGGCGCCGTCGGCTGGCGGCATCCCGCGGGCCATCACTGTCGTTACCGGCGTCAGGCGCTGGATGCAATCAACGCCTCAGACGCGCCCGGCTTCCAGGGGCGTGAGGGGGATGAGCGGAGCAACCTTCTTTTCCTCGACAAGCGCCTCGATCTTCACGATCACCAGCGACAGGTTGTCGCCGCCTCCCCGAGCGCGGGTGCGCGCTTTTTCAACGAGAAATTCTGTGGCTTCACGAGGCGACAGTGAGTCCACCACGGATCCGAGTTCAGTGGGCGAAAAGTAATGCCACACGCCGTCACTGCAGGCCAGCAGCACATCGCCCGGTTGCAGTTGCGGAATGATGTGTGTGGTGATGGGCGGATCGCTTTCGGTGCCCAGGCAGCCAACCAGAATATTGGAATGCGGGTGGTTGTTGGCCTCGACCTCGGTCAGCTCGCCGCGGTCCACCAATGCTTGCACATAGGAGTGGTCGCTGGTGCGCGACACCATCCGGGCACCCTGGAAGTGATAGATCCGCGAGTCACCGGCGTGCACCCAGTGGCAGTCGCCCCGGGGGTTGATGAGGAACGCGGCGATGGTGCTGTGGGGCTCCTGCTCGGCCGAGATGGCCGTCAGCCGGATGACGATGTGGGCTTCCTCGACCATGCTGCGCAGCATGGTCACCGGATCGTCGGTGTCGGGCGAGTAGCGCTCGAACAGCTGCCGCGCCGTCATCATGACCTGGTCAGACGCCTTGCGCCCGCCGCTGCGTCCGCCCATGCCGTCTGCCACCACGCCCAGCACGCAGCCGTTGTGGCGCGGATGGGAGATCAGGGTGACCTGGTCTTGCTGGTATTCCCGGTCACCCTTGTGGATGCCGGTGGAAGCGATGAGGCGAAACGCTTTGGTCATGCTGGTGATTGTGTGTGCGCAGATGCGCGCGGCAGTCGCCGGAGGTCGAACCGACGCGTATTATCTGCCCGCCTGTGGCATTTCCGCCATGCGCTCTTTGCATCTGCCTTGATCTCCCGTACCCCATCGCCCATTGCATTGCGCTTTGCAGCCCGCAGGGTTAGCACGCGTCTGAGTCGCGTTCTCGTACGGACACGCCGTCCAGATACCCCGGGCGTGCCCAGGTGCGCCACACAATGACGCTGGCGCAACTGGTTCAGGAGGCGTTCGTTGACGGAGGTGTGCTGTCGCGTGCCGATCCGCACTTCCAGCCCCGCGAAGGCCAGACGGAGATGGCAGTTGCCGTGGCACAGACCATTGCAGAGGGCGGGGCGCTGGTGGTCGAGGCTGGCACGGGCGTGGGCAAGACCTTTGCCTACCTTGTACCTGCGCTGCTCAGCGGTGACCGCGTGCTGGTTTCCACGGCCACCAAGGCCTTGCAAGACCAGCTGTTTGCGCGCGACCTGCCGCTTCTGGTGCAGACCCTGGGGCTGCCCGTGCGCATGGCGCTGCTCAAGGGCCGCGCGAGCTATCTTTGCCTGCACCGCATGGAGCAGGCTCGGCAGGATGTGGCTGCGCAGGATCGCGGCGTGGCCCGGGTTCTGGCCAAGGTGGAAGACTGGTCCCGCGCCACCCGTTCTGGCGATCTGGCGGAACTCACGGGGCTGGACGACCGTTCACCCGTGATTCCGCTGGTCACGTCCACCCGCGAGAACTGTCTGGGGTCGCAGTGCCCGCGTTTCCGTGAATGCCACCTCCACGCGGCGCGGCGCACTGCCCTGGCGGCCGATGTGGTGGTGATTAACCACCACCTGTTCTTTGCCGACCTGGCTGTGCGCGAATCCGGGATGGCAGAACTCCTGCCTTCGGTGCGCGTTGTCATTTTTGATGAGGCGCACCAGATCAACGAGACCGGTGTCCAGTTTCTGGGCTTGCAGTTGTCCACCGGGCAGATGGGCGACCTGGCGCGCGACGTGCTCGCCTGCGGCATGCAGCATGCGCGCGGCCTGGCAGACTGGCTGGCCGTTTCAGCACGGCTGGAGTCGGCAGCACGCCAGCTGCGGCTGGCCGTAGGGCCGGACCGTGCAGGCGCGCGCCTGCGCTGGTCCGATGCAGCCCCGGACGGCATTGACGGTACGGCATGGGAAGCCGCTCTGCACGCCGTCTGCGCCAGCTGCGCTGAGGTGCAGGAATCGCTGGACTCGGTAAGTGAGATCGCACCGGATTTCCTGCGTCTTTACGAGCGCTGCACCGAGTTGCTGGCGCGTGCAGCGCGTTTTTCTGGCGCCGCAAGCCCTGCACAGGTGCGCTGGGTGGACGCGGGAGGCCCGCAGGTGCGGATGGTGGAGTCCCCGCTGGACATTGCCGAGTCGATGCGCTCACGGGTGCTTTCGGCGCCGGTGCCTGCACAGCAGGATGAGGATGAAGGCGGATGGCCCGCACCCGCATCAGGGCCCGGCCGGGCCTGGGTGTTCACATCGGCCACGTTAGGGACCGACGAAGCCTTGAGCTGGTTCACCGGACGCGCGGGCCTGGAAGCGGCGCGGGTGCTGCGTGTATCGAGCCCGTTCGACTATGCCGGCCAGGCCGCGCTGTATGTGCCGCGCCATCTTCCCGCGCCCGCCGACCCTGCACACAGCGGTGCGCTCGCAAGCTGGATTGCACCGGCCGCACAGAAACTGCGTGGGCGGACGCTGGTGCTGACGACGACGCTGAAAGCACTGCGCGCCATTGGCGATGCACTGAAAGCGCTTTTTGAAGGATCGCACGCACTGGAGATACTGGTGCAGGGTGACTGGCCCAAGCGCCGCCTGATGGAGCGCTTTCGGGAGGGCTCAGACCATGGCCAGCCGGGGTGCGTGCTGGTGGCGTCCGCAACCTTCTGGGAGGGTTTCGACGTGCCCGGGGATGCGCTTCAGCTGGTGGTCATCGACAAGCTGCCGTTTCCGCCACCGGGCGACCCTCTGGTAGAGGCGCGCTGCGCCCAGCTGGAACGCGCGGGTAAAAAGCCGTTCACGGCCTACGCGCTGCCCGAGGCAGCCGTGGCACTCAAGCAGGGGGCTGGCCGCCTGATCCGGCGCGAAACCGACCGCGGTATTCTGGTGGTGGGCGACACGCGCCTTGTGACGATGGGCTACGGCAAGCGGCTGATGGCCGCGCTGCCACCGCTGGCGCGGCTCGAATCCGAACAGGCGTTCGAGCAAGCGCTGCTGGCGCTTACCAGACCTTCCACCACGGATCAGACTTGCGCTTGAAACCAGCGCGCACATACTCGCTCTGCGGGTAGGACGTGTCCATCACGCGGCGGGCATCGTCGCGCAGCTGGGTCATGCCCAGGGCATCGTACGAGCGGATCAGGATGTACAGAGCCTCTTCCAGTGCCGGCACGCCCTGGTAGTCGGCCAGTGCCACCTGGGCACGGCCGATGGCTGCCACGTATGCGCCGCGCTGGTAGTAGTAGCGCGCCACATGCACTTCGTACTGGGCCAGCGAATTGACGATGTAGGTCATGCGCTGGCGCGAGTCCTGGGCGTAGCGCGAATCAGGAAAGCGCGTGACCAGTTCGCTGAACGCTTCAAACGAATCCTTGGCAGCCTTCTGATCGCGTTCAGAAAGGTCCTGGCGCGAAATGAACGAGAACAGCCCCAGGTTGTCGTTGAAGTTGACCAGGCCCTTGAGGTACAGCGCGTAGTCCAGCGCCGGGCTGGCCGGGTGCAGCTTCATGAAGCGGTCCAGCGTGGCGACCGCCTGGGCCTTTTCGCCCGCCTTGTACTGGGCGTATGCCTTGTCAATCTGCGCCTGCTGGGCCAGCGGGGTGCCTGCGGCGCGGCCTTCCAGCTTTTCAAATAGCGGCACTGCCTTGTCATAGGCGCCGCTGTCCATCTCGTCGCGGGCCTCGGCGTGAATGCGGTTGGGGCTCCACCCGGCCGTCTTGTCCTCAACGGTGCTGGAGCAGGCTGCCAGAAGACCGGCAACGAGCAGGGCGGAAACGAGGGGCAGTGGGGCACGCAACATCGCAAGCAGCTTTCAGCAAAGGAAATACAGGACGCCCCGGGAGCGCGGTCTGCGGCTCCTGTGGCCAGCCATGGGACACGATCGCGGATTGTACGGCGGGCTTGCAGCCACAAGCCCCTCGGGGGCCAGCGCTGCCCGACGGTCGTCGCCCCGGCTTTCTACAATGCCGGGATGTTTGTTCACTTGCGCCTGCACACCGAGTTTTCCGTCGTTGACGGCACCAACCGTATCTATGAGGTGGCAAAGGCCGCCGCCCGGGATGGTCAGCCCGCCCTGGCTATCACCGATCTCAACAACCTTTTCGGCGCCATCAAGTTCTACAAGGAGACACGCGGCAAGGGCGTTAAGCCCATCCTGGGGGCTGAGATCTTTGTGGAGGGCGAGGCTGGCGCTGCACCGGCCCGCATGATCCTGCTGGTGCAAAGCCGCCAGGGCTACCTGAACCTTTCCGAATTGCTGGCACGCGCCTGGACGCGCAACATCGTCAAGAACCTGGCGGTATGCACCTGGGCGTGGATTGAGGAACTCGGCGAAGGCCTGATTGCCCTGGCCGGCGCACAGGCAGGGCCGGTAGGGCAGGCCCTGCTCAGGGGAGACGACCAGGGCGCCGCTGACGTGGCACTGCGTCTGGCGGGCATTTTTCCTCACCGCTTTTACATCGAGCTGCAGCGGGCCGGGCGTGTGGATGACGAAAGCCACGTCATCGCGGCGGCCCAGCTGGCGGCGCGCCTGAGCCTGCCCGTAGTGGCCACGCACCCCGTGCAGTTTGCGACGGCTGACGACTACGAGGCCCATGAGGCCCGCGTCTGCATTGCCGAGGGCGAGATCCTGGCCAACCCGCGCCGGGTGCGCAAGTTCACGCGCGACCAGTATTTCAAGTCGGTCGCCGAAATGGAGGCGCTCTTTGCCGATGTACCGTCTGCCATTGCCAATACCGCCGAGATTGCCCAGCGCTGCAACCTGACGCTGGTACTGGGTAAGCCGCAGCTGCCGGACTTTCCGACGCCCAACGGCATGCCCATCGACGAGTATTTCCGGGTGGCGTCGTTCGAGGGGCTGGAAGAGCGCCTGGCTACGCTGTTTCCGAAAGCTGCCGAGCGCGATGCCCAGCGGCCCCGCTATGTGGAGCGCCTGGAATTCGAGATCGGGACCATCCTCAAGATGGGGTTCCCGGGCTACTTCCTCATCGTGGGCGACTTCATACAGTGGGCCAAGAACAACGGCTGCCCTGTGGGGCCAGGGCGTGGTTCCGGCGCAGGTTCGCTGGTGGCCTACGCGCTCAAGATCACCGACCTGGACCCGTTGCAGTACAACCTGCTGTTCGAGCGTTTCCTCAACCCCGAGCGCGTGTCGATGCCCGACTTCGACATCGATTTCTGCCAGTCCAACCGCGACCGGGTGATCGACTACGTGAAAGACAAGTACGGCAAGAATGCCGTGAGCCAGATTGCCACGTTCGGCACCATGGCTGCCAAGGCGGCCATCCGTGACGTGGGCCGGGTGATGGACATGAGCTATACGTTTTGCGACGGCATCTCCAAACTGGTGCCCGGCAAGCCCGGCATGTCGTACACGCTGGCATACCCGCCAGCCGTCAAGAAGGACGGCGACAAGAACAACTACGCGCTGGAGCTGGAGCCCCTGCTGGCCGAGCGCGTGCAGAAGGAAGAAGACGTCAAGACCATCATCGAGATGGCGCAAAAGCTCGAGGGCATGACCCGCAACATCGGCATGCACGCCGGCGGGGTGCTGATTGCCCCCGGCAAGCTCACCGATTTTTGCCCGCTGTACCAGCAGCCGGGCAGCGAGTCGGCCGTCAGCCAGTACGACAAGGATGACGTGGAGGCCATCGGCCTCGTCAAGTTCGACTTTCTGGGCCTGGCCACGTTGACCATCCTGGAGATCGCGCGCGAATTCATCATGAAACGCCACAAGGGGCAGGAGAACTTCACGTTCGAGGCGATTCCGCTGGACGATGGCCCCACCTACCGCCTGTTTTCCGAAGGCAAGACCGAGGCGGTGTTCCAGTTTGAAAGCCGCGGCATGCAAGGCATGCTCAAGGAAGCGCGGCCCAGTCGGCTGGAAGACCTGATTGCGCTGAACGCCCTGTACCGGCCAGGCCCGATGGACCTGATCCCCAGCTTTGTGAACCGCAAGCACGGCAAGGAGGTGGTGGAGTACCCGCACCCGCTGGTCGAGAAGGTGCTGTCGGAAACCTACGGGATCATGGTCTACCAGGAGCAGGTGATGCAGACCGCCCAGGTGCTGGGCGGCTACAGCCTGGGCGGCGCCGACATGCTGCGCCGGGCCATGGGCAAGAAAAAGGCCGAGGAGATGGCCGAGCACCGCGAGATCTTCCGCGCCGGTGCCGCCAAGCAGGGCATCAGCCAGGCCAAGGCCGACGAGGTCTTTGACCTGATGGAGAAGTTCGCAGGCTACGGCTTCAACAAGTCGCACGCGGCGGCTTATTCGCTGCTGGCGTACCACACCGGTTGGCTGAAGGTCCATTACACGGCCGAGTTCTTCTGCGCCAACATGACGGTGGAAATGGACGACACCGACAAGCTCAAGGTGCTGTTTGAGGACGCGCACAAGATGGGCCTGTCGTTCGAGCCGCCGGACGTGAACCGCGGTTTTTACCGGTTCGAGCCCGTCACCGACAAGATCATCCGCTACGGCCTGGGGGCCGTGAAGGGCACGGGCCAGCAGGCCATTGAAGCCATCGTGGCCGCCCGTGAGGGGCGGGGTGATGGCCCCCAGGGTTCCACCAAGGGGCCGTTCAAGAGCCTGTTCGACTTCTGCGTGCGCGTGGACCGGGCACGCCTGAACAAGCGCACGGTCGAGGCGCTCATCAAGGCCGGCGCGTTTGATTCGCTGAACATGAACCGTGCCTCAATGGTGGCATCCATCGACCGTGCTTTTGACTTTGCGGCCGCCACGCTGGCCAACGTGAACCAGGGCGGGCTGTTCGACATGATGGGTGACGATGCCCACGGTTCCAGCACGCAGGAGCCGGATCTGGTCGAGGCCGTTCCGTGGGGCATCAAGGAGCGGCTCACGCAGGAAAAGACCGCGGTGGGCTTCTACCTGTCGGGCCACCTGTTTGACGAGGTTGCTACGGAAGTGCGGCGGTTCGTGCGCACTTCCATTGATGAGCTGCTCGACAGCCGCGAGCCCCAGATCCTTGCCGGCATCGTCAGCGACTTTCGCGTCATCAACGGGCAGCGCGGCAAGCTGGCGCTGTTCAAGCTGGACGACAAGTCGGGTGTGATCGAGGCCTCGGCCGACGAGGCACTGCTCAATACCTACCGCAACCAGCTCAAGGAAGACGAGTTCGTGGTCATGCTGGGCCGGTTGCAGCTCGACCATTTCAGCGGCGGGCTCAGGGTGAAGGTGCAGCAGGTGTGGGACCTGGCGGGCGCCCGCTGCCGTTTCGGCAAATACCTACATGTGGTGGTGGGTGACCGTGGCCCTGATCTGCAGCGTCTGGTACGTGACTTTCCGCCCCGGCGTGAGGAAATCGCCGAAGGCGAGCTGCTGCACGGCCTGAAGGTGCGGATGGGCGTGCGCTGCAAGGCGGATGACGCCGCCGCCACGGCCGAGCTGCAGCTGGGCGAAAGCGCAAAGTTCTACCCCACCGATGCCGCGTTGGCCGCCTGGACAGCCCAGGCCGGCACGGGCTCTGCCACGGTGGTCTACGAGTAATCGGAAAACATGTAAATATCCACAGATGCCCGCCTTGAAAAATAGACGGGGAACATCAAGTTTCTCCCACGGCCACCGGGCTGCGGATCGCTAGAATGAATTTCATGGCAACTAAACCTCCTTCAGCCCCCAAGGTGCCGCCGGTGACCCGGCCTTCGCAGGATGACGGCGGTTCGGTCGTGCTGGAGCGCCGCACCCAGAAGACCCAGCCCCCGCAGATGTACCAGGTCGTCATGCTCAATGACGACTACACCCCGATGGAATTTGTCATCGTGGTCCTGCAGGAGTTTTTCAGCAAGGACCGCGAACAGGCCACCCAGATCATGTTGAAGATCCACCTGGACGGCAAAGGCGTCTGCGGCGTTTATTCGCGCGACGTGGCTGCCACCAAGGTGGAACAAGTGCTTGACGCCGCCGCCAAGGCGGGCCACCCACTGCAATGTGTGAGTGAACCTGTTGCATAACAGGTTTTTCATCCCCACTTAGAGTTATCTTTTCCACGCAAGCACAAAGGAGTTCACATGATTGCCCAGGAACTGGAAGTCAGCTTGCACATGGCCTTTGTTGAGGCCCGTCAGCAGCGCCACGAGTTCATCACCGTGGAGCATCTGTTGCTTGCACTGCTTGATAACCCCAGCGCAGCGGAAGTGCTGCGCGCGTGTTCGGCCAACATTGATGACCTGCGCTCATCGCTGGCCAACTTCATCAAGGACAACACCCCCCAGGTGGCCGGCACCGACGAGGTGGACACACAGCCCACGCTGGGTTTCCAGCGCGTGATCCAGCGCGCCATCATGCATGTGCAGTCCACCGGCAACGGCAAGAAAGAGGTGACGGGCGCCAACGTGCTCGTGGCCATCTTTGGCGAGAAAGACTCGCACGCCGTGTACTACCTGCACCAGCAGGGCGTCACGCGCCTCGACGTGGTCAATTTCATTGCCCACGGCATCAAGAAGGGTGAGCCGCCAGAACCCGCCAAGCCTGAAAGCCAGGCCGAAGGCGAGGAGGGCGGCGGCGCCGAGCGCAACGAGAAGGCCTCGCCACTGGAGCAGTTCACCCAGAACCTGAACCAGGCGGCCAAGGACGGCAAGATCGATCCGCTGATCGGCCGCCATTACGAGGTCGAGCGCACCATCCAGATCCTGTGCCGCCGCCGCAAGAACAATCCGCTGCTGGTGGGTGAAGCCGGCGTGGGCAAGACTGCGATTGCCGAGGGCCTGGCCTGGCGCATCACGCAAAACGATGTGCCCGAGATCCTGGCTGAGGCCGTGGTGTACTCGCTCGACATGGGCGCGCTGCTGGCGGGCACCAAGTACCGGGGCGATTTCGAGCAGCGCCTGAAGGGCGTGCTCAAGTCGCTCAAGGACAAGCCCAATGCCATCCTGTTCATCGACGAGATCCACACCCTGATCGGTGCGGGTGCGGCCTCGGGCGGCACGCTGGATGCGTCCAACCTGCTCAAGCCTGCGCTCTCCAGCGGCCAGCTCAAGTGCATTGGCGCCACCACGTTCACCGAGTACCGCGGCATCTTCGAAAAAGACGCCGCCCTGTCGCGCCGCTTCCAGAAGGTGGATGTGGTCGAGCCGACCGTGGCCGAGACCATCGACATCCTCAAGGGCCTGAAGTCACGGTTTGAAGAGCACCACAGCGTGAAATACGCCGCTGCCGCCCTGCAGGCCGCTGCCGAGCTGAGCGCCAAGTACATCAACGACCGCCACCTGCCCGACAAGGCGATTGACGTGATCGATGAGGCCGGTGCTGCCCAGCGCATCATGGTGCCCAGCAAGCGCAAGAAGACCATTGGCAAGACCGAGATCGAAGAGATCGTCGCCAAGATTGCGCGCATTCCGCCCGCCAACGTCTCCAACGACGACCGCGGCAAGCTGCAGACGCTGGAGCGTGACCTCAAGAGCGTGGTGTTCGGGCAGGACAAGGCCCTGGAAGTGCTGGCCAGCTCGGTCAAGATGGCGCGCTCAGGCTTGGGCAAGGGCGACAAGCCGATCGGTTCGTTCCTGTTCAGCGGCCCCACCGGCGTTGGCAAGACCGAGGCCGCCAAGCAGCTGGCCTACATCATGGGCATCGAGCTGCTGCGCTTTGACATGTCGGAGTACATGGAACGCCACGCCGTGAGCCGCCTGATTGGTGCGCCCCCGGGCTACGTGGGGTTCGACCAGGGTGGCCTGCTGACCGAAGCGATCACGAAGAAGCCGCACGCGGTGCTGCTGCTCGACGAAATCGAGAAGGCGCACCCGGACATCTTCAACGTGCTGCTGCAGGTGATGGACCACGGCACGCTGACCGACAACAACGGGCGCAAGGCCGACTTCCGCAACGTGCTCATCATCATGACCACGAACGCGGGCGCCGAGACCATGAACAAGGCGACCATCGGCTTTACCAACCCGCGGCAGGCGGGCGACGAAATGGGCGACATCAAGCGCCTGTTCACGCCCGAGTTCCGCAACCGGCTGGATGCCATTGTCAACTTCAAGGCGCTCGACGAGCAGATCATCCTGCGCGTGGTCGACAAGTTCCTGCTGCAGCTGGAAACCCAGCTGGCCGAGAAAAAGGTCGAGGTCACCTTCACTGATCAGCTGCGCAAGCACCTGGCCAAGAAGGGCTTTGATCCGCTGATGGGCGCGCGGCCGATGCAGCGCCTGATCCAGGACACCATCCGCCGTGCGCTGGCCGACGAGCTGCTGTTTGGCCGACTGACCGAAGGTGGTCGCCTTACGGTGGACATCGAGGTCAAGACGGACGACAAGGGTGTGGAAACGCCCGAGGTGCTGCTCGACATCCAGCCGCTGCCCAAGAAGGAGCGTGCTGCGAAGTCGGAGCCGACGGAGCCTGAAGAGGCTACGGCAGACTGATCGGCGCCGCGCCTGGCGCGGTTTCACGGCGGCAGCGATGCCGCCGGTTGCCCCAGCAAGGAGGCCCGTGGTTTAAACGCCGCGGGTTTTTTCTTTGGGTGCGTGGATTGCTCGGCGATGACAGTGCACGTGCGGCCGCTGCCTATCGATGCCCGCCGCGCAGGCCTTGGTTAGGACGCCGGGCTCGCCTGCAGCCGCTGCAGCAACTCCAGCGTCGGATACCCGTCTGGCGGCAGCCCGATGCTGCGCTGAAAGCCGCGAAGCCCTGCCCGTGTGGCCGGGCCCATCACTCCGTCGGACGTACCGGCAGCAAATCCCTTGCGGTTGAGCGCCCCCTGCATCGCCTGCAGCTGCGCGCGCGACAGCGGCGCCAGATCGCGTGGCCAGGGTGCGGCCACCCCCGGCCCGCCGTCAATCTGGCGGGCCAGCAGCCCGACGGCCAGGGCGTAGCTCACCGAGTTGTTGTACCGCAGGATCGCCCGGAAGTTGTTGCCCACCAGGAACGCCGGGCCGCGTGCGCCAGCGGGGGTGATGATGTACGCGTCCGCCAGCGGTGGCAGGGCATGCCCGTCGGCCGCGCGAAGGCCCTCGGCTTCCCACTGTGCGGCAGACTGGCGCACGGTGGGGTCGGCACGGCCGTGGTCGAAGCCGGTGGGCAGAACCACTTCGCTGCCCCAGGTGGGTGCCGCTTGCCAGCCCGAACGCGCCAGAAAATTCGCCGTCGAAGCCGCCACATCCGGGATGCTGCCCCAGATGTCGCGGTGCCCGTCGCCGTCGGCGTCCACCGCATGGGCCAGGAACACCGAGGGCAGGAACTGGGTATGGCCCATGGCGCCGGCCCAGGATCCCACCATGCGGTCGGGGGCAATGTCGCCCTGGTCCAGTATGCGCAGCGCAGCCAGCAACTCGGATTCGGCCCAGGCCCTGCGCCGTCCCTCGTGGGCCAGCGTCGCCAGCGCATCCACCGCGCGGAAGCTGCCGAAGTTGGTGCCGTAGTTACTCTCCATGCCCCAGATGGCCGTGATGACGGCGGCGGGCACGCCGTAGCGCTGGGCCGCGGCCTCCAGCGTGGCGCGGTGCATCTCGAGTTGCGCACGGCCCTGGGCAATGCGCTGTGCTGATACGGCGCTGTCCAGGTAGGCCCAGGGTGTGCGGGTGAACTCCGGCTGCGACCGGTCCAGCTCGACCACGCGGGGCTGCCACTCGGCCTTGCTCAAGGCAGTGCGCACGGTCTCAGGGCGGATGCCCGCTGCCAGCGCGCGTGCTGCAAAGGCGCTGCGCCACTGGATGAATCCCGCTTGCGGATCAGCGGCATTGGGGCCGGCTGCGCCGGGTGCCGCCGTCGGAACCGTCGCGGCCGGGGTGATGCCCGCGCTCGGTACGGCTGCTGAGAAGCCAGCAGGCGCCGCGCGGGGGGGCGCCGCCGTCGCGGCCTGGGCGGGTGCGCTGCCGGGCGTGGCCGTGCAGCCCACCAGGCTCAGGGCTGCCAGCAAGGGCAGCAGCGCGACGGGGTGCCGTCTCGGCTGCGCGGGTTGTGATGGAGGGTTGCGGGTTTGCACGGTGTCAGGCGCCGCTGCATGGGCTGCGCTGACCGCTGTTGGGAAGATTGTTGCCGTACGTGGATGCATGCGGCATTGTCCTGCGTGCGGCGCGCAGCCCCTGCGTTGAGATGTATCACGCCGCGTCGGGGCATCAGCGGGCCTGCCTTGCCAGCCGCCGGGTTGACCAGGCCTCAGGGAAGTCACTACTATTTTGATAGCTGTCAGCGCTTATGAAACAAGCGCTACAGGCCAAAAACACCCTAAATCGGGTTACAGTTCGGGCTCCGCGCCCGGCGCAGCGCACGTCACCCCTCACACCCCATGGCTCCCCACACCTTTCTCTGGCACGACTACGAAACCTTCGGTGCCAACACCCGCCGCGACCGGCCCGCGCAGTTTGCCGCCATTCGCACCGATGCCGAGCTCAACGAAATCGGCGCGCCGCTGATGATCTACTGCCAGCCCGCCAGCGACTACCTGCCCGACCCGGTGTCGTGCCTCATCACCGGCATCACGCCCCAGCTCTGCCTGGAGCGGGGCGTGCCCGAGCACCAGTTTGCTGCCCGCATCGAGGCCGAGTTCGTGCAGCCTGGCACCATCGGGGTGGGCTACAACACGATCCGGTTTGACGACGAGATCACGCGCTTCATGTTCTGGCGCAACCTGATCGACCCCTATGCCCGCGAGTGGCAAAACCAGTGCGGCCGCTGGGATCTGCTGGATGTGGTGCGGATGACCTACGCCTTGCGCCCCGAGGGCATCCAGTGGCCCCAAAAGGAAGACGGCTCGCCCAGCTTCAAGCTGGAGCACCTCTCCAAGGCCAACGGCCTGCTGCATGAGGCGGCCCACGATGCGCTGTCAGACGTGCGCGCCACCATTGCGCTGGCGCGGCTCATTCGCCAGCACAACCCCAAGCTGTTTGACTTTGCGCTGGGCCTGCACAAGAAGGACCGCGTGGCGGCCGAGCTGCGGCTGCCCGCTACGCCAGCGTCGGCCCGCCCGTTCCTGCATGTGTCGGGCATGTTCCCGGCCGAGCGTGGTTGCCTGGCGGTGATGTGGCCCCTGGCCAGCCACCCCACCAACCGCAACGAGCTGATCGCCTGGGACCTGGCCCACGACCCGGCCCCGCTGGCCACCATGGGCGCCGACGAGATCCGGCTGCGCATGTTCTCCAAAGCGGATGCGCTGCCCGAGGGCGTGACGCGGCTGCCGGTCAAGACCATCCACCTCAACAAGTCGCCGATGGTGGTGGGCAACGTCAACACCCTCACGCCCGCGCTGGCGCAGCGCTGGAAGATCGACCTCGCCGCTGCCGCGCAGCATGCCGAGACTGCCCGTGCCCTGCCCGACATGAGCGGCATCTGGCCCGCCGTGTTCAGCCGCCCGGCCGAGGCCACGCCGGATGTGGACCAGGACCTGTATGGCGGCTTTGTGGGCGACCGCGACCGGCGCCTGCTGAACGACCTGCGCACCCTGCCGGGCGACAAGCTGGCCGCGGCGCGTGCCGCCTTTGACGACCCGCGCCTGACCGAGCTGCTGTGGCGCTACCGGGCCCGCAACTTCCCACACACGCTGAACGAAGAGGAAGCCGAGCGCTGGGAGGCACACCGCGCCGCCTGCCTGTTTGATGGCGCGGGCGGTGCCCGTACCGTCGAGCAGCTGTTCACCGAGGTCGACGAGCTGTCGGAAACCGCCGACGACCGCGCACAGGATCTGCTGGGCGCCCTGTACGATTACGCCGAGCAGATCGCGCCGGAGCGGTAGCCCGCCCCCGGCCGCCAAGCCGCACCGCGGCGCGCGGGCCGGACCCGTTTCGGGTTGCTTAGGCCTCAGGAAGCGCAGGGGCTGCCCGCCGGGCGACGCATGCAGATGAACAGACATTGCCGCAGATTTTTATGACGACACCGCAATCGCAAAGCTTCACCACCCAGATCGTCCACGCCGACCGGCTGGGCTGTGCAGAGCAGGGTGCCATCCACAAGCCCATCCACACCTCGGTGCAGTACGGGTACGACAAGGTCGAAGACCTGATCGCTGTCTTTCAGGGCACTGCCAAGGGCGGCTTCAACTACGCCCGCCAGGGCACACCCACCACGGCCGCGCTCGAATCGAAAATCACCCAGATGGAGCAGGGCCTGGGCACCATCGTGTTTTCCACCGGCATGGCGGGCATCTGCGCCATCTTCATGACGCTGCTGAAGGCGGGCGACCACCTGGTGGCCAGCCAGTACGTGTTTGGCAACACCAACAGCGTGTTCGGCACGCTGGCCGACCTGGGCATCGAGATCACCACGGTGGACGTGACCGATGCCGCCCAGGTGGCCGCTGCGGTGCGGCCCAACACCCGCATGGTGTTTGTCGAGACCATCGCCAACCCCGGCACGCAGATTCCGGACCTGGCAGGCATCGGCGCGCTGTGCCAGCAGCACGGGCTGCTGTACGTGGTGGACAACACGGTGGCATCGCCCTACATCTTCCGGGCGGCCACTGTGGGCGCTGGCCTGGTGGTCAATTCGCTCACCAAGAGCATCGGCGGCCATGGCGATGCGCTGGGCGGTGCCGTGACCGACACGGGCCTATTTGACTGGAACGCTTACCCGAACATCTTCGCGGCCTACCGCAAGGGCGACGCCAAGGGCTGGGGCCTGCAACAGCTGCGCAAGAAGGGCCTGCGCGACCTGGGCGGCACGCTGTCGTCCCACGCCGCGCACCAGCTGGCCGTGGGCGCCGAAACCCTGGCCCTGCGCATGGACCGCACCAGCGCCACCGCCCTGGCACTCGCCCGCTGGCTGGAGCAGCAGCCCGCCGTCGCGCGCGTGCTGTATCCCATGCTTGAATCGCACCCCCAGCATGCCCAGGCCAGGCAGCATTTCCGGGCAGGCTCGTGGCTGCTGTCGTTCGAGCTGCGCGATGCCGACCAATGCCTGGCGGTGTGCAACCGGCTGCAGCTTCCCATCAAGGCCACGGGCCTGGCCGATACGCGCACGCTGATCATCCCGGTGGCCCACACCATCTTCTGGGAGGCCGGCCCCGCGGTGCGCGCCACCATGGGCATCGCCGACGGCATGATCCGCCTGTCCATCGGGCTGGAAGAAGCCGACGACCTGTTGGCCGATTTTGTGCAGGCGCTGTCGGGGCTCTGAGCCGAAGTGCCCGGAGGCGCTTCGTTGCCCTTGCGGAGGCCCCCATGCGGGCCTTCACTCAGGATGCCTATTGCTACCATATCGATAGCTTTCAAGGCAGTAAAATCCTGGGCTCCAGGCCAATTTGGCTTTGAAATCCGTGGTTGCGCGGGGGGGAGCCCTCAGCCAAAGAACCAGTAGCACACGCCGATCGCAGCCACCACGCCCGCGAGCTCTGCCAGCAGGGCGCAGCCCACCGCGTGGCGCGCCCGCTGTACGCCTACCATGCCAAAGTACACCGCCAGCACGTAAAACGTGGTTTCGGTGCTGCCCTGGATGGTGGCAGCCGCCAGCGCGGCAAAGCTGTCCACGCCCTGGGTCTGCATGGTCTCGATCAGCATGGCGCGGGCGGCGCTGCCTGAAAACGGCTTGACCAGCGCGGTGGGCAGCGCGTCGACAAAGCGCGTGTCCATGCCCAGCCCTTCCACGCACCAGCGGATGCCCTCCAGCACATAGCCCAGCGCGCCCGATGCGCGAAACACACCCACGGCGCAGAGCATGGCCACCAGGTAGGGCAGCAGGCCACGCGCTACGTCAAAACCCTCGCGTGCACCTTCCACAAACGCCTCGTACACCGGCACCTTGCGCCACGCGCCCACAGCCACAAAGAACACGATGAGCGCGAACAGCGTGAGGTTGCCCAGCAGCGACGACAGCTGCGCTAGCGCCGCTGCACTGAGGGTGGCCAGCAGCGCCATGAAGGCGGCGAGCCCCAGCCCCAGCGGCAGCAGGTACGCCAGCACTACCGGGCTGAACAGCGGCAGGCGCTGCACCAGTGCCACGGCCAGCAGGCCCACCAGGGTGGACGCCGATGTGGCCAGCAGGATCGGCAGGAACACCAGCGTCGGGTCGGCCGCGCCTTGCTGCAACCGGTACATGAAGATCGTGACCGGCAGCAGGGTGAGCGACGAGGCGTTGAGCACCAGAAACAGAATCTGCGCGTTGGTGGCGGTGTCGGGCTCGGGGTTCAACTCCTGCAGCGCCTTCATGGCCTTGAGGCCCATGGGCGTGGCTGCGTTGTCCAGGCCCAGGGCGTTGGCCGCAAAGTTCAACGTCATGAGGCCGAGGGCCGGGTGGCCGCGCGGCACGCCAGGCATCAGCTTGGCAAACAGCGGCGACAGCCACCGCGCCAGCGTCTCGACAATGCCCGCCTTCTCGGCAATGCGCAGAAAGCCGAGCCAGAGCGTGAGCGTGCCAAACAGCAGCACCATAACCTCGACCGACAGTTTGGCCATGGCAAACAGCGACTCGACCATGGCGGCAAAGATCTGGGCGTTGCCACCCACCAGCCACTGCGCGAGGGCCGACACCGCCGCCACGATGAAAAAACCCAGCCAGAGCGTGTTCAGCATGGGCGGTACGGGGGCAGGGGAGTGGCGTGGGCGTGCATGCCGCCGAGGTTACCCGGCTGCGCCAAGGGAATGCCACGCACTGTTGCAGCGAGCCCACGCGGCCACCAGTGGTACCCTACAGGGTTTGGCCGGGCGGCCCGCGCATGTTTTTGCACGGGGCTGCACGGTACGCCGCAACACCAACGAAAAGAGAATCCAACATGGGCGCGCAGTGGAAAGCAAAGGGCAAGGCACAGGTCGCTGATGCCAGGGGCAAGCTGTTTGGCAAGCTGGTCAAGGAAATCACCGTGGCCGCACGCGGCGGGGCAGACCCGGCCAGCAATGCCCGGCTGCGCCTGGTGGTCGAGCAGGCCCGCAAGGCATCGATGCCCAAGGACACACTGGAGCGCGCCATCAAGAAGGGCTCGGGCACCGGTGCCGACGCCGTCAGCTACGAGCGCGTGATCTACGAAGGCTTCGCGCCGCACCAGGTCGCTGTCATGGTCGAGTGCCTCACCGACAACGTCAACCGCACCGCGCCTGAAATGCGGGTGCTGTTTCGCAAGGGGCAGCTGGGCACATCTGGCTCGGTGTCGTGGGACTTCAACCACGTCGGCATGATCGAGGCCGAGCCCGCCACGCCCGACGCCGATCCGGAACTGGCCGCCATCGAAGCCGGTGCGCAGGACTTTGAAGCCGGCGACGAAGAGGGAACCACCACCTTCTGGACGGATCCTACAGACCTCGACCTGGTCAGCCGCGCGCTGCCAGCCCACGGTTTCAACGTGCTGTCGGTCAAGCTGGGCTACAAGCCCAAGAACCCGGTGAACCCCGCCAACCTCACGCCCGAACAGCTGGAGGAAGTCGAGGCTTTCCTGGCGGCCATTGATGGCAACGACGATGTGCAAAACGTGTTTGTGAGCCTGGCCGGTTGATGGCAGGACACTTTGGGCAGGCGGCACAGGTGGGGTCGGCATGCGGCTGCTCGACTGCCGGGTGCGAGAGTTTGCTGTCCCAGATTTCTGATCGGGCCACTGACCGATGAGCGCAGATCACTACGCAGCCCTGGGGGTTGCCGCCAACGCCACTCTGGCCGACATCAAAAAGGCTTTTCGCCAGAAGGCATCGTTCTATCACCCCGACCGTAACGACGCGCCGGATGCGGCGCAACGGTTTCAGGCGGTGCAAAAGGCCTACGAGGTGCTGTCTGACGACGATGCGCGCCAGGCCTATGACGACAATCGCCGCCGCAATTTGCTGGACGACCCGTTGCAGACCGCGACGGAAATCTGGCAGTCCTATTCATCGCGCATCTTCTCTGCTACGGGTTCAACTTGAAAATTTCTCCTTACTTCCATGACTTGCGTTCGGCCTACCAGGCCGAGCTGGATGACCTTGTTTCCGACTCCGAAGGCAAGGATGTGCTGCGCAAGCGCCTGGCTGAGAAACGCAACGAAATCGCCTTTCTGGTGCAGATGATGGAGCTGGCCCCCGAGATGGTGGCCGTGGTCTTCCACCAGGGGTTTCGCTTTACCAAGCCTGCGGCGGTGGAGCAGCTCATCAGCCTGCCAGTGGATGAGCTTCCCGCATGGGGCACGTTGGCTGGCGCTGTGCAACTGGAGCCGTGGGCCGAAAGCCTGGCCCAGACCGTGTTGCGTGAGCCCGCCGGCGGGCGTTTTCTGGCCATTGCCGCCGGGCTGGAGTACCTGCACGCCCAGGCCCGCATGGCGTCGATGGCCACCAGCGCCGCGCGCTCTGACGGCGACAGCGATGCCAATGACGAAGCGGGCGAAGATGCCGAGCACGACGACGAGTACAACGCACTGAGCGCCGACGACGCGATGGAGCCGCAAAACAGCCGCACCCGCGAAGAGGCCGCCTCGAACTGGCTGTCCGACGTGGGCTTTGAGCGCAAGGACTGAGGAAGCGGCCATGCTGGGCTGAAGGGGGGCAGGGCGCAGGCGCCGCGCCCGCCCTGCACCCGCACGGTGCCAGCGTTAACGTCCCACAGCGAACCATCGATACGGAACACCCCATGACCAACCACCTCGCACTGATCACCAAGACCACCAGCCTGATTGCAGCCGGCGACATCGTCGGCGCGGAATCCGCGCTGGCCGAACTGGCCGACACCGATGGCGACAACGCGCTGATGGTGGTGCTCGACCAGCTCGCGCCCAAGGACATCCTGGCCGTGATGCGCGAGTACGACGAGTCCAAGGCGTCGGTGGTGAACATGCTGGTCACGCCCGAGCAGTTTGCGCGCGCCATGGTGCTGGAAAAACAGTACAAGGACCTCACGCACACCCACCTGCGCAGCATGGTCAACGCCGTCATCTTCCGCGACGGCGCAGACCCCGTGGAGTTTTTGACCGCCATCGGCGACCTGGAGGGTGGCAGTGAGGCCCTGGCCAACTACTTTGCCGAAAAGTGGAGTCGGGTGGAGGCGTTTGCCCGCACCGGCACCTTTGACGCCACCGAAGATTACGGCCCCACGCTGAGCGACGACGAACTGCTGGCCTCGGGCTACGTACAGCCGCGGGTGGACCTGGACGAAGTGGCCGACCGTGACTGGATGCAGATGGCTTGGCTGCTGCGCTATGAATGCCGCGACCTGTTCATCGAAACCCTGCTGGTGCTGCGCGCCAAGGCGCGTGCCTTTGACCTGGGGCTGGACGACGGCGATGAGCCAGCCGAGGAAGACGACGGCAAGTTCGAGACCAGCGAAACCGACCGCGGCAAGGCCACGCCCGCAGCCCGCGCTTCGGACGAAGAGTCTGCGATATAGATGGCTTCCCGCTGAGTCGCCTGCGGCGCCTTCCTCCCCCGGGGGACGACGCCCTCGCTGCGTGGCGGCCCTTGCCCGGCGTCTCCCTCAGGGGGCCGCGCCCTTTTCAAGCACCCGATGGTGTTTGGCACTGATGCCAACCGAACGATGACATGACGGAAACCACATCCTCCGCACTGCAGCTCCACGACGCCCGTCCGTTTTTCGAGAAGGCGCTGGTGTATGGCGTGCAGCACGGCATCATCGATGCTGAGCGGCTGGCGGCCCTGCATGCCGATGCGCCCAAGGGCATGGTGCAGATCGCCCGTTATTTTGGCAGCGAATTTTTGCGGCCCGAGCTGGAGAAGGCGCGCGATCGCATCGTCAACCTCATCAGCCTGCACCTGCTGGAGGCCACGAACGCAGACCTGGCCCAGGCCGCCGTGCTGCTGCGCGACCATTCGCTGCTGTCGCGCTCCAAGGCGGGCTCGGACATGCTGCGCCGGCTGATCGCCATGCCCGAGAGCAGCAACTTTGGCATGGCTGGCCTGGCCGATGCCGGTGTGCCGTTACTGGGGCTTTGGTCATTGCGCACCCATGCGGAATATCGGTCTGAACTGGAGCGCCGCAGCCGCATCGCCGCAGCCATCGATGCCGCGCTGTGGATGGCCGAGCAGTACGACCTGGATCCGGACACCCTGCAGGAGTCGGGCGCCGATGCCGAGGCCGTGATCCGCACGGGCCTGCTCCTGCAGGTGCTGGCGCCTCGTGCCGCCGACTGGCCCCACCCTGTGGCCTTTGAGAAGGCGGTGAATGCCCAGCGCAAGAAGCCGCTTTCGGCCGATGGCGCGGCACTGCGTCTTCCGGTCGGGCTGCCAGCGGGGCTGCGCGAAGCGGTGCAGGCCGAGTACGGCACCGTGCAGGCCGACCTGCGCAAGCTGCTGGACCCTGCCACCGTGCTGCGCCCGCTGATGCGTCCCACCAGCGCCTTTCGCTCACGCTACTTCCTGCTCGAAGATCCGCTGGCCGAAGTGGATGACTACCACCGCAGCCTGGACGAGCTCGATGCCGGCGAAGAGCTGCTGCAGCCCGCCAGCAAGACCTGGACGAAAACGGTGCTGGGCAATGACGACGAGCACAGCCTGCTCACGCTTTTCCTGTGCGTGGCCGCCGGTGCGCCCAAAAAGACACTGCTGACCGAAAAAACGGCTGCCAGCCTGGTGCGCAAGCTGCGCAAATCAGGCCTGGACGCAGCGCTGGCCACCGGCTTCATTCGCGAGCATGCGCCCGGCGCGCGCCATGCCGACTACATCGCGCTGTGGCACGGCTTTGTGCAGGATGCCGAAAAGACCCTGCTCAGCGACATGGACTACCAGTTGCACGATGCGATGGCCCTGTTGCGGCGCGAGTGCAACGTGGCCGCCTGAATACTGGCTGCAGGCGTGCAGGCGTGCAGGCGTGCAGGCGTGCAGGCGTGCAGGCGTGCAGATGCGAATGCACCTCTGCGATCGCAGGTCAGACGTTGCTGCCGTGGCGGCCACTGGACGGTATTGCTGTGACGTGATTCAGTGCAGATGCTACCGCTGTGCGGGCGGCGTGAAGCTTGACGGCGCCACCGTCTGCATCGGCCGCAGACGGCAGCGCCTATGCGCTCGCCCCCACCGAAACTCCGGTTACGATACATAACGATTTTCAGAAATGCCTCCCTTCGTGCTGGCATCCCGCAACGACACAGCGCCTTCTTACATGCACAGCCCCACCCTCATCCTCATGGCCGCACTGTTTTGCGGGCTGGTGAGCGGGGTTCTTTACGCGGTGTGGGCATTCAACAGGAACGTGCCCGGCCTCAAGCTGTGGATGCTTTCATTTCTTGCGGCCACCACGTTCGCCATCAACCTGCTGTTACGTGATGTACTGCCCGAAGTGGTCTCCGTGGTGCTGGCCCAGGCTGCGGTGGCCACCGCGGCATGTCTATGCTGGCTTGGCGGGCGCGCCTACATGGGCCGCAGGGCATTGCGCGCTCGTCAGCGTGTGGGCCTGGCGATAGCGTTTTTCGTGTTGTTGCTGCTGTCCGTCCATTTCACGGCCGTGGACCCCCGTCCCGGCATGCGCTTTGTGCTCATCAGCGTGTTTTCTGGCGTGTTCTATCTCCTCACGGCGCGTACGGTGGCGCGGGGTCGGCTCCAGCAAGTGCCAGCGCGCTACTTGTTCGCTGCCCTACTGGGTGCGCACGGCCTGTTCGTGCTGGTGCGACCGCTGGCATTCGGCCTGGCGCAGCCTGCAGACGCCTCGCTTGGCGATCCGGGGCTGCTGTCGCTGCTGTCGCAGTTTGTGGTGCTTGAAGCCACGATTGCCATCGTGATGATCGGTTTTGGAACGCTGATGCTGACCAACGAGTTCGTCACCACCGAGCTGCGCCGCCTGGCCGAGATGGACACGCTCACCCAGGTGTTCAACCGCCGGGCATTGCTGACCCTGCTTGAAAAAGCCGCCAGCAGCGCGCAGCGCACAGGCCTGCCGCTGTCCGTGATGGTGCTGGACCTGGACCATTTCAAGTCTGTCAACGACACGCGCGGCCACCGCGCGGGCGATGACGTGCTGCAGCACTTTGTGCAGGTGGCCGCCAGTTGCCTGCGCAAGGAGGATGTCATGGGCCGGCTGGGGGGAGAGGAGTTTGGTGTGTTCCTGCCCAACTCGGATCTGGACGGCGCACTGGTCGTGGCAGAGCGCTTGCGGGCGCTGCTGGCATCGAGCCCGGCCTACGCCAACACTTCTGCGCCGCTGTACCTGACCGTGAGCATTGGCGTGGCGCTCTCGTCCCGTGGCGAAGCCGCCGACGCGCTACTCCAGCGGGCCGATGAGGCCATGTACCTTGCCAAGCAGCGCGGGCGCAACCGGGTGGAAGCGGTTTCCGTGGCGGCAGCTTCCCTGGCTTAAGGACTGCCTCATCAACACCCACCGCCACGGGCGATGGCGACCCGGCATCCCTGTGGATGCACGCGCTTCAGTGGCCATCTGCTGGCCATGGCAGCGGGCGAGCTGTTGCAGCAGGCGAGTGTGCTCAAGGTGGCCCCTGGTGTGGGCGTTGCTGCTGTGTCCTTGGTGCTGGGCGTTACGACGTTCGCGCTGGTGCTTGCGAGGTTTCGCTAGTGCACCGTGCGCCTGGCGTGGCAAAGGTAATCGCTATGAAATTTGTAGCGATACGGGCAAATACAACATGGGCTTGCGGCCAATTTCACAGAAAATCGACAACAGCGGGCCGCTCGGGCAGATGGAGTTGTGCCGTGGGCGCAGGCTGGCTTGCCACCAGAGTGCCACGCCGCCACACGCGCAGCCGTGCCGCGCGCAGGCGGATCGCGTCTGCCGGGTTGCGCGCATGCAGCAGCACCAGGTCGGCATGGCAGCCGGGCGCCAGTCCGTAGCCTTTGAGGCCGAGCAGGCGGGCAGGGTTCACGGTCACGGCATCAAAGCACTGGCGCATGGCCGCTTGGCTGGTCATCTGCGCCACATGCAGGCCCATGTGGGCGGCTTCCAGCATGTCGGCACTGCCGCCGCTGTACCAGGGGTCCAGCACGCAGTCGTGGCCAAAGGCCACCGTCAGGCCCGCGGCCATCAGCTCGGGCACGCGGGTCATGCCGCGGCGCTTGGGGTAGGTGTCGTGGCGGCCCTGCAAGGTGATGTTGATGAGCGGGTTGGCCACCACGCCCAGCTCGGCCTCGGCCATCAGCGGGATGAGCTTGCTCACGTAGTAGTTGTCCATGCTGTGCATGGAGGTCAGGTGCGAGCCTGTGACCCGGCCATGCAGGCCCAGGCGCTGGGTCTCAAAGGCCAGAGTCTCCACATGGCGCGAATGCGGGTCGTCGGATTCGTCGCAATGCATGTCCACGCGCTTGCCGCGCTCGGCCGCCAGTTCACAAAGGATCTTCACGCTCTCGGCGCCCTGGGCCATGGTTCGCTCGAAATGCGGGATGCCACCGACCACATCCACCCCCAGGTCCAGCGCGCGTTTCAGGTTGTCCAGCCCGCCCGGCGCGCGCAGCACGCCATCCTGCGGGAACGCCACCAGCTGCAAGTCCAGATAAGGCGCCACGCGCTGCTTCACATCCAGCAGCGCATGCACGGGCAGCAGGCTGGCGTGGCTGGTGTCCACATGGCTGCGAATGGCCAGCAGCCCCCGCGCCACGGCCATGTCGCAGTACCGCAGCGCGCGCTGCACGATCGCGTCGTGCGTCAGCGTGGGCTTGAGCTCGCCCCACAGCGCAATGCCTTCCAGCAGCGTACCGCTCTCGTTCACGCGCGGCTGGCCGTAGCTCAGGGTGGAATCCATGTGGAAATGCGCGTCCACAAACGGCGGGCTCACCAGCAGGCCGCCCGCGTCTACCGTCTCGTGCGCCGGTGCCTGCAGCCCTTTGGTCACCTCGGTGATGCGGCCACTTTGCACGGCAATCGACATGTCCTGGCGGCCATCGGGCAGCGTGGCGTGGGTGATGAGAAGGTCGAGCATGGCGGTGGTCCGGGCAGTGGCTGCGATGGAAAAAAGCCACCTTGCGGTGGCCTGGCGTTCGGGAGTCGTCCAAGGGCATTGCCCCCAGGCTAGGCGCCGGTTACTTGGTCCCGAAAATCCGGTCGCCCGCGTCCCCCAGCCCTGGCAGGATGTAGCCGTGGTCGCTCAGCTCGCGGTCGATGGCGGCGGTGAAGATCGGTACGTCGGGGTGGGCCTTCTGCATGGTGGCGATGCCTTCGGGGGCGGCCAGCAGGCAGACGAACTTGATGGAGCGGGGGTTGAGCTTTTTCAGGCGGTCCACGCACGCCGCAGCCGAGTTACCGGTCGCCAGCATCGGGTCGACCACGATGATGTCACGCTCGTCCATTTCGGCGGGCATCTTGAAGTAGTACTCCACCGGCTGCAGCGTGGCGGGGTCGCGGTACAGGCCGATGTGACCCACACGGGCGCCGGGCACCACGTTGAGCATGCCGTCCAGAAAGCCGTTGCCGGCGCGCAGGATGGACACCAGCACCAGTTTCTTGCCGTCGATCACCTTGCCGGTCATGGTCTCCAGCGGGGTTTCAATCTCCACGTCCTGCAGCGGCATGTCGCGCGTGACTTCATACGCCATCAGGGTCGAGAGCTCGCCCAGCAGGCGTCGAAAGCTGTTGGTGCTGGCGTCTTTCTTGCGCATCAGCGTGAGCTTGTGCTGGACGAGGGGGTGGTTGATGACGGTGACGTTGCTCATCTCGAAAGCCTTGTGGTCTT
The DNA here is from genome assembly GCF_051942715.1 of Acidovorax sp. BL-A-41-H1. Lineage (NCBI taxonomy): Bacteria > Pseudomonadati > Pseudomonadota > Betaproteobacteria > Burkholderiales > Comamonadaceae > Acidovorax > Acidovorax sp. BL-A-41-H1. The sequence goes on along the minus strand of NZ_JBPVJQ010000006.1, from coordinate 1,695,399 downwards.
GGGTGGTCTGAAATTTAAGGGTGCCTTGTGGGCAGTGTGCAGGCCAGCGCGGCGCGGTCGGCACGGCGAGAAGGCATTGCGCACCGGTCTGCTGCCGTTGGCCCGGCGTCGCCCCAGGTCCGCAGCGCATGCGGTGCAGTGCGCGGGGGGCTGACGCTTGTCGCGGGCTGCGCCCCGCTGCCTGCGGGGCCGTCAGTCTGCCAGAAAGCGCGCGTAGCGCCCAAGGTCCACATTGCCGCCGCTGATGATGATGCCCACGCGCTCGCCATGCAGTTGCTTGCCGCTGCCTTCGGCGCCTGCAAAGACCTGCGCGCCCGCAAAGCCCAGGGCGCCCGTGGGTTCCACCACGATCTTCATGCGCTCGGCAAAGAAGCGCAGCGCCTGCACCAGCTGGTCGTCGCGCACACTGATGAGGCTTTCGGCATGGTCGCGGATGATGGGGAAGGTAAGGTCGCCCAGTGCCTGCGTTTGCGCGCCGTCGGCAATGGTGTGGGGCGTGGGGATGCGCACGATGTGCCCGGCGCGCAAGGACTGCGCACCGTCGTCCCCGGCCTCGGGCTCGACGCCGATCACCTTGCAATGCGGTGCCTTGGCCTTGGCCGCCAGCAGGCTGCCCGCCAGCAGGCCGCCACCGCCCACGCAGACGAACAGGTAGTCGAGGTCAGGCACGTCTTCCAGCAGCTCCAGCGCGGCGGTGCCCTGGCCGGCAATCACGTGCGGGTGGTCAAACGGCGGCACCAGCGTCATGCCGCGCTCCAGCGCCAGCTGGCGGCTGATGGCCTCACGGTCTTCGGTGTAGCGGTTGTAGGTGACCACCTGGGCGCCATATTCGCGCGTGGCGGCCATCTTGGAGGCCGGGGCATCCTCGGGCATCACGATGACGGCGGGCATGTCGAGCAGGCGGGCCGACAGCGCAATGGCCTGGGCATGGTTACCGGCCGAGAACGCCAGCACGCCGCGCTCGCGCTGGTCGTCGGTGAACTGCGCCAGCGCGTTGAAAGCCCCGCGGAACTTGAAGGCTCCCGTGCGCTGCAGGTTTTCGGCCTTGAAGAAAAACTGGGCACCCAGCATTTCGTCGGCGCTGGTAGAGCGCAGCACCGGCGTGCGGTGCGCCATGCCCTTGAGCCGGTGCGCAGCCGCTGCGACATCGTCGAAGGTGGGTGGGGTGAGGCTGGACAGGCTCATGGCGGCATCCTTGGGTCTGGTACCGCGCCATGATAGCGTTTGCACGCTGTTTTGCAGCCAAACCGGCTGCAGGCGCTTGATTTACATGCACCTGCTGCTATGCAAATTGATGCACGGCGCTGCCCCAGGAAGGTGTTTGAAGGCTTGGGGCACACCCTTTCCGCTGCTGATTGCGCAGCAGCGGAGCCGGTCAGTCGTGCTGGCTGAAGGTGCGCAGCGGCGTCAGCGCCGGGAAGTCGCCCGCACGCTTTTGCTTCATGGCCGTGACGGCTTCGCGCACATGCTGGTTGCTCCAGATGGCGCCCTGCAGCCAGCCCATCTGGCGCAGGCTGTCTTCCACCGAATGGTCGCGCGCGTAGTTCACGGCCTGCTTGGTGCCCCAGATGGCCACGGGCGGCTTGGAGGCGATCTCTTGCGCGCATTGCAGGGCGGCGGCCACCATGGCTTCCGCGGTGTCAAACACCTCGTTGACCAGGCCGTAGCCCAGCGCCTTCTGTGCGGGCAGCCGGCGGCCGGTGTAGGCCAGTTCCTTGACCACGCCCAGCGGGATCAGCTTGGGCAGGCGCTGCAGCGTGCCCACGTCGGCCACCATGCCGATGTTGATTTCCTGGATGCAGAAGAACGCATCGGCCGTGGCATAGCGCACGCAGGCGGCCGTGACCATGTCCACGGCGCCACCGATGCAGCCGCCCTGGATGGCCGCGATGACGGGGATGCGCAGGTTGTCGATGCGGGTGAAGGTGGCCTGCATATCGGTGAGCAGGTCGAAGATGGCAGCCCGGCCCTCGGGGCTCTGGTCGTCCATCGTGATGGCGCCACTGAAGGTTTCGAGTGCCATCCCGGCGCTGAAATGCTTGCCGGTGCTGCTGATGACCAGCGCACGCGCCTCGCCTGCCTGGTGCAGCTGCGCCAGCACCGCATCCAGCTCGCGCCAGAAGGTGGGGTGCATGGTGTTCATGGCCTCGGGGCGGTTGAGCACCAGATGGGCCACATGGTCGGTGACGCTGAGGGTGAAGCAGGTGAGTGGGTTCATGGGGCAACACTGTAGTGCGGCAGGTTGCGCGCGAGTCGTCGCGTGGGCGACTTTGGCAGAGTTTGGGTGTTTTTGGCCGCTAGCGCTTGTTCCATATGCCCTGGAAGCTATGAGATAGATAGCGTTCGCTGTGGGTGGATCTGCCCCCGCGAGCGGCCACCCTCAACCCCTCAATCACCACCCCCGCCGCAGCCGCCTCCGCCGTCGCCGTCCGATCCCCCATCGCCGCTGCTGTCGGCCCCGCCAAAATCGTCCGAGCTGCCGCTGTAGCTGCCGTCTGAAAAACTGGTGCCGCAGTACGTGCCGCCCCCGTCGCCGCCCGCGTCACTCTTGCGGGCGATGTCAGTGCAGTCGGGCACGTAGCTGAAGCCGCCGGCAATCGCGAACTTGGCGTCCAGCGCAAACAGCAGCGGCAGTCGGCTGGGCGCCTTGGGATCGATGGATTCTTCCTTGCACGCCCAGAACCAGGCGCGGCGCAGGCCATCGTTGTGGCGCGCCCTGGAGCCCAGGGCTTCGGCAGGCGTGTGGTGCAAGAAGAAACCCAGGGCGTTGTCGCACCAGCCCTTGTAGGCCTGCGTATGCAAGATGAATGCATGCCACAGCGCATCCACCGCGCGCGATGGCATGGCCACAAACTGCTTCTTGCTGCGCAGGCAGGCCATGAAGAACTGCCGCAGGCCGCGTTCGACCAGCTCGCAATCCCGGGTGCTGAGGTGCGGGTAGGCCTCGCGCAGTTTGCGCTGCAAGAAGCGGGGCAGGGGGGCTTCGCGGATGTAGTGTTCGCGCACCGACCGCACCCACTGGCCCATGATGGCCAGCAGCACCACGGTGATGAAAAGGTAGAGCAGCCACACACCCCGCAGCCGCCATGCGCCAGCGGGTACGCCTGCTACTGCCACCACCCAGCCTGCCACTGCCAGCATGGGTAGCTTGCTGCCCCAGCGCAGCACCATCCGTTCTGTGGTCGTTGTGGTCATGGGTCCCTCCTTTTTTTGGTTGTTGTTATTTCTTGCTTGTCCCTGTCCTTCTTTCAGGGTGATTTCATGGCGGAAATGTGACGGTTGCGTGTCAGTGCTGTGAAGCGGGTGCGGGAAGTGTGGTGTCGCGCGCACAGTGGTGCCCGGTCTCCGCGCTCCAGGCTGAGCGAGGGGCAGGGCGAGGCAGGGCTGGCCGCGTGCCGGGCGATCTCAACGCAGCATGCGGCACGGTTTGCCACCGCATGCTGCCGCCTTCGAGCAGGCGGTAGGCGTGATGAGCGTGGTGGCTCAGCGGCGTCGCCCGCCGCCCCCAAAAATGCCGCCCAGCACCCCGCGCAGGATTTCCTTGCCCAGTGTGGTGCCCATGGTGCGCACGGCCGACTTGGCCATGGTCTGCGCCAGCCCGTCGCGCTTGCCGCCGCGCGGGCCGGTGCTGCCAAACAGCACATCGTTGAGTCCGCCCAGCAGGCCGCCGCCGTCCTGCTCCGCGGTGCCTGCTGCGCCAGGCTTGCCGCCAGCCGTATTGGCCTGTGCAGACAGGTCGGCTGCGCGGCCCTTGAGCTTTTCGTAGGCCGATTCGCGGTCCACCACCTTCTCGTACACGCCGGCTACCAGCGAGCCGGCCATCAACGCCTGGCGCTGCTGCGGCGTGATGGGGCCCAGCTGGCTGCCCGGCGGCAGCACAAACACGCGCTCGGTCACGCTGGGGCGGCCCTTGGCGTCCAGAAAGCTCACCAGCGCCTCGCCCACGGCCAGCTCGGTGATGGCGGTTTCGATGTCGAGGCCCGGCTTTTGCCGCATGGTGGTAGCGGTGGCCTTCACGGCCTTCTGGTCGCGCGGGGTGAAGGCGCGCAGGGCGTGCTGCACGCGGTTGCCCAGCTGGGCCAGCACGGTGTCGGGGATGTCCAGCGGGTTCTGTGTGACAAAGTACACCCCGACGCCCTTGGAGCGCACGAGGCGAACCACCAGCTCGATGCGCTCGACGAGCACCTTCGGGGCTTCGTTGAACAGCAGGTGCGCTTCGTCAAAGAAGAAGACGAGCTTGGGCTTTTCGGGGTCGCCGATCTCCGGCAGGGTCTCGAACAGCTCCGACAGCATCCACAGCAGGAAGGTGGCGTACAGCCGGGGCGAATTCATGAGCTTGTCGGCCGCCAGGATGTTGACCACGCCGTGGCCGTCCACCGTCTGCATGAAGTCCTGGATGTCGAGCATGGGCTCGCCAAAGAACTGCGTGCCACCCTGTTGCTCGATCTGCAGCAGCCCGCGCTGGATGGCGCCCACGCTGGCGGCGCTCACGTTGCCGTACTCGGTGGTGAACTCCTTGGCGTTGTCGCCCACGTACTGCAGCATGGCGCGCAGGTCCTTCAGGTCCAGCAGCAGCATGCCGCTGTCGTCGGCAATCTTGAACACCAGGTTGAGCACGCCGAGCTGCGTCTCGTTGAGGTTGAGCATGCGGCCCAGCAGCAGGGGGCCCATGTCGGACACCGTGGCGCGCACCGGGTGACCCTGCTCGCCGAACACGTCCCACAGCGTGGTGGGGCAGGCCAGTGGGGGTGGGATGTCCAGGCCCCGCTCCTTGAGCACCGCCGCCAGCTTCTCGCCGATCTTGCCGGGCTGGCTGGCGCCGGTCAGGTCGCCCTTCACGTCGGCCATGAAGACCGGCACCCCGATGCGCGAGAAGTTCTCGGCCAGGGTCTGCAGCGTCACCGTCTTGCCGGTGCCAGTAGCGCCGGTGATGAGCCCGTGGCGGTTGGCCAGGCCCGGCAGCAGGTGGCATTCGGTGGTGTTGTGCTTGGCAATCAGCAGGGGTTCGGCCATTTCGGGTTTCCTCGGGGGATGAAGGAGCCTCTGCACGCGTCGCGCGGCGGGTGCATCTGCGGTCTCGGGCGGTCTGCTGCGTTGCAAATGCTCGCAATAGCTGCGGCTATTGCTGCGCTTTGCGCCTGGCAGGCCATCCCGATCCGCAGCGCACCCTGGGCGCGCGACGCGTGCCGAGGCTCCGGGTTCGGCAAAAAGTAAAATCCGCCGGTAGATTAAATCAAGACACCCGTATCCATACACCCGCACTAAAGGACTTCTCGTGGCAGGACACAGTAAATGGGCGAATATCCAGCACCGCAAGGGGCGGCAGGATGAAAAGCGCGGCAAGATCTGGACCCGCATCATTCGCGAAATCACTGTGGCAGCCCGCGCCGGTGGCGGCGACCTATCGGCCAACCCCCGCCTGCGGCTGGCGGTCGACAAGGCCAAGGCGGCCAACATGCCGGCCGACCGCATCAAATACAACATCGACAAGGCCACCGGCAATGCCGAGGGCCTGACCTACGAAGAAATCCGCTACGAGGGCTACGGCATTGGCGGTGCGGCCATCATGATCGACACCATGACGGACAACCGCGTGCGCACGGTGGCCGAAGTGCGGCATGCGTTCAGCAAGCACGGTGGCAACATGGGCACCGAGGGTTCGGTGGTGTTCCAGTTCAAGCATTGCGGCCAGCTCATCTTTGCGCCCGGCACCAGCGAAGACAAGGTGATGGAAGTGGCGCTGGAGGCGGGCGCTGAAGATGTTCTGACGGATGACGACGGCGCGGTGGAGGTACTGACCGCCCCTGCAGACTTCGAGGCCGTGAAGAATGCGCTGGAGGCTGCCGGCCTGAAAGCCGAGGTGGCCGGGGTGACGATGCGGCCCGAGAACACCATCGAGCTGACCGGCGATGACGCTGCCCGCATGCAGAAACTGCTGGACGTGCTGGAAGACCTGGACGATACGCAAGAGGTTTATCACAACGCTGCACTGTGAGACTCCCCCTGGGCGGCTGCGCCGCTTCCCCCTCTCTCGCTGCGCGGGAGGGGGACGACGCCCTCGCTGCGGGGCGGCCCTTGCTCGGCGTCCCTTGCATTGGCTGCGACAGTTTTGACGGTTGTGCACAGCGTTTGGCGCGGCGGTCCATTTGATTGAGTTTTTTTCCGAACCCCTGGTAGCTGGTGCAGTGCCAGCAGGGGTTCACCAAAGGTTCCTATGAAAGTACTTGTGATTGGTGGCGGCGGCCGTGAACACGCGATGGCGTGGAAACTGGCCGAGTCTCCCAAGGTGACCAAGGTGTATGTGGCGCCGGGCAACGGCGGCACGGCGCTGGGCGCCAAGCTCGAGAACGTGGCCATCACCGATGTGCGCGAGCTGCGCGCCTGGGCGCAGGCCGAGAAAATTGCGCTGACGGTGGTGGGCCCTGAGGCACCCTTGGCCGCAGGCGTGGTCGACGAGTTTCGCGCCCACAACATGCGCATCTTTGGCCCCACCAAGGCCGCCGCGCAGCTGGAAAGCTCCAAGGCGTTTTCCAAGGCCTTCATGCGCCGCCACGGCATCCCCACGGCCGACTACGACACCTTTACCGACCCGGTGGCTGCCCATGCGTTTGTGGACCGTCTGGGCGCACCCATCGTCATCAAGGCCGACGGCCTGGCCGCAGGCAAGGGCGTGGTGGTCGCCATGACGCTGCAGGAGGCCCACGACGCGGTGGACTTCATGCTGGTGGACAACAAGTACGGCGTGACGCACAACGAGGGTGGCGCACGCGTGGTGATCGAGGAGTTCCTCGAAGGGGAAGAAGCCTCCTTCATCGTGCTGTGCGACGGCAAGAACGTGGTGGCCCTGGCCACCAGCCAGGATCACAAGCGCCTGAAAGACAATGACGAAGGCCCCAACACCGGCGGCATGGGCGCGTATTCGCCTGCGCCCGTGGTCACGGCCGACGTGCACGCCCGCGCCATGCGCGAGATCATCCTGCCCACCATCCGCGGCATGGAAAAGGACGGTATTCCCTACACCGGCTTCCTGTACGCCGGGCTGATGATCGACGCCAAAGGCCAGCCCAAGACGCTCGAATTCAACTGCCGCATGGGCGATCCGGAAACCCAGCCCATTCTGATGCGCCTGAAAAGCGATTTCTGCGACGTGATGGGCGCCGCCGCCGACGGCAAGCTCGACACCGTGGAGCTGCAGTGGGACCGCCGCACCGCGCTGGGCGTGGTCATGGCCGCCCACGGCTACCCCGAGGCACCGCGCAAGGGCGACGCCATCACCGGCCTGCCCGCCGAGGTGGAAGACGCCATGGTGTTCCACGCCGGTACGCAGCTGGCAGATGGCGTGGTCAGCGTCATGGGCGGCCGGGTGCTGTGCGTCACGGTGCTGGCCGACAGCGTCAAGCAGGCGCAAATCCGCGCGTATGACGTGGCGCGCGGCATCCACTTCGATGGTGCCCAGTACCGCCGGGATATCGGCTTCCGGGCGGTCAAATAGCTCCCCCCTGAGTCGCCTGCGGCGCCTTCCCCCCGGAGGGGGACGACGCCCTCGCGGCGGGGCGGCCCTTGCTTGGCGTCCCTGGCATGGGCCGCGCCAGTTTTAACGGCCGCGCAGCGTGGCGATGGCAATGGATCACTGAAATGCAACAACCTGGTTTGAATCCTGCCGCGAGCGTGGCCACCGTGCGCGGTTATCTGCAGGGCCTGCAGGCCCGCATCACCGATGCGCTGGAAGCCGTGGAGGCTGCAGAAGCCGCCAAAGCGGGTGCAGGCGAGGGCGGTGTACGCTTTTTGGCTGACACCTGGAGCAAGCCCCCGGGCGAGATGCTGCAGGGCGATGGCATCACCAAGATCATGGAGAACGGCCTCGTGTTCGAGCGCGCGGGCTGTGGCTTCAGCCATGTACGCGGCCCGCAGTTGCCGCCCTCGGCCACGCAGCACCGGCCCGAGCTGGCGGGCGCGCCGTTCGAGGCCATGGGCGTGTCGCTGGTGTTTCACCCGCGCAACCCATACGTGCCCACGGTGCACATGAACGTGCGCATGATCGCCGCAGGCCACCCCGGCCAGACACCGACCTGCTGGTTTGGCGGCGGCATGGACCTCACGCCGTACTACGGTTTCGAAGAAGACGCGGTGCACTTTCACCGCACCTGCCGCGATGCGCTGGCGCCGTTTGGCGATGACAAGTACCCCCGCTTCAAGCAGTGGTGCGACGAATACTTCTACCTCAAGCACCGCAGCGAGCAGCGCGGCGTGGGCGGCGTGTTCTACGACGATTTCTCGGAACTGGGCTTCGAGCAGAGCCTCGCCATGACGCAGTCGGTGGGCGATGCCTTCCTGTCGGCGTATTTACCCATCGTGGAAAAGCGCAAGGAAACGCCCTACGGCGAGCGGGAGCGTGAGTTCCAGCTCTACCGCCGCAGCCGTTATGTCGAGTTCAACCTGGTGTGGGACCGTGGCACGCACTTTGGCCTGCAGTCGGGCGGGCGTACCGAGTCCATCCTGTTGTCGATGCCGCCGCTGGTGTCGTGGTCGTACCAGCGCTCGGACGCTGCCGATTCGGCCGAGGCAGCGCTCACGCTGCGCTTTCTGGTGCGGCGCGACTGGCTGGCTGAAGCCCCCGGCACGGCAGGTTGAATGGCCCGAAAAGCGCAAAAGCTATAATTTCAATAGCTGCCAGCGCTTTTCGCACTTGCGCCAGAGGCCAAAGACACCTCAAAACCACGCAGCGCGCCTGCGCAACACCCGAGGCGCTGCCCTACTGGCTGCCCGCTGCGTTGCACGCTATATTGACTTATTCCCCTTCTATTCCACGCCTGATGACCACCTCCACCAAATCGGAATCCGCAGCCAAAAAAGACGTCACCAAACTCCAGCGCGCCATCGTCGACGGGCTGGAAGACGTCAAGGCGCAAGACATCCAGGTGTTCAACACCGAGCACCTGTCGCCGCTGTTTGAACGGGTGATCGTGGCATCGGGTACCTCCAACCGCCAGACCAAGGCGCTGGCCGCCAGCGTGCGCGACGCCGTCAAGGAAGCCGGCTTTTCCAAGCCGCGCATCGAAGGCGAAGACAACGGCGAGTGGATCATCGTGGACTGCGGCGCTGCCGTGGCGCACATCATGCAGCCCGCCATCCGCCAGTACTACCGCCTGGAAGAGCTGTGGGGCGAAGTGCCTGTGCGTTTGAAGCTGGGCGCGGCCAAGCCGGTGTCTACCGCCGCGGCCGACCTGGCCGACAAGAAGTCGGCCCAAAAGGCCGCCAAGTCGGACGCGAAGGCCGCCGGCAAGGCACCTGCCAAGAAGGCCGCCGCACCCGCAGCACCCGCCCGTTCCGGCAAGGCCACCGTGAAGGCCGTGGCCAAGAGCGCGGCCAAGGTGGCAGCACCTGCCAAGTCCGCTACAGCCAAGCCACCGGTAAAGGCGGCAGCCGGCAAGCCCGCCACCAAGGCCGGGGCCGCCGCAGTAGCCGCCAAGAAGCCGGTCACTGCCAAGACGCCGGCAAAGACGACTGCCAAGGCCCCGGTCAAAGCTCCCGTCAAGGCGCCAGCGAAGGCACCTGCAAAGACCGCCGTCAAGACCGTGGTGGTCAAGCCCGGTGGCGCCAAGAAGCCCGCCGCCAAGAAGTCGTCGCCAGCCGCCACCAAGGCGCCAGCACGCTCGGCGGCCAGGCCAGCCGCTGCAGGCACCAAGCCCGCAGCCAAGAAGGCCCCGGGCCGCAAGGGTTGAGCGGCACGCGCCCCGTGCGCCCCGCCGGGCGCGCGGCGCGACCTGTGTTCTTTTCGCATCCGGGTTGACCATCCATGAAGCTGCTCATCGTGGCGGTCGGGCAGCGGGTGCCCGACTGGGCCCAGACGGCGTATGACGATTACGCCAAACGCTTTCCCCCCGAACTCAAGGTCGAGCTCAAGGCCGTCAAGACCGAGCCACGCGGCTCCAAGACGCTGGAAACCCTATACGCCGCCGAGCGCGAGCGCATCGAGGCCGCCATACCCCGTGGCACGCGCGTGGTGGCGCTGGACGAGCGCGGCACCAACCTGACCACCAAGGCACTGGCAGAGCGGCTCAAGGGCTGGCAGCTGGGCGGCGACGACGTGGCCCTGGTCATTGGCGGGCCGGACGGGCTGGACCCGGCCTTCCGCCAGGGCGCCCACGAGCGCATCAGGCTGTCTGACCTGACCCTGCCGCACGCCATGGTGCGGGTCCTGCTGATCGAGCAGCTGTACCGCGCCTGGTCCGTCAACGCTGGTCACCCGTACCACCGCGAGTGATCGGGGTGGCCGTGCGTAGCGGGCTGCCTGCTGTGCGCGCAACGGTTGATGCTCCTCTTTTGATAGCTACCAGCGCATGTGATGCAAGCGCTACAGCCCAATTTCACTCAAAATCGCCCCATGCCCGACTTCATCTACCTTGCCTCGCAAAGCCCCCGCCGCCGCCAGTTGCTGGAGCAACTGGGCGTGGCCTACCAGCTGCTGCTGCCCAATGTGGACGGCGACGACGTAGAAGATGCGGAGGCGATCGAAGCCGTACTGCCGGGTGAGGCACCTGCCGCCTATGTGCAGCGCGTGACCGGCCTCAAGCTCGACGCGGCCGTGGCCCGCCGCGTGCGCCGTGGCCTGCCCGAGGCGCCCATCCTGTGCTCCGACACCACCGTGGCGCTGGGCGACACCATCTACGGCAAGCCCGACGATGCCGCGCATGCTGCGCGCATGCTGCAGGCGCTGGCCGGGCACGAGCACCAGGTGCTGACCGCCGTGGCGCTGCAGCATGGCGCACGCCGCCTGCAGGCGCTGTCGGTATCGCGCGTGACCTTTGCTGCGATGACGCCCGCGCAGATCGACGCTTACGTCGCCACCGGGGAGCCCCTGGGCAAGGCGGGTGCCTACGGCATCCAGGGCCGGGCCGCTGCCCATGTGGCGCACATGGCGGGCAGCTATTCGGGCATCATGGGGTTGCCCATGTTCGAGACCGCCAATCTCCTGCACGAAGCAGGTTTTGCCGTCTGAACCGGGCACGGGCCGGAGCGCTGCGGCCCCTACAACGATAAAACCGAGACACCATGCAACAAGACATCCTCATCAACTGGTCGCCCCAGGAAACCCGCGTGGCCGTGGTGGAGCACGGCGCGGTGCAGGAGCTGCATGTGGAGCGCACGCTGGAGCGCGGGCTGGTGGGCAACGTGTACCTGGGCAAGGTCTCGCGCGTGCTGCCCGGCATGCAGTCGGCCTTCATCGACATCGGCCTGGAGCGCGCAGCCTTTTTGCATGTGGCCGATGTGTGGCACCGCCAGCCCGACGGCGAGCCACCGGCCTTTGCGCGCAAGACCGAGCCGCAGATCCCGATTGAAAAGCAGGTGTTCGAGGGCCAGTCCCTCATGGTGCAGGTCATCAAGGACCCCATCGGCACCAAGGGCGCGCGGCTGTCCACGCAGATCAGCGTGGCCGGGCGCCTGCTGGTGTTTTTGCCGCAGGACGACCATGTGGGCGTGTCGCAGAAGATCCCCGGCGCCGAGCGCGACGCACTTCGCGCGCGCCTGCAGGCACTGGTGGGGGACAAATCCACGGGCGGGGGCGGCGGCTTCATACTGCGCACCAACGGCGAGGATTCCACCGACGCCGAGCTCTCTGAAGACATTGCCTACCTGCGCAAGACCTGGGCGCGCATCAAGGAGGCATCGCTCAAGCTGCCTGCAGGCTCGCTGCTGCACCAGGATCTGGACCTGCTGCAGCGTGTGCTGCGCGACATGGTGGGCGAGGCTACGCAGAGCATCCGGCTCGACTCCATGGAGCAGTTCCACCGGCTCCGCGCGTTCGGGCAGGAGTTCATGCCCGCCGCCGCAGGCAAGCTGCAGCACTACAAGGGCGAGCGGCCGATTTTCGACCTGTACTCCATCGACGAGGAAGTGGCCAAGGCCCTGGGCCGCCGGGTGGATCTGAAGTCGGGCGGCTACCTCATCGTGGACCAGACCGAGGCGCTCACCACCATCGACGTGAACACCGGCGGCTACGTGGGTGCGCGCAATTTCGACGACACCATCTTCAAGACTAACCTGGAGGCCGCGCAGGCCATTGCGCGCCAGCTGCGGCTGCGCAACCTGGGCGGCATCATCATCGTGGACTTCATCGACATGGTGCGCGATGACCACCAGCAAGCTGTGCTGGCGGAGTTCAAGAAACAGCTGGCGCGCGACCGGGTCAAGACCATGGCGGGCGGCTTCTCGCAGCTGGGCCTGGTCGAGATGACCCGCAAGCGCACCCGCGAATCGCTGGCCCACATGCTGTGCGAGCCCTGTGAGGCCTGCCAGGGCAAAGGCAGCGTGAAGACCGCGCGCAGCGTGTGCTACGACATCCTGCGCGAGATCCTGCGCGAAGCCCGCCAATTCAACCCGCGCGAGTTCCGCGTGGTGGCATCGGCGCGGGTGGTGGAGTTGTTCCTCGACGAGGAAAGCCAGCACCTGGCGGGGCTGTCGGACTTCATCAAGAAACCCATCTCGTTACAGGCCGAAAGCGCCATGGGGCAGGAGCAGTACGACATCGTGCTGCTGTGATGCGGGGGTGAACGCACCGCGGCCGCTTCGGCGCGGGTGCGTGGTCAGGCAGGCGCCGCCGGGTCGTCATGGCACACCACGCACAGCTTGTTGCCGTCTGGGTCGCGGAAGTACGCAGCGTAGTAGTGCGCGTGGTATTCGGGCCGGAGGCCCGGGGCTCCCTCGCTGCGGCCGCCGTGCGCCAGGGCCAGGGCATGCACTGCATCCACTGCGGCCCGCGTCGGTGCCGTGAAGGCCACCATCTGCCCGTTGCCTGGGGCATGTGGCGCCTGGTCGTACGGGCGCCCGATCAGGAACAGCGGGCGCGGACCGGGTGACGACTGCCAGCCAGCCCATGGGCGGCCGGGTTCCGAGAACCGGAACTCGACCCCCAGTGCGCCGAGTACCGGTTGGTAGAACCCCATCGCCCGGTCGAAATCGGCGACGCCCACCATGATGTGCGAAAACATGGCAATCCTTTCTGGGGCCGCAGGCCAACGCTGCCGGGTGTGTGGGTGAGGCGTGCTGCGCGGCAGGGTGTTGTGCTGGATTGTTGCTATTCAATTAATAGCTATCCAGGCAATTAAATCCTGGGCTTGTGGCCAAAAACGCCTGAAAACTGCCTGAACTTGCTCCACAGGGCCCACAGCTATCCTGGCCCATTGCCTCACAACTTGCGCAGCCGCTCCAGCGCCGCGCGCAGGGTGTCGTCCTTCTTGGCAAAGCAAAAGCGCACCACGCGCTGGTCGAACCCGTCGCCATAGAACGCCGACAACGGAATGGCCGCCACGCCCACCTCGCGGGTGAGCCACTGGCAGAAATCGGCTTCGCCCAGGTCGCTTACGGCGGAAATGTCCACACACTGGAAGTAGCTGCCAGTGCTGGGCAGCAGCCTGAAGCGCGAGCCTGCCAGCCCTGCGCGGAACAGGTCGCGCTTGGCCTGGTAGAAGGCGGGTAGCTGCAGGTAGGGCGTGGGGTCCTGCAGGTAGGCGGCCAGGCCGTGTTGCACCGGCGTGTTGACGGTGAACACATTGAACTGGTGCACCTTGCGGAATTCGGCCGTCAGCGGTGCGGGCGCGGCTACGGTGCCAACCTTCCAGCCAGTGACGTGGAAGGTCTTGCCAAAGCTCGACACGATGAACGCTCGGGCGGCCAGGCCTGCAAAGCGTGCGGCGCTTTGGTGCTCGGCGCCGTCGAACACCATGTGCTCGTATACCTCGTCGCTGATGAGGAGGATGTCGGTCGGGGCCAGCAGCGCTTCGAGCTGGCGCATCTCGTCCGCCGTCCAGATGGTGGCGCTGGGGTTGTGCGGGCTGTTGATGAGGATGGCGCGGGTGCGGGGCGTGATGGCCGCCCCGATGCGCGCAAAGTCGGGCCGGAAGGTGCCGGGCGTGAGGGGCACGCGCACGGCCTTGCCGCCCGCCAGCTCGATGTTGGGCACATAGCTGTCGTAGCACGGGTCGAGCACGATGACCTCATCACCCGGGTGCACGATGGCCAGGATGGCCGTGATGATGGCCTGCGTGGCGCCTGCCGTGATCGTGATTTCGGTGTTGGGGTTGTAGGCCTTGCCGTGCAGCGCCTCGATCTTGCGGGCCACGGCCTCGCGCAACACCGGCACGCCGGGCATGGGCGGGTACTGGTTTTGGCCTGCCTGCATGGCCTGCGTGACGGCGTTCACCAGTGCCGGATCGCATTCGAAGTCTGGGAAGCCCTGGCCCAGGTTCACGGCCTTGTGCTCGGTGGCAAGGGCCGACATGACGGTGAAGATGGTGGTGCCCACGTTGGGCAGCTTGCTGGCAAATTCTGGGGTGCGGGCAGTGGCGTGGGTCATGGCGCGACGGGGGCTGGGCGGCAGGTCAGGGCGGGGAAACAGAGTGGCGGTTTACAGCTCGTAGTCGTTCACATGGCCGGACATCGCCCGAGCGATGAGGTCGCGGCTCAGGCGGTCGCTGAGCAGTTCGGCAAATTTGTACACGAAATTGCGCAGGTACGCGCCGCGTTTGAAAGCCACCCGGGCCACGCTCTGGCCAAACAGGTGGCCCACCGGGCGCACGGCCAGGTCGCCCACCGGGTCGTCACGCATGGCCATCTCGGCCACGATGCCAATGCCCAGGCCCAGGCGCACATAGGTCTTGATCACGTCGGAGTCGATGGCCTCCAGCACGATGCGGGGTTCGAGCTTGCGGTTGGCAAAGGCCTGGTCGATCTTGCCGCGCCCGGTGAAGGACGGGTGGTAGGTGATGAGTGCCTCGTGGGCCAGGTCTTCCAGCCCGATGCGTTCTTTCTGGGCCAGCGGGTGCTCGTTCGGAACGACCAGAACGTGCTGCCATTCGTAGCAGGGCAGGGTGACGAGTTCGGGGTAGTCGGCCAGCGATTCGGTCGCCATGCCGATCTCGGCCACTTCGTCCAGGATCATGCGTGCCACTTCGTGCGGGGTGGCCTGGTGCAGGCTGATGTTGACCTTGGGGTAGGCCTCGCGCAGCCTGGCCACCGGCACGGGCAGCACGTAGCGGGCCTGGGTGTGGGTGGTGGCAATGCTCAGGGTGCCACTGTCCTGCGCGCTGAACTGCTCGCCAATGCGCTTGAGGTTGCCTACCTCGCGCATGATGACCTCAATGCTCTTGAGCACATGCTGGCCCGGCTCGGTAATGCGCTTGAGGCGCTTGCCGTGGCGGGCGAACACGTCCACGCCCAGCTCTTCTTCCAGCTCGATGATCGCCTTGGACACGCCGGGCTGCGAGGTGTGCAGGGCCTTCGCGGCTTCCGTCAGGTTGAGGTTGCGGCGGGCGGCTTCCTGGACGAAGCGGAACTGGTGGAGGTTCATATCTGATTGCACCTAAGGAGGTGCATCATTATGCTCCAGGGTTCTAACGTGTGGGCGCGGAAGGTGGAGTCTCGCAGGCGATTTCTGCCATGAGGGCGGTCATGCGCGGATCTTCGCCCACGGCCTGCTGCACAGCGAATTCGATGCCCGGGTGCGCTGCACGCAATTCTTCCACCAGCACCGGCAGGTCTTCGCGGGCGTGTTTGCCGGTACCCAGAAACATGGGCACCACCGTGATGTGCGTGGCGCCCTGCGCCGCCTGCACTGCGGCTGCGTGGGGCAACGATGGTTCGCACAGCTCGAGGTAGGCACATGCCACCGGTCGCCCGGGCTGCTGCGTGGCGATGCGTTGGGCGACGGCCTCCATGGGGGCACGCCAGAGGGGGTCACGCGAGCCATGGGCAAAAAGGATGATGGAGCGGGTCATGGGTAGAGCAGAAGTGTGTAAATGCGCCAGCGGCTACCGCCGCAGCACCAGCCAGCCAAACGCGGCCAGCGAGAGCACGCTGTAGATCAGGCCCGGCGCTGCCGCCGTGAGCCAGGGGGACCATTGCTGCAGGTTGCCTGCGTAGCCAAACACGTTGTTGAGCAGAAAAAAGCTGATGCCCGCCATGACGCCGCCAAACACATACCCTGCAATGCCGCCCGAGCGAAAGTGCAGGTACGCAAACGGCAGCGCCAGCACCACCATCACCAGGCAGCTCAGCGGGTAGAACACCTTGCGCCAGAACTCGATCTCGTACCGCTGCGCCGACTGGCCGTTGGCATCGAGGTGGCGCACGTACTGGAACAGATCGAGCGTGGCCATGCGGTCGGGTTTGAGCACCGATGCCGACACCATGTCGGCGCTGATGCGCGTGGCCCATTGCAGCGACGGGGCCTGCAGGTGCTCCACGCGGGCGCCATCGTCGCCCTGGTGCTGGAAACTGCTGCGCTCGACTTTCTCCAGGTCCCACGTGCCATCGGCGCCAAACTTGCCCGAGGCTGCCCGGGTCTGCGAAGCCAGGCGGCCCTTGCCATCGAACTCGAAGATGCGCACGCCCAGCATGCCGCCATCAGGGGTGAGGGCGCGCACGTTGACGGCGTACGACCGGTCGTCCTGCTTTTCCTTGAGCCAGGCACCGGTGGCGCCCGTGGTGAGGCGCCCCAGATACTTGGCCTTGACGAGTTGCGCGGCCTTGTCGCTCAGCGGCGCAATGTAGTCGCCCACGGCAAAGGTCAGCACCACAAAGAAACCGCCCAGGGTCAGCAGCGTACGCAGCGCCTTCCAGGGGCCCAGCCCGCTGGTGCGCATGATGGTGAATTCGGAGCTCTGGGCCAGGCGGGCCATCACAAAGATGGTGCCGATGAGCACCGTGATGGGCAGCAGCTCATACAGGTGGCTGGGAATGCTGAGCACCACGAACAGCAGCGCGTGTGACAGCTGGTAGCCGTCGGCGCCGGTCTTGCCCACCCAGCGGAGTTCATCCACCAGGTCAAAGAAGAAGAACAGCGCAAGAAAGCCCGCGGTGACAAAGCTCACGGCCACGAGGGCCTCGCGGTGGATGAAGCGGCGCAGGGTTTTCATGGCTGAACGGCCTGACGGCGCAGCAGGTTACGGATGGACCACTGGTTGTGGCGGGCTGCGAGGATGGCGGCGCCCACCACGAGCATGCCTCCGTGCAGCGACGCCATGAAGGGGATCAGGCCCAGCCTTCCGGCGCCCACCCAGCTTTGGCCCAGCGTCATGAGGTTGTAGTACACGATGAAGGCAAACAGCGCGAACACCAGGCTGGTACTGCGCGCTGCGCGCGGGTTGACGCTGGCCACCGCCAGGCCCAGCACCACGAAGTTGAGCGCAGCCAGCGCCAGGCCTAGCCGCCAGCCCAGCTCCGCCTTGAAGGCAGGCAGAGGCTTCATGAGGAGTTCATGGGTGGGCCGGGTCTTGACGGCCAGCTCTTCTGGCGAGCCTGCGGGTGCGGAGCCGATGCGCGTGCCGTACTCCTCGAACTCGCTGATCTTCACGCCCGGCTGGTCGCGCGATGTCTCCAGCCGCTGCCCGTCGCTCAGGATGGCGATGCGCTCGCCGTTCTCGATGGTGATGCGGGCGCTGCGGGCGGACGTGACGGATTCGCGCGAGCCATCGGTCGCGGCGATGAAGATGTTGTTGCCCGCCTGGTTGTCCGGCGTGTCCTTGTCGATGAAGAACACCCGGCTTCCGTTGGATGACTCCTGGAATTCACCGGGGGCGATGCGGTCGATGTCGCTACGCTGCTCGTAGCGGGTGCGCAGCTCCTGGATCTGCGAATTGGCCCAGGGCCATACCAGCAGCGAAAGAATGGCCGTGATAACGAGCACCGGCCATGCAAACCGCAGCAAGGGCCGCAGCAAGGTGACCAGACCGCGGCCGCTGGCAAACCAGATGACCATCTCGCTGTCGCGGTACATGCGCGAGAGCGTGCCCACCACCGAGATGAACAGGCTCAGGCTCAGGATGGTGGGCAGCTGGCCCAGCACCGTAAAGCCCATCACCAGCATCACGTCCGAAGGACTCACGCTGCCGCGCGATGCCTGCCCGAGCGTGCGGATCAGCATCATGGTCATGACCACGGTCACCAGCACGACAAGGGTCGCCCCGAAGCTGCGGGCCAGCTCCTTGCGAATGGATGAATCGAATAACATAGGCTGAGAGCGTGTTGTGAACTTTTACGTGTCTGCGCAGACATCCGGACCCCGATGCCCTGCACCGCGCTGCACGCTGATATGCGTCCCCTGTGCACGGCGCCCACCATCAGCAGTACCAGTTGCGAGGGACTGTCGGATGACGGGCATGCAGCAGCCAATTCGCCTCACCTGCCAGCCGCCTCGCACAACGCCAAACCACAAGAACTGCAAGATTCGCTCGAAGGAAAACGCCGATTATGAACTTTGATCTCAAGACCCTGGCCCCTGCCGCAGCCGCTTCGGAAAAGTGCGACCTTCTGGTCGTGCTGGTGCCGGAAGGCTTCAAGCCGGGCAAGGATGCGCTTTCTTCCCTGGCAGCGCTGGCGCTCAAGAATGGTGACTTCTCCGCCAAGCCTGGCAAGCACCTGCAGATGTACCAGGTGCCTGCGGTGGCAGCACGCCGCGTGGTGCTGGCGGGCGTGGGCGACGGCACGGCACGCGCCGTTCGCCAGAGCCTGCTGGCGCTCGGTTCTGCCATCAAGGCGCCGCTGACCCGGCGCGTTGTGGTGTGCTTTGCAGCGCCCTCTGTGCCTTCCCAGGCCGTCAGCGCCGCAGTGCAGGCCGTGGCAGAGGCCAGCTATGTGTACACCACCACGAAGTCCAAGGCAGAGCCGCGCATCCTGAGCCGATGCATCCTGGGTGTGCCCGATGCCGCGCAGGTGCGCGAGGGGTTCGATGGCGGGGTGGCGCTGGTGGCTGGGGTAGAGCTGGCGCGTGAATGGGGCAACCGCCCCGCCAACCACGCCACACCCTTGCTGCTGGCCGACGCGGCCAAGGCGCTGGCCAAGCTGCCGCGCATCCAGTGCAAGGTACATGGCCCCGCAGAGGTGGCGCGCCTGGGCATGGGCGCGTTCATGGCTGTGGCCCGTGGCTCCGAAGAGCCCTTGCGTTTTATCGAGCTGCGCTACAACGGCGGCACCCGCACCGATGCGCCGGTGGTGCTGGTCGGCAAGGGCATCACGTTTGACACGGGGGGCATCTCCATCAAGCCAGCTGCCGAAATGGACGAAATGAAGTTCGACATGTGTGGCGCGGCGAGCGTACTGGGCGTGTTCCGCGCGCTGGGCGAACTGCAACCGGCCATCAACGTGGTGGGCCTCATCCCCGCGTGCGAAAACATGCCCGACGGCCGCGCCGTGAAGCCGGGTGATGTGGTCACCAGCATGAGCGGCCAGACCATCGAGATCCTCAATACCGATGCCGAAGGGCGGCTGGTGCTGTGTGATGCGCTGACCTATGCGGCGCGCTTCAAGCCTGCTGCCATGGTGGACATCGCCACGCTGACCGGTGCCTGCGTGATCGCGCTGGGCGGCGTTCGCAGTGGCCTTTTTGCCAACAACGATGCGCTGGCGGCTGCCTTGCAGCAGGCCGGCGACGCAGCGCAGGACCTGTGCTGGCGCATGCCGCTGGACGACGAATACTCGGAAGGCCTCAAGAGCAACTTCGCCGACATGGGCAATGTGGCAGGGCGCGCCGGCGGCTCGATCACGGCAGCCAAGTTTCTGCAAAAGTTTGTGGGCGAAACCCCCTGGGCGCATCTGGACATTGCCGGTACGGCCTGGAAGGGCGGTGCGGCCAAGGGGTCCACAGGCCGCCCGGTTGCGCTGCTGGTCCAGTATCTGGTGGCTCAGGCTGAGGCGGCGGCAGTGGGTGCCCCGGCTGCGGCCTCTGGCCGCGCCAGGGCATCCAGGGCTGCCAAGATTCCCAAAGCCAGCTGACCTTCATGACCGAGGTCGCATTTCATTTCAACGCGCCCGACAAGCTCGCCTATGCGTGCCGCTTTGCGCGCAAGGTGCAGCGAAGTGGATCGCGGCTCGTGATCACCGGGGGGGCCGACACGCTGGCCGCGCTCGACCGGATGCTCTGGCTCATGGCGCCGCAGGACTTCGTGGCGCACTGCCTGGCGGGCGCGGACGAGGAACAGGTCCTGGCGTCCCCTGTACTGCTCGCTGAGGATGCGCGCGGCTCTTTGCACCACGACGTGTTGCTCAACCTCACGGACGCGGTGCCGGAAGGCTTTGGGCGTTTCGATCGGCTTGTGGAGGTGGTCAGTGCGCATGACGAGGCCGACCGGCTGCAGGCGCGTACCCGCTGGCGCCACTACGCCTCGCGCGGCTATGCCATCACGCGCCACGATCTCGTTTTGAAAGGCGGCTGATGGCCATACCACCCAGAACCCCTCCGCGCTTTGTGCCAACGCTCACCGAAGTGGTGCAGGTGCCCGGCGCGAAACCGCTGAGCCCGGCGCCCGTGGTGGGTCCGCGTACCTCCGTGATGCCCCCGCACGCAGTGCCTCCCGCTGTGGTGGCCAGCAGCCCGGCTGGCAGGCCGGCTAACACAGCACCAGTGCAAGCGGCGCCTGCGCCACCGGCTGCTGCAGCCATGCCGCGTGCCAGCATGCCGCCCGCCGGAACGCCGGCTATGGGGGCGCGCGTGGGTGCATTGGCAGCTGCGCCAGTTGCCGTTGCAGGGCCTGTTGCTGCAGCCCGGGTGCCTGCGGCGAATCCATTGCCGGGCGTCGCTTCCGCGGCGCGGCTGGCTGATGGCACCGAGGAGTACGTGGTTCATCGCGTGATGCAGCGCGTGGACGTAGTGCTGGAAAAGCGCCTTCGCGACGCTATAGCCACCGTAGTGCAGGAGCAGACCAGGTCGGTATTGCCCCGGTTGCGCGAGGAGATCGAGTCGGTGGTCCGGCATGCTGTCTACGAGGCTGTTGCCGATGAACTGGCCAGCTCTGCAACGCCCCGTCAGTGAGATGACAGGGTATTCCCCTGTGGGATTTCACGCGTTTTATCGTGTTCCCTAATGATCTGGCCCGTAAATTGCGATATGTTCCCCTGCGTTGAGACACAACCCTATTTCTCAGCGTTTATCTTTACTGGAGATTGATATGCAATTGAAGTTGAAACTGACCGTGGTTGCTGCTATCGCGGCTGCTGCTGGTGTGGCCTCTGCACAAGAGCAGGTGGTCAAGATCGGCCACGTGGCTCCGGTTTCCGGCGCCCAAGCCCACTACGGCAAGGACAACGAAAATGGCGCCCGCATGGCCATTGAAGAGCTGAATGCCCAAGGCATCACCATTGGCGGCAAGAAGATCAAGTTTGAGCTGGTTGCAGAAGACGATGCCGCTGATCCAAAGCAGGGCACGGCCGCTGCACAAAAGCTGTGCGACTCCAAGGTCGCTGGCGTGGTGGGCCATCTGAACTCCGGTACGACGATTCCTGCTTCGAAGGTCTACAACGACTGCGGTATCCCCCACGTCACCGGCGCAGCGACCAACCCCAACCTGACCAAGCCCGGCTACAAGACGACGTTCCGCATCATTGCGAATGACAACGCACTGGGCGCTGGCCTGGCTGCTTACGCAGCCGATACCCTGAAGCTCAAGACGGTTGCCATCATCGATGACCGCACCGCTTACGGCCAAGGTGTTGCCAATGTGTTCAAGACCATTGCAGCCCAAAAGGGCATGAAGGTTGTGGACGAGCAGTTCACCACCGACAAGGCCACCGACTTCATGGCCATCCTGACCGCCATCAAGGCCAAGAACCCTGATGCGATCTTCTACGGCGGCATGGACCCCCAGGGCGGCCCCATGCTGCGTCAGCTGGAACAGCTGGGCATGAGCAACGTGAAGTACTTCGGTGGCGACGGTATCTGCACGTCGGAAATCGCCAAGCTGGCTGCTGGCGCCAAGACCCTGAACAATGTGGTCTGCGCTGAAGGCGGTGCATCGCTGGCGAAGATGCCTGGTGGTACGGCGTGGAAGGCCAAGTACGACGCCAAGTACCCCAACCAGTTCCAGGTCTACAGCCCGTACACCTACGATGCAACATTCCTGCTGGTGGACGCCATGAAGCGTGCCAACTCTGTGGACCCCAAGGTCTACACGGCTGAGCTCGCAAAGTCCAACTTCAAGGGCGTGACTTCGACCATCCAGTTCGAACCCAACGGCGAAATGAAGAACCCTGCCATCACGCTGTACGTGTACAAGGACGGCAAGAAGACTCCGCTGTAATCAGGCGGGCACGGGGCTGGCCATCATTGGTGGCCACTCCGCTCAAGCAAAAGGCTTCCCGACGGGAAGCCTTTTTTCATGGGCATTTCAACGCGCGCCAACGCGATGTTCGAGCGCATGAGTCCAGTTCTTCGGCAGAGCCCAAGGAGCTGGCTTCACCCGCACGGGGTAACGGCGGGGCTCAGCCGCGGCGGGGCAGGGGGTGGCGTTTCAGCGACGGACCTGTAGCGAACCGGGATTCACGATGTTGGTCGGTGTGCCCTTGATGAAGTTGACCACGTTATCAAACGCCGCGCCAAAGTACAGTTCGTAGCTGTCTTGCTCCACATACCCGATGTGGGGTGTGCAAATGCAGTTCTCGAGCCGCAAAAGCGCGTGGCCCTGCAGGATGGGCTCGCTCTCAAAGACATCCACAGCCGCCATGCCCGGCCGGCCGCGGTTAAGTGCGGCAATCAGCGCATCCGATTCGATCAGCTCGGCACGGGATGTGTTCACCAGCAAGGCGGTGGGCTTCATGCACGAGAGGTCCTCCAGTGACACCACTCCACGCGTCTCATCGGTCAGGCGCAGATGCAGGGAGATCACATCGCACTGGGCAAAGAACTCTTCCTTGGTGGTGGCAGCCTGGTAACCGTCAATCAGCGCCTGTGCGCGCGACGCTTCGCGACCCCACACACGCACGTTCATGCCGAACGCACGGCCGTACCCGGCCACGAGCTGTCCAATGCGTCCGTACCCCCAGATACCCAGGGTCTTTCCGCGCAACACAGTACCCAGACCAAAGTTGGCAGGCATGGACGCAGTCTTGAGGCCCGACTGCTGCCATGCCCCATGCTTGAGGTTGGAGATGTACTGCGGTAGCCTGCGCATGGCAGCCATGACCAGGGCCCAGGTCAGTTCGGCGGGCGCCACGGGGGAGCCGACTCCTTCGGCAACCGCGATGCCGCGTTCGGTGCAGGCTGCCACATCCACATGGCTGCCCACCTTGCCAGTCTGGGCGATCAGCTTCAAACGGGGCAGTTTCTCGATCAGCTGGCGGCTGATGTGCGTGCGTTCACGCACCAGAACGATGATGTCGGCGTCCTTGAGCCTGACCGAAAGCTGGCCGATGCCCTTGACGGTGTTGGTGTAGACCTTGGCCGTGTAGGCATCCAGCCGGGAAGCGCAATGAAGCTTTCGCACCGCATCCTGGTAGTCATCGAGGATCACAATATTCATCCTCATATTGTGCCTTGCAGCTCTACCGTGGCCCCGAATGCTGGCGAGTGAGGAATCAGGTAGAGAGGGCAGACCCGCGTGCAGTGAACCGCCCCGGGTTTCGAGGAGGCTCAACACTCTGAGAGGATTGAGCCATGAAGAAGACGAACAAGTTCTCGCCTGAGGTGCGTGAGCGCGCAGTGAGGATGGTGCAGGAGCAGCGCGGGGAGTACCCTTCACTGTGGGCCGCCATCGAGTCCATCGCCGCCAAGATTGGCTGCGTGCCACAGACACTGAACGAATGGGTCAAACGCGCCGAAGTTGATGCAGGTACGCGAGAAGGTGTCACCACGGCCGAAGCCCAACGGGTCAAGGAGCTGGAACGCGAGGTCAAAGAATTGCGCCGGGCCAACGAGATATTGAAGCTGGCCAGCGCGTTTTTCGCCCAGGCGGAGCTCGACCGCCGGTTGAAGTGATGTACCGGTTCGTGGACGAACACCGCGAAGTCCACGGGGTCGAGCCGATGTGCAGGCTGCTGCAGATCGCCCCGTCGGCCTATCGCAGGCATGCAGCCCGGTTGCGCGACACCGGCCTGCTCAGCCACAGGGCCCGGCGCGATGCGGTGTTGATGCCGACCATCGAGCGGGTGTGGAACGCCAACTTGCAGGTCTACGGCGCCGACAAGGTGTGGATGCAGCTGAACCGCGAGGGCGAGGTCGTTGCTCGGTGCACGGTCGAGCGCCTGATGAAGCGAATGGGGCTGCAGGGTGTCAGACGCGGTAAGGTGATTCGCACGACCATCAGTGACCGTAAGGCACTGTGCCCGCTGGACAAGGTGAATCGGCAGTTCCATGCACAGCGGCCGAACCAGCTGTGGGTCTCGGACTTCACCTATGTCTCTACCTGGCAGGGCTGGCTCTATGTGGCATTCGTCGTTGACGTCTTCGCCAGGCGCATCGTGGGCTGGCGCGTGAGCACATCGATGACCACGGACTTCGTTCTCGATGCTCTGGAGCAAGCGCTGTACGAGCGGCAACCCGAGCGCGACAGCAGCCTCATTCACCACTCGGATCGCGGCTCGCAGTACGTTTCGATTCGGTACTCGGAACGCTTGGCAGAGGCAGGGGTCGAGCCGTCTGTGGGCAGCAAAGGCGACAGCTACGACAACGCCCTGGCCGAGACGATCAACGGCCTGTACAAGGCCGAGGTGATCCACCGACGGACTTGGAAGACCCGCGAGGCAGTCGAGCTCGCCACGCTGACGTGGGTCTCGTGGTTCAACAACCATCGTCTGATGGGGCCGCTGGGCTACATCCCGCCTGCTGAAGCTGAGGCAAACTACTACCGCCAACTCGTCGAGCAATCAGCTGCAGTGGCATGAGCACTTAAACCAAACAGCCTCCGCGAAACCCGGGGCGGTTCACAGCGTGCCCAGAGCGCGGCTGATGAATCACCGCGAGAAAGCCCCGGTTATGTGGGATGGACGAAAGCCTGTTTCGGTCTTCAGCGCAGGCCAGGACACAAGCAGCAAGCCCGGTGGCTTGCGATGCACCTACGCTGGGCAGACGGGGGTCAGGTAGCCATGCTCCGGCGAAGCTGCAGGGCCTCAAACGCGGCCAGCCTGTCCAGTTCTGCGCATACATCTGCCATTCGACCTGAAATGGCCAACCGGCCCGAACCTGGGTCAGCAAAACGGCGCACAGCGCAGGGCACTCGCCGGCCGGGGCTCTCAGGTGCTCCCAGAGACGTCAACGGTGTGCGCCGATGCGCAGCGGGCGGGGCAGCCCTAAGACCGCGCGCGCTGCTGACAGGTCTTGATACTGGCTGAGCGGGGCCTGAGAGCGGCCGCACCGTAAAGGGCCAGTTGCCCCGCAGAGGAGGCTTGTGAACTGGGGTTACCGACGGCACGGGCGGCCGTTGACCTTGGGCCAAGGTTGAACGCCGCACAAATTGCCGCAAGCCGGGAGTGTCCAATGGGTCAGCGGCCATATCCATATCGGGGTGAACGCTGTCGTTGGCAGCGGCAGGTTCAGCGCTCCAGACCGGTGCACCGCCGGTCGTGGGCTCTCGGCCGGATTGCATCCACAGCACGAGCTTGGAGAGGTGCCGTGGGAGGGCGTTGAAAGCAGGTAAAACAATTCCCATGTGAAAACTCCGAATTTCGGGGGTTGGACATAGGCAGGATTGCAAAACCACTCGCGCAACACCTCCCCTGCAGCTGGTAGAAACCGCTGTTCTGGAAGAACCTGCACAAGGAGATACCGGCTGAGCTGCAGGGCTGGCATGCCACGAGGACACGCCAAACGCCCGCCACCTGCAGTCAACCGTGGTGGGGCTACATGAGCATCGTGTTGCGGATCAACCCGACGGCGAGGCCTTCGATTTCAAAGGGTTCGCCGGGCTGGACCACGATCACGGGATAGTCGGGGTTTTCGGGCAACAGTTCGATGGAACTGGCTGTGCGCCGCAGCCGCTTGACGGTGACGTCATCCCCCAGGCGCGCGACGATGATCTGGCCGTTGCGGGCTTCTCTGGTGGACTGCACGGCCAGCAGGTCACCGTCCATGATGCCAGCGTCGCGCATCGACATGCCCCGCACCTTCAGAAGGTAGTCCGGCTTGTGCTGGAAAAGGCTGTTTTCAACGCAGTAGGTCTGGTCGACGTGTTCCTGCGCGAGAATGGGAGAGCCGGCGGCCACGCGGCCCACCAGGGGCAGAACGAGTTGCGAAAGACCCGGTATGGGCAGGCTGAACTGGCTGCCTCGCGCCGCGTTGATGGACCGCACGGTCTCATTGCGCAACCGGATGCCGCGGGAGGTGCCGCTGACAAGTTCAATCACGCCCTTGCGGGCCAGGGCCTGCAAATGCTCTTCTGCGGCATTGGCCGACTTGAAGCCCAGTTCTGCCGCGATTTCGGCCCGTGTAGGGGGCGCGCCTGTGCGTGCGATCGCAGTCTGGATGAGATCCAGGATCTGTTGCTGGCGGGCCGTGAGTTTCGGGTTGTCGAGCATGAAGGGCTCCGTGGAGTAGCGCTACGTGGAGGGACTGGTTTTTAATCCAGTACCTGTATTTTTCACCAGTTTTTCGGAGTGTGCAAGTGAGTGGGCAAAAAATCGTGGTTCTGGGCACGGGCGGAACCATCGCGGGCACCGCAGCCGATGCCGCGGACAACATCGGCTACAAAGCTGCGCAGGTCGGTGTGCGTGACCTCTTGGCATCGATTCCGGCACTGAGTCAGTCAGAAGGCGTTGCCGTCGAGGCGGAGCAGGTCGCCCAGGTCGATAGCAAGGACATGGACTTCGACATCTGGACGCGCCTAGCTGCACGGTGCCAGCATCACCTGGACCACCCCGCCGTGAAAGGTGTGGTCATCACCCACGGCACCGATACCCTGGAAGAAACCGCCTGGTTTCTGCAGGAAGTGCTCCGTTGCACAAAACCTGTGGTGCTGACCTCTGCCATGCGGCCCGCGAGCGCGCTGACCCCCGACGGTCCCCAGAACCTGATGGATGCAGTTGCTCTGGCGCTGGCCCCCGACGTGCGCGGCGTATTCGCCGTGGCGGCAGGGGAAGTCCACGGTGCCCGGCTGGTTCAGAAGGCGCATCCCTACCGGGTCAACGCCTTTGCGTCGGGCGATGGCGGACCCCTGGGCTGGATGGAGGAGGGCAGCGTACGCTGGGCGCCGAATATCTCGGTAGCGCATGAATCAAAAGGGCGTATTGCTATGATTGTCATAGCCAACGCAGTTTCTGCCCCCCGTGTGGAAATCATCCTGAGCCACGCAGGCGCCCGTGGCAGCCTGGTGGACGCGCTGGTGCGTGACGGAGTGCAGGGCCTGGTGGTTGCGTGCACCGGCAACGGGACCATTCACCATGCGCTGGAGGACGCCCTGCTGCGCGCTCAGGTTGCCGGGGTGAGGGTCGTGCGCGCCACGCGCTGCAGCGGTGGCCAGGTCCTGCCCAAGCCGGGTGACCTGTTTGTGGACTCCCGCGGACTGTCCCCGGTCAAGGCGCGCATCTCGCTGATGCTGGACCTTCTGGTGGGCGCCTAGCCCCGTTGTACCGTGTCATTTTTGGCAGCACTCAAAACCCACAGCTGGGCATACCCGGCGCTGGAGGTCGTCCACATTGCGGGCATCGCGCTGGTGATCGGCAATCTGGTGCTGTTGGAATTGCGCGTGTTCGGCCTCGGGCGGATGCTCCCCGTCAAAGACCTTGCCCGGTTGTGCCTGTCCCTGAGCGTGCTGGGCTTCGGGCTCATTGCCGCGTCCGGCCTCGTGATGTTTGCGACGCAGGCGGCAGAGCTGCTGGCCAACCGGGCATTCACCCTCAAGATGGTGCTGTTGATGCTGGCCGGGTGCAACGCAGCCTGGTTTCATGGCCGAAAATCGCTCGACAGGCTCGATGGAATGGCTCGTGCACTGATGCTGGTCTCGACCATCCTGTGGCTTGCCATGGCCGCCAGCGGCCGCTGGATTGCCTACCTTTAAAGGGGAAACACATGCTTGTTCAACGTCGCCACTGCATCCTGGCACTTGCTACCGTTCCGCTGTGGGCCCGCGCACACCATGGCTGGAGCAGCTTTGACGCAGAACGGCCGATCTATCTGGCCGGAACGGTGCGCAAGGTGCGCTGGCAAAACCCCCATGCCGAGCTCGAACTGGAATTGCCCGCCGATCTTTCGGTGCCCGGCGATCTGGCTCAGCGGGCAATACCGGCGCAGACAGCGCCCGTGGATGGCAAGGCGCTGCTGGCAAAGGCCGTGGTACCCCGCAGGCGTGACCGGCTCTGGCAGGTTGAACTGGCTCCGCTGACGCGCATGCAGGCCTGGCAGGTTGCTGAAATCAAGCCGGGTGCGGCCGTGTCACTGGTCGGCTTCACGCTGCGCGAGGAAAAGGGCGACGCGGTGTTGCGCGCGGAATTTCTGTTTGTGGACGGCAAGGCCTACGCCCTGCGCTCAGGGCCTGCCTGACGCGCTAGTTCCCGCTGTCCATCGGCCAACCCGGGCTACTTTGCCACCGGCGCCGACGTCACGGGCGCCCATGCAGTGAGTCCCTGATCGCGGCGAGAAACCGCAACTCAAAGGCAGGCTTGCTATTCGCGGTGCGCCAACAAAAACGGCGCCTGCAAGAGGCGCCGTTGTGGCCTGCGAATCCTTGCCGGGCTCGTGGTTTCAGCTTGCCAGGGCTTTCAGTGCGCGTTCGGTGATCTCGTCCACGCTGCCGGTGCCGCTGATGGCGCGGTACTTGGGGGCAAGGTCAGGGGCAGTCTTGGCCCAGCTGCTGTAGTAGTCGACCAGCGGGCGCGTCTGGTCGCTGTAGACCTGCAGACGCTTTTGCACGGTCTCTTCCTTGTCGTCTTCGCGCTGGATAAGGTCTTCGCCGGTCACGTCGTCCTTGCCTGCCACTTTGGGCGGGTTGAACTTGACGTGGTAGGTGCGGCCGCTGGCCGGGTGCGAGCGGCGGCCGCTCATGCGTTCGATGATGGCATCAAACGGCACGTCGATTTCCAGCACGTAATCAAGCTTCACTCCGGCTGCCTTCATGGCATCAGCCTGGGGGATGGTGCGGGGAAAGCCGTCGAAGAGGAACCCGTTGGCGCAGTCGGCCTGGGTGATGCGTTCCTTCACCAGTCCGATGATGATGTCGTCGCTCACGAGGGCGCCAGAGTCCATCACGGCCTTGGCCTGCAGGCCCAGGGGGGTGCCGGCCTTGACGGCAGCGCGCAGCATGTCGCCGGTGGAGATTTGCGGGATGCCGTACTTTTGGCAAATGAACGTGGCTTGCGTGCCCTTTCCGGCGCCGGGCGCGCCCAACAGAATCAGTCTCATGGAAATCCTCGAAGGTTAGAAATCGGTTGGCGCCGCTGGCGGGGGCCACGCCGCCACACTGCGGTGGTTGCCGATACGCCCAGGATGCGATGCTCTCGTTACATTCGAGGATAGCATGTGACTCCTTCATCGCGACTTACACGGACGCCTCTCCCCGATATGGTGCGTTGGCCCTGGAGTGCCGCCTATTGCACGCGCCCAGATCGTCGGTCACTGCAGCCCTGCCACAGGTTTTAGAGGGCTGTCTTCGCACCCGTCGCATGCCCCGCGCGGATGCCAGGGGCTCAGACGGCTGCCAGCAGAGCGCGTACCCGCGCCAGGTCGTCGGGCGTATCGACCCCCGGCCCGGGTACCTTGTCCGCCAGATGGACGGCAATGCGGTGGCCATGCCAGAGCGCACGCAGCTGCTCGAGTGCCTCGACCGCCTCGGTGGGGGCCGCTGGCAGGCCCGGAAAGCTCCGCAGGAAGCGCGCGCGGTAGCTGTAGATACCCACGTGCCTCAGTGGCGCAAAACCGGCGGGCATCGCCTGCGCGGCCGATTGCCACCAGGCCGCGTCGGGCAGGTCGCGGCACCACGGAATAGGCGCACGGCTGAAGTAGTGCGCAAAGCCGCGTGCGTCCAGCACAACCTTCACCACATTGGGGTTCAGGTAGTCATCTCGTGATGCAATCGGGTGCGCCGCGGTGCCCATGCTGGCATCGGCAGACGCCGCGAGCAGGCCGCCCACGGCGTTGATAAGGTCGGGGTCAATCAGGGGTTCATCGCCCTGAACATTGACCACCGTGTCGTCACCGTCCAGGCCGAGCAGCACGCAGGCCTCGGCCAGGCGGTCGCTGCCGCTGGCGTGGTCGGTTCGGGTGAGTATGGCTTCCACACCGTGGCGGATGCAGGTGTCCACAATGCGGGCGTCATCCGCGGCCACGACCACGCGGCTGGCGGCGCTCTCGGCAGACCTGCGCGCCACGCGCACCACCATGGGCAGGCCGGCAATGTCTGCCAGCGGTTTGTCAGGCAGACGGCTGGATGCCATCCGTGCCGGAATCAGCACCGTGAAGCCAGGCTGCCCAGAACTGCGCGCCGCCGACTGCGGCAGGCCGGCCAGCGCGCTCATCGCTCCAGTTCCTCATCGCTCAGGGTGCGGGCCTCGTTCTCCAGCAGTACGGGGATGCCGTCGCGCACCGGGTAGGCCAGCCGCGCGCTGCGCGAGACGAGTTCCTGCGCCTCACGGTCGTAGGTCAGCGGGCCCTTGGTCACGGGGCATACCAGCAGTTCAAGCAGTTTGGGATCCATGGCGGAGTGTGTGTGGTGGGCGGATGGCGCCGGAGAGAGAAGCCGCGCGTACAGGCCGCGCGCAGGGCATCCACGATCATAGCTGCGGGTGCCGGACCAGCGGGCGATCCTGATATCCCACGGCGAGACCTGGATTGGGGTGTGCGGACCCGCGGGAAACTGCCCATCAGCCATGCAAGACCGTGCAAACTGCCGAAGGAGTGCCGAGGCGCCCAGTTCAGGGGGTTCGGCGGGTTGGGGCGCTGTTCTGGTCCGCTGCGGACTGCAGTCGCTGGTCAATCGCCGCATCCAGCGCGTGGAAGAAGCCCGGCTCGATCTCCAGCACCAGCGGCACGGCCAGCACCTGCGGGTGCCGTCGCCAGAGCTTGACAGCGTCTTTTTCGGTGCAAACGATGCTGTAGTGCTCACCGGATAATGCCTTCCAGCTATCAAAATCATAGTGATCTGGCAGGCTTTCTGCATGGGCAAGCGTCAGGCCGACCGCTCTGAGCATGTCAAAGAACACCTCGGGCTGCGCCACGGCGGCCACAGCATGCACCGGCTGGCCTTGCAGTGCATTGAGCGCGATGCGCTGCCCGTCTGCCTGCACAGCCCAGGGCGCAAGGCTGCGCCGGGTACTGAAGGCAGGCGATGCCGTCCCGGCGGGCGGAACCGGTGCCGCATGCAGCACAAAATCCACCGGCCGTGGCCACGGCTCGCGCAGCGGGCCTGCGGGCAACATCCACCCGTTGCCGATCCCGTCGGCATTGAACACGCAGATTTCCAGGTCCCGTTGCAGCGCCAGATGCTGCAGGCCGTCATCGCACAGAAGGACATCGGTATCAGGGTGGGCTGACAGCAGCGCCTCGGCTGCATCGATGCGCTGCGCGGCCACATACACGGGCACTCCGGGGCAGCTGCGGGTGATGAGTGCGGGCTCGTCGCCCACATCCTGCGCCGCGCTGTCGGCAAGCACCGCGATGCAGTCGCGCGACTGGCGCCCGTAACCTCTTGAGATCACGCCCGGGCGCAGGCCGCGCGCCTGCAGGTGCCGGGCCAGGGCGATCACCACGGGCGTTTTTCCGGCACCGCCGGCAATGACGTTGCCGACGACGATAACTGGCCGGCCGGGATGTTCGGAAGCCAGAAGGCCGCTGCGGTACAGCCTGCGCCGAATCGCTACCAGTGCGCCGTAGAGCAGGGCTACGGGCCATAACGCCAGGGCGCCGGGCCCGCGCGTCTGCCAGCTGCGTTGCAGCCAGCCCTGCAAGCGCTTGCCGGTTGTGCGGGCCGGCTCGGCAGGCCGCTGCGGCGGCGGGGCAGCGGTCACCGGGCCACCATGCAAAGGTCAGTTGCCGCTGGCCGCCCGTGCGCCTGCGGACGACTGCGTGGCAAAGGTGATTTGCGTCAGGCCCACGCGCCGCGCGGCTTCCATTACGGTGACCACCGACTGGTGGGGCGACATTGCATCAGCGCTGATGATGATGACCGTGCCGGCACCGGCCGTGGCCGCAGCCCGCAGCGCCTGGGCGACCGCATCCACGCTCTTGCCTTCCACGGTCGACTTGTTGACGGCATAGCGACCGTCCGAAGCCACCGCGACGATGACTTCCTTGGGGTGGTCGCGCTGCTGCTCGGCGTCTGCCACGGGCAGGGTGAGCTGCAGCTCGGTGAACTTGCTGTACGTGGTGGTCAGCATCAGAAAGATGAGGATGACCAGCAGCACATCGATGAACGGGATCAGGTTGATCTCGGGCTCATCCTTGGGGCGGGGGCTGAAGTTCATGGCGGATGTTCTGTTGCGCGGACATGGGACCCTGCGGCAGGGGACGGGAAAGTGTCAGCCGATGTCTCAGGATGTCTCAGCGGGCTTTGCGGTGGCGCAGGATGTGGCGCACGAACTGCTCGGATGCCAGTTCCAGGGTGAGCAAGTAGGCATCGACCCGGGCGCGAAAGTACCGCCAGAAGATCAAGGCCGGGATCGCAACGATGAGGCCGAAGGCCGTGTTGTAGAGCGCAATCGAGATGCCGTGTGCCAGCTGCGCCGGGTTGCCGCCGCCCACCGCCTGGCCCACGCCGCCTGTGCCCGTCTGCGAGCCGAAGATCTCGATCATGCCGATGACAGTACCCAGCAGGCCCAGCAGTGGCGCCGCCGACGCAATGGTGGCCAGTGCAGCCAGATACTTTTCGAGCCGGTGGGCCACCGCTCGGCCGGCGCCTTCCATGGCGGCGCGCAAGTCCGCTTCACTGCACTGCGGATTGCTGTTCAGCGTGCGAAGCCCGGTCGCCAGCACCTCACCCAGGGCGGAGTTCTGTGCCAGCTGGTTCACCACATCAGGCGTAGGGACCGAACGCGAGGACACCGTGATGGCTTCGTCGAGCAGTTTGGGGGGGGCCACGCGGGACGTCTTGAGTGCCACGAAGCGTTCGAAAACCAGTGCCATTCCGAGCACGGAACATGCGATCAGGGGCCAGATCGGCCAGCCAGCGGCTTGTATGATGGACAGCAAATCTCTCTCCGGGCACTTGAAGGGCAGCGGCGATTATGGCCCAGCTTGTCCTGTCACCCGCGTCACAAACAGTTACCTTGCCGCGTTCGGATTCGGGCGCGTTGCGGACTCACAAAAACTGTGGATAACTTTGTGGGCAACTGGGTATCGACGGCCCCGAAAGCGGCGCCACGCCGTGCTTGCAACAGATTGATGAAAAATAAGGCAATGAAAAATCGTTATAAATCAACGGGTTGCACGTATTTCCGTGCTTTCGGCAGGATATCTGTGTCCACGTTGGCCCCGCTCGCCGCTCCCTGCCATCTGTGGAGTAGTGCGCCCCGCAGCAACGCCCAAAAGCGCTTGAAGCCTCATGCCTGAGCTCCCAAACCCAGCATTGGCGCCGCGTGTGTGGGAAGTTGGCGCGCTATGCCGCGCCATTGCTGATGCGCTGGAGGCACGGTTCAATCCTGTCGCGGTCCGCGGGGAGATCACGGGCTTCGCGCGCGCAGCCAGCGGTCATTGCTACTTCACGGTCAAGGATGCCAACGGGCAGCTGCGCTGCGCCATGTTCAGGCGGGCGGCCCTGCTGCTTGACTTTTCGCCGAGGGACGGTGAACTGGTGGAGTTGCGTGGACGCCTGGGCGTGTACGAAGCCCGCGGAGACCTGCAGTTCATCGTCGAAAGCATGCAGCGGGCCGGGCAGGGGGCGCTGTTCGAGCAGTTTCTGCGCCTGAAGGCCGGGCTGGAAGCTGAAGGGCTGTTTGATGCTGCTCGCAAGCGGCCCTTGCCCTTGCAGCCGCGCGGCATCGGCCTTGTCACATCGCTGGGCGCCGCAGCACTGCACGACGTGGTGACGGCCCTGCGCCGCCGGGTGCCGCACATCCCGGTGGTGCTGGTGTCCACGCCCGTACAGGGCGCAGGGGCTCCGGCGTCGCTGGTTGCATCGCTATCAAAGTTGTATCAGATGGCCGAGCAGGCACAAGCGCCAGGGGCCGATTTGACGCAGATTCCGGCCATCGACGTGATTTTGCTCGTACGCGGCGGCGGCTCCATCGAAGACCTGTGGGCGTTCAACGACGAACGCCTGGCGCGCACCATCGTGCAAAGCCCCGTGCCCCTGGTGTGCGGGGTGGGGCACGAGACCGATTTCACCATTGCCGATTTCTGCGCCGACCTGCGCGCGCCCACGCCCACGGCGGCCGCAGAGATGGTGTCGCAGCCGCGCGATGTATGGCTTGGGGCGCTGGACTTGCTGGGTGGCCGGTTGGGTGACGCGGTGCAGCGCCAGGTGGATGCGCGCTATCAGCGGCTCGACCAGGTGGCCGCACGCCTGGGCAGGCCGTCTTCACTGGCCGCGCGCCAGCATCTGCAGCTGGCCCGGCTTGCGCAGCGCATGCGCCATGCCGTACATCTGCGCGTACAGCGCCAGCAGCATGCGCAGGCCGTGCTGGCCAGCGGTCTTGCGCAGGCGTTGCACCAACGCCTGCGGGCACAGGCCGAGCGGGTAGACCGCGCCGAACTGCGCCTGGGCCTGCTGGACCCGCGCCTCGTGCTGCAGCGCGGCTATGCCATGCTGACCGACAGCACTGGCCGTGCCGTGGTCAGCACGCAGCAGGCGAGCCCGGGCGATGCGCTCAAGGCCACGCTGGCCGACGGGACGCTGGACGTGACCGTGGCCCGGCAGACGCGGCTGCTTTGATCCGCAGGCCCAGCCGTGACCGGCCCGGCGCAGGCGCAAAGGCCTTTGCTGCAGGGGCCACCCGATGTTCCTACAATGCGCTTTTGCCCCGCGGCCGTCAGAGCTCTGACCTGTCGCCGCGGCGGCCCCGATTTCAAACCACGAGGAAACACACCATGGAACACACCCTTCCCCCGCTGCCCTACGCCATTGACGCGCTGGCTCCGCACTACAGCCAGGAAACGCTGGAGTACCACCATGGCAAGCACCACAACGCCTACGTGGTGAACCTCAACAACCTGCAAAAGGGCACCGAGTTCGAGGCGATGTCGCTGGAAGAAATCGTCAAGAAGTCCAGCGGTGGCGTCTACAACAACGCAGCCCAGATCTGGAACCACACGTTCTTCTGGAACTGCATGGCCCCCCAA
Organism: Acidovorax sp. BL-A-41-H1; assembly: GCF_051942715.1. Classification (NCBI taxonomy): domain Bacteria; kingdom Pseudomonadati; phylum Pseudomonadota; class Betaproteobacteria; order Burkholderiales; family Comamonadaceae; genus Acidovorax; species Acidovorax sp. BL-A-41-H1. The sequence goes on along the minus strand of NZ_JBPVJQ010000006.1, from coordinate 1,660,439 downwards.
GGCGGCGGCGAGCCGTCGGGCGCGCTGGCTGCAGCCATCAACGCCAAGTGGGGCAGCTACACGGCCTTCCGCGAAGCCTTTGTGAAGAGCGCCGTTGGCAATTTCGGTTCGGGCTGGACCTGGCTGGTCAAGAAGGCAGACGGCAGCGTGGACATCGTGAACACGGGGGCCGCAGGCACGCCGCTGACCACAGCCGACAAGGCGCTGCTGACCGTGGACGTCTGGGAACACGCCTACTACATCGACTACCGCAACCAGCGCCCCAAGTTTGTCGAAACGTTCTTCGACAAGCTGGTGAACTGGAAGTTTGCCGAAGCCAACTTCGCCTGATCCAGGCGGCTGCCAGCAGCAGGGGCGCCCACGCGTGGGGCGCCACCTGTTGTCATCGACCGAGATAGAAAAAGACGGCCTGAGGGCCGTCTTTTTCATGGTGATGTGTGACGCGGGTTGCAGTGGTCAATGCCCTCGCGGCACAGCGCCATCTTTGCAGCCAGGCGCAACGCCGCGGCCCCGTTGCCCCGTCACGGCTTGCGCTGAAACACGTTGCCCACCAGCTTGCTGCCCGGCTTCACGTTCTTCTGTGCAAACCATCCCTTGTTCATTTCGAGCACGTAGCGCACCGGCTTGGCAGAGCAGTGCGAATCCAGCGTCTGTGGTTTCATGTCTTCCAGGTTCACGATGGTCCCGTCGTCCTCCACAAAGGCGGCCGTCAGGGGGATCAGCGTGTTCTTCATCCAGAAGCACTGCACGGACGGCTGCTCGAAGACAAAAAGCATGCCTTCATGCTGCGGCATTTCCTTGCGGTGCATGAGCCCGGTCTGGCGCGTCTGTGGTGTCGACGCCACCTGGGCGTCAATGCGGTGAAAGCCCGCGGTCAGCTCCACCCGCGGCAGCGACATCTGCGGCGCATCCTGCGCGCCTGCAGGGGTTGCCACGGCGCATGCCAGCGCGGCCACCAGGCCCAGTGCCCAGTGCCAGAGCCGGTTGCGGGGACAGCTTGCGGTGCCGGTAGCCGGTGCATGCCAGACAAAAGTCGGAATCATTGCTCTTCATCCTCTTGGAAAACGCTGTGAAAGGCCCGCGCCATCTTACGCACGGCAGAGCAGTGTGCCTCGTGCAGGCACTCTGCATGCAGAGACACAACACGGCGTTTGCGACGATGCACTGTGCCTGCCGTGTGGAGGGCCACTCAGCAAAACGCCCGCGGATGCGGGCGTTTATGCGGAGTCCGGGCCTGCCAGTGCGGCAGGCTTGGAGGTCAGGCTGCGCGCTGGGCAGTCTTCTTCTTGGCGACCTTCTTGTGGGTCTTTTTCTTGGCGGTCTTGGTGGTGGTGGCTTTGGTTGCCTTGGTGGCCTTGGCCTTCACGGCAGGAGCCGCGGGCGCTGCAGCCATGGGCTGCGCGGCGGCCGGCGCCATGGCGGGAGTGGTAGCAGGGGCGGGTGCCGCTGCCGGTGCCTGTGCAAAAGCACCTGCAGCGCACAGACCAGTCACCAGTACAGCGAGGAGTTTTTTCATATGTATGCCGTTTCCAGTAATTACTTGCGTTCGAGGCGGCGCGCACCATTGCGCAGCCACGGGTGCAACGATAGCAGCGGCCGGCACGCCGTCAAAGGCTCCTGCTGAAATATTTCTCATTAGAATCTTTCGGGACTTCCCTCACGGCGGCGCCCCTTGCGCCTGTGCCGCTGCGGGTCAGGCAGGCCAGTCAAGGGCCGTGCCTTCATCGCCGGGCATCTCGTCCGTTACCGTTCAATGTCAGTTCTCACAGGATGCGCCGCCATGAGCCATTTCCAACACATCAAGGTCCCGGCTGACGGCCAGAAGATCAGCGTCAACGCCGACATGACGCTGAATGTGCCCGACCACCCGATCATTCCGTTCATCGAGGGCGATGGCACCGGGCTTGACATCACGCCCGTCATGATCAAGGTGGTGGATGCCGCGGTGGCCAAGGTCTACGGTGGCGCCCGCAAGATCCACTGGATGGAGGTGTACGCCGGCGAGAAAGCCACCCGGGTGTATGGCCCCGACGTCTGGCTGCCCGACGAAACCCTGGCCGTGCTGCGTGAGTACGTGGTGTCCATCAAGGGCCCGCTGACCACCCCGGTAGGCGGCGGAATCCGCTCGCTCAATGTCGCCTTGCGGCAGGAGCTTGACCTGTACGTCTGCCTGCGGCCCGTACAGTATTTCAAGGGCGTGCCCTCGCCGCTGAAAGAGCCCGAGAAGACCAACATGGTCATCTTCCGCGAGAACTCTGAAGACATCTACGCCGGCATCGAGTTCGAGGCAAAGTCCGAAAAGGCCCAGAAGCTGATACGGTTCCTGCAGGACGAGATGGGCGTCAAGAAGATCCGCTTCCCCGACACCTCGGGTCTGGGCGTCAAGCCGGTGTCCATCGAAGGCACCGAGCGCCTGGTGCGCAAGGCCATCCAGTACGCCATCGACAACGACAAGCCCAGCGTCACCATCGTGCACAAGGGCAACATCATGAAGTACACCGAGGGTGGCTTCCGCGACTGGGCCTACGCCCTGGCGCAAAAGGAGTTTGGCGCAGAGCTGATTGACGGCGGCCCCTGGTGCCGCCTGAAGAATCCGAAAAACGGCAAAGAAATCACCATCAAGGACAGCATCGCCGATGCGTTCCTGCAACAGATCCTGCTGCGCCCTGCGGAGTATTCGGTGGTGGCCACGCTCAATCTCAACGGGGACTACATCTCCGACGCGCTGGCTGCACAGGTAGGCGGCATCGGCATCGCGCCCGGTGCGAACATGTCCGATTCGGTGGCGTGCTTCGAGGCCACGCACGGCACTGCGCCGAAGTACGCAGGCAAGGACTACGTCAACCCCGGCTCCGAAATCCTGTCGGCAGAGATGATGCTGCGCCACATGGGCTGGACGGAAGCGGCCGACCTGATCATCAAGTCGCTCGAAAAGTCGATCGCGTCCAAGAAGGTCACTTACGACTTCGCGCGCTTGATGGAAGGCGCAACGCAGGTGAGCTGCTCGGGCTTTGGCCAGGTGATGATCGACAACATGTAGTGCTGGCTTGAACGGCGGTCTCTCGCCGCCTTCCCGGAATCGCTGTCTGATGCCCTCGCACCGCTTGCACGGTGCGAGGGTTTTTTTGTGCCTGTCCGGGCGCGGCATTTTACTTATTGATACCCAGGCACTGATATGCATCTTCGAGCGTAATCGGTTGCATAGCACGTAGTATGGAACGCATGCTGCGTCGCACTTCGATGGGCTCCGACCCCAGGCCCTGATACATCGGGCCGGGGATCCAGCGGTCGCCCGCGTCAAGGCACGGTACGGCGCTGCTCTGCTCTGCTCTGCTCTGCACTGCACTGCATCTGCAACAGGCGCGCAGCCGCCCCTGGCGAGAGACTGCATGGATCCGATATTTTCAATGTCCCGCTGCGACGAACACCCCGATGCGTTGCTGGCGCTGACTGCCGACGGGCGCGTGCTCGACTGGAACCGTGCGGCCGAGGTGATGTACGGTTACACGCGTGATGAAGCCGTGAGCCGGGACGTGCAGGTGCTCATTGCAGGCGTGGCGCAAGCTGGCGAGGAGGCCACGCTGCGCGCACAGGCACTGCAGGGTTCCACCGCCGCGCAGGAGCTGGTACGCATGCGCAAGGACGGCTCGCTGCTGTACGTGAATGTGTCGGTCAGCGTGGTCCGCAACCAGGCCGGCGAGGCCGCGTACTTTCTTTGCTGTCACCACGATGTGACCCATCTGCGCGTGCTGCGCGATGCCAAGCTGCTGGAGGCGCGCTTTCGCGACCTGCTGGAGTCCACGCCGGATGCCATGGTCATGGTCAACCTGACGGGCCGCATCGTGATGGCGAACGGCCAGGCTGAGCGGGTCTTTGGCTATGGGCGGGCCGAGCTGCTGGGCCAGCCGGTAGAACTGCTGTTGCCCCCGCAATACCGCCACGCGCATGTGGGACACCGTAGCCAGTTTTTTGCGCAGCCACGCACCCGCACCATGGGTGCGGGCCTGGAGCTCAATGGCCAGCGCAAGGACGGCTCGGAGTTCCCGGTGGAGATCAGCCTGAGCCCGCTGCAGACCGAGGAAGGCCTCTTCGTCTCCAGCGCCATCCGTGACGTGACAGAGCGAAAGCGCATTGAATCCGTGCTGCGCGAGAAGAACCTGGAGCTTGAGAACGCCGCGCTGGTGAAAGACCGGTTCCTGGCCAGCATGTCGCACGAGCTTCGCACTCCGCTGAATGCTGTCATCGGCTTCACGGGGACGCTGCTGATGAAGCTCCCCGGCCCGCTGAACGACGAGCAGGAGCGGCAGTTGCGCATGGTGCAGACGGGGGCACGGCACCTGCTGTCACTCATCAATGACCTGCTGGACGTGGCCAAGCTCAGCGCCGGCAAGCTCGCGTTAAGCCGCGAGCGGGTGGACTGCGCTGCCGTAGCTGCCGAGGCCGTGGCCACGCTGGAGCCCGAGGCGCAGCGCAGGGGGTTGGTGCTGGCGCTGCATGTCCCCGCCGGGCCGGTGTGGCTGCAGACCGACCGGCGTGCGCTCAGCCAGATCCTGCTCAACCTGGTGGGAAACGCCGTCAAGTTCACGGCGCACGGCCGGGTTGATGTGGAGCTGACCCGTGAGCCTGAGGTCCTCGGCAACGCGGGCGCTGGCGTGCGCTTCACGGTGCGCGACACGGGCCCGGGCATACCGGAGGCCGAGCGTCCCCAGCTGTTCCAGGCGTTTGCGCGCATCGACCGGCCGGGGGTGAGCGCGCAGGAGGGCACCGGCCTGGGCCTGCACCTGAGCAGCCAGCTCGCCCAGGCACTGGGCGGCCGCCTTGGCGTGGAAAGCACCGAGGGGCAGGGGAGTGTGTTCACCCTGGTGCTTGCGGAGCCGCCGGCATGAAGGTCCCCACCGTTCCGGTAATCCAGGATGACACGGCCACCCGCGAGCGGGTGGTGGACCTGCTGCAGGCCGCAGGGATGCGTGTACTGGCTGCCGGGAACGGAAACCAAGGTCTTGCCATGGGCCTGGCAGAAAACCCGGACCTCATCCTTGGCGACATGCAGATACCCGGGCTCAGCGGCTCCGAGGGGGCGCAGGGGTTGCGCGCTACTGCCGGGTGGCGGCGTGTGCCCGTGGTGGCCGTCACTGCGAATTCAATCACCAGCGACCGACAGAAAGCCATAGACGGCGGGTTTGACGATCACCTGCCAAAGCCGATTGACCACGAGCTGTTTGCAGCCCGGGTGCAGGCATATTTCGTTGCCGCCGGCGACCCCGCAGCGGAGACTCCCCCAAACCGCCGCCCACTCCCACTTTCACTCCCACTCCCACTCCCACAGCATGGCCAAGATCCTGGTTGTTGACGACGTCCCTGCAAACCGCGCTTTGGTGGTCACGCTGGTGCGGCACGTCGGCCATGAAGCGGTCGAGGCGTCTGACGGTGCGCAGGCCATGGCCATGGCGCGTATGTACCGGCCTGACCTGGTGATCTCGGATGTGCTCATGCCGACCATGGACGGCTTCGAGTTCGTGCGGCAACTGCGTGCCGATGCCGCTGTGGCGACCACCCAGGTCGTGTTCTATACCGCCCACTTTCGCGAAGAGCAGGCTCGGCAGCTCGCCCTGGCCTGTGGCGTGACGGAAATCCTGCTCAAGCCGTGCGAGCCACAGGACATCCTGCGCGTGGTGGAGCGGGCGCTGGGCAAGGCCCCGCTGGCCGCACCGGTGCTGGAGGATGTGGGCGCCTTCGACGCGCAACACATGCAGCTGATCACCGACAAACTGATCGCCAGCGTGGCGCAGCTGGAGGGCATCAACAGCCGGCTGGCTGCGCTGTCAGACCTGAGCCTGCAGCTCGCGTCCGAGCGCGACCCCGATGCGCTGCTGGCCCAGGTGTGCCGCGGCGCGTGCGACCTGGTCAGTGCCAGTTTCACACTGTTGTGCGTCCGGCAGACCGATGCGGATGCCAGCGTGGCTTTCAGTTGCGGGCTGGAAGGCCATGACGGCCCGGTAACGCCCGCACCGGCCATCACCGGCGGCCTTCTGGCGCGCATTGCGCAGGAGCGCACGCCCCTGCGCTGGAGCGGCCCGGCAAGCCAGAGCCAGGAGGTCGGCCTGCCCGCGGGCTATCCACCGGTGACATCGGCACTGCTGGTGCCGGTGCTGTCGTTGTCGCAAGCGTACGGGTGGATCTGCCTGGCCGACAAGGCCGGTGGCGACGGGTTCACCGCAGATGACGAGCAGATACTGTCGATTCTCGGCGCGCAGGTGGGCCGCATGTACGAAAACGCGAGCCTGCTGCGCGAGGTGCAGGCGCACGCCAGCCGGCTGCAGCAAGAGGTGCAGGAACGCCTGCGCGCGCTGGACCATCTGGAGGCCAGCAAGGCCAGCCTGCGCAGGGCGCAAACGTTGGCGCGCATCAGCCATATCACCAGCAATGCCGGTGGCGCCATCGAAAGCTGGCACGAAACCCTGCCGCCCATGCTGCGCCTGACGCCGGACCTGATGCCGCGCAGCGTCCGGCAATGGCTGGCGCTGGTGCACCCTGACGACCGTGCGAAGTTCCGCAACCATTCGCTGCAGGCTGCGCACGACGGTTCGCGCGTGGACTTCACCTACCGGCTACGCCGCGGCGATGGCGAAACCATCTACCTGCGCCAGGTGATGGAGCCGCTGGAGGCCCGCACGGCCAACGACGGCGGGCGGGCCGAGCAGTGGTTTCATACCATCCAGGACGTCACGCGCCACCGCCGGGCCGAAGATCAGTTGCGCGAGAGCGACCGGCGCTTCAACCACTTGTTCGACAAGGTCGAGATGGTCTCGGTCATGCTCGACTGCGAGGGCCGCATCACGTACTGCAACGATTACCTGTTGCGCATGACGGGCTGGGAGCGGCAGGATGTGATTGGCGGAGACTGGTTTGAGCTGTTCCTGCCCGGCGACCATGCTCCCATGCGTAAGGTATTTGCGGACCTGCTGCAAGACCTTCCCTCGGCCTGGCACCACGACAACGATATCCTGACCCGCTCGGGTGAACGGCGCACGGTGCACTGGAACAACACCGTGCTGCGCTCGGCCGATGGCGCAGTCACCGGCGTGGCGAGCCTGGGTGAAGACATCACCGAAAGCCGGGAAGCCGGGCACAAGATCCGGCGGCTCAACCGGGTGTACGCCGTGCTCAGCGGCATCAACACGCTGATCGTGCGGGTGCACGATCGCAGCGAGCTCTTTCAGGAGGCCTGCCGCGTCGCCGTGGAGCTGGGCGGGTTCAAGGCCGCGTGGATTGGCCGGGTGGACCGGCAGCGCCAGCAGGTGATGCCCGTGGCGTCGGCCGGGGCGGGGGCACGGGTGTTGATGGGCATCCAGGACCGCCTCTACCTGCACGACACGCCGCAGCCTGGAGAAAGCCTGAGCGCCAGCGTTGTGCGCAACCGCCGCCCTGAGCTGTGCGACGACATCCTGGGCGATGCGCGCATCGTCCAGCGCGAGCAGCTGTCAGCCTGCGGTGTGGCCGCCATGGTGGTTCTGCCGCTGCTGGCGTCGGCGCAGGTCGTGGGCGTGATGGCGCTGTTTGCCGACGAAAAGGGTTTTTTTGACGAAGCCGAAATGCGGTTGCTGACGGAGCTGGCCGGGGACGTGGGCTTTGCGATGGACCACCTCGACAAGGAAGAGCGGCTGAGCTATCTGGCGTACTACGACGACATCACCGGGCTGCCCAACCGCAACCTCTTCCTCGAGCGGGCCGGGCAGCAGCTACGCCCCCAGGGCGGCGTGGCGCCCATGATGGGCGTGGTGCTCGTCGACATCAGCCGCTTTCGCATGGTGAACGACACGCTGGGCCGCCAGGTGGGTGACGAGCTGCTGCGCCAGGTGGGGCAGCGGCTGTCAAATGCTGCCGGCGAAGCCTGTAGCCTGGGGCGTGTGGGCATCAACAGCTTCGGGGTGGCGGTGCCCGGCATGCGCGAAGCCAGCGCGGTGGCCATGTTGGTGGATCAGTTTCTGCGCATGTGTTTTGACACCCCCTTCAAGCTCTCAAGTACCGAACTGCGTATGGCTGCCAAGGCCGGTGTGGCGATGTACCCCAGCGACGGCGCCGACGCCGAAGCCCTGCTGCGCAACGCCGAAGCCGCCCTCAACCAGGCCAAGGCCTCGGCCGAGAAAATGATGTTCTACACCTCGGCCATGAACGCCAGCGTGGCCGAGGTCCTGGGGCTGGAAGGGCGCCTGCGTGGCGCGCTGGAGCAAGCGCAGTTCGTGCTGCACTACCAGCCCAAGCTTCACCTCTCTACCGGGCAACTCACCGGTGCAGAGGCCCTGATCCGCTGGAACGACCCCGAACGCGGCCTGGTACCGCCAGGCCAGTTCATCCCCATCCTGGAAGAAACGGGCCTGATTTACGACGTGGGCCGCTGGGCACTGCGGCAGGCATTGGCCGATGCGCAACGTTGGCGCGAGGCCGGCCACGCGCCCCTGCGCGTGGCCGTGAACGTGTCGTTCCTGCAGCTGCGCCACCGTGGCTTCATCGACGAGGTGCGCAGCGCGGTGGGGTCTGACCCGCGCTCCGCCGCATCGCTGGAGATCGAGATCACCGAAAGCATGGTGATGGGCGATGTGGAGCACAGCTCGCGCAGCCTGCACGCGCTGCGCCAGATGGGCATCACCATCGCCATCGACGATTTCGGCACAGGCTTTTCGTCGCTAAGTCACCTGGCCACCCTGCCGGTCGACACGCTCAAGATCGACCAGTCGTTCGTGAAGCACATGGACACCATGGCCCAGGGCCAGGCCCTGGTGGCCACCATCATCAACCTGGGGCACTCGCTGGGGCTCAAGGTGATTGCCGAAGGGGTCGAGACGCCCGAGCAGCGCAACACGCTGGCTGCGCTGGGCTGCGACGAGATGCAGGGCTACCTGCTCAGCCGGCCGTTGCCGGCCGAAGAATTTGAGGCAAGGTTTCTTGCATAGGCCATCGCCTGTTCACCCCAGCCCGGCACTCGCCGCCATGTCGGCCAGTGTCAAAGTCCTTGTGCCTACAGCGGCTGCAAGGTGCTGGTCGTGTGTGACGAGCATGAGCGCCGCGCCGTTCTGTTCAACGGCTTCCACCAGCACGCGCATGGTTTCCTGCTGGGTGACCGGGTCCAGTCGTGATGTCGGCTCATCCGCGAACAACAGGGCCGGCTGTGTCATGAGCACGCGTGCCAGCGCGATGCGCTGCAACTCGCCGCCCGATACCTGATGGGGTTTTCGTGACAGCAGATCCTCATGCACCTTCAGTTGCGCCAGCCGTTGCTGGATGTGCCTCCAGTCGCAGCGGTGCAGTCTGGCGGCGTCCCTTAGTCCATCGCCCAGTTTGATATGCGGGGCAAAAGAAGCCACCGGGTCCTGGTACAGCTTTTGAAAGGCATGCGGGTGCAACCCGGCGCTGCGCACCACGCGGCCCGTATCGGGCCTCAGCAGGCCCAGCAGCACATTGCCCAATGTGCTCTTGCCCGTGCCGCTGGGGCCCTGCACGGCCACACGCTCGCCGCGGCGGATCTGCAGGTCCATGGGTGTAAACAGCTGCTGCGCGCCATACGCTTTCGATATGCCCTGCGCCTGCACCACGCTGTCGCCCACCTGCGGTGCGGCAAACGGTAGCCAGCGGGCCGGGTCGGCGTCCATCAGATTGCGGGTGAAGGGGTGCCCGGGCTGCGCCGCCACCTCGTCGATGCGGCCTTGCTCTACCGCCTGCCCGTGTTGGAGCACGATCACCTGCCCGCCCAGCGCCTGGGCCACGCCCATGTCGTGGGTGATTGCTAGCAGGCAGCCCCCTGCCTGCAGCACGCCACGGAACAGCGCCACCGTGCGGTCTCGCCAGTGGTGGTCCAGGCCTTTGGTGGGCTCGTCCACCATCAGCACGGGGGCGCCGCCCGCCAGCGTGATGGCAGCCACCGCCCGCTGGGCCATGCCGCCCGACAGCTGCCAGGGATAGTGCGCCGTGGCCTGGCCCAGCCCGGCGCGGGCCAGCTCTTGCTGTGCCCGCTCTGCTGCCCCGGCTGACGGTTGCGCGTGCAGCAGGCTGTAGACCTCGGCCAGCTGGGGGGCCACACGCTGCAGCGGGTTCAGGGCCACCGATGGCTCTTGTGGCAGCAGGGCCAGCTTGCGGCCCCACAGGGCGCGGCGGCTCGCGGCATCTTCGGCGCGTGTGGTCATGCCGTCCATCGTGATGGCGCCGGACGCCCGCAGCGCAGGCGGCAGATTGCCCATGATGGCGTGGGCCAGCAGCGACTTGCCCGCGCCGCTTTCGCCCACCAGGCTCAGCGCCTCGCCTGCATGCAGCCGAAACGAGATGCCCTGCAGCAGGACGCGGTCGCCGGCATGGATGGTCAGGTCGTCCACCACCAGCAGGGCGGTGGCGGGGTGGGTTGCAGTTTTCATGCGGCCTCCCGTTCGGGTTGGACCAGCATCAGGGCCGCCACCAGCCACAGCAGCACGATGGTGGGGGCGGCAATGAGCCAGGGTGCTTCCTCGTAGTAGGGCATAGCCTCGGTGATCATCAGGCCCAGCTCGGCGGTGGGGGCCTGCGCCCCCACACCCACAAAGCCCAGGGCCGCCAGCGCCAGCACAGCTTGCGCCGTGGTGAAGGCCAGCAGGGTACCCAGCGTGGGTGCCAGCGCGGGCCACAGGTGGCGGCGCAGCACATACACACGGCCAAAGCCCAGCAGGCGCGATGCCTGCACGGCATCCCCCGCCAGCACGGGCCTTGCCATGGCCCGGCACACGCGGAAATATTCCACCCACAGCGCAGTTGCCATGCTCACGTACAGCGCCCACAGCTGGCCGGGCGCCAGCGCTGCAATCAGCAATACCAGCAGCAGCCCGGGGATGGCCAGCACCGCATCGGCCAGCATGACCAGCGTGCGCTCCACATGCCCGCCGCGCCACGCCGCCAGCACGCCCAAGAGGGTGCCGGGCACAGCAGCGCTCAGGGCCGCCAGCACCGCCATGCCCAAGGAGAGTTGCGTGGCATGCGCCAGCCGTGCCAGCCACGAGCGGCCCAGCACATCGGTGCCCAGCCACTGCGCAGCACCGGGCGCGGCCAGCTGGTTGCGCAGGTTTTGCTCGATGGGGCTGGCGTCCACCAGCCAAGGGACGAGCACCGCCCACAGCGCCAGCAGGCCGATCAGCACCAGGCCCGTGCGTTGCTGCGGCGAGGCAGCGGGCTGTGCCGCGCCCCTGGGCGGCATCGGCATGGGCGCCGTGGCTGCAGCCGCCGCCGCCGGGGTTGTTGTCATCGTGTTCTGCGCGGTCATGCGGACACTCCTCTTTGCTGGCGCGGGTCCAGCGCCATGCAGGCCGCATCGAGCAGCAGGTTGAACACCACAAACAACAGCGCCATGGCCAGCGCCGCGCCTTGCACCACGGGGATGTCGCGCCCAAAGATGGCGTGCACCAGCGCGTGCCCGATACCGGGCCAGGCAAACAGTGTTTCCACCACCAGCGCGCCTTCCACCAGAAACAGCGTTTGCACTCCCAGGTAGGCCACCACCGGCACGGCAGCGGCACGCAGGCCATGGCGCATCAGCGCCTGCATGTCGCTCAGCCCTTTGGTGCGGGCGAACTCAAAGGCCGGCGACCGGGCCACGTCTTGCATCGCGCTGCGTGTGACGCGGGCCAGCCCGGCTCCCAGGCCCAGCGCCAGTGCCATCGCGGGCAGCACCAGGCTGGCGCTGTCATCGTCGCCCGCCACGGGCAAAAAGCCCCAGTGCACGGCCACCAGCAGCATCAGCAGCACCGACAGCAAAAACGGTGGCGTGCCACGCAGCACCACTGCCAGCGCCCAGCTGGCACGGTCTGCCCAGCCGCCCGGGCGCAAGCCTGCCCACAGGCCCAGCGGAATGCCCACGGCCAGCGCCACCGCCAGCGCAGCAGCAGACAGGCGCAGCGTGGCGCCCAGATGGTGGGCGACCTCTTCCCACACGGGGCGCTGGGTGATCAGCGACTGCCCCAGGTTCAGCGTGGCCATGTCGCGCCACCAGCCCAGCAGGCCCTGCCAGGCGCTCTGGTTCAGGCCCAGTTCGGCGCGCACGGCGTCGGCGGCTGCGCCACTGACGAGATCGAGCCCGTAGCGGCTGGCAGCCACGCGCATGGCCAGGTCGCCCGGCAGTGCGCGCACCATGAAAAAGCACAGCGTACCGATGATGAGCGCCAGCGCCACCACCTGCAGGCCACGCCGCCCCAGCATGTGCAGCCAGGGGTTGCGAAAGGAAAGATTCATGTGTCGTTGCTCCAGTCCATGTCGCTCAACCGGTATGAGCGCTCCAGCGGGTCGAGCGACACCCCCTGGAGACGCCGGTTCACGGCCACGTGCTGGCGGTACCAGGCAACAGGAATGACGGGCAGTTCGCTTTGCAGCACCTGCGTGACCGTGGCGCGCAGCGCCTGCGCGCGGCGGGCCTCGGGCGCGCTGCGCATCAGCTCGGCCAGGGCTTGCACCACGGCATCGCTGTGCCAGCCCATGGCGCCCCAGTCGCCGCCCTGCGCTGAAAAGTCGCCCGCCAATGTGCCGGCGGGGTCGGGCACATTGGTGTAGTTGCGCGCGGCCAGCGCCAGTTGCAGCGTGCCGTCGCGGTGGCCCATGGGGATGTCGCCCGAATTGCCAATGCGCACCTTCACGGCAATGCCCGCCAGGCGCCATTGCTCCTGCAGGGCGGTAGCCACCAGCGGCAGCTCGGGCCGGTCCAGAAAGGTGCGTATCGCCAGGGTCAGCGGTAGCCCATCGGGTCCGCGCAAGCCGTCGTGGTGGCGCTGCCAGCCTGCCTCGCGCAGCAGGCGCTGGGCGGCTTCGGGGTCGTAGCCCAGCGGGGGCAGGGCGGGGTGGTGCCAGTCTGCCAGTGTGGGGGGCAGCAGCTGCGTGGCGGCCAGGGTTTCGTCGCCCATCAGAGCCTGGGCAATGCCCGCGCGGTCGATGCTCAGGCTCAGGGCCTGGCGCACGCGCACGTCCCGCAGGCTGGGCAGCGTGGCATTGAGCTTGACGATGACAGTGCGCGGCAGCGTCACCGACGCAATGCCCACCCTGGCGTGGCGCTTGAGCCGCCGCAGGCTGGCGGGGTCCAGTCCATAGGCCAGGTGGGCCTGTCCGCCTTCCACCATCAGCGCCCGGGTTTCGGCACGGCTGGCTGCCAGGTAGGCCACGCTGCGCAGCCTGGGGATGGGGCCGTCGTAGGCTTCAAACGCCTCGGTCTCCACCTGCTGCGGTGGCACCAGCCTGGTGATGCGGTACGGGCCGCTGCCGATGATGCGCAGAACCTTGCCGTCCGCGCCGTGGCTTTCGGGCGCCAGCACCAGCGTGCTGTAGTGCGCCAGCTGCGCGGCCAGGGCGTTGTGCGGGCGGCTCAGGCGTATGCGCACCGTGCCGCCGCCCTCTGCCGCGTCTTCGGCGGTGATGGAGGCGATCGGCGCGTTGCTGAGCAAGGCGGGTGCCTTTTGCGCGCGCTGCAGGCTTTGCACCACGGCCTGGGCGGTAACCCGTTCGCCGTTGTGAAAACGGGCCCGGGGCCGCAGCACAAACTGCCAGCTGAGCCCATCGGCAGACACCTGCCAGCGCTCGGCCAGCGCGGGCTGCGGGCGGCCGTTGTCGCTGGCGCCGAGCAGGGTTTCGCACACCTGCAGGTTCAGCAGCATGTAGCCGCTGCTGGCGGGGGAGAGGCTCGTGAACTCCCACGGGCCCACGATTTGCAGGGTGGCGGGCGCCGAGGTTGCACTGCCCTGGGCCAGCACCCAGGGGGCCGCGCCTGCGGTGATGCAGGCGCTGGCCGTTTGCAGCGCAGCGCGGCGTGTGCGGCCCTGCAGCGGCGGGGCGGGCTTGAAGCCGTGTGTCAAATCAATCTCCTGTGTGGCGGTGTAGGCAGGTTGCGCGGCTGGCCAGGGCACGTTGCCGCGGCCTGCGCAGCTTGTGCCCTGACTTCGACAAGCTCAACCCGAACGATGGGGGGAAGCAGGCAGCTTTGGGGGCGACGGCACATCCCCCGCCCGTTTGCTCCGTGCCCGTCGAGAGGCCAGCACATCTGGGGCCCCGGCTTCGACGGGCTCCGCCTGCACGGATGTGCCGGAGCGGGCGGGCAAATGGCATGGCCGTCGTGCTATGAGACCGGGCCCAGCGTCAGAACTTGGCCTGAAGGCCGGCGGTGACGGTGCGCGTCGCCCCTGGCGTCACCCACACGCGGCTGTACGAGCTGGTGTAGTGCACCTTGTTGAACAGGTTGTCCACGTCCAGCGTCAGGTTCACCGTGGGGCTCAGGCGCCAATAGGCCAGCAGCTTGGCGGTGGTGTAGCTGGGCAGGTCAAACGCGGCCGTGCCCGCGTTGGCCTCGGCCTGCGTGCGGGCCTGGCCCAGGCGCTTGCCCATGTAGGTCACGCCGCCGCCCAGACCCCAGCGCTGGTCGTTGGCCAGGGCGTTTTCGTACACGGCCAGCACGCTGCCGTTCACCTTGGGCACGTTCAGCAGGCGCCCGCCCACCTCCAGCGCGTTGTCGCGAGTAATTTCCACGTCGTTGAACACCAGACTGGCGTTCAGGCGCCAGTTCGCGCTCAGGCGGCCCGCCACGTCCAGCTCCAGCCCCCGGCTGCGCACCTCGCCCGCGGCGGCCGAGAAGCCCGCGTTCAGCGGGTCGCTGGTCAGCACGTTGCGCTTGGTGATGTCGAACAGCGCCGCCGTGGCGCCCAGGCGCTGGTCTGCGCTTTCCCACTTGGCGCCCAGTTCCAGGGCGCGAGCCTTCTCGGGGCTGAATGCGTTGCCTGCGGCATCGCTGCCCGTGTTGGGGCGGAAGGACTTACCCGCGTTGGCATACACCGTGAAGCCCTGCGCGGGCAACCAGCTCACGCCCAGGCGGGGCGACACCGCTGAGGGGCTTTGCCGGGTGGTGGTGCCATTCAGGCGGTTCTGCAGGCTCTGCTCATAGTTGTCGGCCCGCAGCCCGGCCATCACGCGCCACTGTTCGCCCAGTTTCACGGTGTCTTGCACATACAGCGCGGTATTGCGCTGCTTCTCCAGCGTGTCGGTGTTGCGCCCCGGCGTGGGCTGCGCCTGGCCGTACACAGGGTTGAAGATGTCGATGGAGTAGGGCGCGCTGGCGCTGGGGTTGGCCCGCAGCATCAGCGAATCCATGTTGAAGCGGTAGCTCTCCACGCCCACCAGCACTTCCTGCTCCAGCCCGCCCGCCCGCACCGTGCCCTGCAGCTCGGCCTGAAGTGCTATGTCGTCCGACTGGAAGTCCCGGTAACGGCGCTGGCGCCGCAGGGTGCGGCCATCGGCCTGCAGCGCGCTGGCCTCGGTCGAAAAGCCCTTCAGCCCCGTCTCGCGGTACGACAGGCCAGTGCGGCTGCGCCAGTCGGCATTCCATTCGTGCGACAGCACCAGCTGGTGCGTCTGGTTGGTCACCGTCACATCGCCGTCAGCTGGCTCGCCCAGGAAACGGCTGGCGGGCACGGCCCCAAGCCGGTTGTTGACTGCCACCACACCCCGGTCCAGCGGCGTGGCGTGGCGCAGGTATTCGGATGTGTACTCCAGCACCGTGTCGGGCGAGAGCTTCCATGTGAATGCAGGCGCCACCACATGGCGCTGGGCGCTCACCTGGTCGCGAAAGCTGCCCTTGTCCTCCACCGCCACGTTCAGACGGTAGGCCAGGTTGCCTGAGATAGGAC
The DNA here is from genome assembly GCF_051942715.1 of Acidovorax sp. BL-A-41-H1. NCBI lineage: Bacteria > Pseudomonadati > Pseudomonadota > Betaproteobacteria > Burkholderiales > Comamonadaceae > Acidovorax > Acidovorax sp. BL-A-41-H1. Next base: position 1,644,771 of record NZ_JBPVJQ010000006.1, on the reverse strand, counting down.
CTGTGGTGTCCAGCGCCGCGCGCCCCAGGCCGTGGCTGCCCGCGTAGGCCTCCACCGAATGGGCGGCCTTCCACAGCGGTTTCTTGCTCACGATGTTGAGCGTGCCGCCGGGCTCGCTGCTGCCATACAGCGCAGCGGCGGGGCCTTTCAAAAACTCGATGCGATCCACGCCTGCCAGGTCACGTGTCGCGTTAAAGCCCCGGTTGGACGAAAACCCGTTGAGCAGCGTCGCCATGCCCGTGCTCTCGTTTCCGGGCAGGCCGCGGATGGCAATGTTGTCCCACAGGCCGCCAAAGTTGTTCTGGCGCGAGACGCCGCCCACATAGTCCAGCACGTCATCGAGCCGCGTGGCGCCCAGGTCGTCCAGTGTCTGGCGCGACATCACGCGCACGGACTGCGGCAGTTCGCGCAGCGGCAGGCTGGTCTTGGCCCCCTCTGCCTCGTCGGCGTAGTAGGTGCCGGAGGCACTGCGGCCCACCACGTCCACGGCGGAAAGCGTGGGTGCAGAAACCGTGTCACGGTCTGCAGCCGTTGCGCAGAACGGCGCGAACAGGGCGGTGGCCGCCAATGCCGTCAGGGTGCGGCGCGGCGCGCGCGAAGCGGTGCGGGAAGAACGCGGAGAACAGAAAGTCGAGCACGAAAAAAACATGGCATACCAATCAAAGAAGCAAGCGCGGGTGGCAGACGGCGGCACGCCAGCACTTGCGAGCGCGCACAGCCGTGTGCCGCAAAAGGCCTCAGGGAGGCCGTGCGGGCTAAAAAACGGTGAGGAGATGCGCCGGAAGGCGCAGGTGGGCATGGCCCGGTCAACGCAATGGCGGCGCTAAAAGCGCTGCCATCCTGGCCGGGCCGTGTCCTGAGGAAGGCGTCAGGCGCGCTCGTGCCGCGGGGGCGCGCGCGCGGCAAACGGCCAGCGCATTTGCTGGGCCGTGAGAGTGTCTGCGCGGTGAGGTCGAAGTACAGGCTGCGGACCGGGAGGCGGAACCTTTCCAGCCGCGGCGCGCTGCAATCCGGCATCTAGCGCGTGGGTCAGGCACCAAGCGCAGGTTGCGTGTTCGGCCTGTTCTTCTTCCGACTCCTCGGCACCCGAGCTGGTACGCGTAGCGGAGGTCGCATCCGCGGCAACGACCGTAGCTGCTGCAGCATGCCGGGCCACTTCCACTGCCTCATGGATATGCCGTGCCTCGTGCACAGCGGTGCCTGCCAGGGCGTTGAACAACGCCGCCAGCAGGAGCACAAACGGAAGGGTGATGGTGCGGCGCAGCATGAACGAGATGCGAATCATAATCAACTGCGGCTTCGCAGTGGTGGCGCTGGAGCCACAACGCTGCCCCAAGGCTGAAACGCCAAAAAAAACGCCAGCTGAAGCTGGCGCGTGCGGCGAGTGGCAGCGAAGGGGCTACGTATGGCGCCCACCCCGAAGTGGCTGGAAGCAATCAGCCCTTGTGCACCATCTTGATGATGCTGGAGAAATCCAGCGCACCATGGCCCGCCAGGCTGTGCGCTGCATACAGGTTGCGCGCCAGGCCTCCCAGCGGGGTCGATGCCTTGATGGCGGCAGCGTTCTCTTGCGCCAGGCCCAGGTCCTTGAGCATCAGGTCGGTGCCAAAGCCGCCCGCGTAGCCTTTGCTGGCGGGTGCTGTTTCCATCACGCCGGGCATGGGGTTGTACTTTTCCAGCGCCCAGTTGCCGCCGGAGCTGCGGCGCATGATTTCCGAAAGGACCTTTGGATCCAGGCCGTTGGCCACGCCCAGGGCGATGGCTTCGCTGGTGCCCGCCATCAGGATGCCCAGCAGCATGTTGTTGCAGATCTTGGCCGTCTGGCCTGCGCCCACGCTGCCGGCGTGGAAGATGTTGGCGCCCATTTTTTCGAGCACGGGGCGGGCGCGTTCCAGGTCGGCCGTATCACCGCCCACCATGAAAGTCAGCGTACCGGCAATGGCGCCGCCGGTGCCACCCGACACGGGTGCGTCGATGAAAGCTACGCCCTTTGCCTTGGCAGCGTCGGCCACCTTGCGCGAGGTGGCGGCGGCAATGGTGGAGCAGTCGATCACCAGCGTGCCGGCGGGCAATTGCGTCAGCAGGTCGCCCGCACCCAGGAAAAGCGATTCCACATGCTGGCTGGCGGGCAGCATGCTGATGACGACTTCGGCCCCGGCCACGGCCGCCTTGGCGTCGGTGGCGATGGGTACGCCGTCGGCGGCCAGCTTGTCGCGGGCGGGCTGCGAAAGATCAAAAGCGCGGACTTCGTGGCCTGCCTTGTGCAGGTTGTGGGCCATGGGGCCGCCCATGTTGCCAAGGCCGATGAATGCGATTTTCATAGGGTGTCTCCTGTTGGAATGGAAGTGGGATGAGGAACGGGGGTTGCTATCAACTATGTAGCTAACGGGGCATTCAAATATTGGGCTGCAGGCCAAAAAGGCTTGAAAACGGTCAGAAATCGTCCTCAAAGATGCTGTGGCGTTGCCGTGGCGGAGCGCCGGCCGCGCGGGGCGCTGGCTTCGTGGTCGCAGCCCGGGCCGTACTGCCTTGCGGGCTGGTGGATCTTTTGCGCCGCGGCGATGCCTTGGCCAACGGGTTGTAGGCCAGCGCTTCGCTCAGCCAGAAGGTCCATTGCTCACGCGTGGCGTAGCCGTTGGGCTCCACCCAGAAGTAGCCCTGCATGCCGCCGCCGGGTGAAAGCTCGCGGGTGTTTTGCATCTCCTGAAACTCGGCGTGGCGCCCCGGCGGCAGGCGCACCAGCAGCTCGTCACGCTTGATGCCGATGCACAGCTTGCCGTCCACAAAAAAGCACCAGCAGCCAAACATCGTGCGCTCGTCCACATCGGCCCGGTGCGCCAGGGCGGCGCGCACGGCGTCGATCAGGTGCAGGGTTTCGTCGCTGAGGGGGCGGGCGGGCATGATTGGGCGTCAAATTTGCCGGTAGCGCTTGATTTATATGCTGCTATAGCTATCAATACATGAGCAATGGGGTGCAACGCCTGAGGTCAGCGAATCGACTCCGGCGCGTCGCCTTCGAGCATGCGCCGGGCAATGATGACCCGCATGATTTCGTTCGTGCCTTCCAGGATCTGATGCACGCGCGCGTCGCGCAGCAGGCGCTCCAGCGGGTATTCGCGGATGTAGCCGTAGCCGCCGTGCATCTGCAGCGCCTCGTTGCACACGGTAAACCCGGCGTCGGTGGCAAAACGCTTGGCCATGGCGCAGTAGGTGGATGCGTCGCGCGCACCCGCGTCGAGCTTGGCTGCAGCCAGGCGCACCATCTGGCGGGCGGCCACCAGCTCGGTGGCCATGTCGGCCAGCTTGAACTGCAGGGCCTGGAAGCTGGCGATGGGTTTGCCGAACTGCTTGCGGTCCTGGATGTACTGCTGCGCCTGCGCCAGTGCTCCCTGCGCCGCGCCCACCGAGCAGGTGGCGATGTTGATGCGCCCGCCGTCCAGGCCTTTCATGGCGATCTTGAAGCCTTCGCCCTCGCGGCCCAGCAGGTGGTCGGCGGGGATGCGCACGTTGTCAAAGCTGATGGTGCGCGTGGGCTGGCTATTCCAGCCCATCTTCTTTTCCTTCTTGCCGTAGGTGATGCCCGGCGCATCCGCCGGCACCACAAAGGCGCTGATACCGGCCGCGCCCGAGGCAGCGTCGCCCGTGCGCGCCATCAGGATCAGCACATCGGTGCTGCCCGCGCCGCTGATGAAGGCCTTGCTGCCGTTGATGACATATTCATGCCCCACCAGCTCGGCGCGGGTCTTGAGCGATGCGGCGTCCGACCCCGCGCCGGGTTCTGTCAGGCAGTAGCTGGCCAGCTTTTCGCCGCTGCACAGCATCGGGCCCCAGTGGTCGCGCACCGCGGGCGTGGCCCAGGTGCCCAGCATCCAGGTCGCCATGTTGTGAATGGTGATGAAGGCCGTGGTGCTGGGGTCGGCCGCGGCCATTTCTTCGAACACCAGTGTGGCATCGAGCCGGGGCAGGGCGAGGCCGCCTGCAGCCTCGGGCGCGTACAGGCCGCAAAAACCCAGCTCGCCGGCCTTGGCAATCGCCTCGCGCGGGAAGATGGCTTCTTCATCCCAATGGGCGGCGTGCGGCGCCAGCTCGGCCTGGGCGAAGTCGCGGGCAGACTGGGCAAAGGCGCGCTGTTCTTCGGTCAGTTCAAAGTCCATGGTGGTGTCTCTGTGATCGGGTCAATGGGTGGCGCGTATCAGGGGCGGGCCGGGCTGTCGGTGCTCAGCCAGCGCATCAGCCCGCGGCGGCGCTCCTGCGTCTTGCGCGTCAGGCACTGGTGGTACAGGCGGGGCCCGTCGGGCTGGGTTTCGGCTGCCTGCGTCTCGCGCTTGCACTGGGCCGTGCGCTCGCGCAGCCAGGCGGAGTGCTCCTGGCGCAGTTGCGGGCGTTCGTGGGCCGACAGGGCGCGCATCACGTCTTCGTACAGGATCTGGCTGGTGGTGTCGGCGGCCTGGAACTCTTGCACGGCACAGGCATTCACCTCGGCCACCGTGCCCTGGGGTTTGCAGCCAGCACCCGCTTGCGCGTGGGCGCCCAGGCTCATGAGCAGACCTGCGCCCAGAAGCACCACCGCCGAGCTGCGGGCGAGTGTTCTGTTGCGTGTGTTGGGGATGGGCATGGCCTTGTTGTAACACTGCCGATGGGATGCCTGGCTGGCCTTCGGCCGCACAGCGGCTGGTAGTGGCGGCCTTCGACAGGCTCAGGCTCAACGGGCAGGGGAGAAGCAGCAACCTGCCAGCCAACCCCGCCTGCTCCGGCCACACCAGACCAGGCCCTGCGCCAAAAGCTGTGGTCTACCGCCACCCGTTCGCCCTGAGCCTGTCGAAGCCAGTGCGCTGCGCAATGCACGCGGCACGGCACAACGCCCAGTTCGCCTTACTTCAGGCTGATCGTGGTGTTCACACCCTGGGTGCTGGTGCTGTCATCAAACCAGCGTGCAGTCACGGTCTTGGTCTGTGTGTAGAACATCACGACTTGCTTGCCGTACGGGCCCAGGTCGCCCAGCTTGGAAGCGCGCGAGCCGGTGAACGAGAAGATTGGCACAGGCACCGGGATTGGCACGTTGATACCGACCTGGCCCACGTCGATTTCTTCCTGGAACTTGCGGGCCGCTGCGCCGCTTTGCGTGAAGATGGCGGTGCCGTTGCCGTTGGGGTTGCTGTTGATGAACTCGATGGCATCGTCCAGCGTGTCGGCCGCGGCCAGGCACAGCACGGGGCCAAAGATTTCCTGGTCATAGATCGACATGCCGGGCTTGACGCCGCTGAAGATGGTCGGGCCCACGAAGTTGCCCTTTTCGTAGCCGGGCACGCTGGGGTTGCGGCCATCGAGCTCCAGGGTGGCGCCGTCGGCAATGCCGCGCTCGATCAGGCTCACCACGCGGTCACGGGCAGCGCACGAGATCACGGGGCCCACGTCGGTACCCTTTTCGGTGCCGCCGCTCACCTTGAGCGTCTGGGCTTTGGCCACCAGCTCGGGAATCCACTTTTGCGATTCGCCCACCAAAATGACGACCGACAGCGCCATGCAGCGCTGGCCTGCCGCGCCGAACGCGGCACCGGCCAGGGCGTTGAGGGTCTGGTCCTTGTTCGCATCGGGCACCACGATGGCGTGGTTCTTGGCGCCCATCATGCACTGCACGCGCTTGCCGTTGAGGCTGGCGCGGTTGTACACATGGGTGCCCACCTTGGTGGAGCCGACGAAGCTGATGGCCTTGATGTCGGGGTGGTCGCAAATCGCGTTCACGGCGTCTTCACCGCCGTGCACCACGTTCAGCACGCCGGGCGGAATGCCGGCTTCGAGCGCCAGTTCGCACAGGCGCATGGTCACCATCGGGTCTTGCTCGGAGGGCTTGAGCACAAACGTGTTGCCGGTGGCGATGGCCATGGGGAACATCCACAGCGGAATCATGGCCGGGAAGTTGAACGGCGTGATGCCGGCGCACACGCCCAGCGGCTGCATCACGGTGTAGGTGTCCACACCATTGGCCACGTTGTTGGCCAGCTCGCCCAGTTGCAGGTTGCCAATGCCGGCCGCGTGCTCCACCACTTCCAGGCCGCGGAAGACGTCGCCCTCGGCATCGGGCAAGGTCTTGCCCTGCTCGGCCGTGAGGATGGCGGCCAGTTCGGCCATGTTTTCGCGGATGAGCTGCTGCAGCTTGAGGAAGATGCGCGCACGGGTGCCGATGGGCGTCTTCTTCCAGGTCTTGAAGGCTTCCTTGCCCGAGGCCACGGCGGCGTTGATTTCTTCAGGCGTGGCAAACGGCACGCGGGCCAGCACTTCTTGCGTGGCGGGGTTCACCACGTTGCGCCACTGGGTGGTCTTGGACTCGACAAATTTGCCGCCGATCAGCAGCTTGACGGTAGGCGCCAGCACGGCGGTGGAAGTGGGTGCGTTCATCGGGTTGTCTCCTCAAAGGGGGTCGTGAAGGGCCGCGTGGTGACACAGCCAACGTCTGGATGGTAGCTGTGCGAAATTCGCAGGACAATAGTCATCCATGCACGTTTGATCTGCAAATTTGCACATGAAGCACAAGGACCTACGATGGACTGGGACAACCTGCGGTACTTTCTGGAGCTGTCGCGCACGGGCACCCTAGCGGCTGCCGCGCGGCGGCTGGCGGTGGAGCACACCACGGTGTCGCGCCGCATCCAGGCGCTGGAAAAGCAGATGGGCGCGGCGCTGTTTGCCCGCGATGCGGGCGGTCACCGCCTGACCGAGGCGGGCCGGCAACTGCTGCCCGCGGTGGAAGCCATGGAAACCGCTGTGCTGGGGGCAGAGCGCACCGCACCAGCCTCGCACGAGGGGCCCTCAGGCCTGGTGCGCGTGGGCGCCACCGAGGGCTTTGGCACGCTGATCCTGGCGCCGCAGCTGGCGCAGCTCACGCGGCGGCACCCGCACCTGTCGGTAGACCTGCTGGCCTTGCCGCGGATGGTGAACCTGTCGCGGCGCGAGGCCGACATCGTGATCTCGCTGGAGCGGCCCACGCGCGGCTCGGTCATCGTGAGCAAGCTGTCGGACTACACGCTCTACCTGTACGGCCAGCGCGAATACCTGGCGCGCAAGCCGCTTGTGGCCACGCCCGAAGACCTGCGCCACCACGATTTCGTGAGCTATGTGGACGACCTGCTGTTCACCAAGGAACTGCAGTTTCTGGATGCCCTGCACCGGCCCGAGCGCTTTGCGTTTCGCAGCACCAGCATCACCGCGCAGTACGAGGCCGTGCGTGCGGGTGCGGGGCTGGCGGTGCTGCCGGCGTTTCTGGCCGACCGCGACCCGGTGCTCGCGCGCGTGCTGCCGCAGCAGGGGCGCTTTACCCGCACGTTCTGGATGAGCATGCCGTCCGAAGCCAAGCACTTTGCCCGCATGCAGGTCACCTGGGCCTTCTTGCGCGAGGCGGTGGCGGCGCAGCACGGACTACTGCTGCCGGGTACGGTGCGCTAAAGAGAGAGTGCTTCGCGTCAGCCGGCCTTGGTCAGGGGCAGCGTCACCCAGAAGCAGCTTCCCTGGCCGGGCTCGCTCTCCACGCCGATGCTGCCGCCCATGGCCTCCACCAGCCGCTTGCACAGCGCCAGGCCCAGGCCGGCGCCTTCAAACGCGCGGGTAGCAGACCCATCGACCTGCTCGAACAGCGTGAAGATCCGGTCCTGGTCGGCCTGTGCGATACCGATGCCCTGGTCTTCAACCCTGAGGGTCCACACTGGGCTGTGGGGTTCGCCTGGAACCTGGTTCTGCGACATCTCCGCATGCAGCCGGATGTGGCCCGTGTGGCTGAACTTGACGGCGTTGTCCAGCAGATTCAACAACACTTGCTGAATGCGCTCGGGGTCACCTACATGGAGCGCGTCAGCCGTTTCAGCGGGGGTGAGCAGCGACACGCCAAGACCTTTTTCACGCGCCAGTGGCTCGATCAGGCTCACTGCGCTGGCAGCGAGTTGGTGCATCGAAAAAGTCGAGAAGTTGAAGGCCACCTGGCGTGATTCCAGCACCGCAAGGTCGATCAGGTCGTTGAGCAGGCGCATGAGGTTTCGGGACGCATCCATCACCCCCTGCAGCAGGGGTTTGAGGCGTTCGTCGCTCAGTCGGCTGTGCAACAGTTCCGTGGTGCCCAGGATGAGCGTCATGGGCGTGCGCAGTTCGTGGCCGATGTTGGACAGGAAGATGCTCTTGGTGCGCAGCGCTGCCTCTGCCGCTTCCTTGGCCACCGACAGGGCCGCGGTGCGCTCCTTGACCCGCGCCTCCAGCAGGTTGCGCTCGGCCTCCAGGGATTTTTCCAGCTCCAGGCGTCGCGTGACGTCGCGGCCGATGCTGAGATAGCCCGCCCGCTGGCCCAGGGCATCGCGATAGAGGCGGCCCGACATCTCGAACCACCGCACATCGCCGTTCTTGCAGCGCAGCGGCAGGGTGACCAGCGGGTTGTTTTCGTGGATGGCCTGGCGCAGCATGGCTTCGCCGGCGGATGTGAGCACGTCAAAAATGGGTCGTCCGACCACCTCGGTCGCTTCATATCCACGCGCGCGCTCGTCGGCCGGGCTGACATAGGCCACGGTCATGTCGGGGTTGATGTGCCAGATCACCTCCTTCGCGTTTTCCGTCAGCAGCGTGAACATCTGTTCGCGGTCGGACAGGCGGCGATACAGCTGATATCCGTGGCCCACCAGGAGGTAAAAGCCGGCGCTGGTGAGGCCGACCGCCAGGCAGAACACGATGAGTGCGTGGCTTGAATAGGGCGTGGGCTGGGTATGGTTGCTCAGCACCACCACCGCAAGCGCGGCCAACGTCCACGCCACCCCCGCCATCCGGCCTAGCAGCAGATAAGCCGTGCCTACGCCCACGGTGTACCAGATGATGCGCAGCTCGTGCCCCAAGGGTTGCCACAGCGCATACGTGCACAAGATGAGCGCGTTGACCATCTGGAAGCTGGCAATGGGCACGTAGCTGCCAGGGAAACGGCGCAGGGCCCACCACAGCGCCATCATCAACGCGTTGCCGCCCAGCAGCGTGGCGTTCCACGATGGCGGGGTGGGAATCCACCCGAGGAGTCCCGCAGCAAAAAGGATGAATCCAATCCCTACAGTGCACATCAGAAAGCCGCTCATCAGGCGAATCTGGAACTGGCGCAGGTTGCCCAACGGCGGTAGGGTAGGATTCATGTGACGTGGTTTGAGCGTTTTTGCGTGTTTAATGTTCGATAATAACTAATATATTTCGTAATTCCTACGTTTTAAATAGCATATGTGAACTATTTGGCCCCAAGGTGGTTTGACCAATGTGCCATATCTGGAAAATTCCCAATGGCGCTACGCTCCTGAATCACCATGAAAAAAGGTCCCCGAAAGGACCTTTTTTCAGTGCCACCGGTGGGACCGGTGCGCGGGGCTACCAGCGCAGGGCCTGCGCCACATGCCCTATATCCGGCCCATGAGCAGCAGCACCACCAGGATGAGCACGACCAGTCCAATCCCGCCGCTGGGCCCATACCCCCACGACCGGCTGTGGCCCCAGGTAGGCAGTGCGCCGATCAGGATGAGGATCAGTACGATCAGGAGAATCAGCGAGAGCGACATGGCATGTTCCTTGTTGTGTTGCGGTGTCTGCATTGTTCGGGCGGCCATGCCACGCCCCAGCAGGCCGCCCGCCCGCGCCACGGTCGGCGGATTCCGACAGCCAGTGTGGGATGTTGCGCGGCGTGTGTCCTTTCCTGCTGCGCTGATTCAGTGGTGATGATGCTATAAATTATGTAGCTGTAGGCCCAATGGATAATTGGGCTTTCGGCCTGAAAGGCCAAAAATTGCCCTCCCGGTGCCCTTGCAAGGCCCACCAGCTCTATCGGTTGGGCTGGGGCACGGCGGCGTAGTTCAGCGCGATGGTCTGTACCACGGCACCGATGAGCGCGCCGTCTTTGGCGCTCTCGGGGGCTACGGTTTTGACAATCTGGATGGCGTACTCCAGTTGCTCACGGGTCAATGCTGCAGCCATGGCGTTACCGCGTTTCTCGCTGGGCGACGTATCTCGTATCAACAGGCTCATCGCGATTCCTTCGTAGTGGTGACCCAGTATGAGGGCCGGCATGGCGGACGGGCGTTGCCCCCGCAAAAAGGCCTGCGCGAACCACGCGGATACGCTGCCAGGCAGCGCCCGTCAGTGCGCCCCGCCTGCATCTGCCGGTGCGACGCCGCCTGCGCGGGCAGGGCGGCGCGTGAGCCAGATCAGCCCGATCAGCAGCAGGAACAGCCCCGCCGAGCCCAGGAAGATGTCGTTAGCGGCCCGGGTGAAAGCCTGCTGGTCAATCAGCCGGTTGATCTGTGCCAGCGCCTGCATCTGCGTGAGGCCGGATGCGGTGAGGTTGTCCAGCGTCTGTGCAAACACTCCCTGGCCCTGCACCAGCCCTTCGGTCAGGTGCGCATGGTGCATGGCGGCGCGGCTTTCCCACAGCGTGGTCGCAATCGACGTGCCCATGGCCCCGGCCGTGATACGCACGAAGTTGGACAGCCCCGCCGCGGCGGGAATGCGATCGGGTGCAATGCCGGACAGCGTCAGCGTGGTCAGCGGGATGAAGAAGAACGCCATGGCCGCGCCCTGCAGCAGCGTGGGGATCAAGATGTGGATGAAGTCCGTCTGCACCGTGAACTGCGAGCGCATCCACAGCACGGTGCTGAACACCACAAACGCTCCCGTGGCCATGCGGCGCGGGTCCCACTGGCCCACCTTCTTGCCCACCAGCGGCGTGAGCAAGATGGCAAAGATGCCCACCGGCGCCAGCGCCATGCCGGCCGAGGTGGCGGTGTAGCCCATCCATTGCTGCAGCCACAGCGGCAGCAGCACCACGTTGCCGAAGAAGAGGGCATAGGCCACCGACAGTGCCAGCGCGCCAAAAGTGAAGTTGCGGCCCTTGAAGAGCCTGAGGTCCACTACCGGGTGTTTTTCGGTCAGCTCCCACACCAGAAAGACGGCGAACGCCACCACCGCAATCACCGCCATGGTGATGATCTCGCCCGAGGCAAACCAGTCCAGTTCCTTGCCCTTGTCGAGCATGAGCTGCAGCGCCCCTACCCACAGCACCAGCAGGCTCAGGCCCACGGTGTCGATGGGCAGCTTGCGGATGGGTGTCTCGCGCTTGCGGTAGATGCCCCAGGTCAGCAACCCGGCCAGCAGGCCCACCGGCACGTTGATGTAAAAGATCCACGGCCACGAGATGTTGTCGGTGATCCACCCGCCCAGCAGCGGCCCCACTACGGGCGCGACCAGCGTGGTTACCCCCCAAAGTGCCAGCGCGGTACCCGCCAGCGCACGCGGGTAGCTGGCCAGCAGCAGGGTCTGGCTCAGCGGAATCATCGGCCCGGCCACCAGGCCCTGCAGCACGCGGAAGAACACCAGCATCTCCAGCGACGAGGCAAAGCCGCACAGCCAGGACGTGAGCACGAACAGCAGCACGCTCATGGTGAACAGCCGCACCGCGCCAAAGCGCTGCGTGAGCCAGCCCGTGAGCGGCACCGAAATGGCATTGGCCACGCCAAAGCTGGTGATCACCCAGGTGCCCTGGCCGGGGCTCACGCCCAGGTCGCCCGCAATGGCGGGGATGGAGACGTTGGCAATCGACGAATCCAGCACGTTCATGAACGTGGCCAGCGACAGCGACAGCGTGCCCAGCAGCAGGGCCGTGCCTTGCAGTGGCGGGTAGGCAGCAGGCGGGCCGGGCGGAGCGGGTGGTGGCGGCGCAGCGGCAGGCCCTGCCGTGGCAAACGCCGAGCCGGCAGCGTCAGCAGTGGGGTTGGCGGCACTCATGCGGGGTCCACCTGTTTACTGCACCACGGGCGATTGCATGGCAGCCGGCGCCGGGGCCGCGGCGTGCTTTTGGGCCTGCGCGGCAGACCGGCTGCTGCTGCTCACCTTGGGCGATGCGACCGCCACGGCGGCCTTGCCACTGCGCCCCAGGTTGGCGGCAATGATGTGGGCCACCTCGGCGTTGGCAGCGTTGAACTGCTCGTCATACACGGCGGTGGAGGTGACGGGGGCGGTGCGCTGCGTGTCGGCCAGCGCCTTGCCGCTCTGGTCAGCGGTGTCCACCTTCACCTCCATCGACAGGCCCACGCGCAGCGGGTACTCTGCCACTTCCTTGGGGTCGAGCGCGATGCGCACGGGCACGCGCTGCACCACCTTGATCCAGTTGCCGGTGGCGTTTTGCGCGGGTAGCAGGGCAAAGGCTGCGCCGGTGCCTGCGCCCAGCCCGGTTACCGTGCCGTGGTAGACCACCTTGGTGCCGTACACATCGGCTGCCAGCTCGGCGGTCTGGCCGATGCGCAGGGTCTTGAGCTGGCTTTCCTTGAAATTGGCATCCACCCACAGGTCGCTCAGCGGCACCAGCGTCATCAGCGGGGCGCCGGCCTGCACGCGCTGGCCCACTTGCACGCCGCGCTTGGCCACGTGGCCGTCCAGCGGCGCCACCAGCTGGGCGCGCTGCACGGCCAGGTAGGCCTCGCGCACGCGGGCCGAGGCACGCTGCACGTTGGGGTGCTGCTCAATGGAGGTGCCTTCCGTCTGCGTCTGGCTGGCGGCCAGTTGCTCCTGCGCGGCCACCACGGCGGCCTGGGCTGCAGCCACTGTGCTCTGGGCGGCAGCCAGCTGGGCGGTGGCATGCTGGAACTCTTCCTTGCCCACGGCGCCGCTGGCCATCAGGGGCGCGCGGCGGTTCACGTCGTCTTGCAGGCGGGCGGCATCGGCGCGCGCACGGGCCAGGTCGGCGCTGCGCAGGCTGACCTGGGCCTGCAGGGTGGAGTTGTTGGCAAACAGCGTGCGCACCTCGCGCACGGCCTGTGCCAGCTGGGCCTCGGCCTGCTCCAGCGCCACGCGGGCGTCGGCCGGGTCGAGCTTCACCAGCACCTGGCCCGCCTTCACATAGTCGGTATCGTCCGCACCGATGGACACCACGGTGCCGCCCACCTGCGGCGTGATCTGCACTACGTTGCCGGCCACGTAGGCGTTGTCGGTGGTCTCCACATGGCGGCCGTTGGCCCAGTGCCAGCCGCCCCAGCCGATGGCCACCAGCGCAACGGTGGCAGCAATCAGGGTGAGGCCGCGGCGGCGGGCGGTGCCGGCTTCGCGGGGTGTGAGGGGTTCACTGTGAGCGGTCATGGCAGTGGTCTTTCTGGAAAGTGTTTTTGTGGTTTTGGGCGGTGCGCGCGTTATCGGGCAGCGGTGGTCAGCGTGGCTGTATCGTCCTTCCAGCCGCCACCCAGTGCTTTCATCAGCACCAGTCGCGTGTCGAGTTGGCGGGCGCGCAGGTCGACGGCCAGGCGGCGCTGGGCCAGCACCTGGCTCTCGGTGGAAAGCACCACCAGGTAGTTGCCCAGGCCCGCGCGGTAGCGCTCTTGTGCAAAGCGGTAGGCCTTTTCGGCGCTGGCCACGGCCTCGTCCTGCAGTGCTTGCTGGCGGGTGAGCGACTGGATGGAGGCGATGGCGTCGCCCGCCTCCTTCACGGCATCGAGTACGGCGCCGTTGTACTGGGCGATGGCGGCGTCCAGCTCGGCAGCGCGGCCGCCCAGCTGGGCGCGCAGTCGGCCACCGTCAAAAATGGGCAGGCGCAGCGCGGGTGTGATGCCCATCTGGCGCGAGCTGTCGCTGAACAGATGGTCCAGCCCCAGCGCGTTCAGCCCGATGAAGGCGCCGATGTTGATGTTGGGATAGAACTCGCTGCGCGCGCTGTTCACGCGCTGGGTGGCTGCCTCCACACGCCAGCGGGCGGCCACCACGTCGGGGCGGCGGCCCAGCAGGTCGGCGCCCAGCACCTCGGGCACGGCGGCCGGCTGCAGGGCCGCAAGGCGGGGCGCAAGCCGGGGCAGCGCGTCGGGGGCCTGGCCGGTCAGCACCGCAAGCTGGCGGCGGGCCAGGGTGATCTGCTCGTCAAGCGCCTCGATCTGCGTGCGGGCGTCGGGCACGGCACCCTGGGCCTGGGTCAGCTCCACCTGGCTATCGAGGCCCGCCGCGGTGCGCTGCTGCGTGAGCTTGCGCTGTTCTTCGCGCTGCTCCAGGGCACGCTCGGCCACGTCGCGCTGGGCCACCAGCCGCGCCAGGGCTACGTAGCTGCGGCTGACCTGGACGGCCAGCGTGTTGGCAGCGGCTGCGGCATCGGCCTGGGCGGCCCGGGCCTGGCCCAGGGCTGCTTGCAGTTCGGCCGCATGCTGGCCAAAAAAGTCGGGCGACCAGCTCAGCGTGGCCTGCACGGTGCCGCTGTTGTAGGTGTTGCCAGCCACGGGCTTGGGCACCGGGCCATTGGCGGTGTAGCGCTGGCGGGTGGCGTCCACGCCCAGCATGGCCTGCGGGCCGTTGGCTGCCTCGCGTGCCTGGCTCAGCGCCACGGCCTGTTCCAGCCGGGCGCGGCTCACGGCCAGGCTGGGGTTGCCCTGGAGGGCCTGGGCGACCAGTGCATTGAGCGCCGGGTCGCCCAGCGCCTCCCACCATTGCTGCGGTGTGATGATGGCTTGGGCGGGGGTGTCGCGCAGGCCCGCGTCCGCGGCGGTGGTCGGTGCCAGTGGCACGTGTTGGGGGCCCGGCTGGGCACAACTGGCCAGCAGCACGGCGGCCGCAGCTGCGGCCAGCACGGTGACGGCAAGGTGCCGCGCCACGGCAGCGCGGGTGGAGAGATCAGGGCTGGTGTTCATGGAAGCGTTCTGGCTGGAATGCGGTGAAACGTCGGCAACAAAGCGGCAACAAAGCGGCGACAAAGCGGCAATGGGGCGGCAGCGTGGTGGGCGTGCAGCGGTCAAGTGGCGCCGCGCCCGGGGCGTGCTGCGGTCGGTGGCGCGGAGGGCGCAGCCTGCGGGTCCTGCTGGCGCAGGGCCTCGCCATTGACCACCATGCGGCGCAGCAAGGCCAGAAGCTGTTGCCATTCGTCGTGCGTGAAGTCGCTCAGGTGGCCGTTGAGCACGTCGGCCAGCACCTGGGGCACCTGCGCGGCCACGGCCTGCCCTTCGGCGGTGAGGGTGAGTTGCACCACACGCCGGTCGGTGGTGGAGCGCTCGCGCAGCACCAGCCCCTTGGCTTCCAGGCGGTCGAGCGCACGGGTCATGGACGCGGGGTCGGCGTCGGATTCGCGGGCCAGTTCGGCGACGGTCACGCCAGCGCTGCGCGAAATCTTGTACAGGGGCAGCCACTGGGCGTAGGTGAGGTCGTGCGTCGAAAGCCGGGTGTCGGCCTGCGTGCGGATGGACGACATCACCTGGCGCATCAGGTAGCCCACGCTGTTGGGTGGCTCGAGATGGCTGGCGCAGTAAAAGCCCGCAGGCTCTGGATCGGCATTCGGATTCATGCCGGTGAATTTAATTGTCTAGACAATGATTGTCTGGTCAATTAGAAAATAGTAGACTCGATATCAGGGTTTCTACGGAGCGCGACCAAGGACGCTCAGGAGCCGCATCCATTCAAAAGTGCTATTGAATAAATAGCTGAATGAGACCGCGCGACAAGCACCCTGGGCTTTTTGTCCCAATTGCCATGCGCAATGGCTAGATCGCCAGCATGCGTGCCGCCCATGCCGGCGGCGGGTCTTGCAGCAGCGTGGTGCCCGCCGGTGCGCGCACAGCCACCAGCTGCGGGCCGCCGTGGTCGATGTCTTCACCGTCGTACAGGTACGAGACATCGGCAATGCACACGGCCTGGGCGAGGTTGTGCAGGGTGCGCGGGTAGCGCGCCAGGATGCGTTCGGCCGGCACGGGGTGGCCGCCTTCGCGCACGCGCTGGGCCACGCGGGCCGGCAGGCGGGTGGGGTCGTCCAGCGCCACGATATGCAGCGCCACGGTGTAGCCCAGGCGCTGCGCGTTGTCGATGAGGCTCAGCTTGGAGGGGTGCGAAAACACGGTTTCGCTGGCAAACGGGGTGCGGCTGGCCAGCAGTTCGGCACGGCGGGCGTCCGCCCATTGACGCGCGGCTTCCGACCGGGCCTGCCGGTCAGTGATGTGCTGCAGGTGGCTGGCTTCGTGGAGGTCGGCGTTCACGAATTCAAGCGGCGGGCCCAGGATGCCTTCGCGCACCAGGGCGCGGTACAGAGTGGATTTGCCGGCGCCGTTGGGGCCGGCCAGCAGGTGGAACCACAGGGGGGCAGCCTGGGGCGGCGCGGAGCCGTCGGGCGGCCTGGCCGGGCCGGCCTTGCGTGCCGCCATCTCAGGCGCTGGCTTTGGCCTGGTTTTCGAGCACCACGCCGCGCACGCGCTGGGCCAGGGTGCCGCGGGCCTGCGCGGTCAGCAGCCGGGCGGTGAGCGCATCGACCGAGGTGGGCGCGGTGGCCTGCTGGCGCTGGCCTGCGGCGGTTTCATACTGCTCGATGGCCAGACGCGCCTCGGGCACGCTCAGACCAGTGTGCTCGACGATCTGGCCCAGCGTGGCCCAGTATTCGATCTGGCTGGCCACCGAGCGGCGCATGGGCTGCGCGGCCTGGCGCGCCTGCTCGACCAGGGCGCTGGGAAGTTTGACGGAGGCGAAAGCAGTGGTGGCCATGGGGTTCTCCTGATTGGCGCATTTTGCGCCAATTGGGGTGACATTGCCAGTGTTTTGGGCGGATGCCATGCGGGCTTCGGTGGCTGGCATCATCAAAATCCATAGCGGCATAGGCAATTAATACGTGCGCTAAAGGCCGATTTGGCCCCAAAAACCTGCCCTAAGACCTTTTTGGCGCCCCTCCAGGCTTTGTTCAGCTTGCGGACTCTGGCGCGGGGCCGGGGGCGTGCCGGGGTGCCAGGTGGTAGTCCGGGTGCTGGTCGGTGAGCAGCAGGAACAGCGCAAAAGCCGGCCCCTGCATGTTGCGCTCGTCGCTGCTGCTTTCCAGCGCCTGCCAGGTGCGCGACTGGACGCCGCCACGGCTGCCGGTCTGCAGCGGATAGCCCATCAGCTCGGCCGCCTGGGCCTGGCTCAGGCCGGCGGCCACGCGGGCCGCCTTGAGCTGTTCGCCGGTAGGGATGGGCAGGTTGAGCTGGATGGCGGGTGCAGGGGGCATGGCAGTGGGGCTCCAGAAAGTGGTGCGAATCGACAGCCGGGGCGGCACAGGCGCGGCCGGCCGCGGCTGCCCCGGATTGTGCCGCTCAGTCCTCTTCGCTCTCGCCCAGAAAGCCGCCGCTCTGGTGGCCCCACAGCCGCGCGTACACGCCGCCCTGGCCCAGCAGCTGTGCGTGGGTGCCTTCTTCGATGATGCGGCCCTGGTCCATCACGATCAGGCGGTCCATGGCGGCAATGGTGGACAGGCGGTGCGCGATGGCGATCACCGTCTTGCCCTGCATCAGGCCATCGAGGCTCTGCTGGATGGCGGCTTCCACCTCGGAGTCGAGCGCGCTGGTGGCCTCATCGAGCAGCAGGATGGGCGCGTCTTTGAGCATCACGCGGGCAATCGCCACGCGCTGGCGCTGCCCGCCCGAAAGTTTGACGCCGCGCTCGCCCACATGGGCGTCATACCCGGTGCGGCCCTGCAGGTCGGTCAGCGTGGCGATGAAGCTGGCCGCCTCGGCGCGCTCGGCAGCCTTGTGCAAATCGGCCTCGCTGGCATCGGGGCGGCCGTACAGAATGTTGTCGCGCATCGAGCGGTGCAGCAACGACGTATCTTGCGTGACCATTCCGATGGCGCGGCGCAGGCTGTCTTGCGTGACCTGAGCGATGTCCTGCCCGTCGATCAGGATGCGCCCCGCGCGCACGTCGTGAAAGCGCAGCAGCAGGTTGACCAGGGTGGACTTGCCCGCGCCCGAGCGGCCAATCAGCCCGATCTTCTCGCCCGGGCGAATGGTGAGGTTGAGCCGGTCGATCACCGGGGCGCCATCGCCGTAGGCAAAGGTCATGTCCTCAAAGCGCACCTCGCCGCGCGCAACCGCCAGCGGCTGGGCGCCCGGCGCATCCACCACCGTGCGCGGTCGGGTCAGGGTGTTGATGCCGTCCTGGATGGTGCCCACGCTCTCGAACAGCGTGGCCATCTCCCACATCACCCAGTGGGCGTGGCCCGATACGCGCAGTGTCATGGCGATCACGGCCGCCACCGCGCCCGCACCCACCTCGCCCAGCGACCACAGCCACAGCGCAGTACCGCAGGCGCCGAGGATCATGGCCACCACCAGCGCCTGGTTGACGATCTCGAACAGGCTCACCAGCCGCATCTGCGCGTAGCCCGTGAGCTTGAAGGCATCCATGGCCGCGCGGGCGAATTCCGACTCGCGCCGGGTGTGCGAGAACAGCTTCACGGTGGCGATGTTGGTGTAGGCATCGGTGATGCGCCCCGTCATGACCGACCGCGCATCGGCCTGCGCCTTGCCCACCTGCCCCAGGCGCGGCACAAAGTACCAGCAGGCCATGCCGTAGGCCACCATCCACGCCGCAAACGGCACCAGCAGGCGTGCGTCAAAGCCCGCCAGCAGCACCAGGATGGTCACCAGGTACACGCCCATGCCGATCACCACGTCGCTGGTCGTGAAGATCATGTCGCGCACGGCCAGCGCGGTCTGCATGATCTTGGTGGTGATGCGGCCGGCAAACTCGTCGGCATAGAACGCCATGCTCTGGCCCAGCATCAGCCGGTGAAAGTTCCAGCGCAGGCGCAGCGGAAAGTTGATGGCCAGCACCTGGTGCTTCACGCTGGTCTGCAGGGCCACCAGCACTACGCTGGCCACCAGCATGGCCGCAATCAGCGCCAGCGTGCCGCGCCGCTCGGCCCACAACTGGGCCGGGGCCACTTCGCCCAGCCAGTTGACCAGATGGCCGAGCACGGCAAACAGCGCGGCCTCATAGACGGCGATGGCGGCCGACAGCACGGCCATCAGCACTACGGGGCGGCGCACGCCGCGTGTGCAGGCCCACACAAAGGCCATGAAGCCCTGGGGGGGCAGGGCGGGTTCGCCGGGAGGGTAGGGGGTGACGCGGGATTCGAAAAAACGGAACAAAGGCAAATTCAGGCTCCTGAATTCCCGATGTTAGGCCGGGCGGCGCGCCCGTGTGTTCCCGCGCTGCAATGGCCCCCTTCAGGGAGCCGTGTTCACATCAGCAGCGTGATGGCCACGATGGCCACGCCCAGCGCCAGGTTCACGGCCACCCAGGTGCGGATGCTGGCCAGCGCCTGCCCGCCAGTGGCCCAGTCCGACGCAGCCACGGCGCGCGTCAGCCGCTTGAACAGCGCAAACCGGATGTGCCCGAAGATGGCCATCATCACGATGCCCAGCGCAGCCATGATCGTCCAGTCCAGCGGCATGGCAAAGTTACCACCCGACTGCACAGCCTGCTTGGCCACGCGGCCGATCATCCACAGGCCAGTGACCAGCACCAGCCCGATGGCGACGGCAACGCCCGCAAAAAACCGGCGCAGAACGTCCTGCATCAGCCGCAGGCGCTCGGGCGCAGGCAGCTGCAGCGCCGCGGGCCTGAGAAAGAAATGGGCAAACACCATCCCACCGATCCACACGATGATCGAGAGGACGTGGGTGAGCTTGAGCAGGTTGTAGATCATGGATGGGGCCTTGCAGGCAGGGTTGCGGTGGGCGATGGATCGGCAAGCTGCGCGATTGTGCAGTGCACGGCGCGGGCGTGCATTGCCCCTAGGGCATGGCTGGATTGCGCAGCGGCGCCGCACAAGGCCGACGCACTGTCAGCCCGGGCCCGCCGAGGATGGCACAACCGCGACCTGCACCCGGTTGCCGCCGTCCCGCTTGGAGAGGTACATCGCGCCATCGGCCCGCCCCAGCAGCTGGTGTTCGTCCGCACCGTGGTCCGGGAAAAAAGCCACGCCAATGCTTGGCTTCACCGCAACGCTGGTGCACTCCAGATTGAAGGGCTGCACAAACGCGGCCAATATTTTGTGGGCCACCAGCGTGGCGTGGTCGCGTGCCTGCCCGCTCTCCAGCAGCACCACGAATTCGTCGCCCCCCAGCCGTGCCACGGTGTCCGAACCGCGCACGCACTCCAGCAGTCGCTGCGCCACGCGTTGCAGCAGCAGGTCGCCCATGCCATGGCCGTGGGTATCGTTGACCAGCTTGAAGCGGTCCAGGTCAATGAAAAGCAGGGAAATCAGGTGGCGTGCTTCCCGCGCACGGTGCAGGGCCACGGTCAGCCGGTCCATGAAGAGCTGGCGGTTGGGCAGATGCGTGAGCTGGTCGTAGCGGGCCAGGTGCTCCAGCCGGCCCAGCATCTGGGTGCGCTCGACCGCCGCGGCCACCTGGGTGGATAGCAGCTGCACCATCTGCAGGTCGCGTTCGTCGTATCCGGCCGTACCTGGCGGGCTGTGCAAGACCAGTGCACCCATGGCGCCGCGCGAGGTGACCAGCGGCACCCCCAGCCAGCAGGCAATGCGATCGCCCTGCGCCGGGTCGTCAGCAGATTCGGAATGAGCCGCGGGGCATGCATTGCCGCAGGCGCCCTTGCGCAGCACGGCACGGGCGCTGCCCACGACCTCTGCACACAGCGCGTCGCGGGACGGATCGGCGGTCCCGTCAAGATCGCCTGCCGCATACGGGTACTCGAGCGCGCCCGTGGCCGCATCCTGCAGCGCCACTGCAAAGTACGACGCGCGCAGCAGCCCTTCAATGATCTCGTGGATGCGCAGCAAGAGCGCTGACAGGGTCTGGGCGGCATGGGCCGCTTCGGAAATGGCGAGCACCGCCGCATGGATGGACTCGGTGCGCTTGCGCTCGGTGATGTCGTGCGCCACGGCCAGCCGTACCTGGTGCTCTGGCAGCCAGCGCGCTGTCCAGCGGATATGGACGACCTTGCCATCCTTGCGCAGGTAACGGTTTTCAAACTGCAGCTGGAGGTTGCCCTCGTTCACGCGCAGCGCCTGCTCCCGCGTGGCGTCCCGGTCGTCGGGGTGGACCAGGTCGAACATGCGCTTGCCAATGGCTTCTGAAGGCCGGTAGCCAAAAATGCGCTCGAAGGCAGCGCTGGCAAATACGATCTCGCTGTCGGCCCGCACCATGCACACGGCGTCCAGCAGAAGGTCCACCACGTTCAGCGAGGAAATGTCTTGGATGGGGCGGGGCATGTGCGTGCAGGATGGGCGCATCCATTGTGATGGCCCCAGCGGGCCACGGGCGCCAGCGCGCGACATTCAGGCACCGGGGTGTTGCGTAAGCGCTTCATCGGGCACCGTTTTCCATCTGCGCGCGCCGGGGTACGGCGGTGCAGTGCCTCTCCCGAGGATGTCCAGCGGCCGTCGGTTTGCCTCTCTGAAACCGTCCGGCGCGCTCATTTTTTGATAGCTGCTGGTGCTTTCCTTGATTGCACTCCATGCACTTTTTATATAAAACCCAACAGTTACGAAACGTTGAATGGCGTCACAGTTGATTGCTGGTACGCTGCTCAACTTGTCGGCTATGGCCGACGTTTTTTCAGCATCCCGCTCCTGCGCGTGTCCATCCACCGAGGTTTCCTCCTGTCTGCCCAACCCGCATTTACTCCGACCGAGCGGCTTGCCAATGGCCGCTGGCTGCACTGGCTGGCTGGCGCGGCTGTGGGCGCATTGGGGCTCGCGCTCACGGCATGGATGGTGGTACAGCAAGCCGGCTCAGTGCGCGAAATCGGCCAGGGCCGATTTGTGCAGGAGGCGCGTTCCTTCTCAGAAGCGCTGGGCCAGCGCATCTCCGGCAATACCGAGGTGGTGCTGGCGCTGCGCAGTCTGTTCACGGCCAACCCGATGCTCTCGCGCCTGGACTTTGAACGGGTCGCGAGCGAGATGGACGTGGGCCTGCGCTACGCTGGTGTGCGCAGCCTGTCGTTCACCCGCCGGGTGGATGGTGCCGACAAGCAAAGCTATGAGCAACGGGTGCGGGCCGACACATCGCTGTCGCCCGACGGATTCCCGGACTTCGCCATTCACCCGCCGGGCGAGCGCCCTGAATACTTTGTAGCCGAGTACATCTGGCCGCTGGAAAGCAACCGCAGTGTGCTGGGCCTCGATATCAGCGCGCAGCCGACCAACCTGGCGGCCATGCAGTACGCCCGCGATAGCGGCCGCACAGTGGTTTCGGCACCGTTTGACCTGCTTCAGGAAGAAACGCACCGGGCTGGCATCGTCATCCGCGTGCCGGTGTTCGACCCCACCATCGGTACCCCCGAGCGCCGTTTCATGGGGGCCGCTGCCACCACCATCCGTGTGTACGACATGGTGCGGGGTCTGGAGCGGCAGGGGCTGCTGCAGGGCATTACCGTGTCCATTGCCGATGTGGGCTCGGGCGATGGCGGGCTGGTCGACAACGTGGTGCGGCCCATCGTCGAGGCCACGGGCAACGGCCTGCCCGGGGCCGAGCCCTACGTACGCCTGCTTTCGGTGCACGACCGGCGCTGGCGACTGACGTTTTATCCCACGCACACCTTCCTGTCGCCCTACGAGGCACGCCTGCCATGGATGGCCGGGCTTGCAGGCGTGCTGGTGTCGCTGCTGCTGGCCACCACGGTGGGCCTGCTCGTGCGCCAGCGCACGTCGGCCCTGGCACGCCTGCGCATGGCCGAGCGCGCCCGGCATGAAAGCGAGCAGCGTTTTCTGGCGCTGTTCAACCAGACGACCGTGGGCGTTGCCCAGGTGGACGGGGCGGGCAACCTGGTCAAGGTGAACCAGTGCTACGCCGACATGCTGGGCTACAGCCCCGAAGAACTGCATGGCATGAACTTCCGCGTGCTCACCCACCCGGAAGACCTGGATGCGAACATTGAGCAGTTGCAGAGGCTGCGCGCGGGCGAGATTCCCGAGTGCCGGTTCGAGAAGCGCTACATCCACAAGAAGGGCTACCCCGTGTGGGTGGAGCTGGCAGCATCCCCGATGTGGATGCCAGGCACATCACCGGATGACCACATCGCGATAGTGCAGGACATCACGGCACGCAAGCTGATGGAGGCCAACCTGCGCGCCAACGAGCGCCGGCTGCGCAGCGTGCTCAAGCGCCTGCCTATCGGCCTGTGCCTGATCCATGACGACGGCCGCATCAGCTTTCGCAACCAGCGCTTCGTGCAGATCTGTGGGTACACCGAAGCCGAGGTGCCGACCGCTTCCGAGTGGTGGCGACGCGCCTTCCCGCAGGATGTGGAGCGGCGTGCAGCGCGCTCGCTATGGATGCATGCCGACCAGCACTCCCGTGTGGCGGAAGGGGTGATTCCCCAGATGGAGTTCGAGGTCACCTGCGCCGATGGCAAGCGGCGTCCCATCGAAGTCTCGGGCGTGTTCGTCAAGGGCGGGCGCATTGTGACGATGCAGGACCTGAGCCAGCGCAAGGCGGCTGAAAGCGAGATCAACTCGCTGGCGTACTACGACCCGCTCACCAGCCTGCCCAACCGCCGCCTGCTGATGGACCGCCTGCAGCAGGCCTTGGCTGCCAGCGAGCGCCACCAGCGCAGCGGCGCGCTGCTGCTACTGGACCTGGACAACTTCAAGACGCTGAACGAAACCCGTGGCCACGACCAGGGTGACAACCTGCTGCGCCAGGTGGCCGAGCGGCTGCGCGGCTGCGTACACCAGGACGACACGGTGTCGCGCCAGGGCGGCGATGAATTCGTGGTGGTGCTGGAAGACCTGGGCGACAACCCCGAGCAGGCAGCCAACCTCGGCGAAGAGATGGGCCAGCGCATCCTGCATGCCTTGCGCGAGCCTTACGTGATTGATGGCGAAACGCACCACAGTTCACTCAGCATGGGCGTGACGATCTTCAGCGGCATGCAGGAGACGGCCGAAGAGCTGCTCAAGCGTGCCGATCTGGCCCTCTACCAGGCCAAGGACGCGGGCCGCGACACCCTGCGTTTTTACGACCCGAAGATGCAGGCATCAGTGAGCGCCCGCGCAGCCATGGAGCTGGACATACGGGCCGGGCTGGCACAGGGCCAGTTCGAGCTGTACTACCAGCCGCAGATCGACCGCGGCCGCATCACTGGCGCCGAGGCGCTGCTGCGCTGGCGGCATCCGCAAACCGGCTTCATCTCGCCCGCCCAGTTCATCCCGCTGGCCGAAACCACCGGCCTGATCCTGCCGCTGGGTGAATGGGTGTTGCAGTCGGCCTGCGCGTCGCTGGCCCGTTGGGCCCAGGAGCCGGCGTTTGCCAAGCTCAACCTGGCTGTCAACGTGAGCCCGCGGCAATTCCACCAGAGCGGGTTTGTGTCGCAGGTGCTGGCAGCGCTGGCCGGATCGGGCACCGACGGGCGCCGGCTGAAGCTGGAGCTGACCGAAGGCCTGCTGCTGGCCGATGTGGAAGACACCATCGAAAAAATGGGCCAGCTGCGCGCCTATGGCGTGGGCTTTTCGCTGGATGACTTTGGCACCGGCTACTCGTCGCTCAGCTACCTCAAGCGCCTGCCGCTGGACCAGCTCAAGATTGACCAGAGTTTTGTGCGCGATGTCCTGACCGACCCCAACGATGCCGCCATTGCCCGCACGGTGGTGGCCCTGGGCACCAGCCTGGGCCTTCGCGTGATTGCCGAAGGCGTGGAAACGCAGGCGCAGCGCGAGTTTCTGGAGCGGCACAACTGCCACGCCTGGCAGGGCTACCTGTTCAGCGCGCCCGTGCCGGTGGCGGAGTTCGAGGCGATGGTGCTGCGCACCAATGTCGAGGGTTCCACGGGCGTCTGACCCCGGGCGGGTGCAGCCGGCCCCGAAGGCCCCACAGCGCACATCCGCTACAGGGGCGCCTGCGGTGCCATGTACGGCCCAAAGGGTCCATCAAAAATGATAGCAATTCAGGCATATGGAACGTGCGCTATCGCCGTTTTTATGCCTGAATCTGCCCTGCAGACCCCCAAACACCCGAGCCCGGGCGGGTGAGCGCCGGTCTGCGCCGGGCGGGGCGTTATCATTCCCGCTTTGCCCGACAGGGTGCCCCCACGGGGCGCGGCCCGGGGCTTGCCGGCAAACCGCCACCACGCCTTTTTTGCCCAGCCACTGACCCGTGCGTCTTACTTCCATCAAGCTTTCCGGCTTCAAGTCGTTTGCCGAACCCACCAATTTCATGCTGCCCGGGCAACTGGTCGGCGTGGTGGGCCCCAACGGCTGCGGCAAGTCGAACATCATGGATGCGGTGCGGTGGGTGCTGGGCGAGAGCAAGGCCAGCGAGCTGCGTGGCGAGTCCATGCAGGACGTCATCTTCAGCGGCACCACCACCCGCAAGCAGGCCAGCCGCGCCAGCGTGGAACTGGTGTTTGACAACTCCGACCACCGCGCGGGCGGCCAGTGGGGCCAGTACGGCGAAGTGGCGGTACGCCGCGTGCTCACGCGCGACGGCACCAGCAGCTACTACCTGAACAACCAGCCCGTGCGCCGCCGCGACGTGCAGGACGTGTTCCTGGGCACGGGCCTGGGGCCACGGGCCTACGCCATCATCGGCCAGGGCACCATCAGCCGCATCATTGAAAGCCGGCCTGAAGAGTTGCGCCTGTTCCTGGAGGAAGC
This sequence comes from Acidovorax sp. BL-A-41-H1, assembly GCF_051942715.1. Classification (NCBI taxonomy): domain Bacteria; kingdom Pseudomonadati; phylum Pseudomonadota; class Betaproteobacteria; order Burkholderiales; family Comamonadaceae; genus Acidovorax; species Acidovorax sp. BL-A-41-H1. The sequence goes on along the minus strand of NZ_JBPVJQ010000006.1, from coordinate 1,619,399 downwards.
CGCCGGCGTCTCCAAATACAAGGAGCGCCGCCGCGAAACCGAAAACCGCCTCTCGGACACGCGCGAGAACCTCACGCGGGTGGAAGACATCCTGCGCGAGCTGAATGCCAACCTCGAAAAGCTCGAAAAGCAGGCCGAGGTGGCCGCGAAATACAACACCCTGCACACTGACGCCACGCTCAAGCAGCACCAGCTGTGGTTCTTGAAGCGCGCCGATGCCGAGGCCGACCAGGCCAAGGTGCGCCTCGATGGCCTGCAGGCCGTGAACGACCTCGAATCCCGCATGGCCGACCTGCGCGCGGTCGAGTCCGACCTGGAAACCATCCGCCAGGCGCACTACGCCGCCGGCGACAAGGTCAATCAGGCGCAGGGCAAGCTGTATGAAGCCACGGCCGAGGTCGGCAAGCTCGAAGCCGAGATCCGCTACGTGGTGGAAGGCCGCCAGCGCGTGGAGCAGCGCCTGGTGCAGCTGGCCGAGCAAATTGCCCAGTGGCAGGCCCGCAAGGAAGAGGCGGATATCGAGCTGGAGAATTTGGCCGGTGCCGGTGTAGACGCCGAAGAGCGCGCCGAGATGCTGGCCGCCCAGGTGGAAGAGCAGGCCATGCAGCTGCCCGACCTGGAGGATGCGCTGCGTACCGCCCAGAGCCGCACCGCCGAGCAGCGTAGCAGCGTGGTGCAGGTGCAGCAGCAGATTGGCGTGCTGGCCGCCGAGCAGCGCAGCATCGACGAGCAAAGCCGCCAGCTCGACGCCCGCTTTGAGCGCCTGCGCACCGACCGCAACGCCCTGGCCGCGCCCGATGAATCGCGTCTGAACCACTTGCGCGAGCAGCTCGAAGAAGCGCAAGAGATCGCCGAGACCACCGCGGCCCACCTGCACGAGCTGCAGGAGTCCGTGCCCCAGCTGGATGACGACCGCCGCATGCGCCAGCAGGCCGTCAACACCGAAAGCGCCCGCCAGGCCGACTTGTCGGCCCGCATGGAGGCGCTGAAGGCGCTGCAGGAAAAGGTCAAGACCGACGGCAAGCTGCGCCCCTGGCTCGCCAAGCACGGCCTGGATGGTCTGCAGGGACTTTGGAGCCGCATCCACATCGAACCCGGCTGGGAAAACGCGCTGGAAGCCGCGCTGCGCGAGCGCCTGGCGGCGCTGGAAGTGGGGCGCCTGGACATGGTGCGCGGCTTTCTCGGATCGGGCGGCAACGATGCGCCGCCTGCGCGCCTGGCCTTCTACAGCGCCCCTGCGGCTGGCCAGCCCGAGGCATCGTCACCCCACGCACGCCTGTCTGATTTGCTGCGCCTGAACGATGCGGGCCTGCGCGCCGTGCTCACCGACTGGCTGCAGGGGTGCTTCACTGCGCCCACGCTTGACGACGCCCTGGCCCGCCGCGCCAGCCTGCAACCGGGCGAGACCGTGTACGTGCCCACCGGCCATTCGGTCAGCGCCCACAGCGTGAGCTTTTACGCGCAGGACTCCGAGCAGTCGGGCATGCTGGCCCGCGCACAGGAGATCGAGCACCTTGAAAAGGAGCTGCGCGCCCAGGCCCTGATTGCCGAGGAATCGCGCAGCGCCCTGGTCCGCGCCGAAGCGGCCTACGCCGACGCATCCCAGCGCCTGGTATCCGCCCGCCGCGAAGCCACCGAAACACAAAGCCGTGCCCACGAACTGCAGGTCGAAACCTTGCGCCTGACGCAGCTGGCCGAACAGACCCGTGCCCGCAGTGCCCAGATCGACGGCGACCTGGCCGAGGTGGAGGCCCAGCTGGCCGACCTGCAGGAGCGCCGCGTGGCCGCCGAGGCCCGGTTTGAAGAGCTGGACATGCAGCTGGCCGACAGCCAGGAGCGCGAGGCCCAGCTGGGCGACAAGGTGATTGAGGCCGAACGCAAGCTGGCCGCCTGCCGCGAGCAGCAGCGCGCGCTGGAACGCCAGGCCCAGGAGGCCACCTTTTCGCAGCGCAGCCTGGAGGCGCGCCGCGGCGAACTGAGCCGCTCCATCGAAACCGCCAACCAGCAGGCCAAGGCCCTGGCCGACGAAGAGCAGCGTGCCCGCGATGAACTCGCCCGCCTGTCCGACGCCGCGGCGCAGGGCGGCCTGCAGGCCGCGCTGGACGTGAAGATGGAGCGCGAAAAGGCGCTGGCCGCCCAGCGCAGTGAATACGACGACCTGACCACCAAGCTGCGCGCCAGCGACGAGCGCCGCATGCAGCTCGAACGCGCGCTCGATCCGCTGCGCGCCCGCATCACCGAATTCCAGCTCAAGGAGCAGGCCGCACGCTTGGGCCTGGAGCAGTACACCACGCTGCTGGCCGACAACCAGGCCGACCTGGACGCGGTGGCGCAGTCGATTGCCGATGGCAACGTGCGCATGACCGGCCTGCAGGGCGAGATCGACCGCCTGCACCGCGAGATCGCTGCGCTGGGTGCAGTCAACCTGGCCGCGCTCGATGAGCTGAAGCTCGCCAGCGAGCGCAAGGTGTTCCTCGATGCGCAGACGGCCGACCTGACCGAAGCCATGAACACGCTGGAAGACGCGATCCGCAAGATCGATGGCGAAACGCGCCAGCTGCTCTCGGGCACGTTTGACACCGTCAACGGCCACTTTGGCCGCATGTTCCCCGAGCTGTTCGGCGGCGGGCAGGCCAAGCTCATCATCACCGGCGACGAAATTCTGGACTCGGGCGTGCAGGTGATGGCGCAGCCTCCCGGCAAGAAGAACCAGACCATCCACCTGCTCTCGGGCGGCGAAAAGGCCCTGACGGCCATCGCGCTGGTGTTTGCCATCTTCCAGCTCAACCCCGCGCCGTTTTGCCTGCTCGACGAGGTGGACGCGCCGCTGGACGACGCCAACACCGAGCGCTATGCCAAGCTGGTGACCAGCATGAGCAAGGGCACGCAGTTTTTGTTCATCAGCCATAACAAGATCGCCATGGAAATGGCCGAGCAACTCATTGGCGTGACCATGCAGGAGCAGGGCGTCTCGCGCATCGTGGCGGTGGACATGGAGTCTGCCTTGTCGATGGCCGACATATGAGTACCCCCCTGAGTCGCTTCGCGCCTTCCCCCAAGGGGGACGACGCCCTTGCTGCGGGGCGGCCCTTGCTTGGCGTCTCTCGCACGAGGGCGCGCCAGTGCGACACGCGGCAAGCAGCCCAACATTTTTGATATGAGCACTTTGCAACTGAGCTTGGCCATCATCGGCGGCCTCGTGCTGGCCCTGATCGTGGCCTACAACACCTGGACCACGCGGCGCAATGCGCCCAAGCGGGCGCTGCCGCCTGACCCGGAGCTGGACCGCACGGGCGAGCCTGCGCTGCGCCAGGAGCCTGGTTTCGATACCGGCCTGACCACCGGCACCCCGCTCACGCCCGAGGAGTTCCAGGAGCTGGACCGCGGCCGCGAGCCCACGGCCGCCCATGTGGTGGACCCGACCGAAGCCCTGCAGATGCCCGTACCCGCATTTTCGCTGGAGCGCCGCCCGGGGCTGGACCCTTTGATCGACGTGATCGCGCCGCTGCAGGCTGAGCATCTGGTGTCGGGCGACGCTGCACTGGCTGCGCTGCCGCCCACGCGCCGCGCGGGCAGCAAGCCCTTTGCCATCGAAGGCCTGAATGAGGCCACGCAGCAGTGGGAAACGCCCGCGCCCGGCCAGCGTTACCAGAGCTTCCAGGCGGGGGTGCAGCTGGCCAACCGCATGGGCGCGCTCAACGAGATCGAATACTCGGAATTCGTGATGAAGGCACAGGCTTTTGCCGACGCCATCAACGCCGCCCCCGACTTCCCCGACATGCTGCAGGAAGTGGCCCGTGCCCGCGAGCTGGACCAGTTTGCCGGGGACCACGATGCCCAGCTGGCCTTCATGCTGCGCGCCCGCCAGGCCGCGTGGAGCCCGGGCTATGTGCAGCAGAACGCGGCCCGCCTGGGCTTTGTGGCGGGCGCGATGCCCGGCCGTCTCGTGCTGCCTGCAGGAACCCCGGGCCTGCCGCCCATCCTGACGCTGGCTTATGACACGCAGGCCGCGCTGGCCGATGATCTGGACCAGTCCGCCATCCGCGACGTCACCCTGAGCGTGGATGTCCCCCAGGTCAACCGTACTGAACAACCATTTGCCCGCCTGCGCGAGATCGCCGCGGCCCTGTGCCAGGCCATGGACGGCGTGCTGTGCGACCAGAACGGCCACCCGCTGCCCGCGATGGCCATGGACCCGATTGCGACCGATCTGGAGCTGCTGTATGACCAGCTGGACGGGCGGGAGCTGTCTGCGGGGTCGGTGCTGGCGCGGCGGCTGTTTAGTTGAGCATGAAACACCCCCTGAGCCGCCTTCGGCGTCTTCCCCCTCAAGGGGGACGACACCTGCGCTGCGGGGCGGCCCTTGCTGGGTGTCCCTCGCATGGGCCGCGCCAGTTGCACAGATCACGCGCGATACCGTGCTGCAGACAACACTGACATGACCGAAAGTTTGGATCTTTTTTCGGCCGCAGCGCAGACCAGTCAAGCGCAAGCCGCTATCAAAACAAAAGCATTGCGCGCGCAGCTCCATCGGTGGGCGCACGAGTACTACGTGCAGGACGCCCCTTCGGTACCCGACGCCGAATACGACCGCGTGTTCCGCGAGCTGCAGGCGCTGGAAGCCGAGCACCCCGACCTGATCACGCCCGACTCGCCAACACAGCGCGTGATTGGTGCGGTGATGGAGGGCCTGGCCCCGGTGCGCCACGCGGTGCCCATGCTCAGCATCCATACCGAAACCGACACCGAGGCCACGGGCGCGCAGGCGTTTGATGCGCGGGTGCGGCGCGAGCTGGGCCTGGGTGAAGCGGACCCCGCCATCGAATACGTGGCCGAGCCCAAGTTCGACGGGCTGGCCATGAGCCTGCGCTATGAAAACGGCCGCCTGGTACAGGCCGCCACGCGCGGCGACGGCGAGGTGGGCGAAGACGTGACGCACAACATCCGCACCATCCGGCAGATTCCGTTGACCCTGCCTGAGGGCGTGCCGCCCGTCTTGGAAGTGCGTGGCGAGGTCTACATGCGCCGGGCCGACTTTGACGCCCTGAACGAGCGCCAGCGCGAAGCGGGCGGCAAGACCTTTGTGAACCCGCGCAACGCCGCCGCGGGCGCGGTGCGCCAACTGGATTCGGGCATTGCGGCGCAACGGCCGCTGAGCTTTTTTGCCTACGGGCTGGGCGCCATCACACCGGCGGCCGAGGGCGGGCCGGACTTCCGCACGCACTACGACCTGCTCCAGCAGCTCAAATTGTGGGGTTTTCCGGTGGCAGCCCAGGTAAGTATTGCCTTGGGTGCTACTGAATTGGTAGCGTACCACCAGCAGGTGGGCGCCAGCCGCGATGCGCTACCGTACGACATTGACGGTGTGGTCTACAAGGTCAACGCGCTGCAATTACAGCGCGACCTGGGCTTCAAGACGCGCGAACCGCGCTGGGCCGTGGCGCACAAGTATCCGGCGCAGGAGATGGCTACCCGGGTTGAGGGCATCGACGTGCAGGTGGGCCGCACCGGCAAGATCACGCCCGTGGCGCGCCTGGCGCCCGTGTTTGTGGGCGGCGTCACCGTGACCAACGCGACGTTGCACAACCTGTTCGAGATTCGCAAGAAGGGCGTGCGCGTGGGCGATACGGTCATCGTGCGCCGGGCGGGCGATGTGATCCCCGAAGTCGTCGGCGTGATGCCCGGCAACCGCAGCGGCTATGTGAAGAACTTCCGCATGCCCGGCCACTGCCCGGTGTGCGGCAGCGATGTGGTGCGCGAAAAAGGCGAGGCCAACCACCGCTGCACGGGCGGCCTGTTCTGTGCCGCACAGCGCAAGGAAGCCATCCTGCACTTTGCCGCCCGCCGCGCCATGGACATCGAAGGCCTGGGCGACAAGCTGGTGGACCAGCTGGTGGACGCCAACGTGATCCGCACGCTGCCCGACCTGTACCGGCTTGGACTGACGTCTCTCATCGCGCTGGAGCGCATGGCCGACAAGTCGGCCCAGAACGTGCTGGCCGCGCTGGAGAAATCCAAGCAGACCACGCTGCCGCGCTTTCTGTTCGGCCTGGGCATCCGCCATGTGGGCGAGGCTACGGCCAAGGATCTGGCGCGGCACTTCGGCACGCTGGACGCGATCATGGACGCCAGCGTGGAGCAACTGCTGGCCGTGAACGACGTGGGCCCCGTGGTGGCGCAGGCCCTCCATACGTTTTTTGAGCAGCCGCACAACCGCGAGGTGGTCGAGCAGCTGCGCGCCTGTGGCGTGACGTGGCCCGAGGGCGTACCCGCCGAAAAGGCCCCGCAGGTGCTGGCCGGCAAGACAGTGGTGCTCACCGGCACCTTGCCCACCCTGAGCCGCGACGCCGCCCGCGAAATGCTGGAGGCCGCCGGTGCCAAGGTGGCGGGCTCGGTCAGCAAGAAGACGAGCTATGTGGTGGCGGGCGAAGAGGCCGGCAGCAAGCTGGCCAAAGCCGAGGAGCTGGGCGTGCCCGTGCTGGACGAAGCGGGCATGCTGGCGCTGCTGGCCGGGCCCGCAGCCTGAACGCGACATGACCCCGACAGCCGACACGGTTGAACCCGGCGCAAGCCTTTCATTGCAGGAATTCGCATGGCATCCCTCTTGCTGACGCTCAAGACCCGGCTGGCGGGCTGGTTCAGCTTCATTCCGCAACCGCTGCGCCGCGTGCTGGGCTGGGCCATGCTGGCCGGGCCTGCGGCCGTGTTGCTGTATGCGCTGGCGCTGGTGCCGTTCACCCCGTCCACCGCCGATATCCGCAAGGCCAAGAGCGAAATGCCTGCGCAGCTGATGTCGGCCGACGGCAAGCTGCTGGCTGAATACCGCTGGGCCAACCGCGAATGGGTGGAACTGAACCAGATCTCACCCAACGTCATCGACGCGCTGATCGCCACCGAAGACCACCGGTTCTACGGCCACTTCGGGCTGGACTGGCGGCGCACCGCGGCGTCGGTGGTGCACACGCTGCGGGGCGATCCGCAGGGCGGCTCCACCATCACGCAGCAGCTGGCGCGCAATCTGTTTCCTGAGGAAATCGGCCGCTCGCGCACCATCACGCGCAAGCTCAAGGAGGCGATCACCGCGCTGAAGATCGAGGCGTCATATTCCAAGGACGAGATCCTGGAGACGTACCTCAACACCGTGCCGTTTTTGTACAACGCCTACGGCATCGAGATGGCCGCGCGCACGTATTTCGACAAGTCGGCCGATAAGCTCAATGTGCTGGAAAGCGCCACGCTGATCGGCATGCTCAAGGGTACGGCCTACTACAACCCCGTGCTCAACCCCGACCGCGCGCTGGCCCGTCGCAACACGGTGCTGGGGCAGATGCTCAAGCACGGCAAGCTCGACCAGAAGCAGTTTGATGCCCTGCAAAAACGCCCCCTGCGCGTGAACTTCGAGCGCCAGACCGAGGTGATGGGCCCGGCCCCGCACTTTGCGATGCAGCTGCGCAAGCAGCTCATTGCCTGGGCCGACAGCAACGGCTACAGCCTGTATGCCGACGGGCTGGTGATCCGCACCACCATCGACTCGCGCCTGCAGGCCTTTGCCAACCAGGCCGTGGCGCGCCAGGGGCGGCAGTTGCAGTCGGTGGCCGATGCCGCCTGGTCGCAGAAAAACGGGTGGGTGCCGGGCAACGAGCTCATCCAGACCCTGGTGCGTGAAACCACGCAGTACCGCGAGGCGGTGGAAAAAGGCGAGGCGGCTGACGAGGTTCTGAAAGCCCTGCTGGCCGACACCGCCTTCATGCAAAAGCTGCGCGCCGAAAAGACGCGTGTGCAGGCTGGCTTCTTGGCGCAAGACCCCGTCACCGGCCATGTGCTGGCCTGGGTGGGCAGCCGCGACTTTGGTGTGGACCCGTTCGACCATGTGCAGGCAGCCCGCCGCCAGCCGGGCTCCACCTTCAAGCCGTTTGTGTATGGCGCGGCCTTTGCACAGGGGGCATCTCCCGACGACGTGCTGATGGACACCGCGGTCGAGATCCCCCTGGGCGGCGGCCGCGTGTGGCGGCCTACCGACGGCGGCCCGCCCAGCGATGCGCCCATGACGCTGGCCGAAGGCCTGGCGCTATCCAAGAACACCATCACCGCACAGGTGATGCAGCAGGTGGGCCCGGCCCGCGTGGCCCAGGTGGCGCGCGCCCTGGGCGTGCGCCAGTCGCCGCTGGAAGAAGTGCCATCCCTCGCGCTGGGCACCAGCCCCGTCACGCTTAAGGAAATGGTGTCGGCCTACAGCTCCATCGTGAACCTGGGCCGCTACATCGAGCCCGTGCTCATCACCCAGATCGAAGACCGCCACGGCAAGGTGCTGGAAACCTTTGCCAAGCCGGTGGCCGAAGAAGTGTTCTCGCCCCGCGCCGCGCAAACCTTGCGCAACACCATGCGCGGCGCGGTGGACCGGGGCACGGCCGCGGCCATCCGCTCGCGCTACGGCATCCAGGCCGATGTGGCGGGCAAGACGGGGACCACGCAGGACAACACCGACGGCTGGTTCATCCTGATGCACGCCCGCGTGGTGGCGGGCGCCTGGGCAGGCTTCAACGATGGCCGCATCACCCTGCGCAGCGATGCCTGGGGGCAGGGCGCCCGCAGCGCCTTGCCCATGGTGGGCGACTTCATGCAGCAGGCGCTACGCACCAAGGTGATCAGCAACACCGACCGGTTTGTGGACGAGTTTGCGACGCAGCCCGAGGCGCCACCGGCCGATGCGCCGCTCAGCACCATGCGGGACTGGCTGCGGGGTCTTTTTGGCGGCGGTGAGGGCGCCGCGCCTGCGCCGGTGCCGCCGCCTGCGTGGCCCAGTGGCCCCGTACAGCGCCCACAAGGCGACGGGCGCCTGCCGCCCGTGACGACCGATCCGGGCTACCCGTCGGGCCCACCGGTGCCGGCGGAAGAGCGAATCGGCGGGTGAATGCGCCACCGCCTGTAATGGCTGCAACGCTGGGCAGTCAGGACACCCGCTGACCAGGGCACGGCCGGTGGCGACCGCCTCTGAATGGGTCGCAGCCCGTTCCTGACCTCAGTCAATATCGATGCAGTGCAGCCCGATGGCACCCGCCTTGCGGTCGGCAAAGTACGCTTCCAGCGTCTCTTTGACGGTGCGAAACGCAATCTCGTCCCATGGCACCTCCTGCTCCTCGAACAGGCGGGCCTCGATGGTTTCGTAACCGGGGTTGAACTGGTCGCTGAGCAGACGGGCCTGGTAGAACAGGTGGACCTGTCCCACCCGGCGCACGTTGAGCAGGCTGAACAGCGGGCCGATCTCGATCTGGGCGCCGGCTTCCTCGTCCGTCTCGCGGGCGGCGCCCTGGGCGGTGGTTTCATCCAGTTCCATGAACCCGGCAGGCAGCGTCCACTTGCCCCAGCGCGGCTCGATGTTGCGCTTGCACAGCAGCACGCGCCCATCGTCGAGCACCGGCACCGTGCCCACCACGTTCAGCGGGTTCTCGTAATGCACCAGTCCGCAGGCGGGGCACACCGCACGCAGCTTGGTATCGCCATCGTCGGGCAGGCGGTAAGCCACGGCGGTGCCGCAGTCGCGGCAGTGTTTGATGGGGCTGCGGTAGGTCATGCGGAAATATCAGTCAAAGTGGGCTCTGGCGCACGTTTTATATGCACCTTAAGCTATCAAAATGTGAGTAAACGGCCGCTGGTTCACACCACCGTCAGGCGCAGGCTGCCCAGGCCGTCCACGCCACCGTCGAGCGTGTCGCCGCGCACCACGGCGCCCACACCCTCGGGCGTGCCGGTGTAGATCAGGTCGCCGGGCTGCAGCTCCCATGCGGCCGACAGGTGCTCGATAGTCTCGGCAATGTTCCAGATGAGCTGGCTCACGTTGCTGCGCTGCCGGTCTGCCCCGTTGACCTGCAGCCAGATGGGCGCCTTGCCCACATCGCCCGCCTGCGCGGCCGGGGTGATGGGGCCGATAGGGGCGCTGGCGTCAAAGCCCTTGCCGATGCACCATGGGCGGCCCTGCTTTTTCATCTCGCCCTGCAGGTCGCGCCGGGTCATGTCGAGGCCCACCGCATAGCCGTAGATGTGCGCGAACGCATCGGCGGCGGCAATGTTCTTTCCGCCCTTGCCGATGGCCACCACCAGCTCGATCTCGTGGTGCAGGTTGGCGGTGAGGCTGGGGTAGGGGAGCTGGCCGGTTTCTCCCGCGTTGACCACTACCAGCGCATCGGCCGGCTTCATGAAGAAGAACGGCGGCTCGCGGCCGGTAAAGCCCATCTCCTTGGCGTGCTCTTCGTAGTTGCGGCCCACGCAGTAGATGCGGTGCACAGGGAAGCGGTCGGCGCTGCCCACCACGGGCACGCTGACCATGGGCGCTGGAGAAAACACATAGCTCATGTCGGTCCTCGTCTGTCTGTATGGATGCGGATGGAATCGGTCGGCAAAAAAACGGTTCAGGCAGATCGGGCCTGCCCGCGGCTGCCACCGGGCAGGAGCCGGCCGGAGTCCAGCGCGGCCACCGTGCCCGAAACAGCCCGGTTTCAGCGATCTCAATGGGCCATATGGCAGTGTGCCATGGCCGCAGAGGCCGTGTTGCGGGACGCTACACTCGCGCCCATGGCAAAGAGCTTCGACTTCCAAAACACGCCAGGGCACCTGGTGCGCCGCGCCCACCAGCGCACGGTGGCGCTTTTCATGGAAGAAACCGCGGGTTTTGACGTGACGCCGGTGCAGTTCGCCATCCTGCACGAGCTGCTGGCCCAGCCCGGGGAAGACCAGGTCACGCTGGCATCGCGGGTGGCGTTTGATGCCGCCACGTCGGGCTCGGTGATCGGGCGCCTTGAAAAGCGCGGCTGGATCCGCCGCGAGCCCGACACCCGCGACCGCCGCCGCAAGCTGCTGTGGATCACCCCCGAAGGCGAGGTGGCCGCCCTGCAGATGCGCGCCGCTGCCGAGCGCGTGCAAGAACGGCTGACGGCACCGCTCAACGCCACCGAACGCGCCCAGCTGATGGCCCTGCTGACCAAGGTTGTCTACCAGCACCAGGACCCGGCCGGCACCTCGGGCGCCTGACTGACCCCTTGACCCCCGACCGGCGTCGCCTGCCGCACCCGTGCAGGCCCTGGCCCGGCTTCTTACGGTAATTCACCATGCAGCTGTACAACTATTTCCGCTCTTCGGCCTCGTTTCGCGTGCGCATCGCGCTGGAAATCAAGGGCCTGGGCTACGACTACATCCCCGTGCACCTGGTCAAGGGCGAGCACCGCGACCCCGCCTACCTGGAGCGCGTGGGCGATGCGCTGGTACCCACGCTGGTAACCGACGGCGGCGCGGCGCTGTCGCAGTCGATGGCCATCATCGAATACCTGGAAGACACCCACCCCACGCCCGCGCTGCTGCCTTCCACGCCGCTGGCCCGTGCACGGGTGCGCGCCCTGGCGCAGATGGTGGCGTGCGACATCCACCCCATCAACAACCTGCGCGTGCTGAAGTACCTGGTGCACGAGCTGAAGGTGACCGAAGACGCCAAGACAGCGTGGTACCGCCACTGGGTGCGCAGCGGGCTGGAGGCTTTCGAGCGCCAGTTGCAGCTGCTGGCCGATGAGCGCACCTCGCAGGGCCTGGCGCCTTCGGTGCTGTGCTGGGGCGACACGCCGACGCTGGCCGACTGCTGCCTCGTACCACAGATATTCAACGGCCAGCGCTTTAATGTGGACCTGGGGGCCCTGCCGCTGACCATGGGCGCGTTTGAGGCCTGCATGGCGCTGCCGGCGTTCCAGCGGGCCCAGCCGTCGGTCTGCCCGGACAACGAGGCGTGAGCGATTTTTCACTGCCTCCAGACTGGCTGACGCCCGACTGGCCCGCGCCTGCGGGCGTCCACGCGCTGTGCACCGCGCGTAGCGGCGGCGTGAGCACCGGGTCCTATGCCAGCTGCAACTTGGGCGACCATGTGGGGGATGACCCCGCGGCCGTGCGGACCAACCGCACGCGGCTGACGGACACGCTGCGCCGGGTCACGCCCGGGGCAGCGCCGGTGTTCCTCAAGCAGGTGCACGGCAATGGGGTGCTGGCCCTTGCGCCGGGCATGGCCGATGGCGCCGAGGCCGATGCCTGCGTGACCACCGCTGCGGGCGTGGCCTGCACCATCATGGTGGCCGACTGCCTGCCGGTGCTGTTGACCCACACCTCAGGCGCCGTGGTGGCTGCAGCCCACGCGGGCTGGCGCGGGCTGGCCGGGCAGGGTGCTCAGGCCCATCAGGGCGTGCTGGAGGCGGTTTTTGATCGTTTTAGTGCCATAGCGCTTGATTTGATTGCACCTGTTGCTATCAATAACATAGCAAGCGTGGGCAAATCAGCTAGCAGCGCAGTGGCCGCTGAAACGCTGGCCTGGCTGGGCCCGTGCATCGGGCCTACTGCGTTTGAGGTGGGCGGTGAGGTGCGCGAGGCTTTCTGTGCCACCGACCCCGCCGCGGCGGCCTGCTTTGTGGCCAGCACTGAACTCCCTGGCAAGTTCCTGTGTGACCTGGCGGGCCTGGCGCGGCTGCGGCTGCAGGCGCTGGGCATCACCCGCATCTACGGCAACGACAGCAGCTCGCCGTGGTGCACGGTCACCAACGCTTCACGGTTCTTTTCGCACCGCCACGGCAGCGCCCAAGGCGGCGGCAGCGGGCGCTTCGCTGCCTGCATCTGGAAGGGGTGATGGGACTGCGGGGTGCGCAATCGCCTCGGGCTGTGCCGCCTCTGCCGCGCCCTGCCGCTGCGCTTCGTCATAGGCAGCCTGCTCAGCCGCTTCGCGCGCCTTGATGGCGCGCTTGCGCGACGGCGTGCCCAGGATGTACACCAGGATACCCATGGGCAGCAGGCCATACAGCCCAAACGTGATGATGGCGCCCAGCACGGTGCCGTTGGGTGCGGTGGCCTCGGCCACCGCCATCATCAAGGTCACGTAAGCCCACGCGATGACGATCAGATACATTGGAATTCCATCAAAAGTAGCGTTGTTACATTGCCTGCAGGCGCGGCGTGGGCAACAATGGAAGCGGATATTCCGCAAGACTTCAAAGCCTGCATTGCAGGGCGTTCACCCATCGAGGACACAGCATGACGACCGAATCACCCTGGGGCCAGAGCGCCCAGCAGTTCCAGCAGATTTTCGGGCAAGGCTGGGCGCAGGCACTGCAATCGCTGCAGAAACTCGACGGGGGTGCGCAGATACCCGCGGCCCCGCCCATCAAGTTTGCCCCTGAGCGGCTCCAGGAACTGCAGCAGCAGTATCTCAATCAAGCCCAGGACCTGTGGGCGCAGGGCCTTCAGGGCAAGGCCGAGATCAAGGACCGCCGCTTTGCCGGCGAAGGCTGGGCCAGCAACCCCGTGGCGGCATTTTCGGCCGCGGCCTATCTGCTCAACGCCCGCACGCTGATGGGACTGGCCGATGCCGTCGAAGGCGATGAAAAGACCCGCGCGCGCATCCGCTTTGGCGTAGAGCAATGGATGGCGGCCATGGCCCCCAGTAACTATCTGGCTTTCAACGTCGAGGCGCAAAAAAAGGCCATCGAAACCAAGGGCGAGAGCATCGCCAAGGGGATGCAGAACCTGCTGCACGACATCACCCAAGGCCATGTCTCGATGACGGACGAGAGCCTGTTCGAGGTAGGCCGCAACGTGGCCACCACCGAGGGCGCGGTGGTGTTTGAAAACGAACTGTTCCAGCTGCTGGAATACAAGCCGCTCACGGCCAAGGTGTACGAGCGCCCGTTCCTGCTGGTGCCGCCCTGCATCAACAAGTTCTACATCCTCGACCTGCAGCCCGAGAACTCGCTCATCCGCTACGCGGTGGAGCAGGGCCACCGCACCTTCGTGGTCAGCTGGCGCAACCCCGATGCATCGCTGTCGCACAAGACGTGGGACGACTACGTGGAAGACGGCGCCATGGCGGCAGTTGACGTGGTGCAAAACATCACGGGTGCCGAGCAGATCAACGCGCTGGGCTTTTGCGTAGGCGGCACCATCCTGAGCAACGCACTGGCCGTCTTCGCAGCGCGTGGCGATGAGCCCGTGGCCAGCGCCACCTTCCTGACCACCCTCATCGACTTCACCGACACGGGCATTCTCGACGTGTTCATCGACGAGGCGTTTGTGAAGTTCCGCGAGATGCAGATGGGCAGCGGCGGGCTGATGAAAGGTCAGGACCTGGCCTCGACCTTCAGCTTTTTGCGCCCCAACGACCTGGTGTGGAACTACGTGGTGGGCAACTACCTCAAGGGCGAAACACCGCCTCCGTTCGACCTGCTGTACTGGAACAGCGACAGCACCAACCTGCCGGGCCCGTTCTACGCGTGGTACCTGCGCAATTTCTACCTGGAAAACAAGCTCGTGAAGCCCGGCGCGCTCACGGTGTGCGGCGAAAAGCTCGACCTCAACAACCTCGACCTGCCCGTGTACATCTACGGCTCGCGCGAGGACCACATCGTGCCCGCCACCGCCGCATACGCATCCACGCAGGTGCTCCCCGGCAAGAAGCGCTTCGTGATGGGCGCATCGGGCCACATCGCAGGTGTGATCAACCCACCCGCCAAGGGCAAGCGCAGCCACTGGATCCGTGCCGATGGCAGGTTCCCCGGCACGCTCGACGAATGGCTGGCAGGGGCCACGGAACATCCTGGCAGCTGGTGGACCGACTGGTCCGGCTGGCTCAAAGGCCACGCGGGCAAGCAGATCGCTGCGCCCAAAACCTACGGCAAGGGCACGAAATTCAAGGCCATCGAACCGGCTCCCGGCAGCTACGTCAAGCAAAAGGCCTGAGGTAGCGCGCGCCCGCAGCGGGGCTGCAAGCAGCGCGTCATGCACGCTCTGCCGGCCAGACCGCCGGGCACGCGAACCCTGTTGGGCAACACTGTTCGGCGCGGTCCGCAGCCCGATTCACACGCATACGCAGTTGCACTGACATGGCGCACTGCGAGAATCACACCCGTCAACTTCTCCCAACCACAAGGACAATCCCATGGAAGACATCGTCATCGTTTCGGCCGCCCGTACCGCTGTGGGCAAATTTGGCGGCGCACTCGCCAAGGTGCCGGCCACCGAACTGGGCGCCATCGTCATTCGCGAAGCCATCGCCCGCGCTGGCCTGTCGGACGCCCAGGTGGGCGAAGTCATCATGGGCCAGGTGCTGACCGCAGGCGTGGGCCAGAACCCCGCGCGCCAAGCCTCGATGAAAGCCGGTGTGGCCAAGGAAACCCCGGCCCTCACCATCAACGCTGTCTGCGGATCGGGCCTGAAGGCCGTGATGCTGGCAGCACAGGCCGTGGCCTGGGGCGACAGCGAAATCGTGGTGGCCGGTGGCCAGGAAAACATGAGCCTGGCTCCCCACGTGCTCAACGGCTCGCGCGACGGCCAGCGCATGGGCGACTGGAAGATGGTCGACTCCATGATCGTCGATGGCCTCTGGGACGTGTACAACCAGTACCACATGGGCATCACCGCCGAGAACGTGGCCAAGCAGTACGGTATCAGCCGCGACATGCAGGATGCACTGGCCCTGGCCAGCCAGCA
The DNA here is from genome assembly GCF_051942715.1 of Acidovorax sp. BL-A-41-H1. NCBI lineage: Bacteria > Pseudomonadati > Pseudomonadota > Betaproteobacteria > Burkholderiales > Comamonadaceae > Acidovorax > Acidovorax sp. BL-A-41-H1. The sequence continues at coordinate 1,603,895 of NZ_JBPVJQ010000006.1, read as the reverse complement.
AAAGGCTGCTGCCGCGCAGGACGCAGGCCGCTTCGTCGACGAAATCGTGAACGTCTCGCTGCCGCAAAAGAAGGGCGACCCGATCATCTTCAACACCGACGAGTACCTCAACCGCAAGACCAACGCCGAAGCGCTGGCGGGCCTGCGCCCCGCGTTTGACAAGGCTGGCAGCGTGACGGCCGGCAATGCGTCGGGTCTGAACGACGGTGCAGCCGCGGTGGTGGTGATGACGGCCAAGAAGGCCGCTGCCCTGGGCCTCAAGCCCCTGGCGCGCATTGCCGCTTTCGGCACCAGCGGCCTGGACCCCGCCACCATGGGCATGGGCCCCGTACCCGCTTCGCGCAAGGCGCTGGAGCGTGCGGGCTGGAATGCGGCCGACGTCGACCTGTTCGAGCTGAACGAGGCCTTTGCTGCGCAAGCCTGCGCTGTGAACCAGGAACTGGGCATTGACCCCGCGCGCGTCAATGTGAACGGTGGTGCCATTGCCATCGGCCACCCCATCGGTGCGTCTGGTTGCCGCATTCTGGTGACGCTGCTGCACGAAATGCAGCGCCGCGATGCGAAGAAGGGCCTGGCTGCGCTGTGCATCGGCGGCGGCATGGGCGTGTCGCTGGCTCTGGAGCGCTGATCGCACGTCAGTTGGGCGGCGCCCCGGCAGGTCATCTTTTGGCTTGCGGGCCGCTCGCTTTGCCACCCCAGAAAACCGCGCCATGCGCGGTTTTTTTACGCCCGTGCCCTCTCGGCTTCGCTAGCGAAAGCGTGGTGCCGATGCGCATCGGGCCGCGTAAAGCATGCGGCGAACCGGCAGCAATGACGGCCCCGACACCACCGGGGCGAAAAATGCCGCAGCTTTAGTGTTTTCCTTCACGGCAGAGCGTGTTTTCTTGGTTAGAGTGATGGTGAGTCCGAACATCAACCGGCGAACAGGAGAAAACCACATGAGCCAAAAAATTGCATACGTCACGGGTGGGATGGGGGGCATCGGCACCGCTATCTGTCAGCGGCTCCACAAAGAAGGATTCCGGGTCATCGCAGGCTGCGGCCCCACGCGTGACCATGCCAAATGGCTGGGCGAGCAAAAAGCCCTGGGCTATGATTTTTACGCGTCGGTCGGCAATGTCGGCGACTGGGATTCCACGGTCGAGGCTTTCACCAAGACCAAGGCCGAGCACGGCACCATCGACGTGCTGGTGAACAACGCCGGCATCACACGCGACCGCATGTTCCTCAAGATGTCCCGCGAAGACTGGGACGCCGTGATCGAAACAAACCTCAACAGCATGTTCAACGTGACCAAGCAGGTCGTGGCCGACATGGTGGAAAAGGGTTGGGGCCGCATCATCAACATCAGTTCGGTCAACGGTGAGAAGGGCCAGGCCGGCCAGACCAATTACTCGGCAGCCAAGGCCGGCATGCACGGCTTTTCGATGGCGCTGGCGCAGGAACTGGCGACCAAGGGCGTGACGGTCAACACCGTGAGCCCGGGCTACATCGGCACCGACATGGTCAAGGCCATCCGCCCTGATGTACTGGAAAAGATCGTGGCCACCGTGCCCGTCAAGCGCCTGGGTGAGCCCAGCGAAATCGCGTCCATCATTGCGTGGCTGGCGTCGGAAGAAGGCGGCTATGCGACGGGCGCTGACTTCTCGGTCAACGGCGGTCTGCACATGGGCTGATCGCCCGGATCCTGGCGGCGCCTGAAGCCGCCGGGTCCAGACAGCAAAAAACCCCGCGTTGCGGGGTTTTTTTATGGGGCCTGCATGAGGCCTGTGGCTGGTGCCGGAATGTCAGGACAGGGGCCGGTGCCAGGAATGCTTGCCAGTTTGTGCAAGCTACCGTCAGGTGGACGGTCTGGCTGCTGTCTGCGAAGCCTGCTGCTCGGGTTGCAGTTTATGCAGAATTTGCGCAACCCCCAAAGTGTCGGTTCAGAAGCGGGCCGGGGCGCGCTTGCGATCGCGTTCGTCTTCGGGCCAGGCTGACAAGATTTCGTTGCGGTTCATGTGGAAAAACTCCTGTGATGTACCAACAACGTGCGCCGATCACAGGGCGTTGACACCTTTCTGAAAAAAAATGCAATCAGGAGGCGGCGGTACTTGGTGTAACAGGCGACTCCCGAATTGATAGCAGTTTGGCCAATGCCTGATTACGCTTCCCGCTGTTTTCAGCATTTTTTCATTACACCAGCTTACATTTTTACCGGCTGCTTAGGCCGCGATTTCTTCCAGGGCGGAAGAAATTTCGAGCCAGCGCTCTTCCAGGCCGGCGGTTTCATCGCTGTTGGCCTTGAGCCTGCGGCCGCACTCCGCGATCTCGGCCGGCGGCACGGGCTTGGTCAGCGTTTCCTCCAGCGTTGCCCGCTCGGCCGTCAGCGCGATCAGGCGCTTGTCGATCTGCTCCAGTTCCTTGCGCAACGGTTTGGTCTTTTCCGCCAACATCTGCCGCGCCTGTGCGTCCAGCTTGCGCTGTTCGCGGCCGTCTTTGCCTGCGGCGGGCTGCTGCGCAGCGGGTGCGGGGACTGAAGGCGCTGTTGGGGTGGCCGGTGCGGCTGGTGCAGCCGCGGCTTTGACCACGGCCGTATCTGCGGTGTGTGCGTCAGCCGTACCCTTGCCGGGTTCATCCTTGACAGCGTCGGCCAGGCGCGCCAGCTCGCGCAGGCGTTTGGATTCTTCCAGCAGGTAACGCTGGTAGTCATCCAGATCGCCGTCAAACGGCCCGACCACACCGCGGCCGACCATCCAGAAGTCCTCGCAGACCGAGCGCAGCAGTGCACGGTCGTGGCTGACCAGCATGACGGTGCCGTCGAAGTCGTTGAGCGCCATGGCCAGGGCCTCGCGGGTGGCGAGGTCCAGGTGGTTGGTGGGCTCATCCAGCAGCAGCAGGTTGGGGCGCTGCCAGACGATCATGGCCAGCACCAGGCGGGCCTTTTCACCGCCGCTCATGGTGCCCACGGCCTGCTTGACCATGTCGCCCGTGAAGTTGAAGCTGCCCAGGTAGCTGCGCAGGTCCTGCTCGCGGCTCGGTTGCTTGGCGTCGGGCCCCAGCTCCCGCGCCAGGCGGATCATGTGCTCGAGCGGGTTGTCGGCTGGGCGCAGAACATCGAGTTCCTGCTGGGCAAAGTAGCCGATGTTCAGGCCCTTGCCTTCGGTGATGTTGCCGCCCAGCGCCTTCATGGTGCGCGCAATGGTCTTGACCAGCGTGGACTTGCCCTGGCCGTTGGCGCCCAGGATACCGATGCGCTGGCCCGCCAGCACCGAGCGGTTGACGCCCGAAAGGATGGTGGTCGGCACGCCCTCGTCGTCCGCATAGCCAAACGATGCATCGCTGATGGCCAGCATCGGGTTGGGCAGGTTGGCCGGTTCCTTGAACTCGAAGGTGAAGTCCGCCTCGGCCAGCACGGGGCCGATCTTTTCCATGCGTTCGAGTTGCTTGACGCGGCTTTGCGCCTGCTTGGCCTTGCTGGCCTTGGCTTTGAAGCGGTCAATGAACTTCTGCAGGTGGGCCATCTTCTCCTGCTGCTTGGAGAAGCTGGCCTGTTGCAGCTCCAGCTGCTGGGCGCGCAGCTCTTCGAACTTGCTGTAGTTGCCGCCGTAGCGGTTCAGCTCGCCCTGCTGGATCTGCAGCGTGACGTTGGTGATCGCGTCCAGGAACTCGCGGTCATGGCTGATCACGATCATGGTGCCCGCGTAGCGCTTGAGCCATGCCTCCAGCCAGACGAGTGCGTCCAGGTCCAGGTGGTTGGTGGGCTCGTCGAGCAGCAGCAGATCACTGGGGCACATCAGCGCCCGCGCCAGCTGCAGGCGCATGCGCCAGCCGCCCGAGAAGCTGCTCACCGGCTGGTCCAGCTCGCTCACCCGAAAGCCCAGGCCCAGGATCAGCGCCTGCGCGCGGGCTACGGCGTCGTGGGCGCCTGCGTCGTGCAGGTCGGAATACGCGTGGGCGATGGCCATGCCGTCATCGCTGGCTTCGGCGTCTGCCAGTTGCTGCTGCACTTCGGCCAGGCGCGTGTCGCCTTCCAGCACAAAGTCGGTGGCCGACTGGTCGGTTTCGGGCATGTTCTGCGCAACCTCGGCCATCCGCCAGCTCGATGGAATGTGGAAGTCTCCACCGTCCTCGTGCAGCTTGCCGCTGAGCAGCGCAAACAGGCTGGACTTGCCCGCGCCGTTGCGGCCCACAAGCCCGACGTTTTCGCCGGGGTTGATGGTGGTGGACACGCTGTCGAGCACGACTTTCGTGCCGCGTCGCAGGGTTACGTTCTTGAGGGTGATCATCCGGGAATCAGAAAAAAGCGCACCCGCACATGGCGGGTGGCGTCAAAAAATCGGTGCGCCGGCATGGCTGCCATCGGTCTCACCGCGGCAGCCACCAGGGTGGCGCAAAGCCCTCTATTGTGCCGTGAGCCGGCTTTGGGCAGCCAGGGCCTGCTTTGTGACGAGCAAAACCTGGTCTTCACCGGCACTGGTATCGAGCCAGAACACCGGCAGCTGCGGAAATGCCGCCTCGAAATAGGGGCGCTCGTTGCCGATCTCCAGAATGATCACGGCATCGTCGCTCATGCACGCTGGCGCGGCCTTGAAGAGCTGGCGAACGAAGTCCATGCCGTCCTGTCCGCCGGCCAGGGCCAGCTCTGGTTCGGCGCGGTATTCGCTGGGCAGCGCGTCCATGCTGGCAGCGTTCACGTATGGGGGGTTGCACAGGATCAGATCCCACGGGCCGGGCACGGCAGACAGGCCGTCGGAGAGGCACAGCGCAATGCGGTCTGCCAGGCCATGGCGATCCACGTTGATGCGTGCCACGGCCAGTGCGTCGGGCGAGATGTCTGCCCCGGTGACCTCGACTTCAGGCCAGGCCATGGCCGCCAGCACGGCCAGGCTGCCGTTGCCCGTGCACAGGTCCAGCACGCGCCGGGTCTGGTCGCTCAGGAAATCATCGGCCATGCCATCGACGAGGATCTCGGCAATGAAGCTGCGCGGCACGATGGCACGCTCGTCCACGTAGAACGACACGCCTTGCAGCCAGGCCTCGCGCGTGAGATAGGCGGCGGGTTTGCGGGTGCGGATGCGTTCTTCAAAAAGTGTAGCAACCAGGGCAGAAGATTCGGGCGCTACCGGCTGTTTTTGCACCGAGTCGGGGTTGTCCGACAGATCACTGTCCAGCGGCAGGCCCAGCCGCCACAGCACCAGCCAGGCGGCCTCGTCGTGGGCGTTGGTGGTGCCGTGGCCGAAGGCGACGCCTGCCGCGACAAGCGACTGCGCACCGGACTCGACCAGCGCGCCGACCGTGTCGCCTTGCACGGGCTGCACGGCGCTGGTGGGCGCAGCGTCAATACCTGGTTTGACGGATGTGGGCCCCGTCATGCCTGCACCGCCTGCGCACGCGCTGCCACGGCTTGCGCGTGCAGGTTTTCCAGCGTGCGGCGGTAGATGTTCTTGAGCGGCTCTATGTCGGCAACGACGATGTGCTCGTCGATCTTGTGGATGCTGGCGTTGGGGGGGCCCAGTTCGATGACCTGGGGGCACACCTGCGCAATGAAGCGGCCATCGCTGGTGCCGCCGGTGGTGGAGAGTTCAGTGACGATGCCAGTCTCAGCCTGGATTGCCTGCTGCACGGCCGTGACGAGTTCGCCAGGCGTGGTTAGAAACGGCTGGCCGCCCAGGGTCCAGCGCAGGTCGTACTCCAGGCCGTGGCGGTCCAGCACGGCATGCACGCGCTGCTTGAGGCCGTCGGCGGTCGATTCGGTCGAGAAGCGGAAGTTGAAGTCGATGACCACCTCGCCAGGGATCACGTTGGTGGCCCCCGTGCCGCCGTGCATGTTGCTCACTTGCCAGCTGGTGGGCGGAAAGAATGCGTTGCCCTCGTCCCAGGTGGTGGCGGCCAGCTCGGCCAGCGCCGGCAGGGCCTGGTGGATGGGGTTGCGGGCCAGCTGCGGATAGGCGATGTGGCCCTGGATGCCGCGCACGGTGAGCTTGCCGCTCAGGGTGCCGCGGCGGCCGTTCTTGATCATGTCGCCGGTGCGCTCTACCGAGGTCGGCTCGCCGACGATGCAGTAGTCCAGCACCTCGCCGCGGGCGTGGAGCTGTTCGACCACGACCTTGGTGCCGTCAACCGACGGGCCTTCCTCATCGCTGGTCAGCAAAAAGGCCATCTGGACCATGGGCTCAGGGGTGGCAGCGAGAAACTCTTCGACCGCCACTACAAAAGCGGCGATGGAGGTCTTCATGTCACTGGCGCCGCGGCCGTAGAGCTTGCCTCCGCGGTGCGTGGGCACGAACGGGTCGCTGCTCCACTGCGCAAGCGGTCCGGTGGGCACCACATCGGTGTGGCCGGCAAATACTACTGTTTTGATAGCAGAAGAGGCAATTGAATCAAGGGCTACGGGCCGTTTTGCCCATAAATTGCTGACCCGGAAGTCTGCAGGGCCGCTGTCCATGCGTTCGCACACGAACCCCAGGGGGGCCAGGCGGGTGGCAAGCAGATCGAGGCATCCGGCGTCTTCGGGGGTGATTGAGGGCCGGGAGATCAGTTGCTCAGCCAGGTGCAGGGTGCGTGACATGGGGATAGGAAAGGGGGATGTGGGGCGTGGAACGATCAGGCCGCTGGCTTGACGTCCAGCACGATTTCGGTAAAGGAAGGTTGGTCGTCCTGGACATCGCGGGCTTCTTTCTGTGCTTTGGCCGCGTTGGCCGCCAGCGAGAAGTCGTTTTGCAGGCGCCACATCAGGTTGGTGGGCGAATCGGCGTAGGCCATGCCTTCCTTGCGGTCGATCTTGCCGTCCATGATGAGTTTTGCGAGGGCTTCCTCAAAGGTCATCGAGCCTTCGGCCATGGACTTTTCCATCGCCTCGCGCACGCCCGAAAAGTCGCCGTTCTCGATGAGGTCGGACACGAGCTTGGTGTTGAGCATCACCTCGACAGCCGGTACGCGGCCGCCCGCCACGGTGCGCACGAGTCGCTGCGACACGATGGCCTTCAGTGCCGAAGCCAGGTCGCCCAGCATGGTGGGGCGTACTTCCACGGGGTAGAAGCTCAGGATACGGTTGAGCGCGTGGTAGCTGTTGTTGCCGTGCAGCGTGGCCAGGCACAGATGGCCCGACTGCGCATAGGCAATGGCAGCCGACATGGTTTCGCGGTCACGGATTTCGCCGATCAGGATCACGTCGGGTGCCTGGCGCAATGCGTTCTTGAGCGCCGTTTGCAGGGACTGCGTGTCGCTGCCGATCTCGCGCTGGTTGACGATGGAGCGCTTGTTCCTGAACTGGTATTCGACGGGGTCCTCGATAGTGAGGATGTGACCTGTCAACACTTCATTGCGCGTGTCGATCATTGACGCGAGCGAGGTGCTCTTGCCCGAGCCCGTGGCGCCCACCATCAGGATGAGGCCGCGCTTTTCCATGATGAGGTCCCGCATGATGGGCGGCAAGCCCAGCGAGTCGAATTCAGGAATCAGCTGCGAGATGAAGCGGACCACTACGGCGTAGCTGCCGCGCTGGCGCATGGCGCTGACCCGGAAGCGGCCGACACCGCTCAGGGGCACGCCCATGTTCAGCTCGCCGGTCTCCTCGAGCTCTTCGATGCGGTCGGGCGGAACGATCTCCGAGAGCAGGTTGCGCGGCGCATCGGCCGGCAGGATCTGGTTGTTGACGGGGATGCACTCACCGTTGATCTTGATGAGTGCCGGCGCGTTGGCAGACAGGTAGACGTCCGAGGCCTTTTTCTCGGCCATCAGCCGCAGGATCCGTTCCATCGTGCTCATGTAGCTCCCCCTCTCGTTGTCGTTGTCTTGAACAGCCCTGGCCGCACAGGTGCAGCCGGGGCTTCAGCCATCAGTCGCGCAGCAGGTCGTTGATGCTGGTCTTGGAGCGGGTCTGCGCATCCACCTGTTTGACGATGATGGCGGCGTACATGCTGTAGGGAGCGCCATTGGCGGCCGTCTTGGGCAGGTTGCCGCTGACCACCACCGAACCCGCGGGCACGCGGCCGTAGCTGATCTCGCCGGTGGCGCGGTTGAAGATGGGGGTGCTCTGGCCCAGGTACACACCCATGCCCAGCACCGCGTTCTCTTCCACCACCACGCCTTCGACGACCTCGGAGCGGGCGCCGATAAAGCAGTTGTCTTCAATGATCGTGGGGCCGGCCTGCAAGGGCTCCAGTACACCGCCGATGCCCACGCCACCCGACAGGTGCACGCCAGCGCCGATCTGTGCGCACGAACCCACGGTGGCCCATGTATCCACCATGGTGCCTTCGCCCACATAGGCGCCGATGTTCACGTACGAGGGCATCAGGATGGCGCCCTTGGCGATGAAGCTGCCGCGGCGTGCCACTGCGGGCGGCACCACACGCACGCCGGTGGCCTTCATTTCGTCTTCGCTCAGGTGCGCAAACTTGGTCTGCACCTTGTCGTAGAAGCCCAGGTCGCCAGCGCGGACCACTTCGTTGTCACGCAGACGGAACGACAGTAGCACGGCCTTCTTGATCCACTGGTGCACGGTCCACTGGCCTACGGCCTGGCGCGTGGCCACGCGCAACGTGCCGTTGTTCAGCTCGGAGATCACCTGCTCGACAGCATCCACCGTTTCCTTGGGCGCCGTTGCAGGAGAGAGCGAGGCACGGTTTTCCCACGCGTTGTCGATAAGGGTTTGCAGTTGTTGGGTCATTTGGGATGTCAGGCAGTACGGGATTGAATGAATTGGACAATGCGCAGGGCGGCTTCCACGCACTCCTGCACATCGGCGACCAGCGCCATGCGCACACGCTGCGCGCCGGGGTTGCTGCCTTGCGCCTCACGGGCCAGATAGCTGCCGGGCAGCACCGTCACATTGTATTGAGCCAGCAGCTCACGCGCGAACTCGGCGTCGTCCATGCCCAGCGCCTCGGGTACCTTGGCCCACAGATAGAAACCGGCATCCGGCAGGGCCACGTCCATCACGCCCGCCAGCAGCGGTGTGACCTGCGCGAATTTCTTGCGGTAGCGCGTGCGGTTCTCGACCACGTGCTGCTCGTCGCCCCAAGCTGCAATGCAGGCCGCCTGGATAACGGGGCTCATGGCGCTGCCGTGGTATGTGCGGTACAGCAAAAACGCCTTGATCAGGGTCGCGTCGCCCGCAACGAAACCGCTGCGCAGGCCCGGCACATTGCTGCGTTTCGAAAGGCTGGTAAACGACACCAGGTTGCGGAAATCACTGCGACCCAGTTTCGCGGCCGCCTCCAGGCCGCCCAGTGGGGGCTCGTCCCGGAAATAGATCTCGCTGTAGCACTCATCGGAAGCGATGACAAAGCCGAAACGATCGCTCAACTCGAAGAGTTTTTTCCATTCGCCCAGCGGCATGACCGCGCCCGTAGGGTTGCCCGGGGAGCAGACGAAAAGAAGCTGCGTGCGCTGCCATACCGATTCCGGAACCGCATCCCAGTTGACCGCGAAGTTGCGCGACGGGTCGCTGGCCGCATAGTAGGGCGTCGCTCCCGCCAGCAAGGTGGCGCCTTCGTAGATCTGATAGAAAGGGTTGGGGCACACCACCATGGCCTGACCGCCTGTGGGGTCGATGATGGTCTGCGCAAAAGCAAACAGCGCCTCGCGCGAGCCGTTGACGGGCAGCACCTGGGTGGCTGCGTCCAGCGTTAGCGCGTAACGCCCCTTCACCCAACGCGTGAACGCCTCGCGCAAGGCCGGCTCGCCTGCTGTTGCAGGGTAACTTGCCAATCCCGCAAGGTTGATACTTATCGCATCTTTGATAAACTGTGGTGTCGGATGGCGAGGTTCACCCATCCCCAGACTGATAGCGCTGTAGCTGGACGGGGGCGTCACCCCGGCAAACAGCTGCCGCAGACGCTCAAAGGGGTAGGGCTGAAGGTGGGAGAGCAGGGGGTTCATGGGCTGCCATTATGAAGTGCCGCCACAGCGCCCCGGCACACTGGTGGCAAGGCAATTGCGCTGACCGTTGGTGGTAAACCCTACGCCCCATTGTCAATTGACAGTAAGAACGCGCCCATAGGATCCGGGCGCGCACGCAGTAAATAATGACAACAGGAGACACGATGCCGGAGTACCTCCCCTTACGACCAGGGCTGTGGTGGATGCGCAAGTGGCGTCTTCCCGGCAAGGTGCTGACCCTGGCCCTGATGATTTTGGTGGCAGTTGTCACCGTCGGCTTGCAGGCCCCGTGGTGGGTCGCGGGTGCGGCTTTGACAGCGGTGCTTTATGTGCTGGTGGCTTTGTACGCGAGCCTTGCTGCAGACCTGGCAGGTCTTTCGCGCACCATGGAGCTCACCACCGGCGGCGATTTGTGTGCCCGGTCGGCGGCCTATGGGCAAGATGAAATAGGTGATCTTGCAAAGTCGCTCGACCGGATGGTGGTAACGCTGTCGTCGATGGTGGCCGATATCCGGAGCAATGCGGCGCTGGTGGCCCACGCCGGCAAAAGCCTGGCTGAAGGGAACCGGTCGTTGGCAGACCGCACCGAGCAGCAGGCTGCCAACCTGGAGCAAACCGCCGCCAGCGTAGAGGAGTTGTCTTCCACCGTACAGAACAACGCCCAGACCGCCCAGGACGCCAACGCGCGCGCGGCGCAGGTACGCACGGCTGTCGATTCCGGCGCACAGGCGATGTCGCGCGCCGTCGAGTCGGTCGAGGCCATCCAGCAAGGTGCGCGCCGGATGAGCGAGATCATTGGCGTGATCGACAGCATTGCCTTCCAGACCAACATACTGGCGCTGAACGCTGCGGTGGAGGCCGCGCGGGCGGGAGAGCAGGGCAGGGGGTTTGCCGTGGTGGCCGCCGAGGTCCGGAGCCTGGCCAAGCGCTCTGCCGACGCCGCACGCGAAATCCGCGAACTGATCAGCGCATCGGTGAGCCAGGTGGAAACCAGCGCCGGACTCATCCGCTCGGCCGGTTCCGGCATTGCCGAGATGGCCAGCGGAATCCGCAGCGTGGCGGGCAGCATGAGCGAGATATCGGGCTCGAGTTCTGACCAGAGCACAGGGCTGCGCGAAATCAGCGCAGCAGTGCAACAGCTCGACCAGATCACCCAGAACAATGCCCAGATGGTGGTCGAAGCCGTTCACCAGGCAGAGGCGCTGGAAAGCCGGGCATCCACGCTGTCGCGTGCCGTGGCGGCCTTCAGGCTACAGCAAGGTACGGCAGAAGAGGCGGTGGCGCTGGTCAGCCGCGCCATATTGCTGCACAAGACTACAGGCCGCGAGCAGTTCCTCCGGACGCTTACTGACAAGAGCCAGCCGTACCATGACCGCGACATGTATGTGTTCGTCCTCGACACTGCGGGAACCTACCTTGCGTTCGGAGGCAACCCCGCCAAGGTAGGTACCCGCGTTCAGGACATCCCAGGCATCGCGGGAGACCGGCTGGTGGCGGACATCACCCAGCAGGCGGACCGCGCACCGGGCTGGGTTGAATACGACATTACCAACCCGGCAACGGGCGTGGTGCAGACGAAGATGTCCTATGTCAGCAAGGCCGGTGATTTCTATGTAGGCTGCGGCGTCTACAAAACCCTTGCCGCACGCTGACTCGCGGGGTTGACCGCGTGCCTGCCGGGCATCCGGCGTCTACTTGTACGGTGCAGTCGTTCAGGATCCTGCCGCGCGCTGTTTTTTTGTGGGCTGGTCCGGTCAGCGCTTGCGGGCGAAGGCCCGCCGCTGTCGCGCCCGCTCAAGTGCCGCAGCGATGGCTGCCCGCCGGGCGGCGGCTCCTGCATCTTGTAGTGCAGGCGCTGTAGCGAGTGGATTTTTGGGCACATAGGCTTCGTCAGCCTCAGGCCCCATTTCTTCGCAGCCCGCGTCGGCGTCCGGCGACGCACCCCTGTTGTCTTCTGTGAGTGCCTCCCACTGCAACCGATCCTTGCGCCGTTCGTATCGTGAACGCGCCTGCGCGGCATCTGCGACTGACCACGCTGCCCACCCCGTGAGCGCGCCGCTTGCACTCTCGATCTGGATGCAGTCCACAGGACAGACTGGAACGCAAAGCTCGCAGCCTGTGCAGTACTGTTCCATCACGGTGTGCATCCACTTGTTGGACCCCACGATCGCATCGGTAGGGCAGGCCTTGATGCACAAGGTGCAGCCGATGCACCAGGCTTCATCGATGAAGACTGTAGTTCGAGGTGCCTCTAGGCCGTGGGCGGTGTTCAGGGGTTGAACATCGTTTCCCGTGATCTGTGCCAGCCGTGCAATGCCCCCGGCGCCGCCAGGCGGGCACTGGTTGATAGCTGCCGTGCCCTCCGCGATTGCGCCGGCATACGCTGCGCAGTCAGGGTATCCGCAGCGCGTGCACTGGGTTTGCGGCAAGGCCGCATTGATCTGCGCGGCGAGCCCTGCCAGGCCCGAGAGCGAAGGCACAGCCTCCCGTGCCACCGGGGCAAGGGAGGCGACGGCCCTTTCCGTCAAGCCTTGCCAGCCGCGGCGCGGCGCTTGCCCGAGGGCGCGGCGGGAACCGGCGAAGCCGCTGCTACCGCGGGCGCTGTTTGCGCTGCCTTGGGGATGACAGCAGCGGGGGCAGTCGCAGGGGCTGCGGCTTCGTCGGGCGTCACCCAGCGGGTGGCGACCTTGCCAGCAGGAGCCCGGACGGACGGCGCCGTCGCCTTGCTCACCGGCTGCTTGGCGGCAGGCTTTGCAGTCGCCTTCTTGACGGTAGAAGCCTTGCTGGGTGCCACAGCAGCATCCTTGGCAGCCACGATCTTTTCAGCCATCGCAGGCGCAGACAAGGTTGCGGGCGCGGCATTTTGCAGGACCAAGGGCGCCTTTATCCTGGGCGCATCGTGCGAAAGGATGAATGCGCGCACCTGCGGGTACACCACGTCGCGCCAGCGGCGGCCGCTGAAGATGCCGTAGTGGCCTGCACCCTTGGCTTCCAGGTGCTTTTGTTCCTTGTGCGTGATGCCGCTGCACAGGCCATGCGCTGCCTTGGTCTGGCCAGAGCCCGAGATATCGTCCAGCTCGCCTTCCACCGTGAACAGCGCAGTGGTCTTGATGTCCTGGGGGCGTACGCGCTCGATCTTGCCCTTGGGCGACCGAACGTCCCAGGTGCCGTGCACCAGTTTGTAATCCTGAAACACGGTCTTGATCGTTTCCAGGTAGTAGTCCGCGTCCATGTCGAGCACGGCGTTGTACTCATCGTAGAACTTGCGGTGGGCTTCGGCGCTCGCGTCGTCACCCTTGATCAGGTCCTTGAAGTAGTCGTAATGGCTTGTGGCGTGCCGGTCGGGGTTCATGGCCACGAAGCCGGTGTACTGCAGGAACCCGGGGTACACGCGCCGCCCGGCACCCGGGAAGTTCTCCGGTACTCGGTAGATCACGTTGTTCTCGAACCACTCGTAGCTGCGGTTCGTGGCAAGGTTGTTGACCGATGTCGGCGACTTGCGCGCATCAATGGGGCCACCCATCATGGTCATCGTCAGGGGCGTCGTCTCGCCACGGCTTGCCATCAACGACACGGCAGCCAGAACGGGCACCGTGGGCTGGCACACGCTGATCACGTGACAGTTGCCGTATACGCCCTGCAAATGCCGAATGAACTCCTGCACGTAGTTCACGTAGTCATCCAGGTGGAACTCACCATCCGACAGCGGCACCAGGCGGGCGTTTTTCCAGTCGGTGATGTAGACCTTGTGGTCCTTGAGCATCGTCCGCACGGTGTCGCGCAGCAGCGTGGCATAGTGACCCGAAAGCGGCGCCACGATCAGTACCACCGGCTGGGTCTTGAGCTTGGTGAGGGTCGCAGGATCGTCGGAGAAACGCTTGAACCGGCGGAGCTCGCAAAACGGCTTGTCCATCTCGATGCGCTCGTGGATGGCCACGCCCACGCCGTCCACATCCACCGACGTGATACCAAAAGCCGGCTTTTCGTAGTCCTTGCCCAAGCGGTACAGAAGGTCGTACCCGGCAGACATGCGCTGTGCCAGAGGGCTCTGGCTGAGCGGGGACAAGGGATTGCTGTACAGCTTGGCGGCTGCCTGTGCAAAGTCGGTGAATGGCTCCATCAGCGAGCGCTGGGTTTCGTAGATGTGATACAGCATGGGGCGAAACTCCGTTATGTTGCAGTGCAATATAGCAGCAGATACCCAGTAACGCATGGAGTGGAACCACCAATGGCGAGTCGCGGGCGCGACATGGGCTAATTCAGCACTGCGTCAGCGTCGAATGCTCAGGAATCTGTCAGCCTGTGGCCGAAACCTTGGGCTCCCCCTGTTCAGAAAGCCAGGCAGAAAACGCTTCACGGGCGGAATTACGCAGTGCGGGCCGAAAAACCGACCTGTCGTGCATAAAAAGGCAGTGCCGCATGACGGTGTACGGGTTGAAGCTCGCCTGCGGGTTTTGCTCTTCAAAGTGCTGCTTGTAGCGTTTGACGACCGCCACGGTTTCGCGCATGAGCGCGTTGAACCGGGCCCGCGTCATCCCGGGCGACCATGCGTGGATGTCGTCCACAAAACCATCCACCTTGGACGGCTCGAACTCGAAGTCCTTGAAAAAGTGTGTCGCAATCTTGAGGAAGGTGAAGGCATTGAGTTCGCTGTTGGGCGTACCCGCCGATTTTTCCGAGGCCGGCGTGGGTTGCTGCCCGGCTTCTTCAGCGGCTTCTGCCGTTTCATCGGGCGCCTGCAGGATTTCGGCCGCTGTGGCGTCCCGGATCTGCCGGAACTCGCGGTCGGCCAGCTCAAACAGGGCTGACAACACATTGATTCGCCGCTTGAGCTGCCCCGGAATGGACTTCTTGTACTTGATACGGTGGTCCAGCACGCTCCACGAATCCTGAATGATGGTGCGGACCTGCAATTCGAACGGCAGGTAGACCCACGGCGAATGCTCGGGTGGCACCTTGTCGGGCGTGGCGAGCTTCAAATCGAGGTGAAGGCCCTTGTAGCCAAAAGACGCCTCGGTGCTTTCCACCGCCGAAGCCTTGTCGGTCACATCGATCACGGCAAAGTGGCTGCGCACGATGTCGGCAACTTTCTCCAGTTCGTCTTCATACAGGCAGACGACCCGCACACCGATCAGGTCCGTGATGAACGGGCGAATCTCGTACGGGGTGTTCTGCTCTTCCAGCACCGAGCGGTACTTGCGCACAAACTTCCGGATGCACTCGTCGATGTCCTTGACGCGCCCCTCCACCTTGGCAATGTCCACCCCGCCGGTCTGGGCGACTACCTTGCCCACGATGCGGGTCAGCTGCCGGCAAGCCTGGTCGAGTGCAGCATGCTGTTCGGCATAAAGACGGCGAAATTGTGATTCCTCGAAATCAAAATCGAGCGTGGGCATGAAACGGTCCGGCGAAAGAAGTTGTGATGTAGCGGATGGAGTCCGCGGTGCCGCGGAGCCATACCGCGCAGTCGACGCGGTGGGCCAGCGGCGGTAGCCAGCGTTCCTGACAAGAGCATAGCGAGCAACAGGGCGGCGGCCGAAGCCAACAGCAGAGGCCAGCGGGGATGTCCGTCATCATTCACCATAATAGGGCAGCGTTGGCCATCAGGCTGCGTCACTGCATGCGTCTCATGAACCCACCTACGCCCCCTGAACCCAGGGTCCCCACAGATCTGTCCCCGTCAGGCATCGGCGACGCGCGTGAGGATGCCACGGCTAGTCGCAAGTGGCTTGCATGGGCCATGCCACCGATGCTGGCTGCGGTTCTGCTGGGCATAACGTTTCTGTATTGGCAAACCGCAGCGCGCAGCGCACACGATAAGCGCGAACGGAACTTTGAGGTCGCAGCCGACCATATTGCGTCCAATATCAAGGACCGCATGGCGGTCTATGAAATGGTGCTGCGCGGCGTCAAAGGGTACTTTGAAGGATCCGACCAGATCGACAGGGAAGAGTTTCAGACGTACGTGTCCGCACTCCGGTTGCCTGAAACCCGCCCCGGACTGAGGGGTGTGGCGCTTGTCCCTCTTGTCTCGCCGCACACCTTGGCAGCGCACGTTGCGGACATGCACCAGCGTGGCATGCGCAACTATGCAGTCTGGCCGTCGAACGAAGGCAATGTGACTGCGCCGGTGATGCACATCGAACCTCTGAACGTATCGAACCGGAAGGTGCTGGGATTCGACGCGCTGACTGTGCCCGCACTGAGGGCGGCCATGGAGTCGGCTCGCGCGTCCGGAGAACTCCGCATCTCCGAGCCTGTGGTGCTGCCAGCGGATCCATCCGATGCCCCCACTGGCGTGGTGATGTACCTGCCACTGTACTCGCCCGAGGCAGAGACCAGCACAGGGGCCGGCCGAACCGCAGGACTGGTGGGATGGGTGTCCGCTGCGTTCCAGATGAGGCAGGTCGTCCAGGGACTTGCCGCCGAGTTCGACGCTGATATCGATATTCACATTGCCGATGCCGCTCCTGAAACCGCCAGACGCGACCTGTACGGAACGGCTGGCGAGCCAGCCGCGCGCGATGCCGCTGCTGGCGGCGAGCTGATAACAGAAAGGTGGATTGAGGTCGGTGGGCGCAGATGGCTCGTTCGCATGACGCCGACGCCGGCGTTCGACCTGCGCTTCAGGGACGATGGACACCATGCGATTGCTGCCATTGGCGTGGTTCTCAGCGGGCTTTTGGCATGGTTCGCATGGGTGCTGGCCACGCAGCGCGAACGCGCAGCGGCCTTGGCCCGCACCGCCACAGCCAGCCTGCAGATTGCCCGCGATGAACTGGAAAGCACGCTGAACGCGGTGCCCGACCTTCTTCTGGAGCTTGACGGGAAGGGACGGATCCACCAGTACAGGTTCTCCCGATCAACAGGACAGACCCTTGCGGCGCAGACATGGGTGGGGCGGCTCTTGCAGGACGTTGTGTCTCCCGATGCTGCTGCAGGCTGCATTGCGGCCCTGGAAGCAGCCGAACGCAACGGTTATTCAGCCGGTCACCAGTACACCCTGGATGCAGGCGACGGGTCCACGCGCTGGTTCGAGCTGTCGATTGCGCGCAAGGAAAACACGGCACTCCAGCCGAGGGCACGTTTCGTCGCGTTGGCGCGGGATATCACCGAACGCAAGTTCGCCGAGGCCAAGGCACGGCAACTGGCCAATTTCGACGTACTGACCAACCTGCCGAACCGCAGGATGTTCATGGACCGCCTCGACCATGCGTTAGCCCTGGCGCGACAGTCCGGTCAGGTTGGGGCCTTGCTCTATGTCGATCTGGACAACTTCAAGCAGATCAATGACGCATTGGGCCATTCGCTGGGCGATGCACTTCTGGTGAGCGTGGCAGCCCGGTTGTCGGGCCTGCTGCGTCCGGGCGATCTGGTAGCCCGGATGGGAGGAGACGAGTTTGTGGTGCTCGGGCAAAACCTCGGGGCCGACACGGAGACCGCGGGTCGACTGGCGCTGATAGAAGCCGAGCGCATACGCACCGCGCTGGAGGCACCTTATGCCATCGGCTCGCGGGAATACACCAGCGCGGGCAGCATTGGCATAACACTGTTCCCCAAGCACGGGGAAGCCGCCGAAGACCTGCTGCGTGAGGCCGACACGGCCATGTACGGCGCCAAGGGCCAGGGACGCAACCGCGTGCGGTTTTTCGAAGTGGCAATGCAGGCTGACGTGCATCAGCGGATGTCGCTGGAGCAGGACCTGGGCAGGGCCCTCGCAGAGGGGCAGCTCTCGGTAGCCGTTCAAAGCCAGGTCAACGCTGCCGGGAAGCTTGTGGGGGGCGAGCTGCTGATGCGATGGATGCATCCCGATCGCGGCAACATCACACCTGCCGTCTTTATTCCCATCGCGGAAAGTTCGGGCCACATCGTACGCATGGGCACCTGGATGATCGAGCAGGCCTGCGAGGTCCTGGCTCGGATGCAGCGCCTGGGGCTTTCGCTTTCGCTGTCGGTCAACGTGAGTCAGCTGCAGTTCCGGCAAGACGATTTCGTGATCCGCATTCGGGAGGTGCTGGAGCGCACAGGGGCGAGTGCACAGCTGCTGGTCCTGGAGGTGACGGAAAGCCTTCTGATCGAGAACCTCGATGACACCATCGCGCGGATGACGGAACTGGTCGCGATGGGAATCCGGTTTTCCATCGACGATTTCGGCACCGGGTATTCCAGCCTGGCCTATCTCAAGCGGTTGCCGCTGTATGAACTCAAGATCGACAAAAGCTTTGTGCAGGATACTCCGCAGGACCCCAGTGACACCGCCATCGTGCAGTCGATCATCTCAGTGGCCAGCCATCTGAAGCTGCATGTGGTGGCAGAGGGCGTGGAAACCGCTGCCCAGGCCGATTTCCTGGTGGCCAGCCATTGCCCAGGCATGCAGGGGTACTTCTTTGGCAGGCCAGTGCCCATGCAAGAGTGGCTGGCCATGCTGCCAGACGCCCAAGGCTGACAAGCGCCGGCCGGATTTCCGGGGTGCAGGGTGCCGGTACGCCCGGGACTAGCCCGCGGCAGTCATGGAGTCCGGGACACCTTGCGGCGTCTCTGGTCCGGGCGCGGCATACGATTCTTTGGCCAGTGCGTGGACTTCGCGAGCGGGCCGGTCCTTCAAAAGGTGGTTGCTCCAGACCTGGCGCCAGATGCGTGCACCCGGCAAGCTGTGTCGCAAGCCGAGCATGTGCCGGGCGATGTGTGGCCAGGGAGTTCCGTACCGGGCTGCCTCTTGCTCCATGTAGGAGACCATGGCTTCCTCGACCTCCTCGCGCGTCAATGGGCACGGCTGACCGCCGTAGTAAAGCGCGTCCCATCGGGCAAGCCACCAGGGGTTGTGGTATGCCTCGCGGCCGATCATGACCCCGTCCAGCAGCGCCAGCTGTTCCTGCACCACAGCGTCCGTCTGTATGCCACCATTGATGGCAACTACCAGGTGGGGAAAATCGTTTTTCAGCTGCCGTACGACTTCGTAGCGCAGTGGAGGAATGTCGCGGTTTTCCTTGGGCGACAAACCTTGCAGCCAGGCGTTTCGCGCATGCACGATGAACACCGTGCAGCCGGCGTCCGCCACGGTGCCCACAAAGTCGCGCACGAACGCATAGTCTTCGTTCTTGTCGATCCCGATGCGGTGCTTCACCGTGACGGGCACATCGACCACGTCCTTCATGGCCTTCACGCAATCAGCCACCACCATCGGTGCTTTCATCAGGCTCGCTCCGAACGCGCCCCGCTGTACACGATCGCTGGGGCACCCGCAGTTCAGGTTGATCTCGTCGTACCCCCACTGCGCACCCAGCCGGGCCGCCTCGGCAAGGGGCCCGGGCTCGTTGCCTCCCAGCTGCAAGGCCACCGGGTGCTCCTCAAGGTTGAACCGCAAATGCCGCTCGGTGCCGCCGTGGATGATGGCGCCCGCGTTGACCATTTCCGTGTAGAGGAGCGTCTGGCGCGTGAGCAGGCGGTGAAAGTAGCGACAGTGGCGGTCTGTCCAGTCCATCATCGGCGCGATGGACATGCGCCATGGGCTGTGGCTACCCGGGCTGAAAGAGTCTTCGGTCATCTTGAAAGAGGCATTGCCAGCAGCGCTGCGGTGTACCGCCTGGAGCTGGCTGAACGGAGGGTGATGGAGCGCACGCGCAATTCCTGACAAGCGCTGCAGACACCTATTTTCGCAGGGCTAAGCCCGGACTGGTGGGATGCTCCGGCGGCGATCCCTTCATCGAAACGGGTGGATTGTTCCTTTCCCGGCGCCTCCGACCCAGACCGGACACCGCCGGTGGATATCTCGGCAGTCAGGTTGTAGCAAAACGTTTCAGCGATACTTCCGAGTTCTGGCTTGCTGGCGCTCATGGCCGGGTGGTGCACTGCGGGTTGGCTGCTGCTTGATGACGGGCAGGCAGGCCGCATCGAAAAATCACGCCAGCCTGCAGCCTGTTCTGAAATCTTTTTTTGCAGTGGCGCTGGTCCATCTGCCACTGAAACCCCATGCATTCGACGATCTTCGACACGCCCGTCGTGAACACCATGCTGCGCGGCCTGTCGCGCTTCATCCTGCGCGCCGCCGGCTGGAAAGTGGAGGGGGCACTACCCGCCCATGCCGCAAAAAGCGTGCTGATTGCAGCGCCACACACCAGCAACTGGGACCTTCCATTCACTCTGATGCTGGCCTTCTCGCTGCGGCTGCGGGTGTACTGGATGGGCAAGGCCAGCCTTTTTCGCATGCCGTTCGGGGGCGTGATGCGCTGGCTGGGGGGCATCCCCGTGAACCGCTCGCAGTCGAACAATCTGGTGGCCATGTCTGCCCAGGCGCTCAAGGATGCCGACGGCCCCATGCAGCTGGTAGTGCCGCCAGAGGGCACACGCGGCAAGACGCGGCACTGGAAGACGGGCTGCTACCACATCGCACGCGAGGCCGGGGTTCCCATCGTGCTGGCCTACGTGGACTACGGCCGCAAGGTGGGCGGTCTGGGCCCTGTGTTTCAGACCACCGGCGACGTGGATCAGGACATGGCGGCCATCAAGGCGTTTTACGCCCCCATCAAGGGAAAGAACCCGCACCAGTTCGAGACCTGATCGGAGGCGCACCTGCGCGGCCGGCTACCGCCCCGCAGGCTTTTGATAGATGGCCTCGATGGCCTGCGCGAAGTGTGCGTTGAGGTTGTTGCGCTTGAGCTTGAGCGTGGGCGTCATGAAAGTGTTTTCAATGGTCCAGGGCTCCAGCGTCAGGTGCACGGCGCGTGGCACGGCGTAGCGGGCAAACATGGCGGTGTTCTTCTCCATCCGCGCCAGTACGGCGCGGTGCACGCTGGGCTGGTTCAGGTGGGCGGCGTCACGGGCATCCAGGCCCAGGTCAGCGGCAAGGCGTTGCCACTCGTCACGGCGCACCACGGCAATGCACGCGATGAACGGCCTGTTCTCACCGATCACGAAAGCCTGCTCCAGCAGCGGGTCGGCCAGCAGGGCCAGTTCCAGATCGCCAGGTGGCACCTTTTCGCCCGTGGAGGTGACGATGATCTCCTTGATGCGGCCCCGGATGTAGATGCGGCCGTTGACGATGTCGGCCTGGTCGCCCGTCCCGAGCCAGCCGTCGGGCTGGATGATCTTTGCGGTGTCTTCGGGCCGCTTCCAGTAGCCCTTCATCACGATGTCGCCGCGCACCTGCAACTCGCGGTTGTCACCGATGCGCACCTGCACTCCGGGCAGCGCCTTGCCCACGCAGGCCGGGTCGTTGTCGTCCAGAGAGTTCACGGCCACCACGGGTGATGTCTCCGTCATGCCGTAGCCCTGCACCAGCGGCAACCCCAGGCCCAGGAAACACCTGGCAATGGTGGGCGACAACGGTGCGCCCCCGCTGACCGCCACACGCACGCGGCCGCCAAACTGCGCGAGCAGCGGCTTGGCAACCAGTGCGCGCAGCACGGGCCAGGGCAGGGCGCCCATCCAGCCTGCTGCGGCCGGGTCGGCCTGCGGTGCGGGCAATCGCTGTGCTGCGCAAAAGCGCGCCCAGCCCATGGCCTGCGCGGCCTCGTACAGCCGCATCTTCCATGGGGTGGGCGACAGCTTTTCCAGCAGCTTTGCGTGGATGCGTTCATAGATCCGCGGAACCGACACCAGCACGGTGGGGCGCACGGTCTTGAGGTCTTCCGCCAGCAGCGCCACCGAGCGCGCATACGCAACGCAGCTGCCCGCCGCAATGGGCAGGTAGTAGCCGCCCGTGCGTTCAAAGGTGTGCGACAGCGGCAGGAACGACAGGAATACGTCGTCCACCGTGGGCGCAATGCGGTCAAGCACCGCCTTCACATCGCTCACCACGTTGCGGTGCGTCAGCATCACGCCCTTGGGTTTGCCAGTGGTGCCTGATGTGTAGACGATGGCCGCTAGGTCGCCTGCAACGGGCTCTTCGCGGGCGTGCGAAGTGCCTGCGTCTGCCGCGCCCGCCAGCCATTGCGCCAGGCTGCCCACCACGGGCCCGCCTTGCAGCGGCGCAGGTAGCGCAGGCTCGGTGCCGGGCTCCGTCACGATGACGGCGCGCAACGCCGGAAACGCGGTACCGGTGGCGCTGATGCTTTGCCACTGCGCCAGGGTGCTGACGAACAGCACCGACGCTTCGCAGTCCGCCAGTATGTACGCGATGCTCCCCGCGTTATCGATGGCATGCAGCGGTACAGGCACGCAGCCAGCCGCCAGCACCGACTGGTCGGCGCACATGGCGTGGATGCCGTTGGGCAGCAGGATGGCCACCCGTGCCGCGGTCGGCAGGCGCATGGCAGACAGCGCGTGGGCCCAGCGGTTCACGCGCTGGGCGGATTCGGCCCAGGTGAGCGTGACCCAGCTCGCAGATGCGGGGTCGTACGCGCGGTAGGCGGCTGAATCGGGGGTGCTGGCAACGCGGTAGGCCAGGAGCTGCGGCAGCGTCTGGACGCTGGCAAGGTCGGTCGGGAAAGGGGTCATCAAGCTCTGCGGTAGCGGCACGGGCCAGAGGGCACGCATGCCTCAGTGAAAACCCTAGGGATGTTACCCGCCTAACACCGGGCAGAGGCCTGGGCGCAGGCCGGTTGTGTTGCAAATGGTGCGTTCCTGATTTCGGAACAGTGGCCGTATGCCCGCGCCACGGAATGCCTCCGCCGTCTTGGCGATGTGAGGCTGTCCCTCCCCAGAGGGTTTGCAGTTAGGTCGCTGCTACCAGCCCCTGCGCAAAGTGTGCCTGCATGGCCTTGCGCGTGCGCTTGGCATCTTGCGCCTGCAGGGCCGCCATGATGGCCCGGTGCTCGTTGAGCGAATCAGCGATCCGCCCCTCCTTGAATAGCGAGTTGTGCCGGTTGAGCTTCATGACCTTGCGCAGGTCGGCCACCATCTGGCTGCGCCAGCGGTTGTCGGCCAGCTCCAGCAGCAGCATGTGAAAGCGTTCGTTGACGGCGAAGAATTGCTCGCGTTCGGCCGCGGCTGCCTCCAGCTCGGCGTGCAGTGCCACCAGCGTGGCCAGCTGCTCGGTTGTGGCGCGCTCGGCCACCACGCCCGCGGCGTCGCTCTCCAGCAGGCTGAGCAGGTGGTACACGTCGCGCAGGTCTTTTTCGCTCATCTCCGTCACGTAGGCGCCGCGCCGCACCTTCATCGTGACCAGGCCTTCTGCCGCCAGCACCTTCAGTGCTTCGCGCAGCGGGGTGCGGCTGATGCCGAATTCCTCGGCAATCTTCAGTTCGTCGATCCAGCTCCCGGGCTCCAGCTCGCGGCGGAAGATGCGCTGGCGCAATTGCTCCGCCACTTCTTCATAAAGCGCACGAGGGGTGAGGGTGAGGGCTGACATGGAGCGGATTGTAAGCTGGGTGGAATATTTTGAATCAATAATTATGAATGATGTAAACTCGCCGCGACATTTCTGCCACTGCGCAGACATCGCTTGCGCGTCGTGCCCGACGCCCCAACGCCATCTTCGGAGAAGCCTTCGCCATGAGTGACACCCCCGCCAACAACGCCCCCGAGTTCGCTGCTTCTTCGCTGGAAGCCTGGGCAAAGGCTGCTGCCAAGTCCGCCCCCGGCGGCGATGTGAACGCGCTGAACTGGGTCACGCCCGACGGCATCACCGTCAAGCCGCTCTATACCGCCGAAGACACCGCCAGCCTGCCGTACGCCAACACGCTGCCGGGTTTTGAACCCTACCTGCGCGGCCCGCAGGCCACCATGTATGCCGTGCGGCCGTGGACCATTCGCCAGTACGCGGGTTTTTCGACCGCTGAAGAATCCAACGCCTTCTACCGCAAGGCCCTGGCCGCGGGCGGGCAGGGCGTGAGCGTGGCGTTTGATCTGGCCACCCACCGCGGCTACGACAGCGACCACCCCCGCGTGACGGGCGATGTGGGCAAGGCCGGCGTGGCGATCGACTCGGTCGAAGACATGAAGATCCTGTTCGACCAGATCCCGCTCGACAAGGTCAGCGTGTCGATGACCATGAACGGTGCCGTGCTGCCGGTGCTGGCGGGCTATGTGGTGGCGGCGGAAGAGCAGGGTGTGAGCCAGGACAAGCTTTCCGGAACCATTCAGAACGACATTCTGAAAGAGTTCATGGTGCGCAACACCTACATCTACCCGCCCAAGCCGTCGATGAAGATCATTGGCGACATCATCGAGTACACGGCCAAGAACATGCCGAAGTTCAACTCGATCTCGATCAGCGGTTACCACATGCAGGAAGCCGGTGCCAACCAGGCGCTGGAACTCGCCTTCACGCTGGCCGACGGCAAGGAGTATGTGAAGACCGCCATAGCCAAGGGCATGGACGTGGACGAATTCGCCGGGCGCCTCTCGTTCTTCTGGGCCATCGGCATGAACTTCTACCTGGAAGTCGCTAAGATGCGCGCCGCCCGCCTGCTGTGGTGCCGCATCATGAAGGCCACCGGCGCGAAGAACCCCAAGAGCCTGATGCTGCGCACCCACTGCCAGACCAGCGGCTGGAGCCTGACCGAGCAGGACCCCTACAACAACGTGGTACGCACCACCATCGAAGCCATGGCGGCCGTGTTTGGCGGCACGCAGAGCCTGCACACCAACAGCTTTGACGAAGCCATTGCGCTGCCCACCGAATTCAGTTCGCGCATTGCACGCAACACGCAGCTGATCATCCAGGAAGAGACCCACATCACCAATGTGATCGACCCCTGGGCCGGCAGCTACATGATGGAAAAGCTGACCCAGGACATGGCCGACGCCGCCTGGAAGATCATCGAAGAAGTCGAAGCCATGGGCGGCATGACCGCCGCAGTGGACAGCGGCTGGGCCAAGCTCAAGATCGAAGCCGCCGCCGCCGAAAAGCAGGCGCGCATCGACAGTGGCAAGGACGTGATCGTCGGCGTGAACAAGTACCGCCTGGCCAAGGAAGACCCGGTCGACATCCTCCAGATCGACAACGTCAAGGTGCGCGACGGCCAGATCGAGCGCCTGGCAAAAATCAGGGCTAACCGCGATGCAGCCAAGGTGCAGCAAGCACTGGATGCTCTCACTTCTGCAGCAGAGAGCGGCGAAGGCAACCTGCTGGAGCTGTCGATCAACGCCGTGCGCCTGCGCGCCACGGTGGGCGAGGTGTCCGACGCGCTGGAAAAGGTTTTTGGGCGTCACCGCGCCGATACGCAGAAGGTGACCGGTGTGTACGCAGCCGCTTACGACTCGGCCGAAGGCTGGGACAAACTCAAGACCGAGATCAACGAATTTGCTGAAGCGCAGGGCCGTCGCCCCCGCGTGATGATCGCCAAGCTGGGCCAGGATGGGCACGACCGTGGGGCCAAGGTGGTGGCTACTGCCTTTGCCGACCTGGGGTTCGACGTGGACATGGGACCGCTGTTTCAGACGCCCGAGGAATGCGCGCGCCAGGCCATTGAAAACGACGTGCACGCCGTGGGCGTGAGCACCCTGGCCGCGGGGCACAAGACACTGGTGCCCGCCATCATCCAGTCGCTCAAGGACCAGGGTGCCGACGACATCATCGTGTTCGTGGGCGGGGTGATCCCCGCGCAGGACTATGAGTTTTTGTACGAATCGGGCGTAAAGGGCGTGTATGGCCCCGGGACGCCGATTCCCGCCAGCGCGAAGGATGTGCTGGAACAGATCCGCAAGGCGGTGGCGTGAACCCAGGCGCGTTGCTGGAGGGCATGCTGCATGGCAATGCTGCCGTGCAGCGCCGCGCCATGTCCAAGGCGATCACTTTGCTCGAGTCGACACGGGCAGACCACCGGGTGCAGGCCGATGAGCTGCTCACCGCGCTCCTGCCGCACAGCGGCAAATCCTTCCGCCTCGGCATCAGCGGCGTGCCTGGAGTGGGCAAGTCCACCTTCATTGAGGCGTTGGGCCTTTACCTCATTGCCCAGGGCCACCGCGTGGCCGTGCTCACCATCGACCCGTCCAGCACCGTCTCGGGCGGCTCCATCCTGGGCGACAAGACGCGCATGGAACACCTGTCGGTGCACGAAAAGGCCTACATCCGGCCCAGCCCGAGTAGCGGCACTCTGGGTGGCGTTGCCGAGAAAACGCGCGAGGCCATGCTGGTCTGCGAGGCCGCAGGTTACGACGTGGTGATTGTCGAAACCGTGGGCGTGGGCCAGAGCGAAATTGCGGTGGCGGGCATGACGGACATGTTCGTGCTGATGCAGTTGCCCAACGCGGGCGACGACCTGCAGGCCATCAAGAAGGGTGTGATGGAGATCGCCGACCTCGTGGTCATCAACAAGGCCGACATCGACAAGAATGCCGCCACGCGGGCCGAAGCGCAGATCACCTCGTCGCTGCGCTTGCTCAGCCAGCACGGCAACCCCGAGAACGCGCACCACGACGAAACGCTGTGGCACCCGAAAGTGGTGCAGATCAGCGCACTGCTGGGGCAAGGGGTGGACAGCTTCTGGGCTGCGGTCACGCAGTTTCGCCAGTTGCAGACGGCCAATGGCCGCATCGGCACGCGGCGTGAAAAGCAGGCGCTGTCATGGATGTGGGAGCGCATCGACGCGGGCCTGAAGCTCGCGTTTCGCCAGCACCTGCAGGTCCGCGAGCTGCTGCCGCAAATGCAGGCCGACGTGGCCGCAGGGCGCATTGCGGCATCGACTGCAGCACGAAATCTGCTCCAGGCCCAGGCAAATCAATCCCTGATAGCTATTAAATAAATAGCACTCAAACTCACACAGCATTTCACCAAAGGACGACCATGCAAGACATCCTGGAGCAACTGGAGAAAAAGCGTGCGCTGGCACGCCTGGGCGGCGGGCAAAAGCGCATTGATGCGCAGCACGCCAAGGGCAAGCTCACGGCGCGCGAGCGCATCGAGCTGCTGCTGGACGACGGCACGTTCGAGGAATGGGACATGTTCGTCGAGCACCGCTGCACAGACTTCGGCATGGAAGACAACAAGATCCCTGGCGACGGTGTGGTGACCGGCTACGGAATGATCAACGGCCGTCTGGTCTTCGTCTTCAGCCAGGACTTCACCGTGTTCGGCGGTGCCCTATCTGAGACCCATGCCGAGAAGATCTGCAAGGTGATGGACCAGGCGATGAAGGTGGGCGCACCGGTGATCGGCCTCAACGATTCCGGCGGCGCGCGCATCCAGGAAGGCGTGGCGTCCCTCGGCGGCTATGCCGACGTGTTCCAGAAGAACGTGCTGGCCAGCGGCGTGATTCCGCAGATCAGCATGATCATGGGCCCTAGCGCCGGTGGCGCGGTGTACTCGCCTGCCATGACCGACTTCATCTTCATGGTCAAGGATTCGAGCTACATGTTCGTGACCGGCCCCGAAGTGGTCAAGACCGTGACGCACGAAGAAGTCACCGCCGAAGAACTGGGCGGCGCCATCACCCACACCACCAAGAGCGGTGTGGCCGACATGGCGTTTGAGAACGATGTGGAGGCGCTGATGATGCTGCGCCGCCTGTACAACTACCTGCCGCTCAACAACCGCGAAAAGGCCCCTGTTCGCAAAAGCAACGACCCGGCCGACCGCATGGACCGGAGTCTGGACACGCTGGTGCCCGACAACCCGAACAAGCCCTACGACATGAAGGAGCTGATCGTCAAGACGGTGGACGATGGTGACTTTTTTGAGCTGCAACCCGAATACGCCAAGAACATCCTGATCGGCTTTGCCCGCATGGAAGGCCAGACCGTGGGCATCGTGGCCAACCAGCCGCTGGTGCTGGCCGGTTGCCTGGACATCAAGAGTTCCATCAAGGCCGCGCGCTTTGTGCGCTTTTGTGATGCGTTCAACATCCCGGTCGTCACCTTTGTGGACGTGCCCGGCTTCATGCCCGGCACTTCTCAAGAGTACGGCGGCATCATCAAGCACGGCGCCAAGCTGCTGTATGCGTATGCCGAGTGCACCGTGCCCAAGATCACCGTCATTACCCGCAAGGCCTACGGCGGTGCGTACGACGTGATGAGCAGCAAGCACCTGCGCGGCGACGTGAACCTGGCCTGGCCCAACGCCGAGATTGCGGTGATGGGCGCCAAGGGCGCGGTGGAAATCATCTTCCGCGAAGACAAGAACGACCCCGTGAAGCTCGCCGCCCGCGAGGCGGAATACAAGCAGCGCTTTGCCAACCCCTTTGTGGCGGGCGCACGCGGGTTTATCGACGACGTGATCCTGCCGCATGAGACGCGCAAGCGCATTTGCCGCTCGCTGGTGATGCTGCGCGACAAGAAGCTGGAAAACCCCTGGCGCAAGCACGGCAACATTCCCCTTTGAGCGGCACTGCCACAGCCCTTGGGGCGTCGTTGCCGGACCTTGTCGTAGCGCTGCTACTGCCTGCGGTCCGGCGCCTAGCCCCAACCGCTTCGCTGGGCTGTGCCAGCACCTAACCCAATACGTTTCGGGTAAGAGCCCTTGGAAAGAGACACAACATGTTCACCAAAATCCTGATTGCGAATCGCGGCGAGATTGCTTGCCGGGTCATCGCCACCGCCAAGAAAATGGGTATCGCCACCGTCGCCGTCTACTCCGACGCCGACAAGGAAGCCCGCCACGTCAAGCTGGCCGATGAGGCCGTCAACATCGGCCCCGCGCCCAGCCGCGAAAGCTACCTGCAGGCCGAGAAAATCATTGCCGCCTGCAAGCAGACCGGCGCACAAGCCGTGCACCCCGGCTACGGCTTCCTCAGCGAAAACGAAGCCTTTGCCAAGCGCTGTGAAGACGAAGGCATCGCCTTTATTGGCCCCAAGGCCCATTCGATTGCAGCCATGGGCGACAAGATCGCGTCCAAGAAGCTGGCCAACGAAGCCAAGGTCAACACCATCCCCGGCTACAACGACGCGATTGCCGGCCCCGAGCAGGCCGTCGAGATCGCCAAGGGCATCGGCTACCCCGTGATGATCAAGGCCTCGGCCGGCGGCGGTGGCAAGGGCCTGCGCGTGGCGTTCAACGACAAGGAAGCGTTTGAAGGGTTTGCCAGCTGCCAGAACGAAGCCCGCAACAGCTTTGGCGACGACCGCATCTTTATCGAGAAGTTTGTGCAGGAGCCGCGCCACATCGAGATCCAGGTGCTAGGCGACAGCCACGGCAACGTGATTTACCTGAACGAGCGCGAGTGCTCCATCCAGCGCCGCCACCAGAAGGTGATCGAAGAGGCGCCATCGCCCTTCATCTCTGATGCCACCCGCAAGGCCATGGGCGAACAGGCGGTGCAACTGGCCAAGGTCGTCAAGTACCAGAGCGCGGGCACGGTCGAGTTCGTGGTCGGCAAAGACCAGGACTTCTATTTTCTGGAGATGAACACCCGCCTGCAGGTGGAGCACCCGGTGACGGAATGCATCACCGGCCTGGACCTGGTGGAGCTGATGATTCGCGTGGCGGCGGGCGAAAAGCTGCCCCTCACGCAAGCCGACGTGAAGCGCGACGGCTGGGCCATCGAGTGCCGCATCAACGCCGAAGACCCGTTTCGCAACTTCCTGCCATCGACGGGCCGTCTGGTGCGCTTTCAACCGCCGGAAGAGAGCATGTTCCAGTCCGACACCAGCAAGAAGCTGGGCGTGCGGGTGGACACGGGTGTGTACGAGGGCGGCGAGATTCCGATGTTCTACGACTCGATGATCGCCAAGCTCATCGTGCACGGCACCGACCGCAACGACGCGATTGCCAAGATGCGCGCTGCGCTCAACGGGTTTGTGATTCGCGGCATCAGCAGCAACATCCCGTTCCAGGCCGCGCTGCTGGCGCACCCCAAGTTCGTGACCGGCGACTTCAACACCGGCTTCATCGCCGAGAACTACGGCAAGGGCTTCCATGCCGAAGACGTGCCGCACAGCGACCCGTTGTTCCTGGTGGCACTGGCTGCCTTCATGCACCGCCGCTACCGCGCACGTGCCTCGGGCATCAGCGGGCAGCTGGCGGGGCACGAGGTGAAGGTGGGCGAGCAGTTTGTGGTGGTCACGCTGGGGGCCGAAGGGCAGAACCAGCACCACGAAGTGACGGTGTCTGACTTTGAAGACAAATCGGGCTCTAGCGCAGTACAGGTGGGCGATACCAGCTATCAGATCAGTAGCAACGCCACGCTGGGCCAGATCCGCGTGCAGGGCGCCTGCAACGGCCAGGGCTTTACCGCGCAGGTGGAGCGCGGCGTGGGCAAGAACCCGCTGGCACTGCGCATTGCGCACAATGGCACGCAGGTGGATGCGCTGGTGCTGTCGCCGCTGGGCGCGCGGCTGCACAAGCTGATGCCGTTCAAGGCACCGCCGGATCTGAGCAAGTTCCTGCTCTCGCCCATGCCCGGCCTGCTGGTGGATGTGGCGGTGCAGCCCGGCCAGAAGGTGCAGGCGGGCGAGAAGCTGGCCGTGATCGAGGCCATGAAGATGGAGAACATCCTCTTTGCCGCGCAGGACGGCGTGGTGGGCAAGATCACCGCAGGCAAGGGCGATTCGCTGGCGGTGGACCAGATCATTCTGGAGTTTGTCTGACGCTACGCCCCGTCAGTGGCTCGGAAAGGCGCTGGCCGCCTTTTTCACCCTCTGCGGGGCTTTTTCATGTTTTTTTGGCCGGTAGCCCAGGTGCTATTTGCACCTATAGCTATTAAAGATATAGCAATTGCACAGGGTGCGTCATGTACGCAGTGTGCGGAGAGCAACTTACATGACTGCCATCAGCAACCGCCCGTTCCGGGTCCTCGGCATCCAGCAGGTCGCCATTGGCGGCACCGACAAGCAGCGCATGAAGACCCTGTGGGTGGACATGCTGGGGCTGGAACAGACCGGCACCTTCCAGAGCGAACGCGAAAACGTGGACGAAGACATCCTGGCCATGGGCAAGGGCGCGTTCAAGGTCGAGGTCGACATCATGCAGCCGCTCGACATCGACAAAAAGCCCGCCGTGCACACCACGCCGCTCAACCACATCGGCCTGTGGATCGACGACCTGCCCAAGGCTGTGGAGTGGCTGACTGCCAAAGGCGTGCGCTTTGCGCCCGGCGGCATTCGCAAGGGTGCGGCGGGTTATGACATCACGTTTTTGCACCCCAAGAGCAATGACGAGTTTCCGATTGCGGGGGAGGGCGTGCTGATCGAGCTGGTGCAGGCGCCTGCGGACGTGATCGCAGCACTGGGCTGAGCGCAGAGGTCGGCATGGCGGCGATGACCCCTGACGAACTCGAACGCTACCTGCACGAGCACATTCCGCTGTCGCGTGCGATGGCGGTGCAGGTGGTGTCTGCCGACCCGGCCAGCGTGTTGCTGCGCGCACCGCTGGCGCCCAACATCAACCACCGCGACACGGTGTTTGGCGGCAGCGCGTCGGCGTTGTCCATCCTGGCTGCCTGGTGCCTGCTGCACCAGCGGCTGCGGGCTGAGTGTCTGGAAAGCCGCCTAGTGATCCAGCGCAACACCATGGAATACGAACAGCCCATCGCGGGTGCCTTCCAGGCCCGGTCAGCGTTGCTGGAACCTCAGCAGTGGCTCCGCTTTACCCAGATGCTCTCGCGCAAGGGAAAAGCGCGCATTGCCGTGGCGTCGGTGCTGATGGACGACGAGGGAACGCCCGCCGGGCGCCTGGTGGGCGAGTTCGTTGCGTTGGGCGCCGGCTTACCCGCCTGAACGCGCTTTTGCCGCGCTGCTTCTGCACGCAACTCCGAGGCTGCGCTGCCGGTCGACATGGCGAATTCCCTCACGTAGCGCGCTGATCGGGTGGAGATGCTGCGAGCGTGCCACTGCCTGCTCCAACGTGCGGGCAAAGCCGCCCATCCTGGCGTCATCGTCGCCCAACTTTCCCTCGCGTTGGGTGCTGAAGCGCACGCGAATACATTGGCAGTTTTTGTGACTTTTGAGCGCACTTCGAGCGCAGTTTTAAAAGGAAAATCCGCGAACTCGCTGCAGCCACGCAAACCTGCCATGGCGCAATTTGTTACTTTCAGTTCGAACGCTGCAAGCGTGACGGACTTCGTCCAGAAAGGAAACCATGGATTCCATCCCCACTGCTTTCACCGCTACTCCCGCCACTGAGCCCGCAAGCCAGCCGGTGCAACTGCACCGCCGCCCGCCAGCGCCCGGTACGCAAGGCCCCTGGACGGTGGACGCCATCCAGGCGTTGCTCGACAAGCCGCTGATGGATCTGCTCTTCGAGGCGCAGACCGTGCACCGCCAGCACTGGCCTGCCGGCGACATCGAGCTGGCCACGCTGCTATCCGTCAAGACCGGCGGATGCCCTGAAAACTGCGGCTATTGCCCGCAGGCGGCCGAGTTCGACACCGGCGTGAAGGCCGACAAGCTGATGGAGGTCGATGAGGTGGTGCGCGCCGCGCAGGCGGCCAAGGACGCGGGCGCCACCCGGTTTTGCATGGGTGCCGCATGGCGTGCGCCCAAGGATCGCGACATCGAAAAGGTCAGCGCGCTGATTGGCGCTGTGAAGGGCCTGGGCCTGCAGACCTGCGCCACGCTGGGCATGCTCGAATCGCACCAGGCACAGGCCCTGAAGGACGCCGGGCTGGACTACTACAACCACAACCTGGACACCGCGCCCGAGTACTACACCGATGTGGTCAGCACCCGGCAGTACCAGGACCGGCTGGACACGCTGCAGCATGTGCGCGCCGCCGGCATCAGCGTGTGCTGCGGCGGCATCGTGGGCATGGGCGAGGCGCCAGTGCACCGGGCAGGCCTGATGGCGCAGCTGGCCAACCTGCAGCCCTACCCGGAATCCGTGCCCATCAACAGCCTGGTGCGGGTGCCTGGCACACCCCTGGCCGACAGCGAACCCATTGACCCGTTCGACTTTGTGCGTGTGATTGCCGTGGCCCGTATCACCATGCCCAGGGCGCGCGTGCGGCTGTCGGCCGGGCGCCAGCAGTTGGGCGACGCGGTGCAGGCGCTGTGCTTCATGGCCGGGGCCAATTCGATCTTCTACGGCGACAAGCTACTGGTGACGGGCAACCCCGACGTGGAGGCCGACGTGCAGCTGCTGGCCAAGCTGGGTCTGCGCGGCCACCGCACGGCGGTCGAATCCGCCGATGCGGGTGCCGCTGCAGCCTGCGCGTAAGGGCCGGGCACGAACGGCACGGGGGCCCAGTGGTGGGGGTTCAGTCGTCAGGCAGCAGCGGCGGCCATGGTGTCCCAGGCCTTGAGCGCCTCGGCCGTGTACATGAGCGCAGGCCCCCCGCCCATGTACACGCACACGGCCAGCATCTCTTCCACCTCTGCAC
The DNA here is from genome assembly GCF_051942715.1 of Acidovorax sp. BL-A-41-H1. NCBI lineage: Bacteria > Pseudomonadati > Pseudomonadota > Betaproteobacteria > Burkholderiales > Comamonadaceae > Acidovorax > Acidovorax sp. BL-A-41-H1. The sequence goes on along the minus strand of NZ_JBPVJQ010000006.1, from coordinate 1,570,896 downwards.
GGGTGGCGCCCAGCTTTTGCAGCGCCTTCACATGAAAGCCGATGCAGCCCGAGCAGCGCTGCGTAACGCCGATGGCCAGCGCAATCAGTTCCTTGGTCTTGGCGCTGAGCGAGCCTTCGGCCATGGACGCCTGCGCCAGCTGTGCGAAGCCGCGCATGGCGTCGGGCTGCGCCTTGCGGAAGGTGGACAAACTCTCGTTGATGCCTTGAATCAGGCTGGCGTGATCGAACGTGCTCATGGGGGTTCCTTGGCTGACAGAGGCCGGCCCGCCGCCGCGCGGCTGTATTCCGACCTGTTGGAGATGGGCGTGGCTATTTGCTGGCAGGCTTTTCCAGCGGGCAGGTATTGATGCCCAGCAGCGTGTACGCCGGGCAGAAGCGGAACAGGCCCGTGGCCAGCGGCACCACGCCCAGCCAGCCCCACCAGCCTACGGTGCCAGTGGCAGCCAGCGCAATCAGCACAAGGCCCGCAACAATGCGCAGCAGGCGGTCAGGGGTTCCGATATTGGTTTTCATATTCATTCCTTGGGGTTGTGGTGGACGGAGGTCCGGGGGCGTTCGGTACGGTGGGGGTTCAGCCCGGCATCAGCGGAGTCACTCGAAAGAAGGCATGGCAGGTAACGCCACAGGCTGGCCTGCCGCGACCCACGCGTCGAAGCCGCCAGCGATCGACTGCACGTCCAGGTAGCCCATGTCCTGCAGGGCTGCGGCAGCCAGCGCGGCACGTCCGCTGGTCTTGCAGTACAGCACCAGTTTCAGGTCTCGCGGCGACAGCGCCGGCGTGCTGCTTACCCGAAACTCCAGCATTCCGCGCGATGCATGGATGGCGCCAGGAATGTGGCCGGCCAGGTACTCGTCGGCTTCACGCACGTCGATGACTACATCGGCCGCGCGAACAGCGGCCGGGGCGTTGTCGATGGCAACTTCGGTAATGCGGGCCTTGGCGGCGGCTACGAGGTCGTGGGCGGTTTTCATGGTTCGTTTCCGGGTTGTTACAGCGCGTTGAGCGGGATCTTCAGATAGCTCACGCCGTTGGCTTCCGCGGGGGGCAGTTCGCCGGCACGGATGTTGACCTGCACCGAAGGGAGAATCAGCACGGGCATGTCCAGCGTGGCATCGCGGCGCTGGCGAAGCTCCACAAACGCGGTCTCGGTCACGCCGTCGTGCACATGGATGTTGTGCGCGCGCTGGTCCTGCACCGTGCATTCCCACGCGGCCGCGCGGCCAGCGGGCGGGTAGTCGTGGCACATGAAAAGGCGGGTTTCAGGCGGCAGGCTCAGCAGCTTGCGAACCGACTGGTACAGCGTGTGGGCGTTGCCCCCGGGGAAGTCGCAGCGCGCCGTGCCCACGTCAGGCATGAAAAGCGTGTCGCCTACAAACACGGCGTCTTCGACCTGATAGGCCATGCAGGCGGGCGTGTGGCCAGGCACGGCCACTGCCTGTGCCTGCAGCTGGCCGATACGGAAGGCTTCACCGTCCTGGAAGAGGTGGTCGAACTGGCTGCCGTCGGGGCGGAACTCGGGTTCCAGATGAAAGATGCCCTTGAAGACATCCTGCACCTGGGTGATGCCGGCACCAATGGCGATGCGGCCGCCCAGCTTCTTGCGCAGGTAGTGCGCGGCCGAAAGGTGGTCCGCGTGGGCATGGGTTTCCAGAATCCAGCCGACCGTGAGGCTGTGGCCTTGCACAAACTCGATCAGGCGGCTGGCCGAACGCGTGCTGGTGCGGCCCGACTTGGCGTCGTAGTCGAGCACGGAATCCACGATGGCGCAGTGGCCGCCCGGCTGGTCGTAGACCACATAGCTGACGGTCCAGGTGGCGTCGTCGAAGAAGGCTTCAATCTGAGGTTTCATCACGCGGTCTCTCCTGATTCGATTTCACTGAAGATAGTTTATTGACAAATAGATTGTTAGTCAATAGAATATGAACAACGAAATTAAAAAGGAGGCACCCCGTGCTCCCGGACACCACCATTGACCTTGAAAGCCTGCGTCGGTCCGCAGACAGCGCCTGTCGGCTGATGAAAGTGCTCTCCAATCCAGATCGCCTGCTGCTGTTGTGCCAGCTCAGCCAGGGCGAGAAGAGGGTGGGAGAGCTGGAAGAACTGGTGGGCGTCGGCCAGCCCACGCTGTCGCAACAACTGGGCGTGTTGCGCGAAGAAGGCCTCGTCAATACCCGCCGCGAAGGCAAGAACATCTACTACCAGATCGCCAGCCCGCAGGCACTGGCCGTGATGAACACCCTCTTTGAACAGTTCTGCACACCAGAGCAGACACCGATGTCCAACCTACCGAAAGAGGAAACCGCATGTTGATCGACTGGACAAATTTCACGCCGTGGGCGGCCCTGGCTGGCGGGGTGCTGCTCGGTCTGGCGTCCGCGCTTTTCGTGCTGCTCAACGGCCGCATCCTGGGTATCAGCGGCATCGTGGGCGGACTGCTGCGCCCGCGCACGGGTGATGTCGGCTGGCGCATCTCCTTTGTGCTGGGCATGCTCGCCGCGCCCGCGCTCTACTGGCTGCTGGCAGGCCCCGTCCCGGCGCGCATCGATGCGGGCTGGGGCATGGTGGTGCTGGCCGGGCTGCTGGTGGGTGCGGGCACCCGCTATGGGTCGGGTTGCACCAGCGGCCACGGTGTGTGCGGGCTGTCGCGCATGTCACCACGCTCCCTGGTCGCCACGCTCGCGTTCATGGGCGCTGGCTTTGCCACCGTTTTTCTCGTCCGGCTTGTATTGGTCTGACCACGCACCGTACTCTGGAGCATTGACATGAAGCACCGCATTTCTGAATTCATCGTGGGCCTGGTGTTCGGCCTGGGCCTCATCGTCTCGGGCATGACCGATCCGGGCAAGGTGCTCGGGTTTCTGGATCTGGCCGGGCTTTGGGACCCATCCCTGGCGTTCGTGATGGGCGGCGCCATCGCGGTGGGCGTTTTCGCCTTTGCCGTGGCCCGCAAGCGCACGCAGAGCTTTTTGGGTGGCGCCATGCACCTGCCCACTTCACGCGACATCGACCGCCGGCTGGTGCTGGGCAGCCTGGTCTTCGGCATTGGCTGGGGTATTGCCGGCTTCTGTCCGGGGCCAGCCATCGTGTCGGCAGGCGCGGGCCAGCCCAAGGCGATCGTTTTCGTCGTCGCAATGCTTGCGGGCATGTGGATTTTTGAATGGGCTGAGCGGCTCCGCAACGGGCAGCGCAACAAAGCGGCCGGAGCACACTGACATGCCGCTGCAAATTCTCAGTCTCACGCCACGCTTCGCGGCTTCGCCGCAACTTGGCGAAGCCGACTTTGCCGAGGTGGCGGCGCGCGGTTTCACCACGGTGATCAACAACCGGCCGGACGGGGAGGGCGGGCCTGCGCAGCCTGTCAGTGCCGATCTGGAGCGCGCCGCGGTGGCCGCGGGCCTGCGCTACGTGTACTTGCCTGTGGTCAGCGGCTCCATCACGGCCGCACAGGTAGGCGCCATGCATGAAGCCTTGCATGGCTCGGCAGGCATGACGCTGGCGTTCTGCCGGTCCGGGGCGCGTTCTGCACAGCTTTTCGGGCTGACGCAGACACCGGACTGAGCCGCTGATTCGGCCAACCCATTGATGCGCATGAAGATCCTGCCCGAATGGTTGCGCGGCTACCGCAAGCCATGGCTGGCGGGCGACATGGTGGCAGGGGCCATCGTGACGGTGATGCTGATCCCGCAAAGCCTGGCCTATGCCTTGCTCGCCGGTCTGCCACCGCAGATGGGCCTGTACGCCAGCATTCTGCCCATCGTGGCCTATGCGTGGCTGGGTTCCAGCATGACGCTGGCCGTGGGGCCGGTGGCGGTGGCTTCGCTCATGACCGCCAGCGCGCTGCAGCCGCTGGCAGCGGCGGGCTCGCCCGAATACGTGGCGCTGGCCATGCTGCTGGCGCTGCTCTCAGGCGGCATGCTCCTGGCATTCGGGGCATTGCGCCTCGGCTTCCTGGCCCACTTTCTCAGCCATCCCGTCATCAGCGGCTTCATCTCGGGCTCGGCCATCCTGATTGCCGTGGGTCAACTCAGGCACCTGCTGGGCGTGAAGGCTGGCGGGACGCATGCGCTGGATTCGCTGGTGAACCTTGCGCAGGCCTTGCCATCTACCAACCTCACCACGCTCGCGCTCGGCGGAGGAAGCTTGTTGTTTCTGTGGGCGGCACGCAAGTTTCTGGCGCAATGGCTGGTAAGGGCAGGGCTGGCCGACAAAACGGCCGAGCTGATCGCCAAACTGGCACCTATGGTGGCCGTGGTGGTATCGACAGCCCTGGTGGCATGGCTGCAGCTGGATGGTTCTGCCGGAGTGAGCGTGGTGGGGGCAGTCCCCCAAGGGCTGCCAGCCATCGGGGTGCCTGCCATTGATGCGGGCGTGGTGTCACAGCTTTGGCTGCCGGCTCTGCTGATCTCACTGGTGGGCTTTGTGGAAAGTGTGTCGGTCGCGCAGTCGCTGGCACTCAGGCGCCAGCAGCGCATCCAACCCAACAACGAGCTGCTCGGGCTGGGCGCCGCCAACGTGGCGAGCGCCCTGTCTGGTGGGTTCCCTGTGACAGGCGGCTTTGCGCGGTCGGTCGTCAACTTTGCGGCAGGCGCGAACACCCCGTTGGCCGGGGTCATCGCAGCAGCGCTAATGGCGGTTGTGCTGGCGGGTTTTACAGGTCTGTTCCATTACCTGTCGCATGCCGTGCTGGCCGCCACCATCATTGCAGCAGTGGTCTCGCTGATTGACCTGCAGACCCTGCGTGAGGCCTGGCGATATGACAAAGCCGATGCGCTGGCGCTGATCGCCACCGCAGGCGGCGTGATCGGATTGGGCGTGGAGGCCGGCATCCTGCTGGGCGTGGCGCTGTCGCTGGGTACGCTGGTGTGGCGTAGCAGCCATCCACACATCGCCGTCATCGGCCGTGTGCCTGGCACACAGCATTTCCGCAACGTGGCACGGCACGCGGTGCAGACGCAGCCAGGACTGGTAGCCCTGCGGGTGGACGAGAACCTGTTTTTTGCCAACGCGGGCGTACTGCAGGACACCGTGGAGGGGCAGCTGGCGCAACAGCCGGAGGCAAGGCAGGTGCTGCTGGTGTTTTCCGCCGTCAACCAGGTGGATGTGACGGCGCTCGGCGTGCTCTCGGAAATGGAGCGTAGCCTTTGGCAACGGGGTATCGGGCTGCTGCTGGCTGAAGTGAAGGGACCCGTGTGGGACCGCCTGCGCTCTACACAGTTCGGGCAAAGGATGGCCGGCCGGGTGTTTCTGAGCACGCACGAGGCATTTGACTGGGCCCGAGAGGTGCACGACCTGCGCGAGGACTCCGCAGTGGCATCGCCAGAAGGCCACCCGGCCAGAGCCCACGGCACGTTGTAGGCTGTTCGCAGCGACATGGGTACGCCTTGGGGGCCACCAATCCGGGCTCCCTGGATTGAGAAACGCAGGCGAGACGCGCGCGTCTGGTTTGGCGTGGGGAGTGCGGTGCGGCCTGGTCGGGCCGCTGATCGCTATGGATGCGCGATCTGGATGCGAAGCCCGGTTAAGCCTCTTTGACTTAACATAATATACATCGTATCTAGTACGTCAACGGGGCAAGCACACACGCTTTGACCCCGACACCCGCGCCCAGCTTGCGCAGAGCTTCCGGGCGATGTACCGCAACCTCGGCTGGGATCAGGCCGCCTGTGCGAAAAATCTTCACATCACCCGTCGCACTTTACATAACTGGGAATCCGGGCGGCACGACATCCCCTACACGGCTTACCGCCTGCTGCGCCTGCTCAACCGGATGGAGCTACCGGGCGAGTCCTGGTCTGGCTGGTGCTTTCACGGCGGCGTCCTGTATTCACCCGAGGGCCGGGGTTTTGTGGGGACGGACGGTTCATGGTGGTCATTGCTCGTTCGTCGTGCTGCCATGTTCGATCACCTCTTCCAGCTGGTACAGAAAGGGGCAGCGGCGGCTCAGGCATGGACGGACGGTGGGGTGTCCGATAGGGCGCCCCACGGGCCGGCCGGGGGTGATGCTGCCGGCCCCACGGCGCCAGCCGGGGGGCGGCGCGAAGCGCCGGCCCTAGATTTATCAATAAGACATATCTCGACCATCACCAAAAAAGGCGGCCTCGAACCTCACTCGGCTGCTATCAAATTTACGCCGATGAATTCCGCATCGTGGAAGCTGATACAGGGGGGTGGCTCATGAGCCGGTTCCCTGTGGATGCGGTCTATCGCTACTGGCTGGGTCAAAGCAAAGCCCGGCGAAGGTCGAAACCGGATGGGGGAATGGGGGGCACCCCCATGTCAGCCGTCGCACAACCGGTGCCCCCTGCTCCTGGGCAAGCTGCCAACGATGGGGCCTTCGATCAGGCGGGGGGCCTACCGCGTGGCGCACTCCCTGCCCTTCCCGGGCCGTCTACGCGCCCTGAAAAGCGGTATTCGGATTATGTGGACAAGCACAAAGAAGATTATCCTCACGGGGGTGGAAGATAATGACCTATACATCGTATCTATTGAAGCAGCGCGGCAAGCATCGGCGGTTTGATCCCGATACCCGCGCTGAGCTTGCTTATCGGTTCCGGACCATGTACCGAAGCCTTGGTATGAATGTCGAGACCTGCGCGCAGTTTCTTCACATCACCGAGCGCACTTTACGTAACTGGGAGTCCGGCAAGCACGACATCCCTTTTTCGGCCTACAAGCTCCTGCGCCTGCTCACCGGCATGGAGCTGCCCGGCCCGACGTGGGAAGGCTGGTGCTTTCACAGCGGCAAGCTCTGGTCACCTGAAGGCCATGGGTTCACCGGCAAGGACGGATCTCACTGGCACCTGCTTGTCAGTCAGGCTCGGCTATTTCCTGAGATGTGCCGCAAGGTCTCACAGCTCGAAGCCACCCTCCGGACACGCACAGGTGCCGAAGGTGCTGCGCGCGCGGAGCCGGGGCTGCAAGCGGAGCGCAGCCACGGGGCCGCGGGCGAAGCGACTCGCCACCCGGCTGCGGCCGGGGGGCGGCGCGAAGCGCCGGCCCTAGATTTATCCCTAATACACATTGGCACATCTAATTTAAATTTTGCTGCCAATGCTGGTTCTTACGCTATGAAACCAATAGCACTGAAGGTGGGCACATGACGCGACGGGTTCGGTTTGTTTCTGGTGGGCTGTCTGGCTCCGTAGGGGCCAAGGCTGGCAAGTGCCCGGGCCCTGCATTGCCTGCCACCGAGTCGGCTGCCGACGGTGAGGGTGTGTACATCCGGCCACGTCAGTCCCTGACGCTCATGGAGCGGCTTTTAGTGCGGGGTGGGGCCATGCCTGCCCCTGCTCCAGTTCCGGCGCCTAAGAAGCGCGGAAGGCCTCGCAAAGAGGCGAAGTAAAGCGGGGGGTGCGGGTGGTGCAACACCCTCCCCCCTCACCATTGAACCACCCTGTAGGAGTTGAAAAATGGCTGATGCCGATTCTAGTGACACCCAGTTGGCCGAACTGGAGACCTTCACCCGCTCGCTGTATGACCTGAGCTGCGAGATTGATGCCGTGGCCCAAGTGGCCTCCGTCGATGATGCGTCGCCCATTGCGCCGCTGGGCTTCTTGCTGTCGCGTTTCTCTGAGCGCATGGCCATGCAGGTTGCTGGCCTGCAGCAGGTCCTCACCAAGGGCCACACGTCATGAGCAAGCCACCTGACGCGGTGTACCGCTATTGGCTCGCGCAACGCAGGGGTATGGGGCAACGCCCCATGTCAGGGCCACGCTCTGAGCCTGTGCCGGTTGCAAAAGGGCTTGTCGTTGGCATGGTTGAACTGCCCTGCCCTCAATACCCGCCAGTCATGGTCGATCGTGCCAGCGAAGCGGCGGACGTTTGTCCAGGGCGATATTCGCGAGACGGGCTGGCAGCAAATGAGGGGACTTATTCGCGCCCTGATGAAAAAAAAGGGCCTGAGATAACCGAACCCCTTTTTTTAGCTACGAATGAAGATTATTATCCTGAGGAGGGAAGATAATGACATATACATCGTATTTACTCAAAGGTACCTATCCAGGAACGCCCAAGGCACCACGAGCCGCTACGATCCAACCCCATGAATACTGCCAACACCCCACAGCTCTCCCCATCCCGCTCGATCCACTTCGGCCATGAAGGCCGCGTCTGCATTGTCACCGGTGGCGCCCAGGGCATCGGCGCTGCCTGCGCGCGCCGGTTTGCTTCCGAAAACGCCAAGGTTGTCATTGCCGACCTGGACGATGAGCGCGGACAGGCGCTGGCGGCCGAACTGAATGCAACCTACGCGCGCTGTGACGTGGGTGACAAGGCCCAGGTGGATGCACTGGTGGCGCGAACGCTGGACATCCACGGCTGCATCGATGTGCTGGTGAACAACGCGGGCATCTTCCGTGCAGCGGATTTTCTGGACGTGACCGAGGCCGACTTTGATGCCGTGCTACGCGTGAACCTCAAGGGCTCGTTTCTGGTGGGCCAGGCGGTGGCGCGGGCCATGGTTGTGTCGGGCGGCGGCTCTATCGTCAACATGAGCTCGGTCAACGGCGTGCTGGCCATCCCCAACATCTCCAGCTACAACGTGAGCAAAGGCGGCATCAACCAACTCACCCGCGTGATGGCGCTGGCACTGGCCGACCGGAACATCCGCGTGAACGCCGTGGCCCCTGGCACCATCGCCACCGAACTGGCTGCCAAGGCGGTACTGACCAGCGACGAGGCCCGCAGCAAGATCATGAGCCGTACGCCCATGAAGCGACTGGGCGAACCATCGGAGATTGCCGATGTGGTGGCCTGGCTGGCCAGCGACGCGGCCAGCTACGTCACGGGCGAAATCGTGACGGTGGATGGCGGGCGCATGACGCTGAACTACACCGTGCCGGTTTGAAGCACGCCATGCTCCGGGCGCATAAATGCTATTGGTTTAGTAGCAATCAAGGCAATTTCTGATTGGACTTGCGGCCGATTTGATCCAGATTACCCCTGCGGTAGGCGGCGCAGCAGCCCTGACGTGCTGCGCGGCCAGCCCACCCGGCCGAACCAGGCGCCACCTGCAATGGCCCAGGCATTGAGCAGGCCATACACCACCATGGCTGCAGCCTGTGCGGCAAACACGCCAGCAAGCCCGCTGCCCCAGTGCAAAGCCATCCAGCCGCCGGCAAGCGCCACCACGAGGCGCGCCACGTTGCCCAGCACCGGCCACAGCAGCCGCCCTGCCCCCTGGGATGCAAAATACAGCACCAGCCCGAGGCCGAAAAAGCCGTACCACGGCCCGACAATGCGCAGGTACTGCGACCCCGCCTCGATCATGGCGGGCTCGGCATTGAACAGCGATAGCCACGCCGCCGGGTAGGCTGCAGCCCACAGGCCGATCGCCTCGGTCATGACAAACGCGATGGCGGCGCCGATCCACGTGGCGCGCAGCGCCCGCTCCCGCTGCCCGGCTCCGATGCAGGTGCCCACCATGGCCACCAGCGGCGCGCCCAGGCCGAACGCCAGCGGCACCAGCAGATACTCAAGCCGTGACGCAGTGCCGTAGCCAGCGATGGCCGCCGTGCCAAAGGCGCCCACCAGCGCCGTCGTGACGCCAATGGCCAGATTGGTTGCGACGGTGGACACCGTGCCCACCAGCCCGACACGCAGGATGTCTGCAAACAGCGCCCACCGGTAGCGGATGCCCGACAGCGAAGGGCGCAGCAGGCTGCGCGGCGACCAGAGGTAGGCCGCCAGCACCGCGCTGCCCGCCAGGTAGTACAGCAGCAGCGCCAGAGCGCCACCGGCAATGCCCATGCCGGGCAGCGGGCCCCAGCCAAAAATCAGCAGCGGCGACAGCGGCAGCAGCAGTGCCGCGCCCACCACCGTCACATACGCGGGAAGCGCCATGTTGCCCGTGCCGCGTATCACGGCCGACAGCGTGTTGAACAGCCACACCAGCAGCGCGCCGCCAAACACCCAGTTCGAATACACCAGCGCTGCATCGAGCGCCGCTCCTGTGCCGCCCATGTGCGCGTACAGCCAGCGCCCTCCTCCCACCACCCCGACCATGAACACCAGCGCAAACACTGCCGCAATCACCAGCGCGTGCAGCACCAGCGCATCGGCATCGGCCCGGCGCCCCCCACCCAGCGCGCGGGCGATGGCCGAGGCAATGCCACCACCCATCGCTCCGGCCGATGTCATCTGCATCAGCATGACCAGCGGAAACACCAGCGCCATGCCTGCCAGCGCATCGGTGCCCAGCTTGCCCACAAAATAGGTCTCGATCAGGCCCACGCCGGCCTGCGCGAGCATCACCAGCACATTGGGCGCGCCCAGGCGGAGCAGCGTGGGTGCGATGGGTGCGTCCAGCAGCAGGCGGGTGCGCGGGTCGAGTGCGGCGGTAGCGGCGGTCATGTGGCTGCGGGTTGGCTGGTGACCGGCCTGCGCGGCACCACGATGCGCACCGTGGCCACCTGCAGCACGTCGCCATGCTGGTTGCGGGTTTCGCTGCGCACGGTCACCATGCCGCGGTCGGGCTTTGACTTCGACGGGGCAATGGCCGTCACCTCGCTCACCACATGCAGCACGTCTGAAGCGCGCGTGGGCCGTGGCCAGGTCAGTTCGCCCCCCGCGCCCACGATGCCGCCAGCAATTGGCAGGCCGCTGATGACCTGCAGGCGCATGGTGACGGCCGCCGTGTGCCAGCCGCTGGCCGCCAGCCCGCCAAACAGGGTGCCGCGCGCGGCATCGTCGTCCAGGTGAAATGGTTGAGGGTCGAATTGCGCGGCAAAGGCCTTGATCTGCGCCTCGTCCATGGCGTGCTCGCCGCTCTGGAAGCGGTCGCCCACGGCCAGGTCATCGAGAAAGATAGTCTGCGCGGCCGGAGCGTGGCGGGAAGCCGCGCTGCGGGCGGCGGTACCGGGGTCGTTGATGGACATGGAGGGTGCCTCTGTTGAGCTTGAAATCACCGTTCGGACGGAGCCTGGCAGCCCGGATCAGTCTGCCTCGCCAGACTCGGCTGCAGGCAGCGCAGCCAGTAGCTCCAGCGAATCGTCTACCAGCGCATGCAACGCCAGCACCCTTTCCACGCCAAGCGCCTCATTCAGCGCCAGTTGCGCGGCCTTCCAGTGGCGTTGCGCTTCGGCGCGTTTTTCGCGTCCCGTGTCGGTGATGTGCACCAGGCGGCTTCGCGCATCTGCGCCCGCCTCGAGCGTCACCCAGCCGGCATCCACCAGCGGGCGCAGGTTGCGGGTGAGCGTGGACGCATCCATCTTCATCGCCGTGGCCAGGTCACCCGGGCGGATGGGCCCGAGTTTGAGCACATGCGACAGCAGCGAATACTGCGTGGTCTTCAGGCCGCACCGCGCCATCTCGGCGTCGTAATGGCTGCCCACGCGGCGCAGCAGCTGGCGCAGCTTGAAATTGGTACAGCCCTGGGGTTGGGGCGCCGCGCCGGACACGGTAGCGGCATTTGCACCTTCGGGCGCGGTCGGGGACGCAGCGTTGCGGGTGTGTTCGGCTTGCATGACTTTAATTGTATCTGCAATAATTGCATATGCAAGCCATCATTCCAGGTTGGACTGGCTGCCCTCTCCTAACGTTCTCCTTTCTACCCTCTGCCTCGTCCGACATGACCCAGCAAAACACCCTTGAGCACTGGCTCGCGCAAGAGCGCGACATCCTTACCACCCTGAACGCAGGCCCCGGCCCGGGCGTGGCCACACGCGAGCAGATTGCGCACCTCAATGGCCTGCAGCAAATGCAGGCCATGCTGCGCGGCGAGCTGCCCTACGCTGCCATCGCCAAGACGCTGGACTTCCTGATCGTGGAGGTAGGCGAAGGCATTGCCGTGTTCCAGGGCACGCCGCGGGCCGAGCACCTGAACCCCATGGGCACCGTGCACGGCGGCTGGTTTGCCACGCTGCTCGATTCGGCCCTGGGCTGCGCGGTGCACACCCGCATGGAGCCAGGCCGTGGCTACACCACGGCCGAGCTGGGCATCAACCTCGTGAAAGCCATCACACCCAAGGTGCAGCGCGTGCGCGCCGAGGGCCGCGTGATCCACTCGGGCCGCCAGCTGGCCACGGCCGAGGCTCGCCTGGTGGGCCCTGACGGCACGCTGTACGCCCACGCCACCACCACCTGCCTGGTTTTCGACTTGCCGGCACAATCGAAAGGATGAGATTCCTTCACACCATGCTGCGCGTTGGCAACCTTCAACGCTCCATTGACTTCTATACCAACGTGCTGGGCATGCAGCTGCTGCGCCAGTCCGAGAACCCCGAGTACAAGTATTCGCTGGCCTTCCTGGGCTTTGACGGCGGCAACCCCGGCCAGGCCGAGATCGAGCTGACCTACAACTGGGGTACCGAGAGCTACGACATGGGCACGGCCTACGGCCACATTGCCCTGGGCGTGCCCGATGTGTACGCCGCTTGCGAAAAGATCAAGGCGGCTGGCGGCAACGTCACGCGCGCAGCCGGCCCGGTCAAGGGCGGCAGCACGGTGATTGCTTTTGTGACCGATCCGGATGGCTACAAGATCGAGCTGATCCAGCGGGCTGCAGGCACCGGCGGCGCCGGCCTGCGGTAATGTTGGCGCTGAGATTGCTATGTAATTCATAGCGTCCAGTGATTGATTTATTTGGGCTTGAGCCCATTTTGGCAATAAAAAACCCGGCAGTGCCGGGTTTTTTACTGGGGCGCACCAGACGAGGTGCGGCTGCTTACTGGGCCAGGGCCACTTCCACGCGGCGGGCTTCGGCGTTGGTGCCGGCAGCGGTGGTTTCTTCGGGCTTCTTCAGCTCGATCTTGTCTTCGGCCACGCCCAGCGCCTTCAGCGCATCGCGCACGGCAAATGCGCGCTGCTTGGCCAGTTCGGCGTTCAGAGCAGCGTCGCCCGTGGCGTCATGGAAACCCGACACCACGGCCTTCTTGCCTTCGGCCACACCCTTGACCACATCGGCCAGGGCTTCGTTGGCGCCTGCAGCCAGATCGGCCTTGGCAGTGGCAAAGTAGAACTTCACCACACCGTTTTCCACGCGCACGCTGGCAGCATCGTCTGCAGCCACTGCAGGCACGGGCGCAGCCGGTGCGGGGGCCGCCACCACGGGCTTGGCAGGGCCGCGCACCTGCTTGACCACCACGGTACCCACCACAGCCGAGACGATCAGTGCGATCAGCGCAAACAGGAAACCGAGGGCAAAACGTTGTTGGCTATCGTCGTCAGAAGCGGACATGAAAACTCCCTGTATGGATGGATGTGTTGATAGAGAAGGAACGCGAAACCGGGTGGGCAAAAGACAGGCAAATCGGCAGACCGGGCGCGCCCACTGTGGCGCAATCACTGCATGCAAGCCCGCTGGCGCCACAAGCGAAGCCTTCGATTGTAAAGTGGCTGCATGACGAATTTGCCCGCGCCCCTGCGAGACCCGGCTCCGATGCTGGAGCGCGCCTTGACCGAATGGGGCGGCCACCAGGACCTGTGGATCTTTGGCTACGGCTCCCTCATCTGGAAGCCCGAGTTTGACTATGCCGAGCGCCGCCCCGCCAAGGTGCATGGCTGGCACCGCGCACTCAAGATGTGGAGCCGCATCAACCGCGGATCGCCAGAGTGCCCAGGGCTGGTGTTTGGCATGCTCTCGGGCGGAAGCTGCCGGGGCATGGTGTTCCGGGTCGACAAGGCGCATGCGCGCCATGTCATGGTCAACCTGTGGCAGCGCGAAATGATCACTGCCGTGTACGACCCGCGCTGGCTCACTTGTCACACCCCGCAGGGCCCCGTGAGCGCACTGGCGTTCACCTTGTCGCGCAAAAGCCCCAACCACACCGGCGAGTTGCCCGACCACGAATACAGCCGCATCTTTTCCCAGGCCTGCGGCCGCTACGGCACCACGCACGATTACGCCCGCGCCACATTCGACGAACTGCGCCGCCACGGCATCCACGACCGGGCCCTGGCCCGGTTGCTCGCGCTGGCCCAAAAAGAGGCATAGTGCGGTGTCGCGCGCCGATACCCTGCAAGGCGCAGGCCGGGAGGTCAAGCTTGTGAACCAGAAGCGCCGTGCGTACACCTGCCCGGCCCGCGGCACCTCATCAAGCAGACCATCCGATTCATCGACTGGCCATACCGCCACCACAGCACACTCATCACAACGAAGGAGAGCGCGTCATGAAGCAAAAGTACCTCGGAATTGCACTTTCAGCCCTTGCAGCCATTGCCCTGGCAGGCTGCGCCGGCTATTCATCGTCGGGCCCTAGCGCCATTGCCAAGCTGGAACCTACCCGCGGCAACACCACCGCCGGCACCGTCAGCTTTGTCCAGGCGGGCGATATGGTCAAGGTGTCGGGCACCATCACGGGCCTCAAGCCCGGTGCCGAGCACGGTTTTCATGTGCATGAAAAAGGCGACTGCAGCAGTGGCGATGGCATGAGCACCGGCGGCCACTTCAACCCCGGCGGCAAGCCGCACGGCAACCACGGCATGGGTGAACACCACGCTGGCGACCTGCCCAGCCTGAAGGCCGACGCCAGCGGCACCGCCAAGTTCAGCTTCGATTCGCGCACCATCCGCGTGGGCAGCGCTGACAACAACATCGTGGGCAAGGGCCTCATCGTGCACCGCGACCCCGACGACTACAAAACCCAGCCCACCGGCAACGCGGGGCCACGGCTGGCCTGCGCGGTGATTGCGGCCAAGTAACGAGCAGCAAGCACTGCACAACCCGGCGGGTGACGGCCTCTTTTGCCGCCGCCGCCCGCCGAAGCAAAAAGCCGCTGCAACCACAGCGGCTTTTTCATGGCAACAACGCTTTGGATGCTGCGGCGCAAACAGGCTCCTGCGATCAGATCACCCCGCCTGCCGCAGATGCCAAAGCGCCTCGGCCCGCGCCAGCGCATCCAGGGTGTCAATATCCGTTAACACGCCCTCGTCCTGCACCGGCACGGCCAGCCCGCGCCCCTGCCCTGCCCACCTGTGCACCACGGGCGCGGCGCCTTTCTCCCCCTGCAGGGCCAGCAGGTCGTCCAGGCAATCCCGCCCAAACGCCACCGGGTGCCCCCGCTCTCCCGCTAACTCGGGCCATGCCACCACGGCCCGCTGGTCCACCAGCACCTGCGCCATGGCCTGCAACGTGGCGGGCTGCACCAGCGGCAAATCGGCCGGCAGCACCAGCCAGCCAGCGGCATCGAGCGTGTGCCGCACCGCCGCCGCTATCGAATCGCCCATGCCGGGGTGGCCCGCGTGTTCCACATGCCACCGCAGGCCGCTGGCGCGCACGGCATCCAGCGTGTGCTGCAGCACCGGCTTGCCCGCAAGCAAGGCTTGCAGCTTGTGCACCGCGCCGCCGGAAGCCTTGAAGCGGTCGCCCCGGCCCGATGCCAGGATGAGGACGGTGGGCAGATTGTGGGACATCAGGCGAAGCAATGGCTCAGAGATATCTTTTCTTATTCTTGGTTTAAGGAGGCAGCCTGGATCCCTGAGATCATATTTTTATCTTGTCCACTCATCAAAAAGCTTGTAAGTCGGCATTACCGCCCCTGATTTCGCCGAGAGTAATACGATCACCTTGCCCGACCTCAGGTCGATCCCGATTCGCTGTCCGCCGTAGCCATTTAACCATGCGGACTCAGTCGAGATGAACCGGTTCGCCACCCAAAATTGATATCCGTACCCTGCAAACGCAGGCCCAACTTTTGAACGATTTTCAATCTGTTTTCCCGTAGCGCTCCGGATATATTTTCCCAAACAATCGTCGGTTACACGACTATCTCTGACGTAAATCGCAAACCGCCCCCAATCCCTGGCAGTCGCCCCGAACCCGCTTTCTGCGAGTACATCACCGTTCCTGTCGATAACGGCCTCGGCAACATCCTCTGCTCCGATTTTGGTCCAGACATTCCGGGACAAAATTTCGCTGAATTTGGACTGTGCGCCATCGGCGAGCGCTATTGAGATGGCCGCCGTATCGAGCCCTTTATAAGTAAAGGAGCCTTTGGTCGATGGATCCGGATGGTTGACGCCAAATTCGCTGAATGAATGTCTCAGAGTCCTCGTGCGTGATGCACCCAGATGGTAGTTCATGTTCTTTAACGGCATTCCTTCACTAGTGGGCCGCGTCCCAGAACTCGCCATTGTCAACAGTTCTCTGAAGGTGGCGTCACCGTAGGCCGTACCCTGGAGTGATTTTGAGTACCGTGAAGCCGGCTCATCAAGCGATTTGACCGTTCCATCGCAAATTGACTGGCCGAGAGCGACAGATACCAAGCTCTTCGTCATAGACCAGCCTTTGATCCGGGAAGATCCGTCAGCTCCGCCAGCGTAGGCCTCAAAAATTACGTTATTACTGCCATCTATCAAAATGAGTGCCAAGATTGGCTGATTCTCAGAGATATGCTTCGCTTTTGCAACTATCGATTCATCGGCCGAGGAGAGATTACGCTTGACGGGTAAATTCTTGATCGGGCCGGGGCCCTTTTCTACTACTTCGGTTTTGTAAGGGCTTGCTTTCCAATCTCTATAGAAATACTCCGGTCCGAATTCGGCATGACTTACAGAGGCGTTAAGAAGCAATCCAATAAAGCTTACGCCGGTAATCTGCCGCGAACTGCCCACGATATTCTCCCTTATGCGCTCCGTACAAGCATGATGTGTTCAGCGAAACATCGTCAGTATGGCAGGCGACATGTTGACAGAAGACGTTGCCGAAAGATACACCGCAGAACATGGAGACAGACGGGTTAAGAGCCGTAGGCGCAAGGCGACGCACGCCGAGCTACGCCACCCGTCTGTCAGATCAGGCCAGCTTAAACGGCAACTCCCTCGGCGTTTTGCCCGTCAGCTTCCCTACCGCATTCGCAAACGCAGGTGCCAGCGGCGGCAAGCCTGGCTCACCCATCCCCGTAGGCGCCTCCGCACTCGGCACGATGTGCACGGCCACCTGGGGCATGTCGGTGATGCGGGGCACGGCGAAGTCGCCGAAGTTGCTTTGTTCCACCACACCGTCCTTCAGGGTGATGGCTGCGCCGGGCAGACACATCGACAGGCCCATCAGCGCCCCGCCCTGCACCTGGGCTTCCACGCTTTTGGGGTTGACGGCCAGGTTGCAGTGCACGCCTGCGGTCACGGTGTGCAGCTTGGGGGTGCCGTCTTTGCTGACCGATGCTTCGACCACGTACGCGACCACGGAGCTGAACGATTCGTGCACCGCCACGCCCCAGGCGCGGCCAGCAGCCAGCTTCTTCTTGCCGTAGCCGGACTGGGCCACGGCCAGTTGCAGGGCTGCCACATGGCGGGGGTGCTTGTCGCCCATCAGGCGCAGGCGGTAGGCCACGGGGTCCTGCTTGGTGGCGCGGGCCACGTCGTCGATCAGCGTTTCCATGGCGTAGGCGGTGTGGGTGCTGCCCACGCTGCGCCACCACAGCACTGGCACATTCACGTCAGGGTGGTGTACCGACAGCTTCATGGGCACGTTGTAGGGCTCTTTCATGCCCTCTACCGCGGTGGCATCCACGCCGTTTTTGACCATGAACGCCTCGAATGGCGAACCCTTGACGATGGACTGGCCGACGATGGTGTGGTCCCACGCCAGGATGTTGCCCTGGGCGTCAAAGCAGATTTCTGCCCGGTGTACGTGCATGGGGCGGTAGTAGCCGCCCTTGATGTCGTCCTCGCGGCTCCACAGGGTGCGTACCGGCGCGGTGATGCCTGCGGTGCGGGCGGCTTTGGCAACGCCGCAGGCTTCCACCACGTAGTCGCTGGTGGGGATGGCGCGGCGGCCAAAGCCGCCACCGGCCATCTGGGTGTGCACCTTGATGTTTTGCGGAGGAACGCCCAGCACCTTGGCGGCGGCCATGGCGTCCAGGCCGGGCATCTGGGTGCCCATCCACAGTTCTGCTCTCTCGATTCCAGCTGTGCCATCGATCTTGACCGTGCAGTTCAGCGGCTCCATGGGCGCGTGCGCCAGGTAGGGGAAGACGAACTCGGCGCTGATCTTGTGGGGCGCGGTGGCCATGGGGCCCATGTCGGCCTGCATGGCCACGGCGCCGGGCTGGGTGGCCAGGGCGCGGTACTGGGCTAGCAGCTGGGTGGTGTCGGCCTTACCCACGGCCGAGGAGTCCCATTCCACCTTGAGCGCATCGCGCGCCTGCTTCGCGGGCCAGTAGCCGTCGGCAATGATGGCAATGCCTTCGCCGCCGCGGTCGGTGGGCACGCGCAGCACGGCTTTCACACCCTTGATCGCTTTGGCGGCGGTGTCGTCCAACGTCTTGACGCGTGCGCCAAACACGGGTGGGCGGGCCACCACGGCGGTCAGCATGCCGGGCAGGCGTACGTCAATGCCGTAGTCCTGCTGGCCGCTGGATTTGGCCTGGGCATCGAGCCGCGTGGTGGGTTTGCCGATGATGCGGAACTGCTTGGGGTCCTTGAGCGTGACTTTCTCGGGCACGGGCTGCTGCATGGCGGCCTCGGCCAGCGCGCCGTAGCCCAGCTTTTTGCCGCCCGGGCCCACCACAAAGCCTGCGTTGGTGCGCAGTGCCGACCCATCCACGCCCCACTGCGCGGCGGCGGCAGACACCAGCATGGCCCGGGTGCGGGCGCCCAGCTCGCGGTACTGGGTGTACGAGTTTTTCAGCGCGTTGGACCCACCGGTCAGGTGCATGCCAAACGCCGGGTCCACATACGCGGGGTTGGCGTCGCCGTGCACGCTGCGCACCTTGCTCCAGTCGGCGTCCAGCTCTTCGGCCAGGATCATGGGCAGGCCGGTTTGCACGCCCTGGCCAAAGTCCAGGCGGTTGATGGTGACGGTGACGGTGCCATCGGTGTCGATGCGCACAAAGGCCGAGGGCTGCTCGAAGGGCTTGAGGCCAGCCGGTGCTGCAGCGCCTGCGCCCTGGGCGGTGGCAACCAGCGGATAGGCCCCCAGCGCAAAGCCCGATGCGGCTGCAGCCTTCAAAAACGTGCGGCGGGCCACGCCGTCGGCCGATGCAGCGGTTGCTTCGGTATTGATAGCACCTTGGGCTTGATCCATAAGCGCTACCAGGCCTTTTGGCATGTGGGTGCGCGCGGTGTGAGCGTCGAAATGCATGGTGTTCTCCTGCTCGGTGTTCTTAAGCCAGCGTCTTTGCGGCGTCGTGGATGGCGGCGCGGATACGCACATACGTGCCGCAGCGGCACACGTTGCCGGCCATGGCGGCGTCAATGTCGGCGTCAGTGGGCCTTTTTTTACCCTGCAGCAGCGCGGTGGCGCTCATGATCTGGCCGCTCTGGCAGTAGCCGCACTGGGCCACGTCGTGCTTGACCCAGGCGGCGTGCACGGCCTTGCCGACCTTGTCGGTCGTGGTCACGGCTTCGATGGTGGTGATCTTTTGCCCCACCGCCGCCGAGATGGGCGTGATGCAAGAGCGCACAGGCGCGCCGTTCAGGTGCACGGTGCAGGCACCGCACAGCGCCTGGCCGCAGCCAAACTTGGTTCCGGTCATGCCCAGCGTGTCGCGCAGGGCCCAGAGGATGGGGGTGGAGTCGTCGGCGTCTACCGCCGTGTTCTTGCCGTTGATGTTCAGGGTGGGCATGGGTCAATCTCCAGATGGCGCCAGCGCACGCGGGCCGGCGGGGTGCAAAACATTGGCGCGATTAAAGCCCAATCACCGCAGTTGTGCTGGCAGTCGGTCTTGTGCTGACGCGGGCTTGTCCGAGCGCAGAACGCGGCATGCGAGCGCATTGCACAATGGCACACATGACTTCCTCCATTGCCGACCTTCGCAAAAGCTACGAGCGTGCCGAACTCAACGAAGACGCCTCGCACGCCGCCCCCCTGCAGCAGTTTGACCAGTGGCTGAAAGAAGCCATCAGCGCCGAGGTGCCCGAGCCCAACGCCATGACGCTGGCCACCGTGGGCGGCGACCTGCGCCCCAGCACGCGCATTGTGCTCATCAAGGGCTATGACGAGCGCGGCATTGTCTGGTTTACCAACTACGACAGCCGCAAGGGCCGCCAGATTGCCGGCAACCCGTATGCGGCCATCCAGTTCCACTGGGTAGAGCTGGAACGCGTGGTGCGCATCGAGGGCGTGGTGGAAAAGGTGAGCGACGAGGAAAGCGACGAATACTTTGCCAGCCGCCCGCTGGATTCGCGCATTGGCGCCTGGGCCAGCCCGCAAAGCCAGGTCATCAGCGGCCGGGGCGTGCTGGTGGCCAACGCTGCCAAATACGGCGCGCAGTTCATGCTCAAGCCGCCGCGCCCGCCACACTGGGGCGGGTATCGCCTGAAGCCCGACCAGTGGGAGTTCTGGCAAGGCCGCAAGAGCCGCCTGCATGACCGCCTACAGTACCGGCTGGACGGTAGCGACTGGGTTCGCGAGCGGTTGGCGCCGTGAACTAATTGGAGTTGCTGTTATGGATGACGGCGATAAAATTCGCAGGAATTTGGTAACTTTTTGCTTCTATATAATAATATCTTATTGGCTTTCTTTTTCTTTGTTGGATGTTTTTTCCTTCAAAACGCCACTTGCTATTGACGGAAGAAAATATATTATATCCGTTTGGATTGTCTACATTTATTTTCTAGCACGCTATCGTTGGTCGGAAGAATACGACTCCCAAATGCGCCTAAAAGAGTGTAGGTACAAAGAATCCGTCTCGAAACTGATTAGGCCGCGCCTAATATCGGAAGCGAAGCGATTTTCACACCTTGGCATTAACGGTAATTGGCGGGGTATATTTGATAGTTTCGACGATATTATCCCCTCTGCCGCGAGCATCCCGGAATCGATTCAGTTGCTAAAAGATAGAGGTGGCCAAGGCGAGCTCGTGGTAAAAATGCTTCCAGATAGCATAATCGATGACGTGAGTTGGACTGGATTTGTCCCCGGATACTACTCGTTCTCAATGCACCGAGGAGTGAATTCAATAGGGGAAGACTATCAAGTTGGTGCAATGATCGGTTACTCATTCCCCTTGTGGTGGACTTTTTTTCAGTGGCTAAGGCTTCGTTTTGCCTTAATCGCTTATTCCAAGCATGGAATGGAAGTGCAAATTCCGGTTTACATCGCAGTTTTGGCAAACGGTGTGCTCGCACTGCAAACTGCCGCATTATTCAAATAAGCTCTGTACGACTGAATTACATCCGCGCGACGCACTACCCAGCCACCCAGCGCGTGACCGCCAGGATCACCACCGGCACGGTGACCAGCGCCAGCGCGGTAGACACCGCCACGCTCGCGGTCACCTCGTCTTCGGCCACGCCGTAGCGCTGCGCAAACAAGAACACGTTGGCCCCCACCGGCAGCGATGCCGCCACGATCATCACCGCCAGCGGCAGGCCCGACAGGCCCAGTGCCAAGCCCAGCGCTGCGAGCACGATGGGGTGCGCCACGCACTTGACCAGCGCAATGCGCAGCGCGGCCCTGAAATGGTGGCCCACCTTGGTGAAGGCCAGCGTCACGCCCACCAGCAGCAGCGCAATGGGCCCCAGCGCCTGGCCCAGCAGCAGCAGGGGCTTGTCGACCACCTGCGGCACCACCAGCCCCGTCTGCGCAAACAGCAGGCCCGCAATGATGGGCAGCGGCACCGGGTGCAGGATGCCGTTGCGAACCGCCTGCAGCACCGTGCGCCACATGGCCTGCTGCGCCCCGCCCGAACGGCCGGCGTGCTCGCGCGCTGCGGCCAGCTCGAACACCACGGTGGCAGCGGTCAGCAGGATGAGCGAATGCACCGAGATCAGGGTGAACAGCGTGACCAGCCCGGCATCGCCAAACACCAGGCCCACCAGCGGCACGCCGATCATCAGCGTGTTGCTGAAGGTGTTGGCCAGCGCCCGCGCCGCTGCCAAACTGGAAAAACCCTGCACCGCCAGCGTGGCGGCATACACCAGGCCAAACGCCACAAAGTAGATGCCCACAGGGCCGAAGTCGAGGTTCTCGATGTGCACCGTGCTCATGGTGCGAAACAGCAGCGCGGGCGTGAGCACCATGAACACGAGGTTGGCTAGGTCCTTGACTGCCTCGGCACGGATCCAGCCGCGCCGGCCCACGTAAAACCCGAGGGCAATGAACAGGATGACGGGGAGCAGCGAGGTGACGACGGGGGAGTTCAAGGCAGGGCAGACGGGTGCAGCGCAGCGGGCGCCCCGCACACAGCAAGAGGTGGGGGCCAGCCGGCAAGGCGGCTGCACGCGCTTCAGGAGAAAGCGGATGCGGGCGATTCTCCCTCAACTCACCGCCGCCAGCGTGCAAGCGCGCTGCCGCAACGCCGTGCGGGGCCCGCGCGGCCCGCAGCGCTGCGGGCCGGTCGCCCCAGGACGCGCGTCGCGGGCTCGACCGGGCAGCAGCCCGGCGCAGGCTCAGTTCCCGCGCGCCCCCGCATCCACCGGACTGGCGCCCAGCATGCGCAGCAGTTCGCCCAGGCCCGAAACGCGGTGGTCTGCCAGGTCCCAGGCGCTGACGCCGGGGCGCACCGTCTGCACGGTTGTGGCGCCCAGGGCGCGCCCGGCGCCGAGTTCAGACAAGGGGTTGTCGCCGATCACCAGCACCTCGCAGGGCTGGCACTGCTCCAGCTCCAGGATGCGCTCGAACACGGCCAGCTTGCCGTGCGTGCCGGGCTGCGCGCCCATGGCCTCATCCACGTCGTCGATGAGCACATGGGCAAACCAGGGGCGGATGCCCAGTGCGGTGATCTTGCTCTCCTGCAGGCTGCGAAATCCGCTCGTGACCAAATAGCGCCGCAGCAGGATCTGGGGCAGCAGGCCGATGTCGTCGTAGCCGCGCAGCGGCCCGGTGACCCGCATGCGCCGAAACTCGTGCAGCCCGGCCTGGCGCATGGCGTCCGTGAACCCGAAACGCTCAGCCACCAGGTTGAAGGCCGTGAACCAGCACTGCTCGATGGCCTGCTCAAGCACGTCGGGCGGCAGCGCGCCCTGATTGGCCTGGCGGATGGCTTCAAACGCCGGCTCGAACAGAGGCCCCACGGAGCGGGCATCAAGCAGACAGTTGTCCAGGTCGAAGATGGCGACCTTGTATGGCATGGGAATCCTCTGCACTTCAAAAAATAACACTGCCAGTGGGCGGCCGATGCGCTGGGCGCCTGCACCCGCCCCCACCCGACTGGGTGGCCCGTTGCGTCAGGCGACTGGCCGCCACCGTGCGTGCCAAGAATGCACCGCTAGCACACACGAGGCCACTGCGCTTTCACCGACGGTCATTGAAAGCTGGTCGAAAGCCGCCCCGATACTTAGCGCTGGCCACCGTGCGCAGTGCGCCACACGCAAAGCCGTGCGGACGGGGACGCATGGCATTGCCCGGTGCAGGGCACCGCGCTGGCAAGTGGCCTGTCAGAACGCCGCCTTCACCCCCAGCGTGATGTTGCGCCCCATCAGCGGCGCGGCAGTCTTGATGAAGCTGGTGTGGGAGTACGCCAGGCGGTCCGTCAGGTTGTTGCCCTTCAGGTACACCTGCCAGGGCATGCCGTTGATGCCGCGCTCGCCGTTGTAGGCCACGCCCACGTTCAGCATGCCGTAGCCGGGCGTTTCGGTCTCAAATGCGGTGATGCGGTTCTGGCGCGCCACCTGCACCCACTCCACCTGGCCTTCCCACGCGTTCCAGCTGGCATCCAGCCGCAGACCGGCCCGCGCGGACGGAATGCGCGGCAGCTGGCCGCCGCCGGCAAGGCGTGCGCGCACCATGTCGCCAAACAGCGTGATGCCGAGATTGCGGTTCAGGCGCTGGCGCACCTGGCCTTCGATGCCGGTGAAGGTCGCGTCGGCCTGGGTGTACTGCAGCAGCTGCAGGCCATCGAGCTCATCAAGCGTGCGGCCGTAGATGTAGTTGTGGATGCGATTGCGGAACACGCTCACGCCAAAGGTGGTGTCGCCGCTGGTCTTCTTCAGGCTGACGTCGATGTTCTGCGAGATCTCCGAGCGCAGGTCGGGGTTGCCGCGCTCGTAGGTGCTGGTGGCCAGGTGCAGACCGCGGGCGTACAGCTCTTCGGCCGTGGGAGCGCGGCTGGCGCGGGTGAACGATGTGCCCACCTGGTAGCCGGGCGTGAACTTCCACACCGCGCCCAGCGATGCCGATGTGCCGTTGTGGCTGCGCTCGATGCCGCTGGTCTCGGCCTCGGCGGTCTGGCGGTCGTGGCGCAGGGCGGCTTCAAAGCGCCAGTTACCTGCGCGGTATTCCTCCAGCGCAAAGATGCCGGTGCGGCGGGTCACGGTGGGCTGCACATAGGCCTCATCTCCCTCGGCGCGGAACTTGCGCTGCGAGGTCTGCAGGCCCACCATGCCCTTGAAGCCGGCCAGCGGCTCGTGCTGCAACTCGATGCGCGTGTCGTAGGCCTTGTTGGTGAAGGTGGTGCCAATGGCGCCGTCTTCGATCTCGTCGTGGCGGTAGTCGGTAACGCCCGCGCGCAGGCGCAGGGCCGAGAAGCCGGCAAACGGATTGCGCAGCTCGCCACGCACGTCAAACCGCTCGCTGCGCAGGTCGACCACGGGCACGTCGCCGTGGTCTTCTTCCTCAGCGCGGATGCCGATCGCCTTGGCATCGGTGTGGGGCGCGCAGTGCAGGCGGTCGCCGTCGGCGTGGCAGCCTTCGTAGCCGTGGTTGTGGCCGGGCAGGCCGTATTTGGCGGTCTGGCGGGTGTAGGCCGCGCCCAGGTAGCCGCGCTCGCCCACCCACGACAGGCCCACGCTGCCGGTGTTGGTGCGGTTGAAGCTGCCGGGCACCTTGCGGGTGGCTTCGCCTTCGGGGGCCCAGCCCTTGCCCACGCGGTAGTCGCCTGCATCGCGCGCCAGGCCTTCCACATGCACGGCCAGGTTACCGGCGCCGCCGGTGAGCGAAAAGGCCCCTGCGCCTTCGCGTGCGCCGGTGTTGGCTCGCAGCTCGGCGCTGCCCTCCAGGCCCTTTTGCGGCACGGCGGTGGGCACCTTGCCGTCCAGCACATTGACCACACCGCCCACGGCACCGTTGCCATAGACCAGGGCCGATGGCCCGCGCAGCACTTCGATCTGCGTGGCCAGCATGGGCTCTGAGACCACCGCGTGGTCGGGGCTGATGGTGGACGCGTCGTGCAGCTCGGCACCGTCAGACAGCACCTTCACGCGCGGGCCGTCCATGCCGCGGATCACCGGGCGACTGGCTCCGGCGCCAAAGTGGCTGCTGTGGATGCCAGGCTCGCTGTTGAGGGTTTCGCCCAGGGTGGCTTCGCGGCGGCGCACCAGCTCGTCGCCCTCCAGCACGGTAACTGGCGTGGTCATCTCGTTGGCGCCCAGCTGCAGGCCGCTGGCAGATACCGTCACAGGCGAGAGCGTTGCCGCTGCGACCGGCGCAGAAGCCGCGGCGTCGGCGGGTGCGGCCTGCTGCTGCGCATGCGCTGCACCCATGCCCCACAGGGCAGCCATGGCTGCCAGGGCCACGGGGCGCAATGCAGCGCGGTCTGCGCGCAATGGCGCTGGGGAAAGAAGACGGGAGACTGGTTTCATGACGATCGATCAGGTAAGTAAATTCAAAGAAGGGCGCTGCGCACCAGGTACAGCACGCTGCAGTTGCGCAGCGGCACAGCGGCGCCGCGGCACAAAAATTCATCAATAACCGCCGGGAGTGCTTGATTTGTTTGCACCTATCGCTATCAAATCAGGAGCGTTCAAGCGTTTGCAGCGGCATGGCAGCAGGGGCCTTGCGTGGCGCATCAAGGCCTGTGGCTATGTCGGCAGGCGCCCATCAACGCGCGATTCCGAGCGCCCGGGCGTTACCGGCTATCGGCAGGCCAACAGCGCTTCGCAGCGCGTGGAGCCGGCCAGCCAGCGGGTACGCGGGAGTTCAGGCAGCGGGGGCGCGGTACAGGCAGCGACGCAGCAGTGGTTTCCAACGCCAGTGGCCCGGCGGTGGTACCCAAGCGCCCGTTACAGGGCGGGTGTCGCGTGCTGCAAGCGGGGAATCAGCGTTGCGGGGGGCCGCGCGCCTCAAACAGCGCGACAGGCTGGGCCGGGTGGCTGATGGCACAGCGGGCGGATGAAGCGGCCACCGGCGTAGCGGCCGGCAGGGGTACGGCGTGCAGATGCAGGGCGTCGCCCACCGCGAGCTGGTCCAGCAGCAGGCAGTCTGCCGAGGCATGGCCTGGCACCAGCCCGTCGAGCAGCGGCGATGTCAGCGCATCGGCGGTAGCCCGGTCGGCCGAATCCGTGGCCAGTGCAGCGCCATGCCGGTGCCCTGCATGGCCTGGAGCTGTCAGGTGCGCTGCATGTGCCCCGGTCGCCTGCACCGTCGGGCCGCCATGGGCCGCATGGTGCACCTGCCCCAGCGTGGGCACCAGCACCAGGCACACCAGCAGCCACCACAGCGCCGACGCCCCGGCGCGGCTGCGCACCGGGAAAGATCGCTGGGGAAATGGCAGATGTCGGAACACAGGTGGCGGGCAGGTAAAGGAATCAGGTCTAGCCAGTTGCGGAAAAAAACACGCTGGTCCAGTGCGCGCGCAGCGGCGGCGCAACCGGCTTTCGGGAGGTCAGTGCCGGATCACACGATCGCGGGCAGCCCAGGCAGCCGGCACAAACCGCGCGCGGTTCATTTCACAGGCACGGCATCGACCATGCGGTAGAACAGGCCGTACTGGTCGTTGGTGAGCACGGTGAACGTGCCCTCCACGACCACTGGCTCGGTGGAATAGCGCACCGGCGTTTTCGCCTTGACCTCGATCATGCTTTCCGGGCCGCCCGGCATGCAAAACGAGCACGTCAGCGGCACCGAGGTCAGCAGAAAGTAGGTGTGCGAGGCCCGGGGGGTCAGCGGCATCATGAAGCCCTGGACGCGTTGCACGGTCTTGTCCATACCCTTTTGGGCTTCGTTGAACACGGGCACGATGCCGTCTTTGGTGGTCTTCTTGGTCAGGTCGGTCAGCACCGACCAGGGCACCACGTCATTGCGGTCGGGCAGCGGCGCAATCGGGCTGTTGGGGCTGTGAAAGCCCGCACCGGAGCCGGATGGCACGCCCAGCGGCGCTGTGCCCCCCGCGCCCGCAGGCAGCGGCGAGCTCAGCACAATGGGCGGGGCTGGCACCGCGCTTTTACCGCTGCCCTGCCCTGTGGTCTGCGCTTGCGCCTGCGCCACGCTGGCAACGCATGCGGCAGATGCCACCGCCAGCCCGATCGCGCGCACCGTTGATACGCGACGCGGCAACCCGTGCAGGGGCAAATGCGGAAAGCGCGATGGGCTGGGTGCAGGGCGAATTTCGGTCATGAAAGTTTCCTTCGGTCAAGGTCGGGCTGCGGGTGCCGGGAGCGGCATGAACTGGCAGCCGGGGCCGCTCAGTGCGCGTGGCGCATTCCGCAGTACTTGCCAATGGCCAGATTCTTGCAGGCGGTCTGCAGTTCCTTCTGGCAGGTGTCGTGGCCTTTGCCCGACTCCAGGCATTTGGCGGCGGCCTCGTGCGCAGCGGCCATGGCGCGGTGGCGCTGGATGTCGGCCTTGGTTTCCTTGTCGGAATGCGTGTCCTGCGCGTGGGCCAGCGCCGCGGCCAGCAGCACGGGGGCAAGGACGAGGGAGGCGAGGAGGTTTTTCTTCATGGTGCAGCTTTCGTTTCAATCAGCAATACAAAGGGGAAACTGGTCGCAGGGCTTGCAGTGGTGTGCCGTCCGCGGGCTCATGTCTGCCCCAGCAGGTCTGCCACATCGGTGCGGTAGGCCTGCATGGCGGGCAGCAGTGCGGCCAGCGCAGCGACCAAGGCCGCCAGCAGCGGCACACCTGCCTCGGCCGGAACCCACACGAGACCGCTGACCGGCAGCAGCCCCTGCGCCTGCAACGCCCAGCCCAGGCCGTGCGCCAGGCCGTGGCCCAGCAACAGGCCCAGGGCAGATGCGATGGCGGCCAGCCACAGGGCCTCCCACAGCACCAGCCCGGCCACACGGCCCGGTGGTGCGCCCAGCATGCGCAGCATGGCCAGGTCGGCCCGGCGTTCGCGCACGGCGTTCCACAGTGCGATGAACACACTGAGCGCAGCCACGGCCAGCAGCACGCCGCCAAAGGCACGCAGCACATCGGCCCCCACGCCCAGCAGGCGCAGCAGGCGCGTGACCTCGATGGCGGGCGCGGCCGCCTGCATGGATGTGCCGCTGTTGATCTGCCGCGGCAGCGACACGGCGGCCAGTGGCGTGCGGTAGCGCACCAGCGCCACGGTCACTTCGCGCTCTTCCTGCAGCAGGGCCAGGTCTTCGGCGTCGGTGGCCATGTCGGTCTCGTGCACCATCCACACCGATTCGGTGCTGGTGAGGATGAGCCGATCAAGCACACAGCCGCAGGGCTTGAGCACGCCGCTGACGCGGTACGGGTGGTTGCCATGCGCATGTCCGCCACCGCCCAGGCCGTGGCTGCCGACAAAGGTGGCGCCCACCAGGGGCGCACCGGCGTGGTCGGCTTTGACGATACCGCGCGCCACGGTGGCGCCCAGCACCGCATCCATGGGCTGCTGCCACAGGGCTCCCTCGGCCAGCGCGGCTTCGTAGTGCTGCACGTAGTCAGGCGTGGTGCCCACGATGCGGTAGCCGCGGTAGCTGTCGCCCAGGCTCAGCGGAATGACCTGCGCCACCATGGGCTGCTTTTGCAGGGCTTGAACCTCGCGCAGCGGGATGTTGCCGGTGGGTGCATCGATGTGGAACACGCCTGCCAGGATGAGCTGCAGCGGGCTGCCCTTGGCACCCACCACCAGGTCGATGCCTGTCAGATCGCGCTCAAAGGCGTCGTCAAGTTGCGTGGCCACCAGCAGCACTAGCGTGATGGCGGCCAGACCGAGTGTGAGCACCAGCAGGTTGAGCACCGCCGCCAGTGGCCTTGACCACAGGTAGCGCCAGGACAGGCGGGCAAGTTTTACTATGTTATTCATAGCGAACCACCCAATGGATTCCTTGGCTCTGGCACGATTTGATTCAAATCCAGTGTTTGTGCGCCCGGCAGAGCCTGCACCACGCGCTGGTCGTGCGTGGCAATGACCAGGCTGGCGTTGCAGGTGGCTGCGCTCTGGCACAGCAGCGCCAGCGCATCGGCGGCGGCTTCGTCATCCAGGCTGGCGGTGGGCTCGTCGGCCAGCAGCACCTCGGGCGCCAGCAGCACGGCCCGCGCCAGCGCCACGCGTTGCGCCTGCCCCCCCGACAGCTGCTGCGGCAGGCGCGCGGCCAGCTCGCCAATGCCCACCTGCGCCAGCGCGCGGGCAATGGCGGCATCGTCGCGCGGCAGGCCCGCGGCAAAGTACACCAGGCCCAGGTTGTCGGCCACCGTGAGCGCGCTGCTCAGGTACAGCTTTTGCGGCAAAAAACCGATGCTGCGGGCGCGCCACGCGTCAATCTCGGCCCCGCGCTGCGTGGCCAGCTGCGTACCTGCAACGAACAAGTCGCCACTGCCCGCGCCGCGCAGCCCGGCCATCAGCGCCAGCCAGGTGGATTTGCCCGAGCCCGAACGCCCGCGCAGCAGCAGCGTGCCGCCCTGGCGCAGATCCACATCCGGAAACCGCAGCACAACGCCGCTGCTGGCATACGTATAGGCCAGACCCCGCGTGCGGATCATGCAGCCGCTCCTTCGGCCGGGTGTGCGCAGCCCGCGCAGCGCCCGCGCACGGCAATGTCCACGGCCAGGCTTTCATGCCCGGCCGTGGCCAGCGCCTGCAGCACCTGCTTGAGGGCCGTCTGCACCTTGGCCGAGCCCTGTGACAGGCGGAACTGGCGATGACAGTCATCGCATTCAAAGCGTGGGGTGGTGCCTTCCTCGCCTTGCGGTGCCAGCGCATAGCGCGTGACGCGCGCCGCGTCCACCTGCTTGTGCAGCAGGCCTGCGGTGGCAAAGCGGTCGAGCATGCGATACACGGTGACCTTGTTGACTGGCGCGCCCGCACTGGCCAGGGCGGCTTCGACCTCCGGCTCAGACAGCACGGCATCAGGCCGAGCGCAATACAGCTCGGCCAGCGCACGCGTGGCGCGGGTGGCGCGCATGCCAGACGGCAAAAGCCAGGGCCGGGCAGACGAATGGGTTGAGTTGTGAGGCATCGGCTAACAGGGAAGCGCCTGTTGCAAGGCGCCAGCTAAAACGCAAACGACTTGCATTATGGCCTCACGCAGACCTTTGAAAGTGCATCCCCGCCAAGGGGCGGGGAGATCTGTGCCCGGATCGGAGCCGTGCCCGAAGGTTTGAAAATGGTGAATGTGTTATCGGCTGCAGCGCCGTCGCAACCGTAATAAAATCATTTTTAATATAAATATCGATAACAACACGGAGTCAACCATGAGCAGTGCTTCGCAACACAACAGCCGCGCTTCGCGCCTGAACCTTGCCCAGAGGCTCACCCTCGGGACAGGCGTACTCATCGCTGCGATGGTGGTTTCCGCCGTCGCCTGCTGGCTGATGATGAGCCGCCTCTCGGCCGATGCGGACCAGGTCAACAGCACCAACGTGCCACAGCTGCAACTGATCGCCGCCATCGAACTGGATGTCACGCGCATATCTCTGCAGGTTCGTCACGCGATCATCTCGCGCAACCCCGATGAACTCAAAGCCACGCTGGCGGACATTGAGGCCAAGAAAACCCGGCTGATCGACAGCATGGAACGCTTTGGCCGCGGCATGACAGACGCTGACGGCCGAAATGCCTACGCTCCGCTACCCGGCCTGCTCAAAGAGTTTGCCGCCAAGGGTGCGCAGAACATTGAGCTCATCGTTGCGGGCAAAAAAGACGATGCGGTGGCCTACCTGGTCGAGCAGACCATCCCCGCCCGCAACCGCCTGCTGGATCCGCTGGCTGCCGAAAAGGCGCGACAGGGGAAAGTGCTCAATGAAGCCCTCCATGAAGTCAAAGCTTTTTCCGACATGAACCGCAAGCTGCTGCTGGGTGTGTTTGCCCTCATCACGGCGGGCCTGATCGCCATGCTGGTGTACCTGCGGCGCATTACCCACCAGCTGGGCAGCGACCCGGACGAGCTCAAGGCCGTGGCCGATGGCATTGCGTCGGGCGAGCTCACCACCTATGTGCCAGTCCATGCGGGCGATGCGCAAAGCATTACCTACTCGCTGCGCGTGATGCGCGACAGGCTGGCCGATGCCGTGATCGCCGTACGCACGGGCGCCGAGTGTGTGAACAGCGCAGCGGGCGAAATTGCCCAGGGCAACCACGACCTCTCGGGCCGCACCGAAAGCCAGGCCAGCGCGCTGCAGCAGACGGCGGCTTCCATGGAACAGCTCAGCTCCACAGTACGCCAGAACGCGGACAACGCCCGGGCGGCAAATCAGCTTGCATCCAGCGCATCGACCATTGCACGCCAGGGCGGCGAGGTGGTAGGCGAAGTCGTGTCGACCATGAAGGGCATCGAAGAAAGCAGCCGCAAGATCGCCGAGATCGTCGGGCTGATTGACGGCATTGCATTTCAGACCAACATCCTGGCCCTGAACGCGGCGGTAGAAGCAGCACGCGCCGGCGAGCAGGGCCGCGGCTTTGCCGTGGTGGCAGGCGAAGTGCGTGTGCTGGCGCAGCGCAGCGCAGAGGCCTCCAAGGAAATCCGCGGGCTGATCGATGAAAGCACCAAGCGCGTGCAGCACGGCACCGGGCTGGTGGACAAGGCCAAGCACACGATGGGCGAGGTGGTGCAATCGATCCAGCGCGTGACGGATCTCGTGAGCGAGATCAGCGCCGCAAGCAGCGAGCAGAGCGCAGGCGTGAGCCAGGTGGGCGAGGCTGTGACGCAGATTGACCACGCCACGCAGCAAAACGCTGCCCTGGTCGAAGAGATGGCCGCCGCCGCCACCAGCCTGAACCAGCAGGCTACCGGGCTGCTGGCTTCGGTCGCCGTGTTTACCGTTCCCCAGGCAGGGCACACGCTGGCGTTGACGGACGCGCGCTGAGGGCCACGCGATGGCGGGGCGTACTACGCCCCTGAGACCAGTACGACGGGTGGGGGGCGACGGCGGGTTTGCAGCATACCCGCCGTCCGATTCAGATTCGTGGCCCCAACCCCCTGCCCGCGGCGTCACCCACAAGGCATCAGCCCTTGAGATAGCGCGCGAAGGTTTTCCTGAACTTCTCCACCTTGGGCGCCACCACAAAGGCGCAGTAGCCGGCGCCAGGGTGATTGGCAAAGTAGTCCTGGTGGTAGGCCTCGGCCGTGCTGTAGTTCTGCAGCGGCTTCACTTCCGTGGTGATGGGTGCGCCAAACACCTTGTCGGTCGCCATCTGGCGAACCATGGCGTTGGCCAGTTCGCCGTGCTCGGCGCTCTCGTAATAGATGCCGCTGCGGTACTGCGTACCCACGTCGTTGCCCTGCCGGTTGAGCGTGGTCGGGTCATGGGTGTGAAAGAAGATCTCAAGCACCTCCTGCAGACTGATCTCGTCGGCGTCAAACGTGAGCCTGACCACCTCGGCATGGCCCGTGTCCCCCTGGCAGATCTGCTCGTACGTGGGGTTGACGGTGTGGCCGTTGGTGTAGCCGCTTTCCACGTCGGTGATGCCGCGCACGCGGTCGAACACGGCTTCGGTACACCAGAAGCAGCCGCCGCCGAGGGTGATGGTTTGCAGGTTTTGGGCCATAGGGGTCTCCATGCGGTCAGATCAGGAAAAGATTGCTTGGCATGGTACGCGGCCTCGCCGGGCGTGGCGCGGGCGGGGGCATTGGGCCAGTGCTACTCGTACCGGCGCCCCTGCTCCATCAGCTCGGGCGTGCCGATGAGGGCGTTCAGGCCGTCAAAGTCGAGCATGCGGTCCTGGAAAGGCGCGGTGGTCTGGTGCGCATGCAGGCTGGCGTAGTAGCCCTGCAGCGTGTGCGCCACGGCGCGGGCCGTGCCGCCCGGGAAGATCACGATGCGAAAACCGCGCTGCTGCAGTTCGGCCGCGCTCTGGATGGGGGTCTTGCCGCCTTCCACCATGTTGGCCAGCAGCGGGATGCGGTGCGCAAAGCGCTTGCAGGCGGCGTCCATCTGCTCGGGCGTGCGCAGCGCTTCGATGAACAGCGCGTCCACCCCGCACGCCAGGTACGCCTCGGCCCGGTCGAAAGCGGCGTCGATGCCCTCTACGGCCAGCGCGTCGGTGCGGGCCAGGATCAGGGTGTGCGCGCTGCGGCGGGCGTCCAGCGCGGCGTCGAGTTTGCCGCACATCTCGGTCACCGGCACCACCGTCTTGCCATCGAGGTGGCCGCAGCGCTTGGGGAAGCCCTGGTCCTCGATCTGGATCATGGCCGCACCTGCCCTCTCGAAGCCGCGCACGGTGCGCTGGGTGTTGAGTGCGTTGCCAAAGCCGGTGTCAGCATCGACGATGACCGGCGTGCGCACGCGTTCAGTGATGCGCGCCAGGGTGTCTTCCACCTCGGTGTAGGTGGTCAGGCCCACGTCGGAGCGGCCCAGGCGCGTGTAGGCAATGGATGCGCCCGAAAGGTACAGCGCCTCAAAACCCGCCTGCTCGGCCACCAGGGCGCTCAGAGCGTCGTACACGCCGGGGGCCAGGATGGCGCGGGGTTCCTGTAGGCGCTGGTCCAGCGATGGGCGATGGGATGGTGTGGTCATGGTTCAGTCTTCCGGGTGCGTCACCAGTTCGGCCGCCTTGTGCGCCGCAATGAAGCCGCCGGCCACGGCACTGAGCAGCCCGTTGCCGGACAGGTACCCCCACACCGCATCGCCCGACACGCCCCGCGCAGCGCCCCCGGCGGCCAGCAGGTTGGGGAACGGCTGGCCGTTTGCGTCCAGCACGCGGCAGTGCGCATCGATGTCGAGCCCGCCCTGGGTATGGAACAGCGCGCCGGTGACCTTGACGGCGCAGTACGGCGCCTGCAAGGGGCGTTGAAACAGGCGGGTTTCTGCAGATTTCGGATCTTTTTGGCCGCTAGCGCTCGTCATGCTTGCCAGTGTTGCTATCAATTTTGATTCTTCGCAGCCGATGGTGGCCGCCAGCGCCTGCACACTGTCGCAGTGCTTGACGGCACCCGCCGCCTCGGCATCGACAAAGTCCGGGAAGGTTCGTGCCAGCGCCAAGATGGGCGCATCAAACACGTTCCACGCCACGCCGCCCGGCTGCGCCAGCACATGCACCGAGGCCTCGGAGTAGCCCTGCGTCTCATCGTGAAAACGCTCACCCAGCGCATTGACCTGGACGCCGCCTTCCATCATCAGGGCCCACGAGATCAGGGCGCCCTGCGGAATGGCCCAGGAGCCATGGCCCTGGTAGCCGCCCGGGTCTGCCAGCCGTGCGCCCAGCGCCTGGCCCCAGGCGATGGCGCTGCCGTCGTTGCCAGTGTGGCCGGCGAACAGCGCATCGCGCATCTCGGGCAATAGCTCGCGCACCATGGCCGGGTTGCCGCCAAAGCCGTTGCAGGCCAGGATGAGCGCGTCGCAGGCCAGGTGCTCCAGCGTGCCATCAGGGCGCTCGTAGCCCACGCCGATCACGCGCTGCCGGGCGTTGACCCACAGCTCGCGCACCGTGGCTTCGGTGATGAGGGGAATGTCGGCCGCCGTCACCGCGTTGACCAGGCGGCCCATCAGGCCCACGCCGGTTTTTTCGGGCGTGGCGTGCATGCGGCGCACGCTGTGGCCGGGGTACAGAAAGCCGTCCAGTACCTGCCACTGCAGGCCGTGGCGCGCCTCTAGTGCATCCATCGCCGGGCCGATGGCCTTGGCGTAGGCCTGCGCCAGATGTGGTGCCGCCCTGCCCTTGGCCTTGGCGCTGATGTCGGCGGCAAAACGCTCCGGACTGTCGTCAATGCCCGCTGCGCGCTGCGCCTGGGTGCCCGGCGCGGGGATGAAGCCGGATGACAGGGCCGAGGAGCCCAGCGGCGTCGCATCGCGCTCCAGCACGGCGCAGTCCACGCCAGCGTCGTGCAGCATCAGCGCCGCCGTGAGCCCGCACGCACCGCCGCCCACGATGAGCACCGGCACATGGGCGTCTTGCGCCACGGTGCCGGGCATGTGCTCGGCGTGGCAGATGCGGGGCGTGCTCATGTGCGAGTTCATTCAGAAGGCCTCGCCACGGCGGCAGCGAAGTCGGCGCAGGTCAGCAGCTGGGCCACGTTGGTCATGTCGGCCACCGAGGTGTCGTGCACTTCCTGCCGGAAGGCCGCGCAGCCGTCGGACAGCACCAGCGTCTGGTAGTCGCGCATGTGTGCATCGCGCACCGTGCTGGCCACGCCGCCGTTGGTGACGATGCCGCACACCGCCACCGTGGTGATGCCCGCGCGGCGCAGCACCCAGTCGAGCTGGGTGTTGAAAAATGCCGAGTACGCCACCTTGCACACCGACACGTCCACCCAGGGTGCAATCTCGGGCACATGCGCCTGGCCCGTGCTGCCCGGGGCAAAGTCGCCACGCCGCAAAAATGGGCGCAAGGCCTTGAGGTGCGGCGACACCATGGGCTCGCCCTGCGCATCGGGCCACAGGGTGAACTGGCTGCCCACCACCATGCCGCCCGCCGCCTTGAGGGCCTTGGCCACCGCTGCCACCCGGGGGGGCAAGGCCTGGGCGGCAGCGCTCACCGCGCCGCCGCGTGCATAGGCACCGTCAGGCGCCAGAAAGTCGTTTTGCAGGTCGATGATGACCAGCGCGGTATGGCGCGGGTCGATGGTGCCGTGGCTCATGCCGCGCCCTCCCCCGCGACACGCTCGACGCTTTCACGCACCAGCAGGTTGCCCAGTGCATCGACCGTGGCGCTGAAGCCGGGCTCCAGCCACACGGTGGTGTCGGGCTGCTCCAGGATCGCGGGGCCATCGAGACAGGTGCCCACCGGCAAGTCCAGACGTGCGTGGCGTGCGGCGTCCCACCAGCGGCCGGCGTGGAACACACGCTGCACACCGAGGGATGGATTCACGGTGGTGCTCTGCGGGGCCAGCACCGTCAGATCGAACTTGGGGCGCACGCCCACGCGGGCGTAGCGCAGGTTCATCACCCGCACGGCAATGCCGTCAAGCACACGGCCGAAGGCGGCGCGGTAGGCGGCCTCGAACGCGGCGCGGATGCCCTCGTGGCTCAGCGCATCAGCCGCCACAGGCACCTGCACGGTGTGCGTCTGCCCGGCGTAGAGCATGTCGAGCGCAATGATTTCCTGCACTTCTACAAACTTCACGCCCGCCGAATCCAGCCGCTGCTGGCAGGTGGCGGCCAGTGTGGCCACGCGCTGGCGCAGGTCGGCCACGTCCAGCTCGGCCAAGGGCTTGTTCAGCGTCTGCACCGCGTCGTGGCGCATGTCGGCCATCGCGCAGCCCAGGGCCGAGGTGACGCCCGGGTAGCGCGGAACGATGCCCGTGCCCACACCCACTTCGCGCATCATGGCGCACACATGTAGCGCGCCGCCACCGCCAAACGGCATGTAGGCAAACTGGCGCGGGTCGTGACCGCGCTCGATGGACACCACGCGCACGGCACCCGCCATCTTGGCGTTGGCCACCGTGAGGATGGCTTCGGCGGCTGACATCACGTCCAGGCCCAAGGGCTTGGCGACATGGGTCTCGATGGCGTCGCGCGATTTTTGTGCGTCCATGGCGGCAAGCAGACCACCGCCGAGGGGACGGTCGGCGGCAATGCGGCCCAGCAGCACGTTGGCGTCCGTCACCGTGGGACGCGTGTTGCCCCTGCCATAGCAGGCCGGGCCGGGGATGCTGCCGGCCGACTCGGGGCCCACCTGCAGCATGCCGCTGGCGTCCACCGAGGCAATCGACCCACCACCCGCGCCAATGGTCTCGATCTGGATCATGGGCGAACGCACCACCATGCCAAATTCAATGGCGGTCTGTGCGGCCAACGCCGCCTCGCCCTTGGCAACCAGGGACACGTCGAACGAGGTGCCGCCCATGTCGCCGGTGATCACGTCGGGGAACCCTGCCGCACGCGCAATCGCCGCGCAGGCAATCACGCCCGCCGCCGGGCCGGAGAGCGCGGTGCGCACGGGCACATCGCAGGCTGTCTGGCGCGACATCACGCCGCCGTTGCTTTGCACGATGAGCAGCTCGCCACCAAAGCCCTGCGTGCGCAGGTCGCCCTCCAGCCGCTCCAGGTAGCTGCCCACCACGGGCTGCAGGGCAGCGTTGAGTGTGGCCGTGGAGCAGCGCTCGAACTCGCGGATCTCGGGCAGCACTTCGCTCGCGGCTGTCACGTGCGGGTTGGGCCACACGCTGCGCACAGCGGCCACGGCGGCCTGCTCGTTGGCGGGGTTGGCGTAGGTGTTGATGAAGAACACGCAAACGGCCTCGCAGCCCGCCTCCAGCAGCGCACGCGCCTGGGCCTTGACCTGTTCGATGTCCACGGGGGTGTGCACCGTGCCATCTGCCAGCACGCGCTCGTCCACCTCCAGCCGCAGGTCGCGTGGCACGATGGGCTCGAAGCTACCGCGCAAGCCCCAGGTCTGCGGCCGGTCGCGGCGGCGCATCTCCAGCACGTCGCGAAAGCCGCGCGTGGTGATGATGCCGGTGCGCGCCACCTTGCGCTCCAGCAGCGCGTTGGTGCCCACAGTGGTGCCGTGCACGATGGTGGCAATCTGCGCGGCCGAATCGGCCACGCGCGCCACGCCGTTCATGAAGCCGCGTGCCTCCTCGCCGCGGGTGCTGGGCACCTTGACGATGCGGGCGCTGCCGTCGCGCTCGTCCAGCACGAACAGGTCGGTGAAGGTGCCGCCCACATCCACGCCCACCACGTACGAAGCCTGACCCGAAACCTTGCCGCTGCTCATGCCTTGCCTTTCGCTGTGGCGGGGGCAACCACATAGCCCATCGCCAGATCCTTTTCCCGCGCTGCCGCATCCCGTGCGGACGGGGCGCCGTAGCCACCACCGCCGGGGGTTTCCAGCCGCACGCGCTCGCCCTGCTTGAGGCGAATGCCGATCATCTTGGAGCGCATGGGTGGCTGCTTCCATTCGCTATTATTTTCATAGCTGAAAACGTTCATGGAACCTGCGCTACCGCCCGAAATACCTTGCGGCGAGGCCTTGCCCCGCTCGCCAAAGATGAACACCTCGGCGTCCTGCTCCAGAAGTTCGATTTCGTAGACGGCACCCAGGCCGCCGCGGTGCTGGCCGTCGCCGCCCGAATCCGGCCGCAGCGCCCATTGCGTAAAGCGCACGGGGTAGGCAGCCTCCAGGATTTCGAGTGGTGGGATGGTGGCGGTGGAGATGGGCGCGTTGCCATGGCTCAGGCCATCGCCATCGCTGTGCCCGCCGTGGCCACCGCCAAAGAAGCTGAACATCACCCAGCGCTGGCCCTTGCGCGCGGCGTCGGTGCGGTGCCCCGCGATGGACAGCGCATTGATGGTGCCGTAGGCCTGCGCCATGGCGCGCCTGGGGTCGGCCTGCGCGGTGGCGCTGAAGATCACATCGATCATGCGCAGGATGGTCTCGGTGTAGCCACCCACCGGGCGCGGCCGCGCGGCGCTGATCACGAGGCCGTCGGGCAATACAAAGTCCACTGCGTCCAGGACGCCCGCATTGGCAGGCACATCGGGGAACAGATGCTTGAGCGCCACGTAGCACGCCGCAATGGCCGTGGCGCGCGAGATGTTCACCGGCCCCGCGCACTGCGGTGAGGTGCGCGAGAAGTCCAGCGTCAGGCGCTCGCCCGCCACCGTCATGTCGAGCGCAATCGTCAACGGCTCGTCCTTGACGCCATCGTTGTCCAGGATGTCGCTGAAGCTGTAGCGCCCGTCGGGTAGCGCTGCAATGTGCGACTGCATGAGCTTGACGGCACGCGTGCGCAGTTCGCCCATGGCCTGGTGCACCACGGCGTCGCCATACTGGTCCAGCAGGTCGTGCAGGCGGCGCTCGCCCAGGTCCAGCGCGGCCAGCTGGCCGTTCAGGTCGCCCCACAGGCTGTCGGGCAGGCGGGTGTTGGCCTTGAGGATGGCCAGCACGTCATCGTCAAACACGCCGCTGCGCACGATGCGCACCGGCGGGATCTGCACCGCCTCCTGCCAGCATTCGGTGGCGGCCGGGTTGTAGTTGCCAGGCACATTGCCACCCACGTCATGCCAGTGCGCGGCCGATGCCAGAAAGCAGTACAGCTTGCCGCCCCGAAAGAACGGCCGCACCAGCTTGAAGTCATTGGCGTGGGTGCCGCCCTCATACGGATCGTTGAATAGCCAGGTGTCGCCCGCCGTGATGCCGCCGCGCCCGGCCGCCACGCGCATGGCAGCACGCACGGCAAAGGCCATCGCACCCACAAACACGGGCAGGCCCGACTTGCCTTGTACCAGCGTGTCGCCGCTGGTGGCGTCGTACAGGCCGTGGCATGCGTCGTGCGCCTCTGCAATGATGGGGTTGAACGCGCTGCGGTACAGCGTCGCGTCCATCTCGTCGGCAATCTGCTCCAGCCGGCCGCGCAGCACGGCCAGAGTGACGGGGTCCATGGGGGGCGGTGCGGTTTTTGTGTTGTGTTCAGCCATTGACGGCCTCCTTGCCAAAGCGGGTGCGCAGCTGGTTCAGCAGGCCGCCAGCGCGCACCATGTCCATGAGAAACGGGGGAATGGGCTCACACGCCAGCGCCCCGCCCTGCGGTGTGATGACGGCAGGCGCCTGCCAGTCCAGAGTGATCGCCTCACCTTCGCCGATCGCATCGGCCTCGGCACAGGTCAGCAGCAGCAGGCCCAGGTTGAAGGCATTGCGAAAGTACAGGCCGCTGAATGACGGCGCGATGACTGCGACGATGCCCAGCCGCACCAGCACGGCGGCGGCCTGCTCGCGCGAGGAGCCAATGCCGAAGTTGGGGCCCGCCACGATCACGTCACCCTTGCGGACGCCGGCCACAAAGTCGGGCCGCACGGATTCAAGGCAGTGGCGCGCGAGCACATCGAGCCCGTGCTTCATGGCATGACCGGGGGCCAGCACATCGGTATCGATGTCGGCGCCCAGTTTCCAGACCCTGTGGGAGTTTGTCATTCGAGCACCTCGCGGGGGTCGGTAATACACCCTCGTACGGCCGATGCCGCCACGGTGTAGGGCGACGCCAGGTACACCCGCGCGGAGGCCGAGCCCATGCGGCCCTTGAAGTTGCGGGCGGTGCTGGAGATCACGGTGGTGTTGTCACCCACCGTGTCGCCATAGCCTGCACAGGCCCCGCAGGTGGTGGGGAACAGTTCGGCACCGGCGTCCTGCAGCACCTGCAGCACGCCCTCTTCGCGTGCAGCGGTCTGGTCCTGCTGACTGGCGGGGGCCACCATCAGGCGCACCCCGGTGGCCACGCGCTTGCCGCGCAGCACGGTGGCGGCGGCACGCAGGTCATCGAGCTTGGCGCCCGTGCAGGCGCCGATATAGGCCACGTCGATGGCCTGCCCCGCGTGCTGCGCCACGGGTGCGGCGTTGGCAGGGCTGTGCGGCGCGGCCACCTGGGGGGTGAGCGTGGTCGCGTCAAAACTGTGGCGCGTGAGCACCGCGCCATCGTCGGTCTTCCAGACGTGCAGGTCGTGCAGCGCATCGGCAGGCACGCCATGGGCGGCGAGCCAGTCGCGCGTGGTCGCGTCGGGCGCAATCAGCCCGGCCTGGGCGCCCAGCTCGGCGCTCATGTTGGAGAGCGTCATGCGCTCCTGCATGCCCAGCGCCTGCACGGCCGGACCGGCAAATTCCACGGCCTGGTACTGGCCACCGTTCATTCCGAAGCGGCCCACCATGTGCAGCATCATGTCCTTGGCTGTGACGCCGGTGCCGAGCGCGCCGCTCCAGTGCATCTGCAGGGTGTGCGGCACG
The DNA here is from genome assembly GCF_051942715.1 of Acidovorax sp. BL-A-41-H1. NCBI lineage: Bacteria > Pseudomonadati > Pseudomonadota > Betaproteobacteria > Burkholderiales > Comamonadaceae > Acidovorax > Acidovorax sp. BL-A-41-H1. The sequence continues at coordinate 1,530,310 of NZ_JBPVJQ010000006.1, read as the reverse complement.
CGCAGCCAGATCTCGCCGGTCACGACCACGCCCAGCATTTCGGTGCTGCCGATGCCGAACATGTACGCGCCAAACGCGCCGCCGGTGGGCGAATGCGAATCGCCCCCCACGCAGAACATGCCGGGACGGATATGGCCGTGCTGGGGTACCACCACATGGCAGATACCCTGGCCGTCGTACACATGGGGCAAGGCCTGCTCACGCGCCCAGTCGCGCGCAATGCGCACGATGCGGCGCGATTCGTCGTCGCGCTCGGGCAGATAGTGGTCCATGACCAGGACCACGCGGGATTTGTCCCAGATCTGCGCGCCCAGCTCGTCAAGCATGGGTTTCAGGCGCCGCGGCCCGGACGAATCGTGGAACATGGCCAGGTCGACCCTGCAGTTGACGATCTCGCCGGGTATCACGCTGCTGCGGCCGCTGGCACGGGCCACGAGCTTTTGTGCCAGCGTGCTGGCGGCAACATCACGGGTGGCGGTCATTCGGGTTTGGCCCCTGCAAACTTCACCACCTTGGCCCAGCGCGGGATCTCGGACTGCACAAAGCGCGCAAACTCTTCCGGGCTGTTGCCCACCGGGACCGCGCCTTCGTGCTCCAGGCGTCGCTTCACATCGGGCGAGGCAATGGCCTGACGGGCTGCGTCACTGATGCGCCTGGCAAGTTCCGCGTTCATCTGGCCCGGGCCGAACAGGCCGAACCAAGCGCTGGATTCATATCCCGGCAGCACCTCGGCAATGGCCGGCACATCGGGGAAAGCCGGCAGCCGCTTTGCGCTGGTCACACCCAGTGCCTTGAGCTTGCCCGCGCGGATCTGCGCCTGGGCATTGCCCACCGCGGCAAACATCAGCTCCACCTGCCCTGCCAGCACGTCCTGCAATGCAGGGGCCGTGCCACGGTATGGAATGTTCACGATATAGGCGCCCGACTGCATCTTGAAGGCATCGCCCGCCAGGTGCAGCGATGAGCCCACCGCGCCAATCGCAAAGTTGAGCTTGCCGGGCTGCGCCTTGGCCAGCGCGATCAGCTCGCGCACATCCTTGGCGGGCAGCGAGGGGTGGGCCACCAGCACCGAAGGCGACGTGGCCATGCAGGTGAGCGGCGTGAAGTCCTTGATGGGGTCGAACGGCAGCGAGGGGTACAGGCTGGCGTTGATGGCGTGGCTGGTGAAGCTCATCAGCAGGGTGTTGCCATCGGGTGCGGCCTTGGCCACGGCATCGGCGGCAATGTTGCCGCCCGCGCCGGGACGGTTTTCGACCACCACGGTACGGCCCAGCAGGCGGCCCAGCTCGGTAGCCAGCGTGCGGGCCAGGGTGTCGGTGGAGCCACCGGCCGGCGCGCCCACCAGGATGCGCACGGGTGCGGACTGGGCCCAGGCGTTGGCGCCCAGCAGGGCTGCGGCTGCGGGGCCTGCGGTTTTGAGGAGCTGGCGTCTTTGGATCATGGCGGGCTCTTTGCTCTGTTGTCTTGTGGTTTGTTTTTCAGGCGGCAGGCAGCGCTGTGGCGTCAGAGGCCCAGGTACGCACGGCGCAGGTCGTCACTGCGCAGCAGCTCGTCGGGGGCGCCTGAAAAGCGGATGCTCCCGTTTTCCATCACATACGCCCGGTCGGCAATCTCCAGCGACTGGCCCACGTTCTGCTCGACCAGCAGCACCGCCAGGCCCGTGGAGCGCAGCTGGCGGATCAGGCCGAACATCTCTTCGACCAGCAGCGGCGACAGGCCCAGCGAGGGCTCGTCCAGGATCAGCAGGCGCGGCTCGGCCATCAGGCCGCGGCCGATGGCGAGCATCTGCTGCTCGCCACCGCTCATGGTGCCGGCGAGCTGGGTGGTGCGTTCCTTCAGGCGCGGGAAGGTGGCAAACACCTTGTCGATGTTCTCGGCCCTGCGCTCCCGGGCCCGGCTGAAGCTGCCCAGCGAGAGGTTTTCCAGCACGCTCAGGTTGGGGAAAATCTTGCGCCCCTCGGGCACCTGGATCAACCCGGCCTTGACCACCCGGGTGTAGTGCGCGCCGCTCAGGTCTGCGCCATCAAAGGCCACCTTGCCGGCCCAGGCCGGGTAGATGCCGCAGACCACGTTGTTCAGCGTGGACTTGCCCGCTCCGTTGCTGCCCAGCAGCGCCACGGTTTCGCCGGGGCTGACGTGCAGGTCCACGCCGCGCAGCACCTCGACCCGGCCGTAGCCTCCGCGCAGGCCGGTGATGTCCAGCAGTGGGGCGGTGCTCATGCGACCTCCTTGGCGGCTGCGGCGCGCAGCCGGGCGGCGGTGCCGTGACCCAGGTAGGCCTCAATCACGCGCTCGTCGGCCGTCACCTGCGCCGGGCTGCCCTCGGCAATCAGCTGGCCCTGCGCCAGCACCCATACATGCCCGGCCAGGTTCATCACGGCCTGCATGACGTGTTCGATCATCAGTACCGTCACGCCACCGTCGGCAATGCCGCGCACCACGGGAATCATCTCGGCAATCTCCTGGGGGTTGAGGCCGGCCAGCACTTCATCGAGCAGCAGCAGGCGGGGCTGTGTGGCCAGCGCGCGCGCCAGCTCCAGCCGCTTGCGGCCGGCCACAGTGAGGTCGGCCGCCGGCTTGTCGAGCTGCGGTGCCAGGCCCACGCGCGCCGCCACGTCGGTGGCCAGCGCCAGCGCGGCGCGGCGGTTGGGCTCCTTCAGGTGCGCGCCCACGGCAATGTTTTCGCGCACCGTCTGCGCCGCAAAGGGCTGCACGATCTGGAAGGTGCGGGTCATGCCCAGCCGGGCATTGACATGCGGCGCCTGGCCCGTGATGTCCTGGCCCGCAAGTCGCACGGTGCCTGCGTCGGGCCGCACAAAGCCCGACATCAGCGCAAACAGCGTGGTCTTGCCGGCGCCGTTGGGGCCAATGAGTGCGGTCAGCGAGCCCTCAGGCACGGCCAAGCTCACGTCCTGGACGGCCTTGAGCCCGCCAAACGATTTGCTCAGGCCACTGAGCTGCAACAGGTCATTTGCCATCGCGGCCTCCAGAGCGCTTCCACACCGCCACTACCGACTGCCCGATGCCTGCAATGCCCCGCGGCACAAACATGACGATGAGCACCAGCACCACGCCGTAGATCACCATGTTGATACCGGGCAGCTGGCCAAACATGTTGCGCGTGACATCGGCCAGCACATGCAGCACCAGCGCCCCCAGCACCGGTCCCCAGATGGTGCCGATGCCGCCAACGATGGCGGCCACCAGCGCCTCGACCGAGGTGGCAGACCCGTAGGCGATGGCGGGGTCGATGTACTGGAACACCTGCACATAGAACGCACCGGCTGCGCCCATGAAACCACCCGAGATCGCGATGGCCCCCATCTTGACGTTGAACGGGTTCACACCAATCGCGCGGGCGGCATCTTCGTTGTCACGCACGGCCTGCAGCCAGGCGCCAAAGCGCGAGTTCTTGAGCCACCAGCTCACCAGCAGCGCCAGCGTGACGAGAGAAAGGATCAGGTAGACATAGCCCTTGCGCGAGCCGAACTGCATGTTGCCCAGCGACTCCCTGAGCGGCAGCATCAGGCCCACGCCTGCCCCGGTGAACGGCACCGACAGCGCCAGGATGCGGAACACCTCGGCAAACGCCAGGGTGACCAACGCAAAGTACGAGCCCTTGAGCCCGTAGCGGAACGACAGCCCGCCCACGAACAGGCCCACCAGCGCACTGCCGGCCACGGCCATGGGCAGCGCCACCCAGGGGTTGATGCCGCCTTGCATCTGCGCAATGGCCTGGATGTAGGCACCCGTGCCAAAGAACAGCGCGTGGCCGAATGAAAACTGCCCGCCAAAGCCGCCCAGGATGTTCCAGGCCTGCGCCAGCAGTGCCGCGTACAGCGTCATCATCACGAAGTTGAGCAGCACGCCGGAATCCGACACTGCGGTAAGCCCCGCCACACAGAGGGCAAATGCCCCAATGGCCCAAAGTTGTTTCATGCCTTGGCTCCAAAAAGGCCCTGCGGGCGAAACAGCAGCACCGCGATGAAGATCGCAAAGATGCCGATCTGCCCCAGCGATTCACCCAGATACAGGCCCCCCAGCGACTCGACCACGCCGATCAGCAGGCCACCCACCAGCGCACCGGTAAAGCTGCCCATGCCGCCCAGCACCACGATGGTGAATGCCACCAGCACAAAGCCGCTGCCCACCTGCGGGTTCACGTAGTAGGCTGGCAGCAAAAAGCACGCAGCGGCGCCGAGGCACGCCAGGCCGATGCCGAAGCTCATGGCATAAACATGGTCCACGTTGATGCCCATGAGCTTGGCGCCATGCTTTTCCTTGGCCACGGCGCGGATGGCCCGGCCCAGGTCTGTCTTGCCCACGATCCACAGCAACACGCCCGACACCACCAGCGCGCCGGCAAACGCCACCAGCTTGGGCAGGGCGATCATGGCGGGGCCCACCGCCACGGTGGTCAGGGTGTAGGCGGTGTCGATGGTGCGTGTGTCGGACTTGAAGAACAGCAGCGCCAGGTTTTCCATGACGATGGAAATGCCAAGCGTGACCAGCAGGATGTTTTCGTCCTTGCCGTGGCTAGCCCGGTTGATGACCAGCCGCTGCAGGCCGTAGCCCAAGGCGAACATGCCGGGCACCAGGATCGGCAGCGCGAAATACGGGTCCAGCCCGAAGTGCTGCTTGAGCAGGTACACGGCATACAGCGCCAGCATCAGCGATGCGCCATGCGCAAAGTTGATGATGTGCAGCACGCCGTAGATCAGCGTGAGGCCCAGCGCGATCAGCGCGTAGACCGCGCCCGTGGTCAGGCCGTTCAGTATGGAGGGGAAGAGGATGCTGAGCTCGAACATGGGCGTTGCGTCCGGCTTTGCGGCAAAGGCGCGGCCTGGCACCCCATGCTGGAGTGCTCCGCTACCCCTGCCATCAGGGCCGAAAAGTGGTGGGGTTCAGGCCTTCAGGGGAAAGAGCGGGTCGGCCTCGCGGTAGTCGCGGGGGATGATGACCTTGATGTCGTTCTTGAGCACCTGCGTCATCAGCGGCTGGCCGCCCTGGTTCTGGCCGTTGACGAATTTGGTGGGCCCGTACGGCATGATGTGGTTGGCAAAAGTGCTCTTCTCCAGCGCGTCGATGATGGCAGCGCGGTCGGTGGACTTGGCACGCTCCAGCGCATCGGCCAGCAGCCACATCGAGGTGTAGGTCATGAACAGCTCGTAGCTGAAGAACAGGCCCTTGGCCTCCACACGCTTCTTGAGGTCCTGCGCCCGCGGGTCCTTGGGGTTGAACCAGTGGTTGCAGTCGATGATGCCGTTGGCCGCGTCCGGAAATTCCTTCACGAACTTGTAGCTCGATGCCGCGCCACCCAGCACCGAGTAGATGGCCTTGGGCGTGACCTTTTGCTGCTGCATGGTGCGTACCAGCAGCGCGTATTCGTTGTAGTAGTTGGCGGGGATGACGATGTCGGGGTTGATCGCCTTCATGCGCAGCACGATGTTGTTGAAGTCGCGCGTGGGGTTGGCGTGCTTGACGACCTCCTTGACCTCGTAGCCGTAACCCGGCAGCTCGCGCGCCAGCAACGCGGCCGTGCCAGATCCGAACAGCGACTCTTCATGGATGATCATCACCGTCCTGGCGGGCTTGCCGGCCGCGGTGTTCAGCACGTGCAGATTGGCCACGGCGGTTTCAGCGCACTTCTTGTAGCCGGGCCCGAAGCGGAAGGTATTCTTGAGGCCACGTTCCACGATCTGGTCGGCGACGCCCACATCGACGATGTGCGGCAGGTTGTACTTGGCGGCGGCCTGCGTGGTGGCCAGGCAGATGGCCGAGGCAAACGCGCCCACCACAGCGGACACGCCCGCCTCGTTCATCTTCTCCACCTCGGCAGCGCCGGCCTGCGGCTGCGACTGCGCGTCTCCGAGCATTGCCTCGATCCTTGCGCCCCCCAGCGACTTGATGCCGCCGGCCTTGTTGATGTCCTCGATGGCCATCATGGCGCCTTCGCGGCACTGCTGGCCCGAGTAGGCGAGCGCACCCGTCACGGGGTGGAGCACACCCACCTTGACGGCCTTGGCCTGCGCCCCGCCCACCAGGGGGAAGGCCAGGGCCGATGCGGCCACAGCGGACTGGGACATGAAATGGCGGCGGGTACTCATGGGCGATCTCCTGGCGACGTGGTGGATGGTTTGAGGGATGGAAATGGGTGGATGTGCTGCTGAATGGTCTCAGTGGAACTGGGCAGACAGTTCCTTGCTGACCCAGACCTTGGCATCGATGCTGCCCACACGGGACAGCTGCATCTCGTATTCATAGCGGTCGGGCCGGTACAGGCCATGCAGCCACTGCACCGGGCGCTCGCTGTCGTCGTAAATCAGGCGCCGCACCGCCAGCAGGGCCGAGCCCACGGCTACGTCCAGGTGGCGCGCCACCACGGCGTCAGCCAGCCGGGCCGAGATCGTCTGGTGTGCACGGCCGACGCGGACACCCGATTCCTCCAGCAGGACCAGAATGGGCTTGCGTGCCAGCTCTCGCCGCCCGAACTGTCGCGCGATGGAAGCGGGCACATAGGTCGTGATGTGCGAGAGGGGCCCTTCGGAGGTGCTGCGCACCCGCACCGCCTTTTGCACCGATTCGCCCACCGGAATCTGGAGCGCTGCAGCTACGGCGCTCGACGCCGTGACCGTATCCACATCCAAAACCTTTACGGACGTCCGCAGGCCCATGCTGACCAGGTTTTCCAGCAGCCCCGTGAGATGTGCACGGCTGTGTTGCGCATCTGTGCCCGCTCCGCCGGCAGCAACAGACGCCGGTGCCACGGGGCGTGTGCCCCGGCCAGGTTCGCGCGAGATAAGTCCTTCGCCCTGCAGCAGTTCCAGCGCCCGGCGTACCGTGACCCGCGCCACCGAAAACTGATCCATCAGGGCAAGCTCGCCCGGCAGGCCGTCGGCAAAGCGGCCCTCCTGCAATTGCTCGCGCAGCACCAGATAGATCTGGTGGTACTTGGGCAGAGGCAGACTCGCTGAAGGCATAGGCCATGTTATGAACAGTTCTAATGTCCTGTCAATAAGACATTTCAAGGGAATCTGCGCTTTTCGGGCGGACATTTGAAACTGCCCGCGCACACGGTGCGTCACTGGCGGGTCCATTGCATTGCAGGCCAGCGAGTGCCGCCCTGCCCCGCTAAGCCTGCGTTGACGGACCGCCGCATGCTTGCTACATTACTAACCAGTCAGTCATTAACATGCCCACGCAGTCCCCACCCGATCCACACAGTCCCGACGCCGGTGCCAAGCGCAGCCGCCGCAAGGAGGCGCGCCCCGGGGAATTGCTGGAGGCGGCCCTCGACCTGTTCGTGGAAAAAGGCTATGCCGCGACCCGCGTGGACGAAGTTGCGGCGCGAGCCGGAGTGTCCAAGGGCACGCTGTTCCTGTACTTCCCCAGCAAGGAAGAACTGTTCAAGGCCGTGGTGCGCGAGAACATTGCCGGGCGTTTTACCGAGTGGAATTCCGAGCTGGAAAACATGACCGGCAGCACCAGCGATGTGCTGCGCTACTGCTACAAGGTCTGGTGGGAGCGCATTGGCTGCACCAAGGCAGCGGGCATCACCAAGCTGATGTTCAGCGAAGCGCAAAACTTCCCCGAGATCGTCGAGTTCTACCAGCAGGAAGTGATCTTCCCGGGCCAGGCGCTCATCCGCCGCATCCTGCAGCGCGGCATCGACCGGGGCGAGTTCCGTCCCGTGCCGATGGATGGCGCGACCTATGTGGTGCTGGTGCCCATGATCTTCCTGATGCTGTGGCAAAACTCGATGGGTGCCTGCGGGCCACAGGTCATGGGGCTTACGCCGCAAAATTACATGGATTGCCAGCTCGACAGCATCCTGCACGGCCTGTGCGTGCGGCCCGACGAGGCGCCGACGCCAACCACTTCCTCTTCCACCGCTTCTCCAACCCCACCTCGCTGACACCATGAAACGCTGGACTTTCTGGGCGGCCGCTGCCGTCGTTGTGCTGCTCGTGGGCGCGGGTTTGTGGAAAGCGCAGGCCGCGCGGCAAGCCCAGCAAAAGGCGGTGACAGCAGCCGCCCTGGAACGCGCCCAGGCCCCGCTGGAACTGGTGGCAGCCGATGTGGTCACGGTGCGCCTGCAGCGCATTGAACTGGGTGTTCCCGTCTCGGGCGCACTGCGAGCAGTGGACTCGGCCATGCTCAAGGCCCGCGCGGCCGGGGAACTGCAAGGCCTGGTGCTGCGCGAGGGCGACCGGGTGCGGGCCGGCGACATCGTGGCACGCATCGACCCGACCGAAGCCCAGGCCCGACTGCGCCAGGCCCAGCAGCAGGCTGATGCAGCCCGCGGCCAGGTGGACATCAACCAGCGCCAGTTGAGCAACAACAAGGCCCTGGTAGACCAGGGCTTCATCTCCGCCACCGCACTGGTCACCTCGCAGGCCAGCCTCGAATCGGCCCAGGCCAGCTACCAGGCGGCGTTGGCCGCGGCCGACGTGGCGCGCAAGGCGCTCGAAGACACCGTCATCCGCAGCCCGATCAGCGGGCTGGTGGCCCAGCGACTGGCCCAGCCGGGCGAGCGGGTGGCCATAGATGCGCGGGTGATCGAAGTGGTGGACCTGTCCAAGATGGAACTCGAAGCCCTGCTCTCCCCCGCTGACTCAGTGCGGGTGCAGGTGGGCCAAACGGCCCTGCTGACTGTCGAAGGCGCCAGCGAGCCGGTGAAGGCCACCGTGGCACGCATCAGCCCGTCGGCCCAGGCCGCCAATCGCACGGTGCCCACTTACCTGCGCGTCGATGCCATGGCATCAGGCCCGGCCCTGCGGCAAGGGCTGTTTGTGCAGGGGGTACTGAGCACCGGCGTAGCTGAAGCACTGGTCGTGCCGCTGAGCGCAGTGCGCACCGACAAGCCTGCACCGTATGTGCAGGTGATCCGCCAGGGCCAGATCACGCATGTGCCGGTGCGCACGGGCACACGGTCCAAGGTTGGCGAAGAAACCGTGGTCGCTGTGGAGGGCCTCGAGCGCGAACAGCAGGTGCTGGCCGGCCACATTGGCTTGCTGCGTGAGGGCACAGCCGTCACCGTGATGGCCGCGGCCCCTGCCGCCGCCCAGCCTGCAAAGTAAGCCGCACCATGTGGTTTACCCAAGTCAGCCTCAAGAATCCCGTGTTTGCCACGATGGTGATGCTCGCCATCGTCGTGCTGGGCCTGTTCTCTTACCAGCGCCTCAAGGTCGACCAGTTTCCCAATATCGATTTTCCGGTGGTGGTGGTCACGGTGGACTACCCGGGCGCCTCGCCCGAGATCGTTGAAAGCGAAGTCACCAAGAAGATCGAGGAAGGCGTCAATTCGATTGCCGGCATCAACGCCCTGACCTCGCGCAGCTACGAAGGCGCCGCCGTCGTCATCATCGAGTTCCAGCTGCACATCGACGGCCGCAAGGCCGCCGAGGACGTGCGCGAGAAGGTGGCCACCGTGCGCCCCCTGCTGCGCACCGAGGTGAAAGAGCCGCGCGTGCTGCGCTTTGACCCGGCCAGCCGCGCCGTGTGGTCCCTGGCCGTTTTGCCCGACGACAAGGCTGCAGGCAACGCCCGCAGTGCGGTGGAGCTGACGACCTGGGCCGAGCAGGTGTTGAAGAAACGCCTGGAGAACGTGCGCGGCGTGGGTGCCGTGAACCTGGTGGGCGCCACCAAGCGCGAAATCAACATCTACCTGAACCCGCAGGCCCTCGAAGCCTACGGTGTGACCCCCGACCAGGTGGCCGCCGCCGTCCGCAATGAAAACCAGGACCTGCCGGTGGGCGCGATCCGCTCGCTGGCGCAGGAACGGGTGGTGCAGATCGACGCCCGCATGGAGCGCCCCGAGGACTTCGGCCGCATCATCGTCACCCGCAAGGGCGGCGCGCCCGTACGGCTGGAGCAGCTTGCTCGCGTGAACGACGGCGCCCAGGAAACCGAGAGCCTCGCCCTGTACAACGGCCAGCGCACGCTGCTGCTGTCGGTACAGAAGTCGCAGGGCGAGAACACCATCGAGGTGGTGGACGGTCTGAACGCCGCAGTGCTGGAGCTGCGCAACCAGCTGCCCCCGGGCGTCAAGCTGGAGACCATTGGCGACAGCTCGCGCCCCATCCGCGTGGCCGTGAACAACGTGCGCCAGACACTCATCGAGGGCGCCATCCTCACGGTGCTCATCGTGTTCCTGTTCCTGAACTCGTGGCGCTCCACGGTCATCACCGGGCTCACGCTGCCCATCTCGCTGATCGGCACCTTCCTGTTCATGAACATGTTCGGCTTCACGATCAACATGATCACCCTCATGGCGCTGAGCCTGTGCGTGGGCCTGCTGATCGACGATGCCATCGTGGTGCGCGAGAACATCGTGCGCCATGTGCAGATGGGCAAGTCGGCCTACAACGCGGCCATGGAGGGTACGCAGGAGATCGGTCTGGCGGTGCTGGCCACCACGCTGTCCATCGTGGCGGTGTTCATGCCCATCGGGTTCATGGGCGGCATCATCGGCAAGTTCTTTCACGAGTTCGGCATCACCATCGTGGCGGCCGTGATGATCTCGATGTTTGTCAGCTTCACGCTCGACCCCATGCTGTCGAGCATCTGGCATGACCCGAGCATCCACGGCCATGGGCAGGGCCAGCGCGGCGCGCCCGTGAGCTTCTACGACAAGACCATTGGCCGCGTGACCGGCTGGTTCGACCGCGCCACCGACCGGCTGGCCGAGGGCTACCAGTCCATCCTGCGCTGGTCGCTGGTGCACAAGCTGGCCACCATGCTGATTGCGCTGGGCATCTTCGTGCTTAGCGTGTTCATGGTGCCGCTGCTGGGCACCGAGTTCGTGCCCAAGGCCGATTTTTCGGAAACCTCTGTCAACTTCTACACCCCGGTAGGCTCTTCGCTGGAAGCCACCGAGGCCAAGGCCCGCCAGGTGGAAGGCATCCTGCGCGAGCTGCCCGAGGTGCGCTACACGCTGGCCACCATCAATACCGGCACGGCGCAGGGCAAGATGTACGCCAACATCTACGTGCGCCTGGTCGACCGCAAGGAACGCAGCCGCAGCGTGGACCAGATGTCCGACGTATTGCGCGAGCGCCTGCAGCGCGTGCCCGGCATCACGGTGACGCACGTGGGCCTGCTGGACGCCGTGGGCGGCAACAAGCAGGTGGAGTTTTCGCTGCAGGGGCCGGATCTGCAGGAACTGGAGCGACTGACCAAAGTCGTCACCGAGAAGATCCGCACGATCCCGGGCCTGGTAGACCTGGACACCAGCCTCAAGCCCAACAAACCGGTAATTGCGCTGGAGTTGCAGCGCGATGTGGCGTCGGACCTGGGCTTGTCGGTGGCGCCCATGGCTGCATCGCTGCGCACGCTGGTGGCGGGCACTACAGTGGGCAACTGGCGCGCGCCGGATGACCAGACCTACGACGTGAACGTGCGCCTGGCACCCGAGGCCCGCACCACGCCGCAGGACCTGGAGCGCCTGCCCTTTGCACTCACCGGTGCCGACGGCAGCACGCGCATTGTCAAGCTCAACCAGGTGGCCCGCGTGACGGAGACCACGGGCGCCAACCAGATCAACCGCCGCGACCTGACCCGCGAAGTGGCCGTGAACGCCAACGTGGCGCAGCGCTCGGCCGGCGAGGTATCGGCGGACATCCGCAAGGTGCTGGACACCGTGGCCTTCCCGCCCGGCTACCGCTACCAGTTTGGCGGCTCCACCAAGAACATGGCCGAGTCGTTTGGGTACGCCATCTCGGCCCTGGCCATGGCCATCATCTTCATCTACATGATCCTGGCGAGCCAGTTCAAGAGCTTCTTGCAACCGCTGGCGCTGATGACATCGCTGCCGCTCACGCTGATCGGCGTGGTGCTGGCGCTGCTGATGTTCCGCTCCACGCTGTCAATGTTCTCCATCATCGGCGTGGTGATGCTGATGGGCCTGGTGACCAAGAACGCCATCTTGCTGGTGGACTTTGCCATCCGCGCCCGGGACGAGCATGTGAATGATGAGGGCAAGACCGTGCCCGGCCTGCCCCGCGCCGATGCACTGCTGCTGGCTGCGCGCGTGCGCCTGCGTCCCATCCTCATGACCACGCTGGCCATGATCTTTGGCATGGTGCCCCTGGCGTTTGCGCTGTCTGAAGGCTCGGAACAGCGCGCACCCATGGGCCAGGCCGTCATCGGCGGCGTGATCACCTCGTCGCTGCTGACGCTGGTGGTGGTGCCAGTGGTGTACTGCTACATGGACGACCTGGCCCAGTGGGCTCTTCGCAAGCTCGGACGTACCCCGACAACGCCTAAAATCGAAGGTTTGTCCTGATCGTCCCGATCGGCCTTGCACCTGCCCCACGGAGAAATCCCATGAACATGCCCCTGAACACGTCTGCCAACACCAGCGACCCCATCGCCCAGGCCCGCTACAACATGATCGAGCAGCAGATCCGGCCGTGGAACGTGCTGGACCTGGACATCCTGGAGCTGCTGGCCGTGGTGCGCCGCGAGGATTTCGTGCCGGCGGCCTACCGCAGCATGGCATTCATGGACATCGAAGTGCCGCTCGTGGCCGGTGACGCCGAAGAAGCCGTGCGCCTGGGCCAGAGCATGCTGCAGCCGCGCGTGGAAGCCCGCATGCTGCAGGACCTGAAAGTGCAGCCCACCGACCGCGTGCTCGAAATTGGCGCGGGCTCGGGCTACATGGCCGCCCTGCTGGCGCACCGCGCCGAGCGCGTGGTGTCGCTGGAAATCAACCCCGAGCTGGCCAGCATGGCCCGCGAAAACCTGCGCAATGCCGGCATCCAGAACGCCGACGTGCGCCAGGGCGACGGTGCCCGCGACGCGATTCCGGATGGCCCGTTCGATGTGATCGTGCTCAGCGGCTCGGTGGCCGAGGTACCCGCATCTCTGCTGGCCCTGCTGCGCGAAGGCGGCCGCCTGGGCGCCATCGTGGGCAGCGAGCCCGTGATGCGCTTTACGCTGACGCGCCGCACCGGCAGCCGTTTCGAGACAACGGCGCCGTGGGACACGATTGCCCCCCGCCTGGTGCACTTCCCCGAGCCGTCCGGCTTCACGTTCTGACCTGCCCTTCGGAGCTTCGCATGATCGATCACGTACGTCCCGCCCAGTTGTCCGCCTGGTTTTCTGCCGCCACGGCACCCGAAAGCGGCCGCCCCCTGGTGCTGGACGTGCGCGAACCTTGGGAACTGCAAACCGCCAGCATCGCGGCACAAGGCTTTGACGTGGTGGCCATCCCCATGGGCGAGCTGCCATCGCGCCTGGCCGAGCTGGACTCTGCCCGCCCGATCGCCTGCCTGTGCCACCACGGCGCACGCAGCCTGCGGGTGGCGGCGTTCCTGGCGCAAAACGGATTCGGGCACCTGGCCAACATCACGGGCGGTATCGACGCCTGGTCGCTGGAAAGCGACCCTGCCGTGCCCCGCTACTGACCCCTGGCGGCCGCCCTCCCCCGTTTTGCCAGGCCCCGGCCTCGCCTGTTTCCCACCTCCGATCTGCAGACCCTCCGAAGGACTTCCATGACATCGCTACGGCCCTTTCCTCTGTCCGTTCTGTTCCTGGCGCTTGGCGCCGCCCTGAGCGCGCCAGTGCAGGCGCAAAGCCTGCTGGAAATGGTGGAATCGGCCCGCACGTACGACACCACCTGGCAGTCTGCGCGCGCCCAGCTCGATGCAGCGGCCCGCCGCGCCGACCAGGCCCGCGCCGGCCTGCTGCCCAGCGCCGGGCTGTCGGCAGGGCTCAACCGCAGCAATGTCGAGCTCTCGCGTCCGCCGGTCGAGAACACGGGCACCACGCAAACGGTGGGCGTCAACGCATCGCAGCCCCTGTACCGCCCGGCCAACCGCATCGGCTACCAGCAAGGCCAGCGCAGCGTGGAAGTCGCCCAGGCGCAGCTGGAAGCCGCCACGCAGGACCTGCTGGTGCGTGTGAGCCAGGCGTACTTTGATGTGCTGGCCGCGCAAGACACACTGACCTTCGTACAGGCCCAAAAGGCGGCCGTGTCCGAGCAGCTGGCCGCGGCCAAGCGCAACTTCGAGGTGGGCACCACCACCGTGACCGACTCGCGCGAAGCGCAGGCCCGCTTTGACCTGGTGGCGGCGCAAGAGATCGCCGCCGAGAACGACCTGCGTGTGAAACGCCTGGCGCTGGACCAGCTCGTGGGCCTGACCGGCGCCCAGCCCCGCCCGCTGGCCCTGCCCGTGCCGCTGCCCGCCGTGCAGCCCGACAACGTGGCAGCCTGGGTGGACACCGCCCGCGACCAGCAGCCTGGCGTGCGCCAGGCGCAGATCGCGCTCGACATTGCCCGCCTTGAAACCAAAAAGGCCGAGACCGGCCACCTGCCCACCGTGGATCTGCAGGCCGGCTACAACGTCACGCGCAACCCGAACGGCACCATCCAGTCGCCGCGCGTCTCCAGCCGCACCAACAGTGCCAGCGTGGGCGTGGCCTTCAACCTGCCGCTGTTTGCCGGTTTCGCGGTGCAAAACCGCATCCGCGAAACCCTGGCGCTCGAAGAAAAGGCCACTGCCGACTTGGAAACCACGCGCCGCAACGTGGCCCAGTCCACCCGCGCCGCGTTCTTTGGCGTGCAGTCGGGCAAGGGCCAGGTGCAGGCGCTCGAAGCCGCCGAGGCCTCCAGCCAGAGCGCGCTCGACGCCAACCGCCTGGGCTACCAGGTGGGCGTGCGCATCAACATCGATGTGCTCAACGCCCAGAGCCAGCTGTTCCAGACCAAGCGCGACCTCGCCCAGGCGCGTTACAACGTGCTGCTGGGCACGCTGCGCCTGCGCCAGGCCGCGGGTACGCTGAGCCAGCAGGACATCGAAGCGATCAACGCGCTGCTGGTCAAGTAGGCGCGGCTGCCGGGTAAGCACCGCTCTCTACCTGCAGCACACAGACCAAAAAGCCGCCTGGCAGCGATTGCGCCAGGCGGCTTTTTTATGCCTCAGGCTGAACGGCGGGTTGCCTTGGCCAATGGCAGCGAAGACAACCCCGGGGGATCAGTCCGCCGTCAGCTTGCGCTCCTTGATGATGGTCGCCCACTGGGTCGATTCCTTCTTCATGAACGCGGTCAGCTCAGCACGCGTGGTGGGCTGGGGCGTAAGGCCGTGCTTGTTCAGCGCCTCTTTCACGCTGGCATCGTTCAGCACCTTCACGATCTCCTGGTTCCAGCGGTCCAGCAGCGGCGCGGGCGTCTTGCCGGGGGCCACAAAGGCGTACCAGTTGAGCGCCTCAAAGCCCGGGAAACCCGCCTCTGCCACCGTAGGAATGTTGGGCATGTACGAAGGCCGGGTGAGGCCCGTGGTGGCCAGCGGAATCAGCTTGCCGGTTTCGATGTGCGGTAGTGCGGTGGGTGGCGCTGCAAAGTACGAGGTGACGCGCTCGCCCAGCAAATCCTGCAGCGCAGGGGCCCCGCCCTTGTAGGGTACGTGTGTCATGTCGATGCCGGCGCGCTGGTTGAACAGCTCGCCCGCCAGGTGCGATGCCGAGCCTGCGCCGGTGGAGGCAAAGTCCACGCTGCCCGGCTTCTTTTTCGACAGCTGCACGAACTCGGCCAGCGTCTTCACGCCCGCACCCTTGTGCACCACCAGCACGTTCGGAAAGTTCACGCCGCCAGAAATCGCCGCCAGATCCTTGAACGGGTCGTAGGTAAGCTTCATCAGGTGCGGCGCGATGGTGAGCGGCCCCACCGAACCCAGCAGCAGCACCGAACCGTCGGGCGCCGCATTGGCCACGAAATGGTGCGCGATGTTGCCACCTGCCCCGCCCTTGTTGTCCACCACCACCGACTGGCCGATGTTTTCACCCAGCTTCTTGGCAATCAGCCGCGCCGCGGCGTCGGCAGCGCCGCCAGCAGCGAAGCCGACGACCAGCGTCACGGGCTTCTTGGGCGGAAAGTCCTGCGCGGTAGCGCCCAGGGAAAGGGTGGCGGTGGCCAGCGCCAGGGCGCAGCACAACAGGTTTCTTTTGTTCATGGGGTCTCCTTCATCGTGAATGGGGGTTGGGTCAGGTCGGGTCAGGGCCTGTGCGAAATCAATCAGCGCCCAGACCAGTCGGGTTGGGCTGGCGTTTTTCCACCGCGTGGCGCAGCAGCGAAGCGGTGCGGAAGATGCCGTGCGCAAACTTGCCGTAGGGCAGCGTGGCAAACAGCGCCATCACTGCGCCCAGGTGCAGGCACAGCAGCAGCGGCAGGGCCGCATTGCCGCGGGCGGCCCACAGGGCGAGGCCGGTGGTGGCGGTCAGGAACAGCAGTGCAATGAAAGCGCGGTCCATGGGCTTTTGCGCCGCGTCGCCATGCGCGGGGTGGCGGCGCAGGTTCAGCCGCCACAGGCCCGCGGTGCCCATGGCCAGGCTCACACCGCCCACGCCGCCCAGCAGCTTGGGCAGGCTCGGCAGGTCGTACGGTGCGGGCACATCCAGCAGGTAGTGGTACAGCGTGGCCACGCTGGTGGCCGCAAAGCACAGCATGAAACCGTAGAACGTGAGGTGGTGCATGCGCCGGCGCGACAGGGTGTAGGCGTCGTCCTCGTTGTGGCAACCGTCGCCATGGCCGCCGTCCAGGTATTTCAGGCGCAGCACCGCATCGGTGGCTTCCATCGTGGCGGGCGTGCTCAGGGGCGCGCCGCTGGTGGCAGGCGTCACGTCGCTCCAGAAGCGGCGCACGCCCAGGCCCAGGGCCAGCACCGCAAACAGGAACACGGGTGCGAACAGGCCCACCAGCAGGTTGTGCGGGAAGATGCCGTAGAACCCACCCACAGGCGCCTGCCACAGCGCGCCCAGGCCCTGGCCCTTCAGCACCACCGCCAGCACCATGAACAGTGTGAGCCCGGCCACCAGCGCCAGCGCCAGGGTCAAGCCGTTGCGCTGGTAGAGCTGGCCCAGTGCCGGCGGCCAGGCGTAGTCGGCGTAGGTCTGCCCGCGCACCTGGGCCATGGCCTGGGGCACGTTGACGGCGAATTCGTGCGGTGGCGCGTACTGGCAGGCGTGCAGGCAGGCACCGCAGTTGTGGCACAGGTTGGCAATGAAATGGATGTCGGCCTTGCCAAACTCCAGCCGCCGCGTCATGGCCGGGAACACGGCGCAAAAGCCCTCGCAATAGCGGCAGGCGTTGCAGATCTGCAGCTGGCGGGCCACTTCGGCCTCGGGCGCACTCAGCACAATGCCGCCGTTCGCCAGCGCCCGGGCGTCGCGGGTCAGCGATTCAAGCGTCTGCATGGATTGCTCCTTTTTTAGTAGCTGTAGGTGCAATATTTGATTGGACTGCAGCCCGTTTTGATGCCAAAGCGGCCTGCGTGCCCGCAATGCGGCCGAACGCGGTGCCAATGCTCATGCCCACGCCAGCGGTGTAGCCCTTGCCCAGCACGTTGCCCGCCATCATTTCGCCCGCCACAAACAGATTGGGGCTGGGCACGTTGTCAAAGCGCACGGCGGCGGTGTCGTCGGTGAGCAGGCCCAGGTAGGTGAAGGTGACGCCGGGCTTGAGCGCGTAGCCGTAGAAAGGTCCGGTGTCGATGGGGCGTGCCCAGTGCGTCTTGGCGGGCGCCACGCCTTCGGTGTGGCAGTCGTCCAGCGCGGTGTGGTCAAACGTGCCCACGCGGCAGGCGGCGTTGTAGTCGTTCAGCGAGCGCATGAACGTGTCCACCGGCAGGCTCAGCTTTTGCGCCAGCTCCGGCAGCGTGTCGGCCTTGACGCCCGGAAACACCGGCGGCATGAAGCGGCCAATCGCCGTGCTGTCGATGATCGAGTAACCAATCTGCCCCGGCTGCTGCGCCACCAGGCGGCCCCAGATGGCGTAGCGCTTGGGCCAGAAGTCTTCGCCTTCGTCATAAAAGCGCTCGCCTTCGCGGTTGACCACCACGCCGAGCGACACGCAGTCGATGCGCGTGCAGATGCCGCCGTCGTACAGCGGCGCACGCGCATCAATGGCCACCATGTGGGCCTGTGTGGGGTCGCCAATCCGGTCGGCGCCATGGTCGTCAAGAAGGTGCTTGAGCAGCACGCCGCGGTTATAGGCCGTGCCGCGGATCAGGAAGTTGTCTGCAGGCCACTCGCCGCGCTCGTTCTGGCCCCAGGCTTCGCGCAGCCATTCGCGGTTGGACTCGAACCCGCCAGCGGCCAGCACGCAGGCCTTGGCCGTGATGCGTTCGCCCTTGCAGTGCGCGGCCACAAAGTGGCCGTCTTCCACCTCGATGCGGTCCACGGGCGATTCGTAGCGGATCTGCACGCCCAGCTTCTCGGCGCTGCGGTAATAGGCATTGACCAGCGCCTTGCCCCCGCCCATGAAGAACGCATTGGTGCGCGCCACATGCAGCGCGCCCGAGAGCGGCGGCTGAAAGTGCACGCCGTGGCTGCGCATCCAGTCGCGGCAGGTGCCGGACTCGCGGATCACCAGGCGCGCCAGGTGTTCGTTGGTCAGCCCGCCCGTCACTTTGAGCAGGTCTTGCCAGAACTCTTCTTCGGGGTAGGCATCGACCAGCACGTCCTGCGGCGCATCGTGCATGCAGCGCAGGTTGCGCGTGTGGCCCGAGTTGCCGCCGCGCCACTCACGCGGGGCCGATTCCAGCAGCAGCACGCTGGCCCCGGCCTCGCGGGCCATCAGCGCAGCGCACAGGGCGGCATTGCCGCCACCGATTACCAAAACGTCGGGTTGCATGGGCAGTTCTTCGTTTCATTCATGGGTGGCGTGAATGTAGAAAGAACCCCGCTGCTTGCGCAGGGCCTGCAACGGCATGGCCCCATCACGGATCGTGATGGGTAGAGAGGGCAACCATCGATCCATGAGGCCAGGACGGGGCCGTGAAAACACAATCCGTTTCCCGGGGCGCGGCTCAGGCCAGTGGCCGCCGCCCAAGGGCCGCCCCGCTGCGAGGGCGGTGTCCCCCTCAGGGGGTGACCAGTGCGGCGCCCACCCACTGGCCCGACTGCACCAGCTCGCGTACGCAGTCGCCCAGCACCACACGTGCCGCCAGGGCGGCGGGCGAGAGTTCGTCGTCTGACAGGCTGCACAGCGCCGCAGGCCGGAAGGCGGGTTCGTCTTCAATCTCGGCCAGTACAAAGCGTTGCGCGGCATCTGCATAGCGGCCCACCGCTGCCCAGGGCTGGATGGTGCTGCCCAGGCCCATATCAACCGCATCCATCAGCAGCGCCAGCGAGTCGATCTCCATTGCCAGCCTGGGCACCACCCGGGCCTGGGCAAAGGCGGTATCGAGGCGGCTGCGCAAGCCGTGCGGGCCGGTGGGCAGGATCAGCGGCTCATCGGCCAGCTGCGCAAGCGCCACCTTGCCGGCGGCCAGCGGATGGGTGGCTGCGTCGTGGGCCGTGTGGTGGGCCGAACGGATCAGGAACAGGCGCTCTTCGAGCAGCGGCAGCACGCTCCAGCGGCGCCCGGGCTGGGTGTCGAACAGCACGGCCAGGTCGAGCTGGCGGGCGTTGAGCATGTTCGACAAGTGGCCCGACAGGCTGCCCACCATGTGCAGCCGCACGTCGGGGTAACGCTCGTGCATGGCGCGCATCAGCGGCACCCCCAGCACCGACGCCGTGGTGGGCGCCAGACCCACGCTCACGCTGCCCGTCAGGCGCGCCTGCTGCGCCGCGCGCGCGGCCTGGTCGGCATGGCGCAGGGCCAGTTGTGCCTCACGAAAAAAGGCCAGACCGGCCTCGGTGGGCACCGCGCCCTTGGACGTGCGCTGCAGCAGCCGGGTGCTCAGCTCACCCTCCAGCCGGCTGATCTGCTGGCTGAGCGCCGACTGCACCATGTCCAGATCCACCGCCGCGCGCCCCATGGAGCCGAGTTCGACGATGCGGACGAAGTAGCGGAGTTGGCGCAGTTCCATGAAGGCGATGGTCGCACAGTCGATGGCGGTGCCGGATCAACCGGGCCCTGCCAGCACGTTGGCCCGCAACAGGCCAGCAGGATCAGCCTGCCGGGTGCGGTACCGGTGCGCCACCTGCGCCGCGGTCCAGCATCTCGGCAATGGCCTGGGCCGTCGCCAGCGCAGCGCCCCGGTGGGCAACCGCAAAGGCCGTGGCGCGTGCGCTGGCAGCGGCCTGTGCGGTGGCGTCACTGGCCAGCGCCTGTGCGGCAGCCACGCCCGCGGTCATGTCGGCCACACGCTCTGCAGCACCGGCGCTGGCCGCCAGCTCGGCAGCCTCGGCAAAGTTGAAGGTATGCGGCCCCATCACCACCGGGCAGCCGCAGGCAGCGGCTTCGATCAGGTTCTGCCCGCCCAGCGGCGCAAAGCTGCCCCCGAGCAGTGCCACATGCGCCAGAGCGTAGTACTGCGCCATTTCGCCCAGCGAATCGCCCAGCCACACGTCGGCCTGCGTGGGCGCTTCAGCGCTCCAGCTGCTGCGGCGTGACACGGTGAGGCCTGCGCTGGCAATCATCTGGTGGACTTCGTCAAACCGCTGCGGATGGCGCGGCACGACGAGCCACTGCACCGGACTGTCCACGCACCGTGAAATTGCTACATTTTTACTAGCATCAGAGCCAATGGATAAAAGCGCTAGAGGCCGTTTTTGCTTCAAAACATCCAGCCACAGCGTTTCCTCGCCCTCGCGGCTGCTGGCCAGCAGTACCACGGGGCGCCCCGCCCCGGCGCGCCAGGCGCGGCCGCGCGCCAGCTGGGCGGCGTCGGGCACCACGTCGAACTTCAGGTTGCCAAACACGCCGCCCACCGGTGTGCCCAGCGCGCGCAGCCGCCGGGCGTCCTCTTCAGTTTGCGCCCAGGCAGCCGCAAGCCCACCAAAGGCAGGCCGTGCCAGCGGCGCCACGCGTTGCGCCTTGCGCAAGGAACGCTCGTTGAGGCGGGCATTCGCCAGCACCAGCGGAATGCCGGCCGCCTGGCAGGCCGCCACCATGTTGGGCCAGACCTCGGTTTCCATCAGCACCCCGATGGCTGGCCGGAACTTGCGCAGAAACCGGCGCACCGCGCCCGGCGTGTCCCACGGCTGCCAGACCTGCACATCGCCCGGCTGCAGCAGCTTTTCGCCCTCGGCCCTGCCGGTGGCCGTGCCGTGCGTCAGCAACAGGCGCATGCCCGGCAACTGCCGGCGCAGCTCGGCCAGCAGGATGGCAGCGGCACGGGTTTCACCCAGCGACACCGCATGCACCCACACAAAGTGCCCCATGGGCCCGGTGGTGCTGTGGCCCAGCAGGCTGTCCATGGGCGGCGCGTAGCGGCCAAAACGCTCAGGCACGTCGCGGCCGTAGCCCGGCTCTGCCAGCGCGCGGCGGCGCAGCTTGCGCCGCAGCAAGGGCTGCGCGCACCATATTGCCACTGAATAGAGGGCGCGCGCCAGGTTCATGCGCCGTCGCTCCAGCGGATCACTTCACCCGTCCAGCACCCTTCCGCGTCGCGCTGCGCCATCACCAGACAGTCGCCAGCACCTTCGGCAGCCACCACACACGCGCCGCCGGGCTGCCACACCGCACTGCGCCCCGCGCTCACATAGCCACCCGAGGCGCCTGCATGGTTGGCCAGCAGCACGGCAAAGCCGTGCGTGGCAGCATAGCCCTGCAATTGCGCCGATTCTTCGTCGATGCCGCGGGCGCTAATGAGAGCGCCGGTGGCGTAGAGGTGCGCACCGGCACCGTGCGCGGCCACGGCATGGGCCGGGCGGGTGGCGTCGGCACACACGGCCAGCGCTACGGGCTCGCCCGCAATCTTGTGAATGGACGCATCCACGTCACCCGCGGTGGCAAACGTGTCCTCGCCCGGGTGCAGATGGCGCTTGCGGTACAGCGTGGTGCTGCCATCCGGCGACAGCAACCATGCGCCAATGGCGGGCAGCGCGCCAGGCTCGCAGGGCAGCGCCGGCGCGCCCACCACCACCCTCATGCCCGCATCGGCCACAGCCTGGCCCAGCAACACCAGCGCCGGGTGCCCGGGCTCCAGCACGCCGGGAGCGTGCAGCGCGGGCTCGTACCCGGTCAGGGAGAGCTCCGGGAACACCAGCAGCTGAACGCCGCGGCTGGCCGCCCGGTGAATAAAGCCGAGGTGCGCGCGGGCATTGCCCATGGCATCGCCTGCAATGGAGGTGGACTGCGCCGCTGCAATGCGCAGGGGCGTGCTGGGGGCCAAGGTCAAGCGCACCCCGCGCTCAGTGGCTGGCCGCGCCAACGTGCGCATCGGGCTTGACCCGGTGCAGCAGCGCCAGCATGGCCGATTCGATGCGCGCCAGCGCTTCGGCGGTGTGGCCCTCAAAGCGTAGCACCAGCACGGGCGTGGTGTTGCTGGCGCGGATCAGGCCGAAGCCGTCGGGCCAGTCCACGCGCAGGCCGTCGATGCTGCTGATCACGGCGGGTGCCGCAAAGGTATCGGCCGCCAGCGCCTGCAGCTCGGCTGTCAGGCGATGGGGCTCGCCCTCTTCGCAGGCTACGTTCAGCTCGGGTGTGGAATGGCTGGTGGGCAGCGCATTCAGCACCGCGCTCGGGTCGCCATGGCGGCTCAAAATTTCAAGCAGGCGGCAACCGGCATACGTCCCGTCGTCAAAGCCGAACCAGCGCTCCTTGAAGAAGA
Source organism: Acidovorax sp. BL-A-41-H1 (assembly GCF_051942715.1). NCBI lineage: Bacteria > Pseudomonadati > Pseudomonadota > Betaproteobacteria > Burkholderiales > Comamonadaceae > Acidovorax > Acidovorax sp. BL-A-41-H1. The sequence goes on along the minus strand of NZ_JBPVJQ010000006.1, from coordinate 1,507,811 downwards.
TGTGCCCGCTCATCTCGCCGCCGAGGGGCGAGTTGGTTTCCTTCATGCGCGCCTTGATGAGCGAATGGCCGGTCTTGAACATCACCGGTACGCCGCCCGCAGCCTCGATGGCCGGGGCCAGGCGCTGGGTGCACTTCACGTCGAAGATGATTTCGCCACCGGGCACGCGGGTGAGCACGTCCTGGGCAAACAGCATCATCTGGCGGTCGGGGAAGATGTTGGTGCCATCCTTGGTGACGATGCCCAGGCGGTCGCCGTCGCCGTCAAAGGCCAGGCCCAGTTCGGCGTCGCCCGCCTGCAGGGCGGCGATCAGGTCGCGCAGGTTTTCGGGCTTGCTGGGGTCGGGGTGGTGGTTGGGGAAATTGCCATCCACCTCGGAAAAGAGTTCGGTCACTTCGCACCCCAGCGCGCGGAAGATGCCGGGGGCCGATGCGCCCGCGATGCCGTTGCCGCAATCCACCACGATCTTCATGGGCCGCGCGAGCTTCACATCACCCACAATGCGCGCCGTGTAGTCGGCAAGCACATCCACGCTGCGCACCGAGCCGCCGGGCAGCAGCTGCCAGCTTTCCTGCTCCATCATGCGGCGCAGAGCCTGGATTTCCTCGCCATAGATGGCGCGGCCCGCCAGCACCATCTTGAAGCCGTTGTAGTCGCGCGGGTTGTGGCTGCCGGTGACCTGGATGCCGCTGTGGCACAGCGTGCTGGCGGCGAAGTACAGCATGGGCGTCGTCACCAGGCCCACGTCGATCACCTCGATGCCCGCTTCCACCAGGCCACGGATGAGCGCTGTGGAGATGGACGGGCCCGACAGGCGCCCGTCGCGCCCCACAGCCACCGTGGTCTGCCCTTCGGCCCGCGCCGCTGTACCAAAAGCCCGGCCCAGCCCCACGGCCACGTCTTCATTCAGGGTTGCCGGCACGATGCCGCGGATGTCGTAGGCTTTGAAGATCGCGGGGGTGGGCTGCACGTAGAGGGGCCTTTCAGGGTAGGACGTACGGGTGGAAAGTGCGGGCCATTGTAGGCGCGCGGGTCGTGGCCAGCCTGTCGGCGGGCACCCCGTCTGGCCTGGGGTAGCAGCTGCCGCAAGGATGCCGACGCCCTGCGCGCAGGGCTCTCAGGCACAGGTCCGAAAACGGCTAGTGCCCGGTGCGCAGGCTCCTATGATCGGCTCCATGACATCGCACACGCGTCCGCCCGCCCTGCTGCCCACCCCGGGCACGCCGGGCCCGACTGTGGCTGATGAGGTAATCGCCGTCGACGAAGGCCGCTACCTGGCGCTGCAGGCGCGCGATGCACGCTTTGACGGGCGCTTCTTCACCGGGGTCACGTCCACCGGCATCTACTGCCGACCGGTGTGCGCCGTGCGGACGCCACGGCGCGAGAACTGCCGCTTCTTCACCCTGGCGGCCCAGGCAGAGAGCGCGGGGTTCAGGCCCTGTCTGCGCTGCCGGCCCGAAGTGGCGCCGCAGGCGATGGCGTGGTCGGTGCAAGACGCCACCGGCATCCTGGTGCAGCAAGCCGTGCGCCTGCTGGATGCGCCAGACTTTGCGGTGGCCCACGACATGCAGGGCGCCACGGTGGCGCGGCTGGCCCAGCGGCTGGGCGTGAGCGACCGGCACCTGCGCCGCATTTTTGAAGCGGCGCTCGGGGTTTCGCCGCTGCAATACCTGCAAACACGGCGGTTGCTGACGGCCAAACAGCTGCTGACCGACACGCCCATGCCGGTCACGCAGGTGGCGCTGGCCAGCGGCTTTGGCAGCGTGCGCCGTTTCAACGCCGCGTTTTCAACGCACTACGGGCTCAACCCCACCCAGCTGCGCCGTGGCGCGGCGCCACTGCAGACCGGCGCCCACCGGACGGCAGCCAGCGCCACCCTGCGGCTGGCCTGGCGCCCGCCACTGGATGTAGCGGCCCTGCTGGAGTTTTTCGAGCGCCGGCGCTTCGTCGGGGTGGAGGCCGTGCTGAGCAATGCCACGGCGCCCACCCTGCGCCGCACGGTGCGGCTACCGGGCGGCATCACTGGCTGGCTGAGTGCGCAGTTCGACACCACACGCCACCTGGTGCTGCTGAACACCAGCGAAAGCCTGTACCCCGCCTTGCCCGAGGTGATCCGCCGCGTGCGCGCCATGCTCGACCTGGACGCAGACCCGGCCTCCATCAACGCCGTGCTGGGCCCGGTGTTCCGCGGTTGCGACGGGCTCAGGGTGCCGGGCGCGTTCGACGGGTTCGAGCTGGCCGTGCGGGCCGTGCTGGGCCAGCAGATCACGGTAGCTGCCGCGCGCACGCTGGGCCAGCGCCTGGTGGAGCACCTGGGCGAGCCCGTGGCCACACCATGGCCCGACCTGAACCGGCTGTTTCCCACGCCCGCCGTGCTGGCCAGCGCCAGCGGCGACACCCTGGGGCAACTGGGCATCGTGCGGCAGCGCCAGGCCGCCATCGTGGCGCTGGCCCGCGCTGTGGACAGCGGAGCCCTGGCCCTGAATGCCCTGGCCGATGTGCCCGCCACCCTGGCTGCCCTGTGCGCCCTGCCCGGCATTGGCGACTGGACCGCCCAGTACATCGCCATGCGCGTGTTGCGATGGCCCGATGCGTTTCCGGCTGGCGATGTGGCGCTGCACAAGGCGCTGGGCGTGCAGGGCGAGCGCAACCCCGCCCGCGCCGCCCTGCAGGCGTCTGAAGCCTGGCGCCCGTGGCGAAGCTACGGCGTGATACGGGCCTGGGCCTCGCTGGCACCGGCGGCCGCTGCGAAGCTGCCCACAGCAAATGCGCCAGCCAACATCACGGCCTTTTCTGAGCGCGCCACCCCAAACCATCAAATTTGATAGCAGACCAGGCAATCAAATCAAGCGCCACAACCGCTTTTGACCCAAAATCTTCCAAAACATGCCCTATTCACCCTCTACCGTGCAGATGCGCATCCACACCCGCCTGGGCCCGGTGCGCCTGGCGGCATCGCCTCTGGGCCTCGCCGGCCTGTGGTTTGAAGGCCAGCGCCACGAGCCGCTGCACCACCTGGAAGGCCCGCTGGCCTGGGCCGAGGCCGCGGATCACCCGCTGCTGATGCAGGCAGCACAGCAGCTCGGCGCCTACCTTGCCGGCACGCGCACCGCCTTCGACCTGCCTCTGGACCTGTCAAGCGGCACTGCGTTTCAGCAAGAGGTGTGGCGCGCCCTTCTGGCCGTGGGGCGGGGCACCACCACCAGCTATGGCGCGCTGGGCCGCGAACTAGCCCGGCCGTTGGCCATGCGCGCAGTGGGCGCTGCCGTGGGCCGCAACCCGCTGAGCATCGTGGTGCCGTGCCACCGGGTGATTGGCGCGGGCGGTGCGCTCACCGGCTACGCCGGCGGGCTGGACCGCAAGACCGCGCTGCTGGCGCTGGAAGGTGCATGGCCAGCGCCTGGGGTGAGTCACGGTGCGGCCAGCGCCTTGGCCGCACGGGCGTACCCATGACCGGCTCTCAAGCAAAGCCCGTGTCTGGCTGGATCGGCGAGTTCGTGTTGCTCGCGGCCCTGTGGGGCGCATCGTTTCTGTTCATGCGGCTGGGGGCGTCGGAGTTTGGCCCCTTGCCCACCGCGGGGCTGCGCGTGGCGCTGGCCACCGTGTTCCTGTGGCCCATCATGCTGCGCCAGGGCCACCTCGGTGCGTTCCGGCAGCACTGGCGCCCCATCATGCTGGCGGGCGTCATCAACTCGGCCATCCCTTTTGCGCTATTTGCATGGGCGGTGATGCACATTGCCACCGGTCTCACCTCCATCCTCAACGCCACGGTGCCGCTGTTCGGCGCGCTGATTGCCTGGATGTGGCTGGGCGACCGCATCACGCGGCTGCGCTGGGCGGGCCTGGCGCTGGGCTTTGCCGGTGTGGCCTTGCTGGCATGGCGGGCGCCTGCGGGCACCGGTTTCAAGACCGACAGCGCAATGTGGGCGATCGGTGCGTGCCTGCTGGCGTCGTGTTTTTACGGTTTGTCGGCCAGCTTTACACGCCGGTACCTCACCGGGGTGCCGCCGCTGGCCAACGCGGCGGGCAGCCAGCTGGGGGCCGCGCTGGGCCTGGCGCTGCCCACCCTGTGGCTCTGGCCCGCCCAGATGCCCGGCCTGCGCGCCTGGGCCGCCATTGCTGCCATAGCCGTGCTGTGCACCGGCATTGCCTACATCCTGTATTTCAGGCTCATACAGCACGCCGGGCCCAGCCGGGCGCTGGCCGTCACCTTCATCACGCCGGTGTTTGCGGTGCTGTACGGCGTGCTGTTCCTGGGGGAGCGGGTGACGCTGTGGATGCTGGGCTGCGCCGTGGTCATCGTGTGCGGCACCTTGCTGTCAACGGGGCTTATCAGCACGATACGGCCTGTTGCAACCCGTCGGGAGCAGCCATAATTTGGTTACATGCTATCTCCATCGGTTGGCCGTGATCTGACATCTGTATCGCAGCGCGCGGATTGGCCCACGCACACGCCGGCCGGCTGCCGCACACGGCCGCTCCCGCCACAGCACAGGGCTGCCCATGGGTAACAACACCCTGGTTGCGGGCACCGTCCTGATGCTGCTGCTGCTCGTGCTGGAGTGGCTGCCTCCCGCCGAGTCGCTGCATCCCTCGCGCCGCACCATCTGGCTGCTGGGGATCATGGGTGGTCTTGTGTCGGTGGCGTCGTTCACGGCGCTGCAGTGGAACGCGCCCGAGCTGCGCGTGCTGGCCTACCCGACCGTGGTGGCGTTCATGGGGCTGTACTTTGGGGCACTGGCGGCCGGGATCACGGCTGTCATGGCACTGATGGCAGTAGCCTTCGTTGCGCCCGAAGCCACGCCGGCCGCCGCCGCAGTGCTGGGCAGCACCGGACTGCTGGCGCTGGGCTGGCGGGCGGCAGCCCAGCGCATGCAAGTGCCCTGGGCCCCCTGGCTGGCTCTGGGCGGGCTGGTCGTCAGCCTGCCGGTCATGGTGGCGGGGCTCCTTTTGCTCACCGGCAATCCGTCGGGCGGCATGGGCCCGTGGGGCATCGCAATGCCCTGGCACCACGGCGCGGGCGTGCTGATGCTGGGCATCGGGCGCCTTCTGCTCGGCGGCAAGGCGCGCGCCGAGCTGGCCCGTACCAGCACCCAGCAGGCGCTGGCCCAGCGCGAACAGCAACTGCAGCTCGCCATGGACTCGCTGGGCGGCGGACACTGGGAATGGGATGTGGCCGAACGGCGCTTTTACTGCCACGGGGCGTTCTACGAGTCATTCGGCATCACGGCCGCAGACGCCGACGACCCCGACCTGTGGCAACGCTGGTATGCACGCCGCCACCCGGCGGATGCACAGCGCAACGCCCAGGGGCTGTCACGCGCCATGGACGGTCTGGTGGAAACCTACGAAGCCGATTTCCGCGTGATGAACCTGCACGGCCAGTGGCGCTGGCTGATGTCGCGTGGCACCGTGGCCCGGCGTGACGCCCAGGGCCGCCCCTTGAGACTGGTGGGCATGGACGTGGACATCACGGCCCACCGCGAGGTCGAAGACGCGCTGCGCTCCTCGGAGGCCAAGTACACCACCTTCTACCAGACGCTTCCCGATCCGGCGGGTATCTCGCGTATCTCGGACGGGCGCTACATGGACGTCAACCCCGCGCTGTGCGACCTGATAGGCCTGCCCCGCGAGCAGATCGTGGGCCGTACGTCGTCAGAGCTGCGCATCTGGGCCTCGGACAAGGAGCGCAGCCGCTTGCTGGAGACCTTCCTGCGCGATGGCAAAGTGGACCGGCTGCCCATGGTGGCGCAGAGCAAGGGCCAGCGTGTCCCGGGGCTGATGTCGGCCCGCTCGGTGATGATTGACGGCGAAAACTGCTTTGTCTTCGTGTTTCACGACATGACCGAGTCGCACCGCAGTGCCGAGGATCTGCGCGCCCTCAACAGCCTGCTGCAGCAGGCCGGACGGCTTGCGCGCCTGGGCGCCTGGGAAGACGAGCGCGGCAAGGGCCTGGTGTACTGGTCGGACGTGTGCTTTGACATCCACGGCCTGCCGCACGGCTCGCCGCTGCCAAACGACTATATCGACCGCCATGTGGCGCCAGCGTATCGCGAGGCTCTGCGCGAGAATCTGCGGTGCAGCATCCTGAACCGTACAGACTGGAGCATGGAAATGGAGGTGCAGCGCGCCGACGGGCGACTGCTGTGGGTGCGCGCGCGCGGCGAGCCTGTGGTCGAAAACGGCCGCGTCACCCGGGTACGCGGTGTGATGCAGGACATCGACGAGGCCAAGCGCGCCGAGCAGCGGCTGAGACTGTCGGAAGAGCGCTTTTCGCGCATCTTCCAGCTCATGCCCTTCCCCATGGGGCTGTCCCACCGCGACACCGGCCGGTATGTGGACATCAACCCGGCGTGGGTGGAAATGCTGGGAATACCGCGGGAAGAAGCCATCGGGCACACGGCCGTCGAGTTGGGCCTGTTCAGTGCCGAGGATCGCCAGCGCCTGGTCCAGGGCGCCGAGCGCAGCGGGCCGCCGGGCAGCGTGGAAGTACAGCTCAACGTGCAGGGCGGCCCGCCGCGCACGGTGCTGCAGTCGATGCGGTCCACAGAGTTTGACGGCGCGCCGTGCTGGCTTTTTTCGGTACACGACATCACCGACCGCAAACGCAACGAAGAGCAGGTGCGTGAACGCGAGGAGCTGCTGTCGCTCACGCTTTCGGCGGCATCACTGGGCCTGTGGGACTGGGACCTGCGCTCGGGCACCGTCACGGGCGACGGCCGCTGGCGCGCCATGCGCAACCTGCCCGACACAGCCGGGGCAGCGCCCGCCATTGCGTGGAACCATGGGCTCGCGCCTGACGACGCCGAGCGCATCGAAAGCGAGCTGGCTCGCCACCAGGATGAGCCCGCCACACCGTTTGACGCCACCTGGCGCGTGGACCAGGATGACGGCCATGCTGTGCGCTGGGTGCGCAACCTGGGCAAGATCGTCGGCTTTGATGCGGACGGGACCCCGCGCCGCATGCTGGGCGTGGCCATCGACGTGACCCCCCAGCGCGAGCAGGAGGTGCTGCTGCAGCGCCTGGCCCTGTACGACGCGCTCACGGGCCTGCCCAACCGCGTGCTGCTGGCGCGCAAGCTGCAGGAGGGCATGCAGCACGCCCGCAAGACAGGTTCGCAGCTGGGCGTGGCCTACCTCGACCTCGACGGGTTCAAACCGGTCAACGACCGCCTGGGCCACGGCGCGGGCGACCGCCTGCTGGTGGTGGTGGCCGGGCGGCTGAAGAGCGCGCTGCGTAGCGTGGACTGTGTGGCGCGGCTCGGCGGCGACGAGTTCGTCATCCTGATGCCCGACCTGCGCTCCCCGGAGGACTGCGAGAGCATGCTCCGCCGCGTGATGGAAAGCATCTCGGTGTTCTACCCGCTCGATGGCGAGCGGGTGGTGGTCACGGCCAGCATTGGCTACACCATTTTCCCCACCGACGATGCGGATGCCGACGCCCTGCTGCGCCATGCTGACCAGGCCATGTACGCCGCCAAGCAGGCCGGGCGCAACCGCTACCACCAGTTCGACGCTGCCCAGGAGCGCGCCCTGCAGCGCCTGCGCGAGCAAAACCGGTATCTGCGCGACGCCCTGGCCGATGCCCAGTTCACGCTGTTCCTGCAGCCCAAGGTCGAGATGCGCACCGGCGCCGTGGTGGGGGCCGAAGCGCTGTCGCGGTGGATGCACCCCGAGCGCGGGCTGGTGGCACCAGGAGAGTTCCTGCCGCTGCTGGAAGGCACCGAGCTGGAAATCGGCTTTGGCGAATGGGTGCTGGAAACCGCGCTCGACACGCTGGAGCGCCTGCAGCGCCACGGCACCCCGCTGCCCCTGAGCATCAACATCGCTGCACAACACCTGCAGCGGCCCGGCTTTGCGCAATGGGTCGCACGCAGTCTGGCGCGCCGCCCTCACGTACCGGCCAGCCTGCTCGAGATCGAGATCACCGAAAGCGCGGCGCTGTACGACCTGATGTCGGTGGCGGACACCTTGACGGCGCTGCGCGCACTCGGGGTCACCGTGTCGCTGGACGACTTCGGCACCGGGTATTCGTCGCTCACGTACCTGCGGCGGCTGCCCATGGACACCCTCAAGATCGACCAGAGCTTTGTGCACGGAATGATGGGCGACCCCGGCGACCTGGCCATCGTGCAGGGCGTGATCGGCCTGTCGCGCTCATTTGGCTACCGGGTGATCGCCGAAGGCGTGGAAACCGTGGAGCAGGGTCAGATGCTGCTGCAGCTCGGCTGCATGCACGCACAGGGCTACTGCATCGCCCGGCCCATGCCGCTGGAAGATTTCATGCGGTGGGCAGATGGCTGGGAGCCACCCGCGAGCTGGCAGCGCTCACGGCCTGTGTGAAAGATCGGCGTCGACCAGGCGTGTGTGATTCGGCTGGGCTCGGAGCAGTGACAGATGGCAGCAGTTGCCTCTTGCGTCTGCCGTAGCGTTTGCAAGCCCTCGTCGCCGTACCGTCGCCCACCACTGGGCCACGTACCACGCGCGAAGGCGATGCCCGGCTCCCGATTGAGCATTGGATCAGCCTGTAGCGCCCGATAAACATACAGCCATTGCTATTTAATGAATAGCATTTGCAGGCTGTAGTGGCTCGGTCCGCAGCCTCAACGCTGCCGCAACCTTGTCGCTCCCCAAAGGCCACCCTGGCTTCGCAGCAGGGCGACCCCCACCTGCACCGGCCCATTCGCCAGCGCCTGCGCACTTGCGTCGTCTGCAGCAAGTGCCCAATGCCCTTGCCGCGCCGTGCGCACACGCCCGCACTTCCTGGACACGGGCCCGCCGTCAGCGGGCCGTCGCGCCGCATCGCCCAGACAGCGGATCATTGCAGCAGGCTGGCCGAGCGCGGCACCTTGGCCGGTGCGGCGCGCTTGATCTTGCGAAATATGGTGCGCACGGCCCGTGCAAGCGCCTCATCCAGCGCAGTGCGCCAGTCCTTGGCCACAGACGACACCACCACCAGGCCACGCCCTTCCGTTTTCACTTCAAGCTGGCAGCGCTTGTCGCGCCCGCCGCGCGGGCCATTCAGGTCCGACAGCTGAATCTCCGCGCGTGGCACTTGCCAGCCCAGACGGCGAAACACAAACCGCACCCGGCGCTCGACCTGGTCGCGCATTTGGGAGCCTTCTGGATCGCGTGTTCGGAAAAGCACTTGCATGACATGTCTCCTGGTTGAAAGGAGCCTCAACACTAGGGCCCGTGCCACGTAGGAACCAGCAGGTTTTTCGGAAGCCCGACATCGCCGCTGGCTGAGTGGACGATTGCATTGGTTTTCTCTACGTGAAGCTGCGGCTCAGCAAGGTTTTTCCGAAACGTCGGTAGCCCTAGATTGCAGTGTCTGCAACACCACTGCCAAAGGAACACCACCATGAGAATCCGCCCTACTCTCGCCGCATTGCTTTTGGGCAAACTGCGCCAGATCCTCGACGAGGTCCGTGACTTCCTGGCCGCCCCGGCCCGGTCTGCCCGCCAGCCTGTGCTGATCCCCATCAAGGCCGAACGTCGCCTGCGCCCCGGCCACCCGCCCGGCCGCTATCGCCACTACGACTGAGGCTTCAGCCCTGCCCTCACGCCATTCCCCCACCCGATTTCGCACAGGAAGATTTCATGCGCAACTACACCCCCAACAGTCCCGAAGCCGCCGCCCGCATCGTCGCGCTGGTCCTGATTTCGGACGGCAATGTGTGCCGCTCGGAAATCGACACGCTCCGCCAGCTGGAGGTGGAAGAGGAGCTGGGCTTGGCGCCCGGTGCGTTTGCCCGGGTGGTCAAGGACTTGTGCGAGGACCTGCTGATGGGCGCACACAGCACCCGCTGCATGACGGCGCACCTGGATGAGCCGATGCTGGCATCCCTGATGGGTTCCATCACGGAGCATGGATTGCGCGAGAAGGTGCTGCACCTGGCGGGTGCCGCGGCCCGGGCCGACCACCACCTGGCAGATGCCGAAACGCGGGTGATGAACGTCGCCTGGAACCGCTGGTCACCAGAACTGGCCGCCGCGATGTGATGTTGGAGCCGTTCGGCCCCGGTGGCAGTCAATCCCGGTCAGGGATTCTCGCTGGCCGCAATGATTTGCTTGACCAGCGGGTGGTGCAGCCCCCGGCGCGAGCGGATGGCGTGGATCTCTTCGCGCACATCCTCGCACTGCCCCAGCAGGCGCAGGCCGCGCATCTGCCCCACATCGCCCGCCCCGAGCTGGCTGACCGGAAACACGCCCATGCCCCGCGCGGCAAACACGGCCAGCAAGGCGCTGTCTTCAAACTCGCCAACGATGCGCGGACGAATGCCCTTGGTGTCAAACCAGTGGTCGAGTGCGATGCGCAGCGCCGAGTGCCCAGTGGGCAGCAGTACCGGCAGGTTGGTCAGCGACTGCGGAAAGCCTTCGCGTTGCGCCTTGCCCACCAGCTTGGCGGGCCCGTACCAGTGCACACCCGAGTCCACCAGCCGCTCGCTGGTCAGCCGCAGGTTGGGGTTGCGCGGCGCGGGCTGCCCGGCCAGCACGATGTCGAGCTGGTGCAGTGCCAGCTCGGCCAGCAGCTGCTCAAATTCGCCTTCGTGGCACACCAGCCGCAGGTCCGGCGTTTCCAGCACAGGCGCCAGCAATGCATGCGCAGCCAGCTTGGAGATGCCATCGGACAAACCCACAGACAACTGCGCCACGCGGCCGGTAGCGGCCTCGCGCACTTCATCGGGCAGCGACTGGCCGAGCGTGAAAATTTCCTCGGCCCGCGCAAACGCGGCCTGCCCGGCCGATGTGGGCGCCACCCCGCGGCCCGCGGGCTTGAGCAGCTGGTGGCCCAGCTGCTTTTCCAGTTCGCGCACCTGGGCGCTGATGGTCTGCACCGCCATGTCCAGACGCTCGGCAGCGCGTGCAAAACCGCCCTCCTTGATGACGACCCAGAAGTAATACAGATGGCGGTAGTTCAGCATATGGAATTCGCTTCGGGAAAACCGCATCTTAGTTGCGATTGACACTGGTTTATCCAACGCCCGTGGCTGCGCAGACTATGCGCTCTGCGAAACGCTTTCCGATCTGACTTCAACAACAAGGAATCTCTGCATGCTTTACATCGCCAACTGGACCCTCGTTACCGTGCTGGTGGGGCTGTGGTCGCTAGCCGCCTGGGCGTTTCACGGGTTGGTGGTCTGGGCCGTAACCAAGGCCCCGGCGCTCTCCGGCCCTGCGGCGGATCTGTCGTCCATACCGGTGCCTGCATGGCTGCTGCAGTTCTTGCCGATCGAGGCCATCCAGAGCCTGATCGTTGGCCTGACCGAGACCTGGACCTGGGTGACCGGTTTTCTGCAGGCAGCCCCTTCCGTGGCCTCCGGCGTGACCTTTGTCACATGGACCGTATGGGGCCTGGGTGCTGCGACGCTGGTGGCCGTGGGCGTAGCGGTGCACGTAGGCCTCTCGCTGTGGGGCCGCCGCAGCGTCGGCAGTGCCAAGCTGTCGGGCTAAGAATATCGGCCTGCAACGGTACTGCCGAGGCAGGCCGGTGGTACGCACCGGCCGTGAACAGACCCGATGTCTGTGCTGGCGAGCCTTTAGCCCACCAGGTCCTTCACCTGCTGCAGCGCAGCCGGGTCTTCCATGGTGGTCAGGTCGCCCGGGTCGCGCCGCTCGGCCACTGCCTGTAGTGCGCGGCGCAGCAGCTTGCCGCTGCGCGTCTTGGGCAGCACGGTCACGAAGTGCACGCGGGATGGCCGGGCCACGGCGCCCAGCTGGTTGTCCACCTGTTTCATCACCTCGCCTTCGAGCTTGAGGCGCGCAGCATCGTCGGTGAGGCCCGAGGCATCCCGGGCCACGGCGAACGCCATTGCCACCTGGCCCTTGAGGCTGTCGGCCACACCCACCACGGCCACTTCGGCAATGTTGGGGTGCGAGGCGATGCTCTCCTCGATCTCGCGCGTGCCCAGCCGGTGCCCGGCCACGTTGATCACGTCGTCGGTGCGGCCCAGGATGAAGTGGTAGCCATCGGCATCGCGGATGCCCCAGTCGAAGGTGCTGTAGATCAGGCGGCCCGGAATGCTCTTCCAGTAGGTGTTCACAAAACGGGCGTCGTCGCGCCACACGGTCTGCATGCAGCCCGGGGGCAGCGGGCCTTCGATGGCGACCACGCCCTTCTGGTTGGCGCCGGTCAGCTCCTCGCCGGTGGACTCGTCAATCAGCTTCACGGCGTACCCATACATGGCCTTGCCCGGGCTGCCAAAACGGGTGGACTGCTGCTCGACGCCGTTGGCCAGCGTGAGGATGGGCCAGCCGGTTTCGGTCTGCCAGTAGTTGTCGATGATGGGCACCTGCAGGGCGCTGCTGATCCACTGCGCTGTGGGTTCGTCCAGCGGCTCGCCGGCCAGCCACAGGGCCTTCAGGCTGCTGACGTTGTACTTGCTCAGATAGGCCGGGTCCTGCTTCTTGAGCACGCGCACCGCGGTGGGGGCCGAGAACATGTGCGTGACCTTGTACTTCTCGACAATGCTCCACCACACGCCCGCGTCGGGCCGCGTGGGCAGGCCTTCGTACATGATCGTTGCCATGCCGGCAATCAGCGGGCCATAGACGATGTAGCTGTGGCCCACCACCCACCCGATGTCGCTGGTCGCGAAGAACGTCTGACCCGCCTCGGCATCAAAGATGTGCTTCATGCTGGCAGCCAGCGCCACGGTGTAGCCGCCGGTGTCGCGCTGCACGCCCTTGGGCTTGCCGGTGGTGCCGCTGGTGTACAGCGTGTAGCTGGGGTGCGTGGATTCCACCCACTCGCAGGGCACCACGGCGTTGATGTGCTGCGCACGCAGGGCCGCCCAGTCGTGGTCGCGGCCGGGCTGCAGGTGCATGGGGGCCAGCCCGCGGTTGACCATCAGCACCGCCTGCGGCTTGTGTTTTGACAAAGCAATCGCTTCGTCCAGCAGCGGCTTGTAGGGCACCACCTTGCCGCCGCGCGAACCCGCGTCGGCGCTGACCACGGCCACGGGTTCGGCATCTTCAATGCGCGACGCCAACGAGCCCGCGGCAAAGCCGCCAAACACCACCGAATGCAGCGCACCGATGCGCACACAGGCCAGCATGGCAAACGCGGCCTCGGCAATCATCGGCATGTAGATGAGAACGCGGTCGCCCTTCTTGACGCCCATGGCCAGCAGTGATGCCGCCATGCGCTGTACCTCGATGTGCAGCTCGGCAAAGCTGTAGGCGCGCTCGGTCTCGGTTTCGGTGGAGATGGCGATCAGCGCCGTCTGCCCTGCCCGGCTGACGAGGTGGCGATCTACCGCGTTGTGGCACAGGTTGGTGGTGCCGCCCACAAACCATTTGGCAAAGGGTGGGTTGCTGTAGTCGCACACCTGGGTGGGCGGGGTCTTCCAGTCGACCAGTTGCGCCTGCTCGCTCCAGAAACTGTCGCGTTGATCGATGGACTGGCGGTAGAAATCGGCGTACTGGCTCATCGGGGGTCTCCTCTGCATCTCACTCGTCTGCCTGATGGCAGTTCTGCATTCATAATTATTCATAACGGGCTTTCGACAAACTGACGTGCAGTGGTGCGCGACGTGCGCCCGGCTCGCCCGCGACACATCCACGTCAGCCATTTGAAATATATGCGTCATTTATCAACGCATATACTTCAATCATGTGGTCGATACTCATCATGGCGCTGCCTACCCAACCCAATGCGGTGCGACTGCGCGTGTGGCGCACGCTCAAGGGGCTGGGCTGTGGTGCGCTGCGTGACGGGGCTTACGCCCTGCCGCTGGAGCACACGTCAGCCCTGACCGAGGTCGCCACCGAGGTCCGCGCCCACGGCGGTACAGCGATGGTCCTCACGCTACAGGCCAACGACGATGCCCAGCGGGCCGACATCGAAGCCCTGTTTGACCGCACCGACGCTTTCAGGCAATGGCAAGAAGGCGCCACTGGCCTGCAGGCCGAGCTACCCGCACTGGGAGAAACCGAAGCCCGCCGGCGCTTTCGCAGCGTGTCCGATGCCCTGCAGGCCGTGCGACGCATCGACTACTACCCCACTGCTGCCTCCAGCCAGGCAGAAGAAACGCTGGCGCAATTGCGCCGTGCCCTGGACGGCCTTTTCTCGCACGGCGAGCCCGGTGCGGCCCCCGCGTCGGTCCATGGCATCCCACTGCTGGATCGCAGCGCGTACCAGAACCGCCAGTGGGCTACACGCGCCCGCCCCTGGGTGGACCGCCTGGCCAGCGCCTGGCTGATCCGCCGGTTCATCGACGCAGGCGCCCGCTTTGTGTGGCTGGCCGCCGCGCCCGCATCACCGTCCACCGAATTCGTGGGATTTGATTACGACGGCGCGCCGTTTACCCATGTGGGGCCGCTGGTCACGTTTGAGGTTCTGATGGCCAGCTTTGGCCTGGGTGACGACGCTCGCCTGCAGCACCTGGCGCGCATGGTGCGCTACCTGGACGCCGGTGGTATCCCGGTGCCCGAAGCCGCCGGCCTGGAGGCCGTGCTGGCCGGGCTGCGCGAATTGAACACCGACGATGACCCTTTGGTGCAGGCGGCGATGACGGTGCTGGATGCGCTCTACGCCGCGCCACTGCCATCGGCTGGCACCGCCGCCCCCGCCGCGCGCCCTGCCGCCGCCCGATCCTGACTTGCCCCCTGTTCCCGACTCGCCCCCACCCATGCCACCCGACACCACACCCATCCCCGCACAGGCATCGCCTTCCCCCCTCAGCTTTCGCGAGGCCTTCTGTTTCTGGCTCAAGCTCGGGTTCATCAGCTTTGGTGGCCCGGCCGGGCAGATCGCGATCATGCACGCCGAGCTGGTCGAGCGGCGCCGCTGGATCAGCGAAAAGCGGTTTCTTCACGCGCTCAACTACTGCATGCTGCTGCCTGGCCCCGAGGCCCAGCAACTGGCCACCTATATTGGATGGCTCATGCACCGCACCTGGGGAGGCATCGTGGCCGGGGGGCTGTTCGTGCTGCCGTCGCTGTTCATTCTGGTGGGGCTGTCGTGGGTGTACCTGCGATTTGGCGACGTGCCGGTGGTGGCCGGTATCTTCTACGGCATCAAGCCGGCGGTGACGGCGCTGGTGCTGCATGCCGCCCACCGCATTGGCACGCGGGCCCTCAAGAACGGCTGGATGTGGGGGATTGCCGGGCTGTCGTTCGTGGCGATCTTCGCGTTCGACACGCCCTTTCCGGCCATCGTGCTGGCGGCTGGGCTCATCGGCTACCTTGGCGCCCGGCGATGGCCTGCCGTGTTTGCACTGGGCGGGGGCCATGCATCCGCACACGCTGGCTATGGCCCGGCGCTGATTGATGACGACACGCCCACACCAGACCACGCCCGGTTTTCGCGCCGCCACCTGGCGAAGGTGCTGGCCACGGGTTTGGCACTTTGGCTGGCAGCCATGGGCCTGCTGGTGGCCACCCAGGGCTGGGAAGGCACGCTCACCCAGATGGGCTGGTTCTTTACCAAGGCCGCGCTGGTCACATTTGGCGGCGCCTACGCGGTGCTGCCGTACGTGTACCAGGGCGCGGTGGAGCAGTACCAGTGGCTCAGCGGTCCGCAGATGATCGACGGGCTGGCACTGGGCGAGACCACGCCCGGGCCGCTGATCATGGTGGTGGCCTTCGTCGGCTTTGTGGGTGGCTGGCTGCAGCAGGTGTGGGGACCCGACGCGCTGTTTGCGGGCGCCGCAGCAGCCGCCGCAGTGGTCACGTTTGTCACCTTTTTGCCTTCGTTCATCTTCATCCTGGCGGGCGGGCCCGCCGTGGAAGCCACACACGGCAAGCTGGGCTTTACCGCGCCGCTCAGCGCCATCACGGCCGCCGTGGTCGGCGTGATCCTGAACCTGGCGCTGTTCTTCGCCTACCACCTGCTGTGGCCCCAGGGTTTTGCAGGCCGGTTTGATGCGATCTCGGCCGTGATTGCCGTGGCGGCTGGCGTGGCACTGTTCCGCTACAAGGTAGGCGTGCTGACACTGCTGGGCGGCTGCGCGCTGGTGGGGCTGACCGTCACGTTCCTGCGGCCCGTGCTGGGTTGATGTTTCCCTTACCCAATACCAAAGGCTTTCCATGCAGCTACGCACAACCCCTTTGCCATTTGACCCGGCCAGCATTTCAGGGCTTTCGGAACGGCTGCTAGAAAGCCACCACGCCAACAACTATGGCGGGGCCGTGAAAAGGCTCAACGCCATCCGCGCCGACCTGGCCGCCCTGCCCTTTGCCAGTGCGCCTGGCTACACCATCAATGGCCTCAAGCGCGAGGAACTCATCGCTACCAATTCGGTGCTGCTGCACGAGCTGTACTTTGCATGCCTGGGCGGCGACGTTAACGCCGAGCCGCCACCCGCCATGGCGCTTGCGCTGGCGGCCAGCTTTGGCAGCGTGGAGTGCTGGCGTGAAGAATTTGTGGCCATGGGCCGGGCGCTGGGCGGCGGCTCGGGCTGGGTGCTGCTGGTGTTCCAGCCGCACGATGGCACGCTGGTGAACCAGTGGGCCGCCGACCACACCCAGGCTGTGGCAGGGGGCGTGCCCATTGCAGCGCTGGACATGTACGAGCACGCCTACCACCTCGACTTTGGCGCCGCGGCGGGGCGTTATGTGGACGCGTTCATGGCGCAGCTGAACTGGCCCGCCATCCATCGCCGCTACCAGCGCGCAGTGACTGCCGCCACGGGCGACATTGGCGCATCGCCCCAAGATGCCCAGCAGGCCGCGCACATCATCGACGTGCGCCGTGCCGGAGCCTATGCCGCGGCCGTCCATGTCCTCCCGGGCGCACGCTGGGAGGACCCGACGCGCGTTGACGCATGGGCCGACACCCTGCCCGCCAATCAAACCACCGTGGTGTATTGCGTTCACGGGCACGAGGTCAGCCGTGCGGTAGCGCTGCGGCTGCACGCGTCCGGGCGGCCCGTGCGCTTTCTGGAAGGCGGTATTGAGGCATGGGCAGCAGCGGGCATGCCGCTGGCGTCACGGCCCTGAAGACCCACCTGCCCTGCGGCCAGCGCCGCGCTGCCAGGGCCTACAAGGCCAGGCGAGAAGCGCGCAGGCCAAGCACCCAACGCGTGCCTTTTGCTATACATTTGATAGCTATACAGCCAATTGATGTAAGCGCTTCAGCCCTAAAACGCTCAAAAAGTCCAAAAAAGCCCGATTTTCAGGTCACTTGATCAGCCCGAGCACATCCTTGAAGGCCGGGTGCTCGCAGCTGCCCAGCCATTCAAACGCCACCATCTCGGTCGTCACCAGTTCGGCACCGGCACCGGCCAGCCGGTCAAACGCGGCATCGCGGTTGCGCTCGGTGCGCGAGCCGCAGGCGTCCGTCACCACCCACACCTCGAACTCGTCCTCGATCAGGTCCAGTGCCGTTTGCAGCAGGCACACATGGGCCTCGCAGCCCGCGATCACGATGGTTCCGCGCTCGGATGCCTGGGCCGCTGGCTTTTGCAGGTGCTTGGGCAGGCTGCGGGCGTTGCCACCCTGCGGCTTGGCTGGCGGGCGCAGCCATTCACCCAGGCCTTCTTCGGCGGCGCTGAAATGCATCTTGGCCAGGGTCTTCTGGCACAGGGCGCGCAGCGCGGCGTCGTTGGCGCCCAGGCGCGAAGGGTTCTGCTCGGTGCCCCACACGGGTACATCGAGCATGCGGGCGATCTCGGCCAGACGGCGGGCGTTGGCCAGCACGGCGGGGCCCTCGAAGATGGCGGGCATCAGGCGCTCCTGGTAATCGACCAGGACGAGTTGGGATTCGGTGACGTCAAGCAACATGGTGTGTGGGCGGTTGGGTCGCGCCGGGGGCGACGGGTCTTGTGGGGGCGGTAGCGTGGGGCACGCCTGAGCGAACGTGGATTGTCGCAGCCCCTCAGCTGGTCATCCTGCCGTTTGGAGCACACCCCGTACCGCCTCGCCCAGGACGGCGGCCATGGGCACGGCGTTGCTGGCGTGCGGGATGCAGTCGGTACTCCAGACCTCGCCCACGCCCGCGTCGTGCAGCGACTGCAACGCGTCGCCCGCAAACAGGGCGTGCGTCACCGCCACATCGACGGACGCCGCACCGGCCTCCCGCAGCAGCTGCGCGGCCAGGGCCAGCGTGCGGCCGGTGCTGGCCATGTCGTCCAGCAGCACCACGGCGCGGCCGCGGGCGTCGAGCGCAGGCAGCTCGATGGTCACGTCCCTATCGCCGCGGCGCACCTTGGTGCACACGGCGTGGTCAAAGCCGTGCCGCGCGGCGGCCTGTGCGATCCACTGGGCCGATTCGCCGTCGGGCCCCACCAGCAGGGCACCCGGGCGGCGCTTGGCAATCAGGTCGGCGAGTGGCTGGGCACCGCTGAGCACCACGGCCTGCGGCACGGGCACGGCCTGCTGTAGCGTGGCCACCCTGTGCAGGTGCGGGTCGACCGTGACCACAGCATCGAACAGGCTGGCCAGAAAGCCGCCCACCACATGCTGGCTGACCACCTGGCCCGGCTCAAACGCCATGTCTTGCCGCATGTAGGCGAGGTAGGGCGCCACCAGCGTGAGGTGGCGCGCGCCCAGCCCGCGCGCCGTGCGGGCGGCCAGCAGCAGCTCCACCAGCTTCTCGTTGGGCTGGTGCAGGCTGCGCAGCAGCACCACACGGGCCGGCAGTGCACCCTGCGCGTCCAGCGGCAGGCGCAGCCGCAGCTCGCCGTCGGGGAACCGGTGGCGTTCGATGGCGTGGGCGGGCAGGCCCGCGGCGTGCGCCAGCCGCAGGGCGGCGGCTTCCTCGTCTGCGAAGTACAGCAGCGAGGCGTTGTCAGGCATGGGCGTGGCGGGGGTCATGCTGGTGTGTGTGTCTCGGTGCGAGTGCCGACGGCCCATCGCCGTTCAGAATTCAACGAACACACTGGGCACGTCGGCCGCAGTGCCAATGGTGTAGCCGGTATCGCGCAGGCAGGCCTGCCGTGCAAACTCCAGGTCGGCCGGGTAGCTGGCATGCACGCGGTACAGCACCTGCCCGGCGGACACCGTAGCGCCCAGCTTGCACAGCACATCCACCCCCGCGCCCAGCACCTTGGGGGCGCCTGCCAGCCGGGCCACGCGGGCGATCTGGTAGTTGTCGATGCCAGCCACCACGCCTGCGGCGGGTGCCACCACATCCAGCGTGAGCGCGCCCAGCGCCGGGTGGTTGTGGTCAAACCCCTTGCTGCCCTGCGCAGCAATGATGGCGTTCATGCGGGCGAGGGCCCGGCCCGAATCGAGAATGTCGCGCGCAATCGCGTAGCCATCGCCACCACGCACGTCCGGGTCGCACTCAATCAGGCGGCCAGCCAGCCGTAGCGACTTCTGGCGCAGGTCGTCGGGCGCGCGCGGGTCGTTTTGCAGCACCCGCATCACGTCGCGCGCCTCCAGCACCGGGCCCACGCCGTTGCCCACCGGCTGGCGGCCATCGGTAATGACCACATCCAGCGACAGCCCCATGCGCCGCGCCACGTATTCAAACAGCCGGCGCAGCCGCTGAGCCTCCGGCATCGACCGCACCTTGGCCGTGGGGCCGATGGGAATGTCGAGCACCAGGTGCGTGGCCCCAGCCGCCACCTTTTTTGACAGGATGGACGCCACCATCTGCCCGGCCGAGTCGATCGACAGTGGTCGCTCCACCGAGATCAGCACATCATCCGCCGGCGACAAGTTAGCCGTGCCGCCCCAGGCCAGGCAGCCGCGGTGCTCGCGCACGATGTCGCCCAGCTGGTCAAACGGCAGCTCCACATGCGCCAGGACCTCCATGGTGTCGGCCGTTCCGGCGGGCGAGGTAATGGCGCGCGACGATGTCTTGGGGCACAGCATGCCGTGTGCGGCCACGATGGGCACCACCAGCATGGTGGTGCGGTTGCCCGGTATGCCGCCGATGCAGTGCTTGTCGACCACCAGCGGCTCGTGCCAGTCCAGCCGCCGACCGGTGGCCACCATGGCATCGGTCAGAAAGAACACCTCCTCGCGGTCGAGCTCGTTGCGGTGGCAGGCCACCACGAAGGCGGTCAGCTCGATCTTGGAATAGCGGTGGTCGGCAATGTCGCGCACGATGGCGCCAAAATCCTCACGCGTCAGCCGCTCGCTGGCCAGCTTGCGAAACAGCGCCCCCATCGACTCTGGCGGCTCGGCCTGCGCCACCGACACAGTGTGGCCGCTTGCCACCCCCAGCTGGGCAAATGCGTCTTCCGACAGGCCCAGCTCATTGCAGCCCACGATGGCGAGGTCATCCACCACGTTCAGCGTGGCCAGGATGCGCCGGCCGTTGGCACGCACCTCGATCTTGGAAAGCGCCTGGAACCCCTCGGCCCGGTACACCGCACAGTCGCGGTGCAGGTAGGCCACGTTCTCGCGCCAGGTGTCGATCGCCACCCGACGCACGGCCAGGGCCGAATGCGGCTCGGGGCTGGCAGGCGCCGGGTTGGCGAGGGATGACAGCGCCGGGGTGAGGGTGAGGTCAGCAGGCATGGATGAAGACTACATCCAAACAGGGCCCGGCTTGCGGGGCAACCGGGCCAGTACAGCTAGTCCGGCTTGCCTTTGCCGGGCTACTTTGACTTGCGTCAAGCCGGCGGGTAACGCCGCTTTTGGCGGCCCGCCATTGCGGCGGCTTCGGCCCTGTTTTTTCAGTTACCCGGCTGCAACCGCAGCAACTTGCCGTCACGGCTGTCGGTCAGTAGGTAGATGAATCCGTCCGGCCCCTGCCGCACATCGCGGATGCGCCCGCCGTTGCCTTCCAGCAATTTCTGCTCGCGCACGACCTTGCCGGCATTCAGCTCCAGCCGGTGCAGGGTGCCAAACTTGAGCGATCCCACCAGCAGGCTGCCCTGCCAGGCGCTGCCGTAGCGGTCGCTGGTGACGAATGCCATGCCTGAGGGTGCAATCGACGGCACCCAGTAGTGCAGCGGCTGCTCCATGCCCGCTTTGGCGGTGCCCTCCCCCATCTTTCCGCCGCCGTAGTTCTCGCCGTAGGTGATCACGGGCCAGCCGTAGTTGCGGCCTGGCTGCGGCACGTTGATCTCGTCGCCGCCCTGCGGGCCGTGCTCGTGCATCCACAGCTTGCCGTCCGGTCCTAGCGTCGCGCCCTGCGGGTTGCGGTGGCCGTGGCTCCAAATTTCGGGGAGCGCCCCGGCCTGTTTTGCATAGGGGTTGTCGGCCACTGGTGCGCCGTCGGGCGTGATGCGCACGATCTTGCCGTGGTGGTTGTCGAGCTTTTGGGCGTCGTCCTTGCGGTGGTAGCGCTCGCCCAGGGTCAGCCACAGGTTGCCGTCGGCCGACTGGACGATGCGGCAGCCGAAGTGCAGGGAACTCTCCACCTTGGGCCGTTGGCTGAAGATGACCTGCACGTCCTGCAGGCTGCGCGCATCTGCCGACAGCGTGGCGCGGGCCAGCGCAGTGCTGCTACCCGACGCGCCTGCGCCAGCAGGTTCGGAAAAGCAGAAGAAGATGCGCCGGTTGGTCTCAAACCGGGCGTCCGTCATCACATCCAGCAGACCGCCCTGCCCCCCCGCCGCCACGCGCGGCACTCCTGCCACCGGGGCACTCACCTTGCCAGCGGCATCCACCACGCGCAGGCCGCCCGGCCGCTCGGTGACCAGAAACTGGCCTCCCGGCAAAAAAGCCACTGCCCACGGGTTGGCAAGGCCGGCGGCTACCGTCTGGAGCGAAACGCCGGCGGGCGCAACCTGCGCTGCGGCAGGCCCGCTGCCGACCGCAAGCGCCAGCATGAGCGCGCTGACATGGGTGGCAGGCCATGCTGCCGAACGTGAACTCAGTGGCATCGGTGGGTCTTCCTCTGCAAAGCGGTGGTACATGGTGGGCGGCCCGATGCCGCAGCACCCGGCCATCATCGGGGCTGCGGCAGCGGTGCTCACAGGCTACGTTTTGATACCAGTCAACCGGGTCGCCCATTCTGAAGGGACCCACGGCTGAGCGTGATACCCTTCGCCCCCATGTCTAAATGGTTATGTGCCCTCCTACTGGCCTGCTCCTGTGCAGCCCAGGCTGCCCCCCAGGCAGCACCGCCGGACGAAATGGACCGCCTGCTGGCCGACAAGGGCCTGCTCAGCCGCCTCGAAGGCGTGAGCCAAGCGGTGGCAGACCGCACTACCGGTCTGGTCGTCAATGCCATGGGTTTCCTGGGCGTGCCCTACAAGCGCGGCGGCAATAGCGCCGAAACCGGCTTTGACTGCAGCGGCTTCGTGCGTGCGATCTACGAACAGACTGTCGGCCTCCTGCTTCCACGCCGTGCAGACCAGCAGGCCGCCGCCACGGAGGTCATCGACCGCAAGGATCTGCAGCCGGGCGACCTGGTGTTCTTCAACACCATGCGCCGCAACTTCAGCCACGTCGGGATCTATGTGGGCGACGGGAAGTTCATCCATTCGCCCCGCAGCGGCGCACAGGTGCGCGTGGAGGACATGGCCACCGCCTACTGGGCCAAGCGCTTCAACGGCGCACGGCGCGTCGGTACCGATGTGGACGTCCCCGCAGCGAGGTAGGCTCGCCCTCCCTGCAAATCCAGGCCGCCTTCGGGGCGGCTTTTTTGTGCCCGGCGGATGCTATGAGGGGTTCAGGGCTTGATGACATAGGTCGTCTCGGTGCCCCGCACGGGTTCGCCCACGATGTTGACCGGGCGGGCGTCGGGGTTGCGCAGCATGGCACCGGCTGCGTCCATGTCGGCCTTGTAACGTGCTCGGGCTGTGGACTCGCAGCCCTTGCGCTCCGCCGCCATGGCGCGGCACTCCTCAAGGCTCACCTTGAGCCCGCCTCCCGCCTCGCGGATGGCGGTCTGATAGCGCTGTTGCGGCGTGGTATCCGGCCTGGCGCCGCGTTCCAGGGATGCCTCGTCGCCCTGCGCAAACGCCGGCAGCGCTGTGACAAGGGATGCAAGCACAACAGCAACCCACCACTGTCGCGGAGTACGTCCGGAGCGGCGGGACAGATCCAGGTGATTCACGAGAGGCCCTTTCAATGGTCAGGCGGCCGCCAATGCGACAACCTGTGGCCCTCAATGTACCGGTCTGCCCTGCGCATGCGGGCAGGCTGGCGCCCCGCGGCCCTGTCAGAGAAATGCGATGGGTTCCCGGCCACGCCTCACCGCTGCGGGACGCACGGACTGCCCCTTGTCCGACATGGCCCCCCCACCCGCGCTTCGTAGAGTGGGCTGGACACGACCATTCATATCGTCAAAACGAGGTAAACAAACATGCTGTCCCTGAGCGGAACCCTGCTGGTTGGGCTGTTGGTGGGGGTTCTCGCCAGGGTACTGAAACCTGGCGCAGACACCCTGGGCTGGGTGATGATGGGCCTGCTGGGGATTACCGGTGCCTTCCTGGCCACGTACCTCGGACTGGCGACGGGCTGGTACGACCCAGGGGAGGCCAGTGGGTGGATCGCCAGCGCGGCGGGGGCCATGCTGCTGGCCGGCATGTTCAGCCTGATCACAAACAAGGGCTGAACGATGCCCCGGGTCGCGGATGGGTTGTCAGTCCGCCTTGAACCCGGTTGCCGCCACCGCCTTGCCCCAGGTGACTGTGTCAGCCGCGATGATGCGCCCAAAGTCAGCCGCGCTGGTGCCTGTCACCTTGAACCCCGCCTCTTCCAGCTTTGCCTTGCCATCGGGCGACTGCACCGCCCTCATGATGTCGGCACTGAGTTTGGCCACGATGGGTGCAGGCGTGTTGGCTGGCGCAACGATGCCGAACCACGACGAAAACTCCAGATTGGCGTAACCCTGCTCCTTGATGGTGGGTACCTCGGGCAGTGCATTGGTGCGGGTGGCGCCGGTGGTGCCCAGGGCCAGCAGCTTGCCGGACTTCACCTGCGGAGCGGCCAGCCCGACGCTGGCGAAGACGCCCTGCACATCTCCGCTGAACAAACCACCCAGGGCGTCCGCGGTGCTCCGGTAGTGCACGGGTTCGGGTTTGAGCTTGACGGCATCTCCAAACATAAAGGCACCAAAGTGCCCGGGCGTGCCCGCGCCAAAGGTGGCCAGGAACAGGCCCTTTTGTTGCTGGGTCCAGCTGACGAAGTCCTTGACGTTGCGCGAAGGCACCTTTTGCGGGTTGATGAGCAGGGCGAAGTCTGACGTGACCACCTGGCTCACCGGCACAAAGTCCTTGGCCGGGTCGTACGGAAGCTTGTTGTAGCTGCTCGGGGCAATGCTCAGCTGGCCTGTTTCGCCCAGCATGAGGGTGTAGCCGTCGGCCGTTGCGCGCGCCGCCTCGCCGGCAGCGATCAGGCCGCCAGCGCCGGGCTTGTTGTCCACGATCACGCCCTGGTTGCCCCAGCCCTCAGACAGTTTTTGTGCCAGCAGCCGCGCCACGATGTCGGGCCCCGTGCCGGCTGCAAAGCCCACGATGATGCGCACGGGTTTGGACGGGTACGCAGCGGCACCGGTTGGGGTTTGTGCGTTAGCGCCTGCGAAGGGAATGGTGAGGGTGGCGGCAATGGCCGCAGCCAGCAATGCCCGGCGGCCGCGAGGGGAGGAAGCTTGGTTCATGGTTGTCTCCGTGTGATTTTTATGGGGATGGATGGAAAAGGTGCTGCCTGAACACAGGCTCTGGGGACTCGGGCAAGGCAGGGCCATCAGGCCAGCTCAAAAAACCGCATCGCTACGGCGTCGGGATAGCGGGCGCCCGAGCCTACGAACATGCGCTCGGCGATCCAGCCCAGGCTGGCAGAGGCTGTCTCGAAGCTGGGCGAGCATCGGAAATAGATCTGCGCCGGGTCCACAGGCTCGCCGCGCACAAGCCGTGCAATCAGCTCCGGCGGGCCGGACCGTACTGCCCGGTTCTGCACGTAGATGAAATCGCCGCCATCGGTTTCAAGCACATAACGGGCATCCAGCTCCGAGAGCCGGTCACTCACGATGAGCTGAAAGTCTGCGCCGCCGGGCAGCACGCGGGCGCTCCAGCCGTTGCCTGCTGCGGTGCCGCCGGTGATGGGTATCAGCCGCCGCAGGCCATGCACCGTGTGGCCCACCTCTTGCGGTGGCCCGACCTGTACACGCAGGTCGGCAAAGAAGCGGAGCCCGGGTTCGGGCAGGGATGACAGGTCGGGCATGGCGAAATGCGTTGAAAAATAGTTATGAAACTAGCGTAAATCCGGTTGTCTCCGGGGCCTGTCATCCCAGAGGATGACAAGTCCATGAGAATCATTTCGGAGTACGCCCACAAGCTCGCAGCGCCCGCACTCGCCATGGCTGCGTGGTGCGCCTCGCGGGGCGTCCCGATCCACTGCGGCTTGATGTGGGGCCGTCCGCTGCCGGCTCCCCTGCGTACGAGGCAGTCGCGATGAGGCAATGGCAGCCCTCGTGCACACCTGCGTCGGCGCAGGCCGGCGCCGCTGCGGGCCGCGCCGGGCAGGCGCTGGCAAGCATGGTGCTGCGTCTGGGGGAGCCCGGGTTTGCGGGCGGCCTGCTGCAGGACCTGGCCCCCGTGCTGCCCGCTGCGTCGTGGTCGGTGTACCGCACGGGCCAGCGCTGCAAGCCCACCCTTTTCATGTCGGCCAGCCATGGCGTGCCCGACACCACCCAGGACTGCTGGTGGGCCTACCTTTCGGGCCCCTACCGCAAGGACCGCACCTGGGGCCGCACGTTTGATGAGGCGCCCACCCAGCCTCTTACGCAGCTGTGCCACGTGACCGCTCACGAGGTCGAGGGCGAACACCGCGCACGCGTGTACGAGGCCCACGGCGTGGCCGAGCGGGTTTCGGTGGCGGATTACGAAGACGATGGCTCTGTCTTTGCCGTCAACTTCTACCGCCACCAGCACCAGCGGGCGTTTCGCGACAGCGACATCTGCGGTTTTGAAGAGGTAGCCCCTGTTTTGCTGGCACTGGCCCGCAAGCACATTGCGCTGGCGCATCCCTTGGCCGGGGCCCGTGCAGCGGCCAGCGCCCACCCGCCGCTGCCCGCCCGGGGCCAGACACTGCCCAGTTATCTCCCCGAACTGCGCGAGCGCCTGCTGCGCACGCAGCACGACCTGACGGAACGCGAACTCGACGTGTGCGCACGCCTGCTGCAAGGCATGACGCACGAGGGCATTGCTAGTGATCTGGGCGTGGGCGTACCCACCGTCAAAACTTACCGTAACCGCGCTTTCGCGCGCATGGGCATCCACTTTCGCAACGAGCTCTTCGCGCGAGTGCTGGGACAGCAAGGCTGAACCCAGTCAGGAGGCAAACAGGACGGCGACTCAGGCATGGCGCGGCCGCAACACCTCCGAGCAGGCAGCGTGCCGTTACAACTGGAAGCATTCACAATCCTTTGACACCAACGGAGGACATCCATGCAAGGCACCCCTGGCCCCACGCACGCTGCGCAGGTTGCGACGCTTTGCCTTGCACTGTGCGGCACGGCCGCAACGCTTCAGGCCCGTGCAGAGGCGCCCATGCACACCGACGACGCCGGTACGCTGAGTCAGGGCAGCATGAAGATCGAAGGCGTCATCAGCCGCGATGACAAGCTCCGTCGCGCCGAGCTGATCTTTGGCGCAGGAATTGCGCGCCATCTGGAGGCCGAAGTGGCGCTGGCCCACGGCAGGGACAGATCCATGAGCCCGTCATCGCGCCTCAACGCCGTGGGCTGGGGACTGAAATGGGTGCCCTTGCAGAACGACGCGGGCTGGTCCGTTGGCGCCCGGCTGGACGTAGGGAACACGCGCGTACGCGACAACGCCACCCCCGACCGCTTTACGGAGCGCGAATTCGCCGTCACCGCGCTGGCCAGCTACCGGCTCGCCAACGCACAGGTACTGCATCTCAACGCGGGCCATAAAACCGTCAAGGTGCAAGGCGTGCGCCAGCGTGCGGCCACCTGGGCGGCGGGCTACGAGATTCCGCTGGCCGACCAGTGGCAGCTCACCGCCGAGGTGTACGGTGAGCAGCGCTCACGGCCAGACAAGGCAGTGGGCGTGCGCTACGCCATTGCCGACGGCCTCAAGGCATCGGCAGCCGTGGGCCGTGGCAATGGGCGCACGTTCAGCCAGGTGGGCGTGGCCTGGGAGTTCTGAGTTCCAGGTCCGGTCCACCGCCGGACCGGGCTCGGCACCGCGCAGCAAGCGCCTGGCTGCCGCGGGCACAATCGTTGGCCTATGCCACCACCCGGCGCCCCGCCCGCCCCACCTGCACCGCTCCCGTCTGACCGCGTGGCCGTGGTGAAGGCGTGGGTACATGCCCTGCGCACGCAGGCCGGGTCGGCTACCTTGCAGGCGCTGGCACCACTGACCGATGCCGAAGCCGCCCGCGTGATGGCACAGCTGCGGGACGATGCGGACAGCACCCCACCGCCCGGCACAGGCACCCGTGTCGAAAGCGCTTCTCCTGAAACCATTGCAGCCGAATACGCTGACCAACAGCGGCCTTGTCCTGGCCACTTCCGCCCGCGCATCACGCTCATGACCCTGGGCCGGGGCGACGGCCTTTTGGGCCTGCAGCCCCAAGGCAAGCTGGGGCCGCGGGGCGACAGCGTCACGCTGGTACAGATCGACTGGACCTACCGCACCGACGAGGGAGCGACCTGGGACACGCCTGCGCCGACGTCCATCCTCAACGCCCGTCCGGCAGCCGTGCAGGAACTGTTTGACACCGGCGGGCCCTTGGTGCGCATGCAGCGCAACCTGGCCGCCGAAGCCGACGCCATGGACCGTGTGTGGGATCTGGGCCTGGTCCCGGTCGATGCGACCAAGCTGCAATGGCGCCACCGCGCGGCGGCCGCCACGCTGGGGCCCGTGTGGACACTGCCGCAAGAGGCGCACTTCGGCGACTTCTGGGCAGAGCAGATCCCCCGGCTGCGCGCGGAGGGGTGGAGCGTGGTGGCACGCCCCGGCTTTGCCCACGAAAGCGTGCCCGTGCAGCGCTGGAAGCTGATCATCGCGCCCGACACCGGCGAGGTGCTGGGCAAGGAAGTGGACGGCCCACTGGGTGATCGCCAGCGCCCGGTACAAAAGCTGCAGCTGCCAGAGCGCGAAGGCGCCTGGCTGCTGACTCTGGGTATTGAAATTGACGGCGAGACGCTGGACCTGGCCCCAATGCTGGCCGACCTGCTGCGCCGCGACGTGCGCTGGCTCAATGCGCAGCAAATGGCGGCCATCGACGACATCGCGGTGATTTCGCTGCGTGCCCCGGGCGGCAAACGCATCGATGCGCCCGCCGGGCCGCTCAAGGCCATTGTGGGCGCGATGGTGGACCTGCTGACAGACCCCACCCGAAACCAGCGCAAGGACGGCGACCCGCTGCGCCTGGGCGCGTGGGAGGCCCGCCGCATCGAAGCCCTGCGTGCCGGGCTGGTGCAGGTGCACCGCGTGGGCACCGTGAGCGGCTGGAACA
The DNA here is from genome assembly GCF_051942715.1 of Acidovorax sp. BL-A-41-H1. Lineage (NCBI taxonomy): Bacteria > Pseudomonadati > Pseudomonadota > Betaproteobacteria > Burkholderiales > Comamonadaceae > Acidovorax > Acidovorax sp. BL-A-41-H1. Next base: position 1,479,530 of record NZ_JBPVJQ010000006.1, on the reverse strand, counting down.
ACGACTGGCAGCTGCAGGGCGACGCAGGCCTGAACCAGCTGGCGCAGCGCCTGCGCCGCATCGGCACGCCTCAGCCCGTAGCCGCGCCGCAGGGCCTGCAGGTGCAACTGCGGCCGTACCAGCTTGAAGGCCTGGCCTGGCTGCAATACCTGCGTGCCCAAGGGTTGGGCGGCATATTGGCCGACGACATGGGGCTGGGCAAAACCGCGCAGGCGCTGGCCCATGTGCTGGCCGAAAAGGAAGCTGGGCGCCTGACCCGCCCTGCCCTGGTCGTGCTGCCCACCTCGCTGCTCTTCAACTGGCAGGCCGAGGCCGCCCGCATGGCCCCCGGTCTGCGCGTGCTGGCGCTGCATGGCGCCAATCGGGGGCAACGCTATCTGCAAATGGCCGACCACGACCTGGTGCTGACCACCTACCCGCTGCTGTGGCGCGATGTGGATGCACTGGCCGCGCAGCCCTTTCACCTGCTGATACTGGACGAAGCCCAGATGGTGAAGAACGCCGGTAGCCGCAGCGCCCGCGCCCTGCGCACGCTTCAGGCCGCGCACCTGCTGTGCCTGACGGGCACGCCGCTGGAAAACCACCTGGGCGAGCTGTGGGCGCAGTTTGACTTTTTGATGCCCGGCTTTCTGGGCGACGTGCGCAGCTTCAACGCCCGCTGGCGCAAGCCCATTGAAGAAAACGGCGAAACGCTGCGGGCCCAGCTGCTGTCACAGCGCGTGCGCCCCTTCATCCTGCGCCGCCGCAAGCAGGACGTGGCCACCGAACTGCCGCCCCGCACCGAAACCCTCCTGCGCGTGCAGTTGCAAGGCAAGCAGCGCGAGCTGTACGAGGCCGTGCGCACCACCGCCGACAAGCAGGTGCGCCGTGCGCTGGAGCGCCAGAGCTTTGAGGGTGCGCAGATCACCATCCTGGATGCCCTGCTCAAGCTGCGCCAGGTCTGCTGTGACCCGCGCCTGGTCAAGGGGACGACAAAAACCGCGCAAACGATGGAACGCGCCAAGCTGGAGTTGCTGGCCGATATGCTGCCCGCCCTGGTCGATGAAGGCCGCCGCGTGCTGGTGTTCTCGCAGTTCACCGAAATGCTGGGCCTGGCGGCGGAGCTGCTCGACACACTCGCCCTGCCCTACCTCACCCTGACGGGCCAGACGCCGCCCCGCCAGCGCGGCGCCGTCGTCAAAAGATTTCAGGCGCAAGACGAGGCCAGCGCACCCATCCTGCTGGCCAGCCTCAAGGCCGGTGGGCTGGGCCTGAACCTCACCGCGGCCGACACGGTCATTCACCTTGACCCCTGGTGGAACCCGGCCGTGGAAGAACAGGCCACTGCCCGCGCCCACCGCATCGGGCAGGACCAGCCGGTGTTTGTGTACAAGCTCGTGGTGGAAGGCAGCATCGAGGAGCGCATGCTGGAGCTGCAGGCCCGCAAGGGCGCGCTGGCCCAGGGGGTGCTGGGGCACGATGCCGAAGGCGCGGTCAAGTTCAGCGAGGCCGACCTGCACGCCCTGCTGGCACCTTTGAACGAGCCGGCCCACAACCCGCTGGGCATACCCGGCGAAGACGCGCTGCGCTGGGGCGGCACGGGCCAGCGCAGGCCGCGGGCGCTGCAACCGCCTGATTTTGGGTAGTTTCGGCCCGTAGCCCTTGTATTGATTGCCCTATTTGCTATATTTGTAATAGCAAAATGCCGTGAAAGCGTTTGAGTGCCTGTCGGCCCGACCCATGGCCCTCGCCACCCGAAGGCGTGCTCAAACCGCTGGGGCCGCCCTCCGGAAAGATGATGTAGCGCATGATCCAGGCCATGACCGCCAGTCTTTTTGACGAACCATCGCAGCCCTCGAGAACGCCGCTGGTTCTGGAGCCGGGTGCCGTGGTTTTGCCTGGCTTCGCCCAGGACCGGGCCCAGGCACTTTTGCAGGCGGTAGCAGGCATTGACGCGCGGGCACCATTCCGGCATCTCGTCACGCCCGGGGGGCTGCGCATGTCGGTGGCCATGACCAACTGCGGCACGCTGGGCTGGGTGAGCGACCGCAGCGGCTACCGGTACAGCGCCACGGACCCCGAAGGCGGCCAGCCATGGCCGGCCATGCCCGCGTGTTTTGCCGAACTGGCGCACCATGCCGCAGCCGCAGCAGGCTACGCCGCCTTTGCGCCCGATGCCTGCCTTGTCAACCGGTACACGCCGGGTTCCCGGCTGTCGCTGCACCAGGACCGCGACGAGCAAGATATGGCGCACCCCATCGTTTCCGTGTCGCTGGGGTTGCCAGCCAGCTTCCTGTGGGGTGGTGCGGCACGCGCAGACAGGGCTCGCCGCATTCCCCTGCTGCACGGCGACGTGGTGGTATGGGGCGGCCCGGCGCGGCTGCACTTCCATGGGGTGCAGCCGCTGGCAGAGGGCTCTCACCCGCTTACCGGCGGTTGCCGCATCAACCTCACGTTTCGCCGCGCGGGTTGAAGCCGGGGCACCCCGGTCAGGACCCGCCGGTGTAGCCCGTCTCAGCCACCACACGCGCCAAAAGCCGATCGGCGCCTGACCGGCCTTCGAGGCTGTCGGCCAGCGTCACCCGCTTGCCGTTTCGCAGTTCGGCCTGCAAGCGGTAGAACGTGGTGCGGCGCTTGCTGTCCTGCACCGAAAAGCTCTCCCGCAGGCTCAGCCGCACTATCTCTGCCGCGGGGATGCGCTGCCAGGCCATCATCAGGCCAAGCAGGCGGCGCTCGGTGTGCAGGCCCTGCCGGTCCAGCTGCACGCGCAGGCTGTTGGCAATGGCGTACAGGGCCCACACCACCATCGTGCAGCCCGCGCCACCAAACGCGAAGCGGAAAAAGGTGGACTCTCCGCTGCGCCCCAACGCAATGCTCACCGCCAGAAATACCGCCCCCAAGCCCATCCAGAAGAGCTGGTAGCGCCACATCCGGCCGTAGGGCTGGTAGATCCTTACGCCGCCTGCAATAAGCTCCAGCGCATACACCGAGGCCATCGCTGCATCGCGCCTGGCCTGCATGTGGGGATGGTGCACCGCGTGGGGCAGCGCAGCCGCCGTGTGCGCACCGGTGGCAAACACAGGCACCTCGAATCGGCGGCTGAACTGGAGCGCGGGGCTTTCGCTGTCAACGAGCAACTGCCAGCGATGGGTGCTGTTGCCCGCGGCCTGCCCGGATTCCGGAAGGCCTGCCGGGACTTCAAACCGGAATGCCAGGCGCACGCCCCGCCCTGTTTCTGCACCCGTGCCCACCATACCGGGCGCCCCGGCATCGCCCGGCATGGCAGGTCGCACCTGCGCGTAGCCTTCGGATTGCCAGACCACCTCCTCGCGGCTGCGGGACTCGTTTTCGCCTGTGCCAGAGCTGTTCTGGTACGCGTAGACGCAACGCAGCACCACCGGGAAGCTCAGTTCCGGTGCATACCGCACCCTGGGCAGCACGATGGCACCACCCACGTCGGCGCCAATGCCGCCCGGAAACGGGTCCATCACCAGCCGGACATCCCCATGCCGCAATGCGTCGGCCGTGGCGCGGATCGCCCATGTCAACAGACCGGCGCCTACCAGGCACATCAGCACCAGCACGCCGCCTTCGATCAGGGTGCGCTCGGCCCATGCACGCGGCAGGCCGGCAAGCGCCGCCGGTACCGTGAGGCCGCACCAGACAGCGGTAAAACCCCAGGCCACCCACACTTCCCAGCGTTTGTCCGACCGGATGCGATTGCCCGACCACGCCGCATGGGCCATCCAGCGCTGATCGCCCTGCGCTGCCTGAACACCCGGTGGCGCTTTTGCACGGCGGCGCAGGCGCCAGGCCCACACAAGCGCACCCACACCAAACCCGCCAAAGGCCACCACAAACCCCACCTGCAGCGCCAGCAAGCCGGGGCGAAGGCTGCGGTCCACCACCGATTCAGCGGGCCGCCCGGGGTTGACCCACACGGCCACGGGCGTGGCGTTGTTCTGCGCGATTGCCAGGCGCAGTGCAAGATCCCGCTGGAAACTTCCCAGGTTGTCAAAAGCACCACTGAGCGCAGCGCGTCGACCTTCGTAGGGGGTGCCCGCCACCTCGTAGCGGTACACCACCGCTACGCCATGGCTGGTCGAGCCGCTGCTGCGCCGTTTTTCGAGCACCGCAGAGACCACCTGCGCCGGCACGGGCTGCCACAGCTGCATGCGCGACCAGTCATACAGCATGGGCAGCACCGACAGCACCAGCACGCCGATACCCATGCTGGCAAAAGGCAGCGCAAAGAGGGCCAGCAGCCAAGCGCCACTGCCCTCGCCGGGCGTACCGTTCCTGCGGCGACTGCGCTGAGAGGAGCGCGGGGTGCGGGCAGCGTCGCTGCTGCTGCCCGGGGCTGCGGCGCCGGGCGGAGCACCCTCCGGTGGCGCGCCCGTCTGTCTGGCGCTCCTGTCTGTGCTCGTCATGGTCCCTCCCGGTAGCTGCGCCCCTCGGGCGGGGGCATGCTGTGCGTCAAGCCGTTTGGCGGCGACACCTATTGTGCGGGGCCAGGGGCGGCCGGGGCGCAAGCCGGGCGTGCCCCAGGGATCCTCTGCACACAAAAAATGAGCAAATACGGCCTGCAGTGCAGGCAGAACAATGCCTCGATGCTATTTATTCGATAGCATTCTGGCAGGACATCCAATCCGGCCACGCTGACCCGAGCGGCCGGGTCGTTTGCCACAATGCCGGCATGACCCTCGCGCCCCACCGATCGCCTCAATACTGGCTCATGAAGTCCGAGCCCGACGAATGCTCCATCGACGACGCGCTGGCCGCCCCGGACGCCACCGTGGCCTGGACCGGGGTGCGCAACTATCAGGCGCGCAACTTCATGCGCGACGGGATGAAGGTGGGCGACGGCGTGCTGTTCTACCACTCCAGCTGCCCCGCACCCGGCATTGCAGGCATTGCCCGCGTCGCCAGCGCCACGCGCACCGACCCCACGCAGTTCGACCCGGCGTCGCCCTATCACGACCCCAAGTCATCGCCCGCCGCGCCGCGGTGGCTGCTGCTGGACGTACAGGCCCTGCGCAAGACGCGCCTCATCGGCCTGGCCGAGTTGCGCGCCCATCCTGCGCTGGCCGAGATGCAGATCCTGCAGCGCGGCAACCGCCTGTCGATCACGCCGGTGGACCCTGTGCACTGGCAATCGATCATGACCCTCGTCTAGGCGCCTGCGCCCGGGCAGACGTTGTTACCCCACAGCGCCACGGCAATGGGCAAACCGGGCGCGGATGGAAAGACCTGGGTGGCGTTTTCGCAACGGGTGGCCTCTTGGGGCCTTGCACTGCCCTAGTGCATGGCGTGTACTCGGGCGCCGCTGCTCCACCGCCACGGGGGGCAAGGGCGGTTTTCCAACCTTTCGCACTGCGAAGCCGCTGCAGAAGATGCCCTCTTTCACATGCCTGACCGACCTGTCCCTGCTGGCTTTGCACAGCGTGGAGGGGGCGCGGCCGGGTCTGGGCGCGGGCTTGCCATGAGCTGGCTGGACATCCCCACGGCCCTCTTCGTCCTGGGGCTGCTGTATGTGACGGCGCCGGGCATCACCTGGGCCGTGCTGGCGCAAGACAGTAGCCCCGCTGCCGCGTTATGGTGTGCCGGCGGGCTCCTTTTTGGCGGGGGCATCCTCCTTGCTTCGTTGGCCAACCGGCTGCCCGCCGTGCTGGGCGTGTTGTTGACCAACATCCTTTTTTGCGCCTCGTGCGCCATGCGCATCCAGTCGCTGCGCTGGGATCTGGGCCGGCCGGTAGCGTGGCAGTGGCTGGCGCTGCCCGTGAGCCTGGCCGCCCTGTTTACCGCCATCACACACTGGGCCCTGGGCTGGTACCTGCTGCGTGCGGCCGTCAACACCGCGCTGGTAGCCGCAGGCGTGGCGTACATCGCCCATCTGGCACTCATGCTCAGCCAGCAGGAAAAAAGCCGCAATGCGCTGTTTCTGGCGTGCATTTACCTGGCGCTTGTCCTGGCGCTGCTGGTACGGGTCTTTGAGATCATGGTCCACCCCGCGGGCGACCCTGTGCCCGTGGCCCGCCCGGCCACCACAGCGCTGATTGCGCTGACTGGCATGATCACCGCGGTAGCCGGTCACTTTTGCTACCTGGGGCTGGTGCTTGACCGGGCCCGTCGCCGCGAGCGTGTACTGGTGGGCGAAAAAGCCCAGCGCGACTCCAAGATCCTGCTGCAGCAAGAACTGAGGCAGGTCGAGCGCCAACGCAGCATCGACCAGATGTCCGTATCGCTGGCCCATGAGCTCAGCCAACCGGTGGGGGCCGTACTGACCAACGCACAGACCGGGCTGCGGGCGCTGGAACAGCAGCGCATGACGCCGCAGGAGCTTGCACCGCTGCTGCAGCAAATTGAGCACAGTGCCCGGCACGCCAGCCGCGTCATCGAACGGATCCGGTCGTTCATCAAGCCATCGCGCATGCCGCATCAAACGGTGAACCTCGCCGACGTCTGCGACAGCGCCTGCGAACTGATCGCCACCGAACTGCGCAGGCAAGGGATCGAACTGCTGCGCCCGGCGCCCCGTGCAGTAGCGGTGCATGTGCAGGGTGATGAACTGGAACTCACCCAGGCCCTGCTCAACGGGCTGCGCAATGCCACCGATGCGCTGGCACGCGTGGAACACCGTCAGATCCGGCTGATGTACGGCTGCGAAGCACCCTGGGCCTGGATGCGCCTGGAAGACAATGGCCCCGGGCTGCCGGCCGACCAGCTGCGCAGCGCCACCGAGCCTTTCTACACCACCAAGGCCAGTGGCCTGGGGCTGGGGCTGACCATCGTCGAGTCCATTGCAGAGCGCCACGGCGGGCGCCTGATCCTGGCCCACGACGCGCCCGGCGGGCTGGGCGGAGCTACCTTTGAATTGCGTCTGCCTCTGACAACGACCATGCCTGCGCCAGCAGTTCCTGCAAACGCTTCGGCGATACCCGCCTCGCCCCATTCTGTTCCCCCATCGCCCGCCGATTCATGAATCTCCCATCACCCACCCGAAGAATCGTCACTGTGGACGATGAAGCCCTGTCGCTGCGCTGCGCCCAGGGCCGCATCGTCCTGATAGACGACCACCCGGAGGTCGTCTAGGCGCTTACCAATTTGCTGCATCTGGAGGGCTACGCCTGCGAGGGGTATGCATCGGCCAACGACTACCTGACGGCGCAGGAGCGGCAAGGCCCGGTCTTCCCGGGACCCGCCTGCATCCTGAGCGACATGCGGATGCCGGGGCTGGACGGGCTGGAGCTACTTGCACAGCTGAGCGCGCGCGATGAGATGCCGGTCATCCTGATGAGCGGCGCCAGTGGCATCCGCGATGCCGTGGAAGGGTTTCGCACCGGCGCTGTGGACTTCCTTGTCAAGCCCGTGGAAACCGACGAACTCCTTGCCGCGGTGGCCAAGGCATTGGCCATCAGTGCCCGGTCGCGCGAGCTGCGCACACGCGGCCAGGACCTTGCCCAGCGCCTGGCCAGCCTCACGCCGCGGGAGCAGACCGTAGCCGCACGCGTGGCGCAGGGCGACACCAACGTGCAGATCGCGGAGGAACTGGGGATTTCACTGAGGAGCGTCAAGCGCATCCGCCAGTCGGCCGCGGCCAAGCTCGGGGCCGAATCCACGGCCGAGCTGGTGCTGAAGTTCACCGAAGGCAAGCGCGGTCTGTAGCAAATCTGACACCTTTGTGAACTGATCCCAAAGGGACGTTGGCCGCGCAAAGCGCGCCCGGTAGCCTCCAGCCGACTGCCGCCACAAGGCAGTGCTTGAAGCAGCGTGATCCCCCCGGCGCCCCACCCCAAGGGGACACGCTGCGTGCTGATCGAGGAGACCTGTTCCGTGCAATTTGCAAAGATGAAAATCGCCCACCGCCTTGCGGTGCTCATGGCCGGTGTATTGGTGTTCTTGCTGCTGGTCGCATACTTCACCCTGGAAGGCATGCACCGGAGCAACAGTGCGCTCGACCGGGTCTACAAGGACCGTGTGGTTCCGCTGCAGCAGATCAAGGCGGTATCAGACGCCTACGCGGTACTGATCGTGGATGCGGCGCACAAGGTGCGTGATGGTGCCTTCACACCGGCCCAGGGCCGGGATTCGATTGCGAAGGCACGCCGCGATGCACAGGCGCAGTGGCAGGACTATCTGGCCACCGAACTGGTGCCTGAAGAAAAGGTGCTGGCCACCAGGTTCCAACGGCTGCAGGCCAAGGCCGACTCGGCAGTCTCCCAGCTGGAAAACATCCTCAAATCCGAAGAGAAAACAGCGCTGGAACTGGCCGAATTCACGGCCCGCTCTATGTACCCCGCACTCGACCCCATGCAGGACGTGCTGGGCGCCCTGATACAGCTACAGCTGGACATCGCCAAGAAGGAATACTCAGACGCTGACGAGAACTTCCGGGTCACCATGATCGGCGCTCTCGCCTTGCTGGCTGCCGCCGTGTCCGTATCCCTTTTTCTGGGTTACCGGGTCGCGCGCAGCATCGTGCGCCAGCTGGGCACCGAGCCCGCCGCCGCCGCCGCACTGGCGCAGAGCGTTGCGCAGGGCGACCTGACCGTACCCATCCTTCTGCGCCCGAACGACACCGACAGCGTCATGGCCCAGCTCAAGCAGATGCAGCAGGCACTCGTGGCCGTGGTGAGCAGCGTGCACGACGGGGCCGAGACGGTGTCGTCCGCATCGGCACAGATTGCCGAAGGCAACGCCGACCTGTCTGCCCGCACCGAAGGCCAAGCGAGCTCGCTGGAGCAGACGGCGGCGTCGATGGAAGAGTTCAACTCCAGCGTGCGCCAGAACGCCGACAACACCCGCGAGGCCGACCAGCTGGCCCACGCCGCCTACGAAATCGCCGACCGGGGCGGCGCCGTCGTGGCCAAGGTGGTCACCACCATGAAAGACATACACCAGAGCAGCGCGCGCATTGCCGACATCATCGGCGTGATTGACGGTATTGCTTTCCAGACCAATATCCTGGCCCTGAACGCCGCCGTGGAAGCCGCCCGCGCGGGCGAGCAGGGGCGCGGCTTCGCAGTGGTGGCGAGCGAAGTGCGCACCCTTGCCCAGCGCAGCGCTGCAGCAGCCAAGGAGATCAAGGACCTCATCACTGCCAGTGTGGATCGTGTTGCCGAAGGCAGCACCCTGGTCGACCAGGCAGGCACCACCATGCAGGAGGTGGTGAAGTCCATCCGGCAGGTGAATGAGTTGATGCGGGAGATCAGCACGGCCAATAACGAGCAAAGCCAGGGCATCGACCAGATCAACGAGGCGGTGACGCACCTGGACCAAGGCACCCAGCAAAACGCGGCGCTGGTCGAAGAAATGGCCGCAGCCGCTTCCAGCCTGAACGGCAAGGCGCGCGAGCTGCTCACCACCGTCAGCGTTTTTAAGCTGCCGGTGCACACGGGGTTCGGTGCTGCCAGCACGGCGCCTGCCCCTCAACTGCAAGCACTCAGCCGCGGATAGGCTGCCGGCAGGCCCGGTACCAAGGGTGCCACCAGCCGGGCGCTGCAAGGCGCGGAGCTGCGTCGTACTCGGGCCTGGGGCATTGGTGCGCGGGTATGCTGCGCAAACTGCATTAAGCCCTGGAACCAGCCCTGCACTTTCCGCCCGCGCCCCCGGGCCTGCCTGCCATGCACGACCCTACTCCGGGCTCTTCAGGGGCTCTGTCCTCGCGTTCCACTTCAGCCGTTCGCAGCCTGCTGGTTGTGTACCACTCCCAAACAGGCGCAACGCTGCAGATGGCGCAGGCACTGGTGCATGGCGCACGGGATGCAGAGCCCGGACTCGGCGTGCGGCTGCTGCACGCCAGCGCTGCGCACGCTGGCGATCTGCTGGCGGCGCAGGCGTATGTGTTTGCCACGCCGGAAAACCTGGGTGCCATCAGCGGGATGATGAAAGACTTTTTTGACCGGGCCTACTACCCTGCGCTGGACCAGATCAACGGCCGCGCATGCGCGCTGTTGGTGTGTGCCGGCAGCGACGGCCACAACGCCGCGCGCCAGATGCAGCGCATTGCCACGGGCTGGCGCCTGAAGCCCGTCGCAGAGCCGTTGATCGTCTGCACCCACGCCCAGACCCCCGAGCAGATCCTGGCCCCCAAGCAGCTGGACGCGCCCGCACTGCAGCAGTGCCGCGAGCTCGGTGCTGCACTCGCGACCGGGCTGGCGATGGGGATCTACTGACGGCCACGGGTGCTCCAAGGGCACTCCGCCCATGACACGGCGGGTACCGGCAGGCGCGCGGTGCTACACAGTAGCCGGCAACTCGGGCGCGCGGTACACCAGCACCTTCAACGCCCGCTGCTCATCGACATCCGCAAACACGGCCGGGTTGGCCACCCGCTCGACAAACGCCAGTTCTGGCGCCAATTCACGCATCTGTGCCTGCAAAAAATCCACACCCAGCTCGGGCGCGTTCAGGCACAGCAGCGCATGGCCGCCAGGTGCCAGCAGGTCGGGCAGGCGCCGCATGAGCCGAGCGTAATCCTTGGCAGCGACGAAGCTGCCCTTCTGGTAGCTGGGTGGGTCGACGATGACCAGGCCATAGGGCCCGCTGCGGGTGATCTTGCCCCAGCTTCTGAAGATGTCATGCGGCAAAAACGTGGCGCCGCCCGCGATGCCGTTGAGCTGGTGGTTTTGCTGCCCGATCGCGATGGCGCCGTGGCTCATGTCCACATTGACGACCTGCCGGGCCCCCGCCTGCAGTGCCACCACCGAAAACGCGCAGGTGTAGGCAAACAGGTTGAGCACCTTGAGGCCATAGCGATCGTCGCGGCGGGCTTGGGCATGGCGGCTCACCCAGCGGCGGCCACCCGCCATGTCAAGAAACAGGCCGTGGTTCTGCCCGCGCAAGACATGCACGCGATAGCTTGCCCCCGCTTCCGTCACGACATGCCGCTCAGGCACCTCGCCGGTCATCAGGCGTGTCTCGCTGCGCCCTTCCAGACGCAGTGCCTCCCCGCGTTGCTGGAACACCCAGCAAAGGGGCGCGTCATGCGTGGAGATTTGCGCCCAGCGCGTCTGCAAAGCGGCTCCGATGTCGGCAAGCTGGTCATCTGTCGCAGGTGCAAAGCTCGTGAGGACGAAAACGGGCGGATAGGCGTCGAGCACCCATTGCTCGCAACCAGGGTACATACCCCCGCGGCCATGAAAAATGCGGCCGGCCTCGGACGGCAGGGACATCGCGGCGATTGCGTCTAGAAGTGCTTGCATGAACCAGTGAACAGAAACGGGAATGAAGGGATTGCAGTTACTGGCTGCGGCCTTCAGACATTGTAGTTGCAGCTATTTATTTCATAGCAAATAGATGGATTCAGGGCGGATTCCCGCTCGGTGGGTACAGCAAGCAGTCCGTCACCGGATTGGCGTGGTGATCCCAACGGCGCCCTCGCCAAGGCAGCGTCTTGCTGATCAGCGTGGGCTGTCTGGGCTGGCTCCTGCCCTAGCAAATGAGGCACGCTTTTTTGCGCACAGTGTCACCACCTCGAGGCAACTGCTGCCTTGGCAACGGCACAACAGAACCGGCGCTTGACAGCACATGTAAATCTGGCACAATACCTACCAAGTGATAGGTCGGCAGGTTCATCAAGGACTTCCATCCTCCAAAGCCCACGACCCATCAATCAGCAATGCCCTTAACAGGGCATTTTTTAGGCGTTACATACCTACCTTTTAGTCGGTATGCAACGCCTGCAACCTGGCGGAATGCAGACGCCGATCACGCAAAGCATTCCATGAACTCTTCAAAGGAAATCATCATGACCCCTACCGGCAACAAACAAAAGCGCGTCCTTCTCATCATGTCCTCGTTGGACGAAATGGGCATCAGCGGCAAGCAAACCGGCACTTGGTTCCACGAGCTGGCAGCGCCCTACTACATCCTCACGCAAGCAGGTTACGAGGTGGTCTTTGCCTCCCCCGATGGCGGCGAGGCGCCCATCGACCTGCTGAGCATGAAGGCGCCCTTCACCAGCGAGTACACCGAACAGTTTCTGGCAGACCCCGTGGCACGCTTTGCCGCCGCCCACACCCGCAAGCTGCGCAACGTGAATGCAGAAACGTTCGATGCCGTGTTCTTCCCTGGGGGCTATGGCCTGCTGTGGGACCTGGCATCGGATTCGTTCGCCATCAAGCTGATCCGTGACTTCCATGCGGCCAACCGCCCTATCGCCATGGTCTGCCACGCACCGGCCATCCTGCGCGATGTCAAGGCTGCCAATGGTGAGTACCTGGTCAAGGGCGCCAAGTTGACGGGCTTCAAGAACGATGAAGACACCGAGATCGAGCTGCTGCACCACCTGCTGTTCTCGCTGGAAGACGAGCTCAAGCTGCGTGGCGCCCATTACATGAGCAAGGCTAACTGGGAAGCCAACGTCGTCATCGATGGTCCCCTGATGACCGGCCAGAGCCCGGCATCCGCCGCACCTCTGGCAGAAGCCTTGGCAGAACGGCTCAAGACCTGATAGACGACGACATACCGGGCGGGGCGGATCCGATCCGTTCTGCCCGGCATATGGCGTCGTTCGGCATGGCCATGCCGCAGGGTGCCCAGGGTCTGACCTGTTGAACCCAAGGGACAGATCCAACGCGCCCGCTGCTGCAAAATATCAGCCTATCGAAAGGTCAACATGCGAGATTTCAACAACCTGAGCCCTGCTGCAGAACGGATCGTGGATGTAGCCGAGGATCTGATCCAGCGCCAGGGCTTCAACGGTTTCTCGTATGAAGACATCGCGCAGGCGGTCGGCATTCGCAAGCCCAGCGTGCACCACCACTTTTCCACCAAAGCCGATCTGGCCACGGTGGTCACGCAGCGATATGTGCAACGGTTTTCGCTGGCCCTGGAAGCATTGGACCGGGCCGGTGCGGAGCCACGGGAGCGGCTGATGGCTTACGCCCAGCTTTTCCAGGCCACGTATGAGCAAAACCGCCGCATGTGCCTGTGCGGCATGCTGGGCGCCGAGTCCGAGACGCTGCCCGACCCCGTGCGCCAGGAGCTGCAGCGCTTTTTCGAGATCAACCTCGCCTGGCTCACTGCGGTGCTCGGCAAGGCTCGCGTGCCCGAGGCGCCCGAGGCCAGTCAACTGGCACTGCTGCTGCTGAGCGCGCTCGAAGGCTCGATGATCGTCGGGCGCACCCCGCAGGTTGACGCCGCGCCACTGCAGGTCACACGCGCTTTCCTGGCGCTCTGGGCCAGCTGATTTTTTTACCTCAAGCACCAACCAATCGGTTGGTAGCTTTCACATGAACATGGGGGAAGCATCATGAGTACCTTGGGTACTGTGCTGATTGCCGGTCACGCCGCCGGATTCGGGGACGCGCTGGAAGCGCGCTTCAAGGCAGGCGGCTATACCGTGGTCAGCGTATCTCGCAGCGCAGGGCCCCGCTGGGCCACCGACCTGCGCGACCCGCAAGCGACCGCACGGCTTTTCGACGCGCTGGACCGCAACGCACCGCCGCTGGCCGGCGTAGTGCACAACGCAATGCAGTTCCATCGCGCGCCGTTCCTGCAGACATCTGCCCAGACGCTGCAGGACGTATGGCAGTCGATGGTGCTCACGGCCTTTAATGTGAGCCAGCAGGCCATACCGCGGATGCAGGCGGCAGGCCGTGGCTGCCTGATCTTCAGCGGTGCCTCCGGTAGCCTGCGCGCCGGACCGCAATTCTCAGCCTTCAGTTCTGCCAAGTTCGCGCTTCGGGGGCTTAGCCAGGCACTGGCTCGCGAGCATGGGGCCGACGGCATTCATGTGGCACATGTCGTCATCGACGGCCTGATCCGAAGCCAGCGCACCGCACAGCGCTTTGAAGGAGCAGACAACGGACCCATGCTGGAGCCGGCGGACCTGGCAGAACAGTACTGGCAGATTTTTCGCCAGCCACCCAGCGCCTGGACCCACGAACTGGATGTCCGGCCGATGCCGGGCGCACACTGATACCGGAACCCACCATGTCACTTCCCATTGTCGTGATCGGCGGCGGCCTGAGCGGGCTGTTTGCCGCACATCTTCTTGAACAGGCAGGTCAGCGTGTGCTGCTGATCGAGGCTCGCGAGCGGCTCGGTGGCCGCATTCTCAGCCAGGGCCAGGCCGACGATAGCCACCGGCTGGACCTGGGGCCGTCCTGGTTCTGGCCTGCAATGAACCCCCTGATGGCCGGGCTTGTGTCCACGCTCGGGCTGGACGCCTTTGTGCAACATACCCAGGGCGCCGCCGCCATCGAAGGGCCTGATGGACAGGTGCGCCGCCAACAGGTCACCTGGCAGCAGTCGCCTGCGTCGTACCGCATTGCCGGCGGCATGCAGCGCCTGATCGAAGGGTTGCGGGCGCAGCTTGAAGGCAAGTTGCACATCCTGACCGGTACGCAGGTTACCGGCCTGACACTGCGACCGCACGCAGTGGAGCTGGCCCTGCGGGACGCGTCCGGGGCATGGACGCAGCAGGCCGCCCAGGTGGTGCTGACCATTCCGCCCCGGCTCACCGCACAGGATCTGCACATGGAACCTGCCTGGCCGCCGCAACTGATGCAGCACATGCGCGACACCCCGAGCTGGATGGCCGGTCAGGCCAAATTCGTGGCCGTCTACCCGAGGGCGTTCTGGCGCGAGGCCGGCTGGTCGGGTACGGCCATGAGCCACCGCGGCCCGCTGGCCGAGATCCACGATGCATCGGATGCGTCGGGCGAGACGGCCGCACTGTTCGGCTTTGTGGGTGCACCACCCGCCTACCGCACCGGCATCGGGCAGGAGGCGCTGACTCGGCAGGCGCTGGCGCAATTGCAGCGTATTTTTGGCGAGCAGGCGGGCAACCCGCTGTGGACCGCCGTGCAGGACTGGGCCGAGGAGCCCCGGACCGCCGCCGCCAGCGACCGCCAGCCCCTGGCACGCCATCCGCTGTACGACGTGGGCACGGTGCCCCAGGCATGGTCGCACCACCTGTGGCTGGCGGGTACGGAGCGCTCTGCCAATGCAGGCGGCTACCTTGAAGGCGCGCTGGAATCGGCAGCGCTTGCCGTGCAGGAACTGCTGGCGCAGCGAAGCCGGACACCGGGCACGAATGCTTCCGAACACGAAAGGACATTGCCATGAAGCTCCATGCCGACCTGTCGGTGCGCGCGTCCCTTCATGCAGCAGGCATCACCTGGTTGCCCTCGCCTGCGGGCGGCGTCGAACGACGAATGCTCCACCGCGTGGGCGATGAGGTGGCGCAGGCCACATCCATCGTGCGCTATGCACCGGGCAGCCGGTTTGCACCGCACACGCACGGTGGGGGCGAAGAGTTTCTGGTGCTGGAGGGCGTTTTCCAGGATGAAGCGGGCGACTACCCGGCCGGCACGTACGTGCGCAACCCGCCCGGTTCGCGGCATGCACCCGCCTCGGAAGCAGGGACTACCATCTTCGTGAAACTCTGGCAGTTTGATCCGGGCGACAGCGCCCAGGTCCGCATCCCTGCCCATGCGGCAGCACGCGTGACGGAGACCGGGCGCCCCGGTGTGCAAGTGGCGCCGCTGCATCGCACCGCGCACGAGGACGTACGCATCGAGCACTGGACGCCCTACTGCACCATCGAGCTGGACCTGCCCCGGGGCGGAGAGTTGCTGGTATTGGAAGGCAGCTTCACCGAAGGCGGAGAAACGTTCGCGTCGCAATCGTGGTTGCGGTTGCCGGCCGGGTCGCGCCTGGTGGCGCACACCGGAGAGTCCGGCGCCCGCGTATGGGCCAAGCTGGGCCATCTGAATCACCTTGAACACCTTGCGACGCTAGTGCCTGCGACGCAAGCGTAACGAAGCCACGGCCCACAAAGGAAACAACATGACCACCCCGCTGCTGCTGACTCTGTCACCCTTTGCGGCACACTTTCATGACGCGCTGACTGGAGCGCAGATCGGCACCGTAGAGGCCGGTCCGAACGCGATCAGCGACCAGCATTTCGGCAACGGCACCCTGACCCCCATCGCACTGGAGCGTGCCATCGAATGGACCGAAGACCGCATACAGGCAGCGCGCATGCAGGTGCCGGCCGGTGCAGGGCTGGTGACCCGCGCACCCGAGATACGCCACCTGGCCGAACTCGCCGGCCTGCAGGGCACCACCCTTCACCTGCGGATCGATGCCGTTGAGCAGCTCTTCAGCCGCCTGGTCCTGCAGGCCTTTGGCCAGGCTTCCCCGCAAGACAGCCTGCCCTACAGCCCCCGCGTGTTCGCCAGCGTAGTCATGTTGCGCGAGATGCTCCACCACCTGCATTTCGACGGGGTCACCGTGGAGGCTGCGGGCGCTGCCTGAACGGCCTGCCCGCATTTGGCAAAACCGCCGCCCCTCTGCCGCACGGCATCAACAGGGACTGCAAGCAGCCGCAAAGGCAAAGACCAAGCAAAAAAGCCGTGTAGCGCTTGTAAATATTGCCTTACCAGCTATTGAATCAATAGCATATTCGGCTGATCAATGGCTTGTTTTCCCTGCGATTGCACATCCGAGCAGCCCATAGCGCACGCCGCACCGTGGCACGGCACACGCCCGAGCGCCGGCGCAGAATGCGGGGACCGTGGCGGTCGGAGCGATGGCGCCCAACGGAGCGATGTGTGGGTAGCGGTAGACGACAAAAGCCCGCACAGGGCGGGCTTCGATCGGGCAGGCAGGCGGGGTGCAGCGCGCCACCGGCAAAGCATGGCGGCAGGGCAAACGCTCGCCACCAACGCCGCGTTACACGCGCGGAACGGGTGCGCCGGAGTTCACGCACAGCGCCATGTTCAGCGCCTTGACAGCGGTCTTGTAGTCCTCGCGCTCGATCACGAACTGCATGTTCACCTGGCGCAGGGTCTGTGACACGCAGTTGACGTTGACTTGTGCATCGGCCAGCGCCTGCGCCGCCTTGGCGAGCACGCCGGGAATGCTGATGTTGGAGCCAATGGCACACACGATGGCGCTGGGCTTGATCGTCACGATCTGGTAGCCCTCCTGCAATTCGGCCACCAGCGCAGGGGTCACCTGGTTGTCCCACACCAGGTGGGCAATCGAGTTGGCGTTGGTCGCCTTGAGGATGTAGCTCACGCCGTGCCTGCAGAAAACGTCCATCAGGCCGGCGTCAAAGCCCACCGTGCCCACCATGCTGGGGTCGTGGATCTCGATCAGCGTGACCTTGTCGGTACCGGTCACGATCTCCACGCGCGCGCGCTCGCCCACGAAGTCCTTGGTGATCAGCGTGCCAGGGTGGTCCGGCTCGAAGGTGTTTTTGAGGCGGATAGGAATGCCCGCCAGCTCCATGGGCTTGGCGGCCTTCGG
This sequence comes from Acidovorax sp. BL-A-41-H1, assembly GCF_051942715.1. NCBI lineage: Bacteria > Pseudomonadati > Pseudomonadota > Betaproteobacteria > Burkholderiales > Comamonadaceae > Acidovorax > Acidovorax sp. BL-A-41-H1. The sequence continues at coordinate 1,462,286 of NZ_JBPVJQ010000006.1, read as the reverse complement.
ATGGATGGCTTCCATGCCCACGTCGGCCAGCTGGTCGGCCACGTCGTAGTTGGTGGCTCCCACTACGATGGCGTTTTCCAGGCCCACCAGGTTGGGGTCGGCAGACGAGAGGTGGAATTCCTTGTGGATCACTGCTTCGGCGGGGCGCACTTCCACGGCGATCTTGCTGAAAGTGACCTCGGAGTAGCCCCGGTCAAACTCGCGCATGATGCCTTCGGTACCCTTGGTGTAGCCGGTGGCCACCACCACCTTGTCGCTCAGGTCCAGGCCCTTGAAGCTCTGCGCAATACGCTCGTCGATGGTCCAGGCTTCGTTGTCGTCAAATCCGGCCAGGTCCATCAGCACGGCATTCACGCCGTTGGCCTTGAGGATCTCCACCGAGTTGAATGCGCTGTGCGATTCGCCGATGGAAGCCAGCACCTCGCGCGCGGCCAGCAGCACATCGTGGCGGCTCAGGTAGCCACTGGCCAGCACATGCTGCATGGCGCCCAGGTACTCACGCGCCTGGCCAATGCGCTGGTCGATGAAGGCATCGGCCACATCCAGCGGCAGGCCCAGGTCGGCGTAGCCTGCGTTCAGCTTTTTCAGACTGGCGGCAAGCTGGGTCAAGGCGTCCAGATAGCCTTTGCCTTCGGCAAACAGTGCGTAGATGCCGCGCTCGCCCGTCTTCTTGTGCTCCAGCAGCTGGTTCGTCACGCCCGAGTAGGCAGACACCACATAGATGCGGCCATTGATGCGTTGGCGGTCGTGCAGCACGATATGGCGCAGCACATCGCCAAACGCGGTCATGGAAGTGCCGCCGATTTTCTCGACCGAGATCTTGGAGTTTTGAACGTCTTGCATGGACAGGCTCAGGGGTGCAAACAGATGGGGTGTGCCGTGGCGAATTGCTGCCGCAGGCTGTGCAGCGGCAAACCCCGTATTTTCCATCACTTTTGTCAGGGCACTCGAGGCGGGCCTGGATGCCGTCAGGCAGTGCTCCACCTGATGGAACCCCGCCAGCGCCTAAGGCAACGGCTTCAACCCCAGTTCTTTCGAAAACGCGTTGTGCTTGTCATTGGCGGCAGCGCTTTCCTTTTTTATACCCACGAGCTCAGGGCGAGTGCCGTGGCGTGGATCGAGGTCTCTGGGGCATGGTGGGGCGTCAGCAGTGCCAGACCGCGGGTCGCTTGAGTGCCTGCGGTTTCAGTGCACCCGCAGTTGCGGATAGCTTCATCCAGGCAGTTCCAGTTTTTGAGGCCTCATCGAATGTGCAGCACTCGAAAAAAAAGCCGCGCAGCCCTCTCGGGGCATGCGCGGCATGCTGATGAACCAATAGCGTTTCAGCAGCTCGTTGGCTTACTTCTTCTGCGGCGGTACGTCCGTGCAACTGCCGTGCGCAATCTCCGCCGCCATGCCGATGCTTTCGCCCAGCGTCGGGTGCGGGTGGATGGTCTTTCCGATGTCCACGGCGTCAGCGCCCATTTCAATGGCCAGGGCGATCTCGCCGATCATGTCGCCCGCATGCGTGCCGACCATGCCACCGCCCAGGATCTTGCCGTGGCCATGGGCCTCGGGGGAATCGTCGAACAGCAGCTTGGTCACGCCCTCGTCGCGGCCGTTGGCAATGGCGCGGCCAGAGGCGGTCCAGGGGAACAGGCCCTTCTTGACCTTGATGCCTTGCGCCTTGGCCTGGTCTTCGGTCAGGCCCACCCATGCCACTTCGGGGTCGGTGTAGGCTACCGACGGGATCACGCGGGCATTGAAGGCGGCTGCTGCCAGCTCCTTGTTACCCTGCAATTCACCGGCGATGACTTCTGCCGCCACATGCGCCTCATGCACAGCCTTGTGCGCCAGCATGGGCTGGCCCACGATGTCGCCGATGGCGAAGATGTGCGGCACGTTGGTGCGCATCTGGATGTCGACGTTGATGAAGCCACGGTCAGTCACGGCCACGCCGGCCTTGTCGGCGGCGATCTTCTTGCCGTTGGGCGTGCGGCCCACAGCCTGCAGCACCAGGTCGTACACCTGCGGCTCGGGGGCGGTGCCGCCCTCTTCCGCTGGCGCAAACGTGACCTTGATGCCTTCGGGCGTGGCTTCTGCGCCCACCGTCTTCGTCTTCAACATGATGTTGTCGAAGCGCTTGGCGTTCATCTTTTGCCAGATCTTGACGAGGTCGCGGTCAGCGCCCTGCATCAGGCCGTCCATCATCTCGACCACATCCAGGCGCGCGCCCAGCGTGCTGTACACGGTGCCCATTTCCAGGCCGATGATGCCGCCGCCCAGGATGAGCATGCGCTTGGGCACTTCCTTGAGCGCCAGGGCGCCGGTGGAGTCGACCACGCGCGGGTCGTTGGGCATGAAGGGCAGGCGCACGGCCTGGCTGCCGGCGGCGATGATGGCCTTCTTGAAGGCGATGACCTTTTTGCTCCCCGTCTTTTCCTGGCCGGTGCCGGTGGTTTCTTCCACTTCAAGGTGGTTGGCGCCGACGAACGCACCGTAGCCGCGCACGGTGGTCACCTTGCGCATCTTGGCCATGGCAGCCAAGCCGCCGGTGAGCTTGCCGATGACCTTTTCTTTATGGCCGCGCAGCTTGTCGATGTTGACCACAGGGGCGCCAAAATCCACGCCCAGGTCGGCCATGTGGCTGACTTCGTCCATGACGGCTGCCACGTGCAGCAGCGCCTTGGAGGGGATGCAGCCCACGTTCAGGCACACGCCGCCCAGGGCTGCGTAGCGCTCAACGATGACGACCTTGAGCCCGAGATCTGCCGCACGGAAGGCGGCGCTGTAGCCACCAGGGCCACCGCCCAGCACCAGCACGTCGCAGTCGAGGTCTGCGGTGCCAGCATATGCAGATGCTACTGAATTAATAGCAACAGGTGCAATGGATGCTTGCGCCACAGCCGCTTTTTGCTCAGAAACCGCCGAAACAGCTGCCGCAGCGGGGGCCGGGGCCGCTGCTGGCGCGGCGGCGCCGGCGCCCTCCACTTCCAGCGTCAGCACCACAGCGCCTTCGGCGATCTTGTCGCCCAGCTTTACCTTGAGTTCCTTGACCACGCCAGCGTGGCTGGACGGGATTTCCATCGAGGCCTTGTCGGACTCCACGGTGATCAGGCTTTGCTCGGCCTTGATGGTGTCGCCGGGTTTGACCAGCACTTCGATGATCGCCACTTCGGCGAAGTCGCCGATGTCGGGCACCTTGATGTCGATGATTGCCATGTGCAATGCCCTTTCGTTACATCACGATGCGGCGGAAGTCCGCCAGCAGCGAGGCAAAGTACACGTTGAAGCGTGCAGCGGCGGCACCGTCGATCACGCGGTGGTCCCAGCTGAGCGACAGCGGCAGCACCAGGCGCGGCGCGAACTGTTTGCCATCCCATTTTGGTTCGATGCTGCTCTTGCACACGCCCATGATGGCGACTTCGGGCGCGTTGATGATGGGCGTGAAGTAACGGCCACCAATACCACCCAGCGAGCTGATGGAGAAGCAGCCACCGGTCATGTCGGCCGGGCCGAGCTTGCCGTCGCGCGCCTTTTTGGCCAGGTCGCCCATTTCTTGCGAGATCTGCACGATGCCCTTCTTGTCGGCATCGCGGATGACGGGCACGACCAGGCCGTTCGGCGTGTCGGCGGCAAAGCCGATGTGGAAGTAGTTCTTGAGCACCAGTTGGTCGCCGTCGAGCGAGCTGTTGAACTCGGGGAACTTCTTCAATGCGGCCACGGCCGCCTTGATCATGAAGGCGAGCATGGTGACCTTGACGCCACTCTTCTCGTTTTCCTTGTTGAACTGCACACGGAAGGCTTCCAGGTCGGTGATGTCCGCGTCGTCGTGGTTGGTGACGTGCGGGATGACGACCCAGTTGCGGTGCAGGTTGGCGCCGCTGATCTTCTTGATGCGCGAGAGGTCCTTGCGTTCGACGGGGCCAAACTTGGCAAAGTCGACCTTGGGCCAAGGCAGCAGGTCCAGGCCAATGCCGGAGCCGCCCGCAGTGGCCGCAGGCGCCTTGGCGGCGATGGCGCGGGTTTGCGCGGCGCCGCTCATCACCTGCTTGGTAAAGGCCTGGATGTCGTCCTGCGTGATGCGGCCCTTGGGGCCGGAGCCCTTGACCTCGTCCAGCGGCACGCCCAGCTCGCGGGCGAACTTGCGCACCGACGGGCTGGCGTGGGGCAGGCCCAGGGTGGGCGAACCGGGCTGGTGGGCGGGTGCTGCCGGCACGGCAGCCACAGCGGCTGCAGCGGCAACCGGTGCTGCCGTGGCCGCAGCGGCGGCAGGCGCAGCCGCGACCGGAGCGGTCACGGGTGCTGCGGCTGCCGGTGCAGGTGCGGCAGCGCCCACAGCGCCTTCCAGCATCGCCACCAGGTCACCGATATTCACGGTGTCACCGATCTTGACCTTGAGCTCCTTGAGCACCCCAGCGGCAGGCGAAGGGATCTCCATCGATGCCTTGTCGGATTCGACCGTGAAGAGCGATTGCTCCAGCTTGATGGTGTCGCCCACCTTGACCAGCATTTCAATGACGGCCACGTCCTTGAAATCGCCAATGTCGGGCACACGCACTTCCACCGGGCCTCCAGCGGCTGCGGCTACAGGCGCAGCAGGTGCTGGCGCAGCCGCCGGGGCGGGTGCTGGAGCCAAGACGGGTGCCGGTGCTGCAGTCGCAGGGGCGGCAGCTGCCACACCAGCGGCTTCGACGACCGCAATCACCGAGCCCTGCTTGACTTTGTCGCCCAAGGCGACCTTGATTTCCTTGACGACGCCTGCGTGGCTCGATGGAATTTCCATCGACGCCTTGTCCGACTCGACCGTGATGAGCGATTGCTCGGCCTTTACGGTGTCGCCTACCTTGACGAGCAGCTCGATCACACCCACTTCGTCGAAATCCCCGATGTCCGGGACCTGAATGTCTACCAATGCCATTGTTGTCTCCGGTTGCGCTTATGCGTACAGCGGGTTGATCTTGTCGGCATTGATGCCGTATTTGGCAATCGCCTCGGCCACCTTGGCCACCGGCAGCACGCCGTCGTCGGCCAGCGACTTGAGGGCTGCGACCACGATGTAGTGGCGGTTCACCTCGAAGTGCTCACGCAGCTTGCTGCGGAAGTCGCTGCGGCCAAAGCCGTCGGTACCCAGCACGCGGTAGGTGCGGCCCTTGGGGATGAAGGGGCGGATCTGCTCCGCGTAGGCCTTCATGTAGTCGGTCGATGCCACCACAGGGCCGCTGCGGGTAGACAGCTGCTGCGTGACGAACGGGACGCGTGGCGACTCCAGCGGGTGCAGCAGGTTCCAGCGGTCGGCGTCCTGGCCTTCGCGGGTCAGCTCGTTGAAGCTTGGGCAGCTCCACACGTCGGCCTGCACACCCCAGTCGGCGGCCAGCAGCGTCTGCGCTTCCAGCGATTCGCGCAGGATGGTGCCGGAGCCCAGCAGCTGCACGCGGCGGTCGCCGTCAGCGCCCGGCTTGCACAGGTACATGCCCTTGATGATCTGCTCTTCCGTGCCAGCCTGCAGGCCGGGCATGGGGTAGTTTTCGTTGAGCAGCGTGATGTAGTAGAAGACGTTTTCCTGGCGCTCGACCATGCGCTTCATGCCGTCGTGCATGATCACGCCGACTTCGTGCGCGAAGGTCGGGTCGTAGCTCACGCAGTTGGGGATAGTGCCCGCCAGGATGTGGCTGTGGCCATCTTCGTGCTGAAGGCCTTCGCCGTTGAGCGTGGTGCGGCCCGAGGTGCCGCCCAAGAGGAAGCCGCGAGCCTGCATGTCACCCGCGGCCCAGGCCAGGTCGCCAATGCGCTGGAAGCCGAACATCGAGTAGTACACGTAGAACGGGATCATGATCCGGTTGTTCGTGCTGTAGCTGGTGGCCGCCGCAATCCAGCTGGCCATGCCGCCAGCTTCATTGATGCCTTCCTGCAGGATCTGGCCGGCCTTGTCTTCCTTGTAGTACATCACCTGGTCACGGTCGACCGGGGTGTACAGCTGCCCCTTGGGGTTGTAGATGCCGATCTGGCGGAACAGGCCTTCCATGCCGAAGGTACGGGCTTCGTCCACCAGGATGGGCACCACGCGCGGGCCCAGGGCCTGGTCGCGCAGCAGCTGCGTGAGAAAGCGCACATAGGCCTGCGTGGTGCTGATCTCGCGGCCTTCGGCAGTGGGCTCCAGTACGGCCTTGAAGGTGTCGAGCGAGGGCACGGTGAAGTGCTCTTCGGCCTTGGGCAGGCGCTTGGGCAGGTAGCCGCCCAGGGCCTTGCGGCGCTCTTGCAGGTAACGCATTTCCGGCGTGTCGTCGGCCGGCTTGTAGTACGGGATGTCGGCCAGCTGGCTGTCCGGGATCGGGATGTTGAAGCGGTCGCGGATGTACTTGATGTCCTCGTCCGACAGCTTCTTGGTCTGGTGCACGGTGTTCTTGCCTTCACCGGCCTTGCCCATGCCATAGCCCTTGACGGTCTTGACGAGCAGCACGGTCGGCTGGTTCTTGTGCGAATTGGCAGCGTGGAACGCGGCGTATACCTTGGCGGGCTCATGGCCGCCACGGCGCAGCTCGAACACCTCTTCGTCGGTCATGTGCTCGACGAGCTTCAGGGTCTCGGGGTACTTGCCAAAGAAGTTCTTGCGGACAAACGCGCCGTCGTTGGCCTTCATGGCCTGGTAGTCGCCGTCCAGCGTTTCCATCATCAGCTGTTTGAGCTTGCCGGTCTTGTCACGGGCCAGCAGGGTGTCCCAGCCATTGCCCCACAGCAGCTTGATCACGTTCCAGCCGCTGCCGCGGAATTCGCTTTCCAGCTCCTGCACGATCTTGCCGTTGCCCCGCACCGGGCCGTCCAGGCGCTGCAGGTTGCAGTTGACCACGAACACCAGGTTGTCGAGGTTTTCGCGCGCGGCCAGGCCGATGGCGCCCAGCGATTCGGGTTCGTCCATCTCGCCGTCACCGCAGAACACCCAGACCTTGCGGTTTTCGGTGTTGGCAATGCCGCGGGCATGCAGGTACTTGAGGAAACGGGCCTGGTAGATAGCCATCAAAGGGCCCAGGCCCATCGACACCGTGGGGAACTGCCAGAACTCGGGCATCAGCTTGGGATGCGGGTAGCTGGACAGGCCCTTGCCGTCCACTTCCTGGCGGAAGCTGTCGAGCTGCTCTTCGGTCAGGCGGCCTTCCAGGTAGGCGCGGGCGTAGATACCGGGCGAGCTGTGGCCCTGGATGTACAGCAGGTCGCCACCGTGGTCTTCGCTGGCCGCGTGCCAGAAGTGGTTGAAACCGGCACCGAACATGCTGGCCACCGAGGCAAATGAGCCGATGTGGCCGCCCAGGTCGCCGCCGTCCGCCGGGTTCAGGCGGTTGGCGCGTACCACCATCGCCATCGCGTTCCAGCGCATGTAGGCGCGCAGGCGCTTTTCAATCTGGATGTTGCCGGGGCAGTGGGCCTCTTGCGAAGGCTCGATGGTGTTCACGTAGCCCGTGTTGGCCGAGAACGGCATGTCGATGCTGCTTTGGCGCGCGTGTTCCAGCAGCTGCTCCAGAAGCGAGTGGGCGCGCTCAGGGCCCTCTTTATCGATAACGGCGGACAGGGCATCCAGCCATTCGCGGGTTTCCTGTTGATCTGCGTCGGTACCGATACCGAGGCCGGCCTGTGGGTCGGGCTGAGCTGACATGCTTTGTCTCCTGTAGGTGTGGCAGCAATTTAGAAAGCTGGCTCTAGTTTCTCACAAAATATCCATTTTTCAAATGGTGCCCATTCGTTTCATATTGCGATAATTTGCTGCGCGTGCACAAGATGGTCGTCGCTGGTCGATACGCCCTCCCCTACACTTGGGACATGACATCCCGCCTGCACCAACCCACTGCCGCTACCCTGACGGTTGCGGCACCGGTACGCTGGTGGCGCAAGTGGTGGCGCGGGCTTTCGCCCACCCGGCAAGACCGTTTTGCGGCGCTGGCGCCGCTTGCAGCGGTGCTGATGTTCATGGCGGCCATCGTGGCGGCCTTCTGGTATCTGCGCACGGAAGAGGCCGAACGCGAACAGGAAGCCCTGCGCCGAGATGTGGAATACGCACAGCAGCGGGTGCGCCTACGGCTGCTGGAGCGGCAAGAACAGCTGATGCGCATCGCACGCGACCTGTCCAACCAGGATCTGGAGCGCGCAGGGTTTGCCAACCGTGCAGAAACGCTGATCAGCCAGTACCCCGAACTGCAGGCCATCACCTGGATTGACGACCGCCGGCGCATCCGCGCCAGCCACGCAGCGCCCACCCTGGCCAGCAGCGAACTGCGCATTGCAGGCGAAGTGCTCAAGCCCGGCGACACTGCCGACACTTTTGGCCTGGCCCGCGACCTCCAGCAGCCTGTGTACGCCCAGCCCGCCGCCACATCAGGCGATACAGCTCCGCTGCTGCAGCTGCAGGTGCCGCTGAACAACCAGGGCAAGTTTGGCGGCGTGGTGCTGGGGGAATACTCCATCGACAGCCTGCTGCGCTACGGTACCCCCACCGAGGTGCTCGCGCGCTACGCCGTGACGCTGCTCGACGGCAAGAACCAGGTGCTGGCTGGCACGCCACTGGCGCCGCGCAACACTGCCACGCAGCTGCTTCCGTGGACACAGCACGCCAATGAATACGAGGTGCCCGTATCGCCGGTGGGTAACGGTCTGGTGCTCAAGGCCCAGGCGTATCGCACATCGCTCGGCGTGGTGGGCAGCGGTCTCTTCTGGCTGGTGGGCACCCTGAGCGCCATGACGGCCTGGATGCTGATCGCCACATGGCGACACACCCGCCGGCGCATGCAGGCGCAGCAAGCGCTGGTGGCCGAGACGAATTTCCGCCGGGCGATGGAAAACTCCATCCTCACCGGCATGCGCGCGCTGGATATGGAAGGCCGCATCACCTATGTGAATGCGGCGTTCTGCCAGATGACAGGCTGGACCGAAGCGGAGCTGGTGGGCCTGCGCGCGCCGTTCCCCTACTGGCCCGAGGCGGACCACGAGGCCCTGCACGCCAAGCTGCGCGACGAACTCAGCGGCAAATCGATGGTGGGCGGGTTCCAGGTGCGCGTGCGGCGCAAGAGCGGCACGCTGTTTGACGCGCGCCTGTATGTGTCGCCGCTGATTGACGCGCACGGCCAGCAGACCGGCTGGATGACGTCGATGACCGACATCACCGAGCCCAACCGCATCCGTGAGCAGCTGTCGGCCTCGCACGAGCGCTTCACCATCGTGCTCGAATCGCTCGACGCATCGGTGTCAGTGGCGCCTCTGGGCAGCGAGGAACTGCTGTTCGCCAACAAGCTGTACCGCCAGTGGTTTGGCTCGCAGACCGCCGGGCACCTCCAACTGGTGGCGCAGGCTGGCGTGGTGCCGGTGGCAGGCAGCAGCCCCACGGGCATGGACGACGAAGACGGCCTGATGGGCCTGCCTACCGACCCGCTGACCAGCGCCCGCACGGAAAACGCCGAAATCTTCCTGCCCGACCTGGGCAAGTGGCTGGAGGTGCGCTCGCGTTACCTCAATTGGGTCGACGGCCGCCTGGCCCAGATGGTGATTGCCACCGACATCACGCCCCGACGCCAGGCCGAAGAGCAGGCAGCCCGCCAGGCCGAGCGTGCCCAGTCGGTAAGCCGCCTCATCACCATGGGCGAAATGGCCTCCAGCGTCGCGCACGAGCTGAACCAGCCACTCACCGCCATCAGTAACTACTGCAGCGGCATGGTCTCGCGCATCCAGAGCGGCCAACTCACCGAAGACGCCCTGCTTACCGCACTTCAAAAGACGCAGCACCAGGCGCAGCGAGCCGGCCAGATCATCCAGCGCATCCGTGCGTTCGTGAAAAAAAGCGAGCCCAACCGCACCTTGTCCGACGTCCACTCGATGGTGAATGAGGCCGTGGAGCTGGCCGACATCGAACTGCGCCGCCACAACGTGCGCCTGACGCACTATGTGGCCGCGCGCCTGCCGCCTGTGATGGCCGACACCATCCTGATCGAGCAGGTGCTGGTCAACCTGATGAAGAACGGCGCTGAAGCCATCGAGCACGCCGGCCGCCCGCCTTCAGGCCGCAGCGTGGAGCTGCGCGTGGTTCCCAAGGTCATCGAAGACCGCCATGTGGTGGAGTTCTCGGTGCAGGACACCGGCAAGGGCCTCGCTCCTGAAGTGCTGGAGCGGCTGTTTGAAGCCTTCTTCTCCACCAAGCAGGAAGGCATGGGCATGGGCCTGAACCTGTGCCGCAGCATCGTCGAGTCGCACCAGGGAAGGATGCAGGCGGAGAACATCTACAATGGTTCGGAGGTCACCGGGTGCCGCTTCTTCTTCTGGCTGCCGCTCGCCAAACCTGTCGATAGCACTACAAATACTGTAGCAAACGAACAAACTCCAAGGACAATTGCATGAGCTTGATTCCGAAAAAAGGCACTGTTTACGTCGTAGATGACGACGAAGCAGTTCGCGATTCCCTGCAGTGGTTGCTGGAAGGCAAGGACTACCGGGTGCGTTGCTTTGATTCGGCCGAGACGTTCCTGTCGCGCTACGACCCGCGCGAAGTCGCCTGCCTGATCGTGGACATTCGCATGGGCGGGATGACCGGGCTGGAGCTGCAGGATCGCCTGATCGAGCGCAAGTCGCCGCTGCCCATCGTGTTCATCACCGGCCACGGCGATGTGCCCATGGCTGTGAATACCATGAAGAAGGGCGCCCTGGATTTCATCCAGAAGCCTTTCAACGAAGAAGAGCTGGTGGGCCTGGTCGAACGCATGCTGGACCACGCCCGCGAGGCCTTTGCCGGATTCCAGCAAGCCGCCAGCCGCGACGCCCTGCTCTCCAAGCTCACCAGCCGCGAGGCCCAGGTGCTCGAGCGCATCGTCGCAGGCCGCCTGAACAAGCAGATCGCGGATGATCTCGGCATCAGCATCAAGACGGTGGAGGCGCACCGCGCCAACATCATGGAAAAGCTCAACGCCAACACGGTGGCCGATCTGCTCAAGATCGCCCTGGGCCAGAACGCCCCCAAGGGCTGAAACGAATCGCTACTGATTTGATAGCGCGCAGTGCAAATGAATCAAGCGCTAGCGGCCTTTTTGACCATATTTTCGACATGACAGCACAGCTCATCGACGGCAACGCCCTTTCTCGCCAACTCCGCGCCGAAGTCGCCCAACGCGCCGCAGCGCTTACCGCCCGTGGCCACCAGCCGGGCCTGGCCGTCATCCTGGTGGGCGAAGACCCCGCATCGGCCGTATATGTGCGCAACAAGATCAAGGCCTGCGAAGACAGCGGCGTACGCTCCATCTTCGAGAAGTACGAAGCCACGCTGAGCGAAGCCGCCCTGCTCGAGCGCATCGCCGCGCTGAATGCCGATCCTGCAGTGCACGGCATCCTGGTGCAGATGCCCTTGCCCAAGCACATCGATCCGCACAAGGTGATCGAGGCCATCTCCACATCGAAAGACGTGGACGGCTATTCCGTGCTGTCGGCCGGGGAGCTGATGGCAGGGCTGGAAGGCTTTCGCCCCTGCACACCTTACGGCAGCATGAAGCTGATCGAATCAACGGGCCAGTCGATCAAGGGCAAGCATGCCGTGGTCATCGGCCGCAGCAATACCGTCGGCAAGCCCATGGCCCTTTTGCTGCTGCAGGCCAATGCCACCGTCACCGTCACGCACAGCGGCACGCCCGATCTGGGTTACCACACCCGTCAGGCCGACATCGTGGTGGCAGCGGTGGGGCGCGCCAACACGCTCACGGCCGACATGGTCAAGCCGGGCGCCATCGTGATCGACGTGGGCATCAACCGCAAGGCCGATGGCAAGCTGTGTGGCGATGTGGACTTTGAAAGCGTCAAGGAAGTGGCCGGCTGGATCACCCCCGTCCCCGGCGGGGTCGGCCCCATGACCATTACCATGCTGCTGGTGAACACCATCGAAGCAGCCGAGCGTACGGCCAAGGCCTGACCCAGGCCCCACCGGAACCCGAGCCGGCAGAGAAGCCGACTGCTTTGCAACTTGAACCTGCGCCGCATGGCGCCATCTGAAACGCATGAGCAATCCCCTCCTCGAATACTCCGGCCTTCCACCGTTTGACCGCATTCACCCGCAGGACGTCGCTCCAGCCGTGGATCTTTTGCTGGAGCGCGCCAGCGCTGCGCTGGAAACCGTCACCGCGCCGGACTTCCCTGCGCGCTGGGACGCGATCGCCAAGGTGCTGGACGTGGCCACCGAGAAGCTGGGCATGGCTTGGGGTGCCATCAGCCACCTGAACAGCGTGGCAGACACGCCTGAACTGCGCGCTGCGTACAACGCAGCCTTGCCGAAGGTCACCGAGTTCTGGACGCGCCTCGGTGCCGACGAGCGCCTGTACGCCAAATACAAGGGCATCGACGCTTCCACGCTGACACCCGAGCAACGCCAGGCGCATCGTAATGCTGTGCGAAATTTTGTTCTCAGTGGCGCTGAATTGACAGGCACGGCCAAGGAGCGGTTTGCACAGATCCAGGAACGCCAGGCCGAGTTGAGCCAGAAGTTCAGCGAAAACGCCCTGGACGCCACTGACGCATTTGCCTACTACGCCACCGCCGACGAACTGGCCGGTGTGCCATCGGACGTGCAGCAGGCCGCGCTGGAGGCCGCCCAGGCCGAAGGCAAGCCCGGCTACAAGCTCACGCTCAAGATGCCATGCTACCTGCCGGTCATGCAATTTGCAGAGCGCAGCGAACTGCGCGAAAAGCTCTACCGCGCCTATGTCACGCGCGCATCCGACCAGGCCGAGGGGGATGCACGCAAGTTCGACAACTCCGCGCTCATCGGCGAGATCCTGGCACTGCGCAAGGAAGAGGCACAGCTTCTGGGTTACGCCAATTTTGGTGAAGTCTCGGTGGTACCCAAGATGGCCCAGTCACCCGACGAGGTGGTGGGCTTTCTGCGCGATCTGGCACAACGCGCCCGGCCCTACGCTGAAAAGGACGTGGCCGACCTGCGCCAGTTTGCAGCCGAGCATCTGGCCCTGACCAGCCCCCAGGCCTGGGACTGGCCCTTCATCTCCGAAAAGCTCAAGGAAGCGCGCTACGCATTCAGCGAGCAGGAGGTCAAGGAATACTTCACGGCGCCCAAGGTGCTGGGCGGGCTGTTCAAGATCATCGAGACACTGTTTGAAGTGTCGATCCGTCGCGACGAGGCCCCGGTGTGGCACCCCGCGGTCGAGTTCTATCGCATCGAACGTGCGGGCCAGCTGGTCGGCCAGTTCTACCTGGATCAGCCGGCCCGCACCGGCAAGCGCGGCGGGGCGTGGATGGACGATGTACGTACCCGCTGGCTGCGGCCTGATACCGGGGCTTTGCAGACGCCGGTCGCGCACCTGGTGTGCAACTTTGCCAGTGGCGTGGACGGCAAGCCGCCACTGCTCACGCACGACGACGTCATCACGCTGTTCCATGAGTTCGGCCACGGCCTGCACCACATGCTGACGCAGGTGAACGAACGCGATGTGTCGGGCATTGGCGGCGTCGAGTGGGACGCCGTCGAGCTGCCGAGCCAGTTCATGGAGAACTTCTGCTGGGAGTGGGACGTGCTCAAGCACATGACAGCCCATGTTGACACCGGCGAACCGCTGCCCCGTGAACTGTTCGACAAGATGATCGCCGCGAAGAACTTCCAGAGCGGGATGCAGACCCTGCGCCAGATCGAGTTCGCACTGTTCGACATGCTGCTGCACACCGAGCACAACCCGGCAGAAGACTTCATGCCGCTGCTCAACGAGGTCCGCAGCGAGGTGTCGGTCCTGCAGCCACCCTCGTTCAGCCGCACGGCGCACACTTTCAGCCACATCTTTGCCGGTGGCTACGCTGCTGGCTACTACAGCTACAAGTGGGCTGAAGTATTGAGCGCGGATGCGTACGCTGCCTTCGAGGAAACAGCCGGTGCAGATGGCCTGCCGAGTATCGAAACCGGCCGCCGCTACCGCACAGCCATACTGGAGGCAGGCGGTAGCCGCCCTGCCATGGAGTCATTCAAGGCGTTCCGCGGCCGCGAACCGAGCCTGGACGCACTGTTGCGCCATCAGGGAATGGCGCAGGAGACGGCGGCGGCCTGACATGCCGGTTCCGGGTGGTTCGGCCACGCATTCCAACGCAGCCCACTAGCGAGGAGAAAAAATGATCACCAAGCCCTCATCCAGAACCCTGTGGACGCTCCTGCTGCTGACGGCAGTTTCGGCAAGCGCGCTGGCACAAAACGTCTACCGGATCGTCGGGCCGGATGGCAAAGTCAGCTTTTCGGACCGCCCCCCCGCGGAAGCCAATTCAGCAGCACAGCCTGCGCGCGCAGGCGCCATGGCTGCACCTGCCGGTAACAGCCTGGCCAGCCTGCCCTTCGAACTGCGCCAGGTCGTCACGCGCTATCCGGTCACGCTCTACACCGGTGCCGATTGCGCGCCATGTGCCAGTGCCCGCAGCCTGCTGACTTCCCGCGGCGTGCCGTTTACGGAGCGCACTGTGTCTACCAATGAAGACCTTGCAGCGTTGCAACGACTCAGTGGCAGCAGCAGCCTGCCATTTGGCACGATAGGCGGCCAGCAGCTGGTGGGATTCTCGGACATGGAGTGGACGCAGTACCTGAATGCGGCCGGCTATCCCCAGCAGTCTCAGCTGCCCGCCAACTACAGGGCGCCTGCACCGACACCACTGGTCGCCGTGGCACCTGCTGCTCCAGCAGCAGCCCGACCGGCTCCTGCACAAGCCAATGACGCAGCGCGGCGCGAGGCTCCACCGGCCCCGGTGAACAGTGGCCCGACCCCCAGCAATCCAGCGGGTATCAGGTTCTGACGGAGTAGCGCTGCGCCGACGGATTTACCGGCAGGCTTTTGCTGAAACACGAAAAAGGGGCTTCAAGCCCCTTTTTCATCACCTCTCCACTCCGATCGCTCGTCTCGAAGCACGAGGGTTGATTGACCACCGTTGCGCGATACCGGCAGATACCGCTCCCGAAAAGCCAGCGAGGCTTTCAGTAGGTAATCGTCTTCACGCCAGTAGCCGTGCCCAGCAGGCACACCGACGCTTTCTGGTGGGCAAATACACCCACAGTCACCACGCCCGGCCACTGATTGAGCGTGGACTCGAAAGCCAGTGGGTCGGTCACCTGGAGTCCGCGCACGTCCAGGATGTGTTGACCGTTATCCGTGACCAGCGGCTGGCCGTCTTTCAGACGGAGCGTCGCCTCGCCACCCATCGCCTTGAACCGGCGCGCAATGTGGCGCGCTGCCATAGGGATCACTTCTACCGGCAAAGGAAAAGCACCAAGGGCGGACACCAGCTTGGACTCATCCGCGATGCAGACAAAGCGCTGCGCCAGCGCCGCCACGATCTTTTCGCGCGTCAGCGCCGCGCCGCCGCCCTTGACCATGTAGCCGCTTGCGTCAATCTCGTCCGCACCGTCGATATAGACCGAGAGAGACTCCACTTCGTTGGCATCGAACACCGGAATGCCCAGCGCCTTCAGGCGCTCGGTGCTGGCCACCGAGCTGGAGACTGCGCCCTTGATCTCGGTTTTCATGCCAGCCAGCGCATCGATGAACTTGTTGACCGTGGAGCCGGTACCCACCCCCACGATTTCGCCGGGGACCACGTACTGGAGGGCGGCCTGACCCACCAGGGTCTTGAGTTCGTCTTGCGTGAGAGGTGTAGATGCTGTCATGGGAGAAAATCAGGGTAATCCTTCAATTATCTCTCCATGTCACTGATCCCCTACGCCCTCACCCGCCCGTTTCTTTTTGGCATGGACGCCGAAGCGGCCCACGACTTCACCATGGACATGCTGGCGCGCGGCCAGCGGACGCCGCTGCAATGGGCATGGTGCAACGAAACTGTGGATGACCCCGTACAACTGGCTGGCCTGACCTTTCCCAACCGGGTCGGCATGGCTGCGGGCCTCGACAAGAACGCCCGCTGCATTGATGCACTGGGCGCCATGGGTTTCGGCTTCGTGGAGGTGGGGACCGTCACGCCCAAGGCACAGCCCGGCAACCCCAAGCCCCGAATGTTCCGCCTGCCACAGGCCCGCGCGCTGATCAACCGCCTTGGCTTCAACAACGACGGGCTCGACGCATTCCTGCACAACGTGCAGCAGGCCCGTTGCCGCAAGGAGGGGCAGCGCAGCCGCATGCTGCTCGGCCTGAACATTGGCAAGAATGCCGCCACGCCCATTGAAAATGCGACCAGCGACTACCTGACCTGCCTGGACGGCGTATACAGCCACGCGGACTACGTCACAGTGAACATCAGTTCGCCCAACACCCAGAACCTGCGCGCCTTGCAAAGCGATGCGGCACTGGATGGTTTGCTTGGTGCGATCGCAGAGCGCCGCGAAACGCTGGCCACCCGCTACACCCGGCGCGTGCCCGTGTTCGTGAAAATCGCTCCCGATCTGGACGAAGCCCAGGTCGGGGTGATCGCCGCCACGCTGACCCGCCACGGCATGGACGGCGTGATTGCCACCAACACCACGATCAGCCGGACCGCCGTGCAAGGAATGCAGCACGCACAAGAGACAGGCGGGCTCAGCGGGGCGCCTGTGCTGGAGGCCAGCAACCAGGTCATCCGGCAACTGCGTGCTGCCTTGGGCAGCCGCTATCCCATCATTGGTGTGGGTGGAGTGATGAGCGCCGAAGACGCTGTCAGCAAGATCCGCGCGGGCGCCGATGCAGTGCAGATCTACACCGGTCTCATTTATGAAGGTCCCGAACTGGTGGTCAAGGCAGCACGCGCCATCAAGGCATCTTGAGCAGACCACGAAGAACGCCCGTCAAGAAAACGGGCGTGCATGAGGTGACCCCTACTCCGCACACGGCATTTGGGAGTCTCGCCCCATGCGGACAACCGGCGACTGTCGTGTCGTCCGGAATAGAAAGCTGACTACCGGGATGTGTACCGCATCACGATCGGCAGCAGCACTGTTGCCCATTTGATGAGACGCCCGGGGCCCGCCATCAACGCGATACCGGCTGCGGCAGCCACGGCCACAGGATGCTCGCGCGCAAACACCATGGCCCGCGCAGCAAACGAATCACTGCTTTCCGCGCCTCCTTGGGCTTGCGCGGCCGCAGCCGCCTGGGCCCGAGCTGCACGCCGAGCGCTGAGGCGCTCGCGCTGCACGGCAATGCGATCAAGAATATGCTGCTTGTCAGGACCCGGAACGCGGTGCCCATCCGTCGTGGATCGGGCGCTTCCTGCGCCAGGGTTGCGGTCGTTGCTCGCCATCACAGTCGCTCCTTGATATCGCGCCAGTCGCGCGCCAGTTCACGGCGCGTCAAGGCAAAGCCAGAGCCCGCCTGGCGGGCCAGGGCCAACAGCGACACGAGGGTGCCGCCCCAGCCGAGCATCCACACGCCTGCGATCAGCCATGCCACCAGAGTGCGTTGGGGAGAGTCCCAGAAATGCACCAGCAGGGCCAGTGACAGCATGATCAATGCCACCACGGTCAGCCCTGCCAGTGCCACGACGAGCAGCAGCATCTGCTGCAGGCGCTTTTTCTGGTCCGCCCACTCCAGGCTTGCCAGATCCAGGCGGTCCTCTGCAGCAATCGCTGCTTCGATCAGGTTGGCGCGCCAGCGCGCGACAAACGCCTCAAGCCCGAAAATGGAAAGCCAGTTCATGTGCCGTCTCCCGATTTGCACTCAGATGGCAGCGCCAATCAACGACGGGCCAGTAGAAACCCCACCAGGGCACCCACTGCCAGGGCTGCGCCAGCTACACGCCATGGTTCATCGTGTGCATACCGGTCGGCGGCAAGAGCGGCCTCCTTGGCCTGCCGTGCGGCGTCCTGCGCGGCACGCACGGCGGAGTCGCGGGCCGTCTGCATGCCGTCATCCAGGCGCTGTCGCAAAAGCTTGATTTCAGGGACTGCGTCCAGATTCTTGTTGGCAAGCAGACCCTTGAGGTCGGTCACCAGCTTTTCGAGTTCGCCCTGCGAAGTGGTGGTGGTGTCGGAGCCGTTCATACAAGCCTTTCAATGAGCAAAAAACACGGCCGTCATGCGGCCAGCAAGCCCGGCACGCACATTACGTTGACGTGTCGGATAACCGGGCTGAGAAACATCTTAGCGGGCCCGCAGATATCCATTTCGTAGGACGGGGACTCAACAGGTTACCGATTGCGATCGCCTTAACCCAGCACAACAAAACCCGCGTTGGTGTGGGTCAAACGAGCCGCGCAACATGCGCTCCGATGGCCAGACAACTGGTCAGCCCCGGCGATTCGATTCCGAACAGATTCACAAGGCCGCGTACGCCATGGTCCTCTGGGCCCTGGATCATGAAGTCGGGCTGCGGCGTGTCCGGCCCGTGGATTTTCGGCCTGATGCCTGCATAGCCCGGCACCAGCGCGCCATCGCGCAAACCTGGCCAGTACTTGCGCACCTCGGCGTAGAACGCGTCACCGCGGGACGCATTCACCAGCAGATCGTCGGGCCCGTTGACCCATTCGACATCCGGGCCGAACCGCGCCTGACCGCCCAGGTCCAGCGTGAGGTGCACGCCCAGGCCCGCGGCTTCAGGCGCGGGGTAGATCAACCGGCTGAACGGTGCCTTGCCCGCCAGCGTGAAATAGTTGCCCTTGGCGTAGTACGCCTGCGGCACATGCATGGCCGCAAGCCCGGCAAAAAGGGACGCCACCGCCGGGGCGTTCAGCCCTGCCGCATTGACGACCACATCGGCACGCAGCCGCGTACCCGCAGCGTCCACAACAACCCCGTCGGCACCTGAGAAGTCCGCCCGCGTCACTGGCGAATTCAGGGCGACCAGTCCGCCCGCGTTTTCCAGATCGCCCTGCAAAGCCAGCATCAGCCCATGGCTGTCGATGATCCCCGTGCTGGGGGAGTGCAGTGCTGCCTGGCACCGCAGTTCTGGCTCCATCGCCCGCGCCTCATCGGCGGACAGCCAAACGAGGTCATCCACGCCGTTGGCCAATGCCCTCGCCCGGATGGCTTCCAGCGCAGGGAACTGGTCGGGCGACGTTGCCACCAGCAGCTTGCCGCAGCGCCTGTGCGGCACCCCGCGCTCTGCACAGTAGGCATACAGCATCTGTTTGCCCTGCACGCACAACCCGGCCTTGAGGGAGCCGGTGGGGTAGTAAAGCCCTGCATGGATGACCTCGCTATTGCGGGAACTGGTGCCGGTGCCGATGGCGTCTGCGGCTTCGAGCACCATGACCTCCCGCCCCTCCAGCGCCAGCGCGCGCGCCACGGCCAGCCCCACCACGCCCGCACCAATCACCACACACTCGACCTTATCCATCGTCGCCCTGCTTTCGTCCATGTCTGCCTCCGCGCTCCACCGTGGATCGCGGCCCCGTTCTTCAGTGCTGCTCAAAGCCCTCAAGCACATTGACGGCATTGGTGCCGAGTTCTGCGGCCGCGTAGCCGCCTTCCAGCACGAATACGGTCGGCACTGCCAGGGCGCCCAGACGCTCGCCAAGACGCGAGAAGTCGTCAGAGGTCAGCGCGAACGTGGAAATCGGATCGCCTTCAAACGAATCCAGCCCCAGGGAGACCACCAAGGCATCTGCTCCGAATTGCGCAATGCGCTGGCAGGCCACGTCGAGCGCAGCGAACCATGCGGCAACGCCGGAGCCCGCCGCGAGGGGCAGATTGAGGTTGAAGCCTGCTCCGGGGCCTTCACCCGTTTCATCCGCATGGCCGAGGTAGAACGGGTACTCGGTGCGCGGATCGCCGTGGATGCTGACAAACAGCACGTCCGCGCGGTCATAGAAGATGCTCTGCGTGCCGTTGCCGTGGTGGTAGTCCACATCCAGCACCGCCACGCGCCTCGCCCCCTGGTTGCGGAGGGTCTGGGCTGCCACCGCGGCGTTGTTCAGAAAGCAGTAGCCGCCCATGAAATCGGCACCCGCGTGGTGTCCGGGCGGGCGGGTGCAGCAAAAGGCTGCACGGCTACCCGCGCCCACACTGTGGGCAGCGCTGGCTGCGGCATCGGCACCTGCTTTCGCGGCCGCCCAGGTGCCGGCAGCGAGCGGGCTGCCGTTGTCCATGGAGTACAGGCCCAGTCTGGCAATGAAGTTTTGAGGCTCCACATCGCTGCGCAAGGTGCGCACTGGCCATACGGAAGGAAACGGCTGGTGCTGCGCGTTCTCGGGTGAAACCGCCAGCCACTGCGCCCACGCCGTCTGCAGAAAGGCGAGGTAGCGAGGCGTGTGCACCTGGGCGAGAACGGCGCTGGAATCGGTATCGGGCACAGCCCACGCGTGCCCTCGTTCGCGCAGCGCCTGCTCTACATAGACCACGCGTTCGGGCTTTTCAAAACAGGGCACCCGTTCGCCGCGGAAGAACTCGTGGACAGGTGCGTGTCGGGCATGAAGCGGGTTGTGAAAGGTCAGCATCGCAGTGGTTTGAAGTGTCTGTGGTGGCGTAGGACTCACGGAGCATCTACTGAATGACACTGTAGCGGCACTGCCAGGCCCGGGTCATGCGGTCGGGCCAAGAAAAAACCCCTGCAGACAGATGTCTGCAGGGGTTTGAATTGGTGGGTGATACATGGATCGAACATGTGACCCCTGCCGTGTGAAGGCAGTGCTCTACCGCTGAGCTAATCACCCGTCGCCGCAGACGCGAAGGCCTGTTGACTTGGTGTCGCAACGCTGGTGGGTGATACATGGATCGAACATGTGACCCCTGCCGTGTGAAGGCAGTGCTCTACCGCTGAGCTAATCACCCGTGTCGTTGTGACAGCCTTCGATTATGGCACAGCTTTTTACGCTGCCTGCGCAGAACGCCAAATTGTCTTGCCACCGCTGGCCTTGTCGATCTGCGCCAGCACGTCGGCATGCGCAGTCAGTTCAGCCTCGCTGGCGCGCAGCACGGGCAGGTTCAGCAGGCGCAGATCCATGGCGGCCACCACCGGCCCGCCATTGCTCTGGGCGGAGTCATCGGCGATCAGCAGCGCATCCTGCCCGCGCGTGAGGTTGATGTAGACATCGGCCAGAAGCTCAGCGTCCAGCAGCGCGCCGTGCAGGGTGCGGCTGGAGTTGTCGACCCCCAGGCGGTCGCACAGTGCATCGAGCGAATTGCGCTTGCCCGGGTACATCTCCTTGGCCATCGCCAGGGTGTCCGTGACGCTGGCCACGTAGGTGCGAAACGCTGATCGCCCCGTCAGTTCGAGCTCCTTGTTCAGGAAGCTCACGTCAAACGCCGCGTTGTGGATGATGACTTCGGCGCCCTGCACGTAGTCCAGGATTTCGTCCACCACGTCGCGGAACTTGGGCTTGTCCTTGAGGAACTCGTTGCTGATGCCGTGGACCTTGAGCGCGTCCTCGTGGCTGTCGCGGCCCGGGTTGAAGTACATGTGCAGGTTGTTGCCGGTGAGCTTGCGGTTGAGCAGCTCGACGCAACCCAGCTCGATGATGCGGTCGCCACTGTCGGCCGACAGGCCGGTGGTTTCCGTGTCCAGAACAATCTGACGGGTCATATGCGCCACCACGCTTGGTGGGTAATGTCCTCGCTCCCCCGCAAGGGGACGCGAGCTGGCTGGGTGCGGCCCGGCGTTGCGCTCATCAGTGGTTTTCCTTGGCGTGGTTGATGGTGTAGCGGGGAATCTCGACCACCAGGTCCTGCTGCGCCAGGATGGCCTGGCAAGACAGGCGCGACTGCGGCTCCAGGCCCCAGGCACGGTCCAGCAGGTCTTCTTCCTCTTCCTCGGCTGCATTGAGCGACGCCAGTCCCTCGCGCACGATCACATGGCAGGTGGTGCAGGCGCAGCTCATGTCGCAGGCGTGCTCGATGTTGATGTGGTTGTCCAGCAAGGCCTCGCAGACTGAAGTGCCTGCGGGGGCGGTGATCTCGGTGCCGGTGGGGCAGTACTCGGGGTGGGGAAGGATCTTGATGACGGGCATGGTCTTGTTCGGGAGGACTGCAAAGTGTCGGGGTGCGGGGTCAGGTGTTGCTGCCTGCGTTGGCGTCAGAGCGACTGCACGTTCTTGCCGGCAAGGGCCTGCTGGATGCCACGGTTCATGCGCTGGGCAGCAAAGGCTTCGGTGCCCTTGGCCAGCGCCTCGGTGGCATCTTCGATCGCTGCCGCATCGGGAGCGTCGGGCGCATCCGGTGCATTGCCGGCCTCGATCAGTGACCGCAAGGCCTGCATGAGGACGCCGATGTCGCGCCGTTCGTCATCCGACAGCACATCGCCATCGGCATCCAGCGCGCTTTGTGTGGCAATCAGCATGCGGTCCGCGTCCACCCTTGCCTCCACCACCGCGCGCGTGCGCATGTCCTGCGCTGCCGTGGCAAAGCCATCCTGCAGCATGCGCGCAATCTGGTCGTCCGATAGCCCGTACGATGGTTTCACGTCGATGCGTGCCTCAACGCCGCTGCCCTGCTCCTTCGCGTTCACGCTCAGCAGGCCATCGGCATCGACCGTGAAGGTCACCCGGATGCGCGCCGCACCGGCCGCCATGGGCGGAATACCGCGCAATTCAAAGCGCGCGAGGCTGCGGCAGTCGGCCACCAGGTCGCGCTCGCCCTGCACCACGTGGATGGCCAGCGCGGTCTGACCGTCCTTGTAGGTGGTGAAGTCCTGTGCCTTGGCGGTGGGAATGGTCTCGTTGCGCGCAACGATGCGCTCCACAAGACCGCCCATGGTCTCGATGCCCAGTGACAGGGGGATCACGTCCAGCAGCAGCATGTCGCCTGCCGTGCTGTTGCCGGCCAGCTGGTTGGCCTGGATGGCGGCGCCCAGGGCTACGACTTCATCGGGGTTCAGGTTGGTCAGCGGTTCGGTGCCGAAGAATTCCCCCACAGCGCGCTGGATCTGGGGCATGCGCGTGGAGCCGCCCACCATCACGACGCCGCGGATATCCTCTCGCGTGAGCTGCGCATCGCGCAGGGCGCGGCGCACCGCCGCCATCGACCGAGCCGTCAGCGCAGCCGTGATGGCCTCGAAATCTTCCCTTTTCACAGGAAAATCGACAATAGCGCTTGAAACATCTGCCCTGAATGCTATGGAATCAGTAGCGGTCAAGGCTTCCTTGCAAGCGCGGGCCGCCACGCGCATGGCCGATTTGTCCGATGCGGTTAGCAGCTCCAGGTTGCATTGCTGCACCACCCAGTCGGCCAGCGCGGCGTCATAGTCGTCGCCGCCCAGGGCCGAGTCACCACCGGTGGAAATGACCTCGAACACGCCCTGCGTAAGGCGCAGGATGGAGATGTCGAACGTGCCCCCGCCCAGGTCATACACGGCGTACACACCCTCGCTGGCGTTGTCGAGGCCGTAGGCAATGGCCGCTGCGGTGGGTTCGTTGATGAGGCGCAGCAGGTTGATGCCCGCCAGTCGCGCGGCGTCCTTGGTGGCCTGGCGCTGGGCGTCGTCAAAGTATGCGGGCACGGTGATCACCGCGCCATACAGATCGTCGTTGAAGGTGTCCTCAGCCCGAAAACGCAGCGTGGCCAGGATCTCTGCGCTGAGTTCCACCGGTGACTTCTCGCCGCCCGCAGTGGCAATGCGCACCATGCCGCCTTCGGCGGCGTCTGCGGCAGCGGCCACAAAGTCGTAGGGCAGCTTGCCCGCCTCGGCAATGTCGGCCAGCCCGCGGCCCATGAAGCGCTTGAACGATGCGATCGTGTTGCGTGCATCCTGCGACTGGGCCGCAATGGCTTCGTGGCCGATCTGTCGGCCGCCGTTGTCCAGATAGCGCACTACCGATGGCAGCAGGACGCGGCCCTGGTCGTCGGGGAGGCACTCGGCCACGCCGTTGCGCACAGCTGCAACCAGCGAATGCGTGGTCCCGAGGTCGATGCCAACAGCAATGCGCCGCTGGTGCGGATCGGGGGACTGACCGGGCTCGGAAATCTGCAGTAGCGCCATGAAATCTTGGGTCTCAACTTGGTGGAGCACGCGCAATGCACGCGCACGGCTCCGGTGCAAAAGCCGCTATTGTCCCTGCTGGTCACGGCGCCGCTCAATGTCGTCGGCAAATCGCGCAATGAACATGAGGGCTCTGACCTGCCGGGAAGCGCCGGCATAGTCCTGCTGCTCGTCGATGAGCAACTGGCACTGCCGCAGCGAGGCGCTCCGGGCACTCGCAACCTCATCGTCCAGGGCGTCCAGCGCAGCCGCAGACGAGGCCTCTTCCAGCGCCTCGCGCCACTCCATCTGCTGCATGAGGAACTGCGCGGGCATGGCGGTGTTGTCTTCGGCGCGGATGGGCGCTCCGTGCAGTTCGCACAGATAGGCAGCACGGCGCAGCGGTTCCTTCAGGCGCTGGTACGCCTCGTTGATGCGCACAGACCACTGCATGGCCACGCGCTGCGCAGCCGCACCCTGGGCAGCAAAACGGTCGGGATGGGCCTCGCGCTGCAGCTCCTTCCAGCGCGCATCGATGGCGCTGCGCTCCTGCGCAAACTGCCGAGGCAGGCCAAACAGTTCAAAGTCGTCGGATTGCAGATTCATGGAGCGCACCGTGGGCAGACCGGATCAATCAATAAAAAACCGCCAGCGCGCAAGCGTTGGCGGTCCGTGGCGGACGCTGGATGACCCAGGCGTCAGACGCGAAAGCTCTCACCGCAACCGCAGCGATCACGCTCGTTGGGGTTGTTGAACTTGAAGCCCTCGTTCAGGCCCTCGCGCACGAAGTCCAGCTCGGTGCCGTCGATATACGCCAGGCTCTTGGGGTCGATCAAAACCTTGACGCCGTGGTTTTCAAACACGATGTCTTCCGGCTCCGAGGTGTCCACGTACTCCAGCTTGTAGGCCAGGCCCGAGCAGCCGGTGGTCTTGACACCCAGGCGCACGCCCAATCCCTTGCCGCGCCGCGAAAGGTAGCGGCTCACATGCCGGGCGGCGGACTCTGTCAAAGTAATGGCCATGATCCTCAGGCCGCAGCAGCAGCGTGCTTCGTCTTGTAGTCAAGGACTGCGGCCTTGATCGCGTCTTCCGCCAGGATCGAGCAGTGGATCTTGACGGGAGGCAGCGCCAGTTCCTGGGCAATTTCGCTGTTCTTGAGCGCCGCTGCTTCGTCCAGCGTCTTGCCCTTGACCCATTCGGTCACCAGCGAAGACGACGCAATCGCCGAGCCGCAACCGTAGGTCTTGAAGCGCGCGTCTTCGATCACACCCGTCTGCGGGTTCACCTTGATCTGCAGCTTCATCACGTCGCCGCAGGCGGGGGCGCCGACCATGCCGGTGCCCACCGAGTCATCGCCCTTGTCGAACGAGCCGACATTGCGGGGGTTTTCATAGTGGTCAACCACTTTTTCAGAGTAAGCCATGGTGTTACCTCTTCAATGCTTCAGATTCAATCGGATGATCAGTGCGCAGCCCACTGGATGGTGCTGATGTCGATGCCGTCCTTGTACATCTCCCACAAGGGGCTCAGCTCGCGCAGGCGGGCCACGTTCTCGCGGATGGTGGAGATCGCGTAGTCGATCTCTTCCTCTGTAGT
This sequence comes from Acidovorax sp. BL-A-41-H1, assembly GCF_051942715.1. NCBI lineage: Bacteria > Pseudomonadati > Pseudomonadota > Betaproteobacteria > Burkholderiales > Comamonadaceae > Acidovorax > Acidovorax sp. BL-A-41-H1. Next base: position 1,436,901 of record NZ_JBPVJQ010000006.1, on the reverse strand, counting down.
GAAACGGCCGATGGTCATGCGCAGGCTGCTGTGGGCCAGCTCGTCACTGCGGCCCAGGGCACGCAGCACGTAGCTGGGCTCCAGGCTGGCCGATGTGCAAGCCGAACCCGACGACACGGCCAGGCCCTTGATACCCATGATGAGCGATTCGCCTTCAACATAGTTGAAGCTCATGTTCAGGTTCTGGGGCACGCGGCGCTCCATGCTGCCGTTGATGAACACCTGCTCGATGTCCTTGAGCCCATCCAGCAGCCGCTGCTGCAACGCGCGGGCCTTGGCATTGCTGCTGGCCATTTCTTCCTTGGCAATGCGGAACGCCTCACCCATCCCCACGATCTGGTGCGTGGGCAGCGAGCCCGAGCGCATGCCCCGTTCGTGGCCACCACCATGCATTTGCGCTTCCAAGCGCACGCGCGGCTTGCGGCGCACGTACAGGGCGCCGACGCCCTTGGGGCCATAGGTCTTATGTGCGGTCATGCTCATCAGATCGATGGGCAGCACGTTCATGTCGATCTCGACCCGGCCGGTGGCTTGCGCCGCATCCACGTGCAGCAAGATGCCCTTTTCGCGGCACAGCGCGCCGATGGAGGGAATGTCCTGGATCACGCCGATTTCGTTGTTCACGAACAGGATGCTGATGATCACCGTGTCGGGGCGAATGGCTGCCTTGAGCGCATCCATGTTCACCAGGCCGTCCTCCTGCACATCGAGGTAGGTGGCTTCAAAGCCCTGACGCTCCAGTTCGCGCATGGTGTCCAGCACGGCCTTGTGCTCGGTCTTGAGCGTAATCAGGTGCTTGCCCTTGCCCTTGTAGAAGTGGGCAGCGCCTTTCAGGGCGAGGTTGATGGACTCGGTGGCGCCGCTGGTCCACACGATCTCGCGCGGATCGGCACCAATGAGGTCCGCTACCTGCACACGCGCTTTTTCGACCGCCTCTTCGGCCTCCCAGCCCCACGCATGGCTGCGGGATGCGGGGTTGCCAAAGTGCTCGCGAAGCCAAGGGATCATGGCGTCCACAACGCGCGGGTCCACCGGGGTGGTCGCGCCGTAGTCGAGATAAATCGGGAAGTGCGGTGTCATGTCCATGGCTGGCTCAGTGAATGCGTCTGGCTGGCAGAAAACGATAAGAACAGATAGCTTCGAAAGCGTTCAGGGCGTTGCCGGCCCTGAGGCCGACCACAAACCCGAAACGTCATAATTTGGCGAAGGCGTTTCCGAGGGCGAAAACCGAATTGGGCGCATTGACGCGGATCGGCTTGACCACCGGTGCAGTGGAGATGGCGCGCCGGACCACTGGCTTGTCCTCGATCTGGACGCCCTTGGCGAGCTGCTCGTCCACCAGCTTTTGCAGCGTGACGGAATCCAGGAACTCGACCATGCGCTGGTTCAGAGACGCCCACAGCTCGTGCGTCATGCAACGGCCTGCTTCACCCAGGCAGTTTTCCTTGCCGCCGCACTGGGTCGCGTCGATGGGTTCGTCCACCGAAACAATGATGTCGGCCACCGTGATGTCGCCTGCCTTGCGGGCCAGCGTGTAGCCGCCGCCGGGGCCGCGTGTGGACTCCACCAGTTCGTGGCGGCGCAGTTTGCCAAACAGTTGCTCAAGGTACGACAGCGAGATTTGCTGGCGCTGGCTGATCGCCGCCAGGGTGACGGGACCGTTGTTCTGGCGCAAGGCCAGGTCAATCATGGCGGTGACCGCAAAACGGCCTTTGGTTGTGAGACGCATCGCAAGCTCCTGGTATTAAGGCTTGACCGTTGTAGAAACTGCCTGCGCTGCCTGCTGGGCAACGATGGCACCGTCTCCGCCCCTTACTCCAGCCAGTTGCCTGGCAAGGAGCCCTTCATCGTCGGGCTTTTTTCTTGAGTGTTTTATGCGAGTATAGCACAAAGCCCAAGCGAAACCGTCGGGTTATAAAACCGGCTGGTCGCGTGGCGACCAATCAGATTTAGCAACCTTACAGTCCTACTGCGTCCTTGCCTGATGCGCCAAAGGCCTGGTCCTTGAGGCGCGTCAACTGATCACGCACACGCGCCGCCTGTTCGAACTCCAGGTTGCGTGCGTGCTCGAGCATCTGCTTCTCCAGCCGCTTGATCTCTCTCGCCACATCCTTTTCGGACATGTCTTCCACCTGCGCCCGCTGGATGGCTTCCTGCTCCATCCGCTCGGCGTCCTTGCCCGCCTTTTCGCTGTACACGCCGTCGATCAGGTCGCGCACGCGCTTGACGATGGTGCGCGGCGTGATGCCGTGCGCTTCGTTGTGAGCGATCTGCTTGAGGCGACGGCGCTCGGTCTCGCCAATGGCCTTCTTCATCGAATCGGTGATGCGGTCGGCATACAGGATGGCGCGGCCGTTGATATTGCGCGCTGCACGCCCGATGGTCTGGATCAGGCTGCGCTCGGCACGCAGAAAGCCTTCTTTGTCAGCATCCAGAATGGCCACCAGTGACACCTCGGGGATGTCCAGCCCCTCGCGCAGCAAGTTGATACCCACGAGCACATCAAACGCACCCAGGCGCAGGTCGCGGATGATTTCGACGCGCTCCACCGTGTCCACGTCGCTGTGCAGGTAGCGCACTTTCACGCCGTTGTCGGTGAGGTAGTCGGTCAGCTGCTCGGCCATGCGCTTGGTCAGCGTGGTGATGAGCACGCGCTCGTGCTTCTCCACGCGGATGCGGATCTCCTGCAGCACGTCGTCGACCTGGTGGGTGGCCGGACGCACCTCCACCACCGGGTCGACCAGGCCCGTGGGGCGCACCACCTGGTCCACCACCTGGCCAGAATACGTTTTTTCGTAGTCGGCGGGTGTGGCCGACACAAAGACCACCTGCCGCATGCGCTGCTCGAACTCTTCAAACTTGAGCGGCCGGTTGTCGAGCGCCGAAGGCAGCCTGAAGCCATATTCGACCAGCGTGGTCTTGCGCGAGCGGTCGCCGCTGTACATGGCATTGAGCTGGCCGACCATCTGGTGGCTCTCGTCCAGGAACATCAGCGAGTCCTTGGGCATGTAGTCGGTGAGCGTGCTGGGCGGGCTGCCGGGTGCCGCGCCTGACAGGTGGCGCGTGTAGTTCTCGATGCCCTTGCAGTGCCCTACTTCGCTGAGCATCTCCAGGTCAAACCGGGTGCGCTGCTCCAGCCGCTGGGCTTCCACCAGCTTGCCGTCACCCACCAACTGCTGCAGGCGCTCGGCCAGCTCCAGCTTGATGGTTTCCACGGCAGTCAGCACCTTGTCGCGCGGCGTGACGTAGTGGCTGCTGGGGTACACAGTAAACCGCGGAATCTTCTGCTTGACGCGACCGGTGAGCGGGTCAAAGAGCTGCAGGCTCTCCAGCTCGTCGTCAAACAGCTCGATGCGGATCGCCAGTTCGGAGTGTTCTGCTGGAAACACGTCGATGGTGTCGCCCCGCACCCGGAACTTGCCGCGCGAAAAATCGGCCTCGTTGCGCTGGTACTGCATGCGGATCAGCTGCGCAATCACATCGCGCTGGCCCAGCTTGTCACCCACGCGCAGCGTCATCACCATGCGGTGGTAGCTCTCGGGCTCGCCAATGCCGTAGATGGCCGACACGGTGGCCACGATCACCACGTCGCGCCGCTCCATCAGGCTCTTGGTGCAGCTCAGCCGCATCTGCTCGATGTGCTCGTTGATCGCGCTGTCCTTTTCAATGAACAGGTCGCGCTGCGGCACATAGGCCTCGGGCTGGTAATAGTCGTAATAGCTGACGAAATACTCCACGGCGTTCTTGGGGAAGAACTCGCGGAACTCGCTGTACAGCTGCGCTGCCAGCGTCTTGTTGGGCGCGAACACGATGGCCGGACGGCCCATGCGGGCGATCACGTTGGCCATGGTGAATGTCTTGCCCGAGCCGGTGACGCCCAGCAGGGTCTGGAACGCCTCGCCGTCGCGCAGCCCTTCCACCAGCTTGTCGATGGCCTCGGGCTGGTCCCCGGCCGGGGGGTACGGCTGGAACAGTTCAAACGGCGAATCCGGATAGCGGACGAACTCGCCCTCTTGAGTTTCGGTTATGACTTCAGTGATATCCGGCATGGGGGAGGTCAACGGGTGTTGTGAGCCGGCCGTTAAAATTGGCCGAACCCGGCACAGTACACCACGCCCGGAATCTTCGCTACTGACAACCTTTCAAGGATTTTCATGTCTCTGTTCACCGCCGTCGAAATGGCCCCCCGCGACCCCATCCTGGGCCTCAACGAGCAATTCAACGCCGACACCAACCCCCACAAGGTCAACCTCGGCGTCGGCGTTTATTTCGACGACAACGGCAAGCTGCCCCTGCTGCAATGCGTGCAGGCCGCTGAAAAGACCATGATGGAAAAGCCCACCGCGCGTGGCTACCTGCCCATCGACGGCATCGCCGCCTACGACGCAGCAGTCAAGGGTCTGGTGTTCGGTGCAGAGTCTGAAGTTGTCAAAAGCGGCCGCGTGGCCACGGTGCAGGCCATTGGCGGCACCGGCGGCCTGAAGATCGGTGCCGACTTCCTGAAAAAGATTAGCCCCAACGCCACCGTGCTGATCTCGGACCCCAGCTGGGAAAACCACCGCGCGCTGTTCACCAACGCCGGTTTCCCGGTCGATACCTACCCCTACTTCGACCAGAGCGCCAACGGCGGCCTGGGCGGCATCAACTTCGAAGGCATGCTGGCCAAGCTCAAGGCAGCCGCTGCCGGCACCATCGTGCTGCTGCACGCCTGCTGCCACAACCCCACCGGCTACGACATCACCGCCGCCCAATGGGAGCAAGTGATTGCGGTGGTGAAGGAACGCAACCTCACCGCCTTCCTGGACATGGCCTACCAGGGCTTTGGCTACGGCATTGCCGAAGACGGCGCCGTGATTGCCAAGTTTGTGGCCGCTGGCCTGAACATCTTTGTGTCTACCAGCTTCTCCAAGAGCTTCAGCCTCTACGGCGAGCGCGTGGGTGCACTGAGCGTGGTCGGCAGCAGCAAGGAAGAAACCGACCGCGTGCTGAGCCAGCTCAAGATCGCCATCCGCACCAACTACTCCAACCCGCCTACCCACGGTGGAGCCATCGTTGCAGCCGTGCTGAACAACCCCGAGCTGCGGGCCCAATGGGAAACCGAACTGGGCGAGATGCGCGTGCGCATCAAGGCCATGCGCCAGAAGCTGGTCGATGGCCTGAAGGCCGCGGGCGTGAATAAGGACATGTCGTTCATCACCACGCAGATCGGCATGTTCAGCTATTCGGGCCTGTCCAAGGACCAGATGGTGCGCCTGCGCAGCGAATTCGGCGTGTACGGCACCGACACCGGCCGCATGTGCGTGGCTGCGCTGAACAGCAAGAACATCGACTACGTCTGCCAGGCCATCGCGAAGGTGGTCTGAGTTGACCGGTGAAGCGGCGCTCTCGCGCCGCTTTGTGAGAGAAGCGCTCCAGAACCCGCACAACGCGGCACTTCTGGAGCGTTTGCCGCTTCTGGGCCTGCCCGATGTATGGCTGGTGGCGGGTTGCCTGTTCCAGACGGTGTGGAACCTGCAGACCGGCATGGCGCCTACATCCAGCATCAAGGATTACGACATCTTCTACTTCGATGCGTCGGACCTTTCCGAGCATGCGGAGCAGGCCGTGCAGGCCAGCGTCACCGCATTGTTCAGCGATCTGCCAATTACCGTGGAAGCCAAGAACCAGGCCCGCGTACACCTTTGGTACGAAAGCTGGTTCGGCTACCCCTATGCGCCGCTGCAATCCGCGCGCAACGGCATCGAGCGGTTTCTGGTGCCCTGCACCTGTGTCGGGCTGCAGCCTGCCCCAGACTGCGGCGGCAAACTGCCCACGTTGTATGCGCCATACGGGCTCGAAGAGCTGTATGCCGGGCTGCTGCGGCCCAACCCCACCTGCCCGCACCTGCCGCTATTCCAGGCCAAGGCGGCAAGCTACCGTGAACGCTGGACGTGGCTGACCATTGAGTCGGGTGAATTGCCCGTCTGACAGCTCCCACACGAGATTTCGAGCTTTTTTGGCCCCAAGCGCTGGATCCATAAGCACTGACTGCTATCAAAATAGAAGCGCAATCCGAGTTAGCCAACTTGCCCCCCAGAGCACCGACCGCATTGAGATCGGCGTCGACTCGCAACCCGTGTTGAGGAACCGGCCAAGCCCGCAGGGACGGCCAAAAAGCGTTCCGCGCTGCGTGGATCCGAGTGCGCCGCGTAACAAGTTATGTATAACGCGGTGCGTGAGCCGTGAGCGACCTTCGCAATGCCAGCGCCGCGCCGTCCCGCGCGAAAAGCGCCGTACAGCACAGAGACCCCCAACACCATGACGACTGCCCTGCCCCAGCCCCTGCGCAACACCCGCGTTTTAAGCCTTGCACTCAACCTGCCCGGCCCCGCAGCCCTGATGCGCTGCGCGCGCATGGGGGCCGAATGCACCAAGCTCGAACCCCTGCCCGCCCCCGGCTACCCCAGCGCCGACCCCATGGGCATCTACAGCCCTGCGGCCTATGCCACGCTGCACACCGGCGTGCGCGTGGTGCATGCCCACCTGAAGACGGCCGAGGGCCAGGCCACGCTGCACGAAGAGCTGGCGCGCACCGATGTGCTGATCACGTCCTTTCGGCCGTCGGCCCTGAACAAGCTGGGCCTGGGCTGGGAAGCACTGCAATCGAAATACCCGCGCCTGTCGCTGGTACGCATCGTCGGAGCAGCGGCCGAGCGCGCTGAGGAGCCCGGCCATGACCTCACCTACCTGGCCGACGCCGGGCTGGTGACTGGCACCGAAATGCCGCCCACGCTCTACGCCGACATGGGCGGCGCCCTGATGGCCAGCGAGGCCGTGCTGCAGGCCCTGCTGGACCGGGCCCACACCGGTGCAGGCGCGTGCATTGAAGTAGCACTGGCCGACGCCGCCGCCTGGCTGGCCCAGCCGCGCGACTGGGGCCTGACCACGCCCGACGGCGATGTGGGCGGCAACCACGCGGGCTACCGCATCTACCCCTGCGCCGACGGCCGCGTGGCCGTGGCTGCGCTGGAGTCCCACTTTGCCGCCAGCCTGTGTGCCGCCGCCGGCCTGCCGCCCACGGGCGATGCCGATGTGCTGCGTGCGCCCGCCACGCACGAAGCCATTGCGCGATTTCTGCGCAGCCAGACGCGGGCGCAGCTCGATGCGCTGGCCACGGCACACGACATTCCCCTGCACACGCTGGCCTGAGCGGGGCCCCGATCACCGATGCAAAAGCAGGGCACCGTCACCCGGTGGGACACCGCACGCGGGTTTGGTTTCATTCGCAGCCCCGATACCGCGGCGGATGTGTTCTTTCATGTGCGCGACTTCCGAGGCGCCGAGCCACCGCGCGAAGGGCTGCGCGTTGTGTTTGAAGAAATCCATGTGGGCGGAAAGGGTCCGCGCGCCATGGCCGTGCGGGCTGCGGGCGGGGCCATTGCCACCGGCAACGCCGCACAGCGCACCGGCCCCGCCGCCAACCCGGCACCCAACGCGGGCGGCGCACGCAATCCCGGGCCAGGCTCTCGGCGATCCGGCAACGCACCGCGGCAGGATGCACCCGGTGCACGCAGCCAACAACGGGCATCTCGCACCACGGCAACTGCGCGCCGCGGCCGCCCGTCCGCTGGCGGCTCCGCCTCTGCCGGGGTGGTACTGCTGCTCACCACCCTCTGGCTCGGCCTGATCGCCTGGGGCATCTGGGCTGGCCGGCTGCCGCTGGGCTGGACGCTGGGCGCGGCACTGGGCCTGAACCTGCTCACCTTCGCCGCCTACGCCATCGACAAGAACGCCGCCATGCAGAGGCAGTGGCGCATTCCTGAGAAGCATCTGCATTTGATGAGCCTGGCGGGCGGGTGGCCGGGCGCGTGGCTGGCGCAGCAATCGTTGCGGCACAAGTCGCAAAAAGCCGAGTTCCGCCTGGCCTACTGGGGCACGGTGGTGCTGCACAACGCAGCCCTGGCCGCGTGGGTGGCAGGCTTCATCCACCTGCCCTAAGGGGCGAAAGCGCGGCCCTAGCCTTGCAGAGCGTTGGGCCGCACAGCGCCATCGCGCCAGTCAATTGCTATTTAATTGATAGCTACAGGGCATTATGGAACAAGCGCCACAGCCACTTTTGACTTAAAAAAGGCAAAAACACGGCCCGAAAACGCCTGCCGACGCACGAATTGTCCGGTGGCCTACACGGCTGACGAGCGCGTCGCATTTCAATCATTGGGTCTGCCACCGCTCACCACCGGGACACCCCATGAAACCACTCGTTCTCGACTCCACCATGACCAACATGGGCGGCGTCTTCTACCCCACCGGCCATGTGTTTGCGCTCTTTCCCGACGAGGACTGCGTGCGCCAGGCCGCCAGCGCCCTGCAGGCTGCGGGCCACAAGGGCAGCACCGCCTACGCCAGCCCCGAAGTAATCATGGAAGAGATCGTGCGCACTCTCGGCACGGCCGATGCGCCCATGCCCTCCGTGGGCGCCGAGGGCGACATGGTCCGCCGCATTGCCGACCTGGCAGGCACCGGTTACCACGGCATGCTGGTGGAGATGGCCGGCAAAGACAAGGCCGACGCCGTCGTGGAAGCCATTGCACCCGCAGGCGCTGCCGCGGCGTTTTACTACCGCACGTTCATCATTGAAGACCTGATTTCGCAACAGCCACCGCAAGGGACGCAGTCCGTGGTGGCGGGGACGCACGCGGCACAGGGCGGCGAGACGCCCCCGTAATCCCGGGTTGGGAGCGCGATGCCACCGTGCTATTTCGGCTTACCCCAGGCGCAGCCTTGCTGTGAAGCGATTTAGCGCTGCAAACGACGCGTATTGACGTACAGGCCTACCGCCCGCTTGCGAAATGCACCGCCCAAGCCCACCCGGCAGGCCGGATGCGCCCAGGCGTTCGCCCACTCAATCAGCGCTGATGTTGGCTGCCTTGATCACGCCCGCCCAGCGCACCGTTTCGGACTCGATCAGGGTGCCCAGTTCCTCGGGGGTGGAGCTCACGGCCTGCATTCCCATCTCCACAAACCGGGCCTTGACCTCGGGTTTGTCCAGGATGCGGACTATCTCGGTGTTGAGCCGGTCGACGATGGCCCGGGGCGTCCCGGCCTTCACCACGATGCCGTCCCAGCTGCTGGTGTCGATCTTGCCCATGCCCTGCTCTGCCAGCGTGGCCACGTTCGGCAGGATCGGCAGGCGGTTCGGCCCGACAATGCCCAGCGCCCGGACCTTGCCGGAGTTCACCAGCGGCACCGCGACACTGCTTGTCATGAACATGAATTGCACGCGGTTGCTCAGCAGGTCGGGCACCGACTGCGAGAACGACGCATAGGGGACGTGCGCAGCTTGCACCTTCTCCTGGCTCTTGAACAACTCGCCCGCCAGATGGGCCGGTGTTCCGTTGCCGGTGGATGCAAAGTTCAGCTGGTTGGGCTTGGCACGCAACAGCGCGACAAACGACTTCATGTCGGTGGCGGGCAGATCGTTGTTGACCACCAGCACAGTGGCGATGCGGTTCATCTGCGAGACCGGCTGCAGTTCCTTGCCCAGGTCGATTTTCTGGGCCGGGAGCAGCGTCGATGCGGTGGTGACCGGCGTGAGGATGCAAAACAGCGTATGTCCGTCAGCCGGTTGCCGCAAAAGCTCCTGCATGGCCACCACGCCGATGGCGCCCGGCCGGTTTTCCACCACCACGGGCTGCTGCAGGGATGCCGCCAAGTGTGTGGCCAGCACCCGTGATGACATGTCTGGCGGCGACCCGGCGGTGTAGGGCACCAGCAGCCTGATGGGTTTGGCAGGCCAGGCCTGGGCAAAGCTTGGGCTGGCAATGCCAGCCCCCAGCGCAAGGAGCGTGAGGCCCCGCAGCACATGGCGACGCGGTGTCGAGAAAGAACGGGTCATGGTGTGTCTCCTTGTTGTCGTGGATGGTGTGGCAAAGACGCGCGCAGTGCTGTCATGCCGGGTGTGCCAGGGTTCAGGGCATGTCTTTTTCTGTGTAGACCAGGGTGACCGAGACGTCTTCCGGGATGGGTGGCAGCCCTGCCTCCCACTGCTCAAAGCGGCTTCGCAGGTCTGCCAGCCTGTCCGGGTCGCGGTACATCTGGTTGGCACGCTCGCGCGCATCGGCCTCCAGGTTGAACAGGTATTCGTTGCCGTCCACGCGCAGGTATTTCCAGCGGCCGCAGCGCAGCGCGCGCTGCTGGCGGTGGCTCATGCGCCAGCACAACTGCCGCTCCTGCACCAGCGATGCGTCACGCAGATGGGGCAGGATGGACACGCCGTCCAACGGGTGCACCAGTTGCGGCCGGGCCTGGGCGGCTTCCAGCAGGGTGGGCACCCAGTCCATCGTGATGATCAGCTGCTCGCTCACGCCACCAGCCGCAATCACGGCGGGCCAGCGCACGATGTAAGGCACGCGGATTCCACCTTCGGTCAGGTCCATCTTGCCGCCCACCAGCGGCCAGCTGTCGCTGAACCGCTCACCCCCGTTATCGCTGGTGAAGACCACCAGCGTGTTCTCGTCCTGGCCCAGGCGCTTGAGTTCGGCCATGATCTTGCCGATGCCTTCGTCCATGTGGTGGATCATGCGGTGGTAGGTTTCCACAGACCCGCCGTCCAGGTGGAATGTCTTGCCCACCAGGGTCTTGGCGAGTTCGTGGTCCTCCCGCGTCTCCCAGGGCCAGTGCGGGGCCGTGTAGTGCAGCGACAGGAAAAACGGCAGCCCCTGGCCCACGCTGCGCTGGATGAAGTCCACGCTGCGGTCCGACAGCAGGTCCGTCAGGTAGGTGTCGTCGTCCACCGGCGTACCGTTGTGCCACAAATCCTTCTTGCCGTTTGGGGCGGTGTGGGTGAAGTAGTCAATCCCGCCCGACATCAACCCGAAGTGCTCGTCATACCCGCTCTTGAGTGGCCCGAAATGCGGCTCATGCCCGAGGTGCCACTTGCCGATCAGGCCGGTGCGGTAGCCCGCTTCGCGCAGCAGCGAGGGCAGCGTCTGGTGCGACGGCGGGAGGCCGTGCGTGCTGCGCGTGGCGTTGGGGCCATGCAGGGGTTCGTCTGCCGCCCCCCGAAAGTGGTACTGGTAGCGGCCAGTCATCAGAGCGAAACGCGTGGGCGAACACACCGGCGAATTGGAATAGCCCTGGGTGAACCGCAGGCCCTCGCTGGCCATCTGGTCCAGATGGGGTGACACCGGCGCGCGTCCGCCGTAGCAGCCAAGGTCGGCAAACCCGAGGTCGTCGGCCAGGATGAAGATGATGTTGGGCTGTGCGCTCACTGGGGTCCTCGCAATGCTTGCATTCAGGCCGATGGGTCACGGCCCGGATTGAAGGCATTCTGCGTGGAAGGGCCATGCCAGAATAGACGCGAAAACGTGTTGCCCATAATCAATGAACATGGGAAAACCATGCAGTCCTACCAATTGCGCGCGCTCGTCGCCGTGGCAGATGCCGGCAGCATCACAGCGGCTGCCCGCAGTCTCGGCATATCGCAGCCGGCTGTCACCCGGGCCCTCAAGCAACTTGAAATCGACGTCAGGGCCACCCTGCTCTACCGCAACAACGCCGGGGTGGCCCTCACCGAGTACGGCGCTGCGCTGGTCTCGCATGCACGCCTGATCCTGAAGGCCACGGACAAGGCGGAGCAGCACATCGCGCAGATGGTCGACGCGCGTGGGGGCACCCTGTCGGTGGCCTCGTCCGCAACGCCTTTCATGCTGGTACTGCCCAGCGCGCTGGAGCTGGTCCGCCGCCAGTTCACCGGGCTTGATGTGCGGCTGCAAGAGGCGGTCTACCCCACTATCCTCGGCCTGTTTCGCGACGGGTCGATCGACTTCGCTATCGGCCCCGTCCCTGCCGAGGGGCTGGGTGCCGAGTTCACCTGCGACCCGCTGTTCGAGGTCGAACTGGCCGTGGTGCTCAGGCGGGGCCACAGGCTGGCCCACCTGAATTCGCTACAGGACCTGAGCACCCTGGACTGGATCCTCACAGGCCCGAGGAACGGGCCGGGCGCCATCCATGAACAGGCCTTCCGCGGCGCCGGCCTGGAGCCACCCGTATGCCTGACGCATTGCGAGTCCGTCGCTGCCACCGTCCACTTTGTGGCCCACAGCGATGCCGCCAGTTTCGTGCCGCGCCCCATTGCCGAGGCCTTTGAGCGTAGCCACCTGGTCACCGTGGTCAACATCACGGAGCCCACGCCTCCGATGCGCATCTCGCTGGTCCGGCCGAACCAGGCCATCCTCACGCCGGCGGGGCAGGCGCTGTTTTCGGCCATCCGGTCGGTCAGCCGGTTACTGAAAGGGGCGAAGCCGCTTTGAACCGGTATGAACCGATATCGACAGCAGCACACTGCCAAGAGCCGAACTTCAGTTCTCGCCTGCCAATGCGTCATAGGCTTGTGACGCCCCTCGCAATCCATCTCCAACCCGCGGTTCGAGCCGCACCCTTGCATCATCACCATGGACAAATTCTTGCTGCAACAGCAGGTGCTGGAGCGGCTTGCCGAAGACCTGCTGCAAGTCGAAAACGCCCTGCGGGCGGCGCATGAAACAGCGACCCACGAAGAAAACATCGCCGAAAACAAATACGACACCCTGGGGCTCGAAGCAGCCTATCTGGCCACCGGCCAGGCTCGGCGCGCCGAAGCCATCCGACAGGCGATGGCCCAGTGGCGCCAATTCAGCCCGCGCCCCTACGAAGCCAGCAAAGGCATACAGCTCGGCGCCGTGGTCTGCCTTGCCGATGCCGACGAAAGGCAGCAACAGCTCTTCATCGGGCCGGATGGGGGCAGCATGAGGCTGGGCAGCGGCGCCCCTTTCGTGCAGGTCATCAGCAGCGCGTCCCCTTTGGGCAGGGCCATGCTAGGCAAGTGCGAGGGCGATGAGATATCGGTGCAGGTCGCGTCAACCCGGCAGCAGTTCGAAGTGCTATGGATTCGCTGAACCGCCGGGAGCAACCGCCGCGCTGTGAAGGCGATTGAAGGCCATGCACTGGTGGTTACCGGTAGACCCATCATGCGCATCGCTACAAGTCACCTGAGTGGCAGACCGGCCACTCACCCTCGCTCAGCTGGTATCTTGCAGATGGCCGTTCGCAATGAACGAACGCCCATCGCCTGCCTCTGTCAGCGCGCCTTGCGCGCCGACGGCTTGGCGCTGCCCGTGACCCGTGGCGGCAGCCCTGTGTGCTGCGTCAGGATGCGGCCCTTTTGCGGTTGGCCGGGCTTGCTGACCGTAGCCTTGTTACCCGTACCGGCGGTGGCCTGAGGTGACTGTACGCGCTGCCCCACCGGCGTGGAGTTCTTGCGCCGTGCGCTCTGGTACCCGCCATCGGTCAGCGGCTGGAAGGTCGGGATCAGGTGGTGCTTGCCATTGCCGATCAGGTCGGCCCGGCCCATGGCCTTGAGCGCCTCGCGCAGCAGGGGCCAGTTGTTAGGGTCGTGGTAGCGCAAAAACGCCTTGTGCAGGCGGCGGCGCTTCTCGCCGCGCACGATGTCCACCGACTCTTCGGCCGTGTCGCGCATTTCGCGGCGCACCCGGGTGAGCGGGTTGCGGCCCGAGTGGTACATGGCCGTGGCGGTGGCCATGGGGCTGGGGTAGAAGGTCTGCACCTGGTCGGCACGGAAACCGTTCTTCTTGAGCCAGATGGCGAGGTTCATCATGTCCTCGTCGCTGGTGCCCGGGTGCGCGGCGATGAAGTACGGGATCAGGAACTGCTTCTTGCCCGCCTCTTCGCTGAACTTCTCGAACATCTGCTTGAACTTGTCATAGCTGCCGATGCCCGGCTTCATCATCTTGGTCAGCGGCCCCTGCTCGGTGTGCTCGGGCGCGATCTTGAGGTAGCCGCCCACGTGGTGCTGCACCAGTTCCTTCACGTATTCGGGGCTCTTCACGGCCAGGTCGTAGCGCAGGCCGGAGCCGATGAGGATCTTCTTGATGCCCTTCAAAGCCCGGCCACGGCGGTAGATCTTGATCAGCGGGTCGTGGTTGGTGCCCAGGTTGGAGCAGATGCCCGGGTACACGCAGCTCGGTTTGCGGCAGGCGGCCTCGATCTCGGGGCTCTTGCAGCCCAGGCGGTACATGTTGGCGGTGGGGCCGCCCAGGTCGCTGATGGTGCCGGTGAAGCCCTTGACCTTGTCGCGGATGTCCTCGATCTCCTGGATGATCGAATCCTCGGACCGGCTCTGGATGATGCGGCCCTCGTGCTCGGTAATGGAGCAAAAGGTGCAGCCGCCAAAGCAGCCGCGCATGATGTTGACCGAAAACCGGATCATCTCCCATGCGGGAATCTTGGTGGCGCCGTCGTGGCTGCCGTTCTCGTCGGCGTAGCTCGGGTGCGGGCTGCGGGCGTAGTGCAGGTCAAACACGTAGTCCATCTCGGCCGTGGTCAGCGGGATGGGGGGCGGGTTGATCCATACGTCGCGCGCCGTCACACCCTCGCCGTGCGCCTGCACCAGCGACCGGGCGTTGCCCGGGTTGGTTTCCAGGTGCAGCACGCGGTTGGCGTGGGCGTACAGCACCGGGTCGCTTTTGACCTGTTCGTAGCTGGGCAGGCGGATCACGCTCTTGTCGCGCGGGGGCACCTTGAGCTTGGCCTTGAGCGCCGGGTTGGCTACAAACAGCATGGGTTGGATAGCGGGGTTCGGATCGGCCAGTTTAGGGTCTTTTTGGCCGGTAGCGCCCGTTTTATCTGCCTCACCAGCTACAGAATCAGGAGCATCATCTTTGCTGCAGGTGCTGCCCTGTGCGGCGGCCTGCTCGCTGGTCGTCATGTAGGGGTTGATGTGCGCCTCGACGCGCCCGGGCTCGTCCACCGTGGTGGAATCGATCTCGAACCAGCCCTTGCCGCTCTCATCGTCGGGCCGGCGCACAAAGGCGGTGCCGCGCACGTCGGTGATGTTTTGGACCGGCTCGCGGGCCGCGATGCGGTGGGCCACCTCGACCAGCGCGCGCTCGGCGTTGCCGTACAACAGTAGGTCGCACTTGGCGTCCACCACGATGGAACGGCGCACCTTGTCGCTCCAGTAATCGTAGTGGGCAATGCGGCGCAGGCTGCCTTCGATACCGCCCAGGATGATGGGCACGTCTTTGTAGGCCTCGCGGCAGCGCTGGCTGTAGACGATGGCTGCGCGGTCGGGGCGCTTGCCGCCGATGTCGCCGGGGGTGTAGGCATCGTCGCTGCGGATCTTGCGGTCAGCCGTGTACCGGTTGATCATCGAATCCATGTTGCCTGCCGTCACGCCCCAGAACAGGTTGGGCTTGCCCAGCACCTTGAAGGGCTCGGCGCTCTGCCAGTCGGGCTGGGCGATGATGCCCACGCGAAAGCCCTGCGCTTCGAGCGTGCGGCCAATCACGGCCATGCCGAAGCTGGGGTGGTCCACATACGCGTCGCCGGTGACCAGGATGATGTCGCAGCTGTCCCAGCCGAGTTTGTCCATCTCGGCGCGGCTCATCGGCAAAAACGGAGCCGTGCCAAAGCGCTTGGCCCAGTACGGGCGGTAGCTGGTCAAGGGCTTTGCGGCGCGCGCAAAAAAGGAGACGTCGACGGGGGCGTTCATGCGGCTGGGGTACGGCAAACCGCGCGGCAGGGTGGCGTCGCGGATGGCATCGTTGGTGGATAACCCTTGATTTTACGGGCGCAAGCCTGTTTTGTCGCTGCGCGAGGCACTTGCCCCTGCCCGGACACGGCTTGTTCGCATAGGTAGCACTGCCTGCCCCTTGGGCTGGGGGCTGGGGGCTGGGTATCGCCACACCTCAGCGTGCACACAAGGTGTTACAGGTTTAGCATGCACTACGCCTTCCATCCCGGTCGCCGCCATGCCACACCTACCTTCACTGCTGATCCGCCAGGTCAACGCCGCCGATGATCTCCAGCGGCTGACGGACCTGATCCACAGTGCCTATGCACCGCACGCGCAGCAGGGGCTGCGTTACTGGGGCACGCACCAGACGGTCGAAGACACGGCCAAGCGGTTTGCATCGGGCACCGGAATCGTGATGCTGGAGGGCGACCGATATGTGGGCACCCTCACGCTGCGCCCGCCCCAGCCTGAATCTGCCGTGGCCTTGTACCGGGACCTGCGCGTGTGGACGCTGTCCCAGTTTTGCATTGCGCCCGCCGCCAAAGGCTTGGGCTACGGACGTCGGCTGCACGACCATGCCATTGCCATTGCCCGTCGCGCAGGGGCTACCACCATCGCGCTGGACACGGCCCAACCCGCCACAGCGCTGATTGCAATGTATGAGGCGTGGGGCTACCGGCTGGTGGGCGAATGCGACTGGCGACCGCTGACCAACTACACCAGCGTGGTCATGTCCCGCCCGCTGGGGGGCGATGAGGGTGCCGACAGCTGACGGACCCTGCACCGCTGCCGTAACCTGACCGACGCAAGATCCGTCCCGAGGACAGGCGGGGCCATGCCCCAGCGGACGCCCGGCCTACCACTCGCCCACTTCGCGCACGCGCTGCGCCAGGTCGGGCCACTCGTCGCCTGCGGCCGCTGCGGCCGCTTGCACCGGCGCACCGCCCGCCAGCGGCATGTCGACCGGGCCGGGCGCGGCGAAGGCTGGCGAACCCGCTCCTGCCTCGCCCAGCGCGCGCCCGGCCAGCGTCTGTTGCAAAGCGGTAGCAAAACGGATGGCAAACATGGCAACTCCTGGGTGTCGGGGCGAAGGGGCCCTCGGGCGGCTCAATGGACGTAAGGTGAGACTAAAGCCCGGGGATGAAAGCATTTGTAGGAACAGAGGCACATTGCTGCCCCATGGCGGACAAACAACACTGGTGTGCGTCCCGGGTCAGGCCACATCTGCGCGCACCGGGTGCCGCCGCGCTGCCTGCGTCCCGGCGCCGTAAACTCACGCCCCCATGCCCCAGACCCTGGCTGCCCCGGCGCACAGCGAACTCGTCATCAAGAAAAGCCGCTTCATCGGCTGCGTGCAGCCCATGGCCGACCGGGCCAGCGCCCAGGCCGCGGTGGACGCGCTGTGGAAGCAGCACCCCGGCGCAGCGCACATCTGCTGGGCCCTGCTGGCGGGCGGGCAGTCTGCCGCCGTGGACGATGGCGAGCCCGGCGGCACCGCCGGCCGGCCCATGCTGGACGTGCTGCGCCACCAGGACCTGGAAGGCGTGCTGGCGACCGTGGTGCGCTACTTTGGTGGTGTGATGCTGGGTGCCGGCGGGCTGGTTCGGGCCTACACCGATACCGTGGCGCAGGCCCTGCTGACTGCTCCCAAGGTCACACTGCAGCGCATGGCGGTGCTGCACTGCCAGGTGCCCTACGCGCTGGAAGGCCTGTTGCGCCGCGAGATCGAAGCTGCAGGTGCCGAGCTGCTGAAGGTGCAGCACCACAGCATGGTCACGCTGGAACTGCGCCTGCCTGAAATGCAGGCGACCGCGTTTGTGGAGCGCATCAACAACTGCGGCCAGGGCCGCGTGGGCTGGCCGCGCCCCTGACCGGCCCGCCCTCGCCCGTTCGCTGTACCGTCGGGCACGCCAAAGCCGTGCGGCGCATCAGCTCCAGCACCGCCACCGTCGCAGCTGCACGGCGCCAAACAAAGCCTCCTGAATGCGCCGCAGGCTCGCGACCGTTGCCCCTACCCCGATCAGGCAATGCGCCTACAAGGCCCGCGCTACCGTTGAGCCAAACTCATCCGGCACCCCGCCCGGGCACAACTGCAGCACCCACGCCGCAGCGCTGACCCCTGGCATCCAAGGCACCCCGAGAGGAGTTCATGAGCCCACCGCTCGACACCATCATCATCGGCGCAGGCACTGCGGGCCTCGCTGCACTGCGTGAAGTCCGCAAGCGCACCGAACGCTTTCTCATCGTCAACGAAGGCCCGTGGGGCACCACCTGTGCCCGCGTGGGCTGCATGCCGTCCAAGGCACTCATCGAGGTGGCCGATGCCTTCCACCGGCGCCATGCGCTCGCCACCTTTGGCGTGCAGGGCACCGAGGCGCTGCGCGCCGACATCCCCGCCGTGCTGCGCCATGTACGCGCACTGCGCGACCACTTTGCCGCCAGCGCGCTGCAGGCCACCGCGCAGCTGGGCCGCAGCAAGCGCGCCGGCCGGGCCACCGTGCTGGGCCCGCAGCGCGTGGACATTGATGGCCGGGCTTACGACACGCGCAGCATCATCATCGCCACGGGCTCGCGCCCGCACCTGCCCGACGAATGGTTGGCCTTTGGCGAGCGCATGCTCACCACCGACAACCTGTTCGAGCAGCCCGACCTGGGCCCGCGCGTGGCCGTCATCGGCATGGGGCCGATTGGTGTCGAGGTTGCGCAGGCGCTGGCGCGGCTGGGCCTGACGGTGTGGGCGTTTTCCACATCGGCGCAATTTGCCGGGCTGAGCGACCCGGCCATCAACGCCGAACTGACGGCGGCCCTCAAGGCGGACATGCACCTGCATGTGGGCCCCGCGGCGGAGCTGCGCGAGGTGTCCGGCGGTATCGAGGTGCGCAGTGGCAACCACACAGCCATCGTGGACCATGTGGTGGCAGCCATTGGCCGCGTGCCCAACATCGAGCACCTGGGTCTTGAAAGCCTGGGCGTGCCGCTCAGCGACAAGGGCCTGCCGCCCGTGGATGCGCACACGATGCAGGTGGGCGAGCTGCCCGTGTTCATGGCGGGTGACGCCAACACGCAGGTGCCACTGCTGCACGAGGCCGCCGACGAAGGCCACATTGCCGGCATGAACGCCATGCAGCCCGCACGACCCCAGCGATTTGACCGCCGCGTGCCGCTGTCCATCGTGTTCAGCGCACCGCAAACAGCTGTGGTGGGCCAGGGCCTCGCGCAGCTTGACGCCGCCAGCATCGTCACCGGGCAGGTCAGCTTTGAAGACCAGGGCCGCGCACGCGCCGCGGGCCGCAACCGCGGCGGCCTGCACCTGTATGCAGACCGCGCTACAGGCCGGCTGCGCGGGGCCGAACTGTGCGCGCCCGGGGGCGAGCACCTGGCCCACCTGCTGGCGCTGGCCGTGGCGCAGAAAATGACCGTGCATGACATGTTGGGCATGCCGTTCTACCACCCCACACTCGAAGAAGGCCTGCGCACCGCGCTGCGCGACGCTGCAAGCCAGCTGGCACAGGAGCGGCCCTCGGACCTGTCCACCTGCCCCGCGATTGGCGTGCCCGCACTGGAGTAGCGCGGCGCATGCAGGCACCGGTGGCGGCTCAAGTTACCGCCCGGGTTGCCGATATCTCGAGGGCAACCCGGAGTCTCCATGGACGTCGCCCTCACCAACAGCATTGTCAACACCGCCACCGCCATGGCCAGCGCACAAAGCGCCGATGCCGTGAACATCGCGGTGCTGAAAAAAGCGCTCGACATCCAGGCCGCATCGGCTACCACCATGCTGGACGCCGTCGCTCAGACCATGCCCCAGCCTGCGCTGGCCACCAGCGGCACGCTGGGTACCAACGTCAACACTTTCGCCTGAAATCGTCGACCGCACGCTGATTACACGAACACGCATACCCTGCGCGATCGAAGGCAACGTACCTGCACACGCCTTGCCCGCCCTTCCGTGCGAGCACGCCAGCGCCGCGCCTGACCGCTCACATCTGTTATAGGAGTCCGCCACCCGCTGGCCATGACTCCCCGCATGGGAGACAACAATACCGCCGCAGACGCCAACGCGCCTGCTAACTACCTCTGCCCGAGCATGTGCGCGCCGTGGCCGCTGCGCTGGCCAGCAGCCCCATCCCGCTCACGCTGCCTGCCATCGAAACCCGCTTCAAGGGCCGCGGCCCGTGGAAGAAAGGCCTGCCCACGCTGCTGCAAACCCTGGAAGCCCTGGGCCGCGCGCAGGCTGTGCCTACCGATGCGGGGATGGCCTGGCGCGGTTGACATGCGTGAAGCCGGGCCTGCCGCAAAGCGCTGCGCAGGGCTTCGACAGGCTCAGCCCGAACGGATAGTGAACGCTGCGCAAGGCTTTAAGACCCTCAGCCCGAACGGGTGGTGGATGGGAGCCGCTCCGTGCGCTTGAGACCAGGCAGCACTTGGTAGTCTCCCTCACTGCCCCACACACCACAGCACACTGCAGCCAAGCCACAGCCGCGCTACAACCTGGCCATAGTCACGCTCACGACAATCTGTCCTGCCCTTCCATGAAAAACGCACTGGACCCCGGCTTCAACGCCCTGTTTTCCACCCTGATCTGGCTGGTGCCACTGATGCTGGCGATTGCGATCGCCCAGAGCCCGTGGGCCAAGGGGCATTTTGGCGAATGGATGGTGCGGCTGCTGCTGCACTGGGGCCTGGACAAGACCACCTACACAACAGTGCACAACGTGACGCTGGCCACGCCAGACGGCAGCACGCAGATCGACCATGTGGTGGTGTCGCGCCACGGCGTGTTTGCCATCGAGACCAAAAACATGCAGGGTTGGATTTTTGGTGGCGAGCGGCAGGCCGAGTGGACGCAAAAGCTGTTCAAACGCACCTTCAGGTTCCAAAACCCCTTGCGCCAAAACTACCGGCACACCCAGGCGCTGGCAGCCTTGCTGGAGGTGCCGCATGACACCATCCACTCAGTGGTGGTGTTTGTGGGCGGCAGCACGTTCAAGACGCCGATGCCCGCGAATGTGACGTTTGGAAATGGTTGTGTGCGCTACATACAGTCGCTGCAGCAGGCGGTGTTTACCCCCCAGCAAGCGGAAGACCTGGCCCTGCGCCTGCAATCAGGCCGGCTGGCACCTACTCGGGCTACGCATGCCGCGCATGTGCAGCAGTTGCGTCAGCGGCATGCGGAAAATGGTGCGGCACCAGCAGCAGGATCAGCGCCGCAACGACCGAAACCAGCTTCGCCAGAACCCGCCGCGGTATCGGCGGCCCACCCATCGCCCCCGTGCCCCACCTGTGGCAGCGCCATGGTGCTGCGTACATCACAGCGTGGCTCTTTGCCGGGTCAGCAGTTCTGGGGGTGCAGCACCTTCCCCAGGTGCCGGGGGCTGCGCAAGCTGCACGATTCGCCCGATGGCGCCGGGCATTGACCCTGCGGACACGGGTGTGCCTGCACGACGGCTGGCTGGCCATGCAGATGCGCCCTGCACCACGTTTTTGGTAGCTGCCAAGCCATACAAAGTGCTCGCTACACCCCGTCTCGATCCGTTATCGCAGCAAAACCGTTGGCCCTGTCCTTGCGCTTTTCATACCGCCGCATCAGCGGCGTAACGCTGACCCCATGCAACAGCACCGAGGCGACGATCACTGACAAGGTGATGGCCACCAGTTGCTCTGCATGCGCCACGGCAAGGCCGTGCGTGATGGCGTACGAAAGGTAGTACATCGACCCGATGCCGCGGATGCCGAACCAAGCGATCAGGCGGCGCTCGGGCGAAGCCACCGGGGCGCCTGCCAGGCCCAGGTACACAGCGGCCGGGCGGATGACCAGCAACAGCAGCGGCACAAACCACAGCAGCTCCAGGCCAAAGCGCACCTCGGTCAGCAGCACACCCACCACCAGCACCACCGCCACTTCGGCCACGCGCTCCAGCTGGGCGTTGAAGCGCGCCACGGCTTCCATCATCTGGCCGGGCACTTCTTCAGCGACTTTGCTTTCGTCGGACGGGAGTGCGGGGCGGGCACCCGGGTGTGGTGCCAGTGGCTGCGACGTCCCCCGGGCCTGCGTGTCGGCAGCGTCGGCGCTCGCGGCGGCCTGCGGGCCCCGTTCCCGATTTGCACTGGGTTTGCCGTGCCAAGCCGGTTGCGTCCGCGCCACCCGCCGTAGCGCCAGGCCCGCTGCAAACACCGCCAGAAAGCCGTAGGTGTGTGCGATGAGCGCCACGCCGTAGGCCAGCGCAATCAGCCCCAGCACCATGAATTCATCCAGGCCCAGCGCTTCGCGGTGGTGGGTGCGCAGGTACAGGATGGCAGTGCCCACCGCCATGCCCAGCAGGTAGCCCAGCCCCAAGCCACCGGCCACGGCCCACGCCACGTCCACCGCCCACCAGCGCCAGCCCCAGTCGCCCAGGTCGTGCAGGGACAGCAGGCCCAGGCCCAGCATCACAAAGGGGAAGGCGGTGCCGTCATTCAGGCCGCCCTCGCCGGTCAGGCCAAAGCGCAGGCGGTCGCGGTCGTGCGGGTCGGACATCTGCACGTCCGACGCGAGCACCGGATCGGTGGGCGCCAGGATCGCCCCCAGCAGCACGGCAGCGCCCAGGGGCAGGTCCAGCAGCCACACGCCCGCGGCCGTGACCGCCGCTACGGTGAGCACCATCGACACCGACGCCAGCCGCAGCGGAATTCGCCAGCGCCGGTCGCGTAGGGGCAGTTCGAGCTTGAGGCCCACGGTGAACAGCGAGATGAGCACCGCCACTTCGGTCAGCCGCTCCAGCAGGTGCGAGTCGTCCAGCGGGTCCAGCGTGAGCAGCCCCAGCCCGGCGGGGCCCACGCCCACCCCCACGGCCAGATACAGGATGGCGGAGCTGAGAGGCACCCGCGCAATGAACGAGCTGCTGAGCGTCATGACGATGAGCAGCAGGCCCACCAGCGCGTAGCCAACGTTGAACGACAGGTCTGCGTTCATGCGTTGCACCCGCGTGCCGCGCTGTGAACAGGGGCATAGGCGCCGCGCTTGCTAAGAACGCACGCCAACGTACCGCCGCGTGGGTAGGCGGGGGAGCAATGTTCGGGGTACAGGTGTGGTGGCATGCGCCGACTGTGAAGGCCCCGCGCCCGTGCCAGAGCGAGCGCGCAGGCCCTGCGGATGTCAGCCAGCGCCGCCAGTGTTGCGGGCGCAGCGTGCCCGGTGCAACGTCGCACTACGGCGCCAGTACACACCGATGTTGGACCCGGCATTCCCGTCGCAAAGGCGAGCTCGTGGCCGCTGCACGGACTGTGTGCACAATTCGTTACCCTTCGCCCCATGCCGCAATGAATCTCATCACCCTCATCAAGATCGCGATCGTTCTCGGGGTGGCCTTCTTCGGTATCGAGGCCCTGCGGGTGCGGAATGCCGACCAGAAGCTGCAAAGCTACGCGGGCGCCAGCGCGGTGTTCCCGGCCGGCGATGGCCCCTTGCAAGGGTCGGCCAGCGGCAAGGCTTTTGAGTTCAGGGGCTACCAGGTGCAGCCTTTGGCGAGCTTTGCGGTACGCGCCCGGGTGCTGGCGCGCGAAGATTACCGTCTCGGGCGCGAAGCCGATCTGTCGCCCGTGGATCTGGCACTGGGCTGGAAGCGCATGGCCGACCCCAAGGTGTACGAGCCGCTGAACATCACACAGGGGGGCCGGTGGTACCGATACTCGTGGCGCGAACAGCCGCCCATCCCGGTGCAGGAGATCGTCGAGTCATCGGCCAACATGCACATGATTCCGGCCACTGCAGCGGTGGAGCGCACGCTCAGGCATGTCAAGGCCGGGCGCTACGTCCGCATCACCGGGCAGCTGGTGCAGGTATCGCACGCCAGCGGCTGGACCTGGACCAGTTCGCTCACCCGCTCGGACTCGGGTGCGAACTCGTGCGAGCTGGTGTTTGTGGAGACGGTCGAACTGGAGAACTGACGACCCGGTTGTCAGTACGGCGCCATCCACGCGCGCCGCCGGTCCCGCAGGCACTATCTTTTGCATAGCATTCAGGGCAAACAAATCGGGGGCCTGAGGCACTTTTGACCCACATTTTTGCCCTGCAGCTCCCTACCCGCCGGTACAGCGCTGCACCTGCTCCCCCAGCTCGGTTGCACCCAGCCGCATCACATCACCGGCCTTGAGGTACCACGGCGCAGGCTTTTGGCCCAGGCCCACGCCCGCCGGGGTGCCGGTCAGGATCAGGTCGCCGGGCATCAGCGTCATGAACTGGCTGATGTACGAGACCACGGTGGGCACACCGAAGATGAAGTTGGCGGTGCTGCCTTGCTGCACACGCTGGCCATTCACTTCCAGCCACAGGTCGATGGCGTGCGGGTCGGGCAGCTCGTCGGTGGTGACCAGCCAGGGGCCGATGGGTGCAAAGGTGTCGTAGCTTTTGCCTTTGTCCCACTGGCCGCCACGCTCCATCTGCCAGGCGCGTTCCGACACATCGTTGGCCAGCACGTAGCCAGCCACATGGGCCGGGGCGTCGGCCTCGGTCACATGGCTGGCGGTGGTGCCGATGATGATGCCCAGCTCGACTTCCCAGTCGGTCTTGATCGCGCCGGGGGGTATGCGCACGTCGTCATGGGGGCCGCTGAGCGCGCTCACGGCTTTCATGAACAGCACGGGTTCGGCGGGCGGCTGCAGGCCGGCTTCTCGGGCGTGATCGGCGTAGTTCAGGCCCACGCATACGATCTTGCCCACACCGCCCACAGGGCTGCCCAGGCGCGGGGTGCCGGGCACGGCAGGCAGGCGGCTCGTGTCGATGGCGGCCAGGGCCGCGAGGGTGCGGGGGTTGAGCTGGGCGGGGCCGATGTCGGGCAGCAGCATCGACAGGTCGCGCAGTGTGCCCTGGGCGTCAAGGAGGCCGGGGCGCTCGGCCCCGGCTTCGCCGTAGCGGATGAGTTTCATGGATCAGGCTCCTGTGAGAGCCATCAGTGTAAGTAGCGCGGCAGCGCAACGCGGCCAGCGCCTGACACCCGTGCGACCGCCCTGTCAGCCCAGTACGCGCACCGCGAGACCGGTGTACAGCGGTATGCCGATCAGCATGTTGATGGGGAAGGTCACGCCCAGCGACAGCCCGAAATACAGCGAGGGGTTGGCCTCGGGCACGGCGTAGCGCAGCACGGCCGGCACCACGATGTACGACGCGCTGGCCGACAGCACCATCAGCAAAGCGGCATCCGGCGCCGACATGCCCAGCAGGGCCGCCAGGCCCAGTGCGATGGAGGCGTGCACAAACGGCGCCACGGCGGCGTACGCCACCAGCACCGGCGACTTGCCCCGCACCGACGAAAAATTGCGCGCCACCATCAGGCCCATGTCCAGCAGGAAGAACGCCAGCATGCCCTTGAACAGGTCGCCCGAAAACGGCTGCATCACGGCCTTGCCCGCATCGCCCGTGGCGTAGCCGATGACCATGGCGCCCAGCAGCAGCATCTGCGCGCCGTCGGTAAACGACTCGTGCAGCACCTTGCGCAGAGACAGGGGCGACGCAGCACCCGTGGCTCCGGGCCCGCCCGCCAGGGCGGCACCGCCACCGCTCACGACCACGCCAGCAGGCGCAGCCGCTGCGGCCTCCTGGCGCAGGCGGTTGGCCAGCAGCACGGCAATCAGAATGGCGGGGGATTCCATGATCACCATGGCCGCCGCCATGTGCCCGCCATAGGCGAGCTGGTTGGTTTCGAGGAACTGCATGGCCGTGACAAACGTCACCGCGCTCACCGAGCCGTAGGACGCCGCCACCGCAGCCGCGTCAAAGCGCGACACGTGGCGCTTGAGGAAGGCGTACCCCATCAGCGGCACCACAAACGCCATGGTCAGGGCCGCGCCCAGGCCTACCCCCACCTGCGCGCCAAAGCCCGACTGCGACAGCGCAAACCCGCCCTTGAGGCCCAGCGCCATGAGCAGGTACAGCGACAGAAACTTGGCGATGGCGGGCGGGATTTCGAGGTTGGACCGCACGGCGCCGGCAAACACGCCAAAAACAAAGAAAAGGATCGCGGGATCAAGCAGGTTTTGCATGGAGTTGTTATTGGTTTTTCGGGACTGTTCACGAATGTTACGAAGGCTGACCCGTTATGTAAAATCGATTCATCCACCTCTATACATATCGCTTTATCTATGAATGTGAGCTTTCGACAACTGCGGCTTTTTCTGGCGCTGGCCGACACGGGCAGCGTGACGGCCGCCGCGCGGGCCATGCATGTGACGCAGCCCACCGCCTCCATGCAGCTGCGCGAGGTGGCCGAGGCGGTCGGCCTGCCGCTGTACGAAGTGATCTCGCGCAAGGTGCACCTGACGCAGGCCGGGCGCGAGCTGGCGACTACCGCGCGCGCCATGGTGGCCGAGTGGGACACCTTCGGCCAGACCGTGAACGCCATGAAGGGCCTGCGCCGCGGGCGGCTGAAGGTGGCGGTAGTCAGCACGGCCGAATACTTCATCCCCCGACTGCTGGGCCGCTTTTGCGACGAACACCCGGAGGTGGACGTGGCCTTGCAGATCCTGAACCGCGACGGCGTGGTGGCGCGCCTGCGCGACAACCTGGACGATCTGTACGTGATGTCAATGCCCCCGGCCGACATGGACCTGGAAGACCAGGTGCTCATGCCCAACCCGCTGGCGCTCGTGGCGCCCGCCGCCCACCCGCTGGCCCGTCGCAAAGGTCTGGCACTGGCCGACCTGCAGGACGAACGCTTCATCCTGCGCGAAAGGGGCTCGGGTACGCGCATGGCGGTCGATGCGCATTGCCGGACGGTTGGCTTTGTACCCCGCGTGCGGCTGGAGCTGGGCAGCAACGAGGCCATCAAGGAAGCCGTGGCGGCCAACCTGGGGCTGTCGGTACTGTCGGTGCATTCACTGCACGACACGCACGCCGCGCACGGGCTCGCGGTGCTGCACGTGGCGGGATTTCCCATCGGCTCGCAGTGGCACATCGTGCGGCCGCGCGGTAAGCGCCACACGCCCATCGCCGAAGTGTTTGAAGCCCACCTGCTGGCGCAGGGCAACCACCCGGCGCCGATGACCGGGCAGTCGTAGCCGCCCCCCAGCGAGTCGACCGCACACGCAAGACTCGTAGCGCCGCGGCACAATGGCATGCCCTGCACGGGGCGGCCCACGGCCGGCGAAAACGGCATGCTGCAAGCTCGGGCCCGACCACCGGATGGCGACCCCGTGGCGCAACCCGGGCTCCCCGCGCACGCTGCCTTTCAGACCCTGCCTTTTTCTGCCCTCGCCCAGCCTTAGCTCCCGCCAATGCCCGTGCACCCTTCATCCTCCGATCCCTCGCAGCCGCTGCCCGAAACAGCCCCACGCCCCTGCCCGCGCAATCCGGCCGACCTGTTCTGGTCGTTCACCTGGCTGGCCCTGCAAGGCTTTGGCGGCGTGCTGGCAGTAGTGCAGCGCGAGCTGGTGGAGAAAAAGCGCTGGATGACCAACGAGGAGTTTCTGGAGGACTGGGCGGTGGCGCAGATCATGCCGGGCCCCAACGTGGTCAACCTGAGCATCATGATCGGTGACCGCTACTTCGGGCTGCGGGGCGCTTTTGCCGCCCTGGCAGGCATGCTGACCTTTCCGCTGATGCTGGTGCTGGCGCTGGCTGTGGTGTATGCCCAGTTCTCCAGCCACCCGGCCGTGGCTGGCGCGCTGCGCGGCATGGGCGCCGTGGCTGCGGGGCTGATTGCCGGTGTGGGTATCAAGCTCTTTGCATCCATCCGCAACCACCCGCTGGGACGGGCCCTGTGCGCGGTGCTGGCAGGCCTCACCATTGTGGCCATGGCGGTGCTGCAGTGGCCGCTGTACTGGATATTGCCGGTGATCGGCGGGGCCGCATGCGTGCTGACGTGGCGGAGGATTGCGCCATGAGTGCCGTCGACATCAATGCAGCCACCACGGTTACCACCGCCACTGCGCCGCTGCTGAACCTGGGGCCCACGGACTGGCTCCACCTGTTCCTGTACTACCTGTCGCTGTCGCTGCTGGCCGTGGGCGGCGCCATTGCCACGGCACCCGACATGCACCGCTACCTGGTCGAGCGCAACGCGTGGCTGACCGACCCGCAGTTCAGCGCATCCATTGCGATTGCCCAGGCCGCCCCCGGGCCCAACGTGCTGTTTGTGGCGCTGCTCGGGTGGAACGTGGGCATCAACGCAGGCGGAAGCGGCGCTGCCGGCTGGCTGCTGGGTGCGCTCGGCATGGCCCTGTGCATGTTGGGTGTGATGCTGCCCAGCAGCCTGCTGACCTGGCTGGCCACGCGGTGGGGCCACCGCAACCGCGAGCGGCGCGCGGTACGGGCCTTCAAGCAGGGCATGGCACCGGTGGTGATTGGCCTGTTGCTGGCGACGTCATGGGTGCTGGCCCGGGCGCACGGGGTGCCCGCGCTGGACTGGCCCTTGTGGCTGCTGACGGCGGTAACCATGCTCCTGGTCTGGCGCACCAAGCTGCACCTGCTGTGGATGCTGGGGGCAGGGGCGCTACTGGGTGCGCTGGGGCTGGTGTAAGCCCTGTCACCACCCATGTCTCTCAAAGGCCGCTGCAGGCCCCGCCCCGGCCTCCCCGTCAGCTCACGCGGCGGCCGTTGTCGGCATAGATGGCCAGGTAGATGGCATCCGAGCCGATGTAGGGCGCCTTGTTGCCAAAACCGATGTTGAAGTCGCCGAACGACAGCGCGCGGATGCCTGCCAGCCCCGCGCGCAGGCGTTCACGCGTGGGCTCCTTGCCCGCGTTTTTCAGGCCTTCGATCATGATCTGGGCATTGAGCCAGCCCTCGAGCGCGCTGCCGCTCGTCAGGTACGCGGGCAACGCGCCCGTGGCCTTCATCGAGCTCTGGAACTTGCGCACCAACACCGATTTTTGCGACGTGGCATCCGGAAACACCTGCACCAGCGCCAGCCCGCGCGTGTTGGCGGCCAGCTTGGGCAGCTCGGACGAGACCACCGTGACCGACAGGCCCGCCAGTGGCACGCCCGGCGCCTTGGGGCGGAAGGCCTGCACAAAGGCCGTATTGGCTGTACCGGTGGTGGCCAGCAGTACGGCGCCCGGGCGCTCGGCGGCTACCTTGTCGGCCAGTTCGGTACCGTTCTTGCCGTCCACGGCCAGCGCATATTCACCAGCGCGTTCGACCTTGATCTCATCGAGCGCGCGGGACATGTCCTTGAGCACTTCCTTGCCGAAGGGGTTGTCCAGGTACACCACCGCAATGCGCTTGAGGCCCATGTCCACCACCTGCTTGACCAGGCGCTGCGTTTCCTCGCGGTAGGTGGGCCGCAGGAAGAACACGTGCCGGGCTTCCTGACTGCGCAGCGATGTGGCGCCCGTGACAGGACCCACGGTGGGGATGCCCTTGGACTCGATGATCGGCAGGATGGCTGCCGTGTTGGCCGTGCCCAGCGGCGAGATCAATGCAAACACCGACTGCGCGTCGAGCATCTCGGTCACATTTTGCAGCGTGCGGGCCGCCACGTAGGCGTCGTCCTTGACCTCCAGGCGAACCTCGCGGCCGTTCACGCCGCCGGCCTGGTTCAGTTCGGCAAACGCAGCCTTCATGCCGGCCACCTGCTCGATACCCGCCTGCCCCAGCGGCCCGGTCAGCGCAATGGAACACCCCAGCGTGACAGAGCGCGCGGTCAGGGCCTCCTCGGCGGCCGTGGCGGTGTGGGCCCAGACGGGCAACCCGGTGGCGGCAACGGCCTGTGTGGCGCGAAGGAGAAATTGGCGGCGGCTCATGGAGTGGCAAGACCTGATAGTTGAAAGGTGGCGCAGGCTACGGGATAACGCGGCGCAACGATGTCAGCTGAGAGACAGGTTCAGGCCTGCGGGCGGCGGGCCGGGCCGCCATCGGGTCAAGCCGCAGGGGATTTCGGGCCTTGGGGGCAAACGGCGCAGCCGCACTGCCCCGGGCCAGAACGCGCGGGCACTGGCACACCGCCCTCATGGAAATGGAGTGCCGCGCGTCAGGGTCGAATCAGGGCCGGTTCAACACCAGCCCATGGCGGGGTCAGCTGCGCTGGCGCAGAGCCTCGTACAAGCACACGCCGCTGGCCACCGATACGTTCAGGCTTTCCACCGCGCCCTTCATCGGGATGCTCACGAGCTCATCGCAGGTCTTGCGCGTGAGCTGGCGCATGCCATCGCCTTCGGCGCCCAGCACCAGGGCCACAGGTCCCTTGAGGTCCACCTGGTAGATGGTTCGCGGTGCGTCGTCACTGGTGCCGATGCACCAGATGTTGCGTTCCTTGAGCTCGTTCAGCGTGCGCGACAGGTTGGTCACCATGAAGTACGGCATGGTCTCGGCAGCGCCGCTGGCCACCTTGGCCACGGTGGCGTTGATGCCCACGGCGTGGTCCTTGGGGGCAATGACCGCATGCGCACCCGCACCGTCGGCCACGCGCAGGCAGGCGCCCAGGTTGTGGGGGTCGGTCACGCCGTCGAGCACCAGCAGCAGGGGCTGCTCGATGCCGGCGGCTTCGAGGTTTTCCAGCAGCTCGTCGAGCGAGGTGACCTGGGCCACAGGCTCCACCCGTGCAGCCACGCCCTGGTGGCCGTGGCTGCCGGCGAGCTTGGCAATGCGCACGCTGTCGGCTTCGATCAGGCGGGCGCCAGCTTCGCGGGCACGGTCAAGAAACTGGCGCATGCGCGCATCGCGGCGCGTGGCTTCGTAGTAAATCTCGATGATGGATTTCGGCGCGGTCTTCAGACGCACGCCCACGGCGTGAAAGCCGAAGAGAACTTTGGGGCTGGACATGGCCGCGATTATCCGCTGGCGCCGCAGGCTTGCCGGAAGATGCTATTTAATTGATAGCTATACAGGCAATTAGAACCAGCGCTAGAGGCCTAAAAGACCCAAAAACCGGCTGAAAGAACCCTCAGCGGCCTGCAGCAGGGCGCAAACCAACCCTGCGGTCAGACCACGCGGCCTGCCTCGATGGTGATGCGGCGATCGCACTGCGCGGCAATGGCGCGATCGTGCGTCACCAGCACCAGCGTGGTGCCCAGCTCGCGGTTGAGGTCAAACATCAGTCGCATGATGGTTTCGCCGGTGGCAAAGTCCAGGCTACCCGTGGGCTCGTCGGCCAGCAGCACGGCCGGCTGCACCACAAAGGCACGCGCAAGCGCCACGCGCTGCTGCTCGCCACCCGACAGCACCTTGGGGTAGTGCGACAGCCGCTCGCCCAGGCCGACGCGCGCCAGCATGTCCGCCGCGGCCTTACGGGCGCCCTTTTGCACGTCGCGCCGGTCCGAAAGCTCCAGCGGTAGCATCACGTTCTCGAGTGCGGTGAGGTTGCCCATGAGCTGAAAGCTCTGGAACACAAAGCCCACCTTGGCGGCGCGGAGCGCGGCACGGGCGTCTTCGTCGATGGCGAACAGGTCGTGGCCATCGAGCCGCACGGTGCCGCGCGTAGGGGTATCGAGCCCCGCAATGATCGACAGCAGCGTGCTCTTGCCGGAGCCCGACGCACCCACGATGGCCGCGGTCTCCCTCGGCGCGAGGCGGAAATCGATATCCCGCAGAATGTCGAGTGTCCCTGTGGAATCCGTCACCGACTTGAATACGTGCTCTACCGCAATGATGGGCGTGGAAGCTGCCGTGTGGGAAGGCGTGGTGGGCTCGGACATGAAAGGTTCTTTGCTTTGATTCGACATCTGTATCGCCGCCACTTTATCCTGAGCGCTTTTACAGCCGTGGCCGCGGGGCTTTGCGCCGCACCGGCCGCCTGGGCGCAACCGGCTGCAGCCAAGGGCGCCGCGGCTGCCCGCACGCCGCTGATCCTGGTACTGGGAGACTCGCTGAGCGCCGAATACGGCATCGCCCGCGGCACCGGCTGGGTGGCCCTGCTGGAGCAGCAGCTGGCCCGGGAAAAGCTCAGTGCGCGGGTGGTCAACGCCAGCGTGAGCGGCGAGACCACCTCGGGCGGCCGCTCGCGCCTGCCGGCCCTGCTGGCCGAGCACAAGCCCAGCCATGTGGTGATCGAGCTGGGGGGCAACGATGCCCTGCGTGGCCTGCCGCTGAAAAGCGTGGAAGACAACCTGACCGCCATGACCGAGGCCGCGCAAAAGGCGGGGGCGAAGGTGCTGCTGGTAGGCATGCAGGTGCCCCCGAATTACGGTACTGACTACGCCCGGCGCTTTGCAGGGCTGTTTACGCAGGTGGCGGAGGCGCGCAAGGCGGCCGTGGTGCCGTTTTTTCTGAAGGATGTGGCCGATGGGCCGGACCCGACGCGAATGTTCCAGGCCGACCGGATCCACCCGCGGGCCGAGGCGCATCCGCAGATGCTGGCCAACGTGTGGCCTGAGCTGAAAAAGCTGCTGCGCTGACAGCGCGGGTGAAGGCAGGGCTGGCGGCGAAACGGAGACGCGGGCGAACCTGACACGGGCCCGCAGGGGGCCGCTTCAGGCTGTCCCGACAGGGGTTTCAGCCAGCCGAGCCGGCAGCCGGGCCGGGGGCGGCACTGGCGCCATCGCGCGAGTCGGCGCTGCCGTCCTGAATTTGACCATCCGCAGGCTGACCATCCGGCCCATCCTGGGTATCTTGGGTATCGCCGGGCGCGCGATGGGATTTGGCCCGCAGCTTCTCTTCTTTTTTCTTCTTTTTGGCGAGTTCGCGCTGGCGCTTCTCATAGCCGTAGTTGGGTGTTGCCAAGGTAATTGCTTCCTGAAAGTTGAGGCCCACTGTAACAGCACGGGCCCTGTCAGGCCGCTTGCACGGCTGCTGCGCCGGTTGCTCCTGCAGGCCTGACGGACGCGCGGTAGGCATGCCAGCTGGCATGCCCCAGCACCGGCCCCGCCACCAGCAGCCCGATGCCCCAGAACCACAACGACGCAGCCACGATCAGCGTGAGCAGCGCGCCCCATTGCAGCATGACCAGCGTGTTCTCCACCACCACGCGAATGCTGGTGATGCCCGCGGTCAGCGCGTCGGTATCGCGGTCAAGGATCATGGGGATGGACACCACCGAGGTGGAGAACACCAGCGCGGCAAACACCCCGCCTACGGCCGCATACACCGCCACAAAGGTCCAGTTGCTGGGGCTGAACACGGCGTCCAGGACGCCGGTCGTCGATGGCATGCCGGTATTGAAGAACACCGCAAACACCACCAGCGATGCACGGCCCCACAGCAGCTCCAGCACCACCAGCACCAGCACCAGCATGCCCATGCTGCCCATGTGCGTGTCCCAGCAGGTGAGCGACTCGCTCAGCGAGGGCTTGAGCCCCGCCTCGCGGCGGCGGCTGGTGTCGTACAGGCCCATCGCCAGAAAAGGGCCTACCAGCAGGCAACCGCTCGCAATGGACATCGTGTACTCGGGCCGCGTGCGAAACACCCAGCCCAGCACTAGCGCCATGATCCAGAAACACGACCCGTAGAACGCGGCGACACCCGGTGCCGCCCGCGCATCGCGCACGCCGAGCGCCAGCCAGCGCCAGGGGTCGGCAAGCCGCAGGCGTTCGATCACCACAGCCGGCGCTGCGCGGCGCCCGTCGGCCGCCACAGCGCGGGCGACGATTTCGGCAGCGGTGGGTGGCTGCGCTGGCGCGGGGCTGCTGCCGGCAGGTGGATGTGCCGCCGTAGCGGCGGTGTCAGGAACGGTGCTGGCAGGTGCGTTGTCGGATGAAAGGGCAGTCATGCGCAGAGTCAGCAGGTGGGCAGCCGGAGGCCACAGGTACCTGCAACACTAAGCCACCGCCCTGCCCTGCGCCACTGCGGAAACTACCACCCCCATCTACCCTGCCCAAGCCTGCGCGGTAGTCAGGCCCCCGTCGCAAAAGCGCGCGCCATGGCCTGGGCCAGGTCCGCCTGCAGATCTTCAAACGTCTCAAGGCCAATGGAGAAGCGCACCAGCGTGCCTGGCTTCAGGTGCGGCGACGTCCGGCTGCGCATGCTTGCAAGATCGTAGGGAACCACCAGGCTCATGGGCCCGCCCCAGCTGTAGCCCAGCTTGAACAGGCGCAGGCTGTCGCAAAACGCATCCACCTGCTGCTGCGAATGCCGCTGGTCGATCATCACACTGAACAGGCCTGCCGCCGCTCCCACGCCGTCCTGGTCGGCGCCGCACAGCGCCTTCCACTGCGCATGGCCGGGCGATGACGGCAAGGCCGGGTGCAGCACCTGGGCAATGTCGGGCTGGTCCTGCAGCCACACTACCAGGCGGCGGGCCACGTCGTCGTGGGCGCGGTAGCGCAGACCGATGCTGGGCAGCGACCGCAGCACGGCTTCGGCGTCGTTGGCCCCCACGCCCATGCCCAGCCGCATGTGCGACAGCTTGAGCTTCATGTGCAGGCCGGCATCGCGCGTCATCACGCTGCCCATCAGCACATCGCCGCCGCCGCTGGGGTACTTGGTAAGGGCGTGGATGGAGATGTCCACACCCAGGCTGCCGTCGCCCAGCAGGTCGAACGGCGCAAAGGCCAGCCCGGCGCCCCAGGTGTTATCCAGTGCACTGATGACGCCCCGCTCGCGGCAGATGCGCGCCTGCGCGCACAGGTCGGGGAACTCCATGGTGACGGAGCCGGGTGCTTCCAGCCACACCAGCCGGGTAGCTGGCGTGATGCGTGCCGCCAGGTCCTGCGGGTCGAGCGGGTCGAAATAGACATGCGTGACACCGAAGCGGGCGAGTTCGCCCCGCGCCAGCTCCTTGCCCGGGCCATAGGCGTTGTCGGGGATCAGGACTTCATCGCCCGGCTGCAGCAGCGCCAGCGAGACACTGCCAATGGCGGCCAGACCGCTGGGCACCAGCAGACACTGCAAACCGCCTTCGAGCGCGCACAGACGCTCTTCCAGCATGAAGGTGGTGGGCGTGCCATGAAGACCGTAGGTGTAGCCGCTCTTGTCCTTCCAGTCACGCGCGCGCATGGCCGCCACGTTCGGAAAGATCACGGTGGAAGCCTTGTGCACCGCGGGCTGCGGTGCCACAAAGCCTTCGGGCGGCAGGTAGCTGTGGTGGATCAGCGCGGTGGCCGGAGCCAGGGGATGGTCGGGGGCAGGATGGGTCATCTACAAATGGTAGCGCCCAGCGGCGTCGGGCAAGGCGCAGGCCCAGAACATGTCGCCTGTCAGGCCGGCGCCGGGGGGCGACAATCACCCAATGCTGCCGATTGCTTCCTTCACGCGCTGGTTTCCCTTTCTCTCATGGCCCCGGCCCGACGCGCGCCTGCTGCGCGGCGAGTTCACGGCAGGCATGACCGTGGGACTGATGCTGGTGCCCCAGGGTGTGGCCTATGCCGCGCTGGCGGGCATGCCGCTGGTCACCGGCATCTATGCATCGCTGATCCCGGCGCTGGTGGCCGTGCTGTTCAGTTCTTCCACACGCCTGGGTGTCGGGCCTACCGCGCTTACCAGCCTGCTCATCGGCGCGTCGCTCACCGGCCTGGCTGAACCCGGCAGCGCAGACTGGGTGGCCCTGGCCGCGTGGATGGCCATCATGTCGGGGCTGCTGCAACTGGTGATGGGGTTGGCGCGCTTTGGCTGGCTGCTGAACCTTGTGACGTCGCCCGTACTCAGCGGCTTCACGCAGGCCGCTGCGCTGCTCATCCTGGGATCGCAGCTGGCCTCGCTGCTGGGGCTGCGCGCCAACTGGGGGGCGCTCCTCACTACCCCGTCTCCCGGCCTTTTCGACCTGACAGCGGCGGCGTTCGGCCTGGGTAGCCTGGCGCTGCTGGTGCTGGCGCGCCGGTGGCGCCCCGGGTTTCCGGCAGCCATCGTGATCGTGGGTGCAGCCGGGGCGCTGAGCTGGGCCCTGGGCTATGCCGATGCCGGAGGCGCCGTGGTAGGCACGCTGCCATCAGGCCTGCCGGCACCCTATTGGCCCGGCAGCCTGCCCTGGGACAGCTTTGCGGCGCTGATCATGCCGGTGCTGGTGGTCACGCTGGTGAGCTTTCTGGAGACGGCATCGAGCGCCAAAGTGGAAAGCCAGCGCTCGGGCGAGCGCTGGAACGAAAACCAGGACCTGATCGGCCAGGGACTTGCCAAGATCAGCAGCGGGCTGTGCGGCAGCTTTGCCACCAGCGCCTCGTTTTCGCGCTCGGCCATCAACCTGTATGCGGGCGCCAAAAGTGGCTGGGCCACCGTGTTTGCCATCGCGCTGGTGCTGGTGGTGCTGCTGTGGCTCACCCCTGCGCTGTACCACGTGCCGCAGTCGGTGCTGGCCGCGGTGGTGGTGACAGCGGTGACCAGCCTCATCAAGCCACGGGCGCTGCTGGGGCTGTGGCGCATATCGCGGGTGGAGGCCATCATCGCCGGCGTAACCTTCGCGCTCACGCTGGCCACCGCGCCACGCATGTACTGGGGCGTGCTGGTGGGCCTGCTGATGAACCTGAGCCACTTCCTGTATCAGCGGCTGCACCCGCGCATCATCGAGGTGGGCCTGCACCCCGACGGCAGCCTGCGCGACCGCCACCTGTGGGCGCTGCCGCCGCTGGCCCCGCACCTGCTGGCGCTGCGCATGGATGCCGAGCTGGATTTCGCCTCGGCCAGCGCGCTGGAGCGCAGGGTGGCCGACCACCTTGCCGCGCACCCGGACGTGCTGCACCTTTGTCTCATGGCGCAGCCCATCAACCGCATCGACGTGACGGGGGTGGAGACCTTTGCCCACCTGCAGGGGCTCATGCAGGCCCGCGGTGGCACGCTGCACCTGAGCGGCCTGAAGCTACCCGCCGAGCAGGTGCTGCGCCAGGCAGGGCTGTTGACACCCGCCAGCGGCCTGGCGCTGTACCGCACCGATGCCGAGGCCCTGGTGGCCCTGCAGCAACTGGCCCCGCCCGAGCCGCCGCGCGATCAGGGTTTTGCCTCCTGACGGCAGGGGGTTTGACATGGAGAGGCGCTGGTACACTTCCGACACACTTTTTTGCTCTGTCTGTGTCTGACTCTGCGGCTTCCCATCTTGTAGATCTGCGCGACCTCCGGCTGGACACGGCACAGGCGTTGATTACGCAGTCCGGTGCAGGCCTTGTGCCCTCGCTGCAGCGCGAAGAACCCGTGCGCTACCTGCAGGGCCTGATCGATGGCCTGTGCGAGCTTTCCCTTAAAGACCCCCTCACCGGCCTCGCCAACCGCCGCCACTTTCGTGCCGTGCTTGAGCGCGAGATCGACCGCGTGACCCGCTCGGGCGAAGCAGCACTGCTGCTGATGCTGGACATCGACCACTTCAAGAAGGTCAACGACACCTACGGCCACCTAGCCGGTGACGTGGTGCTGCAATCGGTGGCGCGTACGCTGAGTGCCTGCGTGCGGCCCATGGATACGCTGGCCCGCTACGGCGGCGAAGAATTTGCGGTGGTGCTGCCCGCTTGCCAGGCCGGATTTGGCCGGATGGTGGCAGAACGCATCCGCCGCGCGGTGGCCAACACGCCGGTGCAGGTATCACCTTCAATAGAGCTTAACGTGACGGTCAGCATTGGCGGTGCCTTTGCCATGCAGTGGATCCGCTCCACCACCCTGCTGTGGACCGACCGCGCCGACCAGCAGCTCTACGAGGCCAAGGACGCAGGCCGCAACCGCATCAGTATTGAGGAACAGCCCGACAGCACTGTCACCGCCGAAGAGAAAAGCCTGTTGTTCGGCCCGCTTTACAACCCCTCGGGCTGGGGTGATCTGCCGCCGGTTGACCCTGCAGGCAGCGCCTACTGAAAGTTAGAAGATGAGCGACGCGCTGTCCCCCACCAACACCCCCACCCCTGGCAGCCCGCCGGGCGCCCGCATCATTGCCGTCACCAGCGGCAAGGGCGGCGTGGGCAAAACCTTTGTCTCGGCCAACCTTGCGGCGGCCCTGACCCGTCGTGGCCACCGCGTGCTGGTGCTCGACGCCGACCTGGGCCTGGCCAATCTCGACGTGGTGCTGAACCTGCATCCCAAGATCACGTTGCACGACGTGTTCACCGGCAAGGCCACGCTCGAGAGCGCCGTGATCCTGGCGCCTGGCGGCTTCCATGTGCTGCTGGCCGGTTCGGGCATGGTCGAGTATTCGCGCCTCACGCCTGAGGTTCGCAGCCAGTTCCTGAGCGTGATCCAGGCGCTGACGCCCAAGTACGACGTGGTGTTGCTGGACACCGGCGCGGGCATTTCGGATGTGGTGCTGTTTTCGGTGTCTCTGGCCTCCGAAGTGCTTATCGTGGCCACGCCCGAGCCTACCTCGCTGACCGACGCCTACGCTGCCATCAAGGTGCTGTCGATGCAGCAAAAGCGCCAGCATGTGCGCATGGTCATCAACCAGGCAGCCCGCCCGGGCGACGGCCGGGCCATCACCAGCCAGCTGCAGCAGGTGCTCGACCGCTTTGTGACCACCGAGTCGGGCCGTCCGGTGCGGCTGATCCACATGGGCGACATTCCCGCCGACCCTTCGGTGCGCGACGCCGTGATGCGCCGGCAGCTGCTGCTGCTGCAAACCCCGGGCTGCCCTGCAGCCCTGGCCATCGCACAGCTGGCCAACAAGATCGAAACCACGCTGCTCACGCCGGTGCCCTGACTGGGGCAGCTCCTGCGATGCGGCCGCGCATCTGGCCTGGGCTGCTGCCTTCGCACACGGCGCGGCGCTGTCGCAGCGTGCGCGGCCCGGGTTGCAGCACTGTCCCATCGCCCCCCGCGAACCGGGCGGGCGGTCGTATAGTTTCTAGCCGCACATCCCTTCGGCTCCTGCCCCCATCCATGCCTGATTCACCGTGACCTCTGCCGACCTGCCCATTCTCAACATCTCCTGCTACAAGTTCGTGCCGCTGCCCGATGCCGCCGAACTGCGCGACGTGTTGCGCGCACGCGCCGCCGCGGCAGACCTCAAGGGCACCATCCTGATCGCGGGCGAGGGCATCAACTTCTTTCTGGCCGGCACGGCGCAGGCGGTGCGCAGCTTTGTCGCGGCGCTGAAGCAGGACGAGCGCTTTGCCGACCTGGACCCCAAGGAAAGCTGGTCGGCCACCGTGCCGTTTCGCAAGATGCTGGTCAAGGTCAAGCGCGAGATCATCCGCATGGACCACCCCGCCATCCAGCCGGCGCAGGGCCGTGCGCCATCGGTCGACCCGGTGACGCTGCGGCGCTGGCTTCAGGCCGGCCGTGATGACGAAGGCCGCGAGGTCGTCACGCTCGACACGCGCAACGCTTTTGAGGTGGACGCTGGCACTTTCGAGGGCGCGATCGACTGGCGCATTGGCAAGTTCACCGAGTTTCCAACCGCGCTGCGCACCCACAAGGCCGCGCTGCAGGACAAGACGGTGGTGAGCTTTTGCACGGGTGGTATCCGCTGCGAGAAGGCGGCCATCCTGATGCGCGAGGAAGGGTTGCCGCATGTCTACCAGCTGGAGGGTGGCATCCTCAAGTATTTCGAGCTGACCGACGGCGCGCACTACCAGGGCGGCTGCTTCGTGTTTGACGACCGCGCGATCCTGACCACCGACCTGCATGCGGCAGACGACGAAAAGATATGAATTCGATAGCAGCCGAGGCTTGTCTATCAAGCGGTAGAGGTATGTTTTACCTCTATATCAGCCACCCTTGAGAGCCTGCGCCAGATCGGCGGCACAGGGCTGCTGTTGCAGAATCTTGCTGTACTCTCCCGACTGGCGCAGCGCTTTCAACCCCTGGTTGAACAGCTCCATGCGCTTGGCGCTGGCAGGCAGCTTCTCACTCATCATGAGGTGTGTCGTGAAGTCGGGTACGAACAGCTTGGGATGCGCCTTGACCCTGCGCGCCTGCTCACCTGTGAATTTGGCGCCCAGCAGGTCGCAGGCCACATTGCGGTCCAGCGGCACCACATCCACACGGCCCGCGAGCAATTTGTTCAGGTTGCTCACATCATCGGGTGCCACGTCCGCGCGCAAGGTGCCGTCCCGGACCATCTGCCAGAACGCGGGTGTGTAGGTGTAATCCGCCACCACACCTATGCGCATGCCCGCCAGGTCCTGCAAACTGCTCCAGTTGAAGTTTCGGTCATTGCGGTAAAGGATTTGCCACTGTTCGGTCAAAACGTTGTCGCTGATCAGCAACCCCTTGTCGCGCTCAGCGTTGCGACCCCACGCCGCCGTGGCGTCCCACCTGCCGTCGCGCGTTTCGACCAGTGCGCGCGTCCAAGGCAGGAACACATACTCGACCTGGACCCCGACCTTGGCAAACGCCTGACGCACAATGTGCAAGGAGATCCCCTGGTCGGGCCGCGCAGAGCTGGCATACGGCGGCAACTCGCCAGTTGCAATGCGCAGCGTTTCGGCCTGTGCGTTGCCGGTCCATGCAAAGACGGCCAGCACCCACCACAGAAGGCAAAGACGACCTCGCATTGCGTACTCCGTGTCTGGTAATGGAAGAAATTAACGTAGCGACCTGTGAGCATTGTGTCAATTTTCGTGCGCCCACATAATGGCTTTACCTCGCTGGCAAGGTAATTGCTGGCCTTCCGACTGCCCCGCCGTGCATGCATGGCGCAGGTATCCACACCACGCCCCATGCGTTCCTTCAAGCCCTCCTCGCTCACGGCCAAAACCCTGGTATGGGTGGTTGTGGCCAGCTCGCTGGCATTCGCGGCTATCACCTGGGTCACCGTATCGCAAGAAAGAGCCTTAATGCTCCAACGGGCCCATGAGCAGGCCAAGAGCAGCGTGCAGCAAAACCTGCCGGCACTCAGCGAAAGCCTCTGGAACTTCAACAACGCCAGCCTGCATGCACTGCTCACGGGCATGGTCGGCGAAGGCGCCATCGTGCGCGCCGACGTTCTGGACGGCGAACGCACGGTGATCTCGGTGTCGCGTCCCGGCGAAATTCCCCCTGTCGATACCACCTGGAGCGCCCCCATTGCCGACCCCGCGAGCAAGACGCCGGGACGCTCGCAGCTGGGCGAGATCCGCGTGTACGAGTCCTACGCTGCCCTGCGCGCCCAACAGGCCGAAACAGCTTGGCGCATTGCCATTGCCCAGCTTCTGCAGATCGCCAGCATCGCCGCCATCCTGGTCGTCATCGTACGCTCGCTCATCATGCGCCACCTGTCGGCACTGGCTCGGGCCGTCGGCGGCCTGAACCCGCTGGACAAAAACGACCGGATCAGGCTTCAGCGCCGGGCCAGCAGTGCACAGCCCGACGAACTGGACGCGCTGGTGGATGCATTCAACCGATTCCATACCGAACGCGCCACCGAAGCCCAACTGCGCCTTCGGGCCGAGCAAACGCTGCTGGCGCGCGTCAAGGAAATCGAGGCCACGTTGGGTGCTCTCAGCGATGGCGTGCTGGCTCTCAACGAAGCGGGTGAGGTGGTGTACGCCAATGGAGCAGCGGCGCGACTGCTGGGTATCGCTGAGCAGGACCTGCAGAGGCAGCCTTGGCAAACCCTGTTCCGGCTCCTGGACGAAGCCAGCGGCGAACTGCGCGGCGAATGGCTGGCTAAAGCCCTCCAGTCCGGTATGCCCCAGCGTGCTCGCGGTGAGCTGCGCATCGACCCGGCGCACGCACGAGCCTTTGTGGCGGAACTCAACGCCGTGCCCTTGCACAACCCGGGAGACGTCGTACTGTTGCTGGTACTGCGCGACATCTCCGAAGAAATCGACAAAGAACGGCAGATCGTCTTCCAGGCCTTCCACGATCCACTCACCGGCTTGGGCAACCGGTCCAAACTGGCACGCGACCTGCCCCCGGATCTGGCGCGCGCTCGGGATGCCCAAGGCCGACTGGCTCTCCTGTTCATCGATCTGGACAATTTCAAGGACATCAATGACACCCTGGGCCACCAGGTGGGAGACCTGCTGCTGCGCCAGCTGGCGTTGCGGCTTCAGTCCACCGTAATGCCGCCCGCCTGGGTCACACGCCACGGTGGCGATGAATTTTTGGTGGTGCTACCTCAGCTGGGCAGCGATGAGCAGGCCATCGCGCTGGCGCAGGAACTGATGAACCAGATACGTCGGCCGTTTGCGCTGGAAGGCTATCAGCTGCACGTCACGCCCTCGGTAGGCATCAGCCTCTTTCCCGATCACGGCAGCACTCCGGCCGAACTGGTGAGCCGCGCAGACATGGGCATGTATGCCGCCAAGAAGCTGGGGCGCAACACTTACTGTGTCTTTGACGACCGGCAGCTCCAGGAATCGTCGCGGCGGCTGAGTATGGAGAACGGCTTGCGCACCGCGCTGGCCCAGGGCGAGTTCTGGCTGGCCTTCCAGCCCAAGGTGGAGCTGGCGACGGGCCGCATCGCCGGAGCAGAAGCCCTGTTGCGCTGGGAAAGCCAGCAACTGGGCCGCATCCCGCCCGCCAGTTTCATCCCTATTGCCGAGGAGAGCGGGCTCATCATCGATATCGGCGACTGGGTGCTGCGCGAGGCCATCGCCGCTGCCCGCCGCTGGCGCGACATCATTGGGACCGAGATACCCGTTGCGGTGAACGTGGCCGCGGCGCAATTCCGCAGCCCTCGACTCCTGCAGACGCTGCGCGCCATCGCCGCCGAGGACCGCGACATTCCGCGGCTGGTCCAGCTCGAAGTGACCGAAAGCGCACTCATCAGCGGCCTGGAGGATGTGACAGGCAAATTCATCGCCATCAAGGAGCTGGGCTACAGCATCGCCATCGACGATTTCGGCACCGGATACTCCTCACTCTCGTACCTGAAAAACTTGCCGGTGGACACACTCAAGATCGATCAGGCATTTATCCGAGACCTGCACCGCAGCGCTCAGGACGTGACCATTGTGTCGGCAGTGGTGCGCATGGGCCAGAGCCTCGGGTTTGCCATCGTGGCCGAAGGCGTGGAGGAAGCACGCCATGTGCAAATCCTCCAGGACCTGGGCTGCGACCAAGGGCAGGGTTACCACTTCAGCCGCCCTGTGCCCGAGGCAGAGCTGGTGCCCTTGCTCAAGAATGGGTGCGGCGCGGTGAAGGCCTGAGGATCGGAAACACGGCGCGCCACCCAAAGCCGCTTACCGTGACGCCATTTTGGCAGCAACCAGTGCTTCCTGGTTCACTGCAAGTGGATATTGGAGAGCGCGGGCCTATGGACGTGCAGGCCCTGGCGCAATGCAACCGTCACGGAGATGGCCACCCGCCCGCGCGCATCATCGCGCATCCCATCTGGCCACGCAGCAGGCTCAACGGTCCAAACGGCGGGCCACATCGGCCACGCGCTGGCCGAACAGGCGGCCGGTTTCCAGATCGCCAGGGAACATCTCGGCGGCCGACGCGTCGGAGGGCGATTGCGCCATGGCGCCGCTGAAGGCACCGATCCAGTTCACGTCGTTGCGCGTGGCAGCCTTGGAGTTGGCGGGCATCATGCCCGACCCCACCCACAGCCCGCCGTGCTGCATGGCCAGGTGAAAAAGGTAGTCCAGCGTGACCTGCTTGTCGCCATTGGTGCTGGCGCTGTTGGTGAAGCCGGCAAACAGCTTGTCCTTCCAGGCCTGGCTGAACCAGGGCTTGCTCGACGCATCGGCAAACTTCTTGAACTGCCAGCTGGGCCCGGCCATGTAGGTGGGTGTGCCAAAGATGATGGCGCTGGCAGCGGCCAGGGTCTCCCACCCGCCTTCGGGCAGGTTGCCGTCGGCGTCGATG
The DNA here is from genome assembly GCF_051942715.1 of Acidovorax sp. BL-A-41-H1. Lineage (NCBI taxonomy): Bacteria > Pseudomonadati > Pseudomonadota > Betaproteobacteria > Burkholderiales > Comamonadaceae > Acidovorax > Acidovorax sp. BL-A-41-H1. The sequence continues at coordinate 1,393,861 of NZ_JBPVJQ010000006.1, read as the reverse complement.
GCCACCAGTTCGGCATTGGCGCCTTCGGCGACAGCCTGCGCCAGGCGCCGGGTGTGGCCGTAGCCAGAATGAAATACGACTGCAATTTTTGCCATGGAAATCTCCTGATCAAAGAACATCAACGATCACATCGACAACACCAGGACCCGGCCGCCCCGCGTAGAAAGCAGCGTGCCTGACCCCACCACGGATGAAGCTTTTGTCGCTTCATCTCACAAAAATGACACCAGACCGCGGGCCACTAGGGAGCTGCGCGCAGCCCCGCGAATCCTGCGCAGAAACTCAACCTGCCAGGTCAAACACCAGCACTTCGGCGTCGTTGCCATCCGCCAGCGACAGCGCCGCCTCATCCTCGATCAGCGCGGCATCCCCGCCCGACAAGGCCTGGCCATTGACCGCCAACGCGCCTCGCACCATATGCACGTACGTCTTGCGGCCGGGTTGCAGGGGCACAGACACCGCATCGGCGCCCTGGAACAGGCCGGAGTAGAGCCGCGCATCGGCATGGATCTTCACCGAGCCGCTGGCACCGTCTGGCGACGCCACCAGCCGCAGCACGCCGCGTTTTTCGGCATCGGCAAAGGTTTTTTGCTCATAGCCGGGAGCGATGCCGCGGACGTTGGGTTCGATCCAGATCTGCAGGAAGTGCGTGGTTTGCCCCTCCGCGTGGTTGAACTCGCTGTGCATCACCCCGGTACCAGCGCTCATGCGCTGCACATCGCCCGGCGGTATAGCCTTGACGTTGCCCATGCTGTCCTTGTGGGCCAGTTCACCGGACAGCACGTAGCTGATGATCTCCATGTCACGGTGCCCGTGCGTGCCGAAACCGGTACCCGGGGCAATGCGGTCTTCGTTGATGACGCGCAGGTTGCCAAAGCCCATGTGCGCCGGGTCGTGGTAGCCGGCAAATGAAAAGCTGTGGAACGACTGCAGCCAGCCGTGGTCGGCATAGCCCCGGTCTTGTGATTTGCGAATGGTCAGCATGGCAGGGTCCTTTTCAAGCCTCCAATGTACGCACCGGCGGAGGGATCAGCACGCAGGCAAATCGTCGTAACGATTCAAATTTACTGAAATAAACTTGCACCACCATGCAAAACGCACGCGATGTCCTCACGCCAGATGCCTTGGCCATGCTGCAGGTGATTGCCAAGGAAGGCAGTTTCGCTGCCGCCGCGCGCGAACTCGGCCTCGTGCCCAGCGCCCTCACCTACCGGGTGCGCCAGATCGAGGATGCCCTGGATGTACTGCTGTTCGACCGCAGCGCCCGCCAGGCACGGCCTACCGAGGCCGGCAGCGAACTGCTGCGCGAGGGTGCGCGGCTGCTGCACGACATCGACGCCGTGGCCCATCGCGTGCGCCGGGTGGCCACGGGGTGGGAGCCGCAGCTCACGCTGTCGGTGGACGGCATCATCTCGCCACAGACCATGCTGGAGCTGGTGGATGCCTTTTATGCGATGGCGCCGCCCACGCGTCTGAAGCTGCGCGACGGCATCATGGCCGGCACGCTGGAGGCCCTCACATCCGGGCGGGCCGATCTGGCGATTGGCGTGTCGATCGCAGGCTCGGAGGTGGCGGGGCTGCAGCAGGCGCTGCTGGGCGAGGTGCTATTCATCTACGCCGTGGCGCCGCACCACCCGCTGGCGGCCGTGCCAGAGCCCATCACCGATGCCACGCTGCGCCAGCACCGCGCGGTGGCGGTGGCCGATTCGGCCACCCGCGGCGGGGCCACCATGGGGCTGCTGGGCGGGCAGGATGTGCTGACGGTAGACACCATGCAGGCCAAGCTGCAGGTGCAGCTGCGCGGACTGGGCGGGGGCTTTCTGCCCGAACCCATGCTGCGGCCCTATCTGGAGGCCGGCCGCCTCGTGGCGCGCCGTGTGGCGCGGCCCGAGCGCAACGTGCGCGTGCATTACGCCTGGGGCGGCCCTGGCTTCGCCGCGCCGGGCCGGGCCCTGCAATGGTGGCTGACCCAGCTGCAAAGCCCCGCCACACGCCGCGCTCTGCTGGAAAACCACCATCATTTCTGACCCTTTGTGCGCCGCAGCGGGTGCCGTGCGCGTGTAGAGTGGTTGCTGTTGCACGTCCTTCGCAGTTTCTTAGCCGTCCGTCACACAAAGGCCACTCCATGAGCACACCTGACACCCGCCCCGCCGAACGCCGCCGACGCAACGCCCAAGCATCCCAGCCTTCCAGCGCAGCGCAATCCGCTGCCGCTTCCGCGCCCGCCACCTGGTCGGGCAAGCCACGCAAGCACTTTGCCGTCATCGGCGCCGGCATGGCGGGCATTGCCTGCGCGCGCACGCTGGTGCAGGCTGGCCACCAGGTGACGGTGTTTGAAAAGGCCGACGAAGTGGGCGGGCGCACCGCCACGGTCGACAGCCCGTTTGGGGCCTTCGATTCGGGCGCGCAGTACTTCACCGTGCGCGACCCGCGTTTCGCGCGCGCCATCGACACCGTACCGGGCGTGTGCAAGCGCTGGAGCGCCAACTCGGTTCGCGTGCTGGACGCCACCGGACGCGTGGCTGCCGAAGGCCTGGCACGGGGCGAGGCGCACTGGGTGGCAAGCCCGGGCATGCAGTCGCTGGTGGCTACCTGGGCAGAACCGCTGAACCGCTCGGGCGATCTCGTCGTGCAGACGCGCGTGGCGCGCATCGAGCCAGATGCCGTCAACGCCGGTGGATGGCAGCTGCGCACGGCTGGCGCCGATGGGGCCCAGCGCGTCTACGCTGGTTACGATGCAGTGCTGCTGGCCATGCCATCGGTGCCTGCGCAGGCCCTGCTGGCCAGTTCGGGCCTTGAAAGCCGGCTGGCCGATGCCCTGGCGACCGTGGCGATTGCCCCCTGCTGGACGCTGATGCTGGCCTACCCCCAGGCCGTGCGGCCAGGCCTGACCACCCTCGGGCCGCAGTGGAACGCAGCGCGCAGCACCCACCACCGCATCGCCTGGCTGGCGCGCGAATCGTCCAAGCCCGGCCGCAACCTCGTCGAACGCTGGACGGTGCAGGCCAGCCCGGCCTGGTCTGCCGAACACCTGGAAGACGACGAAGCCCGCGTGCAGGCCAAGCTGCTCAAGGCCTTTGCAGAGGTCACCGGCATCCGTGCCGAGCCGTCGTATGTGGAGACACGCCGCTGGCGCTACGCGCAGACCACGCATCCGCTGGGCCGCAGCCATCTGTGGGACGGGGGCGCCGGCATTGGTGCCTGCGGTGACTGGTGCATTGGCCACCGCGTGGAAGACGCCTTCGTGTCCGGGCTCGAACTCGCACTTGCCGTGGCATGACAGCCCCGGGCGCGCACGAGCGCGCTGCCCCGGCGCTGACGGCCGAAGCCGTCCCCACGCAGGCCCGCGGTAGCGGGCACTATGTGGGGCGCTTTGCCCCGTCGCCCACCGGCCCGCTGCATGCGGGCTCCCTGGTGGCCGCGCTGGCAAGCTGGCTGGACGCAAGGGCTTTCAACGAGGGGCGGGGCGGCCAGTGGCTGATCCGGATCGAAGACGTAGACATCCCCCGCTGCAGCCTGAGCGCTGCGGAGTCCATCCTTTCGCAGCTGGCCGCCTGTGGCCTGCGGCCAGATGGCCCGCCGCTGTGGCAGTCGGCTCGCGGCCACCGATACCAGACGGTCCTGGACGCGCTGGTAGCCGCAGGCAGGGCTTACCCGTGCGGATGTTCGCGCAAGGACATCGAAGAAGCGCATGAGGCCATGGGCCATGCCCGTGAGCGGCATGCAGCCCTGCCCTACCCCGGCACCTGCCGCCATGGGCTGTCTGGCAAGGCTGCCCGTTCGTGGCGTTTTGCAGTACCCGCTAAAAACCCGCCAGAAGGCGGCGCGAGCACCACCACGCCCGCCAGCGAAGCCATCAGCAGTAGTACCACTGGCACCCCCTTCGTGATGCGTGTCGCGGGCCATGATGTCTGGTGGCATGACCGTCGTCTGGGCCTGCAACACCAGAATGTGGCCGAGGCTGTGGGCGATTTTGTGTTGCGCCGCGCGGATGACCTATGGGCCTACCAGTTGGCTGTGGTCGTGGACGACGGTGACCAAGGCATCACCCACGTCGTGCGCGGCGAGGACTTAGCCGACAACACTGCGCGCCAGATCCTGCTGCAGAAGGCACTGGGCATGCCCACGCCGCGCTACCTCCATGCGCCGCTGGTCTGTGGTGACAACGGCGAGAAATTGTCCAAGCAGAACGGTGCCCGGGCCTTGGACCTGCATGCGCCTGTTGCTGCGCTGGCACAGGCGGCCCGGGTGCTCGGGCTTCCTCCACTGGAAGCCAGGCGGGAAAATTCTGTACCCGACGCGCTTGCCCATTGGGTCAAAGCGTGGGGACGAATCTACAATCAGAGACCGTGACCGAACCCACCCTTGCCCCTGCGCCCGAGAGCGCCCTGCCAGATGCCCCGCCGCGCGCGCCGGGCAGCGCCCCCGCCGGCGTGACCCATCCCAAGACCATCAAGAGCTTTGTGCGCCGTGCCGGCCGCACCACCACGGGCCAGGCCAAGGCTTTTGAAGACCTCGGCCCCCGCTATGTGCTGCCCTACCAGCCCACGCCCATCGATGCCGTCGCAGCCTTTGGCCGCGACGCAGCGCTGATCCTGGAGATTGGCTTTGGCATGGGCGAAGCCACGGCACATATTGCCAACGTGCGTCCGGGCGACAATTTTCTGTGCTGCGAGGTGCATGAACCCGGCGTGGGCGCCCTGCTCAAGCGCATTGGCGAACAAGGCCTGACGAACATCCGTATCCTGCAGCATGACGCTGTCGAAGTTCTGGACCACATGCTGCCGCAGGCAAGCCTGGACGGGGTCCACATCTTCTTCCCCGACCCCTGGCACAAGACCAAGCACAACAAGCGCCGCCTGATCCAGTCGCCCCTGGTGGCCAAGCTGGCGGCACGGCTCAAGCCTGGTGGCTACCTGCATTGCGCCACCGACTGGGAGCCCTACGCGCAGCAGATGCTGCAGGTGCTGGGCAACGAGCCTGCGCTGCACAACACCGCCGAAGGGTTTGCACCGCAACCCGACTATCGTCCCCTGACCAAGTTTGAAAACCGGGGACTCCGCCTCGGGCACGGGGTGTGGGACCTGGTCTTTGTGCGTTCCGCCTGATACCGATTTGCACGCGCTGCCCGCCGTCCTATTCTCATGACGCCCATCCTTCAAAATCTGGTCGAAATGACCGGCCACCGTGACCACCTCCGACTGGAGGTTTCGGTGCTGTCGACGCTGCAAAAGCTCACCAGCATCATCGAGGTCCGAGCGCTGGAGCTCTTCACAGACTCTGGGCAGGCACACGTGCGGCCGCGGACCTGGGTGGAAAACGGCCAGCTGACCTCGACCGATTCAGAGGCCGCGACCGACCCGCGGCGCGAGGCGCTCGAGCACTACCCCGCACTGCGCGAATGCATTGAAACCCACGGCGACAGCGCCCTGGCCTCACCGCGCAAGGGTCGCCATGTGCTCTGGCTGCCGGTATGGATGCACGAGAAGGTGCACACCTGCCTGGAGATCACTCAGTCACGTCCGTTTTCGGCGCACAAGCTTGATGTGCTCAAGGGCGTGTTTGCGGTCTACCAGAACTACCAGAGCCTGCTGGACTACAGCGAACGCGATGCGCTCACCGGGCTCTTCAACCGCAAGACGTTTGACGAGCAGTTCTCGCGCCACACCATGCAGGGCCTGCCCAGCAGGGCCGGCGCGGTGGTGGAAACTCTGGCCGCCGAAGAATCAGCGTCCAGCAGCGAACCCATCCAGCAGTGGCTGGCCGTAGTGGACATCGATCACTTCAAGCAGGTCAACGACCGCTTCGGCCACCTCTATGGCGACGAAGTGCTGATCCTCGTCGCGAACATCCTGCGCAACAGCTTTCGCAGCCACGACCGCATCTTCCGGTTTGGGGGCGAGGAATTTGTGGTGCTGCTGCGCTCCACAACCCTGAGCACGGCACACAAGGTATTCAACCGGTTTCGTACCGCCGTGCAGGAATATGCGTTTCCCCAGGTCGGTCAGGTCACGGTCAGCCTTGGCTTCGTCAGCACGACCAAGGGTGCGCCGGTGGAAATATTGGGTCAAGCAGACCAGGCTCTCTACTACGCCAAGGAGCACGGGCGCAACCAGGTCTGCTATTACGACGAGTTGGTGGCGGGCGGCGAATTGGCGGCGAAGGTCGTCGGCAACGACGACGTCGAACTGTTCTGAGTCTCGCGGATTACGACTTCAGGATACGCTGAAGCCGTCCGCGATCACCGCTCAACGCGCCAGTCAGGTGGGTGCGCGAAGTTCGCGGTTTCACGTCTCCTGCACCACCAACAAGCAACGGCCAGAGCACCTCAAAGGGTGCCCTTAGCCACCCTCCCCATTCCTACAGCTGCGCCGTCACCCAGGGCAGCACCGAGGCCAGCGCCTTCGGCAGCTGCGTGGCATCGGTGCCACCAGCCATGGCCATGTCGGGCTTGCCGCCGCCCTTTCCGCCTACCTGCTGGGCCACAAAGTTCACCAGTTCGCCCGCCTTGATACGGCCCACGCTGTCGGCGGTCACGCCCGCGGCAAGTTGCACCTTGCCGCCATCCACGGCGGCCAGCACGATCACGGCGGTTTTGAGCTTGTCCTTGAGCTTGTCCATGGTGTCGCGCAGCGTCTTGGCATCTGCACCCGGCAGTGCAGCGGCCAGCACCTGGATGCCGCCCACTTCCACCGCCTGCGTCAGCAACTCGTCGCCCTGGTTCGACGCCAGCTTGCCCTTGAGCGCTACCACTTCCTTTTCGAGCGCGCGTGCGCTTTCCAGGGCCTGCACGATGCGGCCGTTGAGTTCGGTTACCGGGGCCTTGAGCGTGCTGGCAGCCTGGTTCACGGTGTCTTCCAGCTGCTGCAGGTAAGCCAGCGCATTGGCGCCCGTCACGGCCTCAATGCGACGCACGCCCGCGGCCACACCGCCTTCGCTCACCACCTTGAACAGGCCGATATCGCCTGTGCGCTGCACGTGCGTGCCGCCGCACAGTTCGCGGCTAGTGCCAATGTCCAGCACGCGCACGGTGTCGCCATACTTTTCGCCAAAGAGCATCACGGCACCGGTCTTCTGGGCCGACTCGATGTCCATCACGCGGGCCTGCGTGGAGTGGTTTTCCAGAATCTCGGCATTCACGCGGCGCTCGATCTCGCGGACCTCGACCGCCGTCACGGCTGCGTTGTGCGTGAAGTCGAAACGGGTGCGGTCTGCGTTGACCAGGCTGCCCTTTTGCTGCACGTGGCTGCCCAGCACTTCGCGCAGCGCCTTGTGCATGATGTGCGTGACCGAGTGGTTGCGCATGGTGGCAGCGCGCACGGCCATGTTCACCTGGGCCTGCACGGTGTCGCCCACATTGAGCGTGCCTTCCTGCAGCGTGCCATGGTGACCGAATACGTCGGCCTTGATCTTCAGGGTGTCATCCACCGCAAAGCGGGCCGAGCCGCTGGTGATCACGCCCTCGTCGCCCACCTGGCCGCCGCTTTCGGCGTAGAACGGGGTACTGTCCAGCACCACCACGCCATTTTGACCACTTTTGAGGACCGCGGCGCTAGTACCGTCTACATAGATTGCTACGATTTTTGCGTCGTGTGCAAGCTGTTCGTAGCCCGTGAACTGATTGGAGGCGCCGGTGTATTCCAGCGCCTTGTCCATCTTGAACTTGCCGGCTGCGCGGGCCTGGGCCTTCTGCTTTTCCATCGCAGTCTTGAAACCTGCCTCGTCCACTTCCACGTCGCGCTCACGGCACACATCGTTGGTCAGGTCGAGCGGGAAGCCGTAGGTGTCGTGGAGCTTGAAAGCCACATCGCCGGGCAGCACCTTCGCGCCGCCGTCCAGGGCCGCGTCCAGGATTTCCATGCCGTTGGCCAGCGTCTCAAAGAAGCGCTCTTCCTCGGCCTTGAGCACATCCGTGATGCGCTTTTCCTGGTCGCGGATCGATGGGTACGCATCGCCCATCAGTCGCACCAGGTCGGCCACGAGCTTGTGGAAGAACGGCGTCTTCTTGCCCAGCTTGTAGCCGTGGCGGATCGCGCGGCGCACGATGCGGCGCTGCACATAACCGCGGCCTTCGTTGCTGGGGATCACGCCGTCACTCACCAGGAACGCGGTGGCGCGGATGTGGTCGGCAATCACCCGCAGGCTCTTGTGGTTCAGGTCGCTCACCCCCGTCTCGCGGCCAGCGGCCTTGATGAGCTGATCGAAGATGTCGATTTCGTAGTTGCTGTGCACGTGCTGCAGGATGGCCGCCAGGCGCTCCAGGCCCATGCCGGTGTCCACGCAGGGCGCGGGCAGTGGCGTCACGGCACCGGTTTCGTCCATGTTGAACTGCATGAACACGTTGTTCCAGATCTCGATGAAGCGATCGCCGTCTTCATCGGGGCTGCCGGGGGGACCGCCGGCAATGTGCGGGCCGTGGTCGTAGAAGATTTCGCTGCAGGGGCCGCAGGGGCCGGTGTCGGCCATCATCCAGAAGTTGTCGGACTTGTAGCGGCCGCCCTTGTTGTCGCCGATGCGGATCACGCGCTCGGGCGGCAGGCCAATTTCCTTGGTCCAGATGTCGTAGGCCTCGTCGTCTTCCTGGTACACGGTGGCCAGCAAACGCTCGGGCGGCAGCTTGTAAACCGTGGTCAGCAGTTCCCACGCCCAGTGCAGGGACTCGCGCTTGAAATAGTCGCCAAACGACCAGTTGCCCAGCATTTCAAAGAACGTGTGGTGGCGTGCGGTGTAGCCCACGTTTTCCAGGTCGTTGTGCTTGCCACCGGCACGCAGGCAGGCCTGCACCGACACGGCGCGGTTGTACGAGCGTTTGTCCGTGCCCAGGAACACGTCCTTGAACTGCACCATGCCTGAGTTGGTGAACATCAGGGTCGGGTCGTTGCCGGGCACCAGCGGGCTCGATGCCACCACGGTGTGGCCCTTGGAGACGAAGAAGTCCAGGAATGACTTGCGGATGTCGGCGACGGAAAAAGTGGGGTTGCTCATGGTGTGTACGTTGGTTGTGCACGGGGCGATGCCGCACAGGGTCGGCACGCGTGGGCCAACCGGCAATTATAGGTTTGCGGGCCTGTCGCTACCGGCACAGTGGGCGACCGCGCCAAGGCGCTATTCTTTTGACCACCAAGGCTGTTGCAGCACTCTGCATGTGCCTTTCTTCCCCAGGATCCGTCCCGGTCTCCCCCCCGTCAAACAGCTGAAACCTACGGCCATGCATTCCTCGCCCCTTGCCCTGCTCAACGACCCCACCCTGCTCAAGACCGATGCGCTGGTCAATGGCGTATGGCTGCCCGGCAGCAGCCGCTTTGACGTGAACGACCCTGCCACCGGGTACAAGCTGGCCGATGTGGCCAATCTGGGCCCTGCGGACGCGGAGGCCGCCATTGCCGCAGCGAATGCCGCCTGGGGCCCCTGGAAGACCCGCACGGCCAAGGAGCGCAGCGCCATCCTGCGCAAGTGGTATGACCTGTTCATGGCCCACCAGGACGATCTGGCCCGCATCATGACGGCCGAGCAAGGCAAGCCCTTTGCCGAAGCCAAGGGCGAAGTGGCCTATGGCGCAAGCTTTGTGGAGTGGTTTGCCGAAGAGGCCAAGCGGGTGAACGGCGAGACGCTGCCGCAGTTCGACAACAACCGGCGCCTGCTGGTGATGAAACAGCCCATAGGCGTATGCGCGGCCATCACGCCATGGAACTTTCCGCTCGCCATGATCACCCGCAAGGTCGCGCCCGCGCTGGCGGCGGGCTGCCCCGTGGTTATCAAGCCGGCCGAGTTGACGCCGCTGACGGCCCTGGCCGCAGCCGAGCTGGCCATTCGCGCCGGCATACCGGCGGGCGTGCTCAACATCCTCAGCGCCGACAGCGGCAACTCCATTGCCATCGGCAAGGTGCTGTGCGCGAGCGACGTGGTGCGCCACATCAGCTTTACCGGCAGCACCGAGGTGGGCCGCATCCTGATGGCGCAGTCGGCTCCCACGGTCAAGAAGATGTCACTGGAGCTGGGCGGCAACGCCCCGTTCATCGTGTTTGACGACGCCGACGTGGACAGCGCCGTGGAAGGCGCGTTTGCCAGCAAGTACCGCAATGCCGGCCAGACCTGCGTGTGCACCAACCGGTTTTACGTGCAGGAAGGCGTGTACGACGAGTTCGTGGCCAAGTTCGCCGCCAAGGTGAAGACCGCCAAGGTCGGCAATGGCTTCGAGGACGGCGTGAACCAGGGCCCGCTGATCGAAGAAGCAGCGCTTGAGAAAGTGCAGCGCCATGTCGACGATGCCTTGGCCAAAGGCGGCCGCGTGGTGGCGGGTGGCCAGCGGCTGAAGAGCCTCGGATCAGGCCAGTTCTTCGAGCCAACGGTGGTGGCGAACGCAACCGCAGACATGCTTTGCGCCCGTGAGGAGACCTTCGGACCCTTCGCCCCCGTATTCCGGTTCAAGACCGAGCAGGAAGCCATTGACGCGGCCAACAACACCGAGTTCGGACTGGCCAGCTACTTCTACAGCCGCGATGTGGGACGCATCTTCCGCGTGGGCGAAGCGCTGGAGTACGGCATGGTTGGCATCAACGTAGGCATCCTGGCCACCGAGCATGTGCCATTCGGCGGCGTCAAGCAGTCGGGCCTGGGCCGGGAGGGCTCGCACTACGGCATGGACGACTACGTCGAGATCAAATACCTGTGCCTGGGTGACATCCTGAAATAGCCGATATTGCTATTATTTTGATAGCAATAGAGGCATATAAATCATGGACTACAAGGCATTTTGGCTTGTACTTGGTCGCTGGAAGGCCCTTGCGGCCCTCCGGAGCAGGATGCACAGAAGCAAAAAGGCCAGCCCTGTTTTCACAAGACCGGCCTTTTTGGGAATCTGGAGCGGGTGAAGGGAATCGAACCCTCGTATGAAGCTTGGGAAGCTGCCGTTCTACCATTGAACTACACCCGCAATCTGCAACCCGTTGATTTCAAACGGTTTTCGCTGCTAAGTCGTTGATTTAGCGTGGCATTTTGCCGGTGCGCTATTTCAAAAACTGTCCATATTGTATCTATGCTTTGTGCCGGCAGATACGGCGCTGGCGTAGGTTTAGTTCAGGTTTTTTGGCGTAGTATCCGCGCCATGTTCTTCGACCCCCGCGCCGCCAAGCTGCTACAGCCCGGCCAGCACATCGTAATCGAAGGCTGCCAGGGCCTGCGGCTGGTGGCCACGGCATCCCGCAAGACATGGACGTACCGCTACAAAGACGATAGCGGGAAGATGAAGCAGGTAGCCATTGGGCAATGGCCTGCCATCCCCGTGCAGGCTGCCGCGGCACAGTGGCAGGAGCTGCGCACCCAGCGCAGCGCGGGCGTAGATCCACGCGCCCAGCGCAAGCGCATCAAGGTGGCCGCCAAGCAGGTGACGCCCGAGGCCTACACCGTGCGCCAGCTGGTGCAGGACTACGTGGACGGCCCCCTGAAAGACGGCCGCAAGCCCACCGGGCACGAGGCCGCGCGCCGCGCGCTGCATGCCGTGCTGGACGAAAACCCCACGTTTGCAGAGTCGGCCGCCCACGAGGTGACGCGCGGCGTAGCTTTTGGCATTTTGGACGCCAAAAAAGCTACGCCTATGGCGGCCGTGAAACTGCGCTCCATGTTCGGCGCAGCCTGGGAGCATGCCCACGACAGCGGCCGGCTGGATGGCGCTGTGCCCAACTGGTGGCGCCAGGTCATGCGCGGCAAGCTCAAGAGCAAGGGCAAGATCATCGGTGGCGAGCATGTTGGCCAGGGGCGCCGCGTGCTCACTGGCGACGAGGTGGGCGCCCTGCTCCGCTGGCTGGACAACATGCACCCGCATGGCCGCGACGCGGTGGTGATGTACCTGTGGACGTGCACCCGGGGCGCGGAGATTTTCAGCCTGCGGCCGGAGCATGTCACCAAGGAGCGCGGGCTGTGGTGGTGGACGGTGCCGAAGTCGCTGACCAAAAACGCGGGCGAAGCCCTTGCCGTGGATCTGCGCGTTCCACTCTACGGCCGCGCGCTGGAGGTGGTGCAACGGCGCATCAAGGCCGCGGGCCCGGACGGCTGGCTGTTCACCGGGGCCAAGGGTGGCCCGTACACCCAGCACGATTTCTCTACCTACATCTACGGCCTGCAGCCATACTCCGAGAAAGTGGCGCGCCGGTCATCGCCCGGCCTGGTGCTGCCCGTCACGAACTGGACCCCGCACAACCTGCGGCGCACGGCCCGCACCATGCTCGCGCAGCTGGGGTGCATCAACGAGGTGGCAGAGGCCATCGTGGGGCACATGCCAAAGGACATCGTGGCCACGTACAACGCGCACACCTACGATGCGGAGCGCCGGGAGTGGCTGGCCAAGCTGGACCAGTACCTGGAAGGGCTGGCCGCGCGCCACCCCGAGACGTGAAAAAGCCCGCATTGAGCGGGCTTTTCTCATGGGCGAAAACGTGTGTCAGGTCGAGCTACACATGCGCCAGGACGTGGGCTGCACCGTGGGCCGGCGCCTCATGAGCCGGTGCGCGAAGGCCTTGGCCGCCACCAGGGCGACGCGGGGCGAAAGCTGGCTGGGCACAACCGCCTGCACGGCCTTGGGCACCTCGGCAAACGCGGCCACTACGAAGTCGCGGACGTAGCCGAAACCTGCACGCACGGTGCTGGTGACAGCCTCGAAGGCAGATGCCGCGGCCAGAACGGCGACGGCAAGCAGGGAGAACAGGGAGCGGGAACGGGTCATGTGAATCTCCGGTTGGAATGCCGTGGCTGACGGCGGGTATCCCTTGCCATGGCGGGAATCACTTGGCAGGCGCGGCAGGCTGCTCCACCTGAAAATTGAAAAGGCTTCCTTTTTTCTCTGACAGCTCATGGGCAGAAGTGCAGGACGCAAGGATGGCAATGATTGCCACGGTCATCAGCTCCCTACTGGGCTGCTTGCCCAGCGAGACGGCGACAACGTAGCCGATGATTGCCACGGCAGCGATAAGTGCAAGTGCGGTGGGGATCACTGGGCAGACCCTTCCTGTCCTGATGCTGCATGGGCCAGCTTGCTGCGCAGCTCGTAGCCCATGAGGGGCCAGATTTTTTGCACCGCGTTCTGGCGCGCGATCTTGCGGCCCACTTCGGCGTCGAAGTTCTCAGGGCTGGCACAAGCGCTCTCGCCCGTGACCGTGAAGCCGTTGCGCAGGACCAGCACGCAGAAGGTCAGCAGGCCAAGAGGCGTTTGGTGAACCGTTGATTGCTTCACCAGTGGCAGGGGCACATACCCCTTCGCACGGGAGAGGTGGCCGACATATGTGTGTTCGCTGTAGTCAACGATGGCGTGCCCTGTGTCCGGGTTGTAGAACTCATAGGCCACGGGGCGCGCTGCGCCATCAACCCCCTCAGCGGCGGTGAAGTAGTGCTCACCGACGATGTTTGCCTCGATGTCTGCTGGCGTGACGCGCGGCGCTGTCAGGCCCTTGGCCTGAATTTCTTGCTCAATGGCTTGGTCGGTCATGGGGTTCCTTGGAGTTGCAGGGTCAGAAAGCGGCGATGCGCTCGCCCAGGATCACGGACAGCTCGCGCATCACATCCAGCTGGCGGCGCAGGCGGGCCTGTTCGTCGGCTGGCAGCGTGGCGAAGATAGGGCTGTCAGCGATGAAAGCGGCCAGGCGCTGGATCTCGCCATCGCGGGCGGCCTTTTCGTCGATGACGCGCTGCTGGTGGGGCGGCGCCGTGTTGGCGGCCGGTACTGGCACCAGCGTGTACGCGCGCTCGAAAACATCCCTCGGGGACCAGCTGATGTAGCCGGCGTGGCGCGAGTCGTTGGCCTTCCCGCCGTCCACGTACTCCACAAGGTAGCCCTCGTCGGCCGGGTTTTCGTCGGCCGGCATCTGCCAGCCGCGGTATTCGTTGTAGTCGCCGCGATTCATGGGCGTGGCGTGCACGCGCTTGGTGCCTTCGTACAGCAGGGTCATGGTTTCTTGCGTTGTTGACCCGGCAGCCGGCCGGGGCGGATAATCGAACCGCTGCGGCGTTGAAGGAAACGCAGGTGAAACAAAGGCGATGGCACCAGCCAGAGCAGCCAATCAGTAACCCAGACCCAAAGGCCACGGGAGCCGGAATCAAGCCCGGCCAGCACCATTTCAATTGCTCACCGCTGCATCAACGACACGAACCGGAATCACCGGCCAAGCGGCGGTGAGGGTTCGGACATCAAGCGCGTGGCCATCTGCTTTGCCCGCCAGTTCTTGATAGCTTCGGCTGCACTCAGCGAATAGCTGGTTGATGGCAGTGGCGTACTCAAGGACGGCGGCGGGGGGAGCTGCAGCGAGGCGGCGGGCGGCGTCGGCGGCTTGGTCGCGCAGCCCATCAGACTCAGCGCGAGCAGCATCACGATCACGGCGCACGGAAATTTCACGGGTTCGGGCTTCATTCAGGGCCTCCTGGTATGTCTTGGCGACAGCGCGCTCGTCGGCGCGTGCCCGGGTGACAGCGCCAATGCGCTCGTTCGATTGCTCCAGCCGCACCTCGGCCACGGCCGCGTCCATGCGGGCGTCCTGGAACACCCAGACAGCGCCAGCGGTCACGATGGCAAGGGCCAGATGGGTGATGAGGGAGAGGTTCATGTCAGGTCGCGCCCGCATTTCACGGTTTCGTCAGCCCGGCGATTGGCCAGGCCCTGCACCAGCGTGTAAACCTTCTTGCCCGTCTTGGGGTCGATGGTGCTGGTGAAGCTCCACACCAGCGTGCCGTCATCACCGCGGCTGATGCGCTGGCAGCCGCGCACCCACTCGCCCCGGTTCCATGCGGCCATGGCGCCGCTGCCGCAGGTGCTGGGCGCGCCCAGGTTCCATGCGTGGCTGGTGGCCATGTCGAAAACAGATGGGGGCGGCAGGATCTTGAAGCAGGGGATCAGGTCGCGCTGCACGCGCTCGATGGCGTTTGCTTCTTCCACCACGCACTTTTCTTCGCTCCAGCGCTCGCCCACAATGATCGGGGTGCGGGTAACGTGCCGGGTCAGGCCGTTGCACACAGTCGGGATGTTGTTGGCCAGCTTGTCGGGGTACACCACCAGCACGCGGGCCTTGCCGCTTTCCCACTTCTGCAGGTGCTCCACCAGCGACGGCGCCAGCAGGGTAATGAAGCCGCCCAGTGCGGCCACCCATATCACCTTGGGCTGGATCTTGGGTGCGGTCATTCGTCCACGCCCAGTTCGCCCAGGTCTGTGTCGGGTTTCTGGCCACGGCGCAGCATTTCAATGCGCAGGTCGTGCTCGCGCGTGTGGCGCTTGTCGGCCTTGTGCTTGTAGTACCAGGTGATGATGAGCCCGGCCAATCCGATCAGGATGCCGGCCAGGCCAAAGAATTCATTGGAGAGGAACCAGCCCAAGCCGGAGACACCAACGCCCGTGTATGTGGCCTTGGTACCCACGGCCGCCATGGTCACGTCGATAGCATCTACGGTTTCAGATTTCATGGGTGCCCATGATTGCGACGCATGGCCACACCGTCGAACCCTACTGGGGGGCGCTATGCCGTCACGGACAGCTGGGCGCGCTTTGTGGACACGTTCACGCCATCGGTGCGGCTGGTCGCCACCACCCCGCGCTGGCTGGATCGCGCGCTGATTTCGCGCAGGATCGTGGTGACGCTCACATCGTTGTCAAAGCGCCGCGTGCCCACACGCCCGGTGCCAGCGCTGGTCACACCCACGATGGCGGCGCCCGTACCTGTCACCCCTGCAACCCCTGCGGCTTGGGACGAAACCCCCACCACTGCGCCTGCTTCGCCCGACACGATGACCGCGCCGGCGGCGGCCGAACTGACCGACACAACGGCAGTGCCCACGCCCAGCGCAGGCGCGCTGCCCGCAGCGGTCGAGGCCACGCCCACCGTTGCGGCGCCCGTGCCGCGCACGGCGACGGTGCCGGCGCCAGTGCTCGCCACACCCACGACCGCCTGGCCGGTGATGACAGCGGCCGATGTCACCGTGCCTGCAGCGCTGGAGCCCACGGAAACGACCGCAGCGCCCTGCCCGCGCACAGCTACTGTGCCGGTGGCGCTCGATGCCACGCCGACCGTAGCGCTGGCCGTGCCATTGATGCCGGTGAAAGCCACCGTGCCAGTGCCTGCCGTGGTCACGCCTACCGTAGCCGCGCCCTGGCCCCGCACGGTAGCTGCGCCCGTTGCTGCGCTGGTCACAGCCACCGTAGCGGATGCCACCCCAGCGACGCGCACGGTGCCGGTGGCTGCGGAAGCAACCCCCACGGTCGCAGCGCCAGTGCCCGAGATCGGGGCTGTGCCCACGAATCCGGTTGCGGAGGATGTGACAGAGACGGTAGCCGCGGCAGAGCCGGTGATGGCCACACCACCCGACGATGCGGATGCAACGCCCACGGTGGCGCTCGCTGCGCCCTGCACAGCCACGGTACCGGTGGCTGATGTGCTGACGCCGACCGTCGCGGCGGCTGAACCCTGAACGGCCACAGCGCCGGTAGCGGTAGACGACACGCCGACCGTGGCCGCGGCCGTCCCGGTGATCTCGCCACCGCCAACGGCCGGCGCCCATGCGAAATTGACCGCGTTACCCGCGGGCGGTGTGTAGGTGGCAGGCACGCCCACCCACGAGAAGTTCACCGCGTTGCCAGCGGGCGGCGTGTAGGGCGCGGAGCCCGCTACCGTGCCCGTCCCGGACGCGCTGACCCCCACCGTGGCAGCTGCTGTGCCGGTGATGATGGGTAGCTGCGTGCCAAGGATGGCGAGCATGGGCCCTTACGCGAAATAGATGTCGCCCACCACGGCGCCCAGCGTGGTTGCCGTTGCGTCAGTGTCGGCCGAACCCGTCACGATGGTGCGGGCGATACCTGTAGCGAAGCCGATGCCCCCAAAGCTCGGCGGCGAGTTGTTCACGCCGTTGGGCGGGATGGCGATGGTCATGGCCACACTGGCACCTGCGGTCGGGGTGCCCGCCGTGTTGTGCAACTTGACGTACTGGTAGCTGGCCGTGGTGTTCACCAGGCCCCACCCGACAACGCGGCCCGCGCTCGCCTTGACGTTCAGAGGGTTGGTGGTGGCTGCGCTGACAATGTGATGGATGGATGCCGCGCCGGTGGCATTGGCTCGGTACTGCCCGCCCACGTCACCGATGGCGTTGGTTCCGGCTGGCAGCGCCACCATCGTGCCCTGGTTGACGGTCAGGGTGTTCATGACCTGCACCGGCGCGGGGTGCGAGCCCACCGGGTCGGCCGTGGTGATGCGAACCTTGTCGCGGCCCTGGTCCTCAACCTGCACAAAACCCACCGTCAGCGTGGTGGTGCTGGCGGGCGCAGTGCTGCCGTTCTGCACCACGACAAAGAAGTAGAGGGAAACATCCTCATCGGGGATGTTTTCAATGCGGCTGGCACGGCTTGCCCACTGGTAGCCGGTCGTGCTGGCCACCAGGGCATCGCCCAGGCTCGCGGAAAGCACGTCGAATGCAATCTGCGCCACATGGCCGGGTGACGCGGTGGTGTTGATGGTGGCCCCGGTCGCGCCGCTGTTCCAGCCGCGCCGCTGGCAGTCAAAGCTGCTGTTGGTGGCCGTGGTGCCCGTGTATTCGTTCGCCAGCCAGTTGTGGCCATACAGTGTTAGCAAGCCGGAACCCGACGCGGGCCAGGCAGAGACGGTGAACGTGACAGTCAGGCCCGACACGGATGCGATGGGGTAACGCCCTGGAATGCCCGCGGCGCCGGTGATGACTGACAGGCGCAGCGACTGGCCCACGTTCGCGGCGGTGAACGGGTTGGTCGTCGGAAACGTCACCGTCACGCTGGTTGCGCTGTTGATCGTGTACGACAGCCCGGAGCCGATCAGGTCGGCCAGCTCGAAGCGGAATGTCTGGTTGATGATCCGCTGGGACAGGATGGCTTTGTACCGGGCCAGCATGGACCCCTTGAACGTCAGGTTGGAGCGCAGCACCGTTTCGCTGTTGGCCGTGGTGCCGGTCGTGATGACCAAGTTGCCACCCGACTGGCTGACGGCCATGCCCGCGCCCGTCTGCAGCAGCGTCATTTCAGCGGCGGCCAAGCCCTGCAGCCCGGCGCCCACCTCGGCAAAGCCTACGCGCCAGAACAGCGGCGAGCTGTTGCGCACCGGCAGGGGCGCTGTCTCGCTCACGGGCGTTGCCTCGGTGGTGCCGCCCGTGGCCAGCTTCAGGACTTGGTAGTGCTCTCCGGCGGACACATGAGTTGCAAGCGTTTCGCCGCCGCCGGATTGGTTGAGTTCGAGGGACATGTGGTGCCTTGCTTAAATCGGGATCACGCCGCGGTGAACGAGCGCGGGCAGAGTCGCCTCGCCAGTGACGGGGTAGGCAACGACGGTGTGCTCGCCGGCGTAGCTGGTGGTGATGGCGAATGCGCCGGTGGCGGCGTCGCTGATTGCGCCCCCAACATAGACGCCTGTGTCCTCACGCTGCGCCCGCACGACACGAGCAACAGGCGTGCCTGCGGAGCCTGTCACCAATCCAGACAGCAGGTAGGTAGTTGACGCAGAGTCAGGGAACGCCTCGGTCGGAGGCGTAAAGTTCGCTGTATAGCGGGCGACGCCCTTGGTAATTCGCAGATCGTCTATAAAGCCGATGAGACGCGCGGGGTAGGTTGTATTCCTAGTGCCACCAATGGAAAGCGGGCGCCCGAAAGTCTCAAATGATGTGTAGCCAGGGGGAGATTGCGAGGACGCACCCGAAAGCATTACGCCATTCAGGAATAGACGGCGGGTGCCACCTTGCACGGTGGCGGCAATGTGATGCCACGTATTTTGTGCAATAGCCGCGGACGCACGGAAAAATGTGGCAGCCGGAGCCTCTGCCGTTCCCCATGAGTCGAGCTGCAGACCTGTGCCCGTAGTCGAGGAGTCGCCCTGAATTGCAAGGATGTAGCCACTGATCGCGGACGTGTCCCATGTGGAGAGAATAGCCGCAGAGCGATTCCCATCCACATCCCCCGCGCTGTTCCCGGCGATGTAAACCCAAGCCTCAATCGTAAAGTCGCCCGTTGCAAAGGTGAATGCCGTGGGGTCTGAGACAGAGAGGTAATCGCCGCCACCAAAAAAAGCGACCGATGCGCCCCCAAACTTGCTCTGCGCCGTGCTCACCTGGGCACTGCCAAGCCGCGTCACCGCCTTCGGTGCGGGGCTGGAGTCTGTGAACGTGGTGGCGCCGTTGCTGCCGTCACCATGCAGCAGCAAGCTGACATCCGCAAAGTTTGAATCTCCGACCGGCATGCCCGCCCCTTACGCCCCGGCGGCCGTCAGCGTCTTGGCCGTGATCGTCACGGTCTGGCCGTTGGCGATGCTGGTGTTGTCCAGCTGCAGGTCGCCGCCACCACCTGTGGCAGTGATGTTGCCCTGCTCGTGGCAGGTACTGCCCGCGTTGTTGACGATGCGGTAGTGCGCCGCCGTTCCGGCAGCGATGGCCGCGACAGTCCACGAGCCCAGCAGCGTCTTGGCGCCGGCCGAAGCAGCGTTCATGAAGTCGGCCGGGCAGGTTATTTCAGCCAGCAGCGTGCCCGACGCAGCCGTGGCGCAGTCCGCAGGCTGCGCGCCCGTGCGGATCTGCAGCTTGGGCGATGCGCCGATGGTGGTTTCGATACTGTCCAGCAGGGCGTTACGGACAGCGACAGAGAATTGAACGGGCATGGTGATTTCCTTCAGGTGATGGGGGTGGTGACTTCGGTGCCTACCGTCACGGCGCCTTCCAGCAATGCCGTGACCACGCCACCAGGGGAAACAAGCTCCAGGTCATAGACGCCGCTGGATTTGCCCAGCGCCTCGGCCTGGGCCGCGGTGATCGTGATTTCAATGACCTTGCCGGCGTCGTCCAGCAAGATGCCGCCACCCAGGTCGGAGGTCAGCGCCAGCAACACCGTGCCGCCCACGCGGTCCTTGATCTGCATGCGCGCCGTGTAGCCGGCCATCGCCTTGGGGGTCAGCCAGGCCAAGTAGCCGGTGTTTGCGGTGTGACGCCCGAACCCCGCCGCGCTGATGTCGTTGAACTCAATGCGGGTAGAACTGACCACCGTGGCCCGGCGCATGTCCGAAGCCTTGGGTGGGTTGTTCTTGGCGTTGAGCTGCGTGAGGCCCTTGGCATCCACCACAGCCACATTCCATCCGTCAGGGATGGTGTGCGCCGCCGTGGTGATGGCAACGGGCGCCGTGAGCGCAATGGCGCTGATGGCCGCGTACAGCCAGGGCTCCGTCTCCCACCGGATGGGCAGGACGAAGGTAGCCCCTCGGCGGATGTCGATGTCGTGCTGTAGTGCGGCTGGCATGCCCTGCAGTGTTCCCACCGCAGGACTCCAGGTCGAACCCTACTGGGGGGCGCGTCAGTTCTGGCGGAAGGTCGTCGTGGTGCTGTTGCCCACGCTGGTGCCCACGTTCAGGTTGTTGAGCGCAGCCGCTGCCTGGGTGGCCAGCTGCTGCGATGCCGCCAGCATGGCGCGCACCTGGGCGTCCATGCCGGTCAGCTTGCTCTTGAGGTTCGCGTCGGCCACGCCGAAGTCCAGCCCGGCTTTCTTGAACACCGCGTCCAGCGGAACCTGCCCGGCCTGCACATCGGTCGAGTACATGCGGGTCAGGGCATCCACCAGCGTGCGGTAGGCATCCGCCTCGCTGGTCGTGACCGCCTTGTAAACATCGGCCTCGGCCGTCACCCCAGCGCGCCAGCCGTCCACCTGGGCGCGGTACATATCAGCCGTGGCCCCGGTTTCTGCCTTGTAGAAGTCCGATTGCGCGCCGCTGATCGTGCGGTATGCGTCTGTCTTGGCCCCGGTCACGGCCTTGAAAATGTCCGACTCGGCACCCGCCTCGGCCGAATACAGCTGCGTCTGCGCCGACAGCAGCTTGGCCTGGGTGTCGGCAATGGTGTTGGCCAGCGTCATCGCCAGCTGCGGGCCGGAAACCAGCGCCTGCATGTAGTTGATCGCCGCGCTGATCGCCGCCGTGCGCACGCCGATGGCCTGCTGCACCGCGAATTTCGCGTTGTCGATCTCGTCCTGGTGCGCCTTGATGGCAATGTCGCGGGACTGCTGGCTCAGGGCATTGGTCAGGCCCTGCCGAATGGTCTGAATGCCGTGCACCAGCGCGCCGGGTGGCAGCGCATAGCCGCGCGATGCCCAGGCGGTCATGGCCTCATCTTCGGCCGCTGCGGCTTCGCGCGTCAGCCTGGCGCGGTCACGCTCCCACAGGTGCGCCTCCACATCGGCATCCACCGCGCTGCCACCGGCCAGCACGCGCTCCAGCCAGGCGGTCGCCTGCGTGAAGTAGGTGCCGGGCGGCATCCACTGGGCCATGAACTCGGTGAAGGCCTGCTTGAGCATGGCCACCACCTCGTCCCGGTTGCTCCACACGATGTTTTGCAGCTCGTTGGCGTCCAGGATCTCCAGCACGGGCAGGTCGGGCAGCGTCGGCGCATCGGGCAGGATGGGCACGGCGGCCAGGGTCGGGGCCGTGGTCAGGGCTGGCGCAGATATCCGCGCGGGCACCACCGGGGCCTGCCGCACAGGCGGCGCCGCAGGCATGCTCGGCCGCGAGATCGACTCCTTGAACTCAGTGATGGCCTCGCGTGTGGCGCCATCCAGGCCGGCGCCGTCAATGCTGAACTGCTGGCCGGCCACCGCCAGCGCATCGTCCAGCCGGTCCTCCACCGATGCCGTCTTTTCCACCACAATGCCCCACAGGGCATTGATGAGGCTGGCCGCAAAGGCGATGGAATAGATTTCGCTGTCCTCACCCGTCACCAGGTCTTGGGGTTGTGTCGCCATGGTCAGATCCTCCGCTTCAATTCATTCACCACGAACTCGGCCGCTTCCAGGCTGAAATCCGCACCGTTTTCGTTCATCAGTTCCAGGCCCAGGTATTGGGCGCGCAGCCCGCGGCCGAAGTCGGCGCGCTGCACCGTCATGAACTCGTCTGCGCGCCGGGCCTGGTAGGTGTAGCTCTGCCCCTCGGGCGTGGTCACGCGCACCTGCATCTGCCCTGCGCTGGAAACCGTCAGGTAGGCATTGCTGATGCCTTTGAGGTTGCCGCTCCCAAAGTTGCGCTTGCCCAGGTTCACCAGCGCGCCGATCGGCTCGTCGTTGTCCGTATCTCCGTCGAGCTCAAACACACCGCCCTCGGCCGCGCCGTAGTAGCGCCCGGCGATGCGCGCGAAGCTGTTGAACGGGTATTGCTCGTAGGCCGTGCTGCCGCCCGTGGCCTGGTTCACGGACCACACCGCCAGGTTGGAGCCCGGGATGTGCACCACAGCGCCAGCACGCGACAGCGCACGCAGGGCCTCGTGCAGCACCTGCTGGGGCAGCATGCCCCCATCGACCGACAGACTGCCGGGCAGCTCGGCGCTGATGAAGTTCGCGCCGCTCAGGTCGCCCGATACCGAAGCCGCCCCGGGCAGGGTGGCGGAAATCACCAGCACGCCCGTCAGCTGCGCGTCCACGCCGTAGGTGCTCACCAGCGCCACGTCCAGCACGCGCTCTGCGCCCATGCCGCCGGTGACGCCGGCCTTTTCCAGCATCTGCAGCGCGTACACCCACGATGCCTTGAAGTCGCCGCGGGCGTCCATGACGTTGCGCACCAGCTCGTTGCGCCGCACGGTCGCAGAAAACGCGCCACTGGCTGCCGCCCGTGCATAGAACCCGCGGTGCGGATAGGTGGCCAGCGAATCCAGGAACTGGCCGCCAGACACAGAGCGCCCGAACAGGTTGGTCTGGGGGCTACCACCTTCGCCCGTGGCGAAGATGACGATTGCAAAGCCGCCCGTGGCGTACTTGTAGCTTGCGCCGCGCGCCAGCACGGGGCCGATCGTGAGGTGCCCGGAGCCGGTGCCCACGTAGTTTGCATACCCCTCGGCCTGCACGCGGAACCGGGCGCGGCCTTCTTGCTGCCACGCACTGCCGCGGGAGTAGATGCGCAGCCGCACACCGTTGTTGCGCGCAATGCCTGTTGCCCCGATGCGCAGCTGCACGCCACCATCGGCATAGGGATAGCTGGCGCCGCGGGCCGCCAGGCGCAGGGTCGCCCCGCCCTGCCCTTCCGTGATGTTCTGCAGCGTGGGATTGAGCACCGTGTCGCGGGCGTCATAGAGCACGGCCGCCAGGCGCACAGGCTCTGTGCCCAGGTAGGAAGGCTGCTCGGCCAGCAGGACGTTGTTTGCATACATCCGCACCATGCCGCCCGTGACGGTGATGCGCAGCGTCTGGCCGTCCTGCACATCCACAAACGGCACGAACACCTGCCCGGTACCGCCCGAAGGCTGCACGCCATCCGGGGGCGATGTGTGGGTGTAGGCAATGCCCCCCTCCACCCGGATGCCGTGGATGATGCTCTGCTGCTCCTGTCCGGGCGTGGGCTCAATGAACGTGAGCCCCACCAGGGCGCCGCCGCCCTGCCCGCCTGCCGTGAAGGCTCCCACCTCCCAGGTCGCCTCCAGCGGTGCGCGCAGGGATTGAATCGACCATGCCGTGGCATCCCAGGCGGGCGCCACGGGCTTGACCGCTGGCTGCTGCGACACGATGGGCGCCGAAGGCTGTACCACAGTCGTCGTCACAGACTCGTAGCCGATCAGCACCCGGCGGATGGCGTACCTTCTGACGATCTGGCCATTGACGACCCCGCGATCAGCGCTGCCGATGTACGCGCGTTCCTCCACGATGCGGTCGCCAGGCCCGGCCTCCGCTACGGGGATGCGGTATTCCCGGTACAGCGGAACCTGCGTGGTCACGCGGTACACGCGGTCTGGCACGGGGGCTGGTGCCAATGCCGGGTCAGGCTCCACCAGTGTCAGCAGTGCGAGTTTGGAAAGAGTGCTCATGTCCGGTCCTCAAATTCTGGGTAGCCCAGCCGCACAGCCTCTGGATAGTCCAGGCTGTCGGGGTCGCCGGTGTAGATCGGCAGGGGTATCCCGGTGACGGTGCCAGGCTTGGGCGTCCACAGCCCGCCGCGCTCCAGGGTCACACCGCGCTCGATGCTGCCGAAGGTCTGCGCGCCGCTGGTGATGGCCAGCTGCAAGGGGCCGGTCATTTCGCCGGTGACAAACGCCACATCGCCCCCAAGGCCTGCCGCATTGCTCGGGCTGGTCACGCACACGCCGATGTAGCCAGACAGCCACGAATCGGAAACCTGCGTGCCGTCCCCTGAAATGATCGGCTCCCCGATGGACTCCCAGCCGGCTTTGTTCTCGTAGAAAGTGCTGGCAAAAGGCAGGGCCGCGGCGGGTATCTGCTCTGCCGCCCAGGTCGCACCGTAGTCGCGCGTGACGTACACCAGCACCGGCATGGCCGATGGGTAGGGGCCGTACACAAACCCGGGGTTCGTGCGCGTCACCTGCTCGGCCAGGGCGAAGAAGGTGCCGGGGCCCAGCGTGCCCAGTGCGTTCGGGTTCGTGGCGCCGAAGCCGAACAGCGGGGAAACAATGGTGCTGGTTCCCGCTGTCGGGGCGCCCAGCGCGACAGGGAATGCGTTTCGCCCGCCGTCCAGCGGCCACGCCCGGCGGACAAAGTTGGTCCCGGAAGGGTCCGACACATGAAACGCCAGGGTCTGCCGCCGCACGCTCAGATACCACTGGGTAGGGTCGAACTCCATCAGGCCGCTTGTGGTCGGCGCGCCCGCCGCCATGGCGATGCGCCCGCCGCCAATCGGGCAGGCGTAGAAGTTGGACATCCAGGGGCAGTACCGCACCGCTACCGGGTACGTGGCACCGCCCGGGGTGCTCACATCCGCCAGCGCATCGTAGGTTCCAGCCACCGCCAGATAGGGCGCATCCTCCAGCTCCCATGTCTGGCCGAAATCGCGCGAGCGCAGCAGCTGGGGGGCGGCCGATGGCGGAAGAATCCCCACCCGCGGGGCGAACTGCGGTACACCTCCCGCTGATCCCACCTCAATGTCCTCGATGGGCAACAGCAGCGCCAGCAGGTGGCCACGCCCCACGGCGTAGCACTTTCCGTACCCGGCATCCACGGACGCGCTCAGTTGGCCCTGCATCGTTGCAGGCGTCCACCAGTCGGCCGGCTCGCCCGGCATGGGCACGGTCATCCAGTCCAGCGGCTTGCGCGTGCAGCCCGACAGGCACACATACTTGGCAATCGACGTGTCGAAGTAGTACGCGGCGAAGCCATACCCGTGCTCGGCATCGCGCCAGCCCGTGGCGCACAGCGAAATGCCCTGCACATAGCCCAGACTGGGCAATATCTGGCCGATGGTGACGCCCAGGTCCACCGCGCCGGAAAGCTCCACATCATCCAGATTGCGCAGCCGCAGATGCAGTGTGCCCGGGGATCGCTTTCGATATGACTCCAGCAGAAAACCGTCGCCCACATAGATCAACCCGAACGGGTCGATGTTGGAAGGCGATGGCCCGGACTGGTCCACCCGGTCCTCATCATCCAGCCCGAAGCGGTGCAGCAGCTCGTCGAAGGGGCGCGTCAGCGCCATGTCGTAGGAGTAGCGCGCCAGCAGCCACGGCGGCACCGTATCGGCAGGCGCGTCGCGCGTCACCAGCAAGTCGCCATTGCGCTTGTGGATGACGTTCGCGCCGTGGCGCGTGCGACTGAATGGCGGCGTGTCCTCGGTGTCAAACAGGTTTGCACGTACCAGACTGCCGCCAGCGCCGCCGGGGCGGTCGGGCATTTTCATGGATCAGGACGCCAGGACCGTGACCACGTAGTTGTCGATGGCCTGCGGGGCACCCGACACCAGCGCCGTGCTGGCCAGGTTCAGGTCGGCGCCGATGACGCCCACAGTGCCCTGCATCCGCACCGCGCTGGTGGATGCGGCGCCCGTGTCGGCAGCCTTCACCAGCCGGTACCAGGTGGCCGTGCCGCTGGCGGCATTCGTGCCCTGCCAGGTTTCCGCCGCCGGCTTGGTCAGCACGCCCGGGGTGGCGGTGCTGAATGTGATGCCCGAAGCGCCATTTTTGATCGTGGTTAGCAGCGTCGCGCTGCCG
Organism: Acidovorax sp. BL-A-41-H1; assembly: GCF_051942715.1. Lineage (NCBI taxonomy): Bacteria > Pseudomonadati > Pseudomonadota > Betaproteobacteria > Burkholderiales > Comamonadaceae > Acidovorax > Acidovorax sp. BL-A-41-H1. The sequence continues at coordinate 1,367,929 of NZ_JBPVJQ010000006.1, read as the reverse complement.
ATGCTGTCATTGGCGCTTTCAGGCTCGATGCCGGTGTAGATGCGGATCTCGCTGTCATCGAGGGTTTCCTTGATGCCGCCCGTGGTCAGCAGGGCATTGAGCAGCCCCGTAGAAATTTTGTTCATGGTGTGGGTGCTCCTTACGCCGATTCAAATTCCAGGCTGGCGGTGATGCGCAGCACGTCATCCACCAGCACGGCCTTGGGGCTGCCAAAGCGCGCGGCAGAAATCAGGATGCCGGTGACAGCACCCTTGGCCTGGGCCGATGCCATGAACGCACCGTAGATGGTTTTGTTGGCGGTCATGGTGAACTCGGCCCGGTTGGCGGTGTTGTCCACCACGCCCGCCGTCACCACACCCTCGTTGAACTCCACCCGCGTGCTGGGCGCGTAGGTGGTGCATTCCGTGGCAGCTGCCGGGAAACCGGCAGCCGTGATGGCGGGCACGGGGGTATAGTTGCCTTCAAACAGGCCGATGTACCAGGTCGGCACCTGTGCGGCGCCCTTGGTCACAACGCCTGCGATGTGGTTCAGGCCCTCGGTGGGAACCAGGTTGTGGTGCGTGTCGCGCGACAGCACCTTGCCGTTGCGGATGTGCTCGACCGTGTAGAGGGTGCCGGGCTGGATGGTTGCTTTGGTGGTCATATGGCCACTCCTTTCCTGATGATTTCTGCTTGGAAGTAGCCGCCGGATGCGGCCCGTGATTGCATGGGGTCGCGCACCGCCGTGACGATGTGCGTCTGCCCCTCCTGCTCGCGCAGCAGGGTTGCCCCGGCCTGGCCACCGGCAAGCGCCAGCTGGTCCTCCTGCACGTTCCTGGCTTCGCCCGCGCCGTTGGCAATCACCAGGCCGCGGTCGGAGATCCAGAAACAGGTGTTTGCCCGCACCACATCGCGCCCGCCCGAATGGGGCACGGCGCCATAGGGCAGCACCTCGACGGGCGCTGCCTGGGTGATCTCGCCGGCAAACCAGTACGTTGCATCCGCCACCACATAGAGGCCCTTGTCGCAGGGCTCCATCACGGTGATGGGCGCAGAGAAAGGGATGAAGTTCTTGCTGGGGCGGAACAGCCCGGGCATGAATGGCTCGCTGTAGATCAGCAGGTTGCCCACGGCCACGAAAAGGCGCCCGTTGGAGAACCGCACGATGGAGCCGGCTGGCATGGGCTGCAGCAGCAGGGTCTGGCAGCGCGCACCCAGCGCGGCAGGCGCCACGATGCGCGCCACGCCGGATTCGATGGGCACATCCACACGCGCCAGCACCTCGCCATCGGCGGGGGTCATGTAGATCCGCACCTGGCAGCCGGACGCTGGCGGCGCAATCGGGCTCACTTGGATGCCGCCACCGGCGGGAAGGTCCAGCACCTGGGGCATGGTCGCTGCCGACTCGCCTGCGGGCCCCACCTGCGTGATGGCCACCTGATACCGGCCCTTGGGCAGCGCGCCCGCGATGGCCGACACGGCAGGCACCAGGCCGGGCTCGGGTGTGAAGTCCAGGCGCGCACCATCGCGCACCATGCCCAGCACCTCGCCGTTGGTGTAGTAGTAGGTGCCGCCCGCCTCGCAGAACGATGCTTCACACCCGGGCGTCAGGTCATCGCGCACCAGCGCATCCTGCAAACCATCGCCCATGGGGGCCAGCTGGTGCAGTTCGGTGCCGTCCACATAGAAACCGCGCTTGTCGTCACCCCACAGGGAATGCGGGGCGGTAGCGGACAGGGCGGGTGCGTAGCCCTTGCGCCGGCGCAGCTTGCCACCGGCATCCACGTCCACATTGATAGCCTGGCGCAGCAGGTCGGTCTTGCTGCGCTCTACCCGCACCTCCAGTTCATGATCCTGGCGGCGGTTGTTTACACCCTGCGGGAAGGGGCCGATACGGGGGTTGCTCATGTCGGCAGCTCCTGCGTGCCCACATAGCGGGTCCAGAATTCAGAAAACGGCGGGGCAGCACCCTCGGAATACCAGCTCAGGTTTCCGTAGGTTGACCCGCCCATGCCGATGGCCACGGCCAGCACCAGCGTGTTTTCGGCGGGGACGCCATCGAGCACAAAAGCCAGCTCGTACACGCCCGGGCTCACCTCCGGCGGCCAGCCTTCGTAGAAAGACACCGTGCCCTGCCCGCCCGCGGCCACCAGGTTGAAGGTCTGCACCGCTCCGGCGCTGGCGGGGGTGTAGGTGACAGTGACATTGGCGCTGGCAGGTGCGGTGCCGAATGTCAGGTCTGGGCCGAAGCTCAACGCCTCGCCATACACGCCGGTCGCGGTCGCCTCGTTGGTTTCCAGGAACGGGAAGGTTCCGGGCACGCCGCCCTCGTAGTACGGGGTTCCCCACCCCATGCGGGTCGTGGTGCTCATGGCGTCTCCCTCGCGCGCATGGCCTGCTCAATCCACCGGCGCGTCATCAGCTGCGCCGTCACAAGACGGGGGTTGCGGCTGAACCCGTGGGCGCCGCGCTGCCACACATACCCCACGCGGGGCACATAGGCTGCACCGTCCTCGGCCATGGCCCAGTACAGCATGTGCTCGGTCCAGAAGTTGCCGCGCGGCAGGTCGCGGGCAACGGTCTTGGCCTTGCCGGTGTTCATCAGCACCAGATGGTGCAGGCCCAGCGGTGCCGTGCGGTGGCGGTCGCGGTCGTACTCGTACCAGCTGCGGCGCACGTCCGCGCGGCCGGGTTCCCGGCAGATTTCATCGGTGTAGGCCAGCGCCGCGCCCCGGTGCAGCATGGCGCGCTCGCACTCGGCAAGCACCTCCAGGTAGTCGTCTGGCAAAAGGTCGTCGTCGTCCAGAAAGAAGCAGTACGGCGTCTGCACGGCGTCGATGGCCGCCAGGCGCTCCCGGTGCAGGTCAGCGGGACCGTTCAGCACACCCACGCGCGCAAGCACCACCACCCCGGGCAATTCCAGGGTGACGGGCTGCGCCGACAGGACGATGGCGGTGAAACGCTCCATGGCCGGTAGTGTTCCGGCGCATGGGGATTCCACCGAACCCAAGTGGGGGCCTACCCCTGCTGGTCCTTCGCCGCCTGGCGCATCTGCTCGCGCAGGGCCTTGGGTGCAGTGTCGGCAATCCGCTCGGTGCGGTCCTTGCCCATTTCACGCACCCGCTTCCACACGTCAGGCATGTTCACGTTGATGCGCTGGTCCGGGTTGTTCCGGTTCCAGGCGTCCAGCCGATCGCGCACATCCTGCAGCGCTGCCTCGTCTTTGCTGAACAGGGCAGCGGCCCATTGCGCCTTGATTTCGCTGCTGGTCTGCACGTAGAAGCTCTTGCTGCGCTGCATGAACGAGTTGGCCTGCTGCACATCGGCCACACTGCGCGGCTGGAACCCGATGAACTTGGATGCAGCCTCGGGCAGCGTCGTGTCGATGACCTTGTAGCCCTTCGTGTCCTTGTAGATACCGCTGGTGGCCATGTCGATGCCCTTGGCCGCGTTGCGCACGGCCGAAGGCGACACCTCCAGCGCCGCGCCGCCCACGTCGCCGGTCAGCAGCTTGCGCGCACCGGTGAACCCGCGGGACACCAGGTCGCCGGCCGGGCCCACCACTTCCAGCAGGTCGCGGTCGCGGTTTTGCTTGGTCAGCAGCAGGCCGGTGCCGGGGATCAGATTGCCCATGCCCAGGCGGCCCGACACGTCGATGGGTGCACCGGGCAGCCCCGACACGCCACTTTCCACGAACCCGGCCAGCTCCTTGCCCAGCACGCCGCGCATGGCTTCCTTGCGCCACTGCTTGGCGCTCACGTTGTAGCCCATCAGCTGGCCGATCCCGTCGATCAAGTCCTCCAGATCCTCGGCAAACGGCAGGCCGCCCGCGCCACCCATCAGCATCAGCATGGCCATGGACCACGCCACCGCACGGCGGCCGGCTGCGCGCTCGGGGCTGCCGGGTGTGCCCGCATTCCAGGTGCGCTGCAGCAGCTCCAGGTAGGACACGCTGTAGGTCTTGAACGTCATCAGCGTGCCGCCCACGGCGCCGCGCGCCCACCGGGCCTTGTTCGCCTTGGAGTACAGGAACTGAGTTTCCAGCACGGCCTTGCGGGCGAACTCGGCCGGGTTCTGGTTGCCCTGCGCCTTGGCAATGCGGAACGCGGCAATGAACGTGCTGCGGCGATTGAACTGCTCGGCCAGGGCGAATGGCTGGCCCCATGCCACCTTCACGCGCTCCCAGGTGTTGGACGCGGCCGCACGGGCATCGCCCACACGGGTGCCGTCACCGGTGCGCAGGCCACCAGCGCCGCGGGCCTGCGCCATCAGCTGGTGGATTTCCTGCGGCGCCACCGTGCCATCTTCCACGGCCTGGTGCAGCGCGCGGGCCAGGTCCGGCTCGCCCTTGAAGTCCTTGTTGCCCACGTCCTTCACGGCGCGCGCCATCTGCGCGCTGGCCTTGCGCATCCCGCCGAACTGGCTCAGGTAGGGCATGGTCACGGCAAAAGGCTGCGTCATGTTGACGAAGGCCGAAGCCACCGAACCGCCCAGGTACTGCGCAAACAGCATGCCCCGGATGGCCTGGCCTTCTTCCTGCGGATCGCGGATGTAGCCCTGCAGGCCCAGCGCCACGTCCTTGAGCTCACCCTGCTCCTTGGGGATGTTGTTGATGGCGGTTTCCATCGTGCCCGCATTGAGCCCGCCGGCCGCCTGGCGCGCGTTGGAATACACGAAGCTGGCCAGCACGCGGCCCACGTCCTCGGAGTACCCGGCAATGCCCTTGCGGTGAATCAGGCGCTTCAAGGCGCTGTGATTGTTCTTGGCCAGCTTGAGGTATTCCTGGAAAGCCTTGTCCCGGGCGTCGTCGCCCTCGGCGTCCAGGCCCAGCATGTTGCCGAACAGCTCCAGCGATTCGGGCGTGATGCCAGCGAACAGCTTGTAGGCCTCCTGGCTCATGGTGCCCTGCGTCACCGCCGCGTCCTTGTACTGGTCGCGCATCTTGAGCGCCATCACATTGGCCTCGCGGGCAGTCTCGAACATGCCGAAATACTGGCGCTCGCCGGCGGCGTCCACCACGTCCACGGTGTAGCGGCCAAAGCGCGACAGCGGGGCGTAACCCTCGGCCATCAGCTCCCGGGCCTTGTCGTGGCGCGTGCGCAGCTGGTGCATCTGGCCCGCCAGGCGGTCGCGCTGGTCGGGGTCGGCCTTGGCCTCCTGCTCCAGCGTCTCCACCAGCAGGTTCAGGGCGTCGGTCATCGAGGGGGTTTCCATCACCGCATCGCGCATGGGGGCGTACTCGGCACCCAGCACGCGCAGCATGTCGGCCCGCGCGGTCACGTCGATGGAGCGGTCAATGGCCGCCCGCGCCTCTTGGTACAGGCTGATTTGCTGAGGGGTGGCGTTGAACAGGGATTTCAGCTCCTGCTCGGACCACACCACGCCCGGCTTGAGGATGGTGCTCTGGAACCGGGTGTTGATGGCCGATTCGTACTGGTCCAGCGGCAGGCCGCGCCACATCTTGAGCACGCCCGCATCCAGCCGGCCGGCGCGCAGCATCATCTGCGCCTTGTCGTCGGCGGGCATGTTGGCGTACTTTTGCTCCAGGTCATCCACCAGCACCGGCTTGCCGTTGCCGTCGCGGCCCCACAGCAGCGTGCCCTCGAACAGCGGCCGGGCAATCGCCTTGTTGTCCTCGGCGCTGATCGGCTTCTTCTTGAGGTCGGCCAGGGTTTCCACGCGGGGCAGCAGGCGCGGTGCAGCGTCCGCCACCTCGTTGGCCAGGGTGGACACGTCATCAATGAAGCGCTGCGCCGCGTCGAACACCGGCTTGAAGGCCGGGGCGCGCTCGCCCAGGTGGCGCATGGTGCCCACGGTTTTGTCCCACATCGACACCTTGCCCGGGTGGGTCAGCGTCTTGTGAATCTGGTCCATGGCGCTGGCCTTGAGGCTGCTCATGCTGGCGCGGCTGAAATTGATTCGGCCGTCCTCGGGGTCAAAGTTGCCGTTGTTGCCGATGGCAGATTTGGCCTGCTCAGGCTTGAATGCAACGATGGTCTGGCCCTGCCCAGCGCTTGCATCTTCCGCGTACTCTGCAGCAGTCCAGCGCACCCCGTCAAAACCGCGCTTTTTCAGCTCCGCAATCACGCGCGGTTCGTACAGCCCGATTTCCGGGTCGCCATCCACGCCGGTCGCATCCGCTGCGCTGTAGTAGTCGCGCAGTGAAGCAGGGTTTTTGATCGACAGGTGCACGGGGTACACGGTTGGGTTGCCGCGCCCCTGCACCCAGTTCGCGTAGCCAGACGCTTCGGCTGCGTCGCTGGTGAACCAGATGGCGCCAGCGGTTTTCTGCCCAGCAAAGCCCTGGCTTGCCCCGAATGCCTCAATTCCTTCCGGTGCATTTTGGGTGCCGTGGTACACGGTCAGCGGCTTGCCTTCTGCGTCCAGGATCTTGGAGCCAGCAAACCAGCGAGAAAATGCAGAAGCATCCTTCTCGCTGGCGCGGTCAAAGTTGATGCGGTTATCTGCAGGGTTGAAATCCCCGTTGTTCGACACCGCGCTTTTTACTTGGGACGGCTCAAAAGCAACTGCCAGCAACTCTCCCGCATCATCCACCAACACGCCATCGTGCCCCAGCCGGATAAGCTCTGCACGAATGTCATCCGCGTTGTCCTCGCCCACTTGCTCGATTACCTCATCCACTACGGACTGAGTGGCAGGGTTTTTCAGCGACAGATACACCTCCATCACCGGGCCGCCTGCGGCGTAATCCCTGGCAAGGCTGAATTCATCCGTGAAGTAAAAGCCGGAACCATACATGCCGGATGACGCAAATTTGAGGTCGAAAGCGTCGAAAGTCTGTGTGGTTCCGTGAAACATCACTATCGGCTTGCCATTGGCATCCACAACTTTGGAGCCAGCAAACCAGCTGTTGAATGCAGTCAGTTCCGTTGCTGACTTGGCTCCCGAAATGTTTTGATTCCGGGCCGTGGCTTTGATGGTTTCAAAAATAGTCTTGCCCGGCTGGGGCGTTACCGAAAATAGCGGAACATTCCCCGGGGCAAGGCGCGCGCCTGCGCCTGGCTGGTACTTCAAAGCGCCCGTGACAAACACGTAGGCCCGCTTTTCTGTCAGCCCCTTGGCAAACGTGCGCGATCCGTTCGTATCCATGGCGCCCAAGTTGTCAACCATGCCGCGATCCAGTCCGCCAGACATAATTCTGGCCTCTGCTGCTTCTGCATTGGCGCCAAAGTCTTGATGCACGCTCAAATAGTGCTTGATCGCATCAAAATCGTCCTTTGACCAAGTGCGCGGATCGGCTTCTGCGATGCTTACAAGTCTGGAAATTTCGCCAGTTGTACCAGTTGCAGGCAACCCAAGTTGCTTTGCGCGGGCTTGTATGGACTTGCGATTCATGCCTGAAAGTAGCGCTGTGTTTTGTGCAGATTCTCCGACATCACGGCTGAACGCCATCATGGCCCGCTGCAGCGACTGCTCGCGCGTCTCCTTGCTGCGGGTCACGTAGCCCCGGGCCGGCAGGATGTAGCTGCGGATGATTTCGGCGTCCGTCAGCGCCAGGTCTTTGAGCCCGGGCACGTTCGCGCGCAGCCAGGTGCGAACGGCAGCCACCGCGCGCTGCACAAAACCGATAGTCGGCTGGCTCTGCGCCATTTCGGCCAGCACTTCCTCTGCCGCTGAAAGCCGGTCGCGCTCGCTCATGGCCGCCCAGGTGGCCACATCATTCATGCCCTTGCTCACCATGCCGTACTCGCGCGCCTTGTCCAGCACGTCCTTGCGGCGCATCGTGCCCATCTGCTGCAGGATGGGTTTCAGGCCATCCCCGAACACACCGCGCAGCCCGTAGTGGCCCAGCGCCTCGTGAAACAGCACCTCGGCAATCTGCTCGGGGCCCTTGAGCACGTCCGACAGCAGGTACACCTTGCCCTGGTAGATGAAACCGCGGGCCTCGCCGTCGCTGCCCTGGCTCTTGAGCTGTTCGTCGTAGTCGCGCACGCGCTGCGGGATCTTGCCGTCCTGCATGTTGCGGGCCACGATGATCTCGGGCGCGCGGGTCCACTTGGCGGTCAGGCCGTCCACCAGCATCTGCGTGGCCACCAGGCCCTCGTCGCTCTGGCGGCGCTGCGTGTCGCGTTGGTCAGCGGTGGCGTCTGCGTTCTCGGCAGACAGTGCGGCCACCGCCTGCTCGGGAGACAGTCCAGCTTGGCTCGCCCGGGCAAACTCCGAAGAATTGGCGCGACGGTAGCCAGCAAGCTGCTTCTCCGTTAAAATCTTTGCTGTTCCCCGCGATGCTTGCTCGACCCTGGATAATTGCAGTCCAGACGGAGTGAGGATTTCGGGGAATTTCTTTTTGTCGATGTAGCGCGTGAGGCCATCAGCCGCCCAGCGCGTCCAAGGCGTACGGCCAGCGGCATCAAACGCATTCACCAACAGGTGAACCTGCATTCCTCCGACTGCCGTGTTCGGCTCCAGAATCATTCGCACTGGCGCCCCGTTCACCATCTCGGGGGCGATGAGCACCAAGCGCCCGGGCACAGTGTCGCTATCGAAGGCCGCCGCAGGATTGTCCAACCATTCCGGGATCTTCTTCCATACCTCCGCCGTCATGCGCTGGTGGTTGTCCTGCCCCTGGCGCACCTTACCCTCGGCCAGAACCACAGGCTGATCGGGGTAGCCCAGCAGCCCAAGAACATCCGACCGGTCCAATACTTTTACACCCACGCGCGATGCGGGATCGCCGGCGAAAAGCGCGTCAATACGCGTCTCGTAGGCGCTCTTGGTGCTGGGCGAGCGGCTGAACATCGCCACGCCCTTGTCCGTTTCCTTGGTCTTGATCGTGCCCGCGAGCTTGTCGAATGCTGCATTGATCCGCGCACGCTCTTCGCCCGTTGGGTATGGGTTGCCCTTGTAGGCGCCACCCGCAAACCGATCCTCTTCCACTCCGTGCACCAGATAGTCCGACTTGGCGCCCATGGCGGTCACGCGGTCGAACACCCAGCTTTCAAATGCTCGAGCGAACATTTCCGTGGGGCGCACCCAGTAGCCATCCGTGGACTTGCCGGACAGCTTTTGCGCCTGGCTCGCGTACTCGCTGCGCCCGCGGCCGGCGTACATGGTGCCCTCGGGGTCGCCGCGCATCTCATTCAGGGCCTGCCGCTTGTTCTGCACCATGTTCTGGTACATGGCTTTGAGGTCGGCAACCTGCTCGTTGCGCGCCAGCGCCTCGGTCCGCTCCAGGTCAAGCTCATGGCTGCGCACCATTTCCGCCTTGGTGACTTGCTTGCTGAACAGGGCGCGCATCACCCCGTCAAACGCTGCAGCCATCTCGGGCCGCAGGTTGTCCAGGCGCATCTTTTCGACGTTCTTCCACTCATTGCCCACGCGCTCCATGCGCTTGCGCGGCACGCCCAGGTATTGGTCCTCGGAATACCAGCCCGACGCGCCGCGGGCCTGCGTGGTGTACGCATCCGGCTTGTCCAGTTCGCCAAAGTAGTGATCCATGGCGTGTGCCCATTCGTGGGCCATCGAGCCACCGCCCCGGATCTTGGTCATGTTGATGACCAGCTTGCCCGGCTCGTAGTGCGCAGCGAAACGTCCGCCGCCGCGTGCACCGAAGGCCATGCCCAGCGTGCCATTCAGGCTCATCGCCTTGGGGGGAACGCCCATGATCTCGGCCAGGTCCATCAGGCCGTCATAGGCCATGTTCAAGATGCGCTGGCGCTCGTCCTGCGCGGACCAGTTGCCAAACTCGATGCCGCGGAAACCCAGGTCTTTTACAAAGTCGTCGGCTGACACATCGCGGTCGATGCGCCGCGGCAGGTTCTCGCGCTTGAGCTCGTCCAGGTTCGGGCGCACGGGCTCGGGTTTGCCGTCCTTCTTGCCCTTCATGTCCCGTTCGTACACAGTGGCCGCTGCAGCCTCGGCATCGGCCTTGCTGGCCGCGAAGGCAACCGCCTTGTTGTCCTTGGTGACTACCCGGTAGAAACCGTCCAGGATCTGCTCGCGCGTCAGTGGCGTCCCGACTTCCGCCGAACGAGCCATGTAGATCTCGACTCCGCGCTTGGTCGTTCCAGGCCCGCCCTCTTCGCGGCCCACCACCAGACGAGCTTTCCAGGGTGCAGCCTTTGCAGGGAAGCCATCGGCCACCAGCTTCTTCGCCCGCTGCAATTCGTTGAACCCGAACACAAACGGATCGCTGCGGCCTTTGTAAACGGAGAACAGCAATTCGCGGCCAGCTGCCTTCGCCACGGGGTCCATGGTGTTCAGCCCGGCACGCTTTCGGATCTCCTGAAAAGCGTTCTTCACAGCCTCGGGGCCCTTGGCCTCGATCAGCACGTCGCGCACGATGCGCATCATCTGCACATACTGGCGGCGCCCCTCAGGCGTGTTCTTCTTGGGTTTGGCCGCCAGCTGGTCGTAGATGATCTTGACCATCGCCGCGGTCACAGGCTCGGATGCCTCTGACATCGCTTCGTAGTCTGGCTTCCAGACATTCGCCTTGGTGGCCAGCTCCGCACCCTCGGATTCCGTCATGGCATCCAGGTCGTCCAGATTCAGGCCACGCTCTTTCCAGCGGTCCTTGCGGGCGCCGCCGATCTTCTCGCCTGCGTCCTGGATGGGAGCTGATGTGGACGCTGGTGCTGGCTGCGCACTCGGTGAGTTCTTCACAGCCTCCAGTGCCTGCTCCACTGGCACATCCAACACAATGGCCTTGACCTGCTCACCTTCCTCGGCCGCGGCCAGTGCCTGGTGGTGGCCGTCGATGATGTGCCCATCGTTGGACACGATCACGGCGCGGTCGCCAGTGGACTGCTTGGCTGCCTCTACCTTGGCAGGCGAGTATTCCGCCTGTGTGGGTTTCAGATCGGCCGCCTCCACCATCGTTGTTTCGTGCTCGATGCCCTGCGCGTTGAGGTGCTTGACCAGCCCGCCATGCGACTGCGCCGGAATCTGCGGCATCTCCGCGCGGGGGATTCCAAGCGTGCCAGTGTCTGCGGCGAACGGCTGCATGTCCTCCGGCTGCCTTGCTTCCTCTTTCCGCCGGATCACAAACCCTCGCCCGCCGGCTTGCACAGCATCAGCCCGCACCACCTCATGCGTGGCGCCCATGGCCCTGCGATTCAGTTCCCGCTCTGCAGCCGACTGGATCGCAAAAGGCTTTCCGCTCTTGGTCGTGATGACGTTGAACAGCGGGTTTGCCGCATCCTCCGTCGCCACTGCGGCGCGCTTCTCTCCTGCAGGGTCCAGGTTGTCGCGGTGAATGGCTGGCACCGCTTTGGCCTTACCAGCCTTGGTGTACTGGCGCAGCTTCGCCTTGTCGCTGTTCAGCTCTGCAGTGCGGACGGTGACGGAACCGCCGTCAACGGTTTTGACCGTAGTGAATTCCGGCGCTGCAGGCGCCGCTTCCGGCGCGCTTGGCGCTGGCGCTGCTTGCGCTCCAGTGTCCTGAGCCTGGGCGCCATTGCTCAGTGCCCGAACTTCTGGTGTGCCAGCAGGGGCTTGCTGGGTGCTGCCTTCGATTGCGGGGCTTGCGGCTGGCGCTGCTCCTGCTTGCGCTGGTTGCGGGCTTGCTTCGATGGCTTGAGGGGCTTGAGGCTCACTGGTGGCTCCTGGGGGTTTGGAAATCGTGCCGGCGCGGCGCTGCACTTCCTTTTGCAGCTTGGGCGTGCGCTTGTGGTCCGGGCCGTAGTGGGCAATCGCCACCTGCAGCTCGTCGTCCGTCATGTCGGGGATCAGCTTGGCGGTGATGGCCTTGATGTTGGGCGCAGCTACCCCAGCGGCTTCCACGGCGGGGGCGGCAGCGGGTCCGGGTGCAGGGGTGGCAGCGGGTGCTGGCGCTTCGGTAGCCTGGGCATTGGTGGCCTCCTGCTGCTTCTTCGCGCGGATCTGTGCCAGCGCATCCTTGAGGCCAAAGCCTGGACCGGGGCGCGCGGTCTGGCCCGCCGTGCCCATGGTGGCGCCCGGTGTGCCCGTGAAGTTGCCGGGCTGGGGCAGGCCTGCAGCTACTTGGCTGGCTTGGCCGGCTTCATTTCCTGCAGCACCTTGGCTCGGGCTTGCGGGCTCATTCGCTTGAGTGCCAGCATTGACTGCAGCACCGCCTTGCGAGACTGTGGATTGGCGGGAAGTGGCAATGGCATCTTGAATGTCCTCATCGGTGGCGCCCAGTGAGCGCAAAAATTCCTCGTCGCTTACATTGCTGGCAGCGTCGAAGTCGGGGATGTCGTCGTCGTTCTCGTAGTACCGGGCCACCACGGGGTCGGCGTCGTAGCTCTCCCAGTGCTGGTCGTAGGCGGCCTGGTCGCGGGCGTCCGCTTCCTCCAAGCTGATCGGCGCTGGCTCGGCTTGCTCCACCATGGGCGGCTGCATGGCATCGGTCAGGCCGGTGTCCATGGCAGTCAGCGCGGCGGCAGACAGTGCGCCTCCCTGCGCGGCGGCGGTGGCCACCTGCTCGCGCACGGGGTCGATGGCCTTGGCCTCCACATCGGTCACATCACCCACATAGCCCGGGGCTTGGTAGGCTGGTGTGCGTGCGGTGCCATCGGCACCCACGGCAATCACGCCCTGGTCTGGTCCGGGCAGCGCCAGTGTGGGGCCAGCCTGCGGCTGTTGGCCAGCTGGCGCAGTGGCGGCGGGCGCAGCGGTCGCGCCAGGCTCTACCCGGGGCTGCGTGAAGCTCTTGTACCCGGCGGCAGCGCCACCCATGGCACCACCCGACAGCGCGCCCATGACGGCGGCAGCGTCCACACCCTCGGACCACTCCTTGCCCAATGCAAGGTTCTGGATCCCCTGCTCGGACACGGATTGCGGGAGTTCTTCCAGCAAGCCCTCGGAAATCGCGCCCTCGATGACGCTGCGCGGGATGCTCTTGGCCGCGGCTTGTGGGGCTGCAGCTGCGGCACCCTTGGCGCCCTGCGCAATCATGGTGTCCGCGTCGCCAATGCCCAGGCGGTTGGCCGCCTTGCCACCCAGCGCACCAAAGGCGGCCGTGGTCAAGCCGGTGGCAACGCCTGCGGCCGATTGCATCGGGGTCAGCAGGCCATCGGGGGTTTCCTGGCGGATCTGCTCGGCGGCAGAGCCTGCGCCCATGATTCCCTCACCAGCAGCACCAGCCAGCGCGGCACCCTTGGCGCCCATCTGCCCCAGGCGCGTAGCACCCAGCAGCCCGCGTGCAGCCACACCGCCGGCACCCATGGCGGGCAGCGATTCGGCCACTGCGCCCACGATGTTCGACGGGTTCTGGATGGCAGCTTGGAACTTGCCGCCGATGCCCTCGGCCTGTTCAAACTTCTGCTGCGCCTGCTTGGTCGCGTCGGAGTGCCAGTCGTTGACGATCTCCTTGGCCTGCTTGGGACGGAACCCAAAGGCGCCACCCTCGTTCTCCAGTGCCTTGCCTACTGCGCCGCCCGTGGGAATGTCTGCCAGGCCGACAATGGCCTCGGGCACGCCAATGGCGCCCTTGACGGCCCACGCTGCGGCGTCCTTTGCGTAGTCGCCCACGGATCGGGAAGCCTGTGGCACCAGCTGCGCAGATCCGGGATCGAACTCATCCTTGGGGGAGGGTGAGACAGGTCGCGCAGTCGTTGGGTCGAAAGTGTCTTTTGCCATCCCCCCATGGTTCCCACGAACGGGGCGGGGGCCAAACCCCAGTGGGGGGGCAAATGCAAAAGCCCGCCGAAGCGGGCCTTTCAGGTCAGATGGGGGTCAGGCCACCTTGCGCTCGGGCTCGTCAAGTTGCGAGCCGTGCGACTTTCTAGAACTGCGAGGTCGAACCTCCACATCGGCAGCGAGCGCCTTGTCTGCTGCAACCTTGCTTGCGTACTCGCGCATCATCCGCTTGGACTCGCTTTCAGCATAACGAACCAGCGCCTCACGCATCAACGGCTGGTACCCGATGCCTTCGATCTGCGCGATCACCTTGAAATCCTCGATCACCGATTTGGGCAGTCGGATCGAGATGAGCTGCAGGCCCAGCGCGTCATTGACAGCGCGCTCCATCTCGGCAGAGGCTGGCTTTGCGCTCTCAAGGTTTTCTCCAAGCTCGCCGCTTTCCCATGCAGTGTCGGTTCCCGGCTTCTTGGCTTTTGCCATCTTCATTCTCCAGTGGTTAACTCAATTGTGTATATATACGTTGTGACTTGGCGTTGGCGTTGTAGGCCGTCTTCAGGTAGACGTTTCCGTCTTTGGCTACAAAGACCACTTTGAGAGGTCGGCCCCTATTGGTCTCGGCCACAAACCAAAGCGTGGCAGGGTCAGTTCGGTGGTCCTCTTCATCATCCTCAAGGTAAGGCCCCATCCGATTGAAAAAACACTCCTCAACTTCGCCGACCTTCACGCCGTGTTTGTTGAGGAGCTTTTCTCTGATTGCAGGGGATACGATCAAGTTCAGCATCATTGAATTGTATATACACACAGCCGCACTTTTACGGCGGTTCGTGTAATACACAACACCACTGTGGGTGCATTCAACAGTTGCGCACCCGCGGCCACGCAGGCGGCTAAGTCAGGGGTGACTTACGGCTTGGGCCGGGCTTTCTCCGAGGACTCGATTTCTCGGATGTACGCGCGGAGCGTGGCGACCTTCACGTCGATGGCTTTCATTTTCGCCACAAGCGCGTTTGCATGGACCAACGGCGCATCCCAGTCAGGGGCGTCGGTCCGTTTCAACTCTTGCGCCTGAAGTTTGAGTTGCATGGCCTTGTACTCCAGGTCGAGTGCCTGCGATTCGAGTGTCATCACTTGGGTGCGCAGGGCTTCCAGGTTCGCGCGGGCCATGAGGTTGGCCGTACGGCGCATCTCTATCTCTGGATCACGTACATCAGCGGGCACACCCCCGTTGCCATGGGCCTGAACACGGAAGACGGCCAAGCCCTGATTCCCATCTCCAAACGAAGACTCAAGGCGCGCGATCAGTTCCGAGTTGTACGAACGACCGGACGCAGCTGCGGCCTCATGAATTCGCTCGTGCAAATCCTTCGGTATGCGCACGCCTTGTTTTTGGTAATCGGTCTGAGGCTTGTTTGTTGCCATGCGTGCATCATAGCCGCATTGCTTGGTCGGGTATTGCGTGTACGGTGCACGCACTATATGATGCGTGCACCGTACACGCATTGTGGACGGAAAGCATAGGAGTACGACATGACCGTAAGCAGAGGATCACCAATTGCCCAGGTGCGATTGCCGGAGGAGTTGAAAGCCTGGCTCCAGCATGAAGCAATCGACAACCGTCGCAGCCTGAACAGCGAGATCGTTGTGCGTCTGGAGCAATCCCGCTCCGCACAGCAGGCAAATCAACCCCAAGGAGCACAAGCATGAGCGGCATCGTAACGATCAATGACACCGAGTTGCAGGTGATTGAGCATCGAGGGCAGCGCGTGGCGACACTCGCACAGGTTGACGCTGTGCACGGTCGTCCCGATGGCACAGCACGTCGCACCTTCAATGACCACAAGCATCGACTTGTAGAAGGCGAAGATTACTTCGTACGCAACGCATACGAAGCCCGCGAAATGGGTTTCACCGCGCCAAACGGGCTCATCCTTGTTACAGAACAGGGGTACACCATGCTAGTCAAGCCATTCACAGACGATCTTGCATGGCAAGTCCAGCGGCAAGTAGTGACGGGTTATTACCGAGGAAAGGAAGCTGCACTTGTACGGCAGGCAGAGGCAGCAAAAGCACCCCGAGTTTCCGAGCGCTACCGCGAGGCGGCAGCCATCGCACAGGCCAGCATCAAACTCTGCAAGCTGATGGGCGTGGAAACGAATATGGCGCGGGTCATCACCGCCGACTTGGTCAACAAGGAATCCGGTGTCGATTGCACCCCAATGTTGAGCGGGAACATAGCAGTTCAGGAAGTGCCCGTAACCCCGTCAAAGCTGGGCGCATCCCTGAACCCTGCGCTTGGTGGAAAAAAGGTCAACGCCCTGTTGGTCGAGGCCGGACTGCAGGTCCGCAATGAAGATGGCAGCTACGTACTAACTGAGGCCGGCAAGGAATTCGGCGTCATGGAGCCCTTCAAGAGCCAGCACAGTCAACACGTAGGCCACCGCCCCATGTGGTATCTGCGGGCCTCGGAGCCGATTCGCTTGCAGATGGCGAAGCAATCAAACGTAGTTTCATTGCAGAGCGCGGCGTGAATCCAACCCAATCGGTCAAAACCCGCAGGATTGGATTGGTCGGCAACGCTCCGAGCCGAGCGAAACTGACCCCCACAAAGGCGAAAGCCCTGTGCAGTTCGTACCTGCCAGGGCTTTCAAGTGAAACCACTCAACCAGAGAAATTTCAACATGAAGGCTAGCACACCAAAAGCGCAGGCACAAGCCCTGCCGATTTTCAGCCAGGCCGTGGCACTCGCGCTGGCGAAGGCGCAAGCGGACCTTGAGTGCATGATCAAGATTCGCTGTGCCGACGAACACTGGGACGACTGCGACAACGATATCGACTTTGCCGTCGAGCTGACCGCGTCTCACATTGCGCGCATGAAGACCATGGACTTTGCGGACAGCAGCGCCTTCGAGGCGGAATGGTTCAAGGCCGCAGGCGCCCTCAACCTCGGTCGCAAAACCTTCTCGCGCTCCAGCTGCGCATTTGGGATGATGCTGGCCCACATGTGCGCGCTCTTTGAGCAGATGGCGGCGATGGTGGAGTTCGTGGAGCGACAGAACGGGTAGGCAGCGCTGGCACCGGATCAGCGCTGGGTGACTGCCGGGGCGTCACGCCCCAAAAACCCCTCGGGCTACGATGGAGTTCTCACACAACCATCACCCGAGGGGATTCCATGACAGACAAAGACAAGATTGCGCACGTCAGCGGCGAGCTGATGGCGATGCAGGCCTTTACCGCCGCCATCTTGCGAACACTGACGCCAAACCAAAGAGCGCAGTTTTCAACCGCGTTCCAAGCGCAGGCCGAGTTTGCTCGGGTGCATTTAATGTCGGAATCCGTGCCGGAGGCTGTGCTGCAGGGCTTTGAAAGTCGCTGCCATAGTATTGGGCAAGAATGTTATTGATCAGTACCTCATAGGCTCGGGCTTCTGCCGGCGTCACTTTGTTCGGTTCCATATCTGCTCCTTTTGCTGTTTGGTACATTGCGCCCATGCGCATCACCCCTGCCCTGCTGCTCTTGGCTGCCGCCCCGGCCTTCGCTGCGAACTACGCCACCTGCATCCTGGACAAGATGCCAGGCACCCAGAATGCGACGGCATATCAGGCCGGCGTGCAGCTGTGCGCCCAGCAGCATCCCGATCGCTTCTTCACCATTGTCAAAGGCGGCGGGCGCGGCTTGCTTGCTCCCAAGTCACCAGATGCTTGCACAGTCGTACACGCGAAATCGACTGTTTGGCAGCCAGCAGCGCAGGCGATCCGGCGGGCCTGCGACTGCCTGTACGGCGTGCCTTCGGGCCCATCCGATATGTGCGAGCGCTACCCGCTCCCGCAGGAATTGCGCAACCAGCATCCAAACATCTCCACATTGGACGGACACATCCGGTTGGAGCATCACTACCGAAGGATCTACGCAGCACACCCAGACGCGGACGAGGTGTTTTTCAGCCGCGACTTCGTTCAGTGGGTCACGCAAGACAAAGCACGGGAGTCTCACCTTGTGGCCGGACAAACGAAAGACGTGATCCGCCTGCTGACGGAATTCAAAGCCCGCAACGGCAGCTTTGATCCGTCAACGGCCGTGCCGGTGCGCTAGCTTCTACACCTTGTCCCAGCTGGCGCCATTCCATTTGCGCTTGTTCCCCGCAGCGTCCTGATACACCTCTCCGGCTTTGAATTGCTGCGTTTTTGTGCCCTGCCCCACATCCACCCGCTCCGCTTGCCCCGTGGCCTTGTTGTAGCGGATCACACTGCCCTCGGTCGTGCTGCCATCGGCGTTCTTGGTGCTTGGCGTGACCTGCACAGCCCACTCGGCCGGGTCGGTCTTGCCCTGCAGCCCGCGGATCTGTCGCGCGATCTCTGCCTGCTTGCCCGGGTCTTTCTCGTTCGTGTAGGCGGTCTGCAGGTTCTCCAGCTGCGCGGCTGCCCGGGTCTGGAACCCCTGCGCCTCGCGCTTCATGCCTAGCTCTTGCCCGGCAAGGTTCACGCGGGCAGCGTCGCGGCTATTCGCGCCGGCTTCCTGCATCCCAGCGCGCGTGGTGGCTCCGGCCTGCTGCACACCTTCGCGCTGCAGTCCTGCGTTTTCGCGCATCGCCGTGATGTCGGCGCCGGGTTGGGCCTGCTGCATCACCTGATCGGTGGCCAGCGCAGCCTTGTACGCAGCCTGGGCAGGTGAATCGCCGGGGCCTGTGGTATCGAATGCGCCGCCGTTGGCCGTGATGGAGCTTGCCGCCGTGGCTGCATTCTCCAGGGCCTTGCGTGCTGCCCAGTCGTTGGTGCTGTTGCGCACTGTGGGCGCCGTCACGCCGGGAAACCCTGCCGCGGCTGGTGCTGCGCCTGCGCTGCGCTGGGCCAGGTTGTCGGCTGCGGCCATGTTCTGTGCGCTCGGCTTGCCAGTGAACCCGGCAGGCATGCCAATGCCGCCCGCGTTGTCGCTGTACTGGCCGGGGGCGTTGCGGAACACGCCCGGGGCGATCTCTGTACCGCCAGACGGTGCAGCGGTAGGCGCCGTGCCGGACTGCGCAGTCTGTGCGCCAGTGGCCAGCCGCATGTCGGTGGGGTTGGTCGAGGTGGGTGCAGCGGGCGTGCTGGCAGTCGCTGGCATCGGCGCGGATGGTGCTGGCGCTGCGGTTGGCTGTGCCGCAGTCGCATCGCTGCCACCCATCAGGCCACGACCGAAGCCGGCCGCCAGATTGACGGCAGGGGTTGCCACCTTGTCCGCCAGCTCGATGCCATACATGCCCAGGCCCTGCACGGCGGTGCGCGCTGCGGTGCCCGCGGCCTGGGCGTAGTTCCCGGCGCCGACCTGCTCGCGCATCTCGTTGGTACGGTCCTGCATGTAAAGCCCCGAAGGGCTGGCCGGGCTTGGCGCAGGGGCTGGCGCCGCAGCCATTGGCTTGGAGATTGGATTGGCGGTTGGCTGATTGGCTACCGGCGCGGGTGGTCGGCTGGCTGCTGCAGCCTGCGCGCCTTGTACGTACATGGCGGTCTGGTTGCGCATGCGCTCCAGTTCCTCGGGAGACTTCACCCGGCCGCCTTCGGCAAAGAACTGCTGCGGCTCGCCCTTGGGCTTGAACCCGCGCGCCATGGGCTGCTCGCCTTCGGGCGCTTCGCCCTGACCTGTCGGGGTGTGGGTCGCGCCCTTGATGGCCTCCAGCACGGCCGCACCGATAGCCTGCACGCGCTCGGGCGGCAGCTGGTACTCGCCGTCGCTCACGCGCACGGGCACTTTCTCGCCCTCGCCCGCCTCGTCGTCCAGGCCTAGCGCCTGGGTGGAGTCGGCCGGCATGATGAACGTGCCGGGCTCCATTTCGTCGGGGATGGAATCACTGGTGCCAGTGCCGGGCCCGCGGATCAGCCCGCCATCGGCCGCGGCCTGTGGCTGCTGCTTGTAACCCATGGCCTCCATCTGCGGAATCATGGCCTTGAGCCCGGCTGCGCCACGGTCGCCGGCGGGCGCCTCGGCCTTGGCGGGGCCGAAGCCCATGGCCTGCATCTTGGCGGGCATTTCGCGCAGCTGGTTGAGCCCACGGGAGCCAAACGGCGCGGCACCTGCATCGGCGCTTTTCATCTTAGCCACCAGGCCACCATCGGCCAGGCCCTGCTCTTTCATCCGGCGCTCGGTGGCTGCCATGCCGGTGTACTGGGTGATGGCAGCCGCAGGGGCGGGAGCGGCGGGCGCCTTGGCGGCAGCCTTCTCGCGCGCAGCATTGGCCTTGTACTCGGCCAGGCGCGCGGCCTCGGCCGGGTCATCGGGCTTCATGCCAATCATGCGCTTGGCGGTGGCCACAAACCCGCCATCGGCCAGGCGTTGGGCGGCGCGGGGTTTGAATCCGTACATGGCGCGGTCTTTCTTGAATCGGTTTACAGGATGTAGGCCACATTGGCCTGCGTCTCGTCGTGTCGGGTCGAGCGCCGCAGGTCGGCATCGGGGCGCCGTCCGAAATAGGCATCGAAGTCGTCCCGGCCCTGCTGGCTGCGCCCTGCGTCGAACGTGTCAGCGTCCGGGCGGCCGAATGCGCGGTGCATCACCCACTTGCACAGGTGGATGTGGTGCGCCTCGTGGATCTCGGGCTTGTCGCCATCGTTGACCAGCGGCTTGAGCGGCAGGCGGTACGCCTCCAGGCGCAGCAATCCATCCTGCACAGGCACGGGCGCCAGGCGCAGCCGGGTATCGGTCTGGATGGCCCACACCGGATCGGCGGGGGGCATGCTGCGCCACTCCGGGCGGTCGCGGTCCAGCTTCTCGCGCGTGGTCAGGTAGGGCTCGGTGGCCCGGCCTGCCGCGGGGATGAAATCCAGCCGGGCAATCTCGTACAGCTTGGGGTGCAGCGGGTAGCTGTCCACGCCGGCCGACACGGCAATCTCCGTGACGGCAGGGCTGTAGTCGTCCAGCAGCAGGCGGGCGCGCACGGCGGCCTCGTCCTGCGCTTCGGTGAACCACGCAGCCAGCCATTCGTCGCTCCAAAGGAACGGGGCAATGCGGTCATCCGCATCATTGCGAAAGCGCTCGATCAGCTGCTGCAGGGTCATTTCAGCGTGCTCCGAACTGTTCGACCAGCGTGGATACTTCGGCGCGCAGCTTGTTCACGCCCAGGCGCTTGTCCAGCTCCACCTCGTACTTGCGGGCGTATTCTTCCAGCGCGCTCTTGTCCATGGCCTGCACGGTCAGCAGCATCTGCTCCAGGGCCAGGCGCTCCTGCTCCTTCACGCGGTCTGCTTCTTGCTGCACCACCATGGCGGCTTCCTGCTCGGAATCGGTGGGGGTGTTGTCGGTCGGGTCAGTGTCGGCAGGCTTGTCGGCCTTCTTGGCCTCGGATGCCCGCTTGAACTCCACAAAGCGCAGCAGCTTCTCTGCGGCGACAGCGGGCACCAGCTTGGTGTCGCCAGGCGCCCAGGTGTTGCCGGAGTGGGATTCACGGTAGGCCTTGCGGCCTTCGTAGGTGATGCGTGTCAGGTCCATGGTGGACGCTCCAGTGTGTGGATGGAAAACAAGCCGGGCGGGCCGGCTTGTTCCTTGGGGGTGGCGTGTGCTTACGCGACGCCTTCGCTTGCCAGGGTGAGCACCACGTCGATGCGCGATACCTTGGCATTGGCCGCCACTGCGGTCGTGAGGGTCAGCCACGCATCTTTGGGGAGCGTGACCGGGGCCTTGGTCGTGGTGTTGCGCAGTCGGGCAGCGGTGGCCAGGGCCAGGCCGGCGCCGAAATACTGCAGGTCTTGCGGCACGGCAGTGCTGTCCACACCGTCGATGTACTCGAAACCGAGATCGCCGGTGATGGTGGCAGTCATGCCAGTGGAAATCACCACCATGCTGTCCAGCAGGACGGAGCCGGCAGGGATGCGGCCCAGGCGCACCTTGTCGGCAGCCAGGATTGCGGCGGTGGAATCGGAACCGATGGCGCTACCGTTGGCAGCGGTCTGCAGCGAATACTGCAAGCCATGGGCGTTGCCCCAAGGGGTCGCGCCTACCAGGTTGCGGGGGTTTACTTTGCGGGTGATCGTGGGCATGTCAGCCTCCGTAATCGAATCTATGAACTGGGGGTGTGGGCCGGGCAGCCTCTCAGCCGCCCGGGTCAATCACACTGGCTTACTGGCGGGCGCCGATGATCGGCACAGCCGTATCGAGGGCGATAACACCGTGGTCGGTGAAGTGCTTGACACCGTTGCCCTGGTCCACGGCCCAGCGGATCTTCGACAGGCCCTGAATCGCGCCGATCAGCAGTTCCATCTTGTCGTCGTGGTCGAACGTCTTTTCGCTCCAGAAGTAAGGCATGCCGCCCTTGTCGCTGCGGCCGAAGGCCTGTGCCAGCGCCTGGCCGCCCAGCAGCAATGCACGGTCCACGGCGAACGTGGTGCCGAAGGCTGCAGGGACGATGCAGGTGGTTTCCGTCTCGCTGGTGTTCGAGTTGCAGTAGCTGATCGTGTCACCGGCGTAGAAGCGGATCGGCTTGGGCATCTTGCAAATCAGGATGCCGTTCCAAAGGCCCACTTCGCCCAGGAACAGGGGGTGGTTGTCGGCCTTGGACGCGCGGGCCAGCGCATTCGCCTGGAACTGGCGGAAGTTCGGGTCGCTGGAAAAGCTGTGGTACTGGGCAGGCGACACCATCAGGCAGCGCAGCGGCGAGTCCTCGGCCACCTTGTCGCCCGGCAGCTTGATCGCTGGGGGCGGCAGGGCAATCGACTCGATCATGGTGCGAACGCTGTCCACCACATCCATGTCCAGCGTGTCCGTGGTCTGGAGGTCCACCTCGCCACCGCTGACAGCGAAAGGCTTGATCGTCGTGCCGTCCGCGATGAAGTGGCGGTTCTTCGTGGGGGCCATCACTGGGTTGATGGCCATTTCCGCGAAGAGCTCGTGGTCTGCTGTGGGCAGGCGCCACTCGATGTTGTCGTGAAAGCCACGGGCGCCAGCCATGTGCACCAGCATCGACTGGTCCTGGTAGGCGTCCATCAGCGACTGGGCAATGGGGCGGCCAATCTTGCGGAACTCCACAGGGCTGCGCAGGTCGGTCATGGTGTTACCCACGTCCACCGGGAAACGCGCCTGGTTGACGCGCACACGGTCCTTGTCCAGCGAGATGCCAGTGCCTTTGCCTTCGGCCTGGCGGCTACCCATGATGGGGTAAGCGCCTACGGGCTGAACGAAGTGGAATTCCACCTCATCGCCCTTGCCGCGGGACAGGTCTACGGTGCGGACCACGGGCATGTCGGTGCTGGTCTGCTTGCGCAGCACGGCATTGACCTCACCCTCGCCGGAGGGCATCTTGCCGACCATGCGGTTCATGGTCGAGTTGCGCTGCATCGACTGAGCGAAAAGCCCGGCAGCCTGTACGAATTGGGCGTTCGGGGAGCCCGAAGCCACGGCGGTTTTGCTGGTCATGCTGACCTCCATCAAGGGGATGGGGCGGCCTCATCACGAGGGAGCCCACGGGGGTTACGGGTCGTGGCTTACACCACGCTATTCATCAGCCGGTTTTGCTTTTCAGGGCTCAAACCCGCCATGAAGTCCATCAGCGCTGCAGGATCACCGGCCAGGGCGGCAAGCCGCTCCGCGTCACCAGTGCCGGATGCGGCGGCGCCAGGCAGGTCCGACAAGCTCATCGGGGGCTGCTGCTTTGCGTTCGCCAGGGCGCGGGTTACGGCATCGGCGGGATTGCCTTTGCCTGCTGCGCCCTTGAATGTCGAAAACACCTCGATCACCTGTGCTGACGTGCCCTTGGCAAGCGTGTGCTCGATGGCCGCGCGGGCGTAGCTGGGCTGGTTGCCCATCCATGCCTTGAACTCGGCCGATTCGTACACCTCGTCGGCGTCCGGATGGGCGCCGTAGATCGTTTGCTCGTGGGCGGTGACGGCGCTCTGGGCTTCACGCTCGCGCAGGGGTGCCAGCGCTGCGTTGAGCTTGGCGTCCACCATGGCGGCGGCGCGTTGCTCTACCAGTGCGGCGACACCCTTGGCCAGCGCTTCCTCGGAGAAGTCACCAAACAGGGAGACATCCACGCCTTGATCCGCTGCAGCCTGGGCCACCGCGAGATTGCTGTCCGCTGCGGTAGGTGCTGCCCCGGCGTCCGCCCGGGCCTGCGCCTGTGCCTGTGCGGCGGCGAGGTTTTGCGCCTGTGCGGCGGTCAGGTTGGCCAGTTGCGCGCGCAGCTGATCGTTTTCAGCCTTGAGCGTGTCCCGGGCCTGCCGTGCTTCGGTCAGCTTTTCATAGGGGATCGTGTACGCACCCGACTTGCTGGCAATGGGCGCTGGCTGCTCGTCATCCTGAGCGGCTGCGCCTGCCGTGGCGGCGGGGGCGGTGTTTTCGGCCGGTTGGCCTGCTTCGCTGGGCGGTGCAGAAACGGCAGAATCCCGGCCCGCATCCGCGTCCAGGTTCAGTGTTCCGGCGAAAGCCGCATCCAGCAGTTGCTGTGCTTCAGTTGTCACTTGTGCTCCATCCCAGCTATCCGGCTGGGCCTGTTTTGGGCACACCGATTCGAGGGACAGGGCCGGGACTATTGAAGCCCCAGCCCTCTCACTCTCCAGCGGTGGGAGGGGGCCGACTCATCACGAGCGGGCTGGATTGCAGTGTCTGGCGGTTCGCTGCAAACCCGAAAACCTAATAGGGGTCACGCGGGCATGTTGTCTGCTGGCGTGGCCGTCTCGATGCCCTCCATCGGGGATGTGCCGTCATCGGGCACGGGCGGGAATGTCGGGCTGGTGTTCTGCGGCACCCCGCCAGGCATGGGGCCTGGGCCCTGCGGCACTGGCATCGGCACATCGGCCGTGGGAAAGTTCGGGTCATCGCCGCGTGCGGGCTTGGTGTACCCGGCGCCCTGCATGATCGCGTCGGCCACGGGTGCAATCTGCGGCATCTGCGCCACCTGCGCTCCTGCTTGCATAGCAGAAAACGCAGCCTGCACGCCGGTTTGCACTGCTTGGGCCATCAGGTTCTTGATGCGCGCATCGCTCTCGCGCTCCTGAACTGCCAACTTGCGTTCTTCCAGCTCGTACATCAGCTCCTGCTTGATCTGTGCACGCAGGGCCTCGGGGTCCACCTTCCCGGAACTGGCCGCCTTGATGGCCTCCACCACTTCCTTCTTGCGGGGCAGGTCCATCAGGTCGATCATGAATGGCATCACTACCTGCTGGATCTCGGGCGGCGCGGCCTTCACGGCTTCGGACAGGGCGTTGAGCTGCTGCGCGCGGAAACTGCTGCTCGATGGCACATCCTCCAGGGCCACCTTGATGCGGGTGCGCTGCACATCGTTGCTCAGGTAGGGCATGCCCGTCTCGGGGTCCACCTCGGGTTTGTTGAGCACCACCGTGCGCGGCGGGTTGAGCGTGTCACCCTCGATGACGATCACCTGTTCCTCTTTGCCCATGTCCTCGATGATGAGTGCCAGCAGCAGCTCGCCCACCATCGTGCGGCCGTCCTTGAAGTTGTCCATCAGGTCCGCCATGGATACCTGCGACTGCTCCAGCTGCGTTTGCTCCTGCACGCCGCTGGTGGCGGTACCGGTGCGCCCCTGCATGGCCGGGGTGACGGGAGATACCCGCTCCAGCGCCGCGCGGCTGTCGGCCATCAGTTGGAACTGTTGGGCATTCAGCTGGAAATCGCGCTTGACCTCGAACCGCGCGCCGGGCTGCGCCATCGCATCCGGGTCGAGAATGATGTCCGCATCCGGGCGGCCGATCTGCTTGCGAAACTGGGCGTCCGTCATCGCCACAGCGCCCTTTGTGCGCTCCGTGCGGGTCGCTGCCATGCCCCATCGCAGCTTGGCAATGGTGCTGTTCAGGTTGTCCTGCGGGAAAAGCATGTCACGCACCAGGCCGAACGGCACGCCGGTCATGTCCTCCACGTAGCCCCAGAACGGCACATACGGGAAGTGCCGGTGCGGGTACGGCGTGGGGCCATCAAACAGGCAGTGCGGGCCCATCCAGTAGCTGCGGCGCACGCGCGCCACGGTCGTGCGCTCCAGCTTGCCCTGGCCGCTGGCCACGGCCGCCTGGTGGGCGGGGTTGTTCGCGTCGAACTCCACAATCCGGCCGCCACGCAGGCGCATGATCGTCGTGTTCACCCAGCGCCGGTACCAAAGTTCGATGATGCACACCTCATTCGTCTCGCGCCGGTACCACGCCTGCTCGCGGCTGGTCCATGCGCGATTCACATCCACGCCCGCGTTCAGCCCGGTCGATACGCCACCTTCCACCACATAGCCACCGTACCCGCCGATACCACTGGCAGCGTCGGCCTGCTTAATCAGCTCCGCATGGTCGGGGAAGGCTGCGGCGGCCCGGCTGCGCTTGATGTAGCGCTCGCGGAAAAGCCAGCCCGCGTCGGACAGGTCTTTCTCCTTGGCGCGCATGTCCCAGAAGATCTCATTGCGGTGCACGGCACGGCAGCGTTGCGGCGGGGTGAATGGATCGCTGCTGCGCGCCACCTCCACCCAGCCCATGCCTACGCTTACCTGCGGCCGGAAGGCGGCTGACATTGCAGCATCCGCACCCGATTGGCGCTCTGCCTGGTTCACCCGGTAGTTCATGGCGTCGGCCACGTCTTGGCCATCGGGGTCGCCGTCCGGTGTGATGCGCCAGTCCGTGCGGGTCTTGGCCTCGTATCCGCACATCGCGGCGATGGTCGGGCCGATGATGTTCTCCTTGGCCGGCGGGATGCCCAAGGCCTGCAAGCGCTGCAGCAGCTGGCTATCCAGCTGGTTGCCGTCCACGTAGTCGGCCTCTTTGTCCGCTTGGGCGCGCCATGGCGGCTGGTCAATGGCCTCGTCGATGATGTCCGCGAACTCGCGCGGGGTCATGGGCTGGCCCAGGTCGGCATTGGCGGGGGGTTTGAGGTATTGCATGGGAGGCCTCTGTGTCACGTCCGCCAGTCGGCGGGAGGGGGTTCTTGGTAGCTGCTGCTGTTGCTGCCGTAGGCGTCATCGGCAGGGGAATAAAGGCCCGTCTCCTTGGCCTGTGCCCACTGGCGCATGGCGTCGGCGCCCTCGGTGCAGCCGTTGCTCTTGTCGGGCTCGTCGGTGAACTTATTGAGGGCCTGGCTGAACTTCTTTTTGTAGCCACGCAAGCGCTCGATGCCCAGGGCGCACTGGTCCTTGTCGATCCATGCGCCTTTCAGGTGCTTGCGCAAGGTGTGCACGCCGGTCATCAGCTCGGTGATGCGGGGCACGATGACGAACTTTTGCCCCGGCATCAGGGCCTGCAGCATCTGCTTCGTCGATCGGTTGAAGTCGCCCAGGCGCTTGTGGTCGGCGTCGTGGGGCAGGAAGTGCTTGCCGAACACATAGCCCAGGCCCTGCAGGTGGCGCACGTAATGCCGCAAGTCCTCGTTGTGTTCCTCGTAGTAGTTCACAAACCGGTCCTCGCCGCGCAGCGACTGGGCAAACCAGATCGCGCACCCGTCGCTGTTGCCGATGTCCCAGAACGTGTAGATAGGCATGTCCAGCACGGGCACGCTGGTGATGCCTCCGCGCCGGGTCAGCTCCACCATGGTCTTGGTGAGGTAGTGGCCTTCTGTGGATTGCTGGAAGGCCTCGCGCGGCGTGGATGGGTACTCCTGCCACATCCGTTCCTCGCGCCCGGCAAAGTCGGCCTGCTGGGTCGCTGCGTACCATGCGCGCTGCTCGGGGTCGAGCTTGGTGCCCGTCTCGGCCTCCACCTCGTCGAAATACTCGTGCAGCTTGGCCGGGATCGCCACGACCGTGGCGTCCATGCGGTAGTTCGGCTCCTGCCACCAGGCGTAGAAGTGGAATCGGTAGTCGCGCTCGGTCAGCACCTTGTGCGCGTGGTGCAGCGCCTCGGCCCGGCTGGAAAGCTCGTAGAACTCCCCGTTGGCGCCTTCCGCGGTGGACTCAATCACCAGAATGCCGGTGGTGGGCACGGCTGGTATCGAGCCCGTCATCACCTCCTTGGCCTTGTCTGGGTACTTGGCGCAGATCTTCCCGAACTCGGAGATATGCAGGCGGTGGATGGTCCCGGAGCGCATCGACGTGGCCACGCGCACGCTGCTGTTGTTGTGCGCGAAAAGCAGCTCGGTCGCGCTGTCACGCGCCAGGGGGAAACGCTCGCGGATCTCGTCGGGTAGGTTGTTGTAGGCGTAGCGCACCTTGTCCCGAAAGATGGCCTCGGCCGCCTCGCGGTCCTGCGCGATGATCCCGCACCGCTGGTCGGCGTTGAACAGGGCATGGTCCAGCCAAAGGATGGCAATCAGCGTCGTAAAGCCCAGCTGGCGGGCCTTCAAGATGATGTTGCGATGCCATAGGCGCTTAATGAATCGCCGCTGCGCGCGGTTGGGCACGAACGGCCGGGAGAACGACTCGCCCGGCTCTCCGTCCTTGTCGTCGCCCTTGACCATGATCTTGTAGAGACACCCGGAGAACAGGCGCCACTCAGGATCGCGCAGGCAGCGCTCCAGTTCTTCCTCGGTGTTGGGAAGCTGGTTCAGTGGGACGCTGGGCCGGGCCGACACATCAATCCTCGTCGTCGTCGCCAACATCCGCGCGCATGGGCAGCCCGGTCGCGGGCTGGCGCTCGGGGTCCACGGCCACGGGCACAAACCCGTTGCTGTTGCCTTGTGCAATGCGGGTCAGCAGCGAAGAAAGCGGGTCGGCCTTCTGCTGGTTGTCCTTCTCGTAGAGGCCCACATGCTTGGCCAGCTTCTCAACGGCGTCCATCTTGGAGTGCGATAGCACCTCAATGCCGTACTTCGTCTCCTTGGCGCCCGCATACAGCGCCACGGCTGCCTGGCTCAGTTGCCGGGTGTCCTTGATGACCGTGCGCGCGTGGCCTTCACCTACGCAATCGGGGCAATCGGGGTGTGGCGGGCGGTGGGGGTTGTAGCCAATGCCTCCTTCCTGGTCGAAGTCGGCCGGGTCTTTGCCATCTTTGCGCCACTCCACCATGTCGGCGTTCATTTCGCCCACGGTGCGCTGGCGCTTGAAGCCTTCGCCCCAGCAGTGGCGGCAGCAGCCTTTGCGCACTTCCACAAGCTCGCGGGCGTCAGCAAAGGCCACCAGGGCTATCTCGGTCAGCACCCGGTCTGCGGTGATGCCTGTGCGCTCCTGCTGTGCCTTGCGTGCTATAGAAATCGCAGCTTGGATGTTAAGTTTTGCTAAGAGCTGGCAGCCCTGCTCGCCGGCTGTGTGCCGGCTGTATCCCGCCCGAATCGCGGCTTGGGTGGCGTTCAGGTCCACCATGTATTCATCCACAAAACGCTGCTGTTTTGGGGTCAAGCCCTTATCTGCATTGTCTGTGCTGCTATCACTTTTGATTGCACTGGACGCGCGCTCGGGCTTGGGTGTGGCCTTCTTGGGTGGCGCAGCCTTCTTCGCAGGCGCAGAAACGCCCGCGGCACTCTTACGCGCAGCGGGCTTCTTCTTGGCTGTGGGCTTCTTGGGGGGCGCCTTCTTGGGCGCGGGTTGTGATGCCATGGCCCGGAGTGTTCCGGGCGGGCTGGGGGGTGTCGAACCCTACTAGGGGGTTCAGGTCTTGGTCAGGCCGCAATCGCCCCCTGCCGCTCAGGCGCAATCGCGTGCAGCTGCTGGCGCACCTGGGAGTAGTCGCGCACCAGCCTGCGAATCTGCGCCTGCTGCTCGTTGATCTGGTGCTGCATCAGGATGACGGCCGCCTGCTCCACATACCCCGCGAGGCTGCGGGCCAGCGCGCGGGCTTCGCGCGGGTTCAGGTCCATCACCTGGTCGGCCTTCTCCAGCTTCACGAACCCGTTGGGCAGCACGGTCTGGGATACCGCTTGCGTCTCGGGCAGCTCGCCGGTCACGAAAAATGCCCCGTTGTCGCTGTAGATCCGGCCGCGCTGCTTGAGCGCCTTCACGCTGTCGTACACGATGGCGATTGCCAAGCCCGTGACAGCGGCAATGTCACGCACGTTCGCCGGCGTCTCGCTGTCCGACAAATCGAGGATGGCGTCGTACACAAGGTCGCGGCTGCTCTTGCGCGTGTTGTGCGCGGCCAGGGATGCCGCCTCGGTTTCGGATGGGGCGGTGGCGGTGGCGGTCGTGTTTGCAGTGGTCATCGTCATGGCTCCTGGGTATCATTGCGATTGCTCAGGTCGCAAGATCGGGAGGGCCACCTTCGGGTGGCTTTTCTTTTGGTCAGTCGGGCACGGGCACACCCTTGGGCCATAGCCCCAGCGCCACCAGCTTGCGGCGCGTGTCAGCGGCCCACACGGGTTCCAGCTCGCGGCGCACGGCTTTTGTGAATAGCGCGCCCTGGTCGATTCGCCCATGGCAGCCACGCACACCCGGGCGGTCGCAACACGCGGGGAACAAGGTGAGGTCACATGCCTTGATGCCTGCACCTTTCCCTTCTGACCCGTGCGCGGCCTGGGAATAGCCATACACACCGCAGATAGCGCACGGCAGGCTGGCCACAGCGCGGCGCAGGGCTTCGCTGCGTACAGGGGCGGTCTTGGCTATCTGCTCGGTGGGCGCGGCGTCCACTGCCCGGGGCGTGCGCCATGCGCCAGCCGATACCGTGGGGGTGCTGCGAACACGGTCAGGGTCGCGGGGTTCGCGGTGCTGCGCGCGGGGTTTGAATCCGGTGCGCTTCATTTGGCCCTCAACTCTTTGCTCTCCCGCCACACTGAATGCAACGCGGCGTAGTTGCTTGCGCTGGTGAAAGTGGGCTCCCGCCCCGTTTCAAACAGAAACCGATTCCGTGAGCACAGGCTGGCATTCTGTTGCGCGGAGACTTGTTTTGATGTTTCCGCGGCGCGGGCAGTACGGATGCGGTTAGCCCGCATCTTCTGGAACTGGGTGGGGGGGGTCACTGCGTCAGTCCTCCGATGATTTCGCCCGTATCCGGATCCACCTGCATTCCCTCCCACTGCTGGTACGTGGCCGGGAACGTCACCCCCAGCTCGGTCGCGGCAAATGCGCTCACGCGGTCGATCAACTGGCTGTAGCCACGCACGCCCAAGTCCTCAGTGCTCACGCGCACGCGGGTGCGGGTTTTCTTGCCGGTCAGCGGGTTCTTGTGGGTCAGGGTCTTGAAGCCCAGGTATTCCTTGCGGAAGTGCTCTTTCCAGACTGCCAGCGGGTACTGCTGGCCGTTGGGTCGGGCCTGGTCGGCAATGGTCTTGAGCACGACCCCGTGGTAGTACGCCCTTTGGCGATCTGTCTTGGCGTCCTCGTGTAGTCGCACCTCTACATGCAGCCGGTGGCCAGCGGCCCACATGCTCTTGCACCAGGGCACCAGCACGTTTTTGAAATGCTGGCCAGCCTGTATCGGCTCGTTCCAGGCGGCAGAAATGGCAAGTTCAGGCACTGCGGACCTCCACCTTCACGAAGCCGCCCACCTCGTCCGACTTGAACGGCGCCAGCTGCCAGTGCTTGTCATCCACCCCCAGCACATCGGCCAGGCCGTCCAGGCCCGACTTCATGCGCGCCAGGCAGTTGTCCAGGTCGTGCGCGCGGCGGTTCGGCGGCACAAACACCAGCGTCAGGTGCAGACGCGCGGCCTCGATGCGCTGGGCGCCCTGCTCCTTCGCGGTCCACGCGCACGCGGCGCGGTAGGCCTTCTTCGCCCGGGCCAGCTTGCTCCAGTGCCCGCGGGCGTTCGGGCTCAGGTCGGCCGGCGGCCATGGCAGGGTGAAGTGCAGCGGCTCAGACATTGGCGGCCTCCAGAATCTCCAGCCCCAGGCCCACGGCCAGCTGGTGCTCGATGCACGCGCCCTTGGACTTCGCCCAGCCGGGCAGCATCACCACGGCATCGCAGCTCGCCAGCTGCGCCACGGCCAAGCGCATGTAACCCAGCCAGCTTTCGCACGCGGGCGGGTCGTTCTCGGCGGGGTTTTCGACGTGCAGGCCCTTGGCGCGCAGGTGTGCAGCCATGGCATGGAAGGCCGGGTAGTTCAGGTCGGGCAGGCCGGACATAGGGCCTGCGATGTAGATGCGCTGGGTCATGCGGCACCCCTTGCGCGGATGGCTTCTGCCATGGCTCTGTCGTAGTAGTTGACTTTCGAGTGCTCCGGATTGAAGTTCTCACACACCTGCGCACACGCCTCGCGCTCCTTTGCCGCCGCCAACTGAATCAATCTCTGAACCTCTACCGACAATCGCCGGCCCTTTGGAAAGCCAGCATCCTTTGCCATTGCAATGATTTCTTCGGCGGTCATGCCTGAGCCTTTCGCAGCTGCAGCGCCCGGCCGCCCAGGTAGTGCGATGCACGCGCCTCGTCGCCTTGGGCGATCTCCGACAAAAAGCAGTCGTCGCACAAATCTGAAAGTTCATCTGGCTCCAGCCCGATGTCTGCCTGGATTTCCGCGATCTCCTTGTCGGTGTACGGGCCGTGGTGCACGGGCGAATCGCACAACTCGCACAGGCCCTGCTTTGCTTTTTCAATCGCGGTCATCGCTTTTTCCTTGTTTCCTTCTCTGGCTCCGGCGCCAGCTGCCACTCCGGCGCCTTGGCCATTCGCCGTATGTCCGACTCCGGCAGTCCCAGCGCCATTGCCTGCTGCAATGCCGTGCGGCACCTCGCCTGTGTGTTCGTCGCGCCCATTCGCAGGGTCCGTTGGATGAACTGGATGCGCCTGGCTGCGCAGTACAGACAGCCGTCCGCGAACATGCGGTGCTGTTCCGGCGCTGGCCGGGCCTCGTTGCAGCACTCGCACATTCATCGCACCCCCCGCGCGAAGCGCAGCTTTCCGACAGCGTTGCGCTCCAGCAGGCCATGGCGCACCAGTGCATCCGCGTGCGCCTGGGCGGCCTGGGTGGACGCCCACCCGAAGTGCTGGGAGATCGTGGCGATGGGCGGCAGCTGGTCGTTCTCCGCGAAGAACTCGCGCATGTACGCCAGCACATCCTTGTTGCGCGGCGTCGGGCCCGTGGCCTTCTTGCCGGGAGGGCTTGCACGGCCGCGCAGGCGGGCCGCAATGGCGTTAGCGTCTTGCATGTACCCCATGGCTCAGTAGTCCGCGGCGAAACGGCTGGATGCCGGGGTGGATGCCTTGGCGGGCGCCGACAGCGATTCCGTCGATTCGCCCCAGCGCTGGTATTGGCCCTCGAAGTGCAATGCCACCTCGCCGGTCTGCCCGTCGCGGTTCTTGAGCACGGCGCAGCCCTTGATGTCGGCCTGCCCTTCCTCGCCCTTGCGGTGCGTCCACAGGGCCAGGATCACGTCCGCGTCCTCTTCGATGGCACCGCACTCCTTGAGGTCGGACATCACCGGGCGCGGGTTCGTGCGCTTTTCCACTTCGCGGTTCAGCTGCGACAGCAGCACCACGGTGATGCCCAGCTGCTTGGCCATCTGCTTGGACCCGCGCGTGATTTCTTCGAGCTCCACCCGGCGATCCACCCGGCCGCCCGATCCCTTCATCAGCTGCAGGTAGTCCACCACGATGAGCTTCACGCCATGCTTGCGCACCAGCTTGCGGGCCTTGGACATCACTTCTGCCAGCGTCATGCCTGGCTGGTCGTACAGATACAGCGGCAGGTCGCGCAGCGCTTCCACGCCTTCGGACACGCGATTCCATTCCTCCGAGCTCAACTTGCCCGTCTTGAGCCCACTCAGCGGAGCGCGGCCGATGTTGGCCACCGTGCGGTTTGTGAGCTCGCGGCTGGTCATTTCCATGCCGAAGAAGGCGGCCGGGATGCCGTCACGGGCAGAGCTCAGGGCCAGCTGCTGGGCAAAGGACGACTTCCCCACCGATGGGCGTGCCGCCACGATCACCAGCTGCTCGTCGCGCAGGCCGCCCGACAGCAGGCGGTCCATCGCAGGGATGTGCGTGGGGCGGGCTGGTGTGATGTTCCCGTCCGCCATGTCCTGCAGGCGGTCCAGGAAGTCGGCCACGAACTCCGACACCGGCAGCGCATCCTTTTCGGCGCGTTCCTCAATGACGGCCTCCAGCTTGGCCACCGACTGCGACACGCGCTGCTCAATGGTGATGCTCTCGTCGTTGGCCAACTCGCCCACGTCACGCGCGGCAGACTGTAGGGCGCGGGCCTTGGCGTATTCCCGCACGATCTTGGCGTGGCCGCGAGCGGCGCGCAGCGTGGTGTAGCTGGCACTCAGGCCCTGCACGTACACCCAATCCATTTCGGTGCCGCGCATCGACTGCATCAGCTCCACTACGTTCACATGCTTGCCGGCCAGGATGAGCTTTTCCATTTCCACCCACAGCACCTGGTGCACGGGCTGGAAAAACATCGCGGCGGTCAGCGCGGTGGCGTCGTAAGCGTCTGGGCCAATGTTCAGCACAGCGCCGATGACGGCGCACTCGGCTTCGTGCGAGTAGCTGAATTCTTCGGTGGGGAGATCGTGGGGGTTCATGCTGGGGTTGCCTGTGTTTTTTCGATGACGTGCTTCTTGCCCTTCTCGGACAACAGAAAGTCGAGGTCGCATTGCCAGCTTTCGTGGCCTGCGCCCTTGCTTCCCCGGCCCATCAGGAAATCGTTTTCCCGGGCTCGGGCGAAGTAGCCGCGAATCCAGTTCATCGCCTCGGCTGCGTTGGTCGCCCGGGGTGTGCCGTCCGACCGCTTGCAGGTCAAAACGAACTTCCACAGCGAAGCGATGGCCTTGCGGCGCCCGTCGTTCATCAGCCGCACAGCGGGCAGTTCAGGCAAAACCTCGTGGTACAGGTCCACCACGGATTGCGTGTCGCAACGTGGCAGCGCGTCGGCCTTGCCGACAGAACCGTTAGGTTCTTTATCTGTATCTGTATCTGTATCTGTATCTGTATCTGGGGGCGTTGCTGCAACGTTGCGTGACGTTGCAATCACATTGGCAGTGGCCTTTTTAGCCTCCCGATGCTTGCGGCTGCGCTCTGTGCTGCTATCAGAATTGAACTGGCGCTTGTCCCAGTTCAGCAGATTCCAGGCGTCGTCAACAAAGCCTTTGCGCATGAAAAGAGCCTTCGTTTCGGCCAATTCATCGTTGCCAATGTGCAATGCAAACTGCAACTCGTCGTCTTGCAACGTTGCAAGAACGTCGCTGCAACGCAGGCACAACAGCATCATGAGACGGCGCTGCATCGCCTCGGTCATGCTCTGCACCTTCGCGTCCGTTGCGAACTCGGCGTACATGCGGAACCACGGGTTCGCCATCAGTGCGCTCCCATCGCCCGGCACATCGCAAAGCGTGCGGCCTTGCGGGCCTCGGTCTGGGCATTCATTTCATGCAGATGGCGGCGCGCGGCATCACGGTCGCCCACGGCCATCGCAATTTCGAGCTCAACGCCCGCCAGTTGCGCGGCCAGGTCGCGGCGCCTGTCGATCAGCTGGGCCAGTTCGGTATCAGTCATTGCAAACCCATCCTGGTGTGAGCGAGCCATTGCCCATCGAGCGCTGAAACAGCACCTCGCTGCGGCGGATATGCCCATCGCGGGCGGCCTGCGTGAAGATGGCACCCCACGCGCGCAAGTCCTGGGGCGCAATGCCTGCATCCATGGCCGCCAAGGTGACGTGCTCAGAGCTGAATGGTTGGCCCTTTTGCTTGCGCGCGAACCGGATCAGGAAGCCCAATGCGTCCTCGTCAAAGCGGCGCGGAGCTGGGCCGCCAAAAAGGTCTTGCTGTGCGGTTGCGGTCATTTCGCCACCGCCCTGTTTTCGCCATAGGCACGCGGCTGCATGGTCACAGTGCGGCGGCCGTTGCGGTCGAGCGCCTGGGCCACGTTGCCCTCCTTCGGCGCCTTGCTGGTGTTGGTCTTGCGTGGGGGGACGGCCGGGATGTCGAGATCCGGGCCGCGTGGGCGCACCGTGAGGAAAGGGCTCAGGCAGGAACAGTTACCCATGGCTGACCACTCCTGATTCGGGGGCCCCAAAATGACCTATGAGCTTCGTGAGCGCTTGGATACGCTTCTCGTCATGGCTCACCTTCTCCACCACCATTTGCCGATAGCTCTTGCCGTGCACCATGACGTACACGCAATCCCGCAGAGCGCAGGACGGGTCAATCCCGCGCATGGCGCACTGCTGCAGGAACAGGGTGTGGGTGTGCTCATCGACCTTCGTTTTCAGGTCGTGGTCCAGCTTGCCC
Organism: Acidovorax sp. BL-A-41-H1; assembly: GCF_051942715.1. Lineage (NCBI taxonomy): Bacteria > Pseudomonadati > Pseudomonadota > Betaproteobacteria > Burkholderiales > Comamonadaceae > Acidovorax > Acidovorax sp. BL-A-41-H1. Next base: position 1,332,405 of record NZ_JBPVJQ010000006.1, on the reverse strand, counting down.
AGGGGGCCGGCAATACCGCGGGAGAACGCGGGCAGGTCGTCGTCGTGGTGGTGGTCAACCATGCGTGACCTCCTTGGCTTCGGTAGCCGCGTCTTTCGCTGCGAAGTCCATCAGCGGGCGGCCAGCAGGATGAGGCCACTGCTCATCAGGAATGCGGCGCCACACGAGATCAGGGCGGATCACTTCGCACGTCCACTCGCCACGGGTTTCCCGCTCGATGGTCGGACAGTGACGGTCAGGGACGGCCTTCCAGCCGTGAACGGTCGGCACCGACAGCTTCACCATCTTGGCTACAGCTGTAGGCCCTCCAAGGTCTTGAACAGAGATCATGCGCAGATTCTAAGGCGCACCTAAGACAAAGACAAGGTGCACCTATGTCTTTTTTGCTTAGGATTGCCTAATGACCACGCTCAAGCAGCGATTTGCCGCGCTGTCGGCCGCCCGACCTGACATTTCGCAGGCTGACCTTGCTCGTGCAACGGGCGCAAAACCGCCATCCGTGAACGCCTGGTTCAGCGGGGATACAAAATCCATGAAGGGTGAAACGGCCGCAAAGGCAGCCGCCTTGTACGGATGCAGCGCAATATGGCTGGCCACCGGCGCAGGGTCGATGAACGATGCCAACCCTTCGCAGTCGAACGTTACGCCCGCCCCCATAGGTGGCCGCAGCATCCCTGTCATCAGCGCCATCCAGGCCGGCATGTGGTGCGAGATCGTTGACCAGTTCCAGCCGGGCGATGCCGACGAATACCTGCTGACGGACCTTGAACTATCAGCCCACGCTTTCGCGCTCACCATTCGGGGCGACAGCATGCTGCCGGAGTTCAACCCAGGCGATAGGGTCATCATCGACCCGGAAGTGGCCCCGCACCCTGGGGATTTCGTGGCCGCCAAAAACGGCGAGCAGGAAGCCACGTTCAAGAAGTACCGCCCGCGCGGCATGGACGCCAGCGGCAACATGGTGTTCGAGCTCGTGCCGCTGAACGACGATTACCCCACCCTGCGGTCCGATGTGGAGCACATCAGGATCGTGGGCACGATGGTGGAGCACCGGAAGTACCGTAGGCCCCGGTGATGCGCGCAGCCGCGCTGGGACTCGCTGCCCTGCTTTTTACGGCAGCGCTCCCAGCCGTGGAAAGGGATCGCTCGCAGGTACGCAATTTCCGGGCGGAACACCCATGCCCGGCCACGGGGAGCACGCGCGGAGCTTGCCCTGGCTGGCATGTCGATCATGTGATTGCGCTGTGTGCTGGCGGTGCTGACCGACCGCACAACATGCAGTGGATCACGCGAGAGGACCACCGGTTCAAGACGCTGGTGGATGTGAGGGAGTGCCGGAGATCCCGGCAAAAGGAAAACAAATGACCAGTTGGTACAAGCTCAACCTTGGCAACGGCGCAGATGCTTTTGCGCCCACGCGCGCGATTCAAGAGGCGTGCATAGCACTACTCATTGCGCACGGCAAACCATGGCCTGAATGGGCACTTTTCTCGCGATACGACCTGCAGGCCGACAACGTGGAGATGTACTTCACGCCCGCAACCAGCGCACTCGCTCTGCAGTATGGCGCAACCCCGTGCGAGAAGCCTGCACTCAATAAGTACAGGATGGGGTTACTGTGCGGTGAGGCCGACGCGCTGCGGCTTTATTTCCCCGATCAGTCTGTTGACCACCGTTAGAGCGTGATTCACAACCTTTGTGCCGGGCGGGAATCCCTCAACCCGTCCGTCCAGATACGCACGCCACACCTGCCCATCGGGACCGTGCAGCTCGAATAGAAGTTCATCGCCTTGCATCGCATCTCCATACCGCCCACTGAGGCGGTTTTTTTTCGCCCGGCGGGTGCAGGGCGTGGGGCAGTTTATCAAAAAGAATTAGGCACACCTATTGACACATAACTAAGGCGTGCCTAATAATTACCTCACTGGCAGCAAACACCGCTGCCGGTGGGCCCCAAGTGATCGAGCAGGCGCCCAGGCTCTTCCCACAATTCAACCGCCGATGTTGCTGGCCCTGCCTGTGGGGCCTTCGTCCGGCACATGAGCACCATCGGGCACGGCCGATGCTCTGCGCGGAATCCATCCGGTCCCAGTCCGCCGAAGCGCGGTACACGGGCTAACAAGGTGAGGTGTAGACGACCAAGAACAGAAACGGTTACGCCGGATGGAATGCCGGCGGATGCCCTGGAAACAGGGCCATCACATCAGGGGCGGCGTGGAAAGCAGACACGCTAACGTGGCACGGGTGTCCCGACAAGATCGGGCGGAAGGGGTGAGAGTCCCGCTTGGGCAGCGTCAGCCGATGCCAGTTCCGACTAGGCAAACCGTGTATCGACCGCATAGCAGGAGTAGCGCCCTGCCCCCTGATGTGATGGAAAGAGCACCGGCCATCCAAAGCCGTGAAGCCTGTTAGTGGCGAATGCCCTTGGCAATTTGGCGCGGTCCTTCGGGACGCTGGAGACGTAACCAGCACCATCATTGAAGCGCGGCGAATAGGCGTAGTGCGCAAGGGAGGTGGGTAGCACGCTGCAGCGTGTCCACTGGCTCTAGGGGTCTGAGAGTTCGTGACGGCTCAGGGCGCTTCAATGATGGTCAGCGCAGGCGCCCGTTGCCTTGGAGTGGCGCGGGCCGAAAGTACGGCAGTGAAAGCGCAGCGCGCGTGAGGGTTTGTATCCCTGCGGGCCTGTGTTTCGCCATCAGAGCGGATTGGGGTATCCCGGTCGTGTGCGCAGCGGGTGGAAGCCCCGCACCAATCCCCCAGTAGCACAAGGAGTGCACCGGCTTTTTAAGCCGAAGGCGCGAGGGTCATCCCCTTTGGTTCGATACCCGCCTGGGGCACCAGTCTCCCTCCCCCCTGCCCCGCGCAGGGTTCGCCCACCTCGTGTGGGCTTTTTTCATTCTCCGGCCATGCCAGCAGACGCAACCATCCCCCAGGCGCCCACGGCCGTGCACGGCAATGCCAGCCAGCCTTACCCGTGCCATGCAGCGCCAGAGCCACCCGGCAGTGAACCATTCATCGACTACGGCTACTGCCGCACGAGCCTTGACCACCAGCCACCAGGCGCGCGCCACGGCAGCAGCGATCCGCGCTGCCCGCGCAGCTGCCCGCACAAAGCGCCCGAGCGCGTGGCGGTGCAGTTCACCAAGGTTTTCGCCTGGAACGGGGCGCGCGCCGCCGCCGCGCTGTCCAAAGCGCACCGCGACAGATCGGGCAAGTAGCCCGGCCCAAAACAACCACCAGCCCGCCGACCGCGGGCTTTTTTACGACCACCAGGAGAGTCACATGAAGAACGTCCACGCGACATTCCAGCAGCTGCTGCGCATCCCTGGCGCACCTCCCCCGATTACAGAAGAGCAGATGCGTGCAGCACACGCCGATGCTTGGGCCCAAGTGCAGCACTCGGAAGCAAACGACCCGCGGATCTACCGTGCGCTGCAGGACCAGCAGCAATATCTGCACAGTACCGGGGTGCTGTCATGAACGGCGAAGTGAAAGGTGGCGGGCCGGCGTTTCCCGTGGATATGAACTACACCACGCAAGAGGGCATCCGCACGCGTATAGCCAGCGATGGCATGACTATCCGCCAGTACGCAGCCATCCACTTGTGCATCCCGGAAAGCGGTACCGACTGGCTGGACGACATGATCCGCAAGGCGGCGCGCGACAAGATTGCAGCGAAGGCGATGCAGGGGAGCCTGGCCGATGGGGCTGAAATCTACAAGCACGACGAGTTCGCGCGCTGGTGCTACGAACTGGCAGACGAAATGCTCAAGGTCGGGGAAGGCGGTGCAGCATGAGCGCAGCGCAGCCCTACACCGGCACCCTGACCGTGCGCGCCAACGGCGACGCCAACAGCTACGCCCTGCTGGACGATCACGGCCAATGGCTGCTGGCCGTGCTGCACAACGGCCAAGCGTTGGAGGCCAAGCAGCTAGCCACCCTGAACCGCCTGGCCGCCTGCTGGAACGCCTGCCAGGGCATCCCCACTGCGCAGCTGGAGCTTGCCGCCAGCTGGGGCGACATCATCAAGGCCGCTGTCGTCAGCGTGCCACCACACACCGGAGACGCGACATGCACGACCCGCTGACCTACCGCTACAAGCGCACGCTGATCGACGCCTTCGGCTGCGATGCCGCACAGGCAGTAGCGATCCACAAATACAAACCGCCCCTGCACCGGCGGTTTTTTTACGCCCTGATCCGCACCGGCTGGGCAGTGGCCGTGGTGGCGCTGGCCGCCGTGGTGCTGACAGGCTGCAGCGGCGACATGCGCTACGAGCAGGCCGCGGCCAAAGAACTGCAGGCCATCCAGCAAGAGGAAGCAGCACAGGCCAGCCGCGATTACGTAGGCAAGCGCCATTGCGGGCCCGCTGCGGTGCACGAGTGGGTGGGCGACAAGGACATCCGCTGTACGCCGAAGCGTGGCAAGCCGTACATGGTGGCCGGGGTGAAGCCATGAAAACCGCCGCAGCTGTCGCCCTGTGGCTTGCCGCCACCGTCATCGGCACCGCACTGCTTTACGTGCGGATCTACGGGGCCTGAGCCATGGAATGCCCAACTGGAAACGTAGTGCACACGCTGCAGACCGCGAAGGAAGCCAGCAAACGCGCCCGGCGCCGCACTGAAAAAACGCTGAGCCCCTACCGCTGCGCCGCTTGTGGCCAGTGGCATGTGGGCCAAAACAGCGGGCTGAAAAAGCCCGTCAAGACCATCCGAAACAACCACCAATTGAGGTTTTCATGAATGCACTGACACAGACCGGCACGCAGGCATCCGCGCCTGTCACCATGGGTTTCAACGACCTGCACAGCTTCGAGTTCCTGCAGCGCACGGCCAAGGCTTTTTCCAACAGCACGATGGTGCCCACGGCGTACCAGGCCATGGTCACGAAGGGCTACGGCGACCGCGCCACGGTCGAGCCCAACCCGGCCGCAATCTCCAACTGCATGATTGCCCTGGATATGTCCCAGCGCATGAACGCGAATCCGCTGATGATCATGCAGAACCTGCACATCATCGAGGGCCGCCCCAGCTGGTCAAGCCAGTTCATCATTGCCGCCATCAACAACTGCGGCAAGTTCAGCCCGCTGCGCTTCGACTTGCAGTGGCTGGACGAGATCGACGCCACCTACTCCACCTTTGAGTGGGAGGACCGCAAGAAGGTCGAAAAGAAGCACAAGGTACGCATCCGCAATGCGCGCTGCGTGGCCTGGGCCATCGAAAAGGCCACGGGCGAACGCCTTGAATCCGCCCCCGTCACGATGGAAATGGCGGTGAATGAGGGCTGGTTTGGCAAGAACGGCAGCAAGTGGAAGTCCATGCCCGACCTGATGATGCGCTACCGCAGCGCGGCATTCTTCGGCCGGATCTACGCGCCCGAGCTGCTGATGGGCCTGCCCACCGCCGAGGAAGTGCACGACGTATTCACGGTGGAGCCAGACGGCACTGTGACCGAGGGCGGGAAGCAATCGGTACCGCGCGCCACCGGGAACATTGACCCAGGCACGGGCGAGGTGCGCCCCGTCGAACTGCCGCCCTATGCCGATGAGGAGTTTGCAGCCATGTTGCCAAAGTGGCGCGCGGGCATTGCAGCGGGCAAGGCAACGGCGGATTCGATCATCGCCAAGGCCAGCACCAAGAACACGCTGACGGCCGCGCAGATGGACGCCATTCGCGCCCCCATTGAGCAGCCCGTGACGGATGTGGAGCCCAAGGCCACGCCAGCCAGCAGCGAGGCGCCCGAACCCATCCAAGAAAAGACGCTGGGCGACCGCATGCACAACGCCGCCACCCTGGACGCGCTGTACGAGGCCGCCGACCTGATTGGTGAAGTGGCCGACCCCGATGCCCGCACCCGGCTGACCGGGTTCTTTGAGCAGCGCAAGTTTGCCCTCGAAAGCGAATAAACCGCTATCACATTCATAGCTTTCAGCGCTTATAAATCAAGCGCTGCGCGCCAATTTCATAGGAATTTCCATGATTACCCACAACCTGATTCAAGGCTCCGCCGAATGGCACGCCTACCGCGCCGCCCACGACAACGCCAGCGATGCGCCGGCCATGATGGGCTGCAGTGCGTACAAGACGCGCGACCAGCTGATTGCAGAGTACGCCACGGGCATCCGCCCCGAGGTGGATGCAGCCACCCAGCGCCGTTTCGATGCTGGCCACCACTTCGAGAAACTGGCCCTGCCGCTGGCCCAAAAGATCATCGGGGAGGATCTGTACCCCTGCACCGGCTCTGTCGAAGGCTCGCGCCTGTCGGCCAGCTTCGACGGGCTGACGATGCTGGAAACCGTGGGCTACGAGCACAAGACGCTGAACGAGCGCCTGCGCGCGGTTCTGTCGGTCGAGGGGTGCACGGGTGCCGACCTGCCCATGGAGTACCAGATTCAGATGGAACAGCAGTGCGCCGTGTCGGACTGCGAGCGCATCCTGTTCGTGGCCAGCGCCTGGGACAGCGACGACCAGCTGATTGATGAAATGCACTGCTGGTACACGCCAAACCCTGCGCTGCGTGGCCGCATCCTGGCCGGGTGGGAGCAGTTCCATAAGGACGTGGCCGCATGGGTTCCGCCCAAAGCAACAGCGGTGGTCAAGCCGACAGCAAAGCTGCGCGATGCGCTGCCAGTGCTGGTGTTTGACGCCAAGGGCGAAATCACCGCGTCCAATGTGGACGAGTTCAAAGCCGAGGTGCTGGCGCGAATCAACAGCATCAAAACGACGCTGGAAACGGATCAGGATTTCGCGGACGGCGAAACAGATGCCAAGTGGCTGCGGGAGGTGTCCGCCGGCATGAAGGTGGCAATTCAGCGGGTCCGCAGTGGCATGACATCGGTGAACGATGTGCTGGACACACTGGAGCAGCTGGGGAAACTGGCTGCCGAGCGGGCCAACGCCGTAGAGAAACAGGTCAAGAGCCAAAAGGACAGCATCAAGCAGGCCGAGGTGCACCGCGGGCAGAACGCCCTGCGGGAACACATTGCCCATCTGAACGCGGCCATGCCAGAGGCCTACATGCCCAGCGTGCCCACCGATTTCGATGGCGTAGTGAAGAACAAGCGAACGCTGGACAGCCTGCGCGGCGCTGTGAACGACGAGCTGGCCCGGGCCAAGATCGCAGCCAGCGAAATCGCCACCCGGATCCATGCCAACCTCAAGACGCTGGACGCCAGCGGCCTGGTGGTGCACGACGCGGCAGCGCTGGTGCTCAAAGCCCCGGACGACCTGGCCTTTCTCATTGCGGTGCGCAAGGCAGACGAGGAAACCCGGCTGGAAAGAGAGCGCGAGCGCATCCGGGCAGAGGAAGCGGCGAAGCTGCAGCGCGAGGCCGATGCCCGCGCCCGCGCCGAGGCGGCCGAGCTGCAGCGCCAGCAGGATGAAGCAGCCCGCGCGGCCGTAGAAATTGCACGAAATCAGCCCGTAACGCACGCATTCATTGCCCCGGCTGCTATCAATTCTGATAGTGATGTGGTGGACGCGGAAATTGTTGACCGCGCGCCCGAGAGTGTCGTGCAGCTGTTCCGCGCTGCGCCAGCGCCAGCAGAGCGCACCGGCAACCCGACGCTCAAGCTAGGCACGATCAACGAGCGCCTGGGCGGTGTGATCCTGACCAGCGTGGAAGGCTTGCGCGCCGTGGGCTTCGCACCGGCCGCCACCGCAGGCAATAGCAAGCTGTACCACGAGGCCGATTTCCCCCTGATCCTGGCTGCGCTGGTGCGGCACATTGAGGGATTGCAGGCCCGCGCCGCAGCATGAGCGTCACGCCCCGCGTCAGCCTGGTGGCTTGGGAGGACCGCCAGGGTGGATTCATCTTCGTGGCCGTGCCCGACGAGCGCGGGCGCTACCTGCGCACCGACCGGAGCGTGACTGTCTGCGGCTGCCCGCAGTGCGGCGCGCTGGTCGGTGAGCCTTGCAAAAGCAAACAGGGCTACGGCGGCGGCACACACGTTGCGCGCCGTGTGCGGGCCGAGCGCATCGTGCCCCGAGGCTACCGGCCCGACGACCTTCTTTGCACCACTGAGCCGCCGCCCCCTGTTCCCGACGAGTGGATGGAGTCGGCAGCCTGACCACCACCCGCGTGCATGAACCCCCTTCGTGCACGCCCTTTTTCAACAGCCCGCACCACGCGGGCTTTTTCTTTGGAGCGCCATGGAACACAACATCATCAGCGTAAGCGGCGGGAAGGACAGCACGGCCCTGCTCCTGCTGGCCATTGAGCGCGAGGCCGAGAACATGCAGGCCGTGTTTGCAGACACCGGGCACGAGCACCCCCAGACCCTTGAGTATGTGCACTACCTGAGCGACTGGATGGTGGGACGAGGGTTGCCGGCAATCCGCTGGGTGAAAGCCGACTTTGCCAAGGACATTGCTCGCAAAGCGGAATTTGTCCTGAACCACTGGAAAAGTGGCCTCATGGCTGGCCAGCCAGGCGAGTGGAGTTGGTGGCCCGCGGAGAATGATGGCGATGACGCCTGCGCCCAGCCGGTCAACCGACTGACCGGCCAGCCCGTGGACGAGCCGCCAACGCCTGAAAACCCATACCTTTCGGCCATCGTTCCGCGAGGCACGGGCCGATGGTTTTGGGCGCCAGCCGTGCGGGCAATGAGCGATTCCGAGGCCGATGCCAAGATCCACGCTGCACGAGAGGTACTTGTTCCCACAGGGATACCCTTTCTGGATTTGTGCATCTGGAAGGGGCGCTTCGCATCGACGCGGGCACGTTTTTGCAGCGAAGAGCTCAAGCATGTGCCCATCACCGAGCAGGTTCAGCTGCCGCTGCTTGAATCCGGCGCCGATGTGATGAGCTGGCAGGGTGTGCGCGCCGATGAATCACTGGCACGCCGCCACCTGACGGAGTTGGAGGCAAAGCGCACGCTACCCAATGGTGCAACCCTGTGGAACTACCGGCCTATCCTGCAATGGACGGCCGATGATTGCTTTGCGATGCACCGCAAGCACGGGGTCAAGCACAACCCCCTGTACGAGCAGGGGATGGGGCGCGTGGGGTGCATGCCTTGCATCCATGCCCGAAAGGATGAGTTATTAGCCATCAGCCAGCGCTTCCCGCAGGAGGTTGAGCGAGTAGCCGAGTGGGAAAGAATTGTCAGCATCGCCAGCAAGCGCGGCTGCAGCACGTTCTTTGAAGCCGACACGATCAGCGGAAACCCACGAGACATGGCCGCCATCCACCATGAGACACACGGCATCACATCCGTGATTGAGTGGGCCAAGACAAGCCGCGGCGGTCGCCAGTTCGATTTTTTTAGGTCGCAGGACGCAGGGCCCAGCTGCTCGTCCATCTACGGGCTGTGCGAGTAGCACCACCCGCAACCCCACCAACACCCAGCCCGCCCCAGCGGGCTTTTTTACGCCCTCACCATGCTGAAAAACCTCATCATCTACCGCATTTCCCCCCTGTGGCCCGCCGACCTGTCTGCCATTGAGCAGGCCCTGGCCGCTGCCCCGTTCATCGAGTGCACCGCCACGCAAGAGAAATCCCGCGGCTTTGTGCCCCCGCGCGGCGAGGCCCACGGCGCCATGGTTGAAGCCATCGGCGGCCAGTGGATCGCCCGCTACAAGACCGAGGCCAAGGCCGTGCCCGGCGAAGTGCTGGCGCGCAAGGTGGCAGAGAAAGCCGCCCGCATTGAGCAGGAAACCGGCCGCAAGCCCGGCCGCAAGGAAACTAAAGAGCTAAAGGAGGACGCCAAGCTGGAGTTGCTGCCCATGGCGTTCACCAAGCAGGCCAGCACCTGGATCTGGATCGACCCGACCGCCCGCACCCTGGTGCTGGACACGGGCAGCCAGGCGCGCGCCGACGACATTGTGACCGCGCTGGTGGAACTGCTGCCCGGCCTGTCGGTGGCGCTGCTGAACACGCAGAGCAGCCCGCAGGCTTGCATGGCGCACTGGCTCAAGGAGCAGGAGCCGCCCACCGGGTTCACCGTGGACCGCGAGTGCGAACTGAAAGCGGCCGACGAGAGCAAGGCGGTCGTGAAGTACGGCCGCCACCCGCTGGACATTGACGAGGTGCAGGCCCACATCGAAGCCGGCAAGCTGCCAACCAAGCTCGCGCTGACTTGGGATGACCGGGTTTCGTTCGTGCTGACCGAGGGCCTGCAGGTGCGCAAGCTGGCTTTCTTGGACGTGGTTTTCGAGGGGCGCAGCGGCGAGGATGGCGGTTTCGACGCGGACGTGGCCATCGCCACCGGCGAGCTGTGCAAGCTGATCCCCGACCTGATCGAAGCCCTGGGCGGCGAGCAGGGGCCCGGCGTGCCCTGCCCGAGCAGCCTGGCGGTGGACGAGGCAGGCAATGTGACGGCACCAGCGCCAGCCGCTGACAGCGAAATCGACCCCATGTACCAGCAGGCCGTGGACCTAGTGCGCGCCCCCGATGGCCGGGCCAGCCCCAGCTACGTGCAGCGTAAACTGTTGATCGGCTACAACCGTGCCGCCCGGCTCCTGCATGCCATGGAGAAGGCGGGGATTGTCAGCCACATGGACGCCAGCGGCGTGCGCAAGGTGCTGGCATGAACTTCGGCAGCGTCTGCAGCGGCATTGAGGCCGCAAGCGTGGCGTTCGCGCCGCTGGGCTGGAAGGCCGCATGGGTTGCAGAGATTGAACCCTTCCCGGCCGCCGTGCTGGCTCACCACTACCCCTATGTCCCCAACCTGGGCGACATGACCACCATCGCGCGCCGGGTTCTGACCGGCGAGGTGCCTGCGCCTGAGAGCCTCTGGGGCGGCACCCCCTGTCAGGCTTTCAGTGTTGCAGGCCTGCGGCAATCATTGGCTGACGAGCGCGGAAACCTCACGCTCAAATTTGTGGAGCTTGCAGATGCAATTGACCATGTTCGAGCTCGCCGCGGTGAGCGAGAGTGCATCATTGGCTGGGAAAACGTCCCCGGCGTCCTCAGCACCAAAGACAACGCATTCGGGTGCTTTCTGGCAGGCCTTGCCGGGGAGGATGAGCCGCTACAGCCACCAGGGGAAAAATGGGCAAACGCTGGTGCTGTGTATGGACCAGCGCGCGCAGTTGCATGGCGGACCCTGGACGCCCAATATTTCGGAGTGGCCCAACGACGCCGCCGTGTGTTCGTTGTCGCAAGTGCTCGAAACGGGTTCGATCCCGCCCAGGTTCTTTTTGAGTGGGACGGCCTGCGCCGGGATACTGCGCCGAGCCGAGAAGCGGGGAAAGTCGCTCCCACCATCCCTTCACGGAGCACTGCAGGCGGTGGCCTTGGGACCGACTTCGATTGCGATGGAGGGCTGATTCAAGCCTTCGGCGGAAACAACCAAAGCGGCCCCATCGACCAGGCCGCCGCGCTGAACGCCAACCGCGGGTGCCACAACCCTGGCGATTTTGAGGCTGGAACACTCCTCGTTCAAGAAACCGCCCACACCCTGCGCGGCGCAGGCTTCGACGCCAGCGAGGATGGCACGGGGCGGGGGACGCCGCTGGTGCCGGTGGGCGTCACGATTCACGGCACCGACCCAACTGTGCAGAAGGTAGCCAGTTATTCCGATGTGGCTCAGTGTTTGCGCGCTCGCACGCCAGGCAACATCGACAACAGCAGCACAACGGTCGTGCAGCAACCCGTGCTGGCTTTCGACACCACCCAGGTGACGAGCGTTGCAAACCGCAGCAACCCCAAGCCCGGCGACCCATGCCACCCGCTTGCAGCCGGGGCGCATGCGCCTGCGATTGCGTTCCCTGCCAATTTGTCGGGCACCCAGCACGCCAGCACGGAGAACCTGAGCCCGGCGCTCGGGGCATTGAACCCGACAGGTGTGGCCTACACCACCAAGCTGCACAACACGCAAAGCAACCAAGCCGGGAAGGTGTACGAGGAATACAGCACCAGCCTGGACCGCAGCAGCCCGCCACCCGCCCTGTTGACCGCCATGCAAGTGCGCCGCCTCACACCAACGGAGTGCGAGCGCCTGCAGGGATTTCCCGACGACTACACCCTGATCCCATGGCGCAAGAAACCCGCCGGCGACTGTCCAGACGGCCCTCGATACAAGGCGCTGGGCAACAGCTGGGCCGTGCCAGTAGCCCGGTGGATCGGACAGCGTATCCAGAAACACATTGAGCAAACCACATGACCCCAGCCGAAGTCACACAGATGCGCCTCGCCCGCATCCAGGCGCTGCACCAGCTACAGCCGCTGCGCTGGCCATTCGCTACGCAGCCACCAGCGCCACCCGAGCCCGAGCACCGCACCTGCCTGGGCTGCGGCGCCCGGCATCCCATCAACCCGGACGGCACGCCCGAAGGGGGCGGCCTTCCCTGTGGACATTGAAAGGCATCACATGGCACCGCCGTTCCCTGCGCTCCCATCCGCCCGCGAGCTGCGCCGGGCGAAAGCCCGAGCAAAACCCGCCGCACACCAGCAAAAGCGCCGCGCAAGCACCCCTATCGAGGGTGCGGTGTTCAAGATGCGGTTGTCCAAGGATTTGGCCGTGTTGCGCACCGGCGCTGGCCTTCACGCATTCATGGGCGCCGACGCCATGGAGTTGTGCAACCTTACCGGCAGGCTGATTTACATCACCGCCTTCGCGGTCGGCAAACAGTGGGGCGAAGCCACCGACAACCCAGACGTTCGCATCCTGCTGGGCGCGGCCAATGCGCTGGGCGATCTGATGGAGCGACCGAAAGACCTGGAGCGGCACCGCGGGTCCATCCAGTCCGGGCTTGCGGCCATTGATCGACTGATGCCAGACCTCAGTGAATGGGCGCTGGCGGAGGGAACGCTTCGGCTGGCTGCGATCCTCGAAACCACGGAAGGGCTCAACACATCACACGTCAAGCAGGCCCTTGAATCGAAGCGCTGACGCTACTTAATTTATAGCTGCATGCGCTTATTGGCAAAGCGCTGCGCCCTGATTTGATTGGAAAACCATGAACGACACAAAAGACCTGATCCGCGAGATCCAGGAGCACATCGGACTGAACGGCATCGAGGACACGGCGACCCACCTGCTGGTGCAGGCAGCCGCTGCACTGCAGCGCCAGGCCGACGAGCTGGCAGCGATTGGCGCGGGGGGCGTGAGCGGGCCACTGCTGGGGGAGGCACAGGCCCCGGCAGTGCCAGCTGATGGCCCACCCGGCTCCGGCGGCTGGCGGTCCCACGCCGAGGACATGGAGCGCGAGCGCGACTACTGGCGCCAGCGCGCGAAGCTCATGTCCGAGCACCAAGACGGCGTTTGCTGGTACTGGCAGGGGGATGACAGCGACTACCCGGAAAGCCTTGTCAACAGCTTGCCGGTGGTGATCCGCGCGGACCAGCTGCGCGCGCTGGTGGCGCAGCCGCGCCCCGCCTCCGTGATGGTGGACTTCGCACAGGTCGGCACCGCCGGGCCGCTGCCTGTCGTGAATGGCCGCGTTTCCCTGCCGGACACCAACATGCAGGACTTGGTGCACATGCTGCGGCCGACGTTCGAGGCACAGGCACAGGCAGCGCCAGCAGTAGAACTGATCCAGTGCAGATATGGCGACAACGGTTACGCCTGCTGTGAAGGCGGCCCATGCCAAGCGGACCTGCACAACGAAGCCATGCTCGCAGCAGCACCCCAGCCCGAGGCACAGGCAGCGATGCCTGCATCTAACCCGTACCAGCACAGCAAGTCCGCAAGCGCAATCTGGCTTTCCGGTTTTGCCGCTGGTCAGAAGGCATCAGACGAAGCCATGCGCAAGGATGCGGAGCTACTGGATTTCATCTGCGACCCAAGTCGGCAACGCATGGTCGAGCAATCCGGTGGTTTCTGGCGCGTCTATCAGGACGAGGCCCCGCTGGAAGCAGAGCACCATCTGTGGCAATCCATGACAAGCCGGTGGTATCCCACTGCAAGAGATGCGATCAAGGCAGCTTTGGCTGCACAAGGAGACAAGCCATGACACAACCGACAGATGCAGAGTTGCAAGCCCTCTGGGCAGCGACAGACCACCCATTGCCGCAGAACTACGCCCGCGCAGTCCTTGCAAAGTGGGGCACACCCACACCAGCAGGGGAGCCTGTAGGGGCTGTGCGCTATACAGAGGGCTGGGCTGGAGTTAAGTGGTATGCAAAAGCACCGACAGCCGGAACCCGACTCTACACCACACCACCAGTGCGGGAGCCGCTGATAGAAACCTGCGAATGGACGCACGACGAAGCCGATGGCTTTTGGGAAACCTCATGCGGCGAAGCATGGCGCTTCGATGACGGCGGACCATCCGAGAATGGAATGAAGTATTGCCATAGCTGCGGGAAGCATCTGACCGTGGGCATCGCCAAAGGAGAGCCACATGCTGACAACTGACCCAGTTGGCTGGCTTCGAGATCAGCGCGGTGACGCGGTGGGCCTGGCAACAGCGGACCCGCTTTTCCAAGCGGGCAAAACGAAGCCCAATGGATACGTGGCCACATACAGCCCCGTGTTTACCGCCGAGCAGGTGCAGCAGGCGGTTACGGCCACCATCGCCGCCTGCATCGCCCGCCTGGAGCAAGGCGGCCAATCTGCCGCAGTGTCGATCCTGCGGCATCACTTTGAACAGAAAGGACCGGCGCCATGAAAGCCGCAAAGAAGCAACCCGCCGCGCCCAACATCGAGCCGATGTACCTGAGCCGCGAGCACGCGGCAGCATTCGTGTCGCTGTCGGAGAGCGCCTGGACGGCGCTAGTGTCCCGCGGCGAGGCACCTGCACCACGGCAACTTACGGCCGGCCGCGTGGGCTGGCTGGTGGAGGAACTGATTGCCTGGGGCAAGGCCCGGCCTATTTCGACCATCGCGCCACCCGAAGGAAGTGGCTACGGCAGGGCTGGAAAACAGGCGTAAGGTTTGGCGTGGTTTTTCGAGAAATCAGGCGTTTCTCATAGGAGGGTGTGGTTCTACCATTGAACTACACCCGCCTGTCAATGCCGATCCGGTAACGGATCAGTGCAATGGGCTGCCTTGGGTAGAAAGCCCCTGCAGGCTCCTCATTCCTCGGCAGAACCGATTGTAGCCCGCGATGGCCTGCAGCCGACCAGAACCGGCTGTCCGCCACCGGCGCCGGTCCACTTGCGCCGCGGAGTCAGGCCTCGTCGTTCCGGTGGGGCAGCATGGCGACACCGCTTGGAGCATCTCCCGCCGATAATCTGAAGTGCGCCACAGCGGCCACCATTTGCTGGGCCTGCGATTGCAGACTGCTGGCGGCAGCCGCCATTTCCTCGACCAGCGCGGCATTTTGCTGCGTGGTCTGGTCGAGCTGAGTCACCGCCTCGCCCACCTGGCCGACACCAGCAGTCTGTTCGCTGCTGGCCGCACTGATCTCGGACACCATCTCGGCCACACGGCGGATGGAGCTGACCACCTCCTGCATCGTGGTACCAGCCTGGTCGGCCAGCGCGGATCCCTGCCGGACCATGGCACTGCTGTTATCGATGAGTTCCTTGATGGCCTTGGCCTCCGCGGCGGTGCGCTGGGCCAGGTTGCGCACTTCGGCAGCCACCACGGCAAATCCGCGACCCTGCTCGCCGGCACGGGCGGCTTCCACAGCGGCATTCAGCGCAAGGATGTTGGTCTGGAAGGCAATGCCGTCGATGACCCCGATGATGTCGGCGATCTTGCTGCTGCTGCCACTGATGCCGTGCATGGTGCTCACCACCTTGGCAACGACCTCGCCGCCCTGGGCAGCGACGCCGCTGGCCTCCATGGCGAGGCGGTTGGCCTGCACTGCGCTGTCAGAGTTGTGGCGGATGGTGGCCCCCAGCTGCTCCATGCTGGCGGCGGTCTCTTCCAGCGAGCTGGCCTGGCTCTCGGTCCGCGCTGAGAGGTCCTGGTTGCCGTGAGCGATTTCGGAGCTGGCGGCCGAAACACTGTCGGCACTGGTCCGCACGGTGCCCAAGCTCTCGACCAGACGCACGCGGAAGCCTTCCATCGCCCCGGCCAGCATCCCGATCTCGTCCTGCGACTTGACGGTGACGCGCTGCGACAGGTCGCCCTGCGCCAGCAAACCCAGCGCATTTCCGAGCTGCCGCACCGGGCCACCCACGAGCCGCTGGGTGAGCTGCATCAGCACGACGGCAAGGATGACCAGCGCGGCAGCCACCCCCAGCCACAGCCAGGTCAGCATGGAGCGGGCGTTGGCCATCATCTCGGACACCGGCGCCTCGGCAACAATGACCCAGTTCCATGGCTTGTACCGCTCGATCGCCAGGAAACGTGCCTCACTGGCGCCGCCGGAGCCCTTGCGTACAGACCACACCGACTGCAGTTCGCCCGACTGGTCCACGGCAGCCACCGATTCGAGCCAGGCCTTGCCTTCCGCACTGGTGGCTTCGTCGATCTTTTGTGCGCCACTGGCCAGGCCGTACACACTGCCCCGCGCGGGACCCGAGGAGACATTCACGGCGTACACAGCGCCGGTGGCAAACAGCTTCTGGCTGGCCATGACCTTGTCCAGCTTGGAAAGTATGGGACCAATGTCCGACCCCGTGAACAGGATGCCGATGGTCCGATCACCCTCGCGGATGGGCTCGTACACCGTCATGTACTCGCGCCCGAACAGGCTTGCGCGGCCCACATAGGTCTTGCCCTCGACCATCAGCGGGTAAGCGGGATGCTTGCGGTCCAGCAGGGTCTTGTAGGCACGCTCTCCATCCTGCTTTTTCAGCGAGGTCGTCACGCGGATGAAGTCGTCCCCCGTGCGCGCAAAAATCGTCGCCACCCCTCCCAGGCTGTCCTTGGTGAACCGGTCTACAGCGGTGAAGTCAGCGTTGAGCGCGGCCGATTCGAACGAGAGCACTGCATCGGGCTTGCCGTCGCTGCCCTGCCCTTGCGACAGGGCGAACTTGCCTGCAAAGCCTGCCTTGAACAACGCGAAATCGCGCCGCGCCTGCTCTTGCGCAGTCTCGTCAAAGGTCTGCACCAGGGTCCTGAGCGACGCGGCCTGCATGGCCGCATCATTTCGCGCTAGCCGCCCGAAATCCCGCCACAAAAGCGTGCTGACGATGCCCATGGCGAGCATGAGCACCACAAGCAAACTCAGCACGGCCGTCAGCGAAAGCTTGAAGGCCACGGAACGCGAGGAAGACGAGGTTTTCATGATCAGGGGTCCTTCTGCAATGACAACTTTGGATGTCCGGCAAGGGCTGTCGAGCTACGCCTTTGATGCATTTTGCAACACTTTTATCACCATTAACGCTTTCCTATGCTGGTTGCGGGGACGTGTCTTTTGTGCCCGGCTGGGCCGGCGCGGTGGGGGCAACACAACCGCTCGGATGAGGCGATGGCTTGTAACGGCATCGACATTCCCGCAGTACCCGCATCCGCACTTCCGGTGCCTTCCTTTTTCCGGTGAATTCACTGTCAAAAGGAAGGCAGTGTGAGGCGCTGAGCGCTCTCGAAGCTCCGAAGCTCTCCCGACAAGGGATCCCGAAACGACAGTGATCGCGCCAGCAACTGCAGCGGTCGCGAATAGTCCCCTTCCGCCGGATCGTTCACGACAGGGTACAGCGGGTCATTGCGCAACGGCAGCCCCAGTGCCGCCATGTGCACGCGCAACTGGTGGCGCTTGCCAGTCACCGGTGCCAGCCGGTACAGCCCCCAGGGCGCATTCACCTCCAGTACGTCCATGCGTGTCAGGCTGTTGGGGTCGCCAGCCACTTCCTGCATGCGAAAGAACTGGGCGCTTTCCTCCAGCCGACTGGCATGTTCTCGCGGAAAGACCAGGTCCTCGCGCCAGGGCGCGACGGCGTCGTATTGCTTGACGATCTGGCGATCCCGAAATAACGCCTGGTACCGGCCCCGTGTGGCCTGCTGCACGGACAGCAACACCAGGCCCGCGGTGTCACGATCTATGCGGTGCAGCGGCGACAGCTCGGGCAGGCCCAGCTGCCGCTTCAGACGTACCAGCAGCGTGCTGTGCAGGTAGCGGCCCGATGGCACCACGGGCATGAAGTGCGGCTTGTCGGCCACCACCAGGTGCTCGTCGCGGTAAATCACCTGCTCGGCAAAAGGCAGCTCGGGCTCGGCAACCAGGCTGCGGTAGTAGTAAAGCCGCACACCCGCTTCAAAGGCACGCTGGGGCGTTACCGCACCACCGCGCTCGTCCAGCACATCGCCATCCAAAATGCGCTGCAACCATTCGGCGCGCGTGACCATGGGCAGGCGCTCTGCCAGAAAGTCGAGCATGGTGCCGGTACCGCGCCCGGGCAGCACCACGCAGCTCGGGCTCACTCCATCACGGACAGCGGGTACGGGAGCGCGGGTGGGGTTGGGCATGGCGAGCGGATTCTAGAAGGCCCCCGGCAGGCCTAATCGTTGGCCGCGCTGTAGGACAAGCTCCACAGTCTGCCGCAGACGCGCGGCGCGGCGGCCAAAACGCCGTTGACGGCCGTAGCATGAGCCGAATGCAGGAGCCCTCCGTTTCAATAAGCCACCCACCACCACCCGCACTGCCGAACGCGGCAAGCCACCACCCTGGCATGCGGCGGCCCTCGCTCGGCAAGGTACTGCTGGTCATCGCTGCCATGCTGGTCGGCGTACTGCTGATTGCCACGCTGGCGCTCACGCAACTGGCCCGCACAAAACCGTGGGTGAATGCGAAGGTGAGCGAGGCGACGGGGCGGCCCTTCGAGATTCAGGGGGAACTGTCCGCCTCGTGGAGCTGGCCGCAACCGCTTGAGGAAGGCTGGCGCCGATGGATACCGGGCGTGACCGTCAAGGCACGCGACCTCGTCATGCAGAACCCGCACGGTTTTGTGACACCGTTTGCAGGCTCCGCCCCAAATGGTGGAGTCGGTACCGGCAGCAACCCCACCATGGCACGCATCGGCAGCGCTACGGCCAGCCTTGACCTGTGGCCTCTCATGGCACGGCACCTGTCAGTCCACACCGTGGTCCTGGAACAGCCCGATATCGCACTGGCGCGCGCCGCTGATGGCGCCAGCAACTGGCAGTTCAAGCCACGGGACGAAAACGCACCGCACAGTCGCTGGACGGTGGACGTGGACCGGCTCGTCATCAGCGAAGGCCGTCTGGCATACGCCGACGCCGTGAAAGACATGGAGTTGCAGGCACGCGTGGAAACGCTGCAACCCAACAGTGAGCCAGTGAGCCCCCCCGCCAGTGCAGCTTCAGTCGCAGGCGCGCTTGCGAGCCAAGGTGTGGCTTCCAGCGTCACCGCAGCACCATCGGCCCCACGGGCCTCCGCACCCTCAGCGGCATCGGCAGCATCGGCGCCTGCAGAGCCGACAGCATCCGCAAGCGGCCCCAAAGGCACGCCTCATCCCGCGCCTGTGTACGGCATCCGTTTCGATCTGGAAGGCCGGTATGAAAAGGCTCGCATCAAAGCAAGCGGCCGCGGCGGCCAGGTCATCAGTCTGCGCGACAAGGTGGTCGACTATCCCCTGCAGATTGACTTGAAGGCCGGGACCGTGGCGTTTTCTGCCGAAGGGTTCCTCGCCAATCCCCGCGCGCTCTCGGGGCTCGACTTTGACGTGCAGCTCAGCGGCAACAGCATGGCCGACCTGTATGACGTGACTGGCCTGGTGCTACCCAACACCCCGCCGTTTCGCACGCGCGGCCGCCTCACGGGGAGTCTGGAGCCCGAGCGCGCGGTCTGGCAGTACAGCCGCTTTGACGGCACGGTGGGCCAGAGCGACCTGCATGGCGACGTGCGCTACACATCGGGCAAACCACGCCCACGGCTCGAAGGCAGCATGACCAGCAACCAGCTGCGTCTTGCGGACCTGGGCCCCACCGTGGGCACCACCGGCCGCAGCGATGACCCAACCGCCAGCAGCCCGCAAAAGACCAGTGCGCAGCAAGCCAGGCGCAGCGGCAAGGTGCTGCCCGACGCGCGCTTCGCCGCCGAGCGGTGGGACAAGATGGACATGGACCTGACCTTTAAGGGCCGGCACATCATCCGGCCGCAAAGCCTGCCGCTGCAAGACCTGAGCGTGCGTGCCGTGATGAAGACCGCGCAGCTCCGCCTTGCACCGCTCACCTTCGGGATCGCCGAAGGCCGCATCGAATCGGCCGTCGACATTGACGGGCGCAGCGCGCCGCTCAAGGCTCAGATCCGGGGCAATGTGCAGGGCCTCAAGTTGTCTGCGATGTTCCCCAAGATCGAGCTCATGCAAAAAAGCCTGGGCCGCATGGACGGCGCCATTGCACTGGAAAGCACAGGCAACACAATGGCCGAACTGCTGGGCCACGGCACGGGCGAAATGCGGCTCTACGTGCGCGAGGGCGTGCTGAGCAAGCAACTGCTGGAGCTGGCCGCGCTGAACGTGGGCAGCATCATCGTAGGCCGCCTCTTTGGCGAAGACCGTGAAGTGCGCCTGCGCTGTGCCGTGGCGGATTTCACGGTCCAGGATGGCCTGGCCCGCACCCGCGTGGTCAAGATGAGCACCGAGGACGCCATCGTGGAGGCCACGGGCACCATCGACCTGGCTTCGGAAAAAATCGACCTGCGCATCAAGCCCGAGTCGCTGGAGTGGAAGTTCTTTTCGCTGCGTACGCCACTGTATGTGCGCGGAACATTCGGTGACCCGGATGTGGGTATCGAACCGGGCCCTCTGCTGCTGCGTGCGGGCGCCGCCGTGGTGGCCGCCGTTGCCGCGCCTGCAGCGCTGGCGCTCATCCCGATCACCGTGCCTGCGGCCGACGACGACACATATTGCAAGCCGCTGCTGGACCTGGGCACCAAACCGGTCAAGCCTGGTGCGGCGGGCGCTTCTGGCAAGGCATCGCAAGCCGAGCGGGACGCAGTCACGCGGTAGAACTCTTCCCTGACTACTCTCTGTGCCTAGGAAGCTCTGAGGTCAGGCGCTTGCGATGGGGCAGGGACAAGATAAGAAAAAAGAGCCGGAGCCCTTTGCGGGACCCCGGCTCTTTGGGAGAGTCGCGGACGGGCCCGCAAGCATCATTTCATCGCCAAACGCGCCACCCGTTTCAGGCCACCAGCTTCACGCCGGTCTTGGACTGCAGCGCATCGAACGTGACGCCGGGGGCCAGCTCCACCACCTTCAGGCCCTGCGGCGTCACGTCCATCACGGCCAGGTCGGTGATGATGCGATCCACCACGCCCACACCCGTCAGGGGCAGCGTGCAGGCAGGCAGGATCTTGAGGTCTTCGGTGCCATCCTTCTTTCGGGCCACATGCTCCATGAGCACGATGACGCGCTTGACGCCGGCCACCAGGTCCATCGCACCGCCCATGCCCTTGACCATCTTGCCGGGAATCATCCAGTTGGCCAGGTCACCCTTCTCGCTGACCTGCATGGCACCCAGGATCGACAGGTTGATCTTGCCGCCGCGGATCATGGCAAAGCTGTCGTGGCTGCCAAAGATGGACGAGCCCTTGATGGTGGTCACGGTCTGCTTGCCGGCGTTGATCAGGTCGGCGTCCACCTGGTCTTCGGTCGGAAACGGGCCAATGCCCAGCATGCCGTTTTCGGACTGCAGCCACACTTCCTTGTCGCCCGTGAAGTTGGCCACCAGCGTGGGGATGCCGATGCCCAGGTTGACGTAAAAGCCGTCTTCGAGTTCTTGGGCCGCGCGGGCGGCCATCTGGTCTTGGGTCCAGGGCATCTCAGGCTCCCGATTTGTGGTTGACAGGGACTGCGGGCACGGGTGCCTCGCTGGTGGCGGCGGCCTGGGCGATCACCGCCTGGGCCTCGACTTTGGCGGCGGCTGCGTCTACCGGTGCGGCAGCAGACACCGTGCGCTTTTCGATGCGCTTTTCTGGCGTGGGGTTGTGCACGATGCGGTGCACGTAGATGCCGGGCAGGTGCACGTCATCGGGGGCAATGGCGCCGGTCTCGACGATTTCCTCGACCTCCACAATGCACAGCTTGCCCGCCATGGCCACGGCCGGGTTGAAGTTGCGCGCCGTCAGGCGGAACTGCAGGTTGCCTGACCTGTCGGCGCGGTGCGCCTTGACGAGCGAGACATCGGGCACCAGCGCGCGCTCCATCACGTAGGTTTCGCCGTCGAACTCGCGCAGCTCCTTGCCATCGGCCACGATGGTGCCGACGCCCGTCTTGGTGAAGAAGGCCGGGATGCCCGCACCACCGGCACGCAGCTTTTCAGCCAGCGTGCCCTGGGGCGTGAACTCCAGCTCCAGCTCGCCCGCCAGGTACTGGCGCTCGAACTCCTTGTTCTCGCCCACGTAGGACGAGACCATCTTCTTGATCTGGCGGGTTTCGAGCAGCTTGCCCAGGCCAAAGCCATCGACCCCCGCGTTGTTGGAAATCACGGTGAGGTTCTTGACGCCCGAGTCGCGCAACGCGTCGATCAGCGCCTCAGGAATGCCGCACAGCCCGAAGCCGCCCACGGCCATCAGCTGGCCGTCTGCAACCACGCCCCTGAGGGCGTCGGCTGCCGAAGGGAATACTTTGTTCACCACGATCTCCTTGTGTTGGGATGCGCTACGATACTACGTATACCGATAAGTAGTTTTCCGTAAAGATTTGCACTATGGACGTCGATTACCGACTGGCCTTCGACATGGCGCCCGTGGGGCTGGTCCTGTCACGCCACCGCACCATGCTCGATTGCAACCGGCAGGTCTGCGAAATGTTCGGTGCCTCTCGGGAGGTGCTGATCGGGCAGTCGTTCCAGATCCTGTATCCCAGCGCCGACGAGTACGAACGGCTGGGCGCGCACATGGAGCCCATCCTGAACGCCAAGGGCTATTACGCCGACAACCGCATCATGAAGCGCGCCAACGGCGAGGTCTTCTGGTGCCACGTTTCCGGGCGGGCACTCAACCGCGACTCACCGCATGAATCGGGCATCTGGAGCTTTGAAGACCTGAGCTCCCAGCGCCCTGTCAAGGCAGAGCTCACGGGCCGCGAGCGCGAGGTGGCAGCGCGGCTGCTGGAGGGCCTGACCTCCAAGGAGATCGGGCGCGCCCTGGAAATCAGCCACCGCACGGTCGAGATCTACCGTGCGCGCCTCATGCGCAAGTACAACGCGTCCACTGCAGCTGATCTGGTCCAGAAGCTGCTGGCTGGCGGCTGACCGGCGCGTCAGCCGCTGCGCCGTCACGATCAGCCCTTTTTCGGCCCATCCACCACTTCGGCCGCCGTGCGAAACGCGTCCACGGCCACAGGCAGGCCGCAGTAGATGCTGGCGTGCAGCAGCACCTCCTGGATCTCTGCCGCGGTGGCGCCGTTGTTGAGTGCGCCGCGCACATGTCCCTTGAGCTCGTGCTGCTTACCCAGTGCCGTGAGAAAGGCCACGGTGATCAGGCTGCGCGTCTTCATGTCGAGCCCCGGGCGCTGCCACACATCACCCCACGCATTGCGGGTGATGAACTCCTGAATAGGCTGGGTGAACTCGGTGGCGTTACCAAAGGCAGCGGCCACAAAGTCTTCGCCCATCACCTGCTTGCGGATGGCCAGACCCTTTTCGAAGTCCTTGGCAGATGCGTGGTCGGTTGGGGTGCGTGTCATGGGAGTCTCCGGGCGGCGAGTCAAAAAGTCCGCCATGGTAGCCGCGGCAGGATGATCACGCCCCGACGCCACGACGCCACGAGCGCGGCCCCTGCCCTTCGCGCGGCGGCGAACGACAGGGGCGGCAGGCCTGCTTCAGCCCTGCAGGTCAAACCGGTCCAGGTTCATCACCTTGGTCCAGGCCTTCACGAAGTCGCGCACGAATGCGGCTTTCGCATCGCTGCTGCCATACACCTCGGCCAGCGCCCGCAGTTGCGAATTGGAGCCAAACACCAGATCGGCCACCGTGCCCGTCCAGCGCACCGCGCCGCTGGTGCGGTCAATGCCCTCCAGCACACCCGCGGCACTTGCGGACTTTTGCCAGCGTGTGCGCATGTCCAGCAGGTTCACGAAGAAGTCATTGCTCAGCGTCTGCGGCCGATCGGTGAACACGCCATGCTGCGCGGCGGCAGACACGTTGGCACCCAGCACCCGCAGCCCACCCACCAGCACCGTCATCTCGGGCGCCGTCAGCGTGAGCTGGTGGGCGCGGTCTACCAGCAGTTCGGCTACGGCGCTTTCGAGACCCGGGCGCACGTGGTTGCGAAAGCCGTCAGCCACGGGTTCCATCACGTCGAACGACGCGATATCGGTCTGCTCCTGAGAGGCGTCGGTGCGGCCCGGTGCAAACGGCACCTGCACAGCTTGCCCCGCACGGCGCGCAGCCTCTTCCACGGCGGCACCGCCTGCCAGCACGATCAGGTCAGCCAGCGAGATCTTCTTGCCGCCCGTCTGTGCGGCGTTGAAGGCCTGCTGGATGGATTCGAGCTGGCCCAGCACCCGCGCCAGTTGCGCAGGCTGGTTCACTTCCCAGTCCTTTTGCGGCGCAAGACGGATGCGTGCCCCGTTGGCCCCGCCGCGCTTGTCACCACCGCGGAAAGTGGAGGCCGATGCCCATGCGGTGGACACCAGTTCGGCCACGGACAAGCCCGACGCCAGCACGATCGCCTTGAGCGCCGCCACATCGTGTTCATCCACCAGCGCATGGTCTACCGCGGGCACAGGGTCTTGCCACACCAGCACTTCAGCGGGCACATCGGGGCCCAGGTATCGGGCGCGCGGGCCCATGTCGCGGTGCGTCAGCTTGAACCAGGCGCGGGCAAAGGCATCGGCAAACTCTTCGGGATGCGCAAGGAAGCGGCGCGAGATCTTCTCGTAGGCCGGGTCCACGCGCAGCGACAGGTCGGTGGTCAGCATGGTGGGCACCAGCTTTTGCGATGGGTCGTGCGCGTGCGGGATGGTGGCCGGAGCGCCCTTGGCCGTCCACTGGTGGGCGCCTGCCGGGCTTTTCGTCAGTTCCCATTCGTAGCCGAACAGGTTTTCAAAGTAGTTGTTGCTCCACTGCGTGGGCGTGGTTGTCCACGTGACTTCCAGGCCGCTGGTGATGGTGTCGCCGCCCTTGCCGCTGCCGTGCTTGCTGATCCAGCCCAGGCCCTGGTCTTCCAGTGCGCCCGCTTCGGGCTCGGGGCCCACATTTGCAGCATCGCCCGCACCGTGCGTCTTGCCGAAGGTGTGGCCGCCTGCGATCAGCGCCACGGTTTCTTCATCGTCCATCGCCATGCGGGCAAAGGTGTCGCGGATGTCGCGCGCAGCCGCCAGCGGGTCGGGCTTGCCCTGGGGGCCTTCCGGGTTCACATAGATCAGGCCCATCTGCACGGCGGCCAGCGGGTTGGCCAGCTCACGCTCGCCGGTGTAGCGCTTTTCATTGGACAGCCAGGTCGATTCGGCGCCCCAGGACACCGTCTCATCGGGTTCCCACACGTCGGGGCGGCCACCTGCAAAGCCGAAGGTCTTGAACCCCATGGATTCGAGTGCCACGTTGCCAGCCAGGATCATCAGGTCAGCCCACGAAATGTTGCGCCCGTACTTCTGCTTGACGGGCCACAGCAGGCGCCGGGCCTTGTCCAGGTTGGCGTTGTCCGGCCAGCTGTTGAGCGGTGCAAACCGCTGCTGGCCCGAGCCCGCCCCGCCGCGCCCGTCGGCCAGGCGATAGGTGCCGGCGCTGTGCCAGGCCATGCGCACAAACAGCGGGCCGTAGTGGCCAAAGTCGGCCGGCCACCAGTCCTGCGAATCGGTCATCAGCGCGTGGAGGTCGCTCTTGACCGCAGCAAGGTCGACGCTCTGGAACGCCTGGGCGTAGTCGAAGCCGTCGCCCATCGGGTCGAGCAGGGGGGAGTTCTGGTTCAGCGGCTTGAGGTTGAGCTGATCGGGCCACCAGTGGCTGGCTTGCACCGGCTTTACCGGGGCAGCAGTGTGGTTGAAGGGACATTTGGCTTCGGCGGTCATGGCGGCTCCTTGAAAAGCGTCTGGAAACATGTGGTGCGTTAGATGTTACGAACGCGCATCGCATTAGTAAACACAATCGATTTCATGCTCGGAATAGGCATTGGTTATCGCCGCGGTTTCTGCACTCGCGCCGTCGCGACAACTGCGCCCACCGAGCCGCTGGCAAAATCGTCCAACGACGGGTAAGACCGCCCGAACCACCGCTCAGGAGCCGCACCCATGTCCACACCCCGCTACCCCTTCCCTGCCCTGGATTCCGTGCCAGACGACATCCGCGAGCGCATCCTCGAAGTGCAGGAAAAAGCCGGCTTCGTCCCCAATGTGTTCCTGGCGTTTGCGCGCCGGCCGGCCGAATGGCGCGCATTTTTTGCCTACCACGACGCGTTGATGCTGAAAGACGAAGGCAGCCTCACCAAGGGCGACCGCGAGATGATCGTGACCGCTACCAGCGCAGCCAACCAGTGCCTTTATTGCGTGGTGGCACACGGGGCCATCCTGCGCATCTACGAAAAAAAGCCCCTGGTGGCCGACCAGGTGGCGGTGAACCATCGCAAGGCCGACATCTCGCCGCGCCAGCGCGCCATGCTCGACTTTGCGATGAAGGTGTGCCGGGCATCGCACGAAATTGAGGACGCGGACTTTGCTGCCCTGCACGCACATGGGTTCGATGACGAAGACATCTGGGACATTGCGGCGATCACCGCATTCTTCGGGTTGTCCAACCGCATGGCGAGCTTTGCCGGCATGCAGCCGAATCCGGAGTTCTATCTGATGGGCCGCATGCCCAAGGCAAAACCCGCAGCCTGACCCATACTGTGCGCGCCGCTGCGGCAACGATCCTGCTTTGCGCTCTTGCGACGCCAGTCGCCGAGGCACAAGGATTTGGCCCACCCGAAGGCACTCTTCATGCGTACCCGCTGCCTGTGGCTCCAGCGGCTGGCGTCCTGCCACCGATACGCTACATCTCAACCTTCCGCGAGGACTTGGGCGAGGGGACCCTTCCGCGTTATTACATGGCTGCCGGCGTTGCGGGCTCGCGCCTGCCCATCCCCGACACGCCCGGTGCTGTGGCCTGGAAGGTGGTGGCCACTGCCGAATGCGCCCGCCTCGATCTGGCGCCCATCACGCTCATCCAGTCTCCCGGCGTAACCGCCGTGAAGGTGCAACAGAACCCTCTGCCCATGGAGTGCGCTGCCGCGTTCGAGGGCAGTTGCACCAGCCGTGACGGAAAACTGCACATCAGCACGTCGTTTGAAGGCCGGCGCCGCGCAGCACGCGTGGGCGGGGGCTTCTTCGGCAACGAGAGCCCGGTCGACACCATGTTCTACACGGGGGTGCGCACCCTCACCATCGAGCATCTGCACAGCCGCCTGGTGCTTCGCATGCATGAGCGGCTGAACAACACGCAGGGCTACAGCGCGGTGCCCACGGCCCTGCGCTACCTGCCGGAAATGCATCGTCTGCTACTGCTGGGGGCGGCCGAGACGAATGGCATGCAGCTGGCGCACTGCGTGGTCCTCCCGCCGTCGTAGACGGGCTCATGCATGCGCGTGTCAACTGACCAGCGCGCGCATCCAGTCGGGCAGGTCGATGGCCTTTTGCCGAGGGAAATCGACCCAGATGGTGGTGGCGCCGCCCGCTGCGCAAATCACACCGGGCCGGTCCACGCGCTCCATGGTTCCCCAGGTTTCGAAGGTGGTGCGCCCGGGGTCGCTCACATACAGCTTCAGCAGCACATCGGCCGGATATTCCAGCTGCAGGTAGAAATTGCAGAACGCATTGACGATTACCGGCCCCTGGCCAGCCGGATCGGGGGCGCAGCCCGCTGCCACCATCCAGTCGATGCGTGCCGTCTCCAGGTACCGGAAATACACGGTGTTGTTGACATGGCCCATGGCGTCCATGTCGCCCCAGCGCACGGGAAACCGCATCTCGTGCACCAGCTTCTTGACCTCGGGGATTTCGATTTTCATACGGCAAAGCCGTCATCGGCGGCAATCACCGCACCATTCACAAAGTGGCTCTGGTCGCTGGCCAGCATTACCAGCAGGGCATCCAGGTCTTGCGGGCTGCCCACGCGCTTGCGGGGCAGCATGTCAATGAGCTTGCGGCCCTGCTCGGTCTGCCAGTGGTGGTGGTTGATTTCGGTGTCGATATAGCCCGGGCAGATGGCATTCACGTTGATGCCGAACTTGCCCCACTCCACAGCCATGGCGCGGGTCATGTGCACCACCGCCGCCTTGCTCATGCAGTACACGCCGATCTGCGGCAGCACCTTGAGCCCGGCCATGGAGGCGATGTTGATGATGCGCCCGCCCGTGAAGCTGCCGGGTGCCGAGCCTTTGGAGCGGGCCAGCATGCGCTTGCCCACCTCTTGTGCCACAAAGAAGGCACCCTTGACGTTGGTGTCGAAGATGAAGTCGTAGTCCTCCGGCGCCACATCCTGGATGCGCTGGGTGGTGCTCACGCCCGAGTTGTTGACCAGGATATCGATGGAGCCCATCTCCGTCTCGGCGTGGGCCACGGCGGACCTGATGGAGTCGTGGTCGGTCACGTCCAGCTCGACCACATGGGCATCGCCGCCCTCCCCCTCGATGCGGGCACGCAGCTCCTTGAGCTTTTCCACCCGCCGGCTGGCTAGCACCACACCGGCCCCGGCACGCGCCAGGGTGCGGGCAAACTGGGCCCCCAGGCCGCTGGATGCGCCGGTGACAAAGGCCACCCGCCCCGACAAATCGATGCTGTATGCCATTTAGAGTCCCTCTACTGATCAAAAAAAGAACGATCGTTCGATTGTGCACATCAGGCTGAATACAATCAGTCGCCTGTCCGACAAGGCATGCCCCCTGCCTTCGAGACAATACCGATTATCAAACGCCCGACGAGAAGCCCATGACAAACGAAGAAATCCTCAGCACCTATGGCCCGCGCGAATCGATGGAATACGACGTAGTGGTGGTTGGTGGCGGCCCGGGCGGGCTGGCCACGGCCATTCGCCTGAAGCAGCTGGCTGCCGACAAGGGCCAGGACGTATCGGTGGTGGTGCTGGAAAAGGGCTCCGAGCCCGGCGCGCACATCCTGTCGGGCGCCATCATGGACCCGAAGGCCCTGACCGAGCTGATCCCTGACTGGAAGAAGCGCGGCGCACCGCTGAACCAGCCCGTCACGGACGACGCCTACATCTTCCTGGGCGAGAAATCGGGCTTCCGCGTGCCCAACATGTTCTTGCCGCCGTTTGCGCAGAACCACGGCAACTACATCATCAGCCTGGGCAACCTCACCAAGTGGCTGGGTGAGCAGGCCGAGGCGCTGGGCGTGGAAATCTTCCCGGGCTTTACGGCTGCCGAGGTGCTCTACAACGAAAACGGTTCGGTGCGTGGAGTTGCCACCGGCAACCTGGGCGTGGGCAAGGACGGCGAACCGACCGAGAACTTCCAGCTGGGCATGGAGCTGCTGGGCAAGTACACCGTGTTTGCCGAAGGCGCGCGCGGCCACCTGGGCAAGCAGCTGATCGCCCGCTACAAGCTTGACGAGGGCCGCGACCCGCAGAGCTTTGGCATCGGCATCAAGGAGCTGTGGGAGATCGACCCCAAGCGCCACCAGCCCGGCTTTGTGATGCACACCGCCGGCTGGCCCATGGAGAACGACACCTACGGCGGTGCCTTCCTGTACCACCTGGAGGGCAACAAGGTGGCCGTGGGCTTCGTCACGGGCCTGGGCTACGCCAACCCCTACCTCAGCCCGTTCGAGGAATTCCAGCGCTGGAAGACGCATCCGAACGTCCGCTACTACTTCGAAAACGAAAAGGGCGAAGTCACGGCCAAGCGCCTGTCGTACGGTGCGCGCGCCATCAATGCCAGCGGCATCAACGCCCTGCCCAAGACCGTCTTCCCGGGCGGCGCGCTGGTGGGCTGCAACGCCGGCTACCTGAACGTGGGCCGCATCAAGGGTAGCCACGCCGCCATCAAGACCGGCATGCTGGCGGCTGAGGCCGCGTACGACGCCATCGTGGCCGGTCGCCAGCACGATGAACTGACCGCCTACCCAGAGGCCTTCGAAAACAGCTGGCTGCACACCGAGCTGAACAAGGACCGCAATTTCAAGAACTGGTTCAAGTACGGCCTGACCACGGCCACGCTGATGAACGGTTTCGAGCAGTTTGTGCTGCGCGGGCACATCCCGTGGACGCTGCGCCGCGACAAGCCCGACCACGCCTACCTGAAGCCCGCGGCCGAGTGCAAGCCCATCGTCTACCCCAAGCCCGATGGCAAGCTGACTTTTGACCGCCTCTCCAGCGTGTTCATCAGCAACACGAACCACGAGGAAAACCAGCCCGCCCACCTGACGCTGAAAGACGCGAGCGTGCCGGTCAACATCAACCTGGCCAAGTACGCCGGCCCGGAGGCGCGTTACTGCCCCGCGGGCGTGTACGAATACGTACCGGACGAGGCCAAGGGCGGTGGCGCGCAACGCCTGCAGATCAACGCGCAGAACTGCGTGCACTGCAAGACCTGCGACATCAAGGACCCCACGCAGAACATTGTGTGGGTGACGCCGGAAGGCGGCGGCGGGCCGAACTACGCGGGCATGTAATCAACTTGATAGCATTCCAGCCAATAAAGGCCTGCACTGCAGGCCTTTTTCATTGGTTTTACGCAGTCAGGGCGTTTTTCGGCTCAGACGACAGCGCCCCGCACCAGCTGAAACTGCCCCATGGCCCCCGCCAGCCGGTGGGCCTGGTCCTGCAGGCTCTGGGCGGCAGCAGCGCCTTCTTCCACCAGGGCGGCGTTCTGCTGGGTCATGTGGTCAAGCTGGTCCACCGCCTGGCTAACCTGGCCGATCTGGCTGCTTTGCTCGGCGCTGGCGTGGTTGATCTCCGACATCAGCGTGGTCACGCGCTGCACGCTGTCCACGATGTCGCCCATGGTGGAGCCCGCGGTAACGACGAGCTTGGCGCCATCGCTTACCTTGCCCACGCTGGCCGAAATCAGCGTCTTGATTTCCTTGGCTGCGTTGGCACTGCGGCCCGCCAGCGCGCGCACCTCGCTGGCCACCACGGCAAACCCGCGGCCCTGCTCACCGGCGCGGGCTGCCTCGACCGCCGCGTTCAGGGCCAGGATGTTGGTCTGGAACGCAATACCGTCGATGATGCCCACGATGTCGGCAATTTTCTTGCTGCTGGCGTTGATCTCGTCCATGGTTTTCACCACCTGGCTCACCACCTCGCCGCCCTTGGTTGCGACTTGCGTGGCGCTCAGCGCGAGCTCGTTGGCCTCGCGGGTGCTGTCGGCGTTTGCCGCCACCATCTGGGCCAGCTGGGCAATGCTGGCGGCGGTCTGTTGCAGGCTGCTGGCCGCGTGCTCGGTGCGCGCGCTCAGGTCGGCATTGCCGGCTGCCACCTCCGAGCTGGCCACATGGATGGATTCACCCGAGTCCCGCACTTCATTGACCACGTAGTGCAGTGACTCCACCATTTTGTTGAGCGCCGTCAGCAGCTGGCCAATCTCATCGCTGCGCTGGTGGTCCAGGTGCACGGTCAGGTCGCCGCTGGCAACCACCGCGGCAGCTTGCGACGCCTGTCGAAGCGGCATCACGATCGAGCGCCGCAACAGCCACCCGAAGAGGGCTGACAGGCATACGACCACGACCACGGCGATGGCACTGATCCACTGTGCGCGCGATGCATCGTGGATCATGGCGTCTGCTGCGAGGCGCGAGGACTGCTCGGACGCAACCAGCAACTGGTCAATGGCATCCAGGTATTTGGCCAGTGCGACTGCATGCTCCTGCAGCTCCTTCTGGCTGATGATTTTTGACTCCAGCGCGCCCTGCATCAGGTTTTCGCGCAGGGTGGCATACCGCTGGCGCTGCTGCTTGGCCTGTTCCCACAGCGGTGCCATGCTGGCGGAAGTGGATGCGGACGACAGCGCCGCGTCGATCCTTTGATGGAGTTCGCCCTCGGCCGCGAGCAGCTTGCGCATCTCGGATACCAGCGGGAAAACATCGGTCGAAATCGTGGCGCGCAAGGCGATCTGGCCCATGTGGACCGACTGCGTTTTCCAGTCGTGCACCGCACGCTCGATCGGAAGTTGCTCGCTGGCCAAAATGGCCGCCTGCCGGCTGGTGCTCTGCCCGGTCAGCCAGGTGGTAGTGCCCAGCAGGGCCACCGCAGCGCCCAGGATGGCAAAGCTGGCTGCCAGCTTCTGGCCCACGCTCAGGCCGCGCCTGGCGGGCATGTCCGGGCTGCCTGAGGCCGCGGACGTGGCGGGCTTTTGCATATCTCCCACATCCGAGGTTCGGTTCCAGACCGAAGGGGCCCGGTGCACTGCGGCGGGAAGCTGGTTCATGGCAACTCCTTGTCATTCATCGAACAAACGGGCAATCACGACCATCAGCGACCGCCCGGAAACATGCATCGGGTACGGCTGTCTGCATCGGGATGACAGCACTGCGGACAGCCCCTGCGGTACGCAGCGCAGGCTGCGCCCCGCAGGGCGGTCCTCAGTGGTCCACCGCTTCCAGCACGGGCTGGCCGTAGCCCCCGCCCCCGGGCGTCACGATCTCGAACACATCGCCGGGCTCCATCAGCGCTGCACCGATATGGCCCAGTTCCTCCACGGCACCTGTGGCGCGCAGCACACGGTTGGCACCCGGATGGCCCGACTGCCCGCCCGCCATGCCAAACGCAGGGTTCAGGCGCCCGTTCGACAGGATGCTGGCGGTCATCGCCTCCAGGAAGCGCACGCGCCGCACGCCGCCGTTGCCGCCCGCCCAGCGCCCTGCCCCGCCCGATCCGTTCTGGATCTCGTAACTCTCCAGCACCACCGGGAAGCGGAACTCCAGCACCTCGGGGTCGGTCAGCCGCGAGTTGGTCATGTGCGTCTGGACCACGCTGGTGCCGCTGAAACCGCGGCTGGCCAGCCCGGCGGCATCCAGCACCACGCCGGCACCACTGCCGCCGGCAATGGTTTCGTAGTACTGGTACTGCGCGTTGCCAAAGGTGAAGTTGTTCATGGTCGGCTGGCTGCCGGCCATGACACCGAGCGCGCCAAACAGCGCGTTGGTGATGCAGGTGGACGTCTCCACGTTACCCGCCACCACCGACGCCGGCGGGTTGGGGTTGAGCATGCTGCCTT
Organism: Acidovorax sp. BL-A-41-H1; assembly: GCF_051942715.1. Lineage (NCBI taxonomy): Bacteria > Pseudomonadati > Pseudomonadota > Betaproteobacteria > Burkholderiales > Comamonadaceae > Acidovorax > Acidovorax sp. BL-A-41-H1. The sequence continues at coordinate 1,299,514 of NZ_JBPVJQ010000006.1, read as the reverse complement.
GCGGGATGATGACCTGCAGGGGCTTGAGGCAGCCCGCGTTGAGCGGGATGTCGTCGTCCACCAACGTGCGGAACACGTACAACACAGCGGCCATGCACACCGCGCGCGGTGCGTTGAAATTGTTGGTCTGCTGCGCGCTGGTGCCCGCAAAGTCGATCACGGCGCTGCGCTCTGCCGCATTGACCTTGACCGACACGCTGATCTGAGCTCCGTTGTCCAGCGGCAGCGTGAAGTGGCCGTCCTTGAGCTGCGTGATCACGCGGCGCACGGATTCTTCGGCGTTGTCCTGCACATGGCGCATGTAGGCCTGCACGACATCCAGGCCAAACTGCTCCACCATCTTCGACAGCTCTTGAACGCCCTTTTCGTTGGCAGCAATCTGCGCCCGCAGGTCGGCCAGATTTTGCTGCGGATTGCGGCTGGGGTATGGCGTGGTGCCGCCCCCGGTAGACAACAGTGCCAGGACCGATTCTTCCTGCAGGATGCCGCGGTCCACCAGCTTGACGTTGTTGATCTGCACGCCTTCTTCGTCTATGCGCTGCGAGAACGGTGGCATCGAGCCCGGCGTGGTGCCGCCAATGTCTGCGTGGTGGCCCCGGCTGCCTACGTAGAACGTGGGCTCGCGGCCGTCCTTGACGTACACGGGCGTGATGACCGTCACGTCTGGCAAATGGGTGCCGCCGTGGTACGGGTCGTTGAGCATGAATACATCGCCAGGCTGCATGCGGCCCGCGTTTTCGGTGATCACAGTCTTGATGCTTTCACCCATGGAGCCAAGGTGCACCGGCATGTGCGGCGCGTTGGCAATGAGGTTGCCCTCGGCATCAAACAGCGCGCAGCTGAAGTCCAGGCGCTCCTTGATGTTCACCGAATACGCCGTGTTCTGCAGCTGCAGGCCCATCTGCTCGGCGATGTTCATGAACAGGTTGTTGAACACTTCCAGCAGCACCGGGTCGACGCTGGTGCCTGCGGCGTACTGCACCTTGCGGGCCGCCACGCGGTCGAGGATGAGGTGGTCGAGGTCCGTAAGGCGTGCTGACCAGCCGGGCTCCACCACGGTGGTCGTGTTCTTCTCGGCAATGATGGCCGGGCCGGGGATGACATCGCCCGGACGCAGGTCTTCACGCACCACCAGGGCCGCAGGGTGCCACTTGCCGCCCGAGTACATCTGCACGGTTTCGCGCTGCGGGCACTTGCGATGCGGGTGTACTGTGAGCCGCGGCTCGGCCGGGGCATCGCCTGCAATCACAGCCTCGACCGACACGGCTTCCACCACCAGACCCTTGCCCTGCATGAGGAAGGCGAACCGCTGGCGGTACGCTGTCTCAAACGCCGCCGTGATCGCAGCGACATCGCCAAACGGCACGACCAGGGCAGAGTCTGTGCCCTCATAGCGAACATGCACGTTGTGCCGTACCTGCACCGGGCTGCTGCTGACCTGCGAGCCTTCCAGTTCGGCCTGCGCGGCGGAGCCCAGCGCATCCAGGCGCTCGGCGATCAGAGGCAGTACATCAACCGCCAGCGGCATCTCCAGCGCCTGCTCGCGGATCACGGTCTGGTCGGCCAGGCCCATGCCGTAGGCGCTGAGCACACCGGCCAGGGGGTGCACAAACACGCGCGTCATGCCCAGCGCATCGGCCACCAGGCACGCGTGCTGCCCACCTGCGCCGCCAAAGCATTGCAGCGTGTAGCGCGTCACGTCATACCCGCGCGCCACACTGATCTTCTTGATGGCGTTGGCCATCTGCTGCACGGCGATCTGGATGAAGCCTTCGGCCACTTCCTCTGGCTGGCGCTGCGTCTGCTGCGCAATCGAGTCGAACCGTGCGCGCACCGCATCGGCGTCGAGTGTTTCATTGGCCGCCGGGCCGAACACGCTGGGGAAATAGCGTGGCTGCACCTTGCCCACCATCACATTCGCATCGGTCACCGCCAGCGGGCCGCCGCGCCGGTAGCTCACCGGCCCGGGGTTGGCGCCTGCACTCTCGGGGCCCACGCGGAATCGGGCGCCGTCATACGCCAGCACCGAGCCGCCCCCGGCCGCCACGGTGTGGATGCTCATCATGGGCGCGCGCATGCGCACCCCCGCCACATGGGTTTCGAACTCGCGCTCGAACTCGCCTGCGTAGTGGCTCACGTCGGTGCTGGTGCCGCCCATGTCAAAGCCAATCACTCGCGCCTGCCCGGCCAGGCCCGCCGTACGCGCCATGCCCACGATGCCGCCTGCGGGGCCCGACAGGATGGCGTCCTTGCCCTGGAAGTTGCCAGCATCGGTCAGGCCGCCGGATGACTGCATGAAGAACAGCTTGACGCCCGGCATCTCGCTGGCCACCTGCTCCACATAGCGGCGCAGGATGGGCGAGAGATACGCATCCACCACGGTGGTATCGCCCCTGCTCACGAACTTCATCATCGGGCTGGTTTCGTGCGAGGTGCTGATCTGCGGAAAGCCCACCTCTTGCGCGATGCGCTTTGCCGCCTTCTCGTGCGCGGTATAGCGGTAGCCGTGCATGAACACGATGGCCACGCTGCGCAGGCCGCGGGCATAGGCCGCAAGCAGGTCACCACGCAGGCTGGGCTCGTCCAGCGGCTGCAGCACCTCGCCATGCGCGCCAACGCGTTCGCGCGCTTCGATCACTTCGGTGTAGAGCAGCTCAGGCAGCTGTATGTGGCGGTCGAACAGGCGCGGGCGGTTCTGGTAGGCAATGCGCAGCGCATCGCGAAAGCCACGGGTGGTGACCAGCAGCGTGGGCTCGCCCTTGCGTTCGAGCAGGGCATTGGTGGCCACGGTGGTGCCCATCTTCACGCACTCGACCAGGTCTGGCGTCACGGGCTCGCCGGGCTTCAGACCCAGCAGGTGGCGAATGCCGGCCACGGCGGCGTCCTTGTACTGCTCGGGGTTCTCCGAAAGCAGCTTGTGCGTGACCAGGCTGCCGTCTGGGCGCTTGCCGACGATATCGGTGAATGTGCCGCCCCGGTCAATCCAGAACTGCCAGCGGCTGCCAGCGGGCTCGGCGTGGGATGTGGTGGTTGCTTGCATGATGGAAAACTCACTCAGGAATTAACGTTGGAAATAAAACGGGATGAAAATCTTGTTGGCCTCGTTGCCTACCGACTGCACCCACTCGCGAGAAAAGCGTTCGCCCAGGCGCTTGAGTTCGGTATCGAGTTCAGCGGTGGCCCGCTCGACCTTGATGCCCTTGCGCTGCAGCTCGGCCACCGACTCTTCCGAGATCGCCTCACTCATGGACCAGCCGCGTGCCTCGGCATCGGCAGCGGCCTTGACCACCGCCTGCCGCACGGTCGCGGGCAGCGCGTCAAACGCCTTCTGGTTCACGAACACGATGTTTTTGGGAAACCACGCGTTGATAGGGTAGTAATGCTTGATCTGGCCCCACACCTGGTTTTCGACGCCGGTGAGGGCCGAGGTGATCATCGAATCGAGCTTGCCGCCCGAGAGCGCTTTGTTCACCTCGACCATGGGCACATCCACGGGTGCTGCATTGAGCAGCTCGGCAATGCGTACCGTGGCGGGGTTGTAGGTACGCATGCGCGTGCCCTTGAAGTCTGCCGCCGTGCGCACGGGCGCTATGGAAAACAGGCCCTGCGGCGGCCACGGCACGGCGTAGAGAGCCTTCATTCCTTTGCCCGCAAAGTGGGTATCGATCAGCGGGCGCTGCAGGTCCCATAGCCGACGGGCATCGCCAAAGGTGCGCACCACGAACGGTACCGAGTCCGCGCCAGCGATAGGCAGTTCGCGCACCAGGCTGGTCATGATGGTCTCGCCCGCCTGGGCCTTGCCTGCCTCCACCGCTGCAGGAATCTCGGCGAGCTTGAACAACGCATTGTTGGGCTGCACATCAATGCGCAGGGCACCGCCCGAGGCCCGCTCCACATCCTGCGCGAACTGCACAATGTTGCGGGTGTGGAACGATTCGGCGCGGTAGCCTGTCGCCAGCTTCCACTGCGTCTGGGCGTGCACCATCGGGGCCACGGCGAGCGCGGCCAGCAAAAGGACTCTGATCATGGTTGCTCCGAAGATGGGGCGGGGACGGGCGTCGGTTTCGCTACATGCGGTTGGGCAACCAGAGAACGATGTCCGGCATGAAATAGGTGGCAATCACTGCAAAAATCATGAGCGCGAACAAGGGGAACGCCGTGCGCGCAATCCACATGATTTCCCTGCGGGTGAGCCCCTGGATCACGAACAGGTTGAACCCCACCGGCGGCGTGATCTGCGCCATCTCCACCACCAGCACGATGAAGATGCCGAACCACACCAGATCAAAGCCCGCGGCCTCCACGGTGGGCAGCAGCACAGCGATGGTGAGTACCACCATGGAGATGCCGTCCAGGAAGCAGCCCAGTGCAATGAAGAACACGATGAGCAGCAGCATGAGCGCGAACGGCGATAGCTGCAGCGAGCCGATGAACTCGGCCAGGTGACGCGGCAGGCCGATGAAGCCCATCGCCAGCGTCAAGAAGGCTGCGCCCGCCAGGATGAGGCCGATCATGCAGTACACACGGCAGGCGGCGACAAGACCTTCCTTGAACTTGCTCCAGTTCAGCGAGCCTTCGATCTTGGCAAGGAGCAGTGCACCACCGACCCCCAGCGCCGCGGCTTCTGTCGCGGTTGCGATGCCGCTGTAGATGCCGCCCAGGACCAGGACGATCAACGCCACCACCGGAATCAGGTGGCGCGATGCGTAGACCATCTGGCCCAGACTCATCCGTGCATCTGGAGCAGGAATCTTGTCCTTGTTCAGCAGGGCCCACACAGCGATGTAACCCATGAAGAGCGCAGCGAGCAGGAGGCCAGGGATCACCCCGGCCAAAAACAGCTTGGAGATCGACACATTGGCCGCGACCCCATAGACGATCATGATGATTGAAGGCGGGATCAGGAGACCCAGCGTGCCAGCACCGGCCAGCGTGCCCACCGAAATGTTGTCGGGGTAGCCGCGCTTTTTCAGCTCGGGCAGGGTCATCTTTCCGATGGTGGCGCAGGTGGCGGCCGATGAGCCCGAGATGGCCGCAAAGATCGTGCAACCGACCACGTTCACATGCAGCAGGCGGCCGGGCAGGCGCTCCAGCCACGGGGCCAGGCCCTTGAACATGTCGCTCGACAGTTTGCTGCGAAACAGGATCTCGCCCATCCACAGGAACAGGGGCAATGCGGTCAGCGTCCAGCTGGAGGTATGGCTCCAGATGGTCAGCATCATGCTGTCCCCTACGGGGCGGCTGGTAAAAAATTCCATTCCGACCAGCGCCACTGCAAGCAGTGACAACCCGATCCACAGGCCCGAACCCAGCACGGCAAACAGCGCCAGGATCAAACCCAAAGCAATGACAACGTCCATGACTATCTCTCCGGATTCTGGTTACTCAAAACTGGCTGTCTCGGAGACCGCCATGAAAGACGAGCCCTGCCAACGAAGGATCAATGCGTGGGCAAATGCCAGCGCAAAACCGATGCAGCCCATCGCCATGCTGATCTGCGGAATCCAAAGCGGTGTGGCGTCGGCAGCGGGTGAGACGTCGTGCGTGATGTAGGAGATCCACACGGCGCGCACGGCGTAAAAAGCAATGTAGAGAGTCAATATCAGGGCAGCAGACAGGCAGAACCACTCCATGAAGTTGCGTGCGCGGGCGGGTAGCCGGTCCAGTACGAGGGTCACGCGAATGTGGTCACCGTTTTGCAGCGTGGCAGGCAGCGCAAAGAACAGTGCGGCCGCAATGGCGTAGCCTGCGTAGGCATCGAGGCCATTGATGTTGATGTGGATGAATTCGCGGGCCAGCACGCCGAGGGCGACCGCACCAAACGCTGCCAGCATGGACAGGCAGGACAGCAGCATCAGCAGCCTGTAGAAATTGCGGACGAGTTTGTCCATGGCGTACTCCAGTAACGCTTGAAAAGTGAGGGGGTGGTTGGCGTGAAGGTGCGAAGGGGTAGCGCTGCGCCAGGCACTACCCCGGCCCCGCGCCGGGAGCGGCGGGGCCAGAAGGGACGATCACTTCTTGCGGTAGGCGTCGATGATGGCCTGACCTTCAGCGCCAGCCGACTTGATCCAGTCAGCGGTCATCGTCTCGCCGATGCTTGCCAGTTCCTTCTTGATGCTGTCACTGGGCTCGGCCACCGTCATACCCTTGGCGGCAAGTTCCTTGACGAACTCCTTGTCCAGACGCTCGCTGGTCGCCCAGCCGCGCTCCTCAGCTGCCGCAGCCGCCTTGAGTACCGCGTCCTGCAAAGGCTTTTCCAGCGCATCAAACGCTTTCTGATTCACTACAGTGGCATTGCGCGGCAACCATGCGCTGACGGGGTAGAAAAACTTCACCTGCTCGTACAGCTTGGACTCCACGCCGCTGGCGCTGGAGGTAAGGAAGTTCTGCACCGTGTTGGTCGCAAGCGCCTGGCCCAGTTCAGACAGCTGGATCGTCACAGGCTGGGCTTTCAGAAGCTGCGCAATGCGTGTGGTGGCCGGGTTGTAGGCGCGCATCTTGGTGCCTGCAAAGTCGGCTGGCGTGCTGACTGGCTTGAGCGAGTACAGCGACTGGCCTGGCCAGGGCACGGAAAAGAGCACCTTCACGCCCTGCGACGCCAGCAGTTTCTCCTGTGCGGGCTTGGCCGCCTGGTAGAGCTTTCGGGACTCTGCATAAGTGGTGGCCAGGAAGGGGATGGAATCCACCCCGAACAGTGCGTTTTCGTTGGTTGCACCGGAGACGATGAACTCTGCCGAAGGCACCTGCCCGGTCTGAACTGCCCGCTTGATCTCATTGGCCTTGTAGAGCGAGCCGGCCGGATGCAGAGTGATCTTGAGCTTGCCACCCGTGAGCTTGTCGACTTCGTCGGCAAACTGCTGCACATTTTGTGTCTGAAAGCTGTTGGCGCTGTAGCCCGTGGGCAAGTCCCACTTGACCTGGGCATGTGCCGCACACGCGACAAGTGCAGCCGTCAAGGAGAGGGCAAATTTCTTCATGATGAACTCCTGGTGAAAAGCCGCTTAAAAGCTGGCGAGCTGGTGGTTGAAGAGATCGGTGATCAACATGCAGCCCGGCGCGTGCGTGATGCAGAACGCAGGCTGTGCATTGAGGATGGCGGACTGCGGCGTGACGCCGCATGCCCAGAAGACAGGGATTTCATCGGGCAGCAGCTCCACCGCGTCGCCGTAGTCCGGCGCGGCAAGGTCTGCAATGCCTATGAGGGATGGGTCGCCAATGTGTACGGGCGCGCCATGCACATCCGGAAAGCGCGACGTGACCTGCACCGCGCGGATCACATCGGCAGCAAGCATGGGCCGCATCGATACGACCATGGCACCGCCGAAGGGCCCGGCTTTTTCGGTCTGGATGCTGGTGCGGTACATCGCCACGTTCTTGCCCTCATTGATGTGGCGCAGGCTGATGCCGGCCTCCTGCAAGGCGGCCTCGAACGAGAACGAGCAACCCAGGACAAACGTCACCAGGTCGGGCCGCCACAGGTCGCTCACGTCCGCAACTTCCTGCGCCAGTTCGCCATGGCGCCATACGCGGTACATGGGCAGGTCGCTGCGGATGTCGATGCCCATACCGAGCGATGGCAGCGCGGTCTGGCCGGGTTCGCTCACGGCGAGGACCGGGCAAGGCTTCGGGTTGCGCTGGCAGAACCGCAGGAAGTCACCGGCCAGCACTTCGGGCAGGATGACCACATTGCCCTGCACGCGGTTGCGCGCCAGACCGCTGGTGTGGGCTGTCCATTGGCCCTGGCGAATGACACCGCGCACATGCCGGGGGTCGTCCAGCGCCTGTGCTCCAAAGACCGTGACTGCGTTTTGCTGATTTGCCTGCACCGTGTTCTCCACTGTTCTGCGATGTCACTTGTGTGACGTTGGGGCGGATTGTGTTGGTGGGCAACAGCTTGTGGCAAATTCAAAAAATTTCGCTTATGTCATCGATTTTTTCGATGCACCACAGAGGGGAAAGCGAGACTTGCAGGCGCCACATTGGTGCTAGTGGTTAACCCTTAAATGCACCATTCGGGTTATCCCTGAGCAGCCACTCAAGGACTGGCGTGGTCCGAAGTGGCGCCCACTCCACATGTTTTGCAGTGCAACGCTTTGAAGGCTGCAATGAGAGCCAGCGGGGCGACGGACGTTGTTGCGGAATGCCCAGCGAAACAGGGCACTTTGGGCGTGACAGCCGCTATGCCGCGGGCGCAGCCTGCCTCACATCCTGCGCTTCCATGAACGCCATGGCCGACGCCACGAGCCCTTCCATCGCAGGGGATGACGGGTCTTCGCGGTAGCTCACATGGATGGGAAGCGGCCGCAGTGCGATATCGCTGTCCAGAGCGCGCAGGTGCGGAAACGCCAGCATCCGCTGCACTGCCAGCCGCGGCAGCGTGGCAATGCCGAACCCGCCCTGCACCAGCTGCACCATGGCCGAGATCGACGAGATCGTGTGAACGCAGCGCGGCTCAGCCTGGGCTTGCCGCAACGCATCCAGCAAGTACACATGCGGCTGCGACCCACGCTGGAAGGTGAGGATGTCTGCGCCCGCGAAGTCGGACGCCAGGTAGTGGCGCTTGCGGTGGATCTTGCGGTTGCCCACGAACACCATCTCCATCGTCGTCAGGGCTTGGTTGCGGATCCCATCACCTGAAGCCGGCAACGCCGCAAACACGGCATCCAGCGTGCCGCGCCGGATCTGGTCGATCAGCACCGGCGTGGATTCCACCGTCAGCTCCAGCTCCAGCAGCGGGTTGTCCTTGCGCAGCTGCTCCACCCAGGGGATCAGCCACGAGTGCAGCACCGACTCGATGGCTCCCAGGCGCATGGAGACCTCCACCGGCCCGCCCGAGCCCATCTCGGACTTGAGCTGGCGCTGCAGCTCCAGCATGCGCTTGGCGTAGGTAAGAAATCGCGTGCCGGCCACCGTGAGCCGAAAGTGCTTGTCGCGCCGGTCCAGCAACAGTACGCCCAGCTCATCTTCGAGCGCCGCAATGCGGCTGGACATGGCCGACTGCGTCAGGAACAGTTTTTCCGCAGCGCGGGTGACACTCTTGAGAGACGCCACCCAGTAGAAGGCCTCGACAAAACGCAAGTTCATGAGAATTCCTGGACGCGATAGGGGCAGCGATGCAGGCTGGCGACACCACCATCCCCGCGCCCGCATTTTGCCGCCCGGTGCGTGTGCGTCCAAGAACTCGCACCAGCCAGCGCGCACTGCCTGGCCGCGGCCAGTGAACGCTGGCCAAAGCAATTCGCGTGGCGACGCTCCCATTTGGCGATGTGCGACGAGCGTGGCGCACCCGCTCTTAGAATCGCACCACCACTGGAGCACCCCCCCGATGAGATACCTCCTGTGGCTGCTCAAGGCAGCCATTTTTTTTACCCTGTTCGCCTTTGCGCTGAACAACCAGCAAGATGCCACCGTGCACTTCTTTTTTGGCACGCAGTGGCGCGCACCGCTGGTGCTGGTGGTGCTGACCGCCTTTGCGGCAGGCGTCATCGTGGGCGTGCTGGGCATGGTGCCGCGCTGGTGGCGCCACCGCACCGCCGCGCGGCGTGCCGAGGCCGCAAGCCCGGCAGCCGCTACCCCGGCCAGCCCGGCTTCGACCGCAGCTTCTGGCACCTCCACCCCTCCTCCTCCTGACCTGCCCTCGATCCATGGAATTTGACCTGACCTGGATCCTGCTGGGGCTGCCGCTGGCGTTTGTGCTGGGCTGGGTTGCATCGCGGTTCGACCTGCGGCAACTGCGGGCCGAGAACCGCCGGGCGCCAAAGGCGTATTTCAAAGGCCTGAATTTTCTGCTCAATGAACAGCAGGACCAGGCGATTGACGCTTTCATCGAAGCGGTGCAAAACGACCCAGACACCTCGGAGCTGCACTTTGCGCTGGGCAACCTGTTTCGCCGCCGCGGCGAGTACGACCGCGCCGTGCGCGTACACGAGCACCTGCTATCGCGCGGCGACTTGAGCCGTGTGGACCGCGAGCGGGCCCAGCATGCGCTGGCACTGGACTTCCTCAAGGCCGGCCTGCTGGACCGCGCCGAAGATGCGCTGCAGCGGCTGGAGGGCACGCCGTTTGAGGCTCAGGCACGCATGGCGCTGCTGGCCATTTACGAGCGCTCGCGCGACTGGTCCCACGCGGCCACCATTGCCCACAAGATGCACATGGCCGACCAGGGCGACTTCAGCACGCGGCAGGCGCACTACCTGTGCGAGCAGGCCCAGGCCCTGACCACGCAGGGCGACCTGCCCGCCGCGCAGGACTTGCTGGAGCAGGCCATTGCCGCCGCACCGCAGGCGGCACGCGCCCGCATCGAGCTGGCCCGCCTGCAGCACCTGATGGGCAGGCCCGCAGCGGTGCTCGATACCCTGCAGGTGCTTGCAGAACAGAACCCGGCTGCGCTGCCGCTGGCGGCCCCTCTGCTGCTGGAAGCCGCCACAGCCACAGGCCGCGTGTCGCAGGCGCAGGCGCTGCTGTCGGCCCACTATGCGCAGGCGCCGTCGCTGGACGTGCTGGAAGCCCTCGTGTCCATCGACGCCAACGATGCCGCCACCCGGCCTGCGGCCCGGCAGCGTTACGTGCAGCACCTCGAAAAGGAGCGGTCGCTCGTTGCAGCCTCGAAATGGCTGGCTGGCGAGAAGCTGGAACACGAAGAGTTCCATCCCCAGATCCAGCGGGCGCTGGAGCATGCCGTCAAGCCCCTTACGCGCTACCGCTGCGCGGCCTGCGGCTTCGAGGCGCGCCAGCACTTCTGGCAATGCCCCGGCTGTCAGACCTGGGACAGCTACCCGGCCCGCCGCGTCGAGGAACTCTGACCCCGTAGGTCCAGCGCCCCATCCCTTCCCAACACCCCCCGGAGTCCGCCCCCATGCTCAAGCGTTTCTTGTTCGCCGTTCTCTGCCTGCTGTCTTTCGCGTCGTTCGCCGCCGTGGATGTGAACCAGGCCACCGCCGCCGATCTCGATGGCATCAAGGGCATTGGCCCCGGCTTGTCCGGCCGCATCCTCCAGGAGCGGGACGCGGCTCCGTTCAAGGACTGGGCTGATTTTGTGGGCCGCGTCAGTGGCGTGGGCGAAAAGACCGCGGCGCGGCTGTCCAGCGAAGGCCTGCGGGTGAACGGAAAGAAGTTCAGCGCAGCCGCGTTTGCCAGGGCCGAGGCGCGCCAGAAGAAGGCGGATGCCAAGGCAGAGGCCAAGGATGCCGGCAAGCCCGCAACAGCCAATCCTGCTGCAAACCCCGCCGCCACCGCCGCCCCCTCCACCGCGAGCCCTGGCGCTGCACCCGCAGCACAGCCACAGCCCAGCGCCAGCCAGGCCAGGTAACCCCGCCAGCCCGCGCCACCCACCGGCGCGTGCCTGCCCCCAGCCCTGTGCGTCGTCGAGCCTGGGCCGAGTGCAGGCGGTGCGCTCGCACCCCTCGTCGGTGCCTTGCTGCCCACACGCCAAACCGTTCGCCTCTCCTGCAGTGACACCGGCGGCCAAGCCTTTCGTCCCCACTGCCACCCAACGGCCGCACGGGTGCAAGGCCATTGGGAACGCCCCCTAGAATCGACCGGGCATGCCCCTGGTCACCCTCCTCCTCCTTCCCTTCATCGGCAGCCTGCTTGCAGCAGTGCTACCCGCCAATGCGCGCAACACCGAGTCGACGCTGGCAGGGCTGATCGCGGTGTTCTGCACCATCCAGACGGCCCTGTACTTTCCGGACATCGTGGACGGCGGCGTGCTGCGGGCAGAGATCGCCTGGATACCAGCACTGGGCCTGAACTTCGTGCTGCGCATGGACGGCTTTGCCTGGATGTTCTGCATGCTGGTGCTGGGCGTGGGCAGCCTGGTGGTGCTGTATGCGCGCTACTACATGTCGGCAGCCGACCCGGTGCCGCGGTTTTTTGCGTTCTTTCTGGCGTTCATGGGCGCCATGGTGGGCGTGGTGCTCTCGGGCAACATCATCCAGATCGCGTTCTTCTGGGAACTGACCAGCCTCTTTTCCTTCCTGCTGATCGGCTACTGGCACCACCGCAAGGATGCCCGGCGCGGCGCGCGCATGGCGCTCACCGTCACCGGCACGGGTGGCTTGTGCATGCTGGCAGGGATGCTGGTGCTGGGCCATATTGTGGGCAGCTACGACCTTGACCACGTGCTGGCCGCGGGCGACCGGATCAAGGCGCACCCGCTGTACCTGACGGCGCTGGTACTCATCCTGCTGGGTGCGCTGACCAAGAGCGCGCAGTTTCCGTTCCATTTCTGGCTGCCGCACGCCATGGCTGCGCCCACGCCGGTGTCGGCGTACCTGCACTCGGCCACCATGGTCAAGGCGGGCGTGTTTTTGCTGGCGCGCATGTGGCCTGCGCTGGCGGGCACCGAGCAGTGGTTCTGGCTGGTGGGTGGCGCGGGCCTGTGCACGCTGCTGGTGGGCGGCTACGCGGCCATGTTCCAGAACGACCTCAAGGGGCTGCTCGCGTACTCGACCATTTCGCACCTGGGGCTCATCACGCTTCTGCTGGGGCTTAACAGCCCGCTGGCCGCTGTGGCCGCCGTGTTCCACATCATGAACCACGCCACCTTCAAGGCGTCGCTGTTCATGGCGGTGGGCATCGTGGACCATGAAACCGGCACGCGCGACATACGCCGCCTGTCGGGGCTGCGGCGCATGATGCCTATCACGTCCACGCTGGCCATGGTAGCCAGTGCGGCCATGGCGGGCGTGCCGCTGCTCAACGGTTTCCTGTCGAAGGAAATGTTCTTTGCCGAGACCGTGTACGTGAACACCACACCCATGCTCGAATGGCTGCTGCCCGTGGCGGCTACGGTGGCGGGCATGTTCAGCGTGGCGTATTCGCTGCGGTTCACCGTGGATGTGTTCTGGGGCCCGCCGGCCGGCGACCTGCCCCGCACGCCGCACGAACCACCGCACTGGATGCGTGTGCCGGTCGAGCTGCTGGTGCTGGCCTGCCTGGTGGTGGGCACATTGCCGGCGTGGTCGGTGGGGGCATACCTGGCTGCTGCCGCGCGGCCGGTGGTGGGCGGCGAGCTGCCAGAGTACAGCCTGGCCGTGTGGCACGGGTTCAACACCCCGTTCGTGATGAGCCTGGTGGCCCTGGCGGGGGGCGTACTGCTGTATGCCGTGCTACGCCAGCAGCGGGCCCGCGGCCACCTGCTGGTGCCGCCCGCCATGCACCGCCTCGACGGGCAGCGCGTGTTTGAAGGCACGCTGGCGCTGGTGAGCCTGCTGGGGCGCAACGCGCGCCGCCTGATGGGCACCTGCCGGCTGCAGTGGCAGATGCTGTGGCTGGTGGGCGCAGCGCTGCTGGCAGCCACGGTGCCGCTGTGGGTGCGGGGCCTGCAGATTGGCGAGCGCGCACCGCTACCCGTGGCGCCGGCGTTTGCCGTCATGTGGGTCGTGGGCGCCATCTGCGCCGTGGCGGCGGCATGGCAGGCCAAGTACCACCGGCTGGCGGCGCTCACACTGCTGGGCGGCACGGGCCTGTGCATGTGCCTGACCTTTCTGTGGTTTTCGGCGCCCGACCTGGCGCTCACGCAGATCGTGGTCGAGGTGGTCACCACCATCCTCATCCTGCTGGGCTTGCGCTGGCTGCCCCGGCGCGACGAAAGCCTCAAGGTGCCCACGCTGGACGAAGCGCGCCGCACCCTGCTGCGCCGCTGGCGCGACCTGGCGCTGGCGCTGGCGGCCGGTGGCGGCATGGCCTGGCTGTCGTTGGCCATGATGAGCCGGCCTTTCCCGGACAGCACGTCCACCTTCTTCCTCGAACGCGCACTGGTCGAAGGCGGCGGCACCAACGTGGTCAACGTGATGCTGGTGGACTTCCGCGGGTTTGACACCTTTGGCGAGATCGTGGTGCTGGGCATCGTGGCGCTGACCGTGTACGCGCTGCTGCGGCGCTTCAGGCCCGCGCGCGAGGTAATGGACCTCCCGCCCCAGCAGCGCGCCGTGCCGGCCGATGTGGACACCGACCTGAGCAACCCGCGCCAGACCACCGACACCGCCATCGGCTACCTGATGGTGCCTGCCGTGCTGGTGCGGCTGATGCTGCCCTTTGCCACGCTGGTGGCCGTGTACCTGTTCATGCGCGGGCACAACGAGCCCGGTGGCGGCTTTGTGGCCGGGCTGGTGTTCTCGGTGGCGCTGCTGCTGCAGTACATCGTTTCGGGCACCTCGTGGGTCGAGGCCCACATGCCGCTGTACCCGCGCCGCTGGATCGGCCTGGGCCTGCTGATTGCGCTGGCGACCGGGTTGGGCGCCCTGTTCTGGGGCTACCCGTTTCTGACCAGCCACACGGCGCACCTGACACTGCCCGTGGTGGGCGAGATCCATGTGGCCAGCGCCCTGTTCTTTGACATTGGCGTGTTCACCCTGGTGGTGGGATCCACCATGCTCATCTTGACCGGCATTGCCCACCAGTCGGTGCGCAGCCACCGCTACAACAACGCACGCGCGGCCGAAGAGGTGCAACCCGCTGTCGCCACCGAAGGAGAAGGCCCATGGAACTGATACTGGCCCTGGCCATCGGGGTGCTGACCGGCTCAGGCGTGTGGCTGCTGCTGCGCCCCCGTACCTTCCAGGTCATCATGGGGCTGTCACTGCTGTCGTACGCGGTCAACCTTTTTATCTTCAGCATGGGACGGCTGGGCCTGGCGATCGACAAGGAGCCCGTGCTGCAGCCGGGCATCCCGCAGGACTTGGCCCACTACGCCGACCCCATGCCCCAGGCGCTCACACTCACGGCCATCGTGATCGGGTTTGCAATGACAGCGCTGTTCCTGGTCGTGCTGCTGGCATCGCGCGGCATGTCGGGCACCGACCATGTGGACGGAGCGACCGCCAAGGATGTGCAGGAGATGCCTTGACTAGAGAACACACCCCTGTGGCGCTTCGCGCCTTCCCCCCGCTCTCGCAGCGCTGTGCGCTGCGGGCAGGGGGACGCACCCCTTGCTGCGGGACGGCCCTTGCTGGGCTGCCCTGGCTTGGGGCGCGCCAGTTTCATGCGCTGCGCCCTGGACTTCTGGAGCGCTGCTCGCTGGAGGCAGAGGGAAGCAGCTCGCGTTGCGAGGCCGTCCTTGCCTGGCTGCGCTCGCCAGATCGTGCCTTTTGCATGGGCCGCGCGAGGCAATGGTCATGACAACCACGGCATACCTTCTGGAGCGGCTCATGCCGCACCTCATCCTGGCGCCCATTGCGCTGCCGCTGGTCACGGCCGGGCTGATGCTGCTGTTGCGCGAGGAGCGCCAGCGCACCAAGGTGGCGATGAACATCGCCTCGACGCTGCTGGGGCTGGTGGTCGCGGTGCTGCTGCTGTTGCAGGCCAAGCAGCCGGGCGGGCAGGCCAGCATGGGCGTGTACCTGCCGGGCAACTGGCCCGCACCGTTTGGCATCGTGCTGGCCATCGACCGGCTCTCGGCCATGATGCTGGTGCTGACCAGCACGGTGGCGCTGGCCAGTGTGCTGTTTGCCGTGGCGCGCTGGCACCGGGCGGGCGTGCATTTTCATCCGCTGTTCCAGTTCCAGCTGATGGGGCTGGCCGGGGCCTTCCTCACGGCCGACCTGTTCAACCTGTTCGTGTTTTTCGAGATCATGCTGGCAGCGTCGTACGGGCTGCTGCTGCATGGCTCGGGGCGACCGCGGGTGTCTGCCGGGCTGCACTACATCGCCATCAACCTTGCTGCGTCGTCGCTGTTCCTGATCGGCGTGTCGATGCTCTACGGCATCACCGGTACGCTGAACATGGCCGACCTGGCGCAGAGCATTGCCGGCGTGGCCCCGGCCGACCGCGGGCTGCTGCATACCGCGGCAGCCATCCTGGCGCTGGCGTTTCTCATCAAGGCGGCCGTGTGGCCGCTGAACTTCTGGCTGGTGCCCGCGTACAGCGCCGCCACGGCACCGGTGGGCGCGCTGTTTGCATTGATGACCAAGGTGGGCGTGTACAGCGTGCTGCGGCTGTGGACGCTGCTGTTCGGCGCCGAGGCGGGCGAATCTGCCCTTTTCGGCAGCCACTGGCTGGTGGGCGGCGGCATGGTGACGCTGGTGTTTGGCGCCGTTGGCATGCTGGCATCGCAGCGGCTGGGGCACCTCGCGGGGTATGCCGCCATCCTGTCGTCGGGCACGTTGCTGGCGGCCATGGGGTTTGGCCACAGCGGACTCACGGCGGGGATGCTGTACTACCTGCTCGGCTCTACCATGGCCATCAGCGCGCTGTTCCTGCTCAGCGATTTGATTGACCGCTGGCGCAACGACGGCTCCAACCTGGCCCCGTACGAGCAGACGGACGATGCGCCGTTTCTTTCGGCCGACCTGCAGCCCACCCAGGCCATCAACCTGGACGACAAGGAGCAGGCGCTGATCGGCAAGGTGATCCCGGCGGCCACGGCGTTTCTGGGCTTGGCCTTCATGGGCTGCACGCTGGTCATTGCCGGGCTGCCGCCGCTGCCGGGCTTTGTGGGCAAGTTCGCCATGGTGCATGCGCTGCTCAACCCGCTGGGCCTGGGGGCCTCGCAAGGCCTGCAGCCCGGCCCGGCCGGGTGGACGCTGATTGCGCTGCTGGTGGGCTCGGGCCTGCTGGCGCTGCTGGCGCTCACGCGGGTGGGCATCCGCCACTTCTGGGCAGCGCAGGGCCGATCGGCGCCGCAGCTGCTGGTACTCGAGGGACTGCCCATTGCGCTGTTGCTGACCGCCTGCGGCGTGCTGGTATGGCAGGCCGGCGCCGTGATGCGCTACACCCAGGCCACGGCCGATGCGCTGCACACGCCCTCGATCTACGTGCAGTCGGTGATGACGGCGCGCCCGGTACCCAACCCGGTGCCCAACCCGATGCCCAACCCCGCTCTACAGCCCGACAAGCCAGACGCCGGAGGCACGCGATGAGCGCGCAGCGCAAAGCCACCGCACCGCGCCGCAGCCTGCTGCGCCGGCTCGTGCCAGCGCCGCTACTGTCGCTCGCGCTGCTGGGCCTGTGGCTGCTGCTCAACCGCAGCCTGAGCGCCGGGCACATCGTGCTGGGCAGCGTGCTGGCCCTGGCGGTGCCGCTGGTCACGGCCGGGCTGCGGCCGCTGCCGGTGCGCATCCGCAAGCCGGGCGCCATGCTTCGCCTGGCCATTACTGTCATGGCCGACACGGTGCAGTCCAACCTGGCGGTGGCGCGCCTGCTGCTCATGCCGGGCAGCCGTCAGCATCCACCGGGTTTCGTTCATATTCCACTCGACATGCGCGACCCCAACGCCCTGGCCGTGCTGGCCATGATTGTCTGCATCACCCCCGGCACTGCGTGGGCAGAGCTGTCGCTGGACCGCAGCATGCTCTTGCTGCATGTGCTGGAGGTGGACGACCCCGAGGCCATAGCGGCCGACATCAAGCGCCGCTACGAGGCGCCGCTGATCGAAATCTTTGAATCGGCTGCCGCCCGCGATGCGCGTGATGCCCGCGATGCCTGAGCCGGAGGACTGAACCATGACCCCGATCCTCGACTGGGCCCTGCCCGCTGCCCTCTTCCTGTTGGCCCTGGCCATGGTCTGTGCGCTGGTGCGGGTGCTGCGCGGGCCCACGGCGCAAGACCGGGTGCTCGCGCTCGACTGCATGTACCTGTGCGGCATGCTCGTCATGCTGGTGCTGGGGCTGCTGTATGGCAGCAAGAACTACTTCGAGGCGGCGCTGCTGCTGGCGCTGTTCAGCTTCGTAGGCTCAATGGCCATGGCCAAATTTTTGCTGCGTGGTGAGGTGATCGAATGACCCCCGTGCTGCCGCTGTGGCTGGAGATTATCGTGGCGGCCCTGGTACTGGGTGGTGCGCTCCTGGCACTGCTGGGCGCCGTGGGGTTGTTGCGCCTGCGCACCTTTTTCGAACGTGTACACGCGCCCTCGGTCATTGCAACCCTCGGTTGCTGGCTGATCGTGCACGCCACGGTGCTGTACTTTTCGGTGGCCGACCAGGGGCTGGCGCTGCACGCCCTGCTGATCGCCGTGTTCGTGGCCATCACGGTGCCGGTGATGTCGATCTTCCTGATGCGGGCCGGGCTGTTTCGCGCACGCCTGGCTGGCGAGGCGGTACCGCCGAGCCTGAGCCAGCCACGCAGCGGCCCCGCCGCCAAAGACTCCTGATTTGATAGCAGCAGGTGCATATAAAACCTCGACTCCCGGCCAATTTGGCTTGAATTTTGCCAAAAACGGCCTTTCGGAGGCCTTGCGTGCGCTCGCCCACAGGCAGGTGCCGTCGTGGTGCCGGTCAGGGGCCGCGCAGCAAGGGCTTTCTTGCACCTTCACCCCCACGCCCGTCCTGACTACTGCGAAGGCGCTCGAAACCCGCCGCCCCCGGGCGTGTGGATTTCAAACACGTCGCCCGGCTGCATCTCGGCCTGGCCAATGTGGTCCAGCAGTTCCACCCGTCCATCGCTGCGCACCACCCGGTTGATGCCCACGGCACCCGGCTGGCCACCCGCCATGCCAAAGGCCCCATGGTGGCGGCCGTTGGACAGGATGCTGGCGGTCATCGGCTCCAGAAAGCGCACACGGCGCACACCGCCGTCGCCGCCCCTGTACTGCCCCGCGCCACCCGATCCCTTGCGGATCTCGTAGCCCTCCAGCCGCACCGGAAAGCGGAACTCCAGCACCTCGGGGTCCGTCAGCCGCGAGTTGGTCATGTGGCACTGCACGACGCTGGTACCAGCGAACCCGCCCGCCAACTGCCCATTGGCATCCCACACACCGCCCGCACCACTGCCGCCCGAGATGGTCTCGTAGTACTGGTAACGCGTGCTGCCAAACGTGAAGTTGTTCATGGTGCACTGCCCCGCCGCCATCAGGCCTAAAGCACCGTACAGCGCATTGGTGATGCAGGTAGACGTTTCCACATTGCCCGCCACCACCGAGGCCGGCGGGTTGGGGTTGAGCATGCTGCCGGGCGGGATGATGACGTTGATGGGTTTCAGGCAGCCCGCATTAAGCGGAATATCGTCATCCACCAGCGTGCGGAACACATACAGCACCGCCGCCATGCACACCGCCGTGGGCGCGTTGAAGTTGTTGGTCTGCTGCGGGCTGGTGCCGGTGAAGTCGATGGTGGCGCTGCGGTTGGCCGCATCCACCTTCACGCTCACGCTGATCTGCGCGCCGTTATCGAGCGGCAGGGTGAACGTACCGTCCTTCAGGCGCGTGATGACGCGGCGCACGGACTCTTCGGCGTTGTCCTGCACATGGCGCATGTAGGCCTGCACCACATCGAGGCCAAACTCGGCCACCATGCGGCGCAGCTCCTGCTGGCCCTTCTCATTCGCCGCGATCTGCGCACGCAAATCCGCCATGTTCTGCTGCGGGTTGCGGCTGGGGTATTCGCCGCTTTCCAGCAACGCAATCATCTCTGCCTCGCGCAGTACCCCGCGCTCCACCAGCTTCACGTTGTTGATCTGCACGCCCTCTTCCTCGATGCGCGTGGAGAACGGTGGCATGGAACCCGGCGTGGTGCCGCCCACATCGGCGTGGTGGCCACGGCTGCCCACGTAGAAGGTGGGCTCGGCCTGGTCGTCGGCCAGGTACACAGGCGTGATGACGGTGATGTCTGGCAGGTGCGTGCCGCCGTTGTACGGGTCGTTGAGCACATACACATCGCCCGGCTGCATCTTGCCCCGGTTCTCGCGGATCACCGTCTTGATGCTCTCGCCCATGGAGCCCAGGTGCACGGGCATGTGGGGCGCGTTGGCAATCAGGTTGCCCGCGGTGTCAAACAGCGCGCAGCTGAAGTCCAGGCGCTCCTTGATATTCACCGAGTACGCTGTGTTCTGCAGCTGCAGGCCCATCTGCTCGGCGATGTTCATGAACAGGTTGTTGAACACTTCCAGCAGCACCGGGTCTACCGTGGTGCCCACGGCATGCTGCACCGCGCGGGGTACACGGCGGTTGAGCAGCAGGTGGTCCAGGTCGGTCAGTGCGGCCTCCCAGCCGGGCTCCACTATGGTTGTCGCGTTCTTCTCGGCAATGATGGCCGGGCCGGGGATCACGTCGCCGGGGCGCAAATCTTCGCGCACCACCAGCGCGGCGTCGTGCCAGGCCGCGATCCCATCCACGCCACCGGTGTACATGCGTACCGTGCTCCGGCGCGGTACCTCGCGCGCGGGGTGCAGCGCGTGGCGGGGCTCCACGGGCGCATCGCCGGGCACTACAGCTTCGACCGACACTGCCTCCACCACCAGGCCCTTGCCCTGCATCAAAAAGGCAAAGCGCTGGCGGTAGGCCTGTTCAAACGCGGCCGTGATCTCGGCCACCGAGCCCAGCGGCACGATGAGTGCCGAATCGCTGCCCTCATACCGCACATGCACCCGCCGGTGCACCACGGCCGTGCCGCTGCCCGACTGCTGGCGCTCCAGCTCGGTGCGTGCGGTGGTGGCCAGCTGCTCCAGCGTGGCTTCGATGCCCGCCAGCGCCTCGGGCCCCAGCTTCGTTTCCACCGCCTGCTCGCGGATCACGTTCTGGTCAGCCAGGCCCATCCCGTAGGCGCTGAGCACCCCAGCCAGCGGGTGCACAAACACGCGCGTCATGCCCAGCGCATCTGCCACCAGGCATGCGTGCTGGCCGCCCGCGCCGCCAAAGCATTGCAGCGTGTAGCGCGTTACGTCATACCCGCGCGCCACGCTGATCTTCTTGATGGCGTTGGCCATCTGCTGCACAGCAATCTGGATGAAGCCATGGGCGACGTCCTCGGCCTTGCGGCCTGTCTGGGTAGCGAGGTCGCCAAACTTCTGCGCCACCGCATCGCCATCCAGTGCCTCGTTGGCGGCATGCCCAAACACCTGGGGGAAATGCGCGGGCTGGATCTTGCCCACCATCACGTTCGCGTCCGTCACGGCCAGCGGGCCGCCGCGGCGGTAGCTGGCCGGGCCGGGGTTGGCGCCCGCGCTCTCGGGGCCCACGCGGAAACGCGCGCCATCAAAACCCAGTATGGAGCCGCCACCGGCCGCCACGGTGTGGATGCTCATCATCGGCGCGCGCATGCGCACACCCGCCACCTGGGTCTCGAACTCGCGCTCAAACTCGCCGGCGTAGTGGCTCACATCGGTGCTGGTGCCGCCCATGTCAAAGCCGATGACCTTGTCGTGCCCCGCCAGGCCTGCTGTGCGCGCCATGCCGACGATGCCACCCGCGGGGCCGCTCAGAATCGCGTCCTTGCCCTGGAACACCTGCGCATCGGTGAGGCCGCCCGACGACTGCATGAAGAACAGCTTCACACCCGGCATCTCGCTCGCCACCTGGTCCACATAGCGGCGCAGGATGGGCGACAGGTACGCATCCACCACCGTGGTGTCACCCCGGCTCACCAGCTTCATCATGGGGCTGGTGGCGTGCGATGCGCTCACCTGCGTGAAGCCAATCTGCCGCGCAATGCGGGCGGCAGCCTCTTCATGGGTGGTGTAGCGGTAGCCGTGCATGAACACGATGGCCGCGCTGCGCAGGCCCGCGTCATACGCGGCCCACAGGCGCTCCTTCAGGTGCTCTTCGTCCAGCGGCTCAATCACGTCGCCGTGTGCGCCCACGCGTTCCTGTGCCTCCACCACCCGCTCATACAGCAGCTCGGGCAGCACGATGTGGCGGTCAAACAGGCGCGGGCGGTTCTGGTACGCGATGCGCAGCGCATCCCTGAAGCCCTTGGTAGTGATGAGCAGCGTGGGCTCGCCCTTGCGCTCCAGCAGCGCATTGGTGGCCACGGTGGTGCCCATCTTCACGCACTCCACCAGTTCAGGCGTCACAGGCTCGCCGGGCTTGAGGCCCAGCAGGTGGCGGATGCCCGCCACGGCAGCGTCCTTGTACTGCTCGGGGTTCTCCGACAGCAGCTTGTGCGTGACCAGACTGCCGTCCGGGCGTTTGCCCACCACATCCGTGAAAGTGCCTCCACGGTCAATCCAGAACTGCCAGCGCAGTGCATGGGTCTCAGTCATCGTTTGCTCTTTATTTGATAGCATCGAGTGCAATTGGAACGTGCGCTACAGGCTGCTTTCCCATCAAACCTGTGCATATGAAGGCGTTAGGCAGTGCCGCTGCTACAGCGACGCCGCCGAGCGCGCCGCCTGGTCGTACATGCCCGACAGTACACGCAGCAATCGCGCCAGCTCGCCGATGTCCTTGTTCAGCGCGTCGTCGGCCTTTAGCGCATCGATCAGGCAGCTCTCGCGGATTTCGCGGTAGCGCTGCACGTAGCTGCGGCCCAGGTCGGTGGCCGAATAGGTGACTTCCTTGCCGTTCTTGCTGGAAGCCACCACGCCCAGGTTCTGCAGCTTCTTGAGCGAGTAGTTCACCAGGTGCGTATCTTCCACGTTCATGATGAAGCAGATGTCGGCCAGGCGCTTGTCGCGAGCGCGGTGCGTGACGTGGTGCAGCACCAGCACATCCAGCGGCATAAGGTCCTTGAGCCCGGCGGCGGCCATGCAGTGCACCACCCAGCGGTGGAACGCGTTGCCCGCCACGATAAGGCCGAACTCGAACTCGCTCATTTCGGCGCTGCGGGCCGAGACCAGATGGGCAGAAGACACGATGGATACGGCGTCGGCAGATTTCTTGGCAGCAGGCTTCATCGCGATCCTGAAGAGGGGCCCTGGCACGGGATGTGCATATTGGCGCGTTGTAGGCATGTTGATAATAAATCGTCGGTAATTTGTCGACGTTCAGGCAAACACCTATGCCGCCCCAGGTTGGCCTCCGATACATTGCGTGCACACCTTTTTACTCAACCACCGTGGAGTTCCCCATGAAGCGTCGCATCTTCCCCCTCACTGCGCTGGGCGTGGCATTGACTTTGGGCCTGTCGGCCGGCACGGCTTTTGCCCAGACCAAGTGGGACCTGGCCGCGGCCTACCCCGCCACCAACTTCCACACGGAAAACATGGTGCAGCTGGCCAGTGATGTGGACAAGGCGACTGCAGGCAAGCTCAAGATCACGGTGCACGCCAACGCGGCGCTCTTCAAGGCGCCCGAGATCAAGCGCGCCGTGCAGGGCGGCCAGGCGCAGATGGGCGAGATCCTGCTGGCCAACTTCCAGAACGAGTGGCAGCTGTTTGGCGTGGACGGGCTCCCCTTCCTGGCTGACAGCTACGACGCCTCAAAGAAGCTCTATGCCGCGCAAAAGCCCTTCCTGGAAAAGAAGCTGGCCGAGCAGGGCATGGTCCTGCTGTACTCGGTGGCCTGGCCCCCACAGGGCATCTATACCAAAAAGCCACTGGCTTCGGCCGCTGACCTCAAGGGTATCAAGTGGCGCGCCTACAGCCCTGCCACCGCCCGCATCGCCGAGCTGGTGGGCGCACAGCCCGTCACCGTACAGGCCGCAGAGTTCTCGCAGGCGCTAGCCACGGGCGTGGTCGAGTCCACGATGACCTCGGGCGCCACGGGTGTGGACAGCAAACTGTTCGAGCACCTGAAGTTCTACTACGACACCCAGGCCTGGCTGCCCAAGAATGCTGTGCTGGTGAACAAGAAGGCGTTTGATGCGCTGGACAAGGCCAGCCAGGATGCCCTGCTCAAGGCCGGTGCCGACGCCGAAGCCCGCGGCTGGGCCAACAGCGCCAAGGTCAACACCGACACCATCGCCAAGCTCAAGGCCAACGGCATGGACGTGGTCGCACCGCCCGCAGCGCTCAAGGCCGACATGGCCAAGGTGGGTGACACCATGCTCAAGGAATGGCTGGACAAGGCCGGCCCCGAGGGCAAGGCCCTGATCGACGCCTACCGCAAGTAAGCATCGTCCATGCGTCGCCTGCTAGATTTTGTGTACGACAGCGCCGCCGCATTGGCGGCCCTTTTCATGGTCGGACTGCTGGGGATGGTGCTGCTGTCCATCGTCAGCCGACAGTTCCACTTTCATGTGCCCGGCACGGATGCCTATGCGGGCTACCTGATGGCGGCAGCAGGCTTCCTGGCGCTGGCGCACACCCTGAAGCGCGGCGAGCACATCCGCGTGACGCTGCTGCTGAGCGTGCTCAAAGGCGGGGCGCGCAAGGTGTTCGAGCTGTGGTCCCTGGCCATTGCAACCTTGCTGGCGGTGCTGTTTGCTTTCTATAGCTGCAAGCTGGCATGGCAGTCGCACGAGTTTCACGATATTTCCACCAGCAGCGACGCTACCCCGCTGTGGATACCGCAGATTGCCATGGCCCTGGGCACCGTGATCCTCGCCATCGCCTTTGTGGACGAGCTGGTGCTGGAACTGCTGAACAAGCGCCAGGACGCCCACCACAGCGAGGCACTGCGCAATGAATGACCTGACACAACCTGGGCTCTCCCATGAGTGACTTAGCCATTACCGGCCTGCTGGTGCTGTCGCTGTTCCTGATCCTGGGCAGCGGCGTCTGGATCGGGCTTACGTTGTCGGGCGTGGCCTGGATCGGGATGCAGCTTTTTTCGGCCCGCCCCGCCGGCGACGCGATGGCCGTGACCATCTGGGGCTCGGCCTCCAGCTGGACGCTTACGGCCCTGCCCCTGTTCATCTGGATGGGCGAGATCCTGTTTCGCACCCGCCTGTCGCAGGACATGTTCAAGGGCCTGGCGCCATGGGTGCAGGCGCTGCCCGGCCGCTTGCTGCACACCAACGTGATCGGCTGCACCATCTTCGCGGCCGTATCGGGCTCGAGCGCAGCCACCTGCGCCACCATCGGCAAGATGACGCTGCCCGAACTGACGCGGCGCGGCTACCCTGAGAGCATGGTGGTGGGCACCCTGGCCGGGGCCAGCACGCTGGGGCTGCTGATCCCGCCGTCGATCATCATGATCGTGTACGGCGTCACCGCTGAAGTGTCCATTTCGCAGCTTTTCATTGCTGGCGTCATGCCCGGCATTTTGCTGGGCGTGCTGTTCTCGGGCTACATCGTGCTGTGGGCGCTGCGCAACCCATCGCAGGTGCCCGCGGCTGACGAGCGCATGACATTCATGCAGAAGCTCTCGGCGTCGCGCAGCCTGATCCCCGTGGTGCTGCTCATCACGGCCGTGCTGGGCTCCATCTACACCGGCTTTGCCACCGCCACCGAGGCCGCGGCGGTAGGCGTGGTGGGCTCGCTGGTGCTGTCGGTCGTGCAAGGCTCGATGAGCTGGGAGACCTTCAAGGCATCGCTCATGGGCGCCACGCGCCTGTACTGCATGATCGCGCTGATCCTGGCTGGCGCGGCCTTCCTCACGTTGGCGATGGGCTACATCGGCCTGCCGCGTCATCTGGCTGAATGGATCGGCTCGCTGGGCCTGAACAAGGCGCAACTGATTGCAGCACTGGCCGTGTTCTTCATCATCCTGGGGTGTTTCCTGGACGGTATCTCGATGGTGGTGCTGACCATGGGCGTGATCATGCCCACGGTGCAGGCTGCAGGCATCGACCCCATCTGGTTTGGCATCTTCGTCGTGCTGGTCGTCGAGATGGCGCAGATCACGCCGCCCGTGGGCTTCAACCTGTTTGTGCTTCAGGGCATGACGGGCAAGCAGCTGCCCTGGATCGCCAAGGTCTCCATGCCCATGTTCTTCCTGATGTGCGGCGCCGTGGCGCTCATCTACCTCTTCCCGGGCATCGTCACCTGGCTGCCGCAGCAGATGGCGGGGCGCTGATCACCTCGGCCGGGCGGGGACAGGCCGCGCCGGGTTTTTTCTCGGCGACAATCGCCTGATGCTGAACGTGCTTGCCATCTGCATCGGGGCGTCAGCCGGCGCGTTGATGCGCTGGCGCCTGGGCCTGTGGCTCAACACCGGTGGCATCCTGCCCTGGGGCACGCTGGCGGCCAACCTGCTCGGGGGGTACCTGGTGGGCGTATGCATTGCCGTGTTTCAGGCCCTGCCTCAGCTCGACCCGGTGTGGCGCCTGGCGCTCGTGACCGGGCTGCTGGGCGGGCTTACCACGTTCTCCAGCTTTTCAGCAGAGGTCTCACAGATGCTGCTGGCCCAGCGCTATGCGCTGGCCCTGGGCAATGCGGCGCTGCACGTGGCCGGGTCGCTGGTGCTGACCGTGCTGGGCATCCATTCGGTCGCTTGGCTTGCAGCGCTGCGTGCTTGACTTGCCGAGCCTCGCACCCATCTTCTGCCCTGCAGCAGTGCTCACCCAGCCCGATCCTGGCGCATGAGGCAGCCCCTGCGGCCGCCACCGTGCACCACCCTGTTCATTCAACCTTTTACCCGCTCTGCTCACCGGCTCCCATGGAATCCAACACGCAACTGAACGACAGCCGCCTGGCCAACGCCTGGGCCGAACTGCAAAACCACGCGGCCGAGGGCAACCCGCTGCATGAAGACGCCTACCGCCTGGCGTTTGCCGACCCTGAATTTCTGCTGCGCCGTGAGACACGCGGCATCCGCTTTCAGCTGGAGCTGCTCAAGCCCGACCTGGGGCAGGCTGCGCAAGGCATTGAAAACACCATCGTGGTGTACGGCAGCGCCCGCTTTGTGGCGCCCGACGAGGCCGAAGCCCAGCTGGCCGACGCCGAGGCCAGCGGCGACGAAGTGCGCCTGCAACGCGCCCGCCTGGCCGTGCGCAACGCGCGCTACTACGATCTGGCCCGCCAGTTCGCCCGCCTGGTGGCCCAGCACAGCGAGCGCCAGCCTGCGGCCGACCGCATCTACATCTGCACCGGCGGCGGCCCCGGCATCATGGAGGCTGCCAACCGCGGCGCGCACGACGTGGGCGCGCTCAACGTGGGCCTGAACATCGCCCTGCCCCACGAGCAAAGCGGCAACCGCTTCATCTCGCCCACGCTGAGCTACAAGTTCCACTACTTCGCGCTGCGCAAGATGCACTTCATGATGCGCGCCAAGGCCCTGGTGGCGTTCCCCGGCGGCTTTGGCACGCTGGACGAGCTGTTTGAAGTGCTGACGCTGGTGCAGACCAAGAAGGCCAAGCCCGTGCCCATCGTGCTGTTTGGCACCGACTACTGGAAGCGCCTGATCAACTTCGAGGTGCTGGTGGAAGAAGGCACGATTTCGGCGCAGGACCTTGCGCTCTTTCACTTCACCGACGACCCGCAGGAAGCCTGGGAGCTGATCCGCTCGTTCTACCAGCTCTGATCGGCCAAGGACCCGCGCGGCCAGCGGTTAGCCAACCGGCTTGGCCGCCCCTGGTGCGCCGCTTGCAGCCGTGGCGTTGCGGCCGCGCGTCAGGTGGCGTCGCGCTCGTCCATGCGCCACGCCATGCGCGCGCCAGCCCCCACGGCGGCGCCCACCACCCAGAACACGCCGCCCACGCCAATCACCACGCCTGCCGTGCCAAACAGCATGGGCATGACCACGCTGGAGGCATTGATGGCCATGAGCCGCAGCCCCAGCGCCTCACCGTGGCGGCTGACCGGCGTGATCTGGTGCAGCAGGCTCATCACCATGGGCTGCACCGAGCCCAGCGCCAGGCCCAGCAGCACCGAGCACAGACCCATGGCCAAGGCGCTGCCCAGCAGCGGGTACACGCCAAACAGCACCGCGGTGATGACCATGGCACCGGCCACCACCACGCGCTCGCGCAGGCGTTCGGCCACCAGGGGCATCAGCACGCGGATGGCCGCGGCCGCAACGGCAAACGCACCCAGGATGGACCCGATGACCGATGCGGACAGCCCCCGTTCGTGCCCCAGCAGCGGCACCACAAAGGTGTGCACATCCCAGCATGAGGCGAGCGCCCAGTTCACCAGGATGAGGCGGCGAAACGGCGGGTCGTTGAGGAGATCCCACGCACGCTGCGGCGGGCCGCCAGCAGGCGCAATCACCGATGGCAGCTCCACCGTGTCACGCACCCAGAACCACGTCAGCAGCGACAGGATGGCCATCAGCGCAAAAGCCGCGCGGTAGCCCTCGGTGCTACCCGCAGCGCTGCCAGCGTGGTCGATCATCAACCCGGCGCAAAACGGGCCGATGAAGTTGGACACCGCCGGCCCGATGGCCAGCCAGCTGAACACCTGCCGCAGCTGGGTGGAGTCGTGCGCTGCGCGGCCCACATGGCGCTGCAAGGCAATGGTGGCCGCGCCGGTGGCGCCCCCCGTCAACAGCGCGGCCAGGCACAGCACAGGGAAGATGGGGAAGGCCAGCGCCAGCGCAGCGCCCGCCGCCGCGGCCGCCACGGCATAGCCTACGGGGCGCTTGAGGCCGTGCCGGTCTGCAAACCGGCCGGCCGGCAAGGCCAGAAACACCTGCGTGAGCGCAAACAGCGCCAGCAGCACGCCCACGGCGGCCGGGCTGTAGCCCTCGCGCAGCGCAAGCAGCGGCGACGCCATGCGCATGCCCGCCATGCAGGCGTGCACGCAGATCTGGCCGGCAATCAGGCGGGCCAGCGCGCGGTTCACGGAAGGTCGTCCTCGGGGTCCAGGCCGGGCAGCGTGGCAGATCCACCGCCAGGCAGCGGCACCGTGGCACCCGGCGCGGGCAGGTCCTGCACATCGCGCAGCTTGCGCTGGATGGCGCGGGTGCGCACGCCCACCTCGTCAAACTTCTTGGCGGCAGCGTCGATGGATTTCTTGGTGGCCTCCACCACATCGCCAAACTTGGCGAATTCGGTCTTCACCATGCCCAGCAGGCTCCACACCTCGGACGAGCGCTTTTCAATCGCCAGCGTCTTGAACCCCATCTGCAGGCTGTTGAGCATGGCTGCCAGGTTGGCCGGGCCGGTGATCATCACGCGGCAGTCGTTTTGCACGGCCTCCACCAAGCCGGGGCGGCGCATCACCTCGGCAAACAGGCCTTCGGTGGGCAGGTACAGCACGGCGAAGTCGGTGGTGTGCGGGGGCGACACGTACTTCGCAAAGATTTTTTTCGCCTCAAGCCGGATCGACGTTTCAAAAGCGTTGCCCGCCGACAGCATGGCCGCCTTGTCGGCCGCGTCCTGCGCGTCCATGAGGCGCTGGTATTGCTCCACGGGATACTTGGAGTCAATCGGCAGCCAGACGGGGTGCTCGTCGTTTCGGCCAGGCAGGCGGATGGCAAATTCCACCAGCTCGTCGCTGCCCGGCACGGTCTTGACGTTGCGCGCAAACTGGTCGGGCGTGAGCACGTTGTCGATGATGGCGCCCAGCTGCATTTCGCCCCAGGTGCCGCGCGATTTCACGTTGGTCATCACGCGCTTGAGGTCGCCCACGCTGCCCGCAAGGGTCTGCATCTCGCCCAGGCCCTTGTGCACCTGTTCGAGCCGGTCGCTGACCTGCTTGAAGGACTCGCCCAGGCGCTGCTCCAGCGTGGCGTGGAGCTTTTCGTCCACGGTGCGGCGCATTTCTTCGAGCTTGGTGGCGTTGTCAGCCTGGATGGCGGCCAGCCGCTCGTTGAGCGCGTTGCGCAGCTGCTCAGCGTTGTGCTGGCTGCCCTGCACCAGCCCCGTCAGCTGCTGCGATACGGCATCCTGCAGCACCGAGAACTGGTTCTTGATCTGGAAGCCGTTGGCTTCGAGCTGGTCCTTGAGCGCGGTGGACATCGCGCCCAGCTGGGCCTGGATGTCGCCCTTGAGCGAATCGAGCGTGCCGCGCGTGGCGGCCTGCAGCGCCTCAAAACGCTCCTGGATGCGCTTTTCAAACAGCGCCGTGCTCTCGGCCATGGCCTCGCGCGACTTGACGCTCTCGGCCGCGAGAGCGCCCGTGGTGGTGGTGAGCTCGGTACGAAAGCCCACGAGCGTCGCCGACAGCTCGGCGCGCGCCGCGGCTGCATCGGCCTGCCCTTGCGCCAGGTGCGCCAGCAGCGCCTTGCTGCTCTCTTCCAGTCGGCCTGCCACGGCCTGCTGCAGCGCGTCAAAGCGCTGGGCCAGGGCGGCATCCTGCGCCGCCTGGCGTTGCGCCAGCGCGGTGTCGAAGGCCGTCAGGCGCTGTTCCAGCTTGCCCTCGAACACGCCGAACGCCGCCAGCAGCTCAGCCCGGCCGTTGCGGGACTCGGCCACGGCCTGGGCCAGCCGTTCGTCCACCGCGTGGCGCAACCCCTCCAGCGTGGTCTGTGTGGTCTGCGTGAAGCCGCGCAGCTGCTGACCCATGCCGTCCAGCGCGCCATCGTTCTTGGCCACCGCCAGCTGGGTGGACTGGGCCGTGTGCTCCAGCGCCTGCAGGCGGGCCAGCCACTCGGGCGGCAGGTCTACCCGCGGTCGGCGCAGCACCAGCAGGGCCACAAGGATCAGGATGACGGCCAGAAAGGCCAGCAGAACAAGGGTTTCAGTAGTCAAAACAGTTAGCTATACTTTTAATAGCAACCAGTGCAATCAACGCGTGCACCGGAGGCCGAAAACACTCAATTTTCTTCAAAAACGGCCCTGGGAGCCCTCTTCACGCGCGAGTGCGCCCTCGGGTCCGTGCGCACTGCCCCCAAAAGCAGATGCTCACCACAACTAGAGCCATGGCTGCGCTCGGTGCCGTGCACCATGCGACTCCTACCGGCCCGCAGCGCACCCCGCGACTCGATTGCGCGCCGAAGGTCCTTAGCGGATCCCGCTGGCAGGCTGGTTGACCGGCGTGAGCGGGCCCCGGCCATCGAAGAACGCGACGAGGTTATCAGCTGCCAGATTGGCCATGGCGCGCCGGGTAGGCACGGTGGCGCTGGCGATATGGGGCGTGAGCACCACATTGGGTACGGTCAGCAGATCAGGGTGCACGGCGGGCTCGCCCTCGAACACATCAAGACCTGCAGCAGCAATGCGCCGCTCGCGCAGGGCCACGGCCAGCGCAGCGTCGTCCACAATGCCACCGCGCGCAATGTTGACCAGCGTGGCCGTGGGCTTCATCAGCGCCAGTTCGGCCGCGCCAATGGTGTGGTGCGCGGCGGGGGTGTAGGGCAGCACCAGCACCACATGGTCTGCCGTGCACAGGAGCTCTTCCTTGCCGACGTAGGTGGCCTTGCATTCGGCCTCCAGCGCGGGCGTGAGGCGCGAGCGGTTGTGATAGATCACGTTCATGCCAAAGCCATGCGCTCCGCGGCGGGCAATGCCCTGCCCGATGCGGCCCATGCCGATGATGCCCAGCGTGCTGCCATGGATGTCGCTGCCGGCAAACATGTCGTAGCTCCACTTTGTCCAGAGGCCGGCGCGCAGGTAATGCTCGCTCTCGGCCATGCGGCGCGCCGTGGCCATCAGCAGCGCAAAGCCGAAGTCGGCGGTGGTCTCGGTCAGCACGTCGGGGGTGTTGGTGCCCTGCACGCCCGCGGCCGTCATCGCATCCACGTCAAAGTTGTTGTAGCCCACGGCCATGTTGGCCACGATGCGCAGGCGCGGCGCAGCAGAGAGCACCGCAGCATCGATGCGCTGGCTGCCGGTGGTAAAGGCGCCGTCCTTGTTGGCCAAGCGTTTTGCCAGTTCGTCGGCGCTCCAGATCACGTCTTCCGGGTTGTCCTCCACATCGAAATGCGCGCGCAGCCGTTCCACGATGTCAGGAAAGATCGCGCGGGCGACCAGGATGCGGGGTTTGGTGCTCATGGTGTGTCTCCGGAATGTTTTACGAATCAGATGCAATGCACGGGTACAGCGCCAGGGCACGCCGGGCAAGGGCTGCCGTTGAGCGATGGCGCTGCGCCCTGGGGGCAGGTCAGTACCTGAACCAGATGAAGCTCATCACGATGAAGAGAGGCACCAGTATCCCGCCCGACCACAGCATGTAGCCGAAAAAGCTGGGCATCTTCACACCGCGGTCTTCGGCGATGGCCTTCACCATCAGATTGGGCGCGTTGCCAATATAGGTATTGGCGCCCATGAAGACCGCGCCTGCCGAGATGGCGGCCAGCGTGGGGGCCAGCGTGGTCATCAGCACAGCGGGGTCGCCGCCGGCGGTGTTGAAGAACACCAGGTACGTGGGCGCGTTGTCGAGGAACGAGCTGAGCACACCCGTGG
This sequence comes from Acidovorax sp. BL-A-41-H1, assembly GCF_051942715.1. Classification (NCBI taxonomy): domain Bacteria; kingdom Pseudomonadati; phylum Pseudomonadota; class Betaproteobacteria; order Burkholderiales; family Comamonadaceae; genus Acidovorax; species Acidovorax sp. BL-A-41-H1. The sequence goes on along the minus strand of NZ_JBPVJQ010000006.1, from coordinate 1,267,754 downwards.
CCCAGAAATACATCAGTGGGTCGGGCGAGCCGTCGGCACGCGTCACAGCCGAGACCACGGCGCCAAAGGGGCCGTTGAGACCTGCCTTGAGCATGGCGATGACGGGGATGATGGTCAGGAAAATGCCTGCAAAGAGCTTGGCGACCTCCTGCATGGGCGCCCAGCCGAACTGGTTGTCCTCGTGCACCTTTTTGGGAGTGAGCCACAGGGAGACAAACGTCACGATGATCAGGCCCACGTCGCGCACGATGCCGGGCAGGCCGACCTCGGTGCCCGCCACGTCAAACACCACGCCTGGCTTCCACATGCCGCTGAGCAGCACCAGTGCGACCACCACACCCAGCAGGGCGAAGTTGACCTTGCCATCAAACCCGATGGCGCGGCTGTCAGGCGTGGGGTCGGTGCGCAGCACTTCGCCGCTGCGGCGGTAGTACCACGAGTCCAGCACGTAAAAAATGGCCAGCAGGGAGCCGATCAGGAACAGTGTCTCGGGGAAGATGTAGCGCACTGTCCAAAAGAAATCAACGCCCTTGAGGAAGCCCAGGAACAGCGGCGGATCACCCAGCGGGGTGAGAGAGCCGCCAGCGTTGGACACGATGAAGATGAAGAACACCACCACATGCGCGACATGCGTGCGGTTGTCGTTGGCCCGGATCAGCGGGCGGATCAGCAGCATCGATGCCCCGGTGGTGCCCATGAAGCTGGCCAGGACCGCACCGATGGCCAGGATGGACGTGTTGAGCCCCGGGCTGCCATGCAGGTTGCCGCGAATGAAAATGCCGCCAGCCACGGTGAACAGCGCGGTGAGCAAGATCACAAACGGAATGTATTCGGCCACCAGGGCATGCACCAGGCTGGCACCTGCCACCCCGGGCCCGAAGGTGATGGCAAACGGCACCAGAAATGCCAGCGCCCAGGCTGCCGCGACCTTGCCGAAGTGGTGGTGCCAGAAAATGGGCGTGAGCAGCGGCATGAGCGCGATCGACAGCAGGATGCCCGCAAACGGCACTCCCCACAGCACTGACAGCGCGCTGCCGTCGATATCTGCTGCCACGGCCAGGCCGGGCAGCACCCCCAGGAGACCGGCCAGGGCCAGTCGGTGCACATTCTTCATTTTTTCGTCTCCTTGATTTTTGTCGATTCTTTGGTCGAGCCGCCGAGGGGGCGCGGGTGCTCAGGGCGCAGCCGGTATGTCGAATACCTGGCGCAGGTAGGCCAGGTACTTTTCGTCATCGCACATGCCTTTGCCCGGGGTGTCCGAGAGCTTGGCCACCGGCTGGCCGTTGCAGCGCGTCATCTTGATGACCACCTGCAAGGGCTCATGCGCAGGCGGGCTACCGAGGTCGTTGGTCAGGTTGGTGCCAATGCCGAAGGCCAGCTGGCAGCGGCCGCGGAACTGCTGGTACAGCTCGATGGTGCGCGGTACCGTGAGCGCGTCGCTGAAGATAAGGGTCTTGGTCAGCGGGTCGACGCGGTTCTTGCGGTAGTGCTCCAGCAGGCGTTCGCCCCAGGCAAAAGGGTCGCCGCTGTCATGGCGAGCACCGTCGAACAGCTTGCAGAAATACAGGTCGAAGTCACGCAGGAAGGCGCTCATGCCATAGACATCCGACAGCGCAATTCCCAGGTCGCCCCGGTATTCCTTGGCCCAGATCTCGAAACCGAAAACCTGGCTGTCACGCAGCCGCGGGCCCAGCGCCTGGCAGGCCTGCAGGTATTCGTGCGCCATGGTGCCCAGCGGGGTCACCCCCAGTTTCATGGCGTACAGCACGTTGCTGGTGCCGGCAAACTGCCCCGGCCCTGCAGGTGCCCCCGGCCTGCGGTCGCCGGTGCCCAGCCGGGCTACCAGCACGCGCAGCACCTCCTCGTGCCAGGCGCGACTGAACCGGCGCCGGGTCCCGTAGTCGGCGATCTTGAGCTCGCCCAGCCCATCGGCCTGCAACTGAGCAATCTTGGTGTCGAGCCTGCGCCGGCCTTCGGGAAAGTCGGGAACCTTCTGCGTGTTGCGAAAGTACACCTCGTTCACGATGGCCAGCACCGGTATCTCGAACAGGATGGTGTGCAGCCAAGGCCCCTGGATCGAGATATCAATCTCGCCGCTGGGCAGCGGGGTGACGGTGATGTACTTCTCGTTGAGCTTGAACAGCCCGAGGAAGTCCACAAAGTCGCTCTTGATGAAGCGCAGCGACCGCAGATAGGCCAGCTCGGCGTCCTGAAAGTGGAGGCTGCACAGCGAGCGGATCTCATCGCGGATCTCGGACACGAACGGCGCCAGTTGCACACCGGGGTTGCGGCACTTGAATCGGTACTCCACCTGCGCACCCGGGAACTGGTGCAGCACGACCTGCATCATGGTGAACTTGTACAGGTCAGTGTCGAGCAGGCTGGTGATGATCATGGACTGGGCGGCTGGCGTTCCGCGGGCCGTTCGGCGAAGCGTGAAAGTGTAGACGAGCCCTGTGCCCGGGACATACCCCGGAGAACCCCCGGCCGGCTGCCGGAAGGGGCGCAAAAAACAGCACAGCTCGGCGGAGAACGCGTCCTGGTGCGGCTTTGGCCAGACGTTGACGGATCACTGACAACCGGCGCGCCGCAAATGCCTCGCGGTGCGGGTGCGCAACTGCCGCAGCAAACGGCAGCGCGGACGATCAGGGCATGACCAATGCCTGCAGCACCTCGCGCAGCGCCGCAGGCACCGGCACGGGGCGCCGCGTGGCGCGGTCTACATAAACATGGATGAAGTGGCCAGCCGCCGCGGAAAGCGGCTCGCCCTGCGCAAACAGCCCCACTTCGTAACGCACGCTGGAACCACCCAGCCGCGCCACGCGGATCCCGGCCTCCACCGTCTGCGGGAAAGCCAGCGGGGCAAAGTAGTTGCACTGCGTTTCGATGACCAGGCCGATGGTCTCGCCCGCATGGATGTCGAGAACGCCCTGGTCGATCAGGTGCGCGTTGACCGCGGTATCGAACCAGCTGTAGTAGACGACGTTGTTGACATGGCCGTAAACGTCGTTGTCGGCCCAGCGCGTGGTGATGGGGCGGAAGACCGCGTAAGCGTCACGCGGCTGGGGGGCCGGGCGCGCGGCCGCGGGCGTTGAAGTGCTGGCAGAAGTCATGGCCGCCCATTCTGCCAGCGCCGGTAGTACTGCATGGCCACCTGCCAGGTCGTCGTCTGCGCGCGCAGCGTGTCCTCCAGATCGCGGCCGTAGCCGCCTGCCATGGCCAGCACCAGCGGCACGCGCCGGTGCCAGGCCCAGTCGAACACGCGGCGGTCCCGCGCCTCCAGGCCGTCGTGCGTCAGCGCAAGGCGGCCCAGCCGGTCGCCCTCGTGCGGATCGGCGCCTGCGAGATAGAACACCAGCTGCGGTGCAAACCGCTGCTCTAATGTGCCCAGCGCCTGCTCCAGCGCGAGCAGGTATTCGTCATCGCCGCAGCCATCAGGCAGCTCCACGTCCAGATCGCTGGGCTCCTTGCGGAACGGGAAGTTACGAGCCCCGTGCAGCGACAGCGTGAACACCGAGTCGTCGCCGTGGAAGATATGGGCGGTACCGTTGCCCTGGTGTACGTCGAGGTCGATCACGGCGACCTGCAGTGGCTGTGCGCCCGCACCGCGGCGCGGCTGCTCGGCCTGCATCAGCCGCGCAGCCACGGCCACGTCATTGAACACGCAAAAGCCGCCGCCCTTGTGGGCGTACGAGTGGTGGGTACCCCCCGCCAGATTGCCCGCAATGCCATCGCGCAAGGCAGCCCGACTAGCATGGACGGTCGCGCCGACCGACCGCCGCGCGCGTTCTGCCATGGCGGGAGACCATGGGAAACCAATCTCGCGTTGGGCGGCGGCGGGCAATGTGCCGTGCTCGATGTGGTCGATGTAGGCCGGGTTGTGCACCAGTGCCAGCTCAGCATCGGATGCCGGAGGAGCTACCTGCATGGCCACACCGGGCAGGTGCGCCGCCAGCCGGTCGCGCAACATACGGTACTTGGCCATGGGAAAACGGTGGCCCTCGGGAAGTGGCAGGACAAACTGGTCAGCGTAGTAGGCATGCATGGCCGCTCGATTCTGCCGGGGCCCCTTTAACTGAGGGGAGCGCTCTAATTTGCTGCAGCGCAACATAAAAGGGTTGCAATACGCCGCGAGCTCCGTAGAATCGCACCTATGCTGCACTGCAACATGACTGCAAGGTCGAGGCAAGCGCAGTTGTCTGTAACCACCCCGGGCCCCGTGCCCTGCATTTCTGGAGATATCACATGACGCTGACCGCTGAACAGATCCTGGCCTCGCACAAAGCCAACATCGAAACCCTTTTTGGTCTGACCACCAAGGCCTTCGAAGGCGTGGAAAAGCTGGTTGAACTCAACGTGACCGCATCGCGCGCTGCGCTGTCGGAAGCCGCTACCCACACCCAGGCTGTCCTGGGCGTGAAGGACGCACAAGAACTGCTGGCCCTGCAAGCCGGCCTGTTCCAGCCTCTGGCTGAAAAGACTGCTGCCTACAGCCGTCACCTGTATGACATCGCTTCGGGCACTGGCGCCGAGTTCGGCAAGGCATTCGAGTCGCAGACTACCGATGCTCAGCGCGCATTCACCAACCTGGTGGACAGCGCCGCCAAGAACGCCCCCGCCGGTTCCGAAACCGCCGTGGCCGTGATGAAGAGCGCCGTGTCGGCTGCCAATAACGCTTTCGAATCGGTCCAGAAGGCTGTCAAGCAAGCGTCTGACGTGGCTGAAGCCAACTTCAACGCAGTGGCCAGCACCGCTGCCAATGCAGCCAAGACCGCTGCTCCACGCAAGCGCTGATTTGCTGGGACGGGCCCGCGGTCTGGAGCGCACACTCTAGACCGTCTTCAGGGATTACCCTCATAATGGCTCGACTGCTGCGACGACGTTGCAGCAACCAGTTGTCTCCTTGGATCCTCTCGAAACCCCCGTTTCAGGGATCCTTTCAAAGCCCGGCTCTCGCCGGGCTTTTTTTTGGCTGCTCGGTGGATACCGTGGCATCCATGGGTCGGCCGCCAAGAGCAACTGGCGAGGTCGCGATCCCCCTCCCGCGGGTTGCGCAATGTCAACAATCCCCTCACAACATGGGGTTGGACCAACGAATCGTATTACGAATAATTCGTGTTTGCCTTATTATTAGAGGATCCCAACCGAAAGTCGTATCCATGTCGAACACCGTGAAAGCCTTGTTGACCGCTTGTGCCCTGGCCGCTTCTGCCGGCGCTGTTTCTGCGCAGGAGCAGGTCGTCAACCTCTACTCGGCCCGTCACTATTCCACCGATGAAGCCCTCTACACCGGCTTCACCAAAGCCACGGGCATCAAGATCAACCGCGTGGACGCAGACGACGCAGGCATCCTCGCCCGACTCAAGGCGGAAGGCAGCGCCTCTCCGGCCGATGTGATCCTGCTGGTGGATGCCGCACGCCTCTACAAGGGTGAGGTAGACGGTTTGTTCCAGCCTGTGCAGTCAAAGGTGTTGAATGACGCCATCCCTGCGCACCTGCGCAGCACACCCGGGGCCGACGGAGGTGTCGCATGGTTCGGGCTGTCGACCCGCGCACGCGTCATCGTGTACGACAAGGTCAAGGTCCAAAAAGCCGACGTTGACACCTACGAGGAACTTGGCGACCCCAAGAACAAGGGCAAGATTTGCATCCGTTCCGGCTCGCACCCCTACAACCTGAGCCTGTTCGGTGCGGTGACAGAGCACATGGGCGAGCAAAAGGCCGAGGCGTGGCTCAAGGGACTGGTGGCCAACCTGGCCCGCGCGCCCAAGGGCGGAGACACCGATCAGATCAAGGGCGTTGCCGCTGGCGAGTGCGAAATCGCCGTGACCAACACGTACTACCTTGCGCGCCTGATGCGCTCGACCAAGCCCGAGGACGTGGCCATCGTCAACAAAATCGGCGTCGTCTTCCCCAACCAGGATTCGTGGGGCACGCATGTGAACATTGCAGGCGGTGCCGTGGCACGCCATGCCAAGAATCCAGCGAACGCGATCAAGTTCCTGGAATACCTCGCCAGCCCTGAAGCACAGAATTACTTCGCAAATGGCAACAACGAGTGGCCTTCGGCCAAGGGCGTCAACATCGACAACCCGGCGCTCAGGGCCATGACCGGCGGCAAGCCCTTCAAGAGCGAGACCATCCCGATCAGTGCCGTGGGGGCCAACACCACCAAGGTACAGCAGATGTTGGATCGCGTCGGCTTCCAGTGAGCTGATTTCAACCTCTGGCCTGTATGCAGCGGCCACAGCAAGCCCGGCAAGCCCGGGCTTTTTTGCGTCCATCGCGGGCCTATTCAGTACGCCATAATTGACGTTTACGTCAACGTCATTCAAAGGAGAAACTCATGGACATCAACGGCAAGGTATTCATCGTTACCGGCGGCGCATCGGGTCTGGGTGAAGGCACGGCACGCATGCTTGCCGCGCAGGGAGGCACTGTGGTCATTGCCGACATGCAGGCAGAAAAGGGCGAGGCTGTGGCCCGCGAGATCGGTGGCGCCTTTGTGGCGTGCGATGTCAGCAAGGAAGACGATGGCCGGGCAGCCGTGGAGAAAGCCGTGTCCCTGGGCAAGCTGATGGGATTGGTGAACTGTGCCGGCATTGCGCCCGCCGAAAAAACAGTGGGCAAAAACGGTGCGCATGCCCTTGGCCTTTTCAGCAAGACCATCACCGTGAACCTCATTGGCAGTTTCAACATGATCCGGCTGGCTGCAGAGGCGATGTCGAAAAACGAGCCCGAGGCCACCGGCGAGCGCGGCGTGCTGATCTCGACCGCCAGCGTGGCAGCTTATGACGGACAGATCGGGCAGGCTGCATATGCCGCCTCGAAAGGCGGTGTGGTGGGGATGACGCTTCCCATCGCACGCGACCTGGCGCGCAACGGGATTCGCAACATGACCATCGCTCCCGGCATCTTCGGCACGCCGATGCTGTTTGGCATGCCCCAAGAAGTGCAGGACGCACTGGCAGCGGGTGTTCCGTTTCCCAGCCGGCTTGGCACACCGCTGGACTACGCCAAGCTGGTGAAGCACATTTTCGAGAACGACATGCTCAACGGGGAAGTCATTCGGCTCGATGGCGCAATTCGCCTCGCCCCCCGCTAAGGCACTACTAAAAAGATAGCTGCTAGTGCTTATTCAACAAGCGCTAGCGGCCATTTGGAGCAAAAAAATGGGGCAAGTATGCCCGGTGTGCCCGCCAGGAAACGCGCAGGCGATGCTGCTTGCGGACAGGCCACCCACTCTAACGATTCGCCAGGATCGGCAAAAAAAAACCGCTGCAGCCTTGCGACTGCAGCGGTTTGCATCTGGCGGAGTGGACGGGACTCGAACCCGCGACCCCCGGCGTGACAGGCCGGTATTCTAACCAACTGAACTACCACTCCTGGCAGGCAGCTTTTGCTTGTGTTTCTTGAACACAAGCCAAGCGCTACAACTTGGCGACCCCACGGGGATTCGAACCCCGGTACTCACCGTGAAAGGGTGATGTCCTAGGCCTCTAGACGATGGGGTCAAAACCTTGGAACTAACCGAACTGACTTCTCAAACTCTGTGGTGGAGGTAAACGGGATCGAACCGATGACCTCTTGCATGCCATGCAAGCGCTCTCCCAGCTGAGCTATACCCCCACGGCCTTTGGCTTACACCAAAGAAAAACCCTTGCACATCAAAGACCTGCAAGGGCTTTTGACTGGCGGAGTGGACGGGACTCGAACCCGCGACCCCCGGCGTGACAGGCCGGTATTCTAACCAACTGAACTACCACTCCTGGCAGGCAGCTTTTGCTTGTGTTTCTTGAACACAAGCCAAGCGCTACAACTTGGCGACCCCACGGGGATTCGAACCCCGGTACTCACCGTGAAAGGGTGATGTCCTAGGCCTCTAGACGATGGGGTCAAAACCTTGGAACTAACCGAACTGACTTCTCAAACTCTGTGGTGGAGGTAAACGGGATCGAACCGATGACCTCTTGCATGCCATGCAAGCGCTCTCCCAGCTGAGCTATACCCCCACTGAATGACGCCGTTCACACTGTGTTTGTCGTCACTACCTGAGCCTTGAATTATAGACAGATTTTTAGCGGTTTCGCAAACGCGCTACAACTTTTTCGCGACCCACCAGCTCCAGCACGGCATCCACCGACGGGGTGTGGGCGGTACCTGCTGTGAGGACCCGCGCGGGCATGGCCAACTGGGGCATCTTGAGGCCCTGTGCGGTTAGCACCTGCTTGAACGCGGCACTGATCGAGACCTTGTCCCAGGCACACGCCGACAGGGCATCGGCCAGCGCGTCCAGCGCTGGTGCAATGGCCGCAGTGACATGCTGGGCGCGTTCGGCTGGGTCCGCACTGACGTCGCCATAGAAAACATGGGCCCAGTCGGCCAAGGCCACTGTTGTGTCGCAGCGGTCCTTGAACAGCGCGCAGATGCGAGCCAAGCGGCCATCGTCGATCTCGTGCTGCGACACACCGCGCTGCAGCAACCGTGGGGCCACCAGCGCCGCCAGGGCGTCGTCCGCCATTGCCTTCAGATGCTGCGCGTTGACCCAGCGCAGCTTCGCCTCGTCAAACTGCGCTGCGCTGCGCCCCAGGTGGTCCAGGTTGAACCACTGCAGGAACTGCTCGCGGCTGAAGATCTCGTCATCGCCGTGGCTCCAGCCCAGTCGGGCCAGGTAGTTCAGCATCGCGTCGGCCAGATACCCCTCGTCACGGTATTGCGTGACAGGCTTGGCGCCATTGCGCTTGCTCATCTTCTCGCCCTGCTCGTTCAGCACCGTGGGCAAGTGGGCATACACCGGCGGCTCCTTGCCAAGGGCACGGAAGATGTTGATCTGGCGCGGCGTGTTGTTCACATGGTCGTCGCCCCGGATCACATGGGTGATCGCCATGTCGATATCGTCCACCACCACGCAGAAGTTATAGGTGGGCGTACCGTCAGGCCGCGCAATGACGAGGTCGTCGAGCTCGTCATTGCTGATCTCGATGCGTCCCTTGACCTTGTCATCCCATGCCACGACGCCGCCTTGCGGATTCTTGAAGCGCAGCACGGGCTGTACACCCTCTGGCACGGCGGGGAGCTGCTTGCCAGCCTCGGGCCGCCAGGTTCCGTCATAGCGGGGTTTTTCTTTGGCAGCCATTTGCCGCTCGCGCAACGCATCCAGCTCGGCCACGCTGGTGTAGCAGGGATACACGTACCCAGCAGCCTGGAGTTCCGCCAGCACCTCCTTGTAACGGTCCATGCGCTGCATCTGGTAGAACGGGCCCTCATCGGGATCCATGCCCAGCCACGACATGCCTTCCAGGATCACGTCGACGGCAGCCTGGCTCGAACGCTCGAGATCAGTATCTTCAATGCGAAGGATGAAGTCGCCGCCGGTTGCCCTTGCGAAGGCCCAGGGGTAAAGCGCCGAACGGATATTGCCCAGATGGATGAAACCCGTGGGCGAAGGGGCAAAACGGGTGCGAACGCGACCCGTGTTGGATGAGGTTTGGTCAGTCATAAAAATCGCCATGCGCCTGTGCGCCAGCCCCTGATCGGGACGATTGAAAACAGTGATACCGGGACATCCTTGGAACTGCCCGGGGTGTGGCGCCGGTCCGCGCTCTTCGCGGCCCGGCCAGCCAGATCAGGCCGTCTGTGCGTTGGGCAGCGCAAGGCGCGATGTGTCCTCTTCGCCCTCTTCCGCGCCGCCGCGCCCTTCGTTCAGGCTCGCAATGCCCTCAGCCGTGATGTCGCCGGTGACATACACACCGTCGAAACACGACGCATCAAAACCGGCAATCGCAGCATTGAGCGAGCCCACAGCCCTCTTCATGCCATCGACGTCCTGATAGATGAGTGCGTCACAGCCAATGGCCTGTCGGATCTCTTCGACCGTGCGGCCATGGGCTACCAGCTCACTGCTGGTGGGCATGTCGATGCCATACACGTTCGGGTAGCGCACCGGCGGGGCTGCGCTGGCAAGGTACACCTTGCGGGCGCCGGCATCTCGCGCCATCTGCACGATTTCGCGGCTGGTCGTGCCGCGCACGATGGAGTCATCGACCAGCAGCACGTTGCGGCCCTTGAATTCGCTGCCAATGACGTTGAGCTTCTGGCGCACCGATTTCTTGCGAACGCCCTGCCCCGGCATGATGAAGGTGCGGCCCACGTAGCGGTTTTTGACAAAGCCCTCGCGGTACGGAATGCCCAGCAGATGGGCCAGCTGCGTTGCGCTGGGGCGGCTGGATTCCGGAATCGGAATGATGACGTCGATCTCGTTTGGTGGCACCGTCGAGACCACGCGCTTGGCCAGGGCTTCACCCAAGTTGAGCCGGGCCTGGTACACCGAGATGCCATCCAGCACTGAATCAGGACGCGCCAGGTATACAAACTCGAAAATGCAGGGGTTGAGTTGCGGGTTGGCAGCACATTGCCGCGCGTGCACCTGGCCATCCAGCGTGATGAAAATGGCCTCGCCCGGGTCGATGTTGCGCTCGAACACATGGGATGTGCCCTCCAGCGCGACAGATTCGCTACCCACCATCACCGTGCCATCCTGGCTGCGGCCCATGGCCAGGGGACGGATTCCGTGCGGGTCACGGAAGGCCAAAAGCCCATGGCCTGCGATCAGCGCGATCACTGCGTAGGAACCTTTGATCCTTCGGTGAACCGCTTCGACCGCCTTGAAAACATCCTCGGGCTGGAGCGCCACGCCACGTGTCGAGCGCTCCAGTTCATGCGCAAACACATTGAGCAGGACTTCCGAGTCGCTGTCCGTGTTGGTGTGCCGATGGTCTGTCTGGAACAGTTCAGTACGCAAATCCCGCGCGTTGGTCAGGTTGCCGTTGTGCACCAGCACAATGCCGAAGGGTGCATTGACGTAGAACGGCTGCGCTTCCTCTTCGCTGAACGCATTACCAGCCGTGGGATACCGCACCTGACCCAGGCCGACATTGCCAGGCAGCGCTCGCATGTTGCGCGTGCGGAACACATCGCGCACCATGCCCTTGGCCTTGTGCATGAAGAACTTGCGGCCTTGCTGGGTCACGATCCCGGCTGCATCCTGGCCGCGGTGCTGCAGCAGCAGCAATGCGTCATAAATCAGCTGATTGACAGGCGCTGGACTGACGACGCCGACGATTCCACACATAGTTCGATTCCATCCGTTTGCGGGAAAAGCCCCGCGGCAACCCTGCAAAAGTGGCTCTTGGCCGCGATCACAAGGGATTCTTCAAGCAGGCAGATGCCTTGCAAATTCTTTGGGCAACAAGGGGCCAAGCCCCCGCAGCGCGTCAGCCAGAAGCGGCGCGGCCTGGGACTCCTGCCACCACACCGCTTCGCCGATAGGAGTCAGACCCGCGACCACCGTAGCCACCAGCAACAGCACGAGCCCCCGTAACAGTCCAAACGCAGCGCCGAGCATGCGGTCCGCGGGCCGGAGGCCAATGGCTTCGATCAGCTTCTTGGCGACCCACGCCAGCACTCCGCAAGCAAAGACGGTGGCCACAAACACCAGTACAAAGCCCGCTGCATACCGGAGCGTGTCACTGGACTCGCCCATCGGGAGCATCGCCGCCATGTCCGCGGCAAACCACTGGGCCACAAAGAAAGCCGTCACCCAGCCCAGCACTGACAACACCTCGTAGACCAAGCCGCGCCACGCGCCGATGCACATCGATGCGAGGAGCACACCTGCAAATATCCAGTCCAGCGCGGCCATATCACCCGGTAATGGAGCCACCCCGGCGCCTCAGAGCGTCAACACCGAGGCGGGTAAATCCAGCGCCTTCACGCGGACCGCAGCCTTGTCGGCCTCGGCGCGGTTGCCAAACGGCCCTACCCGCACGCGGGTCCGCTTGCCGTCCTTGGTGTCTACCACCTGGGCATAAGTCTTGAGCCCGGCACGTTCGACCTTGGCCCGCACCTCGCGGGCCTTGTCTGCGTCTGCAAAAGCACCCACCTGAACGATGAACCGGGCTTCCTCGGCCGCCGCAGGGGTGTCCGTTGCGCGCCCCTCCAGCAGCGCACGCGCCCTGCTGGCGTCATCGGGTCTTGCTGCAGGCTTTGGCTCTGCGGGCGCAGCAGGTTTCGGTTCAGGCTTTGGCTCGGGTTTGGTTTCAGGCTTGGGAGTAGCAGGCAACGGAGCGGGCCTGGATGCAGGCACGCGCGCTGCAGGCGCTACCAGTTCCTCGCCATCCGAAAGTCCTGCCCCAATGGCTCCCTTGTGCGGCGGCGCAGTTGCAATACGGCCCGGAGCTGTCACCGAAGCTGCGCCTGAGTCCGTCACCGCAGCAACTGCCGGTTTTGCAGCCGTCGCCGACGGCGGTGGCAATACGGCCGGGCCAGGCACCACTAGCGGGGCAACCTTGTTGCGGTCGGGAATCTCGATCGGGATGTCTACCGGGATCGGGCGCGGCTGGGTATCGAACAGAAGGGGGAACCCCACTACACCGATCAGCACCAGCACAGCTGCGCCAATCAGCCGGTGCCGCGCACGGCGCCGCATGGCTTCAACGGTTTCTGCCTGGGGGGATGTACGTGGGCGCTTCACCGGCTTGTCGGTCTGCTTTTGCTCACCCTGACCGGGCCACCGAAACTTGAAAAATGCCATGGAGTGATAACTCGTGCGGACCTTAAGCGCCCAGATGTTTGGCCTGCAAGCGAGGCGTTCCATTCACCAGAACGCCGCCTACCGTGTAGAACGAGCCAAAGACCACGATTCTATCAGCGGGGTCCGCCGCGGCGACCGCTGCCTGGAGCGCCGCCATGGGGTCTGCGTGCAAGGAAGATGTCACCTCCCGGCGGCCGCCAGCCACCATCTGCACCGCATTCCACTTTTGCTGCAGCCCTGCTGCAGATTCCGCACGCGCCGTCGGCAGGTTCGTGAAATACCAGCGGTCGATCAGGGGGCCCACCTTGGCGAGCATGGGGGCCAGATCCTTGTCGGCCATCGCACCAAACACGGCGTGCGTCGTCGGAAAAAACCCCATGGCATCCAGGTTGGCCGTCAGCGCCGCCACAGAATGAGGGTTGTGCGCCACGTCCAGCACCAGCGTCGGCTGACCCGGAACAATCTGGAACCTGCCGGGCAGCTCGACCATGGCCATGCCGTTTCGCACGGCCTGCGCCGTCACTGGAAGGCGATCACGAATGGCCTCGAAGGCCGCGAGCACGCCGGAGGCATTGATCAGCTGGTTAGCGCCGCGCAACGACGGGTACGCCAGACCGGCATATCGTCTGCCCCGCCCGGCCCAGCTCCATTGCTGCTTGTCGCCCGAGAAGTTGAAGTCATGGCCAAAGCGCCAGACCTCCGCACCGATTTCCGTGGCGTGATCGATGACACTTTGCGGGGCCATCGGGTCGCCGACGATGGCTGGCCGACCTGAGCGCATGATGCCCGCCTTCTCCCGGCCAATGCTTTCGCGGTCAGGCCCCAGGAACTCGGCATGGTCGATGTCGATGCTCGTGATGATGGCGCAGTCGGTGTCGATGATGTTCGTTGCATCCAAACGCCCGCCAAGGCCTACTTCCAGGATGGCGACATCGAGCTTGGCGTGGCTCATGAGGCGAAGGATGGCCAGCGTGCTGAACTCGAAGTACGTCAACGAAACTTCGTGGCCATTTTGCACCCTTGCGCTTTCCACGGCTTCAAAGTGCGCTATCAACTCTGTAGCGTTGACGATTTCACCGTGCACACGGCATCGCTCCTCGAAATGCACCAGGTGGGGTGACGTGTACACGCCCGTGCGGTAGCCAGCCTGCAGGGCCACGGCCTCGAGCATGGCGCAGGTCGAACCTTTTCCGTTGGTGCCTGCCACCGTGATCACTGGGCACTCAAAGCGCAGGTCAAGCCTGCGCGCCACTTCACGCACACGGTCAAGACCCATGTCGATGCCCACAGGGTGCAGTTGTTCGCAGTGGCGGAGCCAGCCTTCGAGGGTAGTCGGTTTGATTTGCATACAGCCGCTGATTGTCGCCCAGCGCACAGTTCGAGCATGATGGCAGCCATGACATCCACCCAGATCACCCTCTTCGGAATTCCCAACTGCGATACGGTGAAAAAAGCCCGGGCATGGTTCACCGCCCACGCGCTTTCCCACGAGTTTCATGATTTCAAGAAACAAGGCGTGCCACCTGAGGCGATGGACCGCTGGACCGCAGCGGTCAGCTGGCAAAAACTGGTGAACCGCAATGGCACCACCTGGCGCAAGCTCGACGCGCCGACCCAGAGCGCCGTCGTCGACGCTTCGACCGCCAGCGCGTTGATGACCGCTCAGCCCAGTCTCATCAAGCGGCCCGTGGTCGAATTGCGGCGTGGGGGTCACCGTTTGATCACGGTCGGCTACACCCCGGAGCAGTGGGAAGCGTGGGCACTGGGCAGCGTCTCCCCGTGACAGCCGTCAAACCGGACAGATCGCACGAATCTTTACGCAGATTTACGGGCAAACCGCACCGCTTTGACCGCCCGGGCCTAAACTTTTCCTCGGTTTGGCGCGTTATGTACCCACCGAAAGGATTTCTTCCATGAAAACAACCATCGCTTTTGCGTCCTTGGTGGCCGTCGCCGGTTTTGCCAACGCCCAAGAACAGGGCCGCGTTCTGTCGGCCACGCCCATCGTCCAGCAAGTGGCCACCCCGCAGCAGGTGTGCGGTAACGAGACGGTTTACAACGGCAACCGGACCACGGGTGCCGGAGCTGTAGTGGGCGCCATTGCAGGGGGCGCTGCTGGCAATGCCATCGGCAAGGGCAGCGGACGAGCCGCAGCCACGGCGATCGGGCTGATCGGCGGTGCCGTGCTGGGCAACCAGATCGAAGGCGGCCAGCCGCAGTACCAGAACGTGCAGCGCTGCACGACCGAGACCTATTACGAAAACCGCACCGTAGGCTACGACGTGGTGTACGAATACGCAGGGCGCCAGTACAGCACCCGCACCCAGAACGATCCTGGCGGCTGGATCCCGCTGACGGTTCAGCCCGCGGGCCAGACTTACACCACACGGCCGGACCCCTACGCCCCCAACGGGGTTTACAGCCAGCCGGGGGTGGTCACCTCCACTTATCCCCGCGGCCCGGTTTATCAGCAACCGACTTACATCACGCCCCCCGTCACCGTGATCGAGTACGGATACGACGGCCGCTACCCTCCTCATCGCAACCCCTACTGGCGATAGCTGGGGCGGGGCGGCAGGCACTCGCTGATCGCCGAAATGTGCGAACTGATTGAAAGGAGCCATGCTGGCTCCTTTTTTTTGCAATGGCACACACCGTACATCTTCTGCACGGTGCCGCAAGCACCTTTCCGCCCTACCCTAAAATCAGTGGTTTCTCCCATTTCAGGCACCGCATTCATGACCACCGAAAAGATCGACGGCGTGTCCGTCACGACCCAGGCCAACGTTTACTTTGACGGAAAGTGCGTCAGCCACGGCATTACCTTTGCCGACGGCACCAAGAAGTCGGTAGGCGTTGTGCTGCCCGCCACGTTGACCTTCAACACCGGCGCTCCCGAAATCATGGAATGCGTGGGCGGTTCGTGTGAGTACAAGCTCGACGGGACCGACCAGTGGATCAAGTCGTCTGCAGGCGAGAAATTCAGTGTGCCCGGCAACTCCAAATTCGACATCCGCGTCACTGAGCCATATCACTACATCTGCCATTTCGGCTGAGCCCTCTGTTTTCCTACTTACAGCCCACTGCATATGGCAACCATCCTTCAACACCTCCCTATCGGCCAAAAGGTCGGCATCGCTTTCTCGGGTGGCCTGGACACCAGCGCTGCACTCCACTGGATGAAGCTCAAGGGCGCAGTGCCTTACGCGTACACGGCCAACCTGGGCCAGCCTGATGAGCCGGACTACGACGCCATTCCACGCAAGGCGATGGAATACGGCGCCGAACAGGCCCGGCTGATCGACTGCCGGGTGCAACTGGCCCATGAAGGCATCGCAGCCCTGCAAGCCGGCGCCTTCCACATCTCTACGGGCGGCCTGACCTACTTCAATACCACTCCGCTGGGACGTGCCGTGACCGGCACCATGCTGGTAGCAGCCATGAAGGAGGACGACGTCAACATCTGGGGCGACGGATCGACCTTCAAGGGTAACGACATCGAACGCTTTTACCGGTATGGGCTGCTGACCAACCCATCCCTGCGCATCTACAAGCCCTGGCTGGACCAGCTGTTCATCGACGAACTGGGTGGCCGCGCAGAAATGTCGGCCTTCATGACCAAGGCGGGGTTTGGCTACAAGATGAGCGCAGAGAAGGCCTACAGCACCGACAGCAACATGCTGGGCGCCACGCACGAAGCCAAGGATCTCGAATTCCTGTCCAGTGGCATCCGCATCGTCAACCCGATCATGGGCGTTGCCTTCTGGAAGGATGACGTCGAAGTCAAGCGCGAAGAGGTTTCGGTCCGCTTCGAGGAAGGCCAACCCGTGGCACTGAACGGCATCGAGTTCGCCGACCCGGTGGAGCTGATCCTCGAAGCCAACCGCATTGGCGGCCGTCACGGCCTGGGCATGAGCGACCAGATCGAGAACCGCATCATCGAAGCCAAAAGCCGCGGCATCTATGAAGCCCCAGGGCTGGCGCTTTTGCACATTGCGTACGAGCGTCTGGTGACCGGCATCCACAACGAAGACACCATTGAGCAGTACCGCATGAACGGGCTGAAGCTCGGCCGACTGCTCTACCAGGGCCGCTGGTTCGATCCGCAGGCCATCATGCTGCGCGAAACCGCACAACGCTGGGTGGCACGCGCCGTGACCGGAACGGTCACCCTGGAGCTGCGCCGTGGCAACGACTACTCACTGCTCAACACCGAAAGTCCGAACCTGACCTATGCGCCAGAGCGCCTGTCGATGGAGAAGGTGGAAGACGCGCCTTTCTCTCCGCTGGACCGAATCGGCCAGCTGACGATGCGCAACCTGGATATCTCCGACACGCGCGGCAAGCTCGGGGTTTATGCCCGCGCCGGGCTGCTTTTGCCCGACTCGCAAAACGATCTGCTTCGCGTGACCGCAGGCCACCAATAAGGTCTGTTGCAAAAAAGAGAAAAGGCCGTACGATGTAACGGCCTTTTTTTACATCACTTAAATCATTTTTAGCATAAAATATGACACTTCAATACCCCTACGGAGAAGCGTCATGTCCAGTCTCGTCCAGTTGATCACGCGCCGCGGTGTGCAGATCGTCAGTGGTTTCTTGCTGTCCGCAGCAGCGTTTGCCTTGCCCATGCCAACCGGACCGGTCGTTCTGACTATCAGTGGAAACGTGGGGGAAGCCAACCAGGGCAAGACGGCAACATTTGACATGGCGATGATCGAGGCACTGCCTCAGCGTACCTTTGTCACGACAACACCTTGGGACAAGCAACCCACCAAATTCACCGGGCCGTTGCTGCGCGATGTGCTGGCCGCCGCCAAGGCAAAGGGAAAGACCCTGACTGCACTGGCATTGAACGACTACAAGACCACCATTCCGATGGATGATGCGCAAGCTTTTGACGTGATCGTGGCCCACCGGATCAATGACCAGCCCATCTCTGTGCGCACCAAAGGACCGCTTTTCATCATCTATCCCTTTGACACCAAGTCCGAACTCAAGACCGCGACATACTTCGGTCGGTCGGCCTGGCAACTGAAGTCCCTGACGGTGGACTGATTCTTTTGATGCCCGAGCGTCTCGTCAGTCAGCGCCACCTTCTGTGGCTGGCGCTTGGGACAGCCATGATGGCGGCCGCCATGGCCGTCCTTTTGCTGCTGCAGTTCACCCAGCAGCAGGCCATACGCAAGAGTGCGGACCTCCGCAGCGACTCGATCACGGCGCTGGCGTTCCAGCTGGAGCGCGAATTTCTGCGGTTGCGCCATGTGCTGGAGGTCAACGCGCGCAGCACGGGCCCTGTCGACGAGCAGACGCTGCTGCTGCGCAGCGATATCTTTGCAAGCCGGTTTCAGCTGATGCATGACACGCCCAGCGCGTCTGCCGTGCAGGAACAGATCGAATACACGCGGATCATGCCGCGGCTGCAAGCACTTGTTGCCCGCATCGATGCCGTCTTGCAGCCTCCGGCAAAGCCCACGCGCAAGGAACTGGCACAACTGGTGGACGAGCTCAACAGCATCGGCCCCGAAGTGCAGGAACTGACGATGGTCGCCACGCGCCACACGGCGCGCCTGCTGGAGGAGCAGGAGTCGACCATGCTCGAGCAAAGCAGCCAGATCATGGCGCTGATCCTGGGCCAGCTGGTCTTCCTCCTGATCGCTGCCGTAGCCCTCGCAATGCGACAGCGCCGTCAGGAAAAGGAACGCGCAGCACTGGAGCTGCTTACCCAGAACCTCCGGGCGGCCAATCTCGCTGCGGAAGCTGCCAACCGCGGCAAGAGCCAGTTCCTGGCCAACATGAGCCACGAGTTGCGCACGCCCTTCAACGGCGTGCTGGGCATGCTCACGATGCTGGAACGAAGCCCGCTCTCGTCCAGTCAGCACGAATTCGTGCTGACCGCCCGCAACTCCGCGGACCACCTCCTCACGTTGCTCAACGACATTCTCGATGTCTCGGCGATGGAGACGGGCAAGATGAGCATTCATCCTGTGCTGGTCGAACTGGAGCCGCTCCTTACGGATATCGAGCGCCTCATGCGCCCCCTGGCGGAGCAGAAAGGGTTGCAGTTCGAGATCGCTCGCGCGTCGGATCTGCCGCCCTGGGTCTCCGCGGACGGCACCCGTCTCAAGCAAATTGTCCTGAACCTGGTCACCAATGCCATCAAGTTCAGTGATGCGGGCCGTGTGAGCGTCTCCATCGAGCGCTACGCAGCTGCACAGAAGATCCAGCCCGGCAACATCTATCCACTGCAGATCACCGTGGCAGACCAGGGCATCGGCATGGATGCGCCCACGCTGGCGAGACTGTTCGAACGATTCACGCAGGGCGACGCGAGCACATCGCGCCGGTTTGGCGGCACCGGACTCGGGCTTGAGATCTCCAGAAATCTGGCGCGGCGGATGGGGGGCGACATTTCCGTGACCAGCGAGCCCGGACACGGCAGCACCTTCACCGTGCAATTGCCACTGGTCACGGCTGAGGCGCCGGAACAGCGCGTACCAGTGGTACAGGAGGCGGCTGCGGTGACCCGCCCGGCAGACGTACAAGGTCTTCGCATCCTCGTTGCCGATGACCAGGCAGTGAATCGCAAGTACATGGGTGCCTTGCTACAGGACATGGGCCACACCACCGCGTTTGCGGAAAATGGCGAGCAGGCTTTCGCCGCCGCAACCGCCGAAACCTATGACCTGGTATTGATGGATCTGCACATGCCGGTGATGGATGGGTTTGAGGCGACACGCCGCATACGCTCAAACCCAGGCAGCGCGTCGTTGCCGGTCATTGCACTTACCGCAGACGTCTTTGCAGAAACACGTCTCAAGGCTGCCGAGGCAGGCATGACTGCATTCATCAGCAAGCCTGTCAACGCAGGCGTCCTGCAGGCAACCATGACAGACCTGTTTGGCATGCGTGGGGCGCCTGCCCAGGCTGGCACGCGCACGGAGCCCGAGCCGCCCTTCGCCGTGAATGGGCTGCCGCAGCCCGGCGCATCAGCGCCTGCGCCACGGAAACCCCGGAGGCGCTTCAGGCCCGGGGACCTGGAAACCCACATGGACATGAAGATGGTGGGCGAGGTCTGTATCGGCGTATCGGCGCAAGGGTACCGTTCGTTACTGGGCAGCTTCTTCCAGGATGAGTCCGGCGCCATGGATGCCCTGCTCGGGGCCATGCGCACACCCGGGTCGGCAGATCTGTCGACCACTGCCCACGCTTTCAAAGGCGCGGCGGCCAACCTGGGCTTTCACCGGCTGGCAGCCATCGCGCTTCGGCTGGAGAAGGCCCAACCGGGGTCAGACGCCGGCCTTCCTTCGCCCGACGAGCTGTTGGAGGCCTGGGCGATGGCGCACGCGCTGTGCGTCCGGATGGGCTTCACGGACATCGAAGCGCTGCCTGAAAGGCACATCCCTGCGCCCAACGAAAAGGCGGGTTGACGCCCTGCGGACAGGTACCGGCCTGGAAGGCTCCTCACCCTTCACTCGCGGTCCTCTGTTGCCATGGCCAAGCAAAGACCGCACAGCGCCGTGCGCAACGGCTCAGACCACCACAGGTTCAGGCTCCAGCCGGATGCCGAAACGCTCGTACACGCTGGTCTGGATCGCCTTGGCGAGCGTCATGACCTCGCCACCCGTCACGCTGTGATCGCCATGGCCACGGTTCACAAGCACCAGTGCCTGCCTTTCGTACACACCCGCCTTGCCAATGGTTTTCCCCTTCCACCCGCACGCGTCGATCAGCCAGCCTGCGGCGAGTTTGATGGAACCGTCCGGCATGGGGTAGTGCACGATCCGGGGCTCGCGGGCAATGATGTCAGCACACTGCTCGGGCGTGACGGTCGGATTCTTGAAGAAGCTGCCAGCGTTACCCACCACCGCGGGATCTGGCAGCTTGGAGCGGCGGATCTCGCAAACCCAGTCGCAAATCTGCCGGGCATCGGGCTGCTCAATTCCAGCCTCGAGGCGCCGCCGCTCAAGGTCCAGATAGCCCAGTACGGGCTTCCACGGCTTTGGCAACCTGAAGCGCACATGCGTAATCACAGCCCGTCCTCCCAGCCCCATGCTGCGCGGCAAGCCCGCTCCGTCCTCCGGTTGCGCGGCAGGCGCATGCTTGAACACGGAATCGCGATAGCCGAACCCGCACTGGGCCGCATCGAGCGTGAACGTCTGGCCAGTCCAGAGGTCGACCGCGTCCAGCGATTCGAAGCGGTCCTGCAGCTCGACGCCATAGGCGCCGATGTTCTGCACCGGCGACGCGCCCGCCGTCCCCGGAATGAGCGCAAGGTTCTCCAGCCCGGGGAAACCGTGCGACAGCGTCCAGAGCACACAGTCGTGCCACGCTTCGCCCGCGCCGGCCTCGACGATCCATGCTTTTGCCGTTTCTTCGACCAGACGAAGGCCTTTGATCTCGATCTTGAGCACTACCGGCTTTACATCCCCCGTCAAGACGATGTTGCTGCCGCCACCGAGCACAAACTTGGGAAGCGGTGCCAGCGCGCGGTCATTGACCACTGCGAGCAAGTCCGACACCGAACGAATTCGCACGAGCTGCTGGGCGCGGGCTGCAATGCCGAAGGTGTTCCACGGCTGCAGGGGGACGTTTTTCTCGACTACCATTAACGCGATTGTCGCACCCGCCCCCAGGCAGCGACACGCTACGCCCACCACACCCGAGTCCACAATACAGTTCACCATGCCATCTTTTGACACCGTCTGCGAAGCCAACCTCGTTGAAGTGAAGAACGCCGTCGAGAACACCACCAAGGAAATTGGCACCCGGTTCGACTTCAAGGGAACCTCTGCAAGCATCGAGATCAAGGACAAGGACATCACCCTGATCGGTGACGCCGAATTTCAGCTAACGCAGATTGAGGACGTCCTGCGCAACAAGCTCACCAAGCGCAACGTGGATGTCCGTTTTCTCGACATGGGCGACGTGCAAAAGATGGGTGGCGACAAGGTCAAACAGGTCATCAAGGTGCGAAACGGCATCGAGAGCGAGCTCGCCAAGAAGATCCAGAAGCTGCTCAAGGAGAGCAAGCTGAAGGTACAGGCCGCCATCCAGGAAGACAAGGTACGGGTGACTGGAGCCAAGCGCGACGACTTGCAGGCGGCTATGGCGCTGATCCGCAAGGACGTCACCGATGTGCCGCTGTCGTTCGACAATTTCCGTGACTGACGTGAACTGCGGCGCCGCTTCCGAGCTTCCATGCGCGAAATATCACTGCCCATGACAAGCCTGATCCCCGCCGGTAGACGTCTCGCTGCCGTTGCCGCGGTTTCTGCAGCAGCGGTGCTGGCAACGAGCCCTGTCCTGGCGCAATCCGTGGCTCTGGCGGGGGTGCTGGGCAACAAGGCGCTTCTGGTGGTCGATGCCTATCCGCCGCGCGCCCTGGGCGCGGGTGATGAGTTTGAGGGCGTCAAGGTCATTGCGGTGACACGTGACGAAACCACCATCGAGATCAAGGGCGCGCGCCGTAGCCTCCGGTTGGGCGAAGCCCCGGTGAGCGTCGGCAATCGGGGGGGCAGCGGACGCCGGATCGTTCTCAACGCCGATAGCAGGGGGCACTTCATCAACAGCGGTCTCATCAACGGCAAGGTCATGCAGTACATGGTGGACACCGGTGCATCCACCATCGCCATCGGCCGCCCTGATGCGGATCGCCTGGGGTTGGCGTACCAGAGCGCAGAGCCCGTGCGCATGAATACAGCCAATGGCGTCGCCCAGGGCTGGCGGCTCAAGCTTGATTCGGTACGGATTGGTGACGTGGAAGTGTTCGGCGTGGAAGCCATCGTCACTCCGCAGGCGATGCCCTACGTGCTACTGGGCAACAGCTTTCTCACCAGCTTTCAAATGACGCGTAATAACGAGCAGATGGTGCTGGAAAAGCGCAACTGATCACTGTTCAAAGAACGAACTGATGTCCGCGCACTCCAGCCCCGGCCACCAACGCCATGAGGACGAATACGAAGATCTGCTGGGTCTGTGGTCAGACCTGGAGTCGGCGCTTTCGGTCGTGCTGTCTCGGCCGCTGCGCGTGCAGGATTTCGCATCCAAGATCAGGCAGTTTGACAGCTGGTTGCAGGATCTCGTGGCGCACGATATCGACGCCGCGCTGTACCTGATGTTCCAGCTGGCGGGCACCTCGACCGTGGGGTACAGCACCTCGCACGCGCTGGTGTGCGGCACGCTATGCCACATCATGGCCCAGGAACTGGACCTTCCCCGTGGCGAACGGGACAGCCTTGTGCGAGCTGCGCTCACAATGAACATCGGAATGACGGCGCTGCAGGATGAACTGGCCGGCCAGCGTGAGCGGCCTACGCCGGCACAGCAAGAGGCCATCCGCAGCCACCCCGAAGAAAGCCAGGCCATGCTGGAGCGGCTGTTCGTGGCCGATGCGCTCTGGCTTGAAGTGGTCGGGCAGCACCACGCGAATGTGGCAGACAGGGTGCCCCTGGCCGCTCAGGAGCCGGTGGACCGCCTCAGCCGCATCCTGAGCACCATCGACCGCTACGCAGCCATGATCAGCCCGCGCAAATCACGTGCGGGCCGGAGCGCCACCGATTCCGTGCGCGCGATCGTCGGGCAGGAAATCGATCAGCGCGATGAGGTCAGCTACACGCTCGTCCGCTCGGTGGGGCTTTGCCCGCCCGGCACGTTTGTGAAACTCGACAACGGCGACACAGCCATCGTCCTGCGCCGCAGCGACAAGGCCAATCTGCCGCTGGTAGCCAGCCTGCTCGACCAGAGTGGGAACCATCACGCGGAGCCCAGTCTGTACCAGACCGCCAATGGCAAGCCGAGAATCCAGTCAGCCCTGGCACGCGCGGCTGTCAGCGTGGACCTGAACCACCGCACCATGGTACGGCTGGGGCTGTACGCAGCCCAGCACAGCACCAGGCTGCGCGATCTGGTCACCCGACCCGGAAGCCTTTAGGGTCCTCCAGGTCGCACGGCTGCCCCTGTGGCGGCCATGCAGCGAAGCCGATTACTTCAGTGGCGGCTTACCCGCCCCGCCCGCTGCAGCCTTGCCTGATTTGCCCGCACCCAGGCGCGACTCCTTGCCCTGGATGAGGCGCTGGATGTTCTCCTTGTGGCGCCACGCCAGCAGCATCCCCATGACCACAATCGCGCCCGCGATGGTGCCCTCGGCGTACCAGACGACGCCATCGACCAGGAGGTAGTACACCGGCGCAAAGGCCGCGGCCACCAGCGATGCGAGCGACGAGTAGCGGAAGAAGAACGCGATGATGAGCCAGGTCACCGCGGTAGCCAGCCCCAGCCACACGCTGATACCGACGAGCACACCCAGGGCCGTGGCCACGCCCTTGCCACCCTCGAAGCGAAAGAACACCGGCCACAAATGGCCCAGGAATGCCGCCAGCCCTACCAGCGCGACCGTCCCGTCATCCAGGCCATAGGGTTCGCCGTACCACATGACCAGCGCCACCGGCAGCCAGCCCTTCACGGCGTCCAGCAACAGGGTGATGATGGCAGCCGCCTTGCTTCCGGACCGCAGCACATTGGTAGCGCCAGGGTTCTTGCTGCCGTAGGTGCGCGGGTCGCTCAGGCCCATCACGCGGGTCACGATCACGGCGAAGGAAAGCGAGCCCAGCAGATAAGCGGCCAGCGCGGCCAGGATGGGGTAGGTGGCAGTCAAGACGGGTCCTCGGAGTCGTGCGTGTAACCGGTTATTCTGCCAGCGCGCAACGCACGGGCGTAGCCGCCAGCAACTGCACGCAGACCTGTGGGTCCAGTTGCACCAGAAACCCCCGCCGCCCGCCATTGATGGCAATGCGGGGCAGTCCGAGAATGGTTTCCTCGATGTACACGGGCATGCTGCGCCGCGTGCCGAACGGGGACGTGCCCCCCACCAGATACCCGCTGTGGCGGTTGGCCACCTCAGGTGTGCAAGGCTCTACCGACTTCGCACCGATCTGGCGCGCCAGGTTCTTGGTGGACACCTTGCGGTTGCCATGCATCAGCACCAGCAACGGCTTGGCGTCCTGGTCCTGCATGACAAGCGTCTTCACCACGGTGAACGGGTCGAGCCCCAGTACCTCGGCGCTGTGCATGGCGCCGCCGTGCTCAAGGTACTCATAGGGATGTTCGGTAAACGCCACCTTGTTTGCCTTGAGCAACTGGGTAGCCTGGGTTTCGGAGACGTGTTCTTTCTTGGCCATGGTGCGGTGCGGGCAGGGAAACGATGGTACCGGTATCCGAACAAGGAGGACGTGTGCAGCTGCGCAGCTGTCAAAACGCCGCGGCGGGCGCCGCCGCCTTGCGCCGCCGCCCCACCTTGCGCTTGCCGTACTGCTCGATGGCCACCACCAGCGCCTGCGTGAACTGCTGCACCATGGCCGACTGCACACGGCCTTCGGTGGCCAGCACCTGCAGGCGCCGCTGTTGCAACTGCGCGTCATCGAAGGGGCGGGCCGCAAGCATGCCTGCCTCCACCCAGCGCGCGGCCGTCAGGTAGCTGGCCAGCACTACATCCTGCCCACTGAGCAAGGGCAGCAATGCAGACGAAA
Source organism: Acidovorax sp. BL-A-41-H1 (assembly GCF_051942715.1). Classification (NCBI taxonomy): domain Bacteria; kingdom Pseudomonadati; phylum Pseudomonadota; class Betaproteobacteria; order Burkholderiales; family Comamonadaceae; genus Acidovorax; species Acidovorax sp. BL-A-41-H1. The sequence goes on along the minus strand of NZ_JBPVJQ010000006.1, from coordinate 1,242,638 downwards.
AATTGCTCTCGACGGCAGGCACATAGCGCAGGCCTTGCACGGCGCAGCTCAGGTCAAACAGCTGCCGGCCCGTGGTGTTGCCCGCACCCAGCAGTAGCGGGTAGCGCACTACATCGGCCACGCACACGCTGCGCTGGCGTGCCAGCGGATGGTGCGTGGGCATGATGGCGTAGATGGGAGCAATGGCCGAGTGCAGCACCTGCAACCCCTTCTCGGGCGCCACGCTGTACTTCAGCGCGAGGTCAGCCTCGCCCCGCAGCACCAGTGCTGAAACCTCCTGCGGCACTGCCACCTGAAGCTGCAGCTGCACCTGTGGATGCGCCTGCCTGAACGCCGCCATCACGGTCGGCATGAACCCGGCCGCAAACCCCTCGGTACAGGCCAGCCGCACACGCACCGCACCCTGGGCAGACAGATCCTGCAATTGAGCGACCAGGTCCATCGCTTGCGCATCGTGTGCGCTGGCATGCGCCAGCAGCCGGGTGCCCGCTTCGGTCAAGGCCATGCCGCGCGCCTGGCGCTCGAACAGCACCACACCCAGGCTGTCCTCCAGCTTGCCCAGCTGGCGGCTCACGGCCGAGGCTGCCACATGCAGGCGCTGCGCGGCCTGGTTGACCGAGCCGCTGCGAGCCACCTCCAGAAAGTAGCGCAAGGGCAGGCTGAGTAATGAAACCGGCATGGCTTTTTAAATCACAAACAGGCAACGCTCAGTTGCCAAATCTCTATTCCAGGCAATGGTAAACCAGCATCCATCTGGCATGGCTTGAGGCTCCAATTACCCATGCCCTTGCGCGCGTCGCACCGCATATGCCATGCGACCTCGCGCTGCCCGGGCCTGATCCACGGAGTCTTTATGAAACGTCTTGTTCGAGCTTCTTTCCTCAGCGCAAGCCTGGTGGCCCTGATGGGCCATGCCAGCCTGGCCCAAGCCCAGACGCCGCTCCCAGCCGACGCCTGGCCGCAACGCCCCATCCGCATGGTGGTTCCGTTTCCGCCGGGTGGGGGCACCGATGCGGTAGCCCGCGCGCTGGGGCAAAAGCTCTCCTCCCGCCTGGGTACACCGGTTGTCATCGACAACAAGCCCGGCGCCGCCACCATCATCGGCACCGAAGCCGTGGTGCGTGCCGAACCCGACGGCTACACGCTGCTGGTCTCAGGCTCCACCAGCTACACGGTCAACCCTGCCTTGCGCAGCAAACTGCCCTACGACCCCGCCCGTGACCTGGTCGCGGTGGCTACGGTCGCGCGGGCGCCCCTGGTGCTGGTCGTCAGCGCCAGCTCGCCGTACAAGGACCTCAACGCGCTGATTGCCGCGGCCAAGGCAGCACCCAAAAGCATCCACTACGCCACCTTCGGGTCCGGCTCGGGTCCGCATCTGGCGGGCACACTGCTGGAGCAGGCCGCAGGCATCAGGCTGCAGGACGTTCCCTACCGCGGCAGCAGCCAGTCGCTGATGGCCCTGATCGGCGGCGAGATCCAGCTGGGCATCGACACCGTGGCTGCGGCCGCCCCGCAGATCAAGGCGGGCAAGCTGCGTGCACTGGCCATTGCCGGCAAGTCGCGATCCAGCATGCTGCCGGGTGTTCCCACCGTGGAAGAGCTCAAGCTGCCCGACGCGGTCTTCGATGCGTGGTACGCCATTGCTGCCCCCGCCAGAACGCCCCAAACCGTCATCCGGAAACTGGTGGCCGAAGTGGAAGCCGTAACCCGCGACAGCGGCTTGCAAGAGCAGATGCGCGCACAAGGCATGGAGCCCGTGCACCTCGGGCCCGCAGCCACCCGCGCCGTGATCGACGACGAGATCGGGCGCTACCGCGCCCTCGCCCACCGCGCACAGATCGTGGTGGAGTGAAGCAAGCAACCGCACATCAGAGGACCCGCACCATGACCCGAGAGCAACTCATCGCCAGCGTTCACCGCTACTTTGACGATGGCCGCTTTGCAACCGACCTGCGGCGCCGCGTGGCCTGGCGCACCGAAAGCGACACCGGCAAGCTGCCGCCCGAACTGCGCACCTACCTCACCGACGAAATGGTGCCGTGGCTCACGCCCCTGGGCTTCACATGCCAGGTGCTGGACAACCCCTCACCGCAGGGTGGCCCCTTGCTGGTGGCCCGCCGGGTGGAAGACCCTGCCCTGCCCACCGTGCTCACCTACGGCCACGGCGACGTGGTCAACGGGCAGGACAGCCAGTGGCGCGAGGGCCTGTCCCCCTGGACGCTGACCATGGAAGGCGAACGCTGGTATGGCAGGGGCACGGCCGACAACAAGGGCCAGCACACCGTGAGCCTTGCCGCGCTGGCTCACACCATCGAGGCCCGCGGCGGGCAGCTTGGCTACAACGTGACCCTGCTGCTGGAGATGGGCGAAGAGGCGGGTTCGCCAGGTCTTGGCCCGTTCTGCGAACTGCACCGCGATGCGTTGAAGGCAGACCTGTTTCTGGCGAGCGACGGCCCCCGTGTGAATGCAGCCCGCCCCACCCTCTTCCTGGGGTCACGCGGCGCCATCAACTTTGCGCTCAGCGTGCGCAGCCGCGACAAGGCCTACCACTCGGGCAACTGGGGCGGCGTGCTGGCCAACCCTGCCACGGTGCTGACCCACGCGCTGGCCACGCTGGTGGACGCCAAAGGCCGCATGTTGGTCAAGGGCCTGCTGCCGCCCGCAGTACCCGACAAGCTGCGCACGGCACTCAGCGATGTCGTGATTGGCGCGGGCGCCGACGACCCGGCGCTCACGCCCGGCTGGGGCGAGCCAGGCCTTACGCCAGCTGAACAGCTGGTGGGGTGGAACACGCTGGAGGTACTGGCGCTGGGTGCAGGCAACGCCCAGCGGCCGATCAACGCCATACCTGCACAGGCCGTGGCGCACTGCCAGCTGCGATTTGTCGTGGGCACCGACTGGCAGAACGTGCAGGCTACGCTGCGCGAGCACCTGGACGCGCATGGATTCCAGGCGGTCGAGATCACCCTGGGCATGCAGTGCGGTGCGACGCGGCTGGATCTGCACAACCCGTGGGTGGACTGGGCGCTGGCCTCGCTGCAAACCAGTGCCGGCCAGCCGGCCACGCTGCTCCCCAACCTGGCGGGCTCGCTACCCAACGACATCTTTGCCGACCAGCTGGGCCTGCCCACCCTGTGGGTCCCCCACTCGTACCCGGCCTGCGCCCAGCACGCGCCCAACGAGCACCTGCTGGCCCCGGTGGCGCGCGAAGGTTTGGCGGTGATGGCCGGGCTGTTCTGGGACCTGGGCGAGCCACAGGGCACACCGTGGCGGGAAGGCGCCTTGGCAGCACAAACTGCAGCAGATGCCTGAACGGTAAGCAACAACCGCCAAAACTGGCGCGGCCCAAGCGAGAGACACCCAGCAAAGGCCGCAGCGCAGCGATGGTGTCGCCCCCTCGGGAGGGAAGGCGCCCCAGGCGACTCAGGGCGGAGCCATTACAGCGCCGGGTCGCGCAGCTCCCAGCGGATCGCGTCGATTTCCTTGAGCATTTCAGGCGTCAGCGTGGTGCCCCAGGCGGCCAGGTCTTCGTCCAGCTGCGCCATCGATGTCACGCCGATGATGGTGCTGGCCACCTGCCACTTGGTGTAGCAGAACGCCAGCGCCATTTGCGTAGGCGTCATGCCGTTTTCGCGGGCCAGTGCATTGTAGCGGCGCGAAGCCTCCAGCGCCTCGGGGCGGCCCCAGCGCTGCTTGCGCACTGATTCGTACGTGGAAATGCGCGCGCCCTTGGGGGCACCGTCGCCCGTGATGCCGCTGTTGTCGTACTTGCCCGTCAGCAGGCCAAAGCCCAGGGGCGAGTACGCCAGCAGCGACACGTCCAGCCGGTGGCAGGTTTCGTCCATGCCGTTTTCCCAGGTGCGGTTGATGAGGCAGTAAGGGTTTTGCACCGTGGCCACGCGCGGCAGGCCATGCTGTTCGGCCAGGCGCACGAACTCGTGCACGCCGTATGGCGTTTCGTTGGACAGGCCTATGTACCGCACCTTGCCCGCCTTCACCAGGCCTGCCAGCGCCTCCAGCTGCTCGCGGATCGGTGTGGCGGACGTTTCCTTTTCGGGGTTGTAGTACATGGTGCCGAAGGCGGGCACATGGCGCTCGGGCCAGTGGATCTGGTAGAGGTCGATCACCTCGGTTTGAAGCCGGCGCAGGCTGGCCTCGCACGACGCCACGATATCCGCCGCCGACATGCCGGTGCCATTGCGCACCCAGGGCATGCCGCGCGATGGGCCGGCCACCTTGGTGGCCACCACCAGCTTCTGGCGTGCCCCGGGGTTCTTGGCAAACCAGTTGCCGATGATGGTCTCGGTGGAGCCACAGGTCTCTGCCTTGGCAGGCACCGAGTACATCTCTGCCGTGTCGATGAAGTTCACGCCTTGGGCCAGCGAATGGCTCAGGATGGCATGCGAGTCGGCTTCATTGACCTGTTCGCCAAAAGTCATCGTGCCCAGGCAGATGGGCGTGACATGCAGGTCGCTCTGACCGAGACGGACTGTGTTCATTCGTGAGGGCTCCGAAAGGATGGAAAACGGGGGAAGGAACCCAGGTAATCAGGCAGGCCTGGGCTCGTGAACAGGCGCCGCGCCGCAGTGGTGAGGCCGCCGCGCAGAGGCAGCCGGGGATGGTACAAGCGAATGCCAAATCGCGTGCGGCCCGTTCCGGCTTGAAGTCGAACGTGCAGTCGCCGTGCCGATGCAATGCACTGCCGGCGGTGGCTACGGCCCGCCAGCCGGGGCCGGTGATGCAAAGCGAATACGGACTACAGGACACCGCGCAGGGGCACAAAACAATGACGGCTACCTACCGCCATTAACAGCACACCATGCCTGAAGGCCCGTCCATCCTCATCCTGCGCGAACAGGCCGCGGCCTTTGCAGGCCAGACCGTGCGCCGGGTCGAGGGCAACACCTCCGTCGACAAGGAACGCCTGCTGGGCCAGCCCATCGTGAGCGTGCGCAGCTGGGGCAAACACTTTTTGCTGGAGCTGCCGGATTTCAGCCTGCGCATCCACTTTCTGCTGTTTGGCAGCTATCGCATCAACGAACGCAAGGATGCACCGGTGCGGCTGGGCCTGGGCTTCGACGCGGGCGAGCTGAACTTCTACAGCTGCTCGGTGAAGTTCATCGAAGGCCCGCTGGATGACGCGTACGACTGGAAGGCCGATGTGCTGTCGGACGCATGGGACCCTGCCCTGGCGCTCAAGCGCCTGCGCGCGCAGCCCGACACGCTGGTGTGCGATGCCCTGCTGGACCAGGACCTGTTTGCGGGGGTGGGCAACATCATCAAGAACGAGGTGCTGTACCGCATCCGCCTACACCCGCTTTCCACCATCGGTGCCTTGCCCGCGCCCAAGCTGCGCGAGCTGGTGAAAGAGGCCCGGCAATACAGCTTCGACTTTCTGGCGTGGAAAAAGGCGTTCGTACTCAAGCAGCACTGGCTGGCCCACCGCAAGACGCTGTGCACCCGCTGCAATGTGCCGCTCGCGCGGGCCAAGCTGGGCACGCACATGCGGCAAAGCTACTTTTGCGAAGTGTGCCAGGTGCAGTACGGCGCCCCGGCACCCGCGTCCGGTGCGGGTGCCGCCCGTGCCGAACCTTCCGCCAAAGCGGCTAAGCCTCGAAGGCGCAAAGGTGCAGCGCAGGGCACAGAACCTAGCACGCACAAGCGTTAGGACACGCCGGCACCAGGTACAGCCACCAAGGCGACAGCCCGCCGCGCTGTACGCCAGTACCGCCGAATACCATTGCGGCACGAGCGCGCACCACGCGCCCCCTGTGTTTGCATCGTCCCTACCTCGATCCGCCGTCTGCGCCTGCCCTGCGCCACTGCCATGTACATCCCGACCAAGCCCTCTCGCAGCAGCACCCTGGCCATGCGCCATCTTCAATACCACGTACGCCACTGGGGGCCGGAAGCGTCTGGCGATGGGTTGCCCACGCTTGTGCTGCTGCACGGCTGGATGGATGTGAGCGCCTCATACCAGTTTGCGGTGGACGCGCTGCAGGGCGACCGCCGCATCATCGCGCCCGACTGGCGCGGCTTTGGCCTGAGCTCGGGCGGGCCTGTGGACCACTACGTGTTTGCCGACTACCTGGCAGACCTCGACCTGCTGCTGGACCACTACGCACCCGGCGAGGCCGTGGACCTGGTGGGCCACAGCATGGGCGGCAACGTGGCCATGATGTATGCCGGCGTGCGCCCCCAGCGTGTGCGCCGCCTGGTCAATCTGGAGGGCTTTGGCATGCCCGCCACCCGGCCCGCCCAGGCCCCCACCCGCTATGCCCAGTGGATCGACGAGATCAAGCACCTGCATGCAGGCGACAAGACGCTGAAAAGCTACGACACCGCCGAGGGCGTGGCGCAGCGCCTGATGAAGACCAACCCCCGCCTGTCGCGCGACAAGGCCGAGTGGCTGGCGCAGCACTGGGCCCGCCCCAACGCAGAGGGACGCTGGGAAATCCTGGGCGACCCGGCGCACAAGATCACCAGCGCCCAGCTTTTCAGGCTGGACGAATCTTTGGCCATCTATGAGCGCATCACCGCCCCCGTGCTGGCCGTGGAGGCCGACAGCGACAGCCTGGGCCAATGGTGGAAGGGCCGCTACGACCTGAATGAATACCACCAGCGGCTGAGCCATGTGCCTGACTGCCGGCAGGCGGTGGTGACCGAAGCGGGGCACATGCTGCACCACGACCAGCCGCAGCAGGTCGCACGCCTGATCGAGGACTTTCTGGCCCTCCCCTGAGCGTTTTCAAGCCAAAACGGGCTGTAGCGCTTGATTCATATGCCCCCATTGCTATCATTTTCGATTAGTCAGAACTGAAGGGCGCTAGCCTTCCGGCACATCGTCACGCTGCGCAGCCATGCCAAGGGCCATTGGCTGGGCCGCACCCCATCCCATGAGAAAATCGCGGGTTACTCCACAGAACACCCAAGGCAAGCATCATGGACGCAGAACGCATCAACCTCATCGGCAACACCCTTTCTGACCTGGCGGTGCGAACGCAAGAGTTACGGAGGTATCTTTGACTTCGATGCCAAATTTGAACGTCTGCGCACGGTAAACGCCTCGCTCGAAGACCCTGCCGTCTGGAACGACCCCAAGAAGGCGCAGGAGCTGGGCAAGGAAAAGAAATCGCTCGATGGCGTGGTGCTCACGCTCGACCGCCTCACGCAGGAACTGGCCGACAACGCCGAACTGTTCGAGATGAGCAAGGAAGAAGGCGATGACGATGGCCTGATGACCATCGAGACCGAAACCGCCAAGCTCAAGCCCGAGATCGAGCAGCTGGAGTTCCGCCGCATGTTCCGCATGGAGGCCGACCCGCTCAACTGCTTTGTCGACATCCAGGCAGGTGCCGGCGGCACCGAGGCCTGCGACTGGGCCAGCATGCTGCTGCGCCAGTACCTCAAGTACGCCGAGCGCAAGGGCTTCAAGACCACGGTCGAGGAAGAAACCGCGGGCGACGTCGCCGGCATCAAGAGCGCCACCATCAAGGTCGAGGGCGAGTACGCCTACGGCCTGCTGCGCACCGAAACCGGCGTGCACCGCCTGGTGCGCAAGAGCCCGTTCGACTCGTCCGGCGGCCGCCACACCTCGTTCGCCTCGCTGTTCGTCTACCCCGAGATCGATGACTCGATCCAGATCGACATCAACCCGGCCGATGTGCGCACCGACACCTACCGCGCATCGGGCGCGGGCGGGCAGCACATCAACAAGACCGACTCGGCCGTGCGCCTGACGCACATCCCCACCGGCATCGTGGTGCAGTGCCAGGACGGCCGCAGCCAGCACGGCAACCGCGACATCGCGTGGCAGCGCCTGCGCTCGCGCCTGTACGACTTTGAAATGCGCAAGCGCCAGGAAGAGCAGCAAAAGCTGGAGGACACCAAGACCGACGTGGGCTGGGGCCACCAGATCCGCAGCTATGTGCTGGACAACAGCCGCATCAAGGACCTGCGCACCAACGTCGAAATCTCGGCCACGCAAAAGGTGCTGGACGGCGACCTCGACGCGTTCATCGAAGCCTCGCTCAAGCAGGGCGTGTAAATGACGCAACCCACGCCCCTGGCCGCGCTGCGCATGTACACCGACGCCATCATCTTCGACATGGACGGCACCATGATCGACTCCATGCCCTGGCACGCCCAGGCATGGGTCGAGTTCACACGCCGCCGCGGCATGCAGATTGACGTGCCCGACCTGATGGCCCGCACCACGGGCAAGAACGGCACCGAGTGCATCGTGGAGCTGCTGGGCCGCCCCGTGTCGCAGGACGAGGCAGACGCCCTCACGCACGAGAAGGAAACCATCTACCGCGAGCTGTTTGCGCCGCGCTTTGCCGAGGTGGCGGGCTTTCGCCAGTTTGCGGGCCAGGTGCACGCCCGCGGGCTGAAGGTGGCGGTGGGCACGGCCGGCGACATGGGCAATGTGGAATTCGCGATGGGCCACCTGGGCATGGCGCCTGCGCCGCTGGCTATCGTGCGTGGCGACGAAGGCCTGCCCGGCAAGCCGCAGCCTGCGATTTTTCTGGAGGCAGCGCGCCGCATCGGCGTTGCGCCCGAGCGCTGCATCGTGTTTGAAGATGCACCCTTTGGCATCGAGGCCGCGCGCCGCGCCGGCATGCGCGCCGTGGCCATCTGCAGCACCCACACGCCCGAACAACTGGCCGGGCCGCATGTGCTGGCCGCCGTGCGCGACTACACCGAACTCATGAACACCGACTTTCTGGAGAGCATCCATGTTGCAACTGCATAACGCAGACGGAAGCGGCGACGGCGCAGGCCCGGCCATTGCCGTCCGGCGCGAGGATTACGCCGCCCCCGCCTACTGGATCGACAGCGTCGACCTCACCTTCGACCTGGACCCGGCCAAGACACGCGTGCTCAACCGCATGACGCTGCGGCGCAATCCGGCGGTGGCAGCGCAGCCGCTGCGCCTGGACGGTGAAGACCTGAACCTGGCGCGCGTGCTCGTCAACGGCCAGGGCACGTCGTTCAAGATGGACGGCTCGCGCCTGGTGCTGGAGAACCTGCCCGAGGGCGAGGAACCCTTCGCGCTGGAAATCTTCACCACCTGCTGCCCCGCCAAGAACACGCACCTGATGGGCCTGTACGTGAGCCAGGGCACGTTCTTCACGCAGTGCGAGGCCGAAGGCTTCCGTCGCATCACGTACTTTCTGGACCGCCCCGACGTGATGGCCAGCTACACCGTGACGCTGCGGGCCGACAAGGCGCAGTACCCCGTACTGCTGAGCAACGGCAACCTGGTGGACAGTGGCGATCTGGAAGACGGCCCTAACGGCGCAAGACATTTTGCCAAGTGGGTGGACCCGCACAAGAAGCCCTGCTACCTGTTTGCCCTGGTGGCGGGCAAGCTGGTGGCACGCGAGCAGAAGATCAAAAGCCGATCGGGCACCGACCACCTGCTGCAGGTGTATGTGCGCCCTGGCGACCTGGGCAAGACCGAGCACGCGATGAATTCGCTGATGCACAGCGTGGCCTGGGATGAAGCCCGCTTCGGCTTGCCGCTGGACCTGGAGCGCTTCATGATCGTCGCCACCAGCGACTTCAACATGGGCGCCATGGAGAACAAGGGCCTGAACATCTTCAACACGAAGTACGTTCTGGCCAGCGAATCCACCGCCACCGACACCGACTTTGCCGACATCGAAAGCGTAGTTGGCCACGAGTACTTCCACAACTGGACGGGCAACCGCGTCACCTGCCGCGACTGGTTCCAGCTGAGCCTGAAGGAAGGCCTCACTGTCTTCCGCGACCAGGAATTCAGCATGGACCTGGCCGCCAGCCCGTCGGCCCGCGCTGTCAAGCGCATTGAAGACGTGCGCGTGCTGCGTACCGCCCAGTTCCCTGAAGACGCGGGCCCTATGGCCCATCCGGTACGGCCCGACAGCTACGTCGAAATCAATAACTTCTACACCGTCACCATCTACGAAAAGGGTGCCGAGGTGGTGCGCATGCAGCACAACCTGGTAGGTCGCGACGGCTTCGCCAAGGGCATGAAGCTGTACTTCGAACGCCACGACGGCCAGGCCGTGACCTGCGATGACTTCGTGCAGGCCATGGCAGACGCCAACCCGGCCAGCGCACTCACGCAACACCTGGCGCAATTCAAGCGCTGGTACAGCCAGGCAGGCACCCCGCGGGTGCAGGCCGTGGGGCATTACGACGCCGCCACGCGCTGCTATGCGCTCACGCTGTCGCAAAGCTGCGCAGCCACGCCGGGTCAAAGCGAAAAGCTGCCGTTCGTGATCCCGATTGAACTGGGATTGGTGAATGCGTCCACCGGCGCCGCCCTGCCCCTGCATCTCGCAGGCGAAGGCAGTGCAGACGCAGCATCGGCCGCCACGTCGCGCGTGGTGGTGCTGACTGAGGCATCGCAGACGCTGACATTCACCGGCATCGACGCCGAGCCCGTGCCATCGCTCTTGCGCGGCTTCAGCGCGCCGGTGGTGCTGGACATCGACTACACCGACGCACAACTGCTCACCCTGCTCGCCCACGACACCGACGCCTTCAACCGGTGGGAAGCGGGCCAGCGCCTGGCACTTCGATTTGCTATCAATTCAATAGCTTCTGAGGCAAATGATACAAGCGCTACCGGCCATTTTGACCTCAAAATCCTGCCTGACGCCTTTGTCGAGGCCCTGCGGACGGTATTGCGCAATCCGGGGCTGGATGCCGCGTTCAAGGAACTGGTCCTCACGCTGCCGTCAGAGACCTACATCGCCGAACAGCTCGACGTGGTGGACCCACAGCGCATCCACCTGGTGCGCGAAGCCATGCGTGCGCAACTCGCCCTGGCGCTGCAAGCCGACTGGGCATGGGCGTGGGAGCAGCACCATGACACCGGCGGGTACAGCCCCGATCCCGTCTCATGCGGCCGCCGCGCGCTGAGCGGCCTGGCACTGCACATGCTGTGCATTGCCGCCCAAGCCAACGGTGATGCGGTGTGGCCCGGCAAGGCATTCCAGCGCTTCAAGGATGCGGGCAACATGACCGACCGTTTCAACGCACTCACGGCTCTGGTGGCCAGCGGCAGCGAGCTGGCGGCCCCTGCGCTGGCGCGGTTTCATGCATTGTTCAAAGACGACCCGCTGGTCATCGACAAATGGTTTGCCCTGCAGGCCGGCGCGCCCGACCGCGGCGGCAACATCTTGCCGGCGGTCCGCAAGCTCATGCAGCACGCCGACTTCAGCCTCAAGAACCCCAACCGCGCCCGCAGCGTGATCTTCAGCTACTGCAACGGCAACCCTGGTGCCTTCCACCGCGAAGACGCAGCGGGCTACACCTTCTGGAGTGATCGCGTCATCGAACTCGATGCCATCAACCCGCAGGTCGCCGCCCGCCTGGCGCGCGCTCTCGACCGCTGGAAGAAGCTGGCCGAGCCCTGGCGCAGCGCAGCCCGCGAAGCCATCGCCCGCGTCGCCGCAAGACCGGATCTGTCCAACGACGTGCGCGAGGTCGTCAGCCGCGCGCTGGCCGGCTAAACCAACAATAAGGAACCCACCAACATGGCAAAAAACATCAGCCTGACCCGTTACCTCGTTGAACAGCAACGGATGGACGGGCTTATCCCTTCGCAACTGCGCCTGCTGCTGGAAGTGGTGGCCCGCGCCTGCAAAAGCATCAGCCACGCCGTGAACAAGGGCGCGCTGGGCGGCGTGCTGGGCGCTGCCGGCAGCGAAAACGTGCAGGGCGAGATCCAGAAAAAGCTCGACATCATCGCCAACGAGGTGCTGATCGAAGCCAACGAATGGGGCGGCCACCTGGCCGCGATGGCGTCTGAGGAAATGGACGGTATCTACCTGGTCCCCAACCGCTACCCCCAGGGCGAATACCTGCTGCTGTTTGACCCGCTCGATGGCTCGTCGAACATCGACGTGAACGTGAGCATCGGCACCATCTTCAGCGTGCTCAAGAAGCCTGATGACGACCGCGGCGTGGAAGAAGCCGACTTTCTGCAGCCTGGCACACAACAGGTGGCGGCCGGGTACTGCATTTACGGCCCGCAGACCACCCTGGTGCTCACCGTGGGCGACGGCGTCGCCATGTTCACCCTGGACCGCGAACAGGGCTCGTTCGTACTGACCGAAGAGAACATCCGGATCCCTGAAGACACCAAGGAATTCGCGATCAACATGAGCAACATGCGCCACTGGGACGAGCCCGTGAAGCGCTACATCGACGAATGCCTGCAAGGCCGCGACGGCCCGCGCGGCAAGGACTTCAACATGCGCTGGATTGCCAGCATGGTGGCCGACGTGCACCGCATCCTGACCCGCGGGGGTGTCTTCATGTACCCCTGGGACAAGCGCGAGCCCCACAAGCCAGGCAAGCTGCGCCTGATGTACGAAGCCAACCCCATGGGCTGGCTGGTAGAGCAGGCCGGCGGCGCTGCCACCAACGGCAAGCAGCGCATCCTCGACATCCAGCCCAGCCAGCTTCACGAACGCGTCAGCGTGATCCTCGGGTCGAAAAACGAAGTCGACCGCGTGACCAGCTACCATTCCACGCTATAATCGAAGGCTTAAGCCGGTGTAGCTCAGTCGGTAGAGCAGCTCATTCGTAATGAGAAGGTCGGGTGTTCGATTCATCTCTCCGGCACCAAGTCAGCAAAAGAAACCCCGCTATCTTATTGATAGCGGGGTTTTTCATTTCTTGGTACTTACAGACTGTTTACAGACTGTGAAGCAGGGTTTTGGGAACCGAAGGTGGTGTCCCAATGCAGGCGCTGAACGACGAGCAACCCGCGTGAAGAAGCCAGAAACAACTTGAGCTGCCCGACATATGTGCACGCTCGTGGATCCGCTTGTCGAGCTCGATCACGACCACCCAACCTCAACGTTTGACCTTTCATGAGCAGAAAGTCCAACACTCCCCCAGATGCCGTCGAGCGCGCCCTACTCACAACCGAGACCACGCAATCTGCGATCGAACTTCGCCGCGCGTTAGCGGTGACGCTACCAGCGCTCCACGGATTGCCTCTCAAAGAAACAGCGAGCGTGCTTGGTCGGTCAGTGACCTGGGTAGCCAAAGAGCGCCGTGCGTTCATCCATGAGCTCAAGGAGCCGGAGACAAAGGTCGGCCGGGGCGGGCGACGAAACCAGCTCATCCCGGCGGATGAAGAGGACGCGTTTGTAGAAGCGATATGCGAGCGCTACTTACGGATGAGTGCAGAGTGGCGGTCGCCTTTTCTACGTTCAAAACTTTCGTATGAAGAAGCTACTCAACCCTTTGTGGAGTTTGCTCACGCCGAGCTTGAGCGGCACATTCAACGGAAAACTACAAGAACTTCTGTCTACAACCTTCTCTCTCGTACAGGCAAGCGCATCTTCCCGATCTATCAACCGTTTAGATGGAAATCCAAATGCGAAGAGGAAATTTACAAGCGCCTAAATCGCTGTAATGAACCGCCCCGGGTTTCGAGGAGGCTCAACACTCTGAGAGGATTGAGCCATGAAGAAGACGAACAAGTTCTCGCCTGAGGTGCGTGAGCGCGCAGTGAGGATGGTGCAGGAGCAGCGCGGGGAGTACCCTTCACTGTGGGCCGCCATCGAGTCCATCGCCGCCAAGATTGGCTGCGTGCCACAGACACTGAACGAATGGGTCAAACGCGCCGAAGTTGATGCAGGTACGCGAGAAGGTGTCACCACGGCCGAAGCCCAACGGGTCAAGGAGCTGGAACGCGAGGTCAAAGAATTGCGCCGGGCCAACGAGATATTGAAGCTGGCCAGCGCGTTTTTCGCCCAGGCGGAGCTCGACCGCCGGTTGAAGTGATGTACCGGTTCGTGGACGAACACCGCGAAGTCCACGGGGTCGAGCCGATGTGCAGGCTGCTGCAGATCGCCCCGTCGGCCTATCGCAGGCATGCAGCCCGGTTGCGCGACACCGGCCTGCTCAGCCACAGGGCCCGGCGCGATGCGGTGTTGATGCCGACCATCGAGCGGGTGTGGAACGCCAACTTGCAGGTCTACGGCGCCGACAAGGTGTGGATGCAGCTGAACCGCGAGGGCGAGGTCGTTGCTCGGTGCACGGTCGAGCGCCTGATGAAGCGAATGGGGCTGCAGGGTGTCAGACGCGGTAAGGTGATTCGCACGACCATCAGTGACCGTAAGGCACTGTGCCCGCTGGACAAGGTGAATCGGCAGTTCCATGCACAGCGGCCGAACCAGCTGTGGGTCTCGGACTTCACCTATGTCTCTACCTGGCAGGGCTGGCTCTATGTGGCATTCGTCGTTGACGTCTTCGCCAGGCGCATCGTGGGCTGGCGCGTGAGCACATCGATGACCACGGACTTCGTTCTCGATGCTCTGGAGCAAGCGCTGTACGAGCGGCAACCCGAGCGCGACAGCAGCCTCATTCACCACTCGGATCGCGGCTCGCAGTACGTTTCGATTCGGTACTCGGAACGCTTGGCAGAGGCAGGGGTCGAGCCGTCTGTGGGCAGCAAAGGCGACAGCTACGACAACGCCCTGGCCGAGACGATCAACGGCCTGTACAAGGCCGAGGTGATCCACCGACGGACTTGGAAGACCCGCGAGGCAGTCGAGCTCGCCACGCTGACGTGGGTCTCGTGGTTCAACAACCATCGTCTGATGGGGCCGCTGGGCTACATCCCGCCTGCTGAAGCTGAGGCAAACTACTACCGCCAACTCGTCGAGCAATCAGCTGCAGTGGCATGAGCACTTAAACCAAACAGCCTCCGCGAAACCCGGGGCGGTTCACCTTGGTTGTTTTTGTTGCAACGACCTTGATAGGTTTTGCAGCAACAGCCTTGCCGGCCACTTGCTTGGAACGAGTGGAGGGAGTCGAAATGAGTTTTACCGCTCCGCCACCCAAAGCACCAGCGCCTGCCGCTCCTGCCGCAGTAACTACTGCGGTACCTCCCGCCATCCCTAGTCCCCCTGCTGCGAGACTTCCTCCACCAAGCGCAGCAAGCCCTGCAGATGAAGCAGCTGCCCCCGACAAAGATCCTGCAGCGACTCCCAAACCAGCTGCGCTTGCCATGGCTCCTATTGCCGGAGCGACAGCCCAGGCAGCGGGTCCACCAATAGCCACCCCTGCTGCAACGGCAGACTTGATCGGATTGTCCGCGACGAAATCCACTGCTTCGGACAGCTTGTCACCCAAGTAATTGAACAACGACATATTTGCTCCTAAATCATAGAAATTGCGGTCAGGAATCACTCAAAAAAGTTCGATAACAGTTTGCCTGCACCGTACGCCAGAGTACCGACAGCCGCACACGCAAGCGTACCGGCAACTATCGGGCCGCCGATGGTGGCGATTCCCACGCTAAGGGCTGCCCCGCCTAAACTCGTGCCCGTCGCCGCACCTATCGCTCCAGCTACCTGCTGGGCAACGATGTATCCACCGAGGTTCGCCGCAGGCCCGGTCAAGCTCGCCGTCGCCGTTGTAAGAACTGCACCCGTCAAGGTAGTACCCGCTGCTCCCGCTGCTACAGATTTGTCCATCACGTCCTCACATGCATGAAAAAGGAATGCACAAATCTTACATTAAAGATTTCACAAAAGTCAAACTGACTTTTTCATGAGCTAAATTGTCTATTACATTAGACAATAGATGTAGCTTACACTGGATTAAACTGACGGGACTGCATATGGCAATAGACAACAACAAAGCCGCCCAAAAAGATGAAGAGCTTGATCAGCTTACACATCAAATTGGACGCGTCATCGCATCAAAACGTGCCACGCGCCGGATGAGTCAAGTGGATCTGGCAGCTGCATCCGGTGTCTCCCGAGCAGCGATTGCACTCTTGGAGCGCCCAGGCAAAGGTGGCGATCCGAAGCTGTCCACTTTACTTTCAATAGCACGTTCTTTGAACACGACTTTGCCGATGTTGCTGTACGAGGCCCAAGCGTCAAATGTTTCGGAACCAGGCTCTGGTGAGGGTACTGTTGCGCAAGGGGAGGCTCCCTTGATCAATCCGAATACAGCAGTTCTACTCGGGGCGCTCGGCGGTCCACTCGGTTTGGGATTAGGTGCCCTTTTAGGAGCTATCGCTTCTCGGCCCGATCGAGCACCACATTCGCCTCAAGTATTGCCAAACGCAGCCCCATCGCCAGAGTTTCCGTCCGCGACTGTTCCAAATCGAAAACTAGATCAGCCTTGATAGCAAAACTCCTCACCTCTAGCTTCGGCGACTCAAGAATCAACGACCCGAGTCACGCGCCCTGAGCGCTTCGTACAGTTGACCAGGGCCTAATAGGACGTCCTTGAGCCCGGCACGTACTCTTTCACTGTCTAGGGCCTGTTTGCTCATCGAGGTGTAGGCCCCGAAGGCATCGATAATCGCGTCGGTCAAGGCGCTGTCAAGGTCGGGCGAGTTGTCGAACTGGCCCTTGCTGTTGTTGCTGGCCTGCTGGACCAGGATGTCCGATTCCAAGAGCTTCGTCTTGACGTGGTTCACGTACACCAACCGGTCATCATCGCTGAGCTCACCGTCGAACAGATCGTTCACCTTGGCCAGGATCTCGGAGAGCAAAACCTTCTGCTTTTCCTGAACGGCACCAGCGCCGGTGTCGGTCAAGGGCTGGAGCTTGTGCTCGCCGGCACCGTCCTCATCACCGAGCGCCAGGGTGCGCTGGCCCTGCTCTTTCAGCCGGTGGTGGGTCAGCACCACCTTCGACAGGTCCACGCCCTCACGCTCGCGCCCAAAGTCCAGCAAGGGCAACAGACGCTTGAAGAACATGGCGCGCTTTTCGATCGCGGTGTTTCCGTAGTCGAAGACCTGCGCCAGAAATGCGTACACGCGCACGAAGGTGCCCAGATCACGCTTGAACAGCAGCAGGGCCGCCAGGTCATCCTTTGCCTCTTGCGTCGCGGGACCGTCCTGCGTTGATTGCTGGGCGTACGCAAGGTCTTGCTGGGCCGCCTTGTAGCGCTTGAGCAGTCTGTCAGCGACAGGCTCGATGGCGGCCGCCAGCATGGCCTGCGTGGCCTTGGGGTTCATCTCGACCTGTACTACCCGCTCGACCTCAAACTCGTCGTAATGGCCCGAGGCATCGAGCTTGGCGCGCAGGTCGTAAACCAGGTTGGGGTCGGTCACTCCGGCCAGCTCGGCGGTCTCGTAGTAGGTCTTGAAGGCGGCCAGAACGTCGTCCGGCTCGTTGATGAAGTCCAGGATGTACGTCGTGTCCTTGAGGCCGTACGGGCCGCTATAGGCCCGGTTCAAACGGCTGAGTGTCTGCACCGCCTGGATGCCGCCCAGGCGCTTGTCCACGTACATGCCGCACAGCAAGGGCTGATCGAACCCGGTCTGGAACTTGTTGGCCACCAGCAGGATTTGGTACTCATCGGTGGCGAATGCTTCGCGCATGTCACGGCCTTTGAGGTTCGGGTTCAGCTGGGTGCTGTTTTCTGTCACCGGGTCGGGCAGGCTTTGCGGGTCGTTCACCTCGCCAGAGAAAGCCACCAGCGCACCGAGCTTGTAATTGTTGTCCTGGATGTACTTCTCGATGGCGAGCTGCCAGCGCACGGCCTCTTGCCGGCTGCCTACCACCACCATGGCTTTGGCATGGCCATCCAGCAGGGGCTGCACGTTTTCCCGAAAGTGCTCGACCACCACCGCCACCTTCTGGCTGATGTTGTACGGGTGCAGGCGCACCCACCGCATGAGGCCCTTCATGGCCTCGCTGCGCTCGACGGACTTCTCGTCCCACTCCTTGCCTTCGTTGGCGAGCTTGAAGGCCAACTTGTACGGCGTGTAGTTCCTGAGCACGTCGAGGATGAACCCCTCCTCAATGGCCTGCCGCATGCTGTAGGTATGGAATGGCGCCGGCAGGTTGCCTGGCCCTGCGGGCAGGTCAGGCTGGGGCCGACGGCCAAACAGCTCCAGCGTCTTGGCCTTGGGTGTCGCGGTGAACGCCACGTAGGTGATGCCTTTGTCGTTGGCCCGGGCCGCCATCTGGGCAGCCAGCAGGTCCTCGGTGCTCACCTCGCCGCCATCGGCCAGGTCCTTGATCTCTTCAGCGCTCAGCAGCTGCTTTAGCTTGCTGGCGGCCTCGCCTGTTTGGCTGCTATGCGCCTCGTCCGCGATGACGGCAAAACGCTTGCCCTGCGTAGCAGCCAGCTCCTGCACGGCCTTGAGCGCGAACGGAAAGGTCTGGATCGTGCAGACCACGATCTTCTTGCCGCCACCGAGCGCTTCGGCCAGCTCGCCGCTCTTGCTGCCGGCGTCGCCCTTGATGGTGGCCACCACGCCCTTGGTACGCTCGAAGTCGAAGATGGCCTCCTGCAACTGCGCGTCCAACACGTTGCGGTCGCTCACCACCAGTACGCTGTCGAACAGCTTGTTGTTCTGCTCGTCGTGCAGGTCCGCCAAGAAATGGGAAGTCCAGGCGATGGAGTTCGTCTTGCCGCTGCCGGCACTGTGCTGGATTAGGTACTTCTGCCCTGCCCCTTCGGACAGCACGGCCGCCTGCAGCTTCCGGGTCGCGTCGAGCTGGTGGTAGCGCGGGAAGATGAAGCCTGTGACCTTCTTCTTGCTGTCGCGCTGGGTGACGAGGTAGCGCCCGATGATCTCCAGCCAGCTGTCGCGCTGCCATACCTGCTCCCACAGGTACGCGGTGCGGTGCCCGTTGGGGTTTGCTGGGTTGCCGGCACCGCCGTGATCGCCTTGGTTGAAGGGCAGGAACCGCGTGGCAGGGCCTTGCAGACGCGTGGTCATCATCACCGTGCGGTTGCTCACCGCGAAGTGCACCAGCGCGCCCCGGGGGAAGTCCAACAAGGGCTCGGCAAACGGCCGGCCCTTGGGTTTCGGGATGCGGTCAAAGCGGTACTGGTCCACCGCGGCATTCACGTCCTGCGTAAAGTCGGTCTTGAGCTCCGCCGTGGCGACCGGGATGCCGTTCAGAAAAAGCACCAGATCAATGATGTCGTCGTGGTTGGTACGGCACTGGCGCACCACACGCAGGCGGTTCGCTGAGTAGCGGGCCTGCAGCTCCGGGTTCATGGCGAGCGCGGGCTTGAACTGGGCGAGCTTGAGCGGGCTTTTAAGGCCCAGCATGTCGATGCCCACGCGCAGCACCTCCAGCGCGCCGCGCTCGTCCAGCGCCTTGCGCAGGCGGTCCAGCAGCATGGCTTCGGCAGCGGCGCCGTGGTTTTTGCTCAGTGCCTCCCAGGCTTGAGGCTGCGTGGCCTGCACCCAGGCCAGCAGGTCGGCGGGGTATAGGGCGCGGGGGGTGTCGTAGCCCTTGGCATCGCCCTCGACACCTGGTGGGGCATATAGCCAACCCTGGTCCGCGAGATGGTTGCAGATGTCGAGCTCGAACTGGATCTCGTTATGCAGTGAGCTCATCACGACGCTACCTTCAAATTGTTTTCGTATTCGGCTCGTGCCGACTGGTTGACCATGCCCACGTAGCCGGGGAGATCCGGATCGACGCCGTACTTGGAGCGGAATGCTTCGCGCGCCTCAAGGCGAACGATCATGAATGCCTGCCGCTGGTTGGGCGTGAGCTGCTCCAGCCACTGACAGAAGCCCATCCGAGGTTTGGCAGGCTCATCGCCGCGCTTCTTCAAGCTCCGCTGAGGTCCGGCGGTTGAGCCCTTTGCAGGGACAGGACGAGGTTCAAACTCCAGCTGATGCAGACGCTCCGCTTCGAGCTGCTCGATGAACTGTCGTGTGTTTTCTAGAAGCATCTGGCGCTCTGCATCGGTCAGGCGCCTTCCGCCCCAGGAGCCATACTGCGGCGTTGCGGCATCCACATCCAGATGCCCGTAAAGGCGGTGAAAGCAGCTCTCGCCCAGTGTGGTCAGTCGGCCTTGGTCTTCGACAACATGGATGCGCTTGAATACCCCGCGACCGCAACCCTCCGCCTGGCAAAGCACCTTCTTTTCCTCCGAGACCTCGACGACAGTCAGCAGGCGTGCAGTGCTCATGGTGACTAGTCCACGGTTACCTTGATCTGGCCGGTGACGGCGGCAGAGATCAACGCGGTGCGGCGTTCTTGGAGCAGGGTGACGGCGGTGCGGGCTTCGGCCGTCAGGGTGTCGAGCTTGGCGGTTTCGCGGTTTAGGAACGCAATAATGATTCGCTGCTCTTCAAGAGTTGGAACTGGCAGCACCAAGTTTGCGTATTTTTCTGCACTTACATTTTGAATAGTCGATTGAATCTGACTTCCAACCACATACACCCAATAAGAATCAGTTCGACAGAAATAGTTAAACCATTGCGGAAGGCACCGTCTCTGGCTAAGCCGCACGCGAATCAAGTAACCAGCAAAGCATGCCTCACCCCAGTGACGCTCATACATGAAGCTCTTACCGACAGTGGCACCGCTGCGAGCTAACAATACATCCCCCTCCCTCAATAAAAATGGTTCTGCAATTTCACGGGGAAGTGATCTGAATGTTTCGTCTCGTAAGGCACCGCTTTCGGTCACGTCCGTGATTCGGACAAACCTAGGAAGCGATGGATCGTCCAGCTCTGCAGCCTCATTGGCTCCGTACTTCAACGGCTCGTCGGCTAGGTTCTTGAGGCGCTCGACTTCCCAATGCCCCGGCACCGCCTCCAGCCACTCCACGCCTGAGTCCTTCATCGGCACGCTCGAGTCCAGCCCCTTGGTCACGGCGTGGGATATGACGGCTTGGCGCTTTTCCTGCAGCAGGGCAATCAGCTTTTCCTGCTCGGACACCAGCGCGTCGATCTTGGCGGTTTCACGGTCGAGGAATTTTGCAATCGCTGCCTGTTCCTCAAGAGGAACTACGGGCAGATCTACCTGTGCAAAGTTGGAATACCGCAGCTCTTGCCCGTCACGAATCAGGTCCGTGGTTGTACGAAGCGCTTGAATGTAAAGGCTAGATTTGAGGAGGTGGGCGAAGAAGGGGGGGTGAACCTCCTTCACCGGTTTCAGCATCACGTAGTGGAAGCTGGTCGATCCTCGCAATTTGCACCATTCGATGCCACCCTGAAAGCTCCTCATGCTGATGATGAAGTCATCTGGCTCGACATGTTTTAGGTTGGCAATGCCCAAAATCACTTCAACAACACGACGCCCTTCTCGTTCAACAAAGTCGGACTGGTACAAGACACCATGTTTTTGAGATGCGGTGAGCATCTCGTCCGACTCCAGAGCCGGCTCGCTTCTGACTGCAAACATTCGCCTGCTTTGGGAGACACCCCAATGCGCCGGCACCTCCCCCAGCCACTCCACCCCGCTGTCCTTGTACTCCGGGTATCTCGGAAAGCTCATGCCGACAGCCCCTTGATCATGTCCAGGATGCGGTCTGTGGTCTGCTTGAGCTCGGCGTCAATCTCCGCCAGCGCGCGCGGTGGTTTGAACACGTAGAAGTGCCGGTTGAACGGAATCTCGTAGCCCACCTTGGTCTTCTCGGCATCAATCCAGGCGTCGGGCGCATGGGGCAGCACCTCGCGCTTGAAATACTCGCCCACGTCTTCGGTGTACGGGACGTTCTCGGTGTCGCGCAGTGCGCTATCGGGCTGCGGCTTGCCCTTTTGCTTGCCCTTGACCCCAAGCACCACGTTGCCCTCGTCGTCGCGCAGCGGGCGCTCGACGGTGATGGTGTGGTAGCCGAACGCCTCGTTGTCGAAGATACGGCTGATGGGGGTGCCGTCGTCTTCATGTGCCTCGACGAAGTCGCCGAACAGCCGGGTGATTCGGTCGATGTGCGCGTCGCTCAGCTCCTTACGCTTTGACCCCAAGCTCTTGCGCATCTTCTGCCACATCCCGCTGGCGTCGATCAGCTGCACCTTGCCCTTGCGCGCAGCCGGCTTGCGGTTGCTGATCACCCAGATGTAGGTACTGATGCCCGTGTTGTAGAACATGTCTGTAGGCAGACCCACGATGGCCTCGCACAGGTCGTTCTCCAGCACGTAGCGGCGTATTTCCGATTCGCCCGAGCCCGCGCCTCCGGTGAACAGCGGCGAGCCGTTGAGCACGATGCCGAATCGGCTGCCGCCCTCTGAGGCAGGCCGCATTTTGCTGAGCAGATGCAGCAGGAACAGCATCGACCCATCCGAGACGCGGGGCAGGCCCGGGCCGAATCGGCCGTTGTAGCCCTGCTGTTCGTGCTCCTTACGAACTTCTTTTTCGACCTTTTTCCATTCCACGCCGAAGGGCGGGTTGGACAGCATGTAGTCGAACTTCTTGTGGCTATGGCCGTCGTCGCTCAGGGTGTTTCCGAATGCGATGTTGGCCACGTCCTGGCCCTTGATGAGCATGTCGGCCTTGCAGATGGCGTACGACTCAGGGTTGAGCTCCTGGCCAAAGACCGTCAGGCGCGCCTTGGGGTTGTGCTCAGCCAGGTACTCGCCGGCAACGCTGAGCATGCCTCCTGTGCCCGCGGTCGGATCATAGATGGTGCGAACCACGCCCGGCTTGCTCAGGATGTCGTCATCCTCGATGAAGATCAGGTTCACCATGAGCCTAATGACCTCGCGCGGCGTGAAGTGCTCCCCGGCTGTTTCGTTGCTGATTTCCGCGAACTTGCGGATCAGTTCCTCGAACACCAAGCCCATCTGCATGTTGCTGACGACCTCGGGATGCAGGTCGATCTGGGCGAATTTTTCAGTGACCTGGTACAGCAGCCCAGCCTTCGCGAGGCGTTCGACCTGGATGTGGAACTCGAAGCGCTCGAACACGTCACGCACTGCGGGCGAGAACGCCTGCACGTAGCTGAAAAGGTTCTGCGCGATGTAGTCGGGGTCGCCGAGCAGCTTTTTGAGATCCAGCGTGGAGGTGTTGTAGAAGCTCTGGCCGGCCTTGCGCAGCAAGAAGGGCTCGGGGTTGAGGTCCTGGGCCTGCTTGGCTGCCAGCTCGGCCAGCACGGCGGGCTTCGTCGCTTCCAGCACGCAGTCAAGGCGGCGTAGCACGGTGAACGGCAGGATGACCTTGCCGTAGTCGGACTGTTTGTAATCGCCCCGCAAGAGATCGGCGACGGACCAGATGAAGGCAGAGAGGGTTTGTTGGTTCATTCGAGAGCGGCACTGACAATTTTTTACCAGGGGCAGTATGCCAGTGCCATCAGGTCGAACAACCCCCGCACACCCGCGTTTCCCTCGCAGATTCCGCCCTGCGATCCAACCTCAGCAATCTCTAATGAATGCAGTCGGTCACACGTTGCAGACCGCGATTTTTGAGGTATTGATGAAGGACAAAAGTACGCCGCGGTGGCTGCCAGATCAACGGGTTTCGAACAGCGGTCCAAGCATGGGATGGGCCGGCGCCCTGGACTGCGCATCTCGCTACCAGGAGCCATGGTCCTGTCCTTTTTCAGCGGGGCCCCCTCGGCACTTCAGTGGTGGAATGACTTGGAGAGGTCAGGTGCTCGATAGGCCCAGTGCCGTACTCAAGCTGTGTGCCGATGGGCAACGCCTGTCACCGTTAAACCGCATCTTGGAAGGGTGCAATGTCACCGTTGCACTATGCCTGTCACCGTTAAACCGCATCTTGGAAGGGTGCAATGTCACCGTTGCACTATGCCTGTCACCGTTAAACCGCATCTTGGAAGGGTGCAATGTCACCGTTGCACTATGCCTGTCACCGTCAAACCGCATCTTGGAAGGGTGCAATGTCACCGTTGCACTATGCCTGTCACCGTCAAACCGCATCTTGGAAGGGTGCAATGTCACCGTTGCACTATGCGTGTCACCGTCAAACCGCATCTTGGAAGGGTGCAATGTCACCGTTGCACTATGCGTGTCACCGTCAAACCGCATTTTGGAAGGGTGCAATGTCACCGTTGCACTATGCCTGTCACCAGGGCAATCAGAGACCAGGCCGAATCTTGCAGAAAGAAACGCCATCTTCACCGCGATGCTTCAGGTCGAGGCTTTGGACGGTCGCAGCGACAACAGAACGTGTATCGGCGGAAGCGCCAGAGCAGACCTTCGACATTGAACAACCAACACCTTGCACCCCCTACGCCGACCTGCACACGGTTGTGGCCCCTCATGCCGTTTTTCCTGGCATTGCCAGGAGCGTCCTTATAGGGCCAGTGCAGAGCGGGCCATCGGAGTTAATCGGCCTCCTCACTGCGGCGCGGTACGGCTTGCATGTGCGGCGCAGCTCCGCCAAGGGCTGCCAGTCTTTTCGCATTCTGAACTCGAACAAAGGTTTTCAGGGCTTCACTGACGAGCTCGCTCGGATCCAAACCAGCATCCGCGAGGTCCATGGCCCTTGCGTACAGCTCGTCATCGATGGTCATCATCACCTGCATAGATGGCCTCTTACCTGAAAGTAAATGCCGACGCGCTTACAGCGTTTGAGTAACTGGCAATGCCACAACCAGTGTCGCATCCAAAGGACCATGGGTAAACCTTTCAATCGACGGCGGGCGGATTAGCGGATCAGCTTGGTCGATGCTACCGTGCAGCCAAGCATCCCAGTCATCCTTTTCCAGCGGCACCACGGTACGCTTGTCCTGCATGTCGGGGGCGCGCTTAGGATCGGGCCGGTGCATCAGGTTAAGTACCGGCGTTTCATCACAGTTCTGCGTGATCATGGTGTAGCTGGGTATCACCTCGCCCGTGTCCGGGTCGGTCCACTCGCTCCACAGCCCAGCAAGGCCCCAAGGCTCTCCATCGGCTCGCGAGAACCGCCAAGGGATATGCTTGCCCGTACCCCAATAGGGCTCCACGTACAGCTCCGCTGGGATGATGCAGCGCTGGCCTCGGCGCCATGGGCCTCCATAGGTCCACGACTTGGACATGCCCTCGCGCCTCGCGTTCACGGTGCTCAAGCGTTTCCCGTCTTTGGCGGAAGGCATATGCGTTTGCGAGTTTGGAGGAATCATGCCCCACTGCCCGACGACCAGCTCGCGAGACTGCCCCTTGGCGCGAAGAAAGGGCCCACGGTAGAGCGGGCTCATCTTGTCTCGCCACTCACCCTGCGGGAGCTCCCGAAATGAAGGACCAGACGCTCCCGGCCCGGGACCTCGTAGTAGGTACACATGGCAACATTCTGGCAGCCGACAGATATACTGTGTATATGCACAGTATTTTCGACTCTCCCCTGCCCGTTCCGTACGACCAAGCAGTAGAGGTCCTCGCCCTGCCCGTCGGTGGGGTAAGCGTACGTGCAGGCTTTCCCTCCCCTGCAGATGACTTCGTCGTCGAGCGGCTGGACGTGATGCAGCTGCTGGTCAAGCATCCGCAGGCCACCTACTTCTGGCGTGTCCGAGGTGACTCCATGCGCGAAGCTGGCATCGATGACGGTAGCATCATTGCCGTGGACCGCGCCGTGCGACCCAAGCACGGCTGCATCGTTGTAGCGCTCGTCGATGGGGAGTGCACGGTGAAGTTTCTGTACCAGCGCGCCGGCCGGATCAAGCTGAAGGCCGCCAACCCGACGTATCCCGACATCGTTCCGCGCGACAGCCAGACCATTGAGGTTTGGGGTGTCGTGCGAGGCTGTGTGAAGCTATTCATCACGTCCTGACCGACAGATCTCCGAGGGCTCCGGCATGTACGCGCTCGTGGACGGAAATAATTTTTACGTGAGCTGCGAGCGCGTCTTCCGGCCCAGCCTGAACGGTCGGCCTGTTGTCGTGCTCAGCAACAACGATGGGTGCGCTATCGCACGCAGCAACGAAGCCAAGGCCCTGGGCATCAAGATGGGCGCCCCGTGGTTCCAGATCAGGCACATGGAAGAGACCGACGGCCTGGTAGCCCTGAGCGCGAACTTCACGCTGTACGGCGACATGAGCGACCGGATGATGAGCTTGGCGGCGGGCCTGGGACCTACCCAGGAGATCTACAGCATCGACGAGTCGTTCATCGGGCTGCAAGGCGTGCGCGGCGACCTGACCGAGCGCAGCCGTGCGATCCGCGACCGCATTGACAGGTGGGTAGGCATCCCATGCGGTGTGGGCATCGGCCACACTAAGACTTTGGCGAAGCTGGCAAACCACATCGCAAAGACGGCCGAGCGCAAACCAGGCAGCTACCCGACCGAGCTGGCCCAAGTGTGCAACTTGACCGCCCTGCCGGCTCAGGACCTCGAAGATGTGCTGGCAGCCATACTGGTCGAAGAAGTCTGGGGCGTGGGCCGCAAGATCGCAGCCCAGCTGCACGAGGGTGGCGTGCACACCGTTCTGGACCTGGTCCGCATGGACCCGGCGACCGTACGCAAGCGATGGAGTGTGGTGCTGGAACGCACTGTGCGGGAGCTGCAGGGCATGCAGTGCATCGACCTGGATGACGCACCGGCGCCCAAGAAGGAGATAGCCTGTACCCGGTCGTTCGGTCAGGCGGTCACAGAGCTGCCGCCGCTGGTCGAGGCCGTGAGCGAGTTCGCCAGTCGTGCAGCCGAGAAGCTACGCAAGGAGGGTAGTTTGGCCAGCCAGCTGCTGGTGTTCTGCCACACATCGCCGTTTCGGCCCGGGCCCCGTTTCAACCGCAGCGTCGTGGTTCCGCTGCGCCGGCCCACCGCGGACACTGGCAAGCTGGTGTGGGCAGCCACCGCTGGCATGCAGCGTATCTATGAGCCTGGCTACAAGATGGCCAAGGCCGGGGTGATGCTGCTGGACTTGATACCGGACAGCGTCATGCAAGGCGAACTGGATCTGGAGCAGGAAGACCAGCGGGACCGCAGCAAGCTGATGGTGGCGCTCGACGCCCTCAATCAGCGCTACGGCAAAGGCACCGTGCACTCGGGCGCCACGGGCGGCACCAACGCGAGCAAGGACTGGGGGATGCGGCAGGAAAGGCGCACGCCTCAGTACACGACGCGGTGGGAGGATGTTCCGATCGCGCGAGCCTGACCCGAGCAGCGAACCTGCATGTGAGAATGAACTCGTCTAGCTTGCCTAGCCTGTATAGCTTGTATAGCTTGTCTAGCTTGTCTAGCTTGTCTAGCTTGTCTAGCTTGTCTAGCCTGGATAGCCTGGATAGCCTGGATAGCCTGGATAGCCTGGATAGCCTGGATAGCCTGGATAGCCTGGATAGCCTGGATAGCCTGGATAGCCGCCGGTCGCTCTAAAGCCCTGCGAAGTTTGAGCAATCCAGCCGCAATTGAGAAACTAAAAGTGCTCCAATCGAGCACGTCTTTACTTCACTCGCTCGACCCATCCTGTGAATCGCTTGTTCTCTTCTGCGTGCCGTGTGCGTCTGGCAGCGATGCTTGCCCTAGCTCTCGCTGGTGCAGCTCTCCCCCAGCTTTCCTGGGCACGGTCTCCACAGTTCGACAGTGCAGCCCTGCTCACGCCCGAGCCCACTTCCTTCGCACACTGCCCGCAGTTCTTTGCGAATGGCGTACCACCCGCCATAACGCCCCGGCCGCAGCTGCGGGAGCTTTGCTATGAAGCGTTTGCGGTGCTGCACTCCGGGACGACCAAGACACCGGTGTTTGTGGCCCAGCGCCTGAACCGCAGGCTCATCGAGGATGCTGACGAAAAGCGGGCGAAGCGATTCTTCGCCGATGCTCGCCTGCCAAGCGGCGAGCGGGCCGAGCTGGAGGACTACAAGAACTCAGGCTACTCCCGAGGGCATATGGCGCCAGCGGGAGACATGCCGACGCCGACGGCCATGGCCCAGAGCTTCAGCTTGGCCAACATGGTTCCGCAGAATGCCCAGCACAACGGTGGCGCCTGGAACAAGATTGAGCAGGACACGCGGCACTACGTGAAGCGGGCCAAAGGAGATGTGTTTGTGATCACCGGGCCGGTGTTCACGGATGCAGGACCGCGCATTGGGGCCAATGGGGTGAAGGTGCCGGCCTATCTGTACAAGCTCGTATACGACGCCACAACCAACAAGGCGTGGGCGCACTGGCAGGAGAATCGCGAAGGGGAGATGGTGGGTCGGCCGATCAGCTACCAGGAGCTGGTGAAGAAGACAGGAGTGCGGTTTCTCATGGGGGTCTCAGCGCAGCCCTGACAGGCATTCCGTCACCCGACCTATCCAGCACATCTGGTGAAGGGAGGGAACGCCAAGAAGTGCAGCATGCCATGTTTTGAATTGCAAATCGGCAAGCAAACACCCATGGTGATTGGGCCTCGAAGTGTCTCGAAGCTGGGAGCTGTCATTCGCGTCTACGTTGGTGACCGACTGCCGTCGACGGCTCGCGACCTCATACTGAGCCAGTTGTATCGAGGTGAAAAGCGCTAAGGGTCCCGCACATCAACTCCCGACAATGACAGAGCTTACAACGCTATATTCCATCGGTATACGCGCTCCGGTGTCACTGTGAACAGCGCGAGTCCAGAGATAGTGTCCACGCGGCCAACGATGAGCATCAGCAGTGCATTGCTGTTCAGCTGGGACCGCGCCAACAGCAGTTGCATCGCTTCATCGTCCAAGCCCGACGCGTCAGGGTAGTCCTCGGCGTGGGTGTGCCACTCGCCAAGGTACAGGAGGCTCGTTCGCGACTGCTCTTGGATGGCAAGCTGTGCCGCGACAGGATTAGACCGATATCGATAGCGCGAGCGCTCGTCGCCGGAGTATGGGCCAGTGGCCTTGGTCACCTCGATGAGTTCTGGCGTGATCGTTCCGAACAGTTGGCCACCTGCC
Organism: Acidovorax sp. BL-A-41-H1; assembly: GCF_051942715.1. Classification (NCBI taxonomy): domain Bacteria; kingdom Pseudomonadati; phylum Pseudomonadota; class Betaproteobacteria; order Burkholderiales; family Comamonadaceae; genus Acidovorax; species Acidovorax sp. BL-A-41-H1. The sequence goes on along the minus strand of NZ_JBPVJQ010000006.1, from coordinate 1,214,122 downwards.
TCCGTTGCTCTGGATGAGAGCTGTCGATGCGCTCGTACATGCGACAGGACATCCACACCCAGGCAAACACGCTGATTGACATTCGCGAGACGCCCCACCACTGGCATCACCGCAACACGCATTTGGCGGAAGAGGGTCACCACGAATACTGCCTCACGGCATTGACTTCGGTGAAGCTTTTGCGGACGACTCCACCGAGGATAGCTACTGTCTCCCGGTCACCGAACCAGACGCGGCGACACGAAGCGGGAACCCTGCCAAGCAGGGCGTCCAGCGCAAGCTTGGCAGCCATGGCTATCGGCGTCTGAAGGTCGACCGCGCCGTGAGGCTGAAAAACATTGCCGCAGCCCGCCTCGACGATGAGGGCGCCTGAGCCCGCAGGCCAGTCAGTCAGGCGAAAAGCAGGATGTTCGCCCTCGAACCGGGACATCAGATCGTCCTTCCCGAAGAGCAGCACTGCATGGCCGGCGAGCGCGTACGCTTCCACCCATATGCTGAGATATGCGGGCGGACGGTCGAGCGTTTGCCGCCAAGAGTTCACAGCCGCCTCACCCTCAATGTCGAGCCCAGCCGTGACGATCATGTCCATGCCCGCGAGCTTGTCGAGGTCCGCAGGTCTGAGATGTTCAAACTTCGACGTAAATGTAGAGCCGATCCTCAAGTGCGGCAGCCTCCGCCGCAACTCGGTAGCTACGGCAATGGCCTTGTTCCAACCGAGGTAGGCGATTCCCAGCGTGTGGCGGCTCAAATTTGCGGACATCAGACTGTCGCTGTCAACGAAGCTCAGCTCGCCGACGCCGGCCTTGGCCAGCAATCCTGCGACTTCCGAGCCGACTGAGCCGCAGCCGATGAACCCAACCTTGCGAACCTGAAGCGACGTCTGGTCGGAGAAGTGGCCTCGGCCGTGGACCCATGGTGCATCGACGCGGCTGACCACTACGCGCTCAACGCGCTGCTGCGCCATGGCTCGCTTGATGTGCTCAGTGGGCACCTTGTTCCAACTGCGGAATCCGTTCTTGATCTTGTCGCTTTTGGCCCCGCTCGCAAGCACCGCCGCGAATACTGGTCCGGTGGCAGTTGTAGCCTCGAAAAGGAATACCGACTTCCGACTGGGCAGGAGCGTAGCGCGCACGGCATCCTCAGGCAGGCCGTTCACGGTGTCGCCCACGGTCTTCGGAAACTCAGCTGGAGCCCAAGGCTTCTTTAGCCGCACGAGAAGACACGGTAAGACGTCATGGTCACCGATCGGCGCTCCCGCGCCGACAAGCCATGCCTGGACATCCGCCTTGGTGTCAGCGACAACTAGCCTGGACATCCGGCTGTCTAGATGAAATGACACTTGGCGGGATTTCCCACCTGGCTTGACCAGGCTGACCACGCGCAAGTTCTCTTGCGGCCGAGTTGCCTGCTGAGCCCAATACGCTCCGAACTCTCGCGCGAACTCCATTGCGCATTTCTCCTCGGAGTAGTTCAAAAGCTCAAGCGCATCGCCAAAGTGGTGGCGGACGCGATCGGCGGCAGGTGCCGCCACTGTTGTGGGGCGTAGGCACAGCAAACCCTTGGGCTCAACATGAGGCCACCGGAAGTCACTACCCATGCCGGGCGCAAGAATTCGCAGTTGCGAATTCGGAAACGCCGCGTCGACGACCAAAAGGAAGTGATCAACACCAACCGGCCGGATCTCATTCTCAGATATCTCTACCCGCCACCCGTATTGAAAAATACGTGGAGACTGCTCGCGCAATTCCTCGGCGCTCATACGCCGCCAGCGTCCGGGACGTAGGCTCTGGAGTTCGGCCTCTATGGCCGAGATCAACTCGTGCGACGTCATCAGCCGAAGCGACCTCCGCCATCATCGCGCCGCGCGGGTTCGACCTTCGTCACGTTCATGACTGAGCCGCCGCCGGCGGCCTTCTTGGCTGCATCTGGATCGGGCTGGTCGGAAAAGAACGTCGTGTCAAAAACATCATCCCACGCCTGGCGGGCCTGCGCGCGGGTGCAGTCGTCCTTATCGAGCACGGCGAGCGAGTCGAGTGCCACCTGCAGGCAGGTACGGAAGTGCGTCACTTGCTCGTCGCCGTTCTCCGCTAGGTTCTTGTCGACGACGGGGTGAGCGATCTGTGTGGACCTGGCTATTGCCGCGTGGATCTTTCTCCAAGTCTCGCGCAGCGCAGTGTCGTCGCGGTTGGCACTAACCATGAAATGGTCGACGACCAGCTTGGTAATAGTGATGCCGCTGGTGGTCTTGGCCTTCCAGTCAGCGCGCCGCGCGAACTTCTTGGTCAGCTTGGTGATGCGTCGCAGCTGACTGCCGTCGGACTGGCCCTCGTCCAGTTCGCCGTCGTTTTGGTTGAGTCTCTTTACCTTGTCGTTGAACCAGCGTGTCACAGCCCGCGCGTCCGAAGTGATCCATTCATCGCCGCTAGCCAGTTCGTAACGCTCGGTTTCATTGCCCTGCCAGTCCTTCACGAAGATGATGCGGTACACGGGAACATCGATGTGATAGCCCACGGCGTAGGCTTGGCGGACACAGTTATTTTTGACCTCGGCCTCTTGCTTGAAGCGGCCGTCCCACTTAAGGGCATCGCAAACTCGTTGACGGGCGGCCAGCGGCGTCAAATGCAGGCCATCACCGTCCTTCAGGTCGTCATTCTGAAAGTAGGCTCCGTCATCGATGTCGTAGTCGTTCTCCGGGTCCTGCACCATGGTGCGCATCTGGTAGGACCCCTGGGACCGGACCTCTCGCGGCTGAGGTTTGCCAGCGGTGTCGAGGCCGTTATGAAGCCGCGTGCGACCGGCGTCGCGTCGCGTGCGCATATCCTGCTGCTGCTTCAGTGATAGCGTGACCTCGTCACTGTGGTAGGCGGTCATCTCGGCGTTGCAGTTGATATCAGCCATGGCTCATCCTGTTCTATGGGTGCAGCGGGGACTCGGAAAGCGCGGTCCGGAAGGCTTGCATGTGTGGGTTGTGCGCCTGGCCTGCCCAAGCGTAGTCGACGTCGGAAATGGCCTGACGCGCAAGCGCGTTGAGCAGCTTCGGCCGAGCATCGTCCATGTTGGATATCAACTCCTGCAACACCTTGGACGGGCACTGGGCAGGAAGGCGGTACGCGAAACTGCCGTCGTGACGTAGCTCCGCGACCTTGTTAGTAAGGTAGCCGTAGCCTACGGCCTGGGCATTCATACCCGCCTCGATGGCTTTTAGGCCGAATTTCCATCCCGGCGCGCCACGGTAGCGACCGCTATCGGTGACTTCTTCGCCGCCTTGGGCAGGTAGCGTGCCCAACATGAAGAGCTGGATTGGGCGCTCCTCCTCACGGTCATGAAGGATTTCGACCGCTTCCATCATGCCGACCAAGCCGGGATTGTTTGCCCACAGGCCCCCGTCGACGTAGGTGGCCGTGGTCGCACCATCACCGCCTGGTTCCTCAAGTTGGGCCATTGAGCGCAGGATGGGAGCTGCAGTGCTTGCCATGCAGAGATCGACCAGTGTGCGGCGATCGTCGCGGCCGTTCAAGCGACTCAGGTGCTTGGTTTTGAAAACTACCGCTGAATGGCGGTTGAGGTCGAGAGCTGGAATAGCCAACGCGATCTTGCGAGTCTCGTAAACCTCGCCAACCGTCGTTGTGCCCAACTTCGAGCTGAGGGCCTCACGCAAGGCCGCTTCGCCCTCGCGCAGGCCGCAACCGAAGTTGCGGATCAGGAAGTTCCCGATGACAGGCATAGACCGTAGCGTTTGGTACGGAAAGATCTTGCTCCCGTACTGTGCGTAGAGGTCCTGCACTGCCTGCAAAGGGATGCCTTTGGCCAGAGCGCTCGCGACTATGCCTCCTGTGCTCGTGCCGACGATAAGGTCGAATGCCTTGCCGATGTCGAGAGAGACGTTGTCGTGCCCCGCCTGCTTGGCAATACGCCCAGCGAAAGTAGAAAGGTAAGCGGCCTGATAGACCCCTCGCATGCCGCCTCCATCAAGGCACAGTACTCGAAAGGGTTTGCTTTCTACCGAATCATTCACCGCAATTTCCCATCAAATGTGTATTTTAGGATTGCACCTCAATTCAAGTGCAGCAACTTTTAAGGTCTTCCCTTGGGTTTTCTCTGAGCTAGACCAAAGTCCACAATGCTCCAGATGCCTTACTAGCTTTCTCATGACTAAACACGTATGAACTCTTTCCCCTCGTAGTAAACACTGATGTCTCCATCAGAGCTTATCTTAATGGCAAGCCCGTAGAATGAGGCCCCAATTGCAGCTTTAGTTCGGCTTCCCTCAGAACCATGTAATTCTCCAGGCGATTGTGGCTGGAGTACCGCGCCATATGCGGCGACTTCACCAGAATTCTTCAGCACCACAGCACCGTCTAGCGAAGCAAGCTCAACCGCTACAGATCGCGGCAGCGACTGAAACATTCGCGGTGCAACGACTTCATCAAAAGATGCGTCCGTGCTCTGACGGCCGGGATCACCAATCGCGTCGCCTAGTCGGACGATTTCGTGCAGCTTCTGCTTGTTGTGCAGAATTACAAGCAGTCCACCCGAACGCCGAAATGAAACATCTAGTGCAACGCGGTAGATCTTACCTACTACTCTCCCAAGGACCTGCTTGCGCACGCGCTGCGCCTTGGCTCTGTCACGAAGCAGCTTGATGAGATGCACATGGTTCCAATACTGCCACTGACCAAACCGATAAGAAAGCCGTAAGGTGCCTTCATCGAACACAAGAATGTCACCCTGGCGGCTCAGGGCGATTCCGCAACGACCGCCTCGGCTGGCTTTGGCGATTGACTCGGTCCAGTCAGGGAAATGATGCTTCTCCGATAGAGTTGCGGAATTTGCTCGGTCCAAGTCAATAAAGTCAACAAGGGCGCCATTTGTGGAGATGAGGTATGCCGTGCGAAAACCATCAGATAGTGCCTTGTACTTCTTACTCCGTAGGAAATCGCCGGGGAAAATATCAGAACCTGCAGGAGCGGGGTTATCTGGATCAAGGATACAGCCGAAGGTCAACGCCTTATTTTCATAACTCTGTTCCGACAGTGTGTGCAGCGTACGCAACACTTTTGAGACCGGCAACTTGAGTTTGTGATGCTGTTGTATGTGATCCGAAACAATGGATTCGTCAAAATCCCGAGACACCGCCTGTAGGGAAATCGGATCAAGGCGAAGAGTTGGAGAGTTTGAAAGAATTTCAGATATTCGCCGAGCAATCAAATCGCAGATATGGTGCTCTCGAATATCGATAATTTCAGAAGCCACGGAGCTGGCACCAGGAATGCTCCGGCGTCTCACTAAGGCACTGAGAGATACTGAATTTGGATTGACCTTTGCTCCAAAGGTAATCGTGATCCGAACTTCTCGTCTCTTGGAGTTTGTCCATACACACCCTGCATTGGCCCAAGAGGCTTCATGCCAACCTGTAATTTCCACGTGGGGAAGAAGGCGTTGCACTGCGCCTGCCGCGTGGTATACAAATGTGATTCCATGCTCTCCGAGATTTTTTTGCAATGAAGCCGAAAGCGCGAAATTTAACATTACTACAAATTTTTAACGAATAGTGATTGACATTTCAACTCAATCCCGGCACGCCGATCGGCAATATCCACCGCAAAAAATTGACGTAGACGAGTATCCGCTCTTGGCAAAGAGCTATGTTCTAAGCGAAAGGAAGATGAACCGCAATCACCGAACAGCCGAATTGGTTAAGCACCCAACGCGCTAAGACCTCGTTTACGCGAGGTTCCAAAAAATTCATAATAGTTCTCTACCCACCGGCCCGCTCATAAAGAACATGTCGGCCTTTACGGCTTCCAGCGCTGTGGGGTCAGTTTGGGCAATAAGCTCCTCCAGCGTGGAGCGGGGTGTGACCTTGGGCTCGATGATGACCATCTTGGATGGACATGCTCACAGACGCCCCGGCGTCAAGGCGCAGCTGGTTAAGGAACCAGGGCGGAATAGCCAACATGACAGAACCGCCTACATTGCGTAAATGAGTGATGTACATGGCTCGCTCCAGCCTGTTTGCTTTGGCTTAAATGCGCGTCTTGCAAGGGCACTGTGCTGCATCACAGCCAACCAAACCCTCGCAAACGCAATGAATGTAAACGAGATGTCGGTCAGCGACTAACTTCTACCCTCTCGTCCGAACCCACATCTGCAACGGCAAGACCTGAGAGCTTGAGGATATGCCTCTCAATGGTCAGTGCAAATGGCCTCAAGTCATCCAAAGGTAGGATGGCATACCCATCAGCGGTCCCAGATGGCCTATGGCCCTGCATTTGATCAACAGCTCCATGGGGAGCTACAGACCGTCCACGCTGCTTGTAAGCGCGACGCAGACCATGCAGAGTGAGGTGATCGATACCCGCCGCCTTGAGTGCCTTGGAAAGACTGGCACGAGCATCAACAATATGTCCACGCTTTCCGGTGCCTGCGAAGATGAACTCATTGATTTTTGGCTGGGCACTCAACAGCTTCGCGAGGAACGGAGTAAGGGGTATCACCCGCGCGCCCTCGACTTTGTCTGCCACGGTCAACTTCATCCAGCGGAAATCCACATCTACCCATTTGAGCGCCGCAAGCGCTTCTCTGCGAACCCCCGTCAGGAGCAGCGCCTGTAGATAACGCGCCGCCGTTCGATTCGGGAGCTGATCAACAGCATTCCACCAGGGCACCATCTGAGCGGTTTCAAGCACATCCGTCCGACGCGTCATTGGCGGCAAATTCTCCAGAATCGCGGCAGAGCGACCGGCATCCCTATTGACGATACGACGATACTCTGGACGACCAGAACACCAGCGAAGGAAGCCTCTGAACATCATCAAGGCCCTGGCAGCTTGATGCCGGCCACGAAGTGACTCTTGCTCGTACCAACCTTGGAGTACGTCTTCATCAACGGATGCCAATGGCTGCCCCATCAGTGGAAACAATGGCCCTGACTTGGTCAGCCCTGCGCCCCGCTTTTTCTTGACGCCACCTGGGCTGGACATTGCGTGGAGATCAGCAAGATAACGAGGCTTCCAACCGTCTTTGCGCTTGGGCTTACCTTGGACTAGGTACAACTCCCATACATCCCCAACCAAGATCGACTGGGCTGCAGCCTGCTCAGCCTCCTGCTGGACTGTCCTCGCGAGCTGGGCTGCTTTTTCAGCTTCGCCAAGCCTAGGGTCAACACCTTGCTCAGTCAGACCCCGCAAGCGGTGGGCCTCAGAACGTGCATCGGCAATGGAGATAGTGGGCCATTCACCAAGGGCGCGGGTAAAGAGCTTGCCTTTCACCCGAGTCTCAAACTGCCAGTGCTTTCCACCAGCAGCCGTCACTCTGAGGCGTAGTCCTTTCTTCTCTGCATCCTTGATGAGAACAAATGATTTGCCAGGTGGGCAGACCGCGCGATCAAGCAAGCCATGAGTCAGGTCGTGAGAAACGGTGAAATCGATGATCGCGTTTTTGCTGGGGCGTGCCATAAAGCCATGTCCGTAAAATTTACAGACATTTTACAGACTGACAGTTTCAATTTTTAGGCATTCAAATCAACAGCAACGTTTACGGCGCGTGCATGTTTCGGACGTATGTTGTTGTTCTATATAGGATTTATAACATACATCAATTGCCATCAACACATCAAACATCTCATTCGTAATGAGAAGGTCGGGTGTTCGATTCATCTCTCCGGCACCAGTCAGAAGCCTTTGGTTCGCAAGAACCAAAGGCTTTTTTGTTGGGGCACGTAAAAACACCCTAGAAGCCCCCTCCGCGCACTGCACTGCAGGGCTGCGCATTTTTTGTTTTGCAACAGGCAAGCTGTGCGACAGACTTGCAGATGCGCAGCGTACGCGTGGGGCACCTGATACCGCGCGTACCAAGCATCCATCCATTGCAGAGCATCACCATGACATTCGAGCGCAGGGAGCCTGTTGACCGGCGATCCGGAAGCGACCGGCGACAGCAAGAACAAGGGCCACCCAGCACCTTTGAGCGCAGGCGTGCGGTGGAAGCGCGGCAGCCTGAGCTCACAGAACTGCACCTGACCGAAGATGAACTCAAAGCGCTGGGCTTTGCGCCGGTGAAGCCGATGAAAATAACGGCCAAGCCGAACAATTAGCCCAAGCGGGTGCACCCGGTAATGCCTGGCCACGCCACCTTGCCAGCAGTGCTGGTATGCCGTATTCAGTCCTGGGCTGGATTGGATTCGAGCAGCGATTCGGTGACAAGTGCTCTATGGGCCACCATGTCGAGCGCAGGGCGCGCGTTGCCTTGCTTGTCCGTCCATACGCGCGGCGTCAGGGCCCCGGCCAGCGCTACCGCGTCGCCTTCACGCAGCCGCCGGAGCCCATCCTGGCACGCCGCGTCGAAAGCAATCACATTCACCAGGACGCCCTCGCCCTCTCCCGTGCTGGCCTTCATCTTGACCACGGTGAAAGCCTTGCCAAACTTGTCGACGCGCTGCTCTGCATCGGTGTGGAGCCGGCCGGCGACGATTCCGTCAATCATGTCGATTCCTCAGCCCGGTGGGCAGATCTGTTGGGTCAGGCAGCAGTGCGCTGCGTGACAAGTCGCGGGAGGTGCATTACGCGACAGGTCACGGCGCAAGATCGGCGCGCCACCCGGACAATGGCGCCCACTCCCCGGCAAGCATTCGAACGCACAGCAAAAAAGCCCAGAACCTTTCGATTCTGGGCTTTTGCTATCAATGGTCGGCGTGGCGGGATTCGAACTCGCGACCCCTTGCACCCCATGCAAGTGCGCTACCAGGCTGCGCTACACGCCGACAGGACTTAGATTATATGCAGAAAAACAGGTCAGTTCGGGGAAAGCAGCGCACGGATTTCAAATAATTCCTTGCGCATTGCGTGGGCGTCGAACGCCATGTCCCGCGTCTCAATGGAAAGATCCTGAAGTCCATCCCTCAACAACTCGGGGGGCACGGAATCGGCAAAATCCTGATCACCGCCTGCCTCCGGCGCCCGGCCACTCTGCACCAGCTCCTGAAGGCGGTTGCGCGCCCCACTGATGGTGAACCCCTGGTCATATAGCAGATCGCGGATGCGCCGGATCATCAGCACTTCATGGTGCTGGTAGTACCGGCGGTTGCCCCGGCGCTTCATGGGGCGCAACTGCGTGAACTCCTGCTCCCAGTACCGCAAAACGTGCGGTTTGACGCCGCACAGCTCCGCAACCTCACCGATGGTGAAGTAGCGCTTGGCAGGGATGGAAGGAAGGGCGGTTGCCATGTTGTGCGGATCCAGACCGGTGAGCCGGCAAGCGTACTGCAGACGTGCAGTTGCCGCCAGCCACCGATGGCTATCCCATCAGGTATTTGACAAAAACATCACGTCGCAGATGCAGACTGGATCTGTTCTTTGAGCTTGCTGCTGGCGTGGAACGTGACCACACGCCGTGCCTGAATGGGAATGGCCTCACCAGTGCGCGGATTCCGACCGGGACGCGGAGCCTTTGTACGAATCTGGAAATTGCCAAAACCCGAGAGCTTGACGTCGCGCCCTTCGACCAGGCTTTGGGACACTAGGTCGAAAAACGCATCGATCATGTCCTTGGACTCGCGCTTGTTCAAACCGATCTGGTCAAACAGGAGGTCGGCCAGCTGCGCCTTGGTCAGCGCAGGAGTCTCCAGAGACTCCACTGCAAATTCGATCATGGGTCGCACCTTTGCTTCATCAGCCATGTGTCAGACGCGCAGCCGTGCGCCGGCGCGCTCTTTGAGCTGCGCGATCACCAGCTGCACTGTCGACTCGATTTCCGCGTCGGTCAACGTGGCTTCGTCCCGGCCAAGCGTCAGCCTGACTGCGAGGCTCTTCTCGCCCTGCCCTACCTGCGCAGCAGCAGGCGCTGCTTCACCGTCGCGCAACGGCTTGGGGCGGTATACGTCAAAGAGCACGGCAGAGCGCAGCAAACCGCCAGGTACCGCTTCGCGGACTGCTGCCATCACCTCGGCATGCGTCACGCGCTCGGCCACGACCACGGCCAGATCACGCTCCACAGCTTGGTGCTTTGCCACCGGCTTGAACACGGGAACCGACCGGGCGAGCACAGCGTCCAGATCCAGCTCGAACATCAGCGGGGCCTGCGGAAGATCCCAGCCCTGACGCCACTGCGGATGAAGCTCGCCCACGAAGCCGATGGCGCGCCCATTGAGTACAACCCGCGCACAGCGGCCGGGGTGCATGGACGGATGATTGCCCGGCTCAAAAGATGCCTGCAGCGGAGCCAGCAAGGCTTCCACGTCACCCTTCACATCGAAGAAATCCACGCCCTGCTCGGTGCGGCCCCACTGGAGTGCATCGGCAGGACCATAGGCCAACCCTGCAACCCGCATCGGCTGGTGGAAACCCTCCACCGTGGTGTCGGTGTTGCGCACGCCCTCGTCACGCAAGAACACCCGGCCGAGTTCGAATACGCGCACCCGCTGAGCCTTGCGGTCCAGGTTGAACTTCAAAACTTGTAGCAACGAACCCAGCAAAGACGAGCGCATCACGTTCATCTGGCTTGCAATCGGGTTCAGCAGGCGTATGGGCGTGTCGTTGCCGGCCAGCTCGCGCTCCCAGCGTTCTTCCACAAAGCTGAAGTTGATGGTCTCCTGATACCCGAAGCCAGCCAGCGCATGGCGCACCGCAAACGCGCTGCGGGTGGCTTCTGCCGGTAGCTTGGGCGTGATGGGGGCCAGCGGCGGCGTGGTGGGCAGGCTGTTGTAGCCAACGATCCTCGCGATCTCTTCGATCAGGTCTTCTTCGATGTTGATGTCGAAACGGTAGGCGGGAGGGATAACGGTGAGCGTGCCTTCGCCTTGTGCGACGTCCAGGCCCAGGCGCTGCAGTGCACCTGCGCACTGCACTTGGCTCAGAGGCATGCCAATCACCTTGGCGGCGCGTGCCACACGCAGCGTGACCGGCTTCGCCGCCGGCATGTTGACAGTCTGGTCATCGATAGGGCCGCAGGCAGTGTCGGGAGTGCCGCAGATGTCGATGATCAACTGCGTGATGCGCTCAATGTGCTCCACCGTCAGGCTCGGGTCCACGCCACGCTCGAATCGGTGCCCCGCATCGGTCGAGAAGTTGAACCGGCGCGACCTGCCGGCCACAGCCTTGGGCCACCAGAATGCAGCTTCCACGTAGATGTGGCGTGTGTCATCGGACACCGCCGTGGCGTCGCCGCCCATGATGCCGGCCAGCGATTCCACCGCCTGGGCATCGGCAATGACGCCGACCTTATCGTCCACCGTGATGGTGTTGCCGTTGAGCAGCTTGAGCGTCTCGCCCAGCTTTCCCCAGCGAACGTCCAGACCGCCGTGGATCTTGTCGAGGTCAAAGATGTGCGAAGGGCGGCCCAGCTCGAACATCACGTAGTTGGAAATGTCCACCAGCGGCGACACACCGCGCTGGCCGCAGCGTGCGAGGCGGTCCAGCATCCACTGCGGCGTGGCCGCGCGGGTGTTGACGTTGCGCACGATCCGGCCGGAAAAGCGGCCACACAGATCCGGCGCGCTGACCCGCACAGCGAGCTTGTCCGCCAGCGTGGCTGAAAGGGACGGGTACTGGGGTTGCACCAGCGGCGCGCCGGTCAGCGCCGACAGCTCGCGCGCGATGCCAAACACGCTCAGGCAATGCGCCAGGTTGGGCGTGAGCTTGAGCGTGAAAAGCGTGTCGTCCAGATCCAGGTGCGCCCGGATGTCTTGCCCCACGGGCGCATGGGCCGCGAGCTCGAGTAGCCCGCCATGGTCTTCTGACAGCTTGAGTTCGCGGGCAGAGCACAACATGCCCTGGCTTTCCACACCACGCAGCTTGCCCACCTTGATGAGAAACGGCTTGCCGTCATCGCCCGGCGGAAGCTCGGCCCCCACCAGCGCGCAAGGCACCTTGATGCCCACGCGCGCATTGGGCGCGCCACACACGATATTGAGCATCGAGCCCTGCCCCACGTCCACCTGGCAAATGCGCAGACGATCGGCATCAGGGTGCTGCACAGCCTCCTTGATTTCGCCCACCACGATCTTGGAAAAAGGCGGCGCCACGGGGCGCAGCTCTTCGACTTCAAGACCAGCCATGGTGAGCGTCTCTGCAAGCTCGGCAGTCGTCAGAGGTGGGTTGCAAAATTCGCGCAACCAGGATTCAGGAAATTGCATAGTCAGACATGTATTCGGTGGGTGCCGACACGGCACGGGCGCATTTCAGGCGCGGCTGTCTTACTGGAACTGCGTCAAAAAGCGGATGTCGCCGTCAAAGAACAGGCGCAGGTCGTTCACGCCGTAGCGCAACATGGTCAGGCGGTCGGGCCCCATGCCAAACGCAAAGCCGATGTATTTTTCAGGGTCCAGCCCCATGTTGCGCACCACGTTCGGGTGCACTTGGCCCGAGCCAGCCACTTCCAGCCAGCGACCAGCCAGCGGGCCTGTCTGGAACTGGATATCGATCTCGGCACTGGGCTCGGTGAACGGAAAGAAGCTCGGACGGAAACGCAGGACCAGGTCGTCGCTTTCGAAAAAGGTACGGCAAAAGTCCGTGAAGATGACCTTGAGATCCTTGAAGCTCACGTTCTCGCCGATCCACAGGCCTTCGCACTGGTGGAACATGGGCGAATGGGTGGCGTCGCTGTCCACCCGGTAGGTGCGGCCGGGTGCAATCACGCGGATCTCGGGCATGGCCTGCCCGGCATCCAGTGCCGCACGGTGCTTTTTGACGTGCTGGACCGCATGGCGGATTTGCATGGGGCTCGTGTGCGTTCGCAGCAGGTTGGGAGCGGTGGCAGTGCCGCCCTCAACATAGAAGGTGTCGTGCATCGAACGCGCCGGATGATCCACGGGCGTGTTGAGTGCCGTGAAATTGAACCAGTCGGTCTCGATCTCGGGGCCCTCGGCCACGTCAAAACCCATGGAGCCGAAGATGCGCTCAATACGCTCAAGGGTGAGCGACACAGGGTGCAGACCGCCCTGGCCACGCTGGCGGCCCGGCAGGCTCACGTCGAGCGCTTCGGCTTTCAGCTGGGCCTGCAACTCCGCGTCGGCGAGCGCCTGACGACGGGCGGTCAACGCAGCTTCGATCGCCTGCTTGGCGACATTGATGGCTGCCCCGCGCGATTTCTTTTCCTCGACGGAAAGCTGCGCCATGCCTTTCATGAGCTCGGTCACGCGGCCTGACTTGCCCAGAAACTGGGCCTTGGCATTTTCGAGCTCAGCAGGAGTGTTCGCTTGCGCAAACAGTTGCGCAGCGCTTTCGACCAGGGAATCCAACTCGTTCATATCGACTCTTGAAAATAAACAAGGGCTAGTGCCTTTTCAAGCTCTAGCCCTTACTGTTATTGCGCAAGAAGCTATCAAAAAGATAGCCCCTTATCGTGATCTCAAGCAGCCAGCTTGGCCTTGACTTGGTTCACGATGCTGCCGAAGGCAGCCTTGTCGTGCACGGCGAGGTCGGCCAGCATCTTGCGGTCGATCTCGATGGATGCCTTCTTCAGGCCGTTGGCGAACTGGCTGTAGGTCAGGCCCAGTTCACGGGCAGCGGCGTTGATACGGGCGATCCACAACTGGCGGAACACGCGCTTCTTGGTGCGGCGGTCACGGTAGGCATATTGCCCAGCCTTCATTACCGCCTGTTTGGCGATACGGTAGACATTACCGCGGCGACCACGGAAGCCCTTAGCAAGGGCGAGAACTTTCTTGTGACGGGCACGGGCCGTTACACCACGTTTGACGCGAGGCATGTATGTACTCCTTGTTCGTCAGTAAATTAAACGCCCATGCCGGGCAGCATCTGTGAAATCGAGCCCATATTGGTCTCGTGCACAGCGACTGCACCACGCAGGTGGCGCTTGTTCTTGGTGGTCTTCTTGGTCAAGATGTGACGCTTGAAGGCTTGACCGCGCTTGACGGTGCCACCGGGACGAACGCGGAAACGTTTTTTCGCGCTGCTCTTGGTCTTCATTTTGGGCATGTGAATGCTCCTTTTTCGTTGTGCTCGTGAGGCGTTTGCAAACCGATCTGCAAACTTGTTGGCCCCGAGCCACTTTTACGAAAGGCTTTCGCCTTTCGGTGTGGCAGCGCTTGCGCACTGCCTTTTGACGCCATCTCCCCAAAGGGAGGCAGCGCGCAAATTTCTATCGATCATCCTCGCCTGACGCCGCGAGCGTCAGGCTGCAGATCCTTCAGCTGCAGGCTTGGCGGCAGCCGGCTTCTTCTTGCCGGGTGCAATCATCATGATCATCTGGCGACCTTCCAGCTTGGGAAACTGCTCGATGATGATGGTGTCGGCCAGCTCGTCGCGAATGCGGTTGAGAAGTGCCAGACCCAGCTCCTGGTGCGTGATTTCACGGCCACGGAACCGCAGCGTGATCTTGCACTTGTCACCATCCGCCAGGAAGCGACGGATATTGCGCATCTTGATGTTGTAGTCGCCATCGTCCGTACCCGGACGGAACTTGACTTCCTTGATCTCGATGACCGTTTGCTTGGCTTTGGCCTCAGCCGCACGCTTTTGCTCCTGGTACTTGAACTTGCCGTAGTCCATCAGGCGGCACACCGGAGGGTTTGCCGTGGCAGCAATTTCAACCAGATCCACGTCCAGTTCACCAGCCATGCGCAAGGCCTCCATCAGGCTCACAACGCCGAGGGGCTCATTTTCCGGTCCGGAAAGTCGAACTTCCGGGGCCATGATTTCACGGTTCAGGCGGTGCTTGCGCTCTTCACGGTGGCGACGATCACGAAATTCAGTAGCGATGGCTATCTTCCTTCAATCAAAACACTACAAATCTTGTAGCAACAACCGCAAGCAAGGCGCGCGTCAAAGCAGGTTTCAATTAAAAAATCAGGCTTTGTTGGCGATGTCTTGGGCAATCAGCTCTGCGAAGGCCTCTACCGACATCACTCCGAGGTCTCGATTACCCCGGGCACGCACCGCTACGGCTCCAGCAGCCTTCTCCTTGTCGCCCGCGACGAGGATGTAAGGCAGCTTTTGCAACGAATGCTCCCGTATTTTATACGTAATCTTCTCGTTACGCAGATCGAGGGCCACCCTAAGGCCTTGATTGGGCAGCGCTTTTTCCAGTTTTGCAGCGATTTCGCGACAGTAATCGGACTGAGCGTCGGTAATGTTGAGCACTGATACCTGCACAGGAGCGAGCCAGGTGGGCAACGCGCCTGCGTGCTGCTCGATCAGGATCCCGATGAAGCGCTCCAGGCTGCCCACGATCGCCCGGTGCAGCATGATGGGCCGGTGGCGTGCACCGTCTTCGCCCACAAACTCGGCATCCAGCCGCTCAGGCATGTTGGGATCAACCTGGATCGTTCCGCATTGCCATGGGCGCCCCAGCGCGTCCTTGAGCGTGTACTCGATCTTGGGGCCATAGAACGCGCCTTCGCCAGGCAGGTACTCGAACTCGCAACCGGACGCCCGCAGGCCTTCTGCCAGCGCGTTCTCGGCGCGGTCCCAGCTTTCTTCGCTGCCGATACGTTTTTCAGGCCGGGTGGACAGCTTGTAGATGATGTCCTTGAAGCCGAAATCCCGGTAGACCTTTTGCAGTAACGTGGTGAACGCAACCACTTCCGACTGGATCTGGTCTTCGGTGCAAAAAATGTGGCCGTCGTCCTGTGTAAATGCACGCACGCGCATGATGCCGTGCAGGCCACCGGTCGGCTCGTTGCGGTGGCACTGACCAAACTCGCCAAAGCGCAACGGCAGGTCGCGGTAGCTCTTGATACCCTGCTTGAAGATGATGATGTGCCCGGGGCAGTTCATCGGCTTGAGCGCGTAGTCGCGCTTTTCCGATTCGGTCACGAACATGTTCTCGCGGTACTTGTCCCAGTGGCCAGTTTTTTCCCACAGCCCCTGGTCCAGAATCTGCGGCCCCTTGACTTCCTGGTAGCCGTTGTCGCGGTACACGCGGCGCATGTACTGCTCCACTTCCTGCCACACCGTCCACCCCTTGGGGTGCCAGAACACCGTGCCTGGCGAGTGCTCGTCGATGTGGAAAAGGTCCAGCTCACGGCCGAGCTTGCGGTGGTCGCGCTTCTCGGCCTCCTCCAGCATCGTCAGATACTGCTGCAGCTCATCCTTGGTAGCCCAGGCCGTGCCATACACCCGCTGCAGCATCTCGTTGCGGTGGTCCCCGCGCCAGTAGGCACCTGCGACCTTCATGAGCTTGAAGAACTTGAGCTTGCCGGTGCTGGGTACGTGGGGTCCGCGGCACAGGTCTTCAAAATTCCCTTCGCGGTACAGGCTCACATCTTCATTGCTGGGGATGCTGGCAATGATTTCCGCCTTGTAGTGTTCACCCAGGCCTTTGAAGTACGCCACCGCCTCATCGCGCGGCAACACACGGCGTACCACCGGCTCGTCCTTGGCTGCCAGTTCGGCCATGCGTTTTTCAATGGCGACCAAGTCTTCAGGCGTGAAAGGACGCTTGTAGGCAAAGTCGTAATAAAAGCCGTTCTCGATCACCGGACCGATGGTGACTTGCGCATCGGGAAACAGCTCTTTCACGGCATAGGCCAGCAAGTGCGCGGTGGAGTGGCGGATCACATCCAGCCCATCTGCATCCTTGGCCGTGATGATGGACAGCGGGCTGTCTGCCGTGATCTGGTGACTGGTGTCCACCACCTTGTCACCAATCTTGCCTGCCAACGCGGCCTTGGCCAGGCCCGAACCGATGGAGGCAGCAACTTCGGCCACCGTGACGGGGCCTGGAAAATCGCGCTGGGAGCCGTCGGGAAGCGTGATGTGAACCATGGAAAAACTCTTTCTTTTCAATCAGTGCAATGGGTACGGGCACGCGCCAGGCCCAGAAAACAAAAAAGCGCGGAACGGGTCCGCGCTTTCTGGAGGGTGTGCAATCTCGTGCAGGCGCGAACAGCCAGCCTTAGAGGCCGGTCAACATCTCCGATGTAGTTCGCGGTGTCATAACCAGATTGCCTTTCTCGCTCTTGTGCAGTGAATTTGCCCCGATTTTAACCTGACTACCCAGTAAAAAAGCCCGAAGCAGCTGCTTCGGGCTTTTGGCGAGTGCATTTTGCGCCACAGCAGAGCGGCACAAAAAGCCCTCAGATCAGTGGAACTGCTCTTCTTCGGTCGAACCCGTCAGGGCCTTCACGGAGGACGAACCGCCCTGGATAACGGTGGTCACGTCGTCGAAGTAGCCTGCGCCCACTTCCTGCTGGTGCGACACAAAGGTGTAGCCCTTTTCACGGGCTGCGAATTCAGGCTCCTGCACCATGTTCACGTAGTGCTTCATGCCTTCGCCGTTGGCGTATGCATGGGCGAACTGGAAGGTGTTGAACCAGTTGATGTGGATACCGGCCAGCGTAATGAACTGATACTTGTAGCCCAGCGCCGACAGGTCTTCCTGGAACGAAGCGATCTGGCTGTCGTTGAGGTTCTTCTTCCAGTTGAACGATGGCGAGCAGTTGTACGACAGCAGCTTGCCTGGGCAGGCAGCGTGCACGGCTTGCGCAAACTCACGGGCGAAGCCGATGTCTGGCACGCCGGTTTCGCACCACACCAGGTCAGCGTAGGGGGCGTAAGCCACGCCGCGGCTGATGGCTTGCTCCAGGCCGTTCTTGACGCGGTAGAAACCTTCTTGCGTGCGCTCGCCGGTCAGGAAAGGCTTGTCGTTGGCGTCATGATCGGACGTAATCAGGTTGGCGGCTTCTGCATCGGTGCGCGCCAGCACGATGGTGGACACGCCCATCACGTCGGCTGCAAAGCGGGCAGAAATCAGCTTTTCGCACGCTTCTTGCGTAGGCACCAGCACCTTGCCACCCATGTGGCCGCACTTCTTCACGGCGGCCAGCTGGTCTTCAAAGTGAACGCCTGCTGCGCCCGACTGGATCATGTTCTTCATGAGTTCGAATGCGTTCAGCACGCCGCCGAAACCGGCTTCTGCGTCAGCAACGATGGGCAGGAAATAGTCGATGAATTCCTTGTCGCCGGGGTTGATACCGCGGCCCCACTGGATTTCGTCAGCGCGCTTGAAGGTGTTGTTGATGCGGCGGACCATGGTGGGCACCGAGTCGTAGGCGTACAGCGACTGGTCGGGGTACATGGTTTCCGACGTGTTGCCGTCCGCTGCAACTTGCCAGCCAGACAGGTACACAGCTTCCAGGCCAGCCTTGGCCTGCTGCATGGCCTGGCCGGCGGAGATGGCGCCAAAAGCGTTGACGTAGCCCTTCTTGGCGCCGCCGTTGATCTTGTCCCACAGCTTTTCAGCGCCGCGCTTGGCCAGCGTGTGCTCGATAGGCAGCGAACCGCGCAGGCGCACCACGTCGGCTGCGGAGTAGCCGCGCTTCACACCCTTCCAGCGTGGGTTCTGGGCCCAGTCTTTTTCCAGGGCGGCAATTTGCTGTTCGCGGCTGAGTTGTTCGTTCAGGGATTGGGGCATGAGATCACTCCAAAGGTAGGTTGAAAACGGCGGGCTGCCTTTGCCGCCCTTGGGGTGTACTTTAAGTCTTCTATAAGACTCGCGCAAGCTCTTATGTCTTATAGAAGAGATAAATTATTTGCTTATGAATCAATGACTTGCATATCGCATTTCTCAATACGGGAAACAATCTCTCATATTGAGAAAATTTGACGCATTGCAGCAGAACAGAATTCCGCAATACAAAAGCCGTTTTCCGTATCGCAAAAAATCAGCGGCCTACTTCCGCCAGCCAGTCACCCCCCGATATCGCTGCGGCCGTCGCCACATAAGCAGGATTGATTTCATACAAGAAACACTCGACATCCACACCATCCACCCCGACTAAAACGCTCCGCTTGGCGTACTCATCGGTAGGCTGCGGTCCAAGGTCCTCAATGATGTCGAGCACGGCTTCGAGCGCCGGCTCCACCTCGTAGACCTCGCCGACGACCCAACCTCCGGCTCCAAGCTTCAGACCTGGATAGGCGCCGAGGCAATACAGCGTGCCCTGCACTTTTGACATCCCGATAAACCGCGGCGCAGGCTGCAGCCGAGTGATGTCGTTGGAGCCCCCACGGCGCAGCGTACCGTAGACGAAAACGCGTCGTGCGTGATCTGACCCTGTGCGTCCATCAGGCATGATTCGGTCACCTTTGATGTTGAAGAAACCGCAGTCTAGTGAACACGCCTTCCCGTCCCGTTGCCTACGCTTGTCTGGCCCTGAGCATGGCGCTCGTGGGCAGCTATGTGGCGCTCTCCAAACCGCTGGCGGCCGTGTTACCCGTCTTTTTGCTCGCATGGCTGCGCTTCGGCATCGGTGGCCTGGCGATGCTTCACTGGCTGAAGAAGCCTGCAGACGAGCCACCGCTCACACCGCACACCAAGCGCCTGCTGTTCCTCGAATCGTTTTTGGGCAACTTTCTCTTCACCATCTGCATGATCTACGGCGTCAGCATGACGGATGCCGTTTCTGCGGGTGTGACCATGGCTGCCATTCCTGCGGCCGTGGCGCTGATGGGGTGGGCGTTTCTCAAGGAACGCGTGGCGCCCCGCACCTGGGGCGCTATCCTGTGCGCGGTGGTGGGCATCGCCCTGTTTTCGCTGGCCAAGCCAGACGCTGCGGCGCACGGCGGTGCAAGCACGCCCCCGCCGGGCGGCGCTGACCGGGCATGGATGGGGCAACTGCTGTTGATAGGTGCCGTGCTGTGCGAGGCCGCGTATACGGTCATTGGCAAGAAGCTGACCGGGGCCATGGGCCCTAAGCGCATCACCTCGCTCATCAACGTGTGGGGCTTTGCGCTGACCACGCCGTTCGGCCTGTACCTAGCGCTAGGCTTCGACTTTGCGGCCGTGGGAACAGGCACGTGGCTGCTGCTCGTTTTTTATGCCCTGGCGGCCTGCATGTGGACGGTGTGGCTCTGGATGACAGGCCTGAAGGTTGTCCCCGCAGCACAGGGCGGTGTGTTCACGGTCATGCTGCCGGTCAGTGCCGCCGCCGTCGGCGTGGTGGCACTGGACGAGACGCTGACCGGCCTGCAGGTGCTCGCGTTTGCAATCGCGCTGGCCAGCGTCCTGCTGGCAACGCTTCCATCGCGGGCGGCCTGGCGCAGCGGGCGCAAGCCATAAAAACCTGTTCAAAGGCCAGGCTGCATCAAACTGACAGCGGCCCTGTGCTCACCACCATGCCGTCAGCGTCGGCATACAGCCAGTCGCCCGGCTGAATGCGCACCCCCTGAATATGGACTGCAACGTCGCGCTGCCCTTCGTTGCGGCGCTCGGTAGGCAGCGGAATCAGCGCCAGGGCGGCAATGCCCACCTGGGCCGCATTGAGTTCGGCGACATCGCGCACGCACCCGTCCACCACGATGCCGGCCCAGCCGTTGCGTGCAGCGGCTGCGGCAAGGTTGCCACCCACCAGCGCCCGCCGCAGCGAACCGCCACCGTCCACCACCAGCACCCGGCCCTCTCCGGGTGATTCCACCGCTGCCTTGACGTGCGTGTTGTCCTCATGGCACTTGACCGTGCTGACCGGCCCTGCAAACGCCGCAAACCCCCCATAGCGCTTGAAAACCGGCGGCAACACGCGGAATGACCCGGACGTATCCGCCTTGTGGACATCACAGAAATCGCATGTGCTGAAAGCGTGGACAACAGAAGCCGACATGGTGAAAAGACCTTTCTGAAAATCACGAAAAAACCGAGCGACGGTGCTGCGGGCGTGGGCTCCACCGCAAGAATGGCCGACGCGCATGCCAGCGCATCAACGCGAGCGCAGCAGTTTGCCGCAGCGAAAAGACTGCAGGCCATCACGGGCAAGCACTGCTGCGCCTCCCCAGCCCTGCCCACTGGCCCCGTAGTGCCACCAGCCGGGCGCAGCACCGCAGCTACAAATTGAGGCAAAAAAGCATTTTCTCCCTTGGAAACGCGATTTTTTCCCAGTAGCATCGCCATGCCAGAAGAAAGCACGGTTTTCGCTGGTGACACACTTACCTCCAACAAGGAAAACCCAACATGGCAACTGCAAAAAAGGCTCCGGCAAAAACAGCAACGGCAGCCAAGAAGGCGCCCGCCACCAAGGCCGCCGCCGCCCCCACCAAGAAGCGCACACCCAATGCCGCGTTCATGAAGGCGCTTACGCCCAGCCCCGCATTGGCCGCTGTGGTGGGCTCGCAGCCGCTGCCCCGTACGGAGATCATCAGCAAGCTGTGGGTCTACATCAAGGCGCACAACCTGCAGGATGCAGCCAACAAGCGCAACATCAATGCAGATGCCAAGCTCAAGGAGCTGTTCGGCAAGCCACAGGTGTCGATGTTTGAACTGGCTGGCCTGATTGGCAAGCACGTCAAGTAATCCCGCTGCCCCCCCGAAAAAGCCGGCACCGCCGGCTTTTTTTCGTCTGTACGGCGCGCAAGTGTGGCGCAATAGCGTCAATGCAAATGAGAATGACCCGCATTCGTTGTAACATTCTGGAGTTCGACCCCGCACAGCCATGTTGATCTAGCCACTGCCAGTCGCCCTTTCGCGGCGCGCCCTGCGCCGATTTGCACATTTCCACCGAAGGAGGCCATCTTGGCTCAATCACGCGCTGCGCGCCGCCGTTCCCTGTCGCGCCCCGACGCATCCCCCACACTCCAGCAAGCCACCACGCCGGCACGCGTATCCCCCGCAGACCTCTCGCTGATTCCCCTGGGCGCGCTGATGCTCGCCGCATCCATGGGCGCCATTGCGCAGGGCACCACGCCCGAAACCACCATGTCGACGGTCACCGTCAAGGAGTCGGCCGAAGTCCAGGGCAAGGACACCCTGCTTATCAAGAAGACCACGGTGGGTAAGGGCAAGCAGGACATCAAGGACATCCCGCAGTCCGTCACCGTCTTCACCGAAAAGCTGATGAACGACCGCAACCAGGATGACTTCCGCGAAGTGCTGCGCACCACTGCTGGCGTCACCTTCCTGGCGGGCGAAACGGGCGAGGAGGACGTCCGCCTGCGCGGCTTCTCGCTGGGCCAGGCCGGAGACATCTACATCGACGGCATGAAGGACGCACCGCTGATCGAGCGCGACACCTTCAACCAGGACCGCGTCGAAGTACTCAAGGGCTCGGCCTCCATGCTGTTCGGCAAGGGTTCCACCGGTGGCGTGGTCAACCAGGTCAACAAGTACCCCCTGCTGATCGACCAGCACGAGGCGGGCTATACCTTTGGCACAGGCAACTACCACCGCGCCACGGGCGACTTCAATTTTCTGACTGGCGAAAACCAGGCCTTCCGCCTGAACGCCATGGTGCAGGAGGCCGACAACTACGGGGCCAAACAGGACAAGCGCGGCATTGCACCGACCTATGCGTGGGGCATCGGCACGCGCGACGAGTTCTCGATCGGGCTGTATTACCTGGAAGCCAAGGGCCGTCCCATTTACAACCACCCATGGCGCCTTTCGCCCGACGGCAAGATCAACACGCCGCTGCCCGCGCGCAACTTCTACGGGCTGGAGAGCGACTACAACAACACCTCGTCGCAGTACGCGACGCTGGGGCACATCCACCGCTTTGGCGATGGCGGCGAATTGAACACGCGACTGCGCTACGGCACCTACAAGCGCGACATGCTGGCCAGCACCATCGGTTTTCAGAACAGCGCCATCACGCTCGACCAGATCAATGACAGCACCGTGCTGACGCGCGGCTCCAAGGGCCGGATCGGCGAAAGCGACGTGCTGCAGGTGCAAAGCGATTACTCCAACACCTTCAACTGGGGCGGGCGCAAGCACGCCATCCTGAGCGGCGTGGATTACTACGACGACGACGCCAAGCGCAACCAGAACTACGCCAACACCGCCACGCGGCCCACCACCACGGTGGGCACGCCAGACAACGGCGCATCAGTGGTGGACGCCCGTGCGCCGGTGCAATGGAACACGTTCAAGTCGCGCAACCTGGGCCTGTATGTGCAGGACACCATGTCGATCACCGACACGGTCAAGATCGTCGCCGGCCTGCGGTACGACAATTTCAAGGCAGCCTACCGCAACGCGGCGGGCAACCTGAGCAACGAGCGCTCCGACAGCCTGTTCAGCCCCCGCCTGGGCGTGATCTGGCAGCCTGACGAACTGTCTTCGTACTACGCGTCGTACGGCACCTCGTACAACACGTCGGGCGACACGTACCAGTTTGCAAACCCGGGCAATCTGACGGCCCGCGCCGCCAACACGCCGCCCGAAAAGAGCCGCAACATCGAGATCGGCAGCAAGTTTGAACTGTTCGAGCGCCGCGCGCTGCTGGGCGTGGCGATGTTCTACAGCGAGAAATACAACGAGCGCAACACCGATCCCGACACTGCAGCCGCGCAGGAGTTGCTGTCCGGCAAGCGCCATGCCACCGGCATGGAGTTCAACCTGGCCGGCCGCCTGACGCCGAAGTGGGAAGTGTTCTTCAACCACACCTGGATCCCGAGTGCCAAGATCGACCGCAGCAACGTGGTGCGCAACGCGACGGGCACTGGCGCACAGCTGCAGGGCGACCGCCCAGGCCTCACCCCCAAGCACAGCGGCAGCATCTGGAGCACCTACGCCATCACGTCCAAGATCCGCGCTGGTGCGGGCCTGACGTACCGCGGCAAACAGGCCCCCGAAGGCCAGCGCACGTACTACGCCAGCGGCTTTGCCACCGTGGACGCCATGGTCGAGTACGCGTTTGACGACAAGACCTCCCTCAAGCTGAACGTGAGCAACCTGACCGATCGCGTCTACGCCGATGCGCTGTACCGCGGCTTCTACACCCCTGGCGCGGCACGCACGGTGCAGATGACGCTCAAGACGCGCTTCTGATCTACAGCACTGCTGCGCCCCACGCATCCAACCTTTAACCAGAGCCCCGCCGATGTTCCTGCACATTCCTGATGTCCTTACGCCGCAGGAGGTGGCGGAATTCCGCGAGGCTCTGGGGCCGGATGCGCCTTGGGTGGACGGCGCGCGCAGCGCGGGCGGGCAGGCCGTGCACCACAAGAACAACCTGCAGCTTTCGCAGGGCAGCGCGCAGTCGGCCAAGCTGCAGGCGCTGGTGCGTGCGGCGCTGCAGCGCAATGCGCTGTTCTTTTCGGCCGCCCTGCCGCGCCGCACGTTCAACCCGCTGTTCAACAAGTATGGCGATGGCGCCAACCACTACGGCGACCATGTCGACAGCGCCGTCATGCACTCGCGGGCCGACAGCTGCTGGGTGCGCAGCGACCTGTCGTGCACCCTCTTTCTGACCCCGCCGGACGACTATGAAGGCGGCGAACTGCTGATCGCCGAGGGCATGGGCGACAAGCGCATCAAGCTCCCCGCAGGCGACATGGTGCTGTACCCCAGCAGCACCGTGCACCAGGTCACACCCGTCACCCGGGGGCACCGCATCAGCAGCTTTTTCTGGGTGGAGAGCATGGTGCGCGGGCTGGAGCAGCGCAAGCTGCTGTTTGACATGGACATGGCGCTGCTCCGGCTGCGCCAGCGCGTTGGCGAAACCGACCCCTCGGTGATTGCGCTTTCGGGCACTTACCACAACCTGCTGCGCATGTGGGCCGACGTCTGACTCCACAGCCCCAAGCCCCAGCTTGACACTACTATTTTGATAGCAAATGGTGCATATGAATCAAGCGCCTGGGGCTTTTTTGACCATGAAAAGCACTCCAGCACTGCAAAAAGTCCCTCCCGGGCTCTTCACGCTCGCCGACCACGAGCGGCATGCCCTGCAGGCGCTGGATGACAACGCTGCCGCCTACTTCTGCGGCGGTGCTGCAGACGAAATCACGCTGCGCAGCAACCGCGCGGCCTGGGACAGCCTGCAGCTGTGGCCCCGCGTACTGCGGCCCCTGGCAGGCGGCCACACCCGCGTGCAGCTGCTGGGCCGTGAGCTGGCCCACCCCATCATGCTGGCGCCCGTGGCGTACCAGCGCATGGCGCACCCCGACGGAGAACGCGCCACCGCCTTTGCCGCCGCGGCCCTCGGCGCGGGCATGGTGCTCAGCACCCAGGCCAGCGAATCGCTGGAGGACGTAGCCGCCACCGTGCTGCCCGACCCGGGCCGCGGGCCGCTGTGGTTTCAGCTCTATCTGCAGCACGATCGGGGCTTCACGCAGGCACTAGTCCAGCGCGCAGAGGCAGCGGGCTATGAAGCGCTGGTGCTTACGGTGGACGCCCCCACCAGCGGCATCCGCGACCGCGAGCGGCGCGCCGCCTTCCGGCTCCCCGCGGGCATCCACGCTGTGAACCTGCGCGGCCTTGCACCGCTGCCTCCGCGCCCGCTTGCGCACGGCCAAAGCGCTTTGTTCGACGACCTGCTTCACCATGCCGCCACCTGGGCTGACGTCGAATGGCTGCAGTCCATCACACGGCTTCCAGTGCTGCTCAAGGGCGTGCTGCACCCGGCCGACGCACGCCAGGCGGCCGCTCTCAACGTCGCTGGCCTGGTGGTCTCCAACCATGGCGGGCGCACGCTGGATACCGCGCCGTCCACCGCAGCCGCCCTGCCCCGCATCGCACAAGCGGTACAGGGCTGCATGCCGCTGCTGGTAGATGGCGGCATCCGCCGCGGCACCGACGTACTCAAGGCCATGGCGCTGGGCGCCACGGCAGTGATGGTGGGGCGCCCGTACATCCACGGGCTGGCCAACGCGGGCGCAGCTGGCGTGGCGCACGTCATCCGGGTGCTGCGCGATGAGCTGGAGGTGGCCATGGCGCTGACCGGTTGCGCCACGCTGGCTGGTGCCACGCCGGACATGCTGACAGCGGCAGACCGCAGCTAACCACGGCGCCACACCGGCCCAGGCAGGCCGCTCGCGTCACCTCAAACCCATAGCCAACGGGTACGCGCTACACGCTGCAACGGCCACCCGCGGGGCGACTGCCCGCCATTCCGGCGCAGAGGCCGCTCCGCAAAAGCCTGCGTCAGGCTCAGCGCTGGCGGGCCGTTGCCTTCGCTGGCAGGCCGTCGAGCAACGGCGCGTTGGCGCTGCTGGCAAGGGTCAGGGCCAGGCTGTCGCTGGCCACCAGCCCGCCCCATTGCTGGTTGGCGCCCCCGGTGCAGTTGTAGGTGATCAGCCTGCCGACGTTGTTCGTCAACGACCCCCCGCTCAGATCCAGGCAGCGCCCTCCCCTGGCAATACGCAGGGAAACACTGGTATCCCAGACCTGGTTGTCAGCACGTGTGTCGCACGGCGTAAGCCGCACCGCATTGGCTCCGCCCTGGTCCGCCAGGCACAGCGACAGGTCCGCACGGCTGCGGATACTGCCTCGCCCGTCCAGAATCCACTGCTCGCCTGCCCCGCCAGAGCACAGCGATTTCGCCGCCACCTGCACTTCGCTGCCGGTCTTTTGCACGCAGTTACCGTTGGGCATGGTCATGGGCTGTGCGGCAGGCACCAGCGGCGGCTGGTAAAGCCCGAGCGTGCTCAGAAACTCGATGAAAGCCGTCTGCGCAGCAGGCGCTCCTGCCTTGAGCGCAGGCCCGTAGGCATTCATCCAGCGGTTGAGCCGCATGGCCTGCTGCTGTTGCTCCTGGTAGCGCTGCAGCTGCGCGCGGGCAGGCGCCGAAAGCTCCTGGGCATGTGCCGAATGGCTGTCGAGCAACACCTGGGAGGCCGCGCTCAGCGAAAGCACTCTCTTGCCATCCAGCGCCAGCAGCGCCGATTCCAGCGAAGGCAACTCGCTGCGCCGCAACGCCGTGTACCCCGCTTCCTTGCCTACCACCACCGGTGGGTCCATCGCTGGATGACTGGTGGGGATATCGACCGTGTACAGATCCTCGGCCGCAAGACCAGGCGTCTGGCAGGCCAGCGTGGCGCGGGTGGGCTGCTCGCTCTGCGCCAGGTTCACGTGCAGCTTGTTCACCAGGTCGGCCTGCATGCGCCGCCCCGCCAGTGCAATGCGCTGCGAAGCCTGGGCCGCAAAGTCCACACGCAGCCAGCACTGGCGCGGCTCGGTCGTGTCCACGGCCTTGTCGGGCAGCGCAAACACGTTGCCCCAGTTGGAGCGCAGCGGTGCATAGACAAGCGCCTTGCCGGTCACGGGGTCGTACCCACCCAGCAAGGTCACCACAGGCACGCCGTGCAAACGCGGCGCAGGAAACTTGCCGGTGGCGCTGTTGAACCACACGGCACTCTGGCTGGGCACTGGCGGGGCAAATTCGGCCATGGTGCGCGTCGCCGCATTCCACTTGCGGTAGCCGGTAGCCGACGTGGCCGAGGGCACGGATTTGTCCAAGCTGGGCTGGATGGCCCGGCGGGTGCTGTAGCCGGTGTAGTGCGTGTAGCGCGACAGCGCACTGGTGAAGTCGCCACCCGCCATGGCGTCTGGCGCAAAGCGATAGGTGTTGTCGAGCACAGGCACACCGCCCAGGCCGCCCGTGGTGGCGCGGTTCCACAGCACGTTGCCGCGCATGCGCTTGCGGTGCCCCATGTAGCCCCACCCGCTGTCGTGGTGGTGCGCCGCCCAGAAGTAGTTGTCGCCCACCTGCCCGGGGTAGTGGCCCAGGCCGAAGTGATGGCCGATCTCGTGGCTGAACTCGTTGCCCTGGCTGCTGATGAGCGTGAGGATGCTGTTGCCGCCGCTCAGCCCATGCGTGACAACGCCGTTGGTGTACACGCCGCGCGCATGGTGCACCACCACGCTCTGGAACACCTGTGGCTGCTGCTGCGACTGCATGCCCGAACTGGTCACGCCATAGTTCGCCAGATTGATGCCGACGCTGAACGTGGACTTGGCGGTGTTCTCGCGCATGTCCCCGCTGTAGACATCGCCGCTGGTGGCGCTGGCGCTGTCATAGATCGCGCCCGAGGCCACCATGACCTTGGGCAAGGTGACGTCTTCGTAGTAGGCGGCCGTGAGGCGCGCTGCCGGAATGGTCTGGAAGTAGTCGGTGGCAGCCGACGCTGGCTGGCTCAGGAACCACTGGTTGGCATCGTTGCGCTCGGGCGCCGTGAGCATGCCCAGCCGCACGCTGTGCACGACAAGCTCCGCCGCCGATGCGAATTCGATACCTGCGGCGCCCAGACTGCCCGAGCGGCTGCGGTTGTCGCTCACGCGCAATTCAAGGCCGGGCTGTACCCAATCCCACGGCAGCACCACCGACCAGGCCCTGCGCGAGTACACATAGTCGGGCCGGCCGTCGCTGGCGGCATAGTCTGACCGGTAGATCTCGTTGGGATGCCGCATCGGCAGCGTGCCCTTGCTCAGGCCGTTGACCGACACCTGCACCTGAAGGCTGTCGATCTCGCCCAGCGAAGGGTCGGGCGTGACCAGCAGCAGGGCCTCGCGTTCCATCGTGAGCATCGGCATCTCACGCGCCGCATTGCCCGAAGGGTCGACCGTATGGCTTTGCGCAAACTGCACCATGGCCGGCAGGGAGCCGCCCAGGTCGTTGCGCACTATGCGGGTCTGCCCTGCCTTGTCGCGGTCGTAAAAGCCCACGGCATCGACCGGCAGGTACTTGGCGCCAACGGGCTCCATGTACGGACCGGGGCCCGGGGGCGGCGCGGGCACGGGCGAAGGAGCGGGACCTGGGATTGGTGAGGGAGACGGCACGGGTACAGGCGCCGGGCCGGGCGCCGGTGCGGGGACGGGCGCCAGCGGTGGCGGGCCGCCCGGTGAGGGCGATGGTGCCGGCGGTATCGACCCCGGCGGTGGCGCCAGCGGTGGCACCGCCGGTGGCAGGCCGGTAGCGCCCGGGTTATTCCCGCTATCCCCGGGGTTCCCCCCGCAACCTGCCAATGCGGCAGCCCCCATGAGCAGCGCGAGCAGTGCCCCCCGTTTTTTGTTTTTCATTGTTTTACTGCGTGGTAACCAGGCCGCGAATTCTAGGTACGGCTCGGTACCACCCCTCAGTACCGGCCGCACCGTTTCAAAGATTTACATCGCTGCCCCTCAGCCATTCCACCTTTACTCGAATGGGTCAATGGTCACGATTGCAAATACAACCAATTCGCATTTATACTTTCGCTATCGTATTGCCAGCCCTTGCTGCTCCACCCCATGATCGTCTGTGTCTGCCGCCGGATCTCCGACCGCGAAATCGCCCGCCATGCGCGTGCTGGCATGAGCTTTGATGAAATCCAGTTCGAGCTGGGCGTAGCCACCCAGTGCGGCTGCTGTGAGGGTTGCGCGCGGGATGTGGTGGCGCAGTGCAGCCCCACCCGCCCCGTGGCGGCCTTGCACAATGAAGCGGCTGCACACACCATGGCGGGCGCCTGCCCCGCTCGGTAATGCCAGGCTCAGATCTGGTTTTTACACTCGCCGGCAGTGTGGTCCTGGTGGCTGCATCGGCCTGGTGGATTTTTCGCGGCTGAACCGCATTTTCGAACCCCGTTTGAGGTCTTTTGGCCGCTAGCGCTTGCTCCATAAGCGCTTAGTGCTATCTTTTTTATGTCGAACCCAGATCGTTTTGCCAAGCCCGGTGGCGTCAGCCGCAATGCCGTCATCGTCGGCTCGGTGGTGGCGCTGCATGTGGCTGCCCTGTGGGCACTGCAATCGGGTCTGTTGCGGCGCGCGGTTGAAGTGGTGGTGCCTGCCGAACTGATCAGCGAGTTCATCGCGCCGCCAGCGCCCAAGGCGGCGCCGCCTGCTCCGCCCGCGCCGTCTGTGCCGCCTCCGGCTCCGCGTCCTAAGCTAGCGCCGCCGCCACCCCCGGCGCCGCTGGCCATTGCGGACCCCACACCCGCACCCAACGCACCCACCGGTGTGACGCGGCCGCAGCCCCCCGCGCCCTTGGCGGAGGCGCCAGCCCCGGTAGCACCGCCTGCCCCCGCCGCGCCCCTGGCGCCGCCCGCGCCTCCCGCACCGCCGCGCATCGAGATGCCCTCCAGCGATGCGGCCTACCTGAACAACCCCAAGCCTGCCTATCCCGCCATCAGCAAGCGCATGGGCGAGCAGGGCAAGGTCGTGCTGCGCGTGCTCATCGGCACCGACGGCCTGCCGCAAAAGGTCGAAATCAGCCAATCGAGCGGCTTTGATCGCCTGGACCGCCAGGCGCAAGAGGCCGTGATGCGCTGGCGCTTTGTGCCAGGCAAGCGCAACGGCATCCCCGAAGCGATGTGGAACCTGGTTCCCGTCAACTTCGTCCTCGAATAAACACCATTACCGCACAGGGAGCTCTCTCATGGAATCGCAATTCGGCATCGCCAACGTCTGGATACAGGGCGACTTCGTCACGCGCGCCGTTGCCGTCATCCTGCTGGCCATGTCACTGGCCTCGTGGATCGTCATCCTCATCAAGGCGCTGGACATCATCAAGTTCAAGAAGCACACCCGCAGCGCGCAGGACTTCTGGCACAGCGAGGACTTCGCGGCAGGCCTGGCCAAGCTCGGCAACGACCCAACCAATCCATTCCGCCACCTGGCCCTGGAGGGACGCGAGGCTACGGCCCACCACCGCAATACCAAGGCGCACCTGCACGACGCGCTGGACGTGAGCGACTGGGTCACGCGTTGCCTGCGCAACTGCATTGACGAGTTCACCGCGCGCCTGCAGTCAGGCCTGGCCATACTGGCGTCGGTGGGGTCGACTGCGCCGTTCATCGGGCTCTTTGGCACGGTGTGGGGCATCTACCATGCACTGCTGGCCATTGGCACATCCGGCCAGTCCACCATCGACAAGGTGGCCGGGCCGATTGGCGAGGCGCTCATCATGACGGCGCTGGGCCTGGCGGTGGCCATCCCGGCCGTGCTGGGATACAACGCGCTGGTGCGCGGCAACAAGTCCATCCTGGGCGGGCTCAACAGCTTTGCCCACGACCTGCACGCCTACTTTGTGACCGGCGCCCGCGTGAACGCTGGTGGTGACCAGGGCAGCAAGGTACTGCCCCTGAAGAAAGGCAACTGAGCCATGGCTTTCGGAACACAGGACGATGCCGACGAGGTGATGAACGAGATCAACATGACGCCGCTGGTGGACGTCATGCTGGTGCTGCTCATCATCTTCATCATCACGGTGCCGGTGATGAAGCACTCGGTCAACGTGGACCTGCCACGCGCCACCAACCAGCCCGAGGACATCAAGCCCGAAACGGTGCGGCTGTCCGTGGCAGCCGACGGCAAGTACTTCTGGAACGAATCGCAGGTGAGCGACGAAGACCTTCTGGCCCGCCTGCAAGCCGAAGCCGCCAAGCAGCCCCAGCCCGACCTGCACATTCGCGGCGACAAGGAAGTGCGCTACGAACGCGTGGCCCAGGCCTTGGCCGCAGCGCAGCGGGCGGGTGTGCGCAAGATCGGCTTTGTGACTGAGCCGCAGCCCTGAACTCGAAGGGCACGCGGAGCGCAGGCAAGGCAGGCCTGCCGCGCACCGATTCAGTGACCCAGAGGTCCGTTCCGTCTGGCTGACGCGGCACGCATACCCGCACCGAAGAGCTGCCAAAAACGCGGCACGCCAGCGACTGCCGGATGTTTGTAGCGCCCTGCGCCTCCCGATTCACACACTGAAACGAAAATCCCGGTTGACTTGTAATTGCGAATCGTTATCATTAGCGATATTGCAGAAACATCTCACCTGCCACAGGAAAACTTCATGCAAGCCACCTTGACCGCCGCCTCGATCATGCTCCGCACACCCGGCGATGACTGCCAGGCAGCCGCCCGCCCCCATGCGCTCAATACCAGCGAACCCTCAGCCGCCGTGGACAGCAGTGCCCTGCTGCAGGGCCAGAAGGCAGTGTCCATCAGCCACAACGGGTCGGTATACCGCCTGCAGGCTACCAAGCTCGGAAAACTCATCCTTACCAAGTGACGGATGTGCGGGCCCGACTACCGGCCTCGCACCCACACCGGTTCACTACTCATCTGCACAAGGTTTCATCGTGGGGCGACTCCGGGGCTGATCGCAGTCCCAAAGGGTCGTTTTTGCCAGCCAACGGGGCAACCCGCGTAGCCAGGCTTTTTTTCAGGTGCCCACACGATGCCACTGCACGCAAAACGCAAAAAACCGGCACTTGGCCGGTTTTTTCATGGGTCTGAAGCCAAACTGGCCTCAAGCGCTTGCAACTGAATGCCCAATTGCTATCAATTAAATAGCAATCCATTCTGGCGGCAGTCACCGCAGCTCTGGGGGCCGCGTGCTGGCCGCCACGCGTATCAAAGCCCGATGGCAGCGATGCCCGCGCGGGCCACTTGCGCATCTTCGGTCGACTTCACACCGCTGACGCCCACAGCGCCCAGGCACTGGCCGTCCTTCATGATGGGCACGCCGCCTTCCAGCAGGCCGTCAATGGTCGGAGCGCTCAGGAACGAGGTGCGGCCGCCGTTGATCACGTCTTCATACACCTTGCTTTCGCGGCGGCCCAGCGCAGCGGTACGCGCCTTCGACGGCGCGATGTGGGCCGACACGGCAGCGGCGCCGTCCAGGCGCTGCAGCCACAGCAGATGGCCGCCATCGTCCACGATGGCGATGGTCACGGCCCACTGGTTCTTCAGGGCTTCTGCTTCAGCGGCAGCGGCAATGGCCTTGACGTCGGCGAGTTCGAGTTCGGGTTTGGTTTTCATGGAAGCAAGAGGTGCTGGATAAAGGGCGCGCCCGCCGGCGCGGGCCGGCAGCAACGGGGAAGTCCGAGCATATCGGGAAGTACCGGGCTGCTCACCCCCACCCAGGGTGAAAGAACCCTTACCAAAAGTAGGTAACCGGGCGTGGATTTAGGGGTCCCAAAATGCCGCGCGCCGTAAAATTGCGGCTGTCTGCGACTTGCAGGCCAACTAGGAGAGACGCAAGATGATGAACGAACAAGTCACCACCCTGGGCCACTCTGCGGGTTATGGCATCTCGCAGGAGGAGCGCCACAAGGTGCTTCGCAATACATACTGGCTGCTTGCCCTGAGCATGCTGCCTACCGTGCTGGGCGCCTGGATTGGCGTGGCCACCGGCATTACACGCTCGCTGAGCGGCGGTCTGGGGCTGATCGTCTTCCTGGGCGGCGCCTTTGGCT
Organism: Acidovorax sp. BL-A-41-H1; assembly: GCF_051942715.1. NCBI lineage: Bacteria > Pseudomonadati > Pseudomonadota > Betaproteobacteria > Burkholderiales > Comamonadaceae > Acidovorax > Acidovorax sp. BL-A-41-H1. The sequence continues at coordinate 1,181,291 of NZ_JBPVJQ010000006.1, read as the reverse complement.
TCATGTATGCCATCGAAAAGACCAAGCGCTCGGCGGCAGGCGTGCCCGTGCTGCTGGCATTCACGTTCTTCATGGGCCTGATGCTGTCGCGCATGATCGCCATGGTGCTGGGCTTCAAGAACGGGTCGGAGCTGATCATGACGGCGTTTGCCGGCACGGCAGGCGTGTTCTTCGTAATGGCCAGCCTGGCCAGCGTGATCAAGCGCGACCTGTCGGGCATGGGCAAGTGGCTGACGGTGGGCGCGCTGGTACTGATGGTGGGCGCTGTGGTCAATGTGTTTGTAGGCTCCACCGCCGGCATGATGGCCATCTCGGTGGCTGCCATCGGTATCTTCAGCGCCTTCATGCTCTATGACCTCAAGCGTATTCTGGACGGCGGCGAGACGAACTACATCAGCGCCACCCTGGCCCTTTACCTGAGCGTTTTCAACGTGTTCCAGAGTCTCCTGGCCCTTCTGGGCATCATGGGCGGCGAGCGCGAGTGACGACTGGGGCATCGCTTTGATGCCCTCACCCTGCAAAAAGGCTCCTCCGGGAGCCTTTTTTCTTGCGCGGCGAAAGGTCAACGCTCAATACGGCGGTGGACGTGCCGATAATGAAAGCACATGTATCGCAAACCTGCCCTTCCCGTGGTCCGCCTGCTGGCTGCAGCCGCCGCCGTGTTGGTGCTGTCTGGCTGCAACAAGATTCCGGGCCTCGGACCCGATCCGCGGGTAGCGCAGCGCGAGGAAGAAGCCAAGGCCATCGGCGGCGCCTGCCGCCACGCACTGCGCGGGCTGGAAGACTGCTACACGCTGAACCCCAAGTCGGGCAAGGCTGCCATCTTTGCGGGCTGGAAAGAAATGGATGCCTACATGCGCGAGAACAAGCTGGAAGGCGCGCCCTCCGTGCTGGGCAAGGCCGAAAAGCCCGCGCGCGACAAGCCGGCCCGTTCGGACGATATCGAAACCGAGCCGCGCGATTCAGGTACTGGGCGCAGCCGCAGTTAGCTTACTTACCCGGTAGCAGGGCAGCGGCGCACGGCCCGTCCTGACTGCCCACCTTCCCCAGCGGACACTTCCAAGGCAAGCCTGCCGGCCTCCATTCCAGGCTGGCCCGCTGATCCTCAAACCCGGTCGAACACCGCCATGCTTTCCACATGCGCTGTGTGCGGGAACATGTTCACCATGCCGGCTGCCGTGCACTGGTAGCCGCCCAGGTGCACCAGCAGGCCCGCATCGCGCGCCAGCGTGGCGGGGTTGCAGCTCACGTAGACAATGCGCTTGGGCGGCGTCCAGCCCTCGGCGCCCGCGGGCAATGGCTCGGCGCCCTCGGCACCAATGCGGGCTTGTTCCAGGTCGGCCAGCGCCTTGGCCAGTGCAAACGCGCCCTCGCGCGGCGGGTCTACCAGCCACTTGTCGGCCGATCCATCTGCCACCAGCATCGCAGGTGTCATCTCAAACAGGTTACGCGCTACAAATTGTGTAGCTGCCAACGCTTTATGGTCGTGCGCTACCGCCCTATTGAGCTCATAATTTTCGCGCGAGCGGGCCACCAGGGCCTCGCTGCCCTCGATGCCCAGCACCTCACGCGCCTGCGTGGCCAGCGGCAGCGTGAAGTTGCCCAGCCCGCAGAACCAGTCGATCACGCGCTCGTGCGGCTGCACATCCAGCAGGCGCAGCGCGCGCGAAACCAGCACGCGGTTGATGTGCGGGTTGACCTGCGTGAAATCGGTGGGCTTGAACGGCATGGTGATGCCGAAATCGGGCAGCGCGTACGAGAGCTGCTCGCCGCCCTCATCCAGCAGATGCACCGTGTCCGGCCCCTTGGGCTGCAGCCACCACTGCACGCCGTGCTCGGCCGCAAAGGCGCGCAGCCGGGTCAGGTCGTCGGCGCTCAGGGGTTCCAGGTGGCGCAGCACCATGGCGGTCACGGTGTCGCCGCAGGCCAGTTCGATCTGCGGGCAGGTGTCGCGGGCGTCCATGCCGGCGATGAGTGCACGCAGCGGCATCAGCATGGCGTCCACATGGGGGGGCAGGATCTTGCAGGTCTGCATGTCTGCGATGTAGCGGCTCTTGCGCTCGTGGAAACCCACCAGCACCTGGCCCTTCTTGATGACATGGCGGACAGCTAGGCGCGCGCGATAGCGGTAGCCCCAGGCGGGCCCCTCGATCGGCCGCAGCACCATCTGCGGGCGCACTTTGCCCAGGTGCCACAGGTTGTCTTCCAGCACCCGCTGCTTGACGGCTACCTGCCCCCCTACATGCAGGTGCTGCATCTTGCAGCCACCGCAGGCGCCGCCATGCAGGCCGAAGTGTGGGCAGCCGGGACGCACGCGCTGGGAGGATTCGCGGTGGATGGCCGTCAGGCTGGCCTGCTCCCAGTTGTTCTTCTTGCGGTGGGTGTTGGCAGTGACCTGCTCGAACGGCAGGGCGCCATCGATGAACACCACTTTGCCGTCAGGCCGGCGGGCCACGCCCTGCGCCTCCAGGTCCATCGACTGCACCTGCAGCCAGCCCGGTGGCAAGTCATCCGCTCCCTGGACGGCGGGTTCAAACGAGGGGGATAGTTCTTTCGGTTCGCTCATCCCCCGATTGTCTCAGGCTGCAGGGCCTGCCCGGCTGCCACAGCCTGACCGGGGTCCCGTGCAGCGCGCAGCCCGAAGCGGGCCGCTCAGCCGCGGTCAGCCCGGGCGGCGCGGGCCATGGGCGTGGCGGTGGAGGCCCCTTGCGATGCCATCAGCGGCAGCTTGTTGATGGTGATCTCGCAGCCAGTGTTATCCGAAGAAAACACCAGGGTCGCACCGGGCGCCACAAAGGGCAGGGTTTCATGGATCTGGCGCGACATGTCGACCGGCGGCTCGGGTGCACGGTAGATGATTTCCTGGCCGGGGCTGTACACCACATAGCAGGCTGCGGCGGCGTTCTGGGCGAACAGGGCTGCCAACAGGGCGGCGGCAATAGGCAGGGCTTTGTGCAGTGCTTTCATGGGCTTTTCTCCTCACGGGCGAAGGGTCCGTTTCGGCGGATTATGCGGGCATTGGCCTGCAGCCCCAAGGCGGCGCAAAGGCCCTTTGTTTCCGTGCTGTCCCTAGCGCAGATGCAGGTGGTTGGTGTGCTTGACCTCTTCCATCACGGCATAGGTGCGTGTCTCGCGCACGCCGGGCAGCTGCCACAGCACGTTGCCGGCAAACACCCGGTAGGCGTTCATGTCGGCCGAGCGCGTCTTGAGCAGGTAGTCAAAGCCGCCCGCCACCATGTGGCATTCCATGATCTCGGGGTGCACCTGCACGGCAGCCTTGAACTGGTCGAACACGTTGGGCGTGGTGCGGTCGAGCAGCACCTCCACAAACACCAGCATCCCGGCGCCCAGCTTCAATGGATTCAGGCGCGCCTCGTAGCCCAGGATGAAGCCATCGCGCGTGAGGCGCTGCACGCGCGCCAGCACCGCCGTGGGCGACAGGGCTACGGCTTCGGCGAGCTTGAGGTTGGCGATGCGCCCGTCTTCCTGCAGGATTGACAGGATCTTGCGGTCAATGCGGTCCAGATCGGGCTGGTTTTCAGTCATGGCTAGATTTTTGTGCGGTGCTTCTACCGATTTTCGAACATTTATTCATCGAATGCTCGTACATCATCGCATTCATGCCGCCGCACGCAACGGTCGGCCACACCCCCCGAAAGACCGCCATGACGCAACCCACCGCCGTGACCGCAATGACCGCCGCCGCACCAGCAACCCCTTTCGCGCAATTTGCGCCGCGCACGCCGCTGGCGAGCCCTTTACGGGCAGCCATCACGGCCGCGTATCGCCGCCCCGAACCCGAGGCGCTGGCGGCCCTGCTGGCCGAGGCCCGCCTGCCGCAGGATCAGGCCGCAGCGGCCGGCCAACTGGCGCTGCGCATTGCCAAGGCACTGCGCGAGCGCAAGGCCAGCACCGGCCGCGCAGGCATCGTGCAGGGCCTGCTGCAGGAGTTTTCGCTGTCGTCGCAGGAAGGCGTGGCGCTGATGTGCCTGGCCGAGGCGCTGCTGCGCATTCCCGACAAGGCCACGCGCGATGCGCTCATCCGCGACAAGATCAGCCACGGCCAGTGGGATGCCCACCTGGGCAAGAGCCCGTCGCTGTTCGTCAACGCCGCCACCTGGGGCCTGCTGATCACCGGCAAGCTGGTGGCAACGCACAGCGAAGGCAGCCTGGGTAACTCGCTCAGCCGCCTGATCGGCAAAGGCGGCGAGCCCCTGATCCGCAAGGGCGTGGACATGGCCATGCGCATGATGGGCGAGCAGTTTGTGACCGGCGAAACCATCGACGAAGCCCTGCGCAACGCCCGCACCATGGAGGCCGAGGGTTTTCGCTATTCGTACGACATGCTGGGCGAGGCGGCGCTGACCAGCGAAGACGCCAAGCGCTACTACGCCTCCTACGAGCAGGCCATCCACGCCATCGGCAAGGCATCTGCCGGGCGCGGCATCTACGAAGGCCCGGGCATCTCCATTAAACTGTCTGCACTGCACCCGCGCTACAGCCGCGCCCAGTTTGGCCGCGTGATGGACGAGCTGTACCCGCTGGTGTTGCGCCTCACGGCCCTGGCCAAGCAGTACGACATTGGCCTGAACATCGACGCTGAAGAAGCCGACCGGCTGGAGTTGTCGCTGGACCTGCTGGAGCGCCTGTGCCACGAGCCCACACTGGCGGGTTGGAACGGCATTGGCTTCGTCATCCAGGCCTACCAAAAGCGCTGCCCCTTCGTCATCGACTACGTGGTGGACCTGGCCCGCCGCACCCAGCGCCGCCTGATGGTGCGTCTGGTCAAGGGCGCGTACTGGGACAGCGAGATCAAACGCGCCCAGGTCGATGGTCTGGAGGACTACCCCGTCTACACCCGCAAGGTGCACACCGACATTTCTTACATCGCCTGCGCACGCAAGTTGTTGGCCGCACCCGAAGCCGTGTACCCCCAGTTCGCCACCCACAACGCCGAAACGGTGGCCACCATCTATCAACTGGCGGGCAGCAACTACTACGCCGGGCAGTACGAGTTCCAGTGCCTGCACGGCATGGGCGAGCCTTTGTACGAGCAAGTGGTGGGCGCCGTCACCGCGGGCAAGCTGGGCCGCCCGTGCCGCATCTATGCACCCGTAGGCACGCACGAAACCCTGCTGGCCTACCTGGTGCGCCGCCTGCTTGAAAACGGCGCCAACACGTCGTTCGTGAACCGCATTGCCGACGAAACGATTGCGCTGGATGACCTGGTGCGAAGCCCTGTCGAGGTGGTGGACGCGCAGGCAGCGGCCGAAGGCACCGCCGGGCTTTCGCACCCACGCATCCCCCTGCCGCAAGGCCTGTACGGCGCGCACCGCACCAATTCACGGGGGCTGGACCTGTCCAACGAAAACACGCTGGCGGCACTGGGTGCGTCGCTGCAGGGCTCGGCTGATCACGGCTGGATGGCCAGCCCGCTGCTGGGCGATGACGGGAACGACCACCCTGCAGGCCCCACGCTGCCCGTACGCAACCCTGCCGACCACAGCGACCTGGTGGGCCATGTGCGTGAAGCCACCGACCAGGATGTCGATCAAGCCCTGGCCTGCGCACAGGCGGCGGCGCCTGGCTGGGCCGCCACCCCGCCTGCAGACCGTGCGGCCGCTCTGCTGCGTGCGGCCGACCTGCTGGAAGACCGCACGATGCCGCTCTTGGGCCTGCTGATGCGCGAAGCCGGCAAGAGCGCCGGCAACGGCGTGGCCGAAGTGCGTGAGGCCGTGGACTTCTTGCGCTACTACGCTGCGCAGGTGCAAGGCACGTTCGACAACGCCACCCACGTCCCGCTAGGCCCGGTGGCCTGCATCAGCCCGTGGAACTTCCCGTTGGCCATCTTCATGGGCCAGGTCGCTGCAGCGCTGGCCGCAGGCAACCCCGTGCTGGCCAAGCCCGCCGAGCAAACCCCGCTGATTGCCGCCGAGGCCGTGCGCCTGCTGTGGCGCGCGGGCGTGCCCCGCGCCGCCGTGCAGCTGCTGCCCGGCGAGGGCGAAACCGTGGGTGCCCGGCTGATTGGCGATGCCCGCGTGATGGGAGTGATGTTCACGGGCTCCACCGAGGTGGCGCGCATTCTGCAGCGCACCGTGGCCGGTCGACTGGATGCCTCAGGCCGCCCTATCCCGCTGATTGCCGAAACAGGCGGGCAAAACGCGATGATCGTGGACTCGTCTGCCCTGGTCGAACAGGTGGTGACAGACGCCGTGTCGTCGGCCTTTGACAGTGCAGGCCAGCGCTGCTCGGCCCTGCGCGTGCTGTGCGTGCAGGACGACGCCGCCGACCGCGTGGTGGAGATGCTGCAAGGCGCCATGGGCGAGCTGCGCGTGGGCAACCCCACCGAGCTGCGCGTGGACGTGGGCCCGGTGATCGACGTCGAAGCGCAAGCGGGCATCGTCCGGCACATCGACCGGTTCAAGGCCAAGGGCCATCGCGTATTCCAGCACCCAAACCATGTCTCGGCAGCGAGTGCACACGGCACCTTTGTGTCGCCCACGCTGATCGAGCTGAACCACATCGGCGAGCTGCAGCGCGAAGTTTTCGGCCCCGTGCTGCACCTGGTGCGCTACGCCCGCAATGACCTGGACCAGTTGCTCGACCAGATCAACGCCACCGGCTACGGCCTCACACAGGGGGTGCACACCCGCATCGACGAAACCATTGCCCGGGTGGTAAACCGCGCTCATGCGGGCAACGTGTACGTCAACCGCAACATGGTGGGTGCCGTGGTCGGGGTGCAGCCCTTTGGTGGCGAAGGCCTGTCGGGCACGGGCCCCAAGGCGGGTGGGCCGCTGTACCTGCTGCGCCTGCTATCGCAGCGCCCGGCGGATGCCCTGGCCCGCACCTTTGCAGAGGCCGACCGCGCCACCGCGCCCGACGATGTCCAGCGCCAGCGGCTGCTGCAACCGCTTGCCATGCTGCAGCAGTGGGCGCAGAGCGAGGGCAACGCTGAACTGGCGGCCGCCTGCCAGCGATTTGCAGCCGACACGCAAAGCGGCACCGCACGCACCCTGCCCGGACCCACCGGAGAGCGTAACGTGTACACCCTGGCCCCACGCCAGCATGTGCTGTGCCTGGCGCAGAGCGAGAGCGACCTGCTGGTCCAGACCGCGGCAGTGCTGGCCACTGGCGGCGCCGCGCTGTGGCCTGGCGAGCGTGCAGCACTGCGCAGCCGGCTACCCGCGGCCGTTCAGGCCCAGGTGGCCCTGCAAGACTACGTGCTGGAAAGCGGCTCGGCGGCGCTGGACGCGGTGCTGCACCATGGCGACGCCGCTTCACTGCAGAAGGTCTGCCAGGCACTTGCCCGGCGAGCCGGCCCCATCGTGAACGTGACCAGCCTGGCGCCCGGTGCCACCGATGTCCCGCTGGAGCGGCTGATCATGGAACGGGCGCTGAGCGTGAACACCGCGGCCGCGGGAGGCAATGCCAGCCTGATGACCATCGGTTGACGACCCCGGAGGCCGATTTCAAGCCAAATCGGCCTGTAGCGCCTGATTCATATGCCTCTATTGCTATAAAACATATAGCAACTCACACAGGGCTGGCCAGCGGCAGGTTCAGCAGCAGGTTCTGCGGCTTGATGCGCACCACGCCATCGGCGGTGGTGGCCAGGCCCAGGTACACCGGCTTGCCCGCCACATCGGCCCGCATCTCTGCGGGATTGGCAAACGTCAGCGTGAACAGGCTGATCAGGCGCTGCATGCGGTCGGCATCCACCGGGCGGTCTTCATACAGATCGTTCAGGATGGCCGTAGACTCCACATCCAGCCCCACATGCCAGCGCCAGGCGCTGTCGGTGATCTGGTGCGCAGGCTCGATACGCACCTGTACACCCAGCAGGTGCGCCACCCAGCGCTCCAGCACGCGGGCCAGGCCCTTGAGGCCCGACCGCGAATGGGTCATCTTGAAGGTCAGGCCGTGGCTCAGGTCTTGCGTCAGCTCGTGCGTGAGGTCCAGCAAGAAACGGAAGCGGGTGCTGTCCTGCCAGTACTGCGCGTCCGTGTCAGCGCCCAGCACCTGCAGTTCGATGCGCGGCTGCAACGCGCCACTTTCCAGCAGCAGCCGCCCCATTTCGCCCAAGCCCGCCGTCTCGTTGAACATGTCCAGCGTGGCACGGTCTCCAGCCAGCATGCGCCCGTCCTGCCGCGTCACGCGCTGCGGGCGAAACAGCATCTCGGCCGCGCGGGCCTCCACGGCGTCGTTGCAGTCGTTCAGCAGATTGCGCAGCATGGCCTGCACCAGCGCGTCGATAAACACTGCCGGCACGTTGACCGATCCGCCGCGCATCAGTTGCAGGTAGTACGCCTCCAGCGTTCCGGCGGCGCACAGCGCATCGCGAAAACGCAGAAACACCGCGTAGTTCTCGCGGGCATCGGCGTCCTCCAGCGCTTGCAGCTCGGCGGGCGCCACGGGCCGCAACGGCTGCGCGGCCAGAGATCCGTGCAATGCGACCTCTGCAGTGCAGGATTCAGGCACCAGCGCGAGCTCGGGCCGCGCCAGCAGCCACTGCACATACTCCGCGGTGGGCACGAGCCAGCCGCGTGCGTTGCGCTCAAGCCCGGTAAAGCCGCAGTCTGGCCAAAAATCGTGAGGGGATGGCATGAAAAATAGGTTCAGATAAAACTTGAGCCATCGCTCGGGTTGTGAGTCTCGCACACAGCACTCAAAGCTGTTGCCGCCTTGCGCGCCAGGCCTGCAGTAGGGTCGGAAATCCGGCATAGGCGGGAAATGAACCGTTATTCGACCGCTCATGCCGCAATCAAGGAAGGGCCTGAAGCGGATCATTGGACCAAAGCTCTATCCACGCTGCGCAGCTCCAGCCGAGCGATCAAGCTAACCTAGGAGTCATCCGATGCTAGGGAAGGTCTGCACAACGCTCGTTGCGACGAGTGCTGATGCGCGAGTTTTCAGATGGCGGCAACTGCGCCCTGATTCGGGTCATTCGAGGGCCGATTCGCGCCCCGTTATTGGCCCTTTCGGCCGCTGCGGACGCACTCATCCCCGGGCCCCCTGCAAAAGCGTTCGCCGCACCATCCACAGGTTGGAGAGCGCAAACAGCGTGTGCAGCTGCGCCGTGTTCTTGGCCAGGCCGCGGTAGCGCACCTTCACATGCCCGAACTGGCGTTTGATGACACGGAACGGGTGCTCCACCTTGGCGCGGATGCTGGCCTTCACATGTTCGAGCTTGTCCATGATCGCGCCCATCGGCTTGCTCTTGTCCAGGGCTCTGCGTTTGCCCGGGCGCAGCGCCACGTGCCAGTTGGCCTCGATGCCTTGTGTCTCTTCGCGTTTAGCCACGCCTTGGTAGCCTGCGTCGGCGAACACATCAGCTTCTTCGCCATGCACCAGCGCGCCGGCCTGCGTCACATCGTTGACGTTGGCCGCCGTGCCAATGACCGTGTGCACCAGGCCCGAGTCGGCGTCCACCCCGATGTGAGCCTTCATCCCGAAGTGCCATTGGTTGCCCTTCTTGGTCTGGTGCATCTCGGGGTCGCGCTCGCCGCTGCTGTTCTTGGTCGAGCTCGGCGCGGCAATGAGCGTGGCGTCCACCACCGTGCCGCTCTTCAGAAGCAGGCCCTTGGCGCTGAGCGTGGCGTTGACGGTAGCCAGGATCTGCAAGCTCAGGTTGTGCCGCTCCAGCAGGTGGCGAAAGCGCAGGATGGTGCTCTCATCGGGCAGGTTGTCCTCGCCCATGTCCAGCCCGGCGAATTCACGAAACGTCGGCGTGTCGTACAGCGCTTCTTCCATCGCCGGGTCCGACAGGTTGAACCACTGCTGCAGGAAGTGGATGCGCAGCATCGTCTCAACAGCAAACGGCGGGCGGCCACCCTTGGTGCCCGGGGCCGGCGCGTGCGGCGCAATCAGTGCCACCAGCTCGGCCCACGGCACCACCAGGTTCATCTCGTCGAGAAACTCGCGCTTGCGCGTGCGCTTGGTCTTGCGCTCGTATCCGCTCTCGCCCAGGCTCATTTGCTTCATGTCGGCAATGTCTCACATCACGAGGGTGGCGGCAGGGTTGTGCAGACCTTCCCTAGACATTTCCCAGACAACCAACCTGCTGACATCCATCGGCGTGACCGGCACTTTGGCTGCGCGAGCGGCAGAGCGTACCGCCCGGGACCATCCGCAGGCGGATCCGCTCACGTTTCTCAAGGAGCTGCGGAACACGCTCGAGCAGCTGGGAGGCACGGCCGCCGCAGGCAGCCCAGAACCGACAGCGACACCTGCTGCTCAGGCAACCGCGTACAAACCAACGGCAGGCGCCTTCAGTCAGAGCGTGGTGCAAGCACCGAGCGCGGCTGTCGCACTGAATACCAAACCTGCTAGCGCGCCGGCGGCCGCACCATTCAACAACCTGGAAGAGTTTAGAGCATGGGAAAAGGGCTTGGGCGATACATTTGCCGCCGACTATGAGCCGCCAGACTACATCCGCGTGGTCTCTATGGTCATGAGCGGTGGAGAAGACACTGTCGTCGACCGCTACATGTTCTTCAAGAACCATCCAGAGTTCGCTGCGGATTACGAAGCGGTCCGCAACGGGCAGCTGTCCAAATTCCCCACAGATGGATCGACGCTGGTAAAAAGCGACCTTACCTCCATGTCGCCAGAGATCGCCGCATATTACGAGGAACATCCGGAAGCACTTCTGGCTGCCGAGGGCTTCAGCATGGACCCGACCCTCGCGAGGCAACGAATGACCGGAGAGATCGAGTCCCCCTTCGGCGTCAACATCTCGGAATGGCTGACCCAAAACAAGTGGACCCCTGAGGGCGTCGTGGCAGAGAACAACCGGGTCAAGTACGCCAATGCCGACTACATAGGCATGGACGGCAAGGGCGCCGGTACATACAAGCTGCCCCGCCTGGACCTGGCCACCGGCAACATCATCAATTTTGATGGCCGGATCTACGACCCTGTGACCGGCGAACCCAAGGCCTGAAGCCCTCGCAATACCAGCGTCAACGCTCCTGACAGAGGATGACCGAACCTGCTCTTATTCATGCCCGTCATTCTTCAGGTGGTTGACGGACTCAGCCCCTCCAGATCGGTAGGGCTGAAGGGAGGGCAGATTCATTCCATGTTTTTTATCCGGCCTGTCAATCAGCTCTCCTTGTGAAAGCCGATCTACAGGATGACGCCACAGAAGTGTATTGATCGCACCAGAAATCACGCGGCCACGAGGAAGCGAGCGATTGAAGCCGCAAGCGCACCCACCTCCGTACAGTCTGAGGCGCGTTGAATTGGGCCCATTCCCTGCAGCGGTTATCGATCAATGATCATTCAGCTCGCGGCGAATAAAGTCAATCGCCTTGGCGAAATCCATTGTCTGAACGACGTCATCCAGGGGCGCCCACCGGCCGGTGACCCCTGTGGCCAGAAGATTGTCCATTTCGGTAAATACCTCCATGTCTGACTCCTCCAGCAGAGGCAGCATCCGCACAAGGATCTCGTGCTCGGCACTTGTCAGTGTGGATTGCTTAGGCTCGTATTCAGCCTGCTCTTGAGGTGGTGCGTCGATACCCAGATCCTGAAGGCCCTGGCGGGTCTGTGAGGCGATGGCCTGCAACCGTTGCAGATCCCACTGTGCACCTTGCTTGCAGGACTGTTCTGCCTGTCGTGCCACATCAGCCAGAGCATCTGCGCCAACCACTGAAGCCACACCTTTCAAAGTGTGTAGCGAACGCTGCGCTTCGGCGGCACCGCCAGCGCGGTGCGCGTCTTCGCAGGCCTGGAGCAGTGTCGGCAGATCGCCCAGGAACTGGGCACTGAGCTTGTCGAGCAGGCTGTCGCTACCACCGACCCGCGCCAGGGCAGCAGCCCGGTTGAGCAGCGGCAGGCTTACCTGTGGGTCGGCCATCGGCTGGGGATCGGACGACAGCCCTCCCCCGATGGTCTCGCCATTGAACGGCGCGACCCCCATCTCTCCCCGGGTCCATTGCAAAAGGGTGGCGGTAAGCCGAGCGAGGTCGAAGGGCTTGCCGACGTGATCGTTCATGCCCGCGGCCAGGCAGGCCTCCCGGTCACTGGCCATGGCGTTGGCGGTCATCGCGATGATGGGCAGGTCGGCCAGGCAAAGCCGTTCGCGTATGGCACGGGTCGCGTCCAGTCCGTCCATCACAGGCATCTGCATGTCCATCAGCACCGCGTGGTAAGGGTTGTGTGCCGTCATCGACGCTTGCACCGCCTCCACGCCGCGCAGCCCGTTGTCAGCGATATCGACCAGAGCGCCCTGGCCAGTGAGGAGTTCTTCTGCCACCTGCTGGTTGATGGCATTGTCTTCCACCAGCAGGATGCGCAGGCCCGCCAAAGGGCGCACGGCGCTTTTGGTGACCCGGGGGCCCGAGGGCTTGCTGTCCACATTGAGCGCGTCGCGGATCGCGTCGGTCAGCATGGAGGCCGTCACGGGCTTGACCAGGTAACCGTCGATCAGCGCCTGCACCTCGGTGGTTTGCTGGGCCAGCATTTCGCGCCCATTGGCGCTCACCATCAGGATCACCGGTGGCAAGCCTCCACCCGGCTCTTGTGCTGCCAGCTGGCGGATTCGGGCACTGGTCTGCCAGCCATCCATGTCAGGCATCTGCCAGTCGATGAAGATCGCCCGGTAAGGCGTACCCTGATCCAGGCGCGCGTGAACCTGCGCAAGACCCGCTTCACCGCCTTCTGCCACCTCGACTTCCCAGCCGATGGTGCGGCCCATCGTCGCCATGAGCTCCCGCGCCAGGGGGTTGTCGTCCACCACCAGCACCGGTCCGTCCAGTGCGGGCGATGCGCCGGTATCGCCAGACCCGGGCGCAAAGGCGGCGGTCTCTTCGATGCCAGCGTTGCTGACCAGCGGCAGCGCAATGGTGAACGAAAAGGTGCTGCCATGTCCCATGGCGCTTTGGAGTGCCAGTTGCCCGCCCATCATCTCGATCAACCGCCGGCAGATCGACAGGCCCAGTCCCGTGCCTCCAAAGCGCCGGGTCGTGGACGCCTCCGCCTGGGTGAATCCTGTGAAGATCTTGTCTTGGTGTTCGGGCGCGATGCCAATGCCGCTGTCTCGCACGGCAAAGTGCACCCGCGCATGGCGGGCGCTGCCTTCGCCTTCAAGGCCCTCAAGGCGCACGTGCAGCACCACTTCGCCGCGCTCGGTGAATTTGATGGCATTGCCGCCCAGGTTGATCAGTATCTGCTGCAGCCTCAGGCTGTCACCCACCAGATGGCGCGGAACGCGCGGGTCGATGTCGAACAGGACCTCCACGGGTTTGTTGCCCACGCTGGCAGCAAAGATGACCGACAGATCGCGCATCAGCTGGTCGGTATTGAAAGGCTGCGGGTCCAGCGTCATCTTGCCCGCTTCCACCTTGGAAAAATCCAGGATGTCGTTGAGCAAGCCCAGCAGTGATTTGGCTGCGCCTTCCGTCTTGCTCACATAGTCGACCTGGCGTGGTTGCAAAGGGGTGTTGTGCAACAGCTTGAGCATGCCGAGGATCGCGTTCATCGGCGTTCGGATCTCGTGGCTCATGTTGGCCAGAAACTGGCTCTTGAACTGGCTGGCCTGCTCGGCGTGGGTTTTGGCCGCCAGTAGCGCTTGAGCTTGCAGGTGCCGTTCGGTCACGTCCTGGATGCAGCCGATCAAGGCGACCGGCTCATCGTTTTGCACCTCCACCTCGCCCAGCATACGCACCCAGATGGGTCGGCCCTGGGCCGTGACTACGGGCAGCACCACATCCCAGCTTTCGCCCGTCTCCAGTCCGCGGGCTACCAGGTCCTGTATGACGGGCCGCGCCTCGGGCGTGAAATAGTTGAGGGCCTCGTCCAGGCTCGGCTGATCGCCCACGGGTACCTCGTGGATACGGCAAGTCTCGGCCGACCATTCGAGCACCCGGGTGCGGAGGTCTACGCGCCAGGCGCCGACCCTGGCAATCTGTGCGGTACGGTCCAGCAGAGCGGCCCCGCGCGCAATCTCGAACTCGGCATTCTTGCGGTCACTGATGTCCGAGCCCGAACCGATGTAGCCCACAAAGTCGCCCGCCTCGTCATACCAGGGCGCGCCGTTGATGGACCAGTAATGCACCCCGTCCGCATCGGTACGCCGGTACTCGAAATCGCGAATGACCATGCGGCTCTCCATGAGGGCCTGGTGCTCAGCCCAGGTGGAGCTGATGGGCTCAACGTCCATTTCCCACCGCCGCTTACCCACTGCCAGGGTATTGAGCTGCTTCAGCAGCGCCGTGTCACCGCATTGGAAGCGTGTGAACCGAAACTGGGCATCCGTTTCCCAGAACCACTGTGCCGAAAGCTCGGACAGGGTTTTCGTCCGGGCCTCGCTCAGGCGCAGCGCGAGTTCGGCCTGTTTCTGTGCCGTGATGTCCTGGTGCGTTCCATACATCCATCCGGGAGACCCATCTGTTTCGCGGCTCGCGAGCTGGCCCCTGTCGTGCACCCATACCCAGTGCCCGTCCCGATGCCGCATCCGCCCCTGCACTTCGTAATAGTCCGACTGTCCGGAAAAATGTCTCTCCAGAGCCTCCTGTGATGATTGAAGGTCATCCGGGTGCGCCAGTCTGGCCCATGTATCAATGGACACGGGCTGCAGTTCCTCAAGGGTGTAGCCGACCATCGCAGCCCAGCGCTCGTTGAAAACCGTCTGCCCGCTCGGGACGTGCCACTCCCAGGTGCCTACGTTGGTACCACGGATGATGTTGTCCAGGCGCGTGCGCTGCGTTTCGATCTCCAGCTGTGCACGTTTGTGCGCGGTGATGTCGATGCGGATGGAGATGTATTTCTCAACCAGGCCATCCACTCCCAAGAAGGGCACGATGGTCGAATCGACCCAGTACAGCGAGCCGCCTTTGGCGCGATTGCAGACCTCGCCGTGCCACACCTGACCTGTCGAGATCGTCGACCATGCCTCGTGCCAGAGGCTGTCGGATTGCACTCCGGACTTGAGCAACCGGTGATTGGCGCCAATCAACTCCTCGCGGTCATAGCCACTGATGCGTACAAACTCGTCGTTGAGATCAACGATGGTGCCTTGCAGATCGGCCACCGAATAGATGGTGCCCTGATCAATCGCATTCATGAGCGCCTTGTTCTCGCTCAAGGCTTGACGCAGCTTCATTTCCTGCCGCTTCTGCGCTGTCGTCTCACGTGTTGTTCCCCGGTAACCCACGAAGTGTCCGAAGGTGTCGAACACCGGAAAGCCACTGGCAGCGTAGAAATGGATTTCGCCGTTGGGCAACTGCCGCAGGTACTCGAAATTGCGGTAGCTGGCCCGGCGGTCATGGGCGGCGATGTGCTCGCTCCAGTCGCCATTCAGAGGTTTGGCGCCCGGGATCTCCCAGCGCCGCTGGCCAACGTCCGGCATGGTGAGAGCACCCGCGTCTGCGTCATACGTAACTACAAGATTGGTGAAGAGGTAATCGGAATCGGTCTCCCAGTACCAGTCGGATGCCACTTCCAGCAGGCTCTTGAAGTGTTGTTCGCTTTCGCGCAGGGCACGTTCGGCCTCCTTGCGGTCGGTGATGTCGGACTCGATGGCCATGAAGCCGATATGCTGGCCTTCGCTGCTGTAACGCGGCTGAATGGCCAGCGCCAGCCAGTACAGCCGGCCATCCTTCGCGCGGTTGAGGATTTCTGCCTCGCACGGCCGCAGCGCTGCTATGGCCTCGTGCAGTTCCCGCACAGTCACGGGGTCGGTTCCGGAACATTGCAGGAAGCTCCCGGGCTTGCGACCTCTCGCCTCTTCTAGGGTATAGCCCGTAATGCGCGTGAAGCCCTCATTGATCCATTCGACAAGACCCTCGGTATCGGTGAGCACGACCGCATTGGTCGCCTCGCGTGCCACCTGCGCCAGCAGATCCAGCTGCTGCTGCTGAACGTCTGATTCCAGCAGCGCCTGCAACAGCCGTTCATTGGTCTCGCGTTCTTTTGTGATGTCCAGCCCGATCTCGATGAAACCGGTCAGCTGGCCCGTCTCGTCGCGGATGGGTTGCACCTCGGTATCGATCCAGTATTCCCGTCCGCTCTTTGCCCGGTTGAGGATTTCGACGCGGCAGGCCGTGCCTCGGGTGCTAGCCTCCGTCAACGCCGCCAATGCGGCGGGGTCTGCCTTGCCGCTGCTCAGCAGTTCACCGGGCGTTTTGCCCCGTGCTTCATCCAGGCTGTAGCCAGTGACGCGCGAAAAGCCATCATTGACCCAGACGATACGCAGGTGCGGGTCGGTCATCAGCACGCTATTGGCAGTGCGCTGAGCCACCAGGGCAAGCTTGCGCAGTTCCACAGTCATGCGCTGGGCCGTGGCGATGGCCCGTTGTCGGCCGCTGGTGAGCTGCCAGATAGACAAGGCCAGCAGAACGCTGAGCACCAAACCGGCAGCACCCAGGCCATACACCATCGGGCGATTGGCAGTGGCCTCAAAAGCCGGCGTGCTGTCGGCTGTGAGATACAGCGTTTCGCCCAAAAGCTCAAGCGCCTGCTCCTTTCGCAGCCCTGAGTGGCCTGCGTCATTCGCGCCAAGTTGGATCAGTACCTTCCCGCCTTTGGACGCTGGCTCGTCCGTCAGCTGTAACCGCAAATCACTGGCCAGCAGCGAACCCAGACCAGGCTCCAGCAGTTCTTCAAGCACGATGGGCGCATAGGTCGCGCCGCGAAAAGCCGCACGACGCTGTTCGGGCGTGCCCAATGGCTGCCCCGGGTGGTACACGGGGACGAACAGCAGGAAACCTGGACGCGACAGCTGGTCCTGCACCAAGGTGATGATTCCGGTCAAGGCAGGCTGTCCGCTGCGCGCGGCACGTTCAATCGCTTCACGTCGCACCGCTTCGGATCCGACATCCAGGCCCTGGGCAGCGCGGTTGCGTGCCAGCGGTGCGATGAACTTGATCACCATGAGGTCGGCGGCGTCACCCTGCGTGCGCACCTCGAATTCGGGCGCACCATCGGCACGCTCACGTGCAATGAAAGCCGCCAACTGAGCGCGTTCGACCCGCTCGATGAAGCCGATGCCGCGCACACCGGGAAATTCCTGCTCCAGGTTGCGCGAGGCCACATAGCGATCGAAGGCCGCCCTGTCGACAGACCCGTTGACTGCGTACACCCCCCGCGCACCGGCCAGCCCGTAAACGGGTGTCTGGAAACGCCGTGTGATGTCGTCGCTCACCCGGCTCATTTCGCTGTCAAAGCGCGTTTGCAGACGCTGGCTCTGATAGTTGTACAGCGTCGCGGACATCCACGCCGTCAGCGCGAGCCCCAAGCAAAGCGCGAGGGCGGCCCACAACAGGGGAGGTAGTAGATCGCGTCGGTCCGCCGGGACGGCGGTTTCAGTGGAAGGGGCGTGAAACATGGGACGCGACGACGTGACCTTCAGATTCTGTTCGCCGCACTCTATCAAATTGGTTTACATTGAAAACACATTGTTACGCAATGACGGGGCCTCCGCCATACTGAGCGGGCGCTCAGTTGCCAAACATTCAAGCCCCATGAACGCAACAAGACTTGACGTGGTGAAGCTAACCCCTTTAGATCATCGGGAGCGGTACATCGTGTTGTCGCACCCAGCATGCCGGTCTCACTTCACCAGTTGGCAATCTGTGCCCGCGCGCCAATCCATTGAAGCGAAACGAAGATTGAGCTCGCCGGTTCGCGCCAATGCATTGACAAGCAACACAGCGAGCCCGTCGGCGTCGTGCAGCCGCGGGAACGATCCCGTTCAACGGTGCGGATTCGCAGAGGCAGTGGCGCAGCTGGAAGACCCGCCGACGATGGTGCCGCAGTCGTTTCACAACGGCTCGCTCAAATCGCTCGCAAGCCAAGCGTGCGAACAATCGCCCACATTTCATCGGGTCCCCGATGAGAAGTACACCAGGGGCCATGATCGCCTTGACGTGCCGCACAAACGCCTCCCCTGTGCATTACGTGCAACGCTCGTTGCACAAACCGACGGGCTGGATCTGCTTGATGTGTCCGCAGCCGCGGCCGTGAGCCAAACGCGGCAATACCCTCCTTTGGCAATCCCGTCATGAGCCTGGCCCCACCTAAAAAACTGCGAGTCCTGGTCGCTGATGACCACCCCCTGAACCTGCGCCTGGCGGTGCGTGTTCTGCGTGATATGGGGCATGGCGGGGTCGTGGTATCTGATGGCGCTCAGGCGCTGCGCGCCATGGAAGCGCAGGATTTCGACCTCGTTTTGATGGACGTCACCATGCCCGTGCTCGACGGGGTGCGCGCCCTGCACGCGATCCGCCAGCGTGAGGCAGGTGCGACCCGCACGCCGGTCATCATGATCACCGGTCACGACTCCGCCGACGACCGTGCCCGGCTGCTTGGGGAAGGGGCCGATGGCTACCTCCCCAAACCGCTAGACAGCAATGCACTGCAGGGAGAGTTGCAACGCTTGAAACTTGTGTGAGGTGGTGGCCTGTGTGCTTGTTTCGCCTGTAAAGATGCCGCTTTTGATCGTTTTGCCAATGTTGACGTGCCCCATATTCAGTTTCCTGGGGCGCTGTAACGGGCGCCCATCGTGTGAGAAGCCAGCGTGGGTCGTAAGACCGGATCCTTTTGGAGACAACGAATGAGAAACAACCAACCCGTAACGGGAAAGGCGTATCGGTTTCCAGCCGATCAGACATTGATTTCGGTGACGGACCTGAAGGGCAGGATCACGTACTGCAACAACAACTTCACCATGACCAGCGGCTTCCAGCAGGACGAGCTGTTAGGCCAGCCGCACAACATGGTGCGGCACCCCGACATGCCGGAGGAAGCCTTCCGTGACATGTGGGACACCATACAAAACGGCCGCCCATGGAGTGCGCTGGTGAAAAACAGGCGCAAGGACGGCGACCACTACTGGGTGCGAGCCAATGCCACGCCGGTGCGCAGTGGGGACAAAACGGTGGGGTTTCTGTCGGTTCGCACCGCGCCGGACGACGACGAGGTGGAGGCCGCGGAGCGGCTCTATGCCACCATGCGGGCCGAAGCTGCGGCAGGCAAACGCATCACGGTGCTCAAGCAAGGGCGAGTGGTGCGCAACAGCCTGATGGGGCGCATGGCGCAATGGTTGAACCTTGGCACCGGTACCCGGATTGCCGGCCTGATTGCCCTGCCTGCCGTGGTGGCGATTGCGCTGGAGGCGCTGGGACTGCCGCTTTACCTGGGGCTCGCAGCCACCGCTGCCATCGTGGCGCTGAGTACCGCACTGGCCTACCGCATGCTGGTCCAGCCCATGGTGGATCTGCTGGACACCGCCAACCTGCTGGCTGCCGGCGACCTGACCCGTGCCGTCAAAGTCAATGCCAGCGGACCAGCGGGCGAATTTCAGCTCGCCCTGGCTCAACTGGCAGTGAGCGTGCGCACTGTGGTGCGCGACGTCCGCCATGAAGTGGCCAACCTGCGCGGAGGCACCCAGGAAATCGCTGCGGGCAACAACGACATGTCTGGACGGACAGAGTCGCAGGCGAGCAGCCTGGAGCAGACCGCTGCATCGCTGGAGGAAATTACCGGCACCGTGCGCAATACCGCACAGATGGCCACCGAGGGCGCTGATCTTGCACAGGAGGCCGCAGCCACGTCGCGGCGCAGCCATGAAGCGGTGCAGCTGGTGGCAGAGACCATGAAGGAGATCTCACAGTCGTCCAACAAGATTGGTGAAATCCTTCAAGTCATCGAAGGTGTGGCGTTTCAGACCAACATCCTTGCTCTCAACGCAGCGGTCGAGGCCGCGCGCGCCGGCGAACAGGGTCGAGGCTTTGCGGTGGTAGCGGCCGAGGTGCGGGCGCTCGCACAGCGCACGTCAGGCGCGGCCCGTGAAGTGCGCGAGCTGATCACCGACTCCCGCGCCCGTGTCGAGGCCGGTACCCGTATCACCGGCGAAGCGCAGTCCCGCATGGACGAGGCGATGGCGTCGGTCGAAAAGACCGTCAACCTGCTGGTCCAGATACGCACCGCCAGCACGGAGCAGGAAACAGGGGTAAGCCAGATCAACGAGGCAGTGGCGCAACTGGACGGCATCACGCAGCAAAACGCCGCGATGGTCGAAGAACTGGCCGCTGCTGCGCAGTCACTGGACCGCCAGGTGGCGCTGGTGCACAACACCATCCGGGTTTTCAAGCTGACCGACAAAGACATCACCCTGGCCGAGGAAGATGCCGTGGCCATGCGCAAGGAACGGGTGAGCTCGCATGTGGAAGAGGACGAACTGGATTTCGAGAAAGCCCTCGCGGCCCACCAGCAGTGGCGCATCACCCTGCGCAACGCCGCCTTGAAAGGTGGCAAAGTGGATGCAACCAACCTGCGGCGCGACGACTGCTGCGAACTGGGTACCTGGATCTATGGGGGCGGTGGTCGCAAGTGGGGCCGGGTGCCGGCGTTCAGCGAACTGGTGCGCCATCACAAGAGCTTTCATGAAGAGGCTGGCAAGGTGGCTGACCTGCTCAACCAAGGACAGGCCAGCCGCGCCCAGGCCCAGCTGGAGACTGGCACGCCGTTCATGAAGTCTGGCCAGATGGTGGGCAGCAGCCTGCGGCAGTTGCGCGGCATCGTGCAGGCAGGCGGTGCCACGCCAATGGTCCACGATGTGCAGGCCGCCCCGACGCCCGTCAGGCGTGCCGCCACTGCGGCGCCGAAAACTCTGCCGGTTACGGCGGGGGCCGGCAGCAACAACGACGACTGGACGTCGTTCTGATGCAGGCTGTTTCGCCGCCGTGAATATGCGGTCAGGCGGACAGGTCGGGCGATGAGCACCTCGACAGGGCGCGACTTCATGCAGGGGAGCGCCAACCGCAAGACCGCGGTCGTCAGGAGCAAGGCGACTGCGCCTGCCCCCGGCCGGCGGGCATTCGCCTCCGCACGCCGAGGTGCAGCATTGCGTCGATGAAGGCCTACGCAGCTCACGGCGTTCGCCGCACAGCAAGCCGTTGGCATGCATTGGCCAGTGCGTGAGGCAGCTGCGGGAAGTGCGGCGAGATCTTTTGCGCAGGGTTGCAGCCGACACAGGGACTAGCGATGCCCCGGCCCCGTGCCGGGTGTCGGCAAGTCGACCGCGGTTACGGTGGTCGCTTCAGGCCATGGTCCCCATCGTGCTGGGCCCCTGGCGATAGCCCACCCGGCGAACCGCCCTGACATCGCGAACATCTCGCGCCGCCGCTCAACGCCGTGAAATCTCTGCGCACTACTCCCACTCAATTGTCAACCGGAACGAAAGCTTGGACTTCTTCGTTCGGTGTTGCATCAATTGAGATGGTACGAGCGATTCGTCCAAAGTCGTCCATACCGTCAGCTTTACCGTCATGGTTTGTTGTCGATTTGGGCGTAGTCCAGAAAAACCCAACTACGCCCTACTCCGTCCGAACATACAGCAAACTTAACGGCATTTGGTTGTTCATCGAAATCCCATGGGATTGAGTATGTCCGCGGCTACGGCATCGCTTCGCGTAGCATCGCTTCTAGAGCCGCGCGTACAGGCGCCGGGTCACTGCGCTTTGGGCAGATGTCTCTCAACAAACGTCAACATCTCGCTCCGCGTAATGTCCGTGAACTTGTTGCTGCTGCAGATGGGGAACGGGTTGTATTTGTTGAGCGCCCGAGTGCACACGTTGTCTTCCGCCCGACGACCGACACCTCGGGTTGGCGAGTCCCATGCATGCGTGGCGCCCTCAAAGTTCGTCCACTTCTCGACGCCCTTGAATACTTTGTCCACGTTGCACTGAGACAGCGGCGTGGCGGTGTCGGCAGTTCCGGTGAAAGCGATCACAGGTGCCACATAGTTGCCTAGCGGAGGAGCGTCTTCCTTGTCCGTACTGCCGCTAGGCGAACGACCGAAGATGGACTCCTTCACGTAGCAGTTGGGGTAAAGCGACACACCACCGGCTAGCAACGCCTTCACTTCGCCACTGAGGTTGTGATTGGAGAACGTGAACCGCCCCGGGTTTCGAGGAGGCTCAACACTCTGAGAGGATTGAGCCATGAAGAAGACGAACAAGTTCTCGCCTGAGGTGCGTGAGCGCGCAGTGAGGATGGTGCAGGAGCAGCGCGGGGAGTACCCTTCACTGTGGGCCGCCATCGAGTCCATCGCCGCCAAGATTGGCTGCGTGCCACAGACACTGAACGAATGGGTCAAACGCGCCGAAGTTGATGCAGGTACGCGAGAAGGTGTCACCACGGCCGAAGCCCAACGGGTCAAGGAGCTGGAACGCGAGGTCAAAGAATTGCGCCGGGCCAACGAGATATTGAAGCTGGCCAGCGCGTTTTTCGCCCAGGCGGAGCTCGACCGCCGGTTGAAGTGATGTACCGGTTCGTGGACGAACACCGCGAAGTCCACGGGGTCGAGCCGATGTGCAGGCTGCTGCAGATCGCCCCGTCGGCCTATCGCAGGCATGCAGCCCGGTTGCGCGACACCGGCCTGCTCAGCCACAGGGCCCGGCGCGATGCGGTGTTGATGCCGACCATCGAGCGGGTGTGGAACGCCAACTTGCAGGTCTACGGCGCCGACAAGGTGTGGATGCAGCTGAACCGCGAGGGCGAGGTCGTTGCTCGGTGCACGGTCGAGCGCCTGATGAAGCGAATGGGGCTGCAGGGTGTCAGACGCGGTAAGGTGATTCGCACGACCATCAGTGACCGTAAGGCACTGTGCCCGCTGGACAAGGTGAATCGGCAGTTCCATGCACAGCGGCCGAACCAGCTGTGGGTCTCGGACTTCACCTATGTCTCTACCTGGCAGGGCTGGCTCTATGTGGCATTCGTCGTTGACGTCTTCGCCAGGCGCATCGTGGGCTGGCGCGTGAGCACATCGATGACCACGGACTTCGTTCTCGATGCTCTGGAGCAAGCGCTGTACGAGCGGCAACCCGAGCGCGACAGCAGCCTCATTCACCACTCGGATCGCGGCTCGCAGTACGTTTCGATTCGGTACTCGGAACGCTTGGCAGAGGCAGGGGTCGAGCCGTCTGTGGGCAGCAAAGGCGACAGCTACGACAACGCCCTGGCCGAGACGATCAACGGCCTGTACAAGGCCCAGGTGATCCACCGACGGACTTGGAAGACCCGCGAGGCAGTCGAGCTCGCCACGCTGACGTGGGTCTCGTGGTTCAACAACCATCGTCTGATGGGGCCGCTGGGCTACATCCCGCCTGCTGAAGCTGAGGCAAACTACTACCGCCAACTCGTCGAGCAATCAGCTGCAGTGGCATGAGCACTTAAACCAAACAGCCTCCGCGAAACCCGGGGCGGTTCACAACTTGCCTCTCCTTGAAGCCAGATTCACCCAGTCAGATAGAACGACACGGCATCCGCATAGCAAGCTCAATCCATCTGTAGCGCAAGTGATCTGTACCCATGATCTCGAAGGCGTCTTGCACGCTCAAGTTGTTTGCGAATAGCGCTTGTATGTTCCTGTGATGTTGCTAAATCTGGCCTTATGGGATCAACGTAGCTCCTGTGCTCTTTTCCTTGGGCGTCTGTGTAAACTTCTCTTTCAAGTTTTCTGAGCTTTATCGCAATATCTAAATCAGATACCCCTTGGTCATGGAGATCGAGAATTGCAACATATGAAGCAAAAACACCTTGGCGGCCTTTCCTTGACGGAAGCGCATCAATAAAGCCTGCTTCCTGCAACTCTTTTTGTTGCTCAGCCAAGTAATTTTTAACAGCCTCTATCTGGTACTCGATAGGGAGGCGAGCATCAAAGGTAGCACGAACCAGCGTGTCGCCGTCAAGTGAAAGTGGTTCGGGATCGCGTCCAATGGGTATTCGCTGACCATCAACTGGATGAAAAGACGGGGGCGAGGAAAAATTGTCCATTATAAAAATAGCGCCATTAATTCCCCTTTTCAAAGGAAGTATTTCAGACTGAACTGGTCTATTTATTTTATTCTTCACACCGCCTGAATCAATCTCTACCGCCTCTTTAATACCCAAAAGAACTTCCCTGCCTACCCCTTTCCAATCGGACTTTTCAAAGCTAATGTCTTTATCATCAAGCCAAGGCGCTCTCACCAACGTTGCTTCCATGGGGACTGAGTAGAACCAAATCGCATCTGCCTGTTCCGCGGTCATTTCTTCAATGCCTGGATCGATCCATTCAAACAATCCGTATTGATCTGCACGAAACTCAGGCATGACTCGCAAAATGAGATCATCGACGTCTTCAGCAATCGACAGGTAATGCTTTTTTGCTTTTAAAAATCGCTTTCTCGAAATCTTGACATATTCATCGAGAGTCTTATTTTCGTCTTTTTCGTTCCACAAATAGTTGCGATCAAAGAGCTTTACTGGCAGCGATCCAAGTTGGGACCAATTCTCAGCATATGAATCCAGCTGTCCACGGATTAGCTTTTCAAACACTGCTCGCTGCTCTTCCCTAAGTGAGGCTAAGAAAGCGTAAGCATCCCGATAAACACGATTACGCCGTAAAAACTGCCAAGCCCATTGACGATTTGTTTTATTGACAATCGAAGATAATTTCTTTGTTGCCATAAAAATATCATCCTATTTTCATATCAACATCCGCCGCAGCCACTTTTGCAGCGCGAACGATTTCTCGCACGCTTTCGTCACGGCTCCAAGCCTCGATCATGTCGGCCCAGGCTTGGAGCATGACTCGCCGTTGCTCGCCATACTCGGCTTTGTTGTAGACACCCCGGATACTGCCCTCTTCGTACGCGAGGCATTTTTCGATCCAATCGCGGTTAAAGCCAGCCTCGTTCAGTAGCGAAGATGCTGTGCGCCGCAGGTCATGGACCGTGAAGTTCTGAAAGTCTTCACCCTTGGCTCGAATGGCTTCCACTGCAACCTCAATCACAAGGTTCAATGTTGCGTTGCTGATGGGCGTATCCATGTCGTATCGACCGGGATGCAGATAGCGTGATGACGCAAAGCAGGTTTTGAACGTCACCAGCACGTCTTGCGCCTGTGTGCTGAGATACACCACATGAGGTTTGCCTGTCTTCATTCTCTCTTTGGGGATCGTCCAAACGGCGTTGTCGAAATCGACTTCACCCCATGTTGCGTTCACAAACTCACCCTTGCGCACCATCGTCAGCATTACGAACCGCAACGCCAAGCGCAGGGTCGCAGAGGTTGCCGTTGTGTCCAGTACGGCAAGGAAGCGACGAATTTCTGTGGGATTCAGCGCACGGTCGCGTGCCTTGAATGTGGCAATGTCGCTGGGTCTGATGGCTTCAGCAGGATTCGTCACAGTGAGTGACTTGTCCTTGGAAACAGCGAAGCGGTACACCAGCAAGACGATTTCCCGGACTTGGACGGCTGGGGCAGCGGCACCCTTCTCGCGGATGCTCTCGCAATGCTTCATCAGTTGGGCAGGATTGATTTCGTCCAGCTTGAGCTTGCCGAACGGTCCTTCCAGATACCGCTTGTAGACCGAGCGCCGCATTGCCAGCGTGGAGTCGGCCAGACGAGCACCGTTGTTGGGATCGGCCTTGTCTGCGAAGTATTTTTCTGCCCAGCGCCCGAATGTCAGGGAGTCTGCTGCTTCTTGGCGCTTTTCGACTTTGGTTCTGGAGGGTGACTCACCGCGTTCCACACACCGTCTGGCAACCGTGAGCAATGAACGGGCTTCGGCCAACGAGACCGTCATGCCGAAGTCGAGTTCAGCCGGGTCACGGGGATGCTTGGCACCCGCCGTGTCGTCGTATCGGCCAATCGTCAGTGTTTCTCGTCGGCCATTGAGGCGGTAGTCATAGCGAAACGACTTCGTACCTGCGGTCGAGACGGTCACGTACATGCCGTCTCTGTCAGCGACTTTGAAAGTTTTTTCTTTTGGGCGCAGTTTGCGCAGTTCTGTGTCTGTGAGCATGGTGGCTTTCCTTGTAAAACTTTACCGTCAAGGCCCTTGTCGGTAAAGGAAAGCAGCGCCTCAGAGATTCACAGATTTACCGTCACAGCTACCGTCTAAAACTTTGGCTTTGGCTGCATCCCGCTAGGTGCCTTTGGATGCATAAGCTATTGATTCTCAATGTAATTTTGTGAAATTCAAGACGCTGCTGAACGTCTTGAAGTCACTGTACATTATTCCCACTCAATCGTCGCAGGCGGCTTGCTCGACACGTCGTACGTCACGCGGTTGATACCACGCACTTCGTTGATGATGCGGCCAGACACCTTCTTGAGCAGCGCGTAGGGCAGCTCGGCCCAGTCGGCAGTCATGAAGTCGCTGGTCTGCACGGCGCGCAGCGCCACCACGTAGTCATACGTGCGGCCATCGCCCATCACGCCCACGCTTTTGACGGGCAGGAACACGGTAAAGGCCTGGCTGGTGAGGTCGTACCAGGTCTTGCCGGTGGCGTCGTCGACAAAGTTGCGCAGCTCTTCGATGAAGATCGCGTCAGCGCGGCGCAGCAGGTCGGCGTATTCCTTTTTCACTTCGCCCAGGATACGCACGCCCAGGCCGGGGCCCGGGAACGGGTGGCGGTAGACCATCTCGGGCGGCAGGCCCAGGGCCACGCCCAGTTCACGCACTTCGTCCTTGAACAGGTCCCGCAGGGGCTCCAGCAACTTCAGGCCCAGCTGCTCGGGCAGGCCGCCCACGTTGTGGTGGCTCTTGATGGTGACGGCCTTCTTGCTCTTGGCGCCGCCGCTCTCGATCACGTCGGGGTAGATGGTGCCCTGGGCAAGGAAAGTGGCGCCCTTGTGGCCGCCGTCGCCAGCCTTCAGCTTGGCCGCTTCGGCCTTGAACACGTCCACAAACAGACCGCCAATGATCTTGCGCTTGGCTTCGGGTTCGCTCACGCCGGCCAGCTTGCCCAGAAAGAGATCCGCCGCATCCACGCGGATCACCTTGGCGTGCAGCTTGCCGACAAACATGTCCATCACCATGTCGCCCTCGTTGAGGCGCAGCAGGCCATGGTCCACAAACACGCAGGTGAGCTGGTCGCCAATGGCGCGGTGGATCAGCGCTGCGGCCACGGACGAGTCCACGCCGCCCGACAACCCCAGGATCACTTCCTCGTCGCCCACCTGCTGGCGGATCTGCTCCACGGCCTCGGCAATGTGGTCGCGCATGACCCAGTCGGGGCGCGTACCGCAGATGCCCAGCACAAAGCGCTCCAGCAGCGCCCTGCCCTGCACGGTGTGCGTGACTTCGGGGTGGAACTGCACGGCGTAGAAGCGGCGATCTTCATCGGCCATGCCTGCGATGGGGCAGCTCTCGGTGCTGGCCATGAGCTTGAAGCCCGGGGGCAGCTCGGTGACCTTGTCGCCGTGGCTCATCCACACGTTGAGCATGCCGTGGCCTTCGGCCGTGGTGAAGTCGGCAATGTCCTTGAGCAGCGCGGTGTGGCCGCGTGCGCGCACGGCCGCAAAGCCGAACTCGCGCTTGTGGCCCGTTTCGACCTTGCCACCGAGCTGCTGCGCCATGGTCTGCATGCCGTAGCAGATGCCCAGCACGGGCAGCCCGAGGTCAAACACCGCTTGCGGTGCGCGGTCGGTGGTGTCTTCGGTCACGCTGGCGTGGCTGCCCGACAGGATGATGCCCTTCAAGCTGCCGTCGGCGGCGTATTCGCGCACCCACTCGTCCGTCACATCGCAAGGATGCACCTCGCAGTAAACATGCGCCTCGCGCACACGGCGGGCGATGAGCTGAGTGACTTGCGAGCCGAAATCGAGGATGAGGATTTTCTGGTGTTGCATGGCAGGCGGCGGAAAAGGGCTGAAGGCTGGGGCTTGAAAAACGACAAAGGCCCGAACACCTGGGAAACGGGTTCGGGCCTATGGTGGCTGGGAGGTCAGTCCGCGCGGTAGTTGGGCGCTTCCTTGGTGATCTGCACGTCGTGCACGTGGCTCTCGCGGATGCCGGCGGTGGTGATCTCCACGAACTCGGCCTTGTTGTTCATCTCTTCGATGGTGGCGCAACCGCAGTAACCCATGGAGGCACGCACGCCGCCGGCCATCTGGTACACGATGGAGACCATCGAGCCCTTGTACGGCACGCGGCCTTCAATGCCCTCGGGCACGAGCTTGTCGGCGTTGGGGTTGCCGGTGCTTGACTCCTGGAAGTAGCGGTCGGCACTGCCCTGCTGCATGGCGCCAATCGAGCCCATGCCGCGGTAGCTCTTGTAGCTGCGGCCCTGGAACAGGATGACCTCACCGGGTGCCTCTTCGGTGCCCGCAAACATGCCGCCCATCATCACGGTGCCCGCGCCTGCGGCCAGGGCCTTGGCGATGTCGCCGCTGTAGCGGATGCCACCGTCGGCAATCAGCGGCACGCCCGTGCCCTTCAGCGCCGTGGCCACGTTGTCGATGGCCATGATCTGAGGCACGCCCACACCGGCCACGATGCGCGTGGTGCAGATGGAGCCCGGGCCGATGCCGACCTTGACGGCGTCTGCGCCCGCCTCGACCAGCGCCAGCGCCGCCGCGCCGGTGGCAATGTTGCCGCCGATCACGTCGATTTGCGGGTAGTTCTGCTTGACCCAGCGCACGCGGTCGATCACGCCCTTGCTGTGTCCGTGGGCGGTGTCCACCACGATGGCATCGACGCCGGCCTTCACCAGCGCTTCGACGCGCTCCTCGGTACCCTCACCCACGCCTACCGCTGCACCCACGCGCAGGCGGCCAGCGGCATCGCGCGCGGCATTGGGGAAGCTGGTCTGCTTGGTGATGTCCTTCACCGTGATCAGGCCCTTGAGTTCGAACTTGTCGTTGATGACCAGAATGCGTTCGAGCTTGTGCTTGTTGAGCAGCGCCTTGGCCTCGGCCGGCGTGGTGCCGTCTTTTTCATTGACCGTGATGAGCTTTTCGCGCGGCGTCATGATCTGGTGGACCTTGACGTCGTAGCGCGTCTCAAAGCGGAGGTCTCGGCCGGTCACGATGCCCACCACCTTGCCGCCGTCGCACACCGGAAATCCCGAAATACCCAGTTGTTCGGACAGTTGCAGTACCTGCAGCACCGTGTGCTCTGGGGTGATGACGACAGGGTCGCGCAACACGCCCGACTCGTAGCGCTTGACCTTGGCCACATGGGCAGCCTGCTCCTGCGCTGTGAGGTTCTTGTGCACGATACCGATGCCGCCCTCCTGGGCAATGGCAATGGCCAGGCGCGCTTCCGTCACGGTGTCCATGGCGGCGGACACGAGCGGCAGGTTCAGCTGGATGTTGCGGGAGAGTTTCGTCGCGAGGGACGTGTCCTTGGGCAGGACCTGGGAGTACGCTGGCACCAGCAACACATCGTCGAAGGTGAGCGCTTTTCCAAGAAGGCGCATGAGAAAGCTCCAAAAGACGGATTGTACCCGTGCAGCTGTGGTGCAAAGCCGACGTTGTCCTGCACGCCGGACCCGCGCGCCGCCCTTTGCGCCCGGCCTTTTGCCCGACGCACGGTCGCAGCCCTTTGCAAGGGCGAGCCAAGCCACTGGCGGGCCACGGGTGGCACCGCTAAACTTGCCCGCATGAAAATGCACAAGCTTCTCCTGCTGGCCGTGGCCTGCACCTGGGCCATGGGCGCATCGGCCCAGTGGCAATGGATCGACAAGGATGGCCGCAAGGTGTTCAGCGACCGTCCGCCTCCACAGGAAATCCCTGAAAAGAGCATCCTCAAGCAACCGGGAGGTCCGCGTCCTGCACGCGCAGCAGCGCCAGCGGCCGGGACTGAAGGCGCGGACGCGCCGCAGCCCGGTGCAGCGCCTGCGGCTGCTCCCAAGGTGGCTGCGAGTTCCACCAAGGACAAGGAACTGGAGCAAAAGAAGGCCGCGGCTGAAGCTGCCGAGGCGGCCAAGGCAAAGGCCGAGCAGGAAAAAATCGCGAAAGCCCAGGCAGAAAACTGCACCCGCGCTCGCCAGGCCAAGGCCACCTATGACAGCGGTCGCATCATCACGCAGACCAATGCCCAGGGCGAGCGCGTGTTCATGGACGAAGCCGCGCGCAATGCAGAGACGAAGCGCATTGACGGCATCATCGCCACCGACTGCAAACGCTGATCCCAGACGGCGGCCTTGTTGCCGGCGGGGTGGACGCCCCGGGCACTGCGCCGCTCAGTAGCCCGCCTTGCCGCCCGGGCGCTGGCGCGCAAACAGGCCGGTGGTCCGCGCACCCTGGCGTGCAAAGCGCTCGCGGCGGGCGACCTTGGGGTCGACCTTGAGCGGGCGGTAGACCTCCACACGGTCGAGATGAGCCACCGGAGCATCCAGCCCGGCGCTGCGGCCCCAGATGCCTGCGGCGATCCCGTTTTCTGCTGGCGCCCCATCGTCCCCGAGCAGCGCCTGGACCGCAGGATCTTCACAAGCCAACAACGCGTCGCGCAGCGTGGCGGGCGCTGCAAGGCGCACCACCCACTCCCTTGTCTCCCGCGGCCCGACACACGCGACGATGGTGACCTCCATGCCTTGAGGGGCTGCCGCGTCAGCCATACACCTGCTCTGCACGCTTGACGAAGGCGTCCACCATGCTGCTGGCGATGCGGTCGAAAACAGGGCCCACCAGCGCTGCCAAGGTGGCGCTTTCAAAGCCATAGTTCAGGCGTAATTCCACCTTGCACGCCCGCTGGGTTCCGTCCCCCACCGGATGAAAATGCCAGTCGCCGTCGAGCCGCGAGAACGGGCCCTTGATGAGGTGCATCTGCACACGTCGCCCGTCTTCGTGGGTGTTGCGCGTGACGAAGGTCTGGCGGATGCCGCTGAAGGCAATGCCCACCTCGGCGGTCATGCCGTCTTGCACGGTTTCGAGCACGGCCGAGTGATCGCACCACGGCAGGAACTGCGGGTAGTGCTCCACCCCGGTGACCAGGGCAAACATTTCTTCGGGGCTGTACCAGATCAGGACGGACTTGTGGACGGTTTTCATGCAGACAGGGCCGGCGGATGCACCGCCAGGGGCGGGCGCGAAGGCCGGAGAAATTAGAATCGCCAGCTTGCGAGATGGCATCCATTGTAGGGAGGGCCTTTTATCTTGCGGAGCGGACCCTATCTTCGATGGGTCCGCAAGACTTTCATGGATCAGGGCACCGGCGTCTGCAAGACGCGATCTGACCGGAAAGCCCTGCGACACGAGGTCGTGAAGCTAGTTGTCCCCCGACCCTGATGGCTGGGCTCCTGTGGCCCGACCCGAACACTCCAGCGCATACAACCCTGCCGCCTGACCGACCGATTAGCCGACCGAAGTGTTCTACTCGCTGATGCGCCTGCATCCTGCGGTCAGGCAGACAACCAGAATTTCGCGGCACGCAAAGTGCGAAACACGCTCAATCCCATGGCCAAAAAACCTGACCCCACCGCCCGCATCGCTGACAACAAAAAGGCGGCTTACAACTACTTCTTCGAGGAGCGCCTCGAAGCCGGCATGGTGCTGTACGGCTGGGAAGTCAAAGCCCTGCGGGAAGGCAAGGTGCAGCTGACTGACGGTTACGTTCTCATCCGCGAAGGCGAGCTGTTTCTTCTGGGTTGCCAGATCAACCCGCTCAAAACCGCGTCGACGCACGTGAACCCCGACGCCATACGCACGAAAAAGCTGCTGCTCAAGAAGGACGACATCAAACGGCTGATCGGCAAGGTTGAACAAAAGGGCTACACGCTGGTGCCGCTTAACCTGCACTGGAAGAACGGCTTTGTGAAATGCGAGATCGCCCTGGCCAAGGGCAAGGCCGAACACGACAAGCGCGACACGATCAAGGACCGCGAAGGCAAGCGCGAGGTCGAGCGCGCCATGAAGAGCCGCAACCGCTGAGCAGGGTACGCCCAGCGGTGCTACCTGCCAGATTGCGCTGAGCGCCGTGACCCTGGATCACAGCCGCAGGGCCCGCGCCACCCACCATCGGTGGACAGCGCGGTGCGCATAGCCATCAGACCAGGGAGACCAGCGGGTGCGCGTGTGCCGGCCAGGGGCTGGCAAAGAAAGGCGCCACCATGTCGGGCGTCACGTCTTCAATGCGGGCCGGGTTCCACTTCGGAGCGTGGTCCTTGTCTACCGCCAGGGCGCGGATGCCTTCCACCGTCTCGCTCTGCCCCGGGCGCAGGTAAAAGCAGTGGCGCACCATGTCGCGCTCCATCCGCAGATCGTCGGCCAGGCCCATCGCGTGGGCACGGCGAATCTGCTCCAGCACCACATGCAGCATCAGCGGGGAGCGCTTGCGCAGCGTGGCCGCCGTGGCGCGCGCCCAGTCAGACGAAGCGCTTTCAAGGGCCTGGACGATCTCGCCCACGGTCGGCAAGGCGAAATATTGGTCAATTTCGGCCCTGGCCCCGGTGATATTTGCCTCACAAGCTATTATTTTTGTAGCAACATATTCTTTTACGGCGGCGCCGCTGGCAAAGTGCTGCGTGCCCAGCGCTTCCCACAGAGGCGCCTGCTGGTCCGAGGGCAGGCAGCCATCGGCCAGGCCCACGGCAATCGCATCGCCCGCGCCGATGGTGTCGCCCGTCAAGGCCAGCCACTCACCGGTACGGCCTGGACAGCGGCTGAGGAAGTAGCCACCGCCCACGTCCGGGAACAGGCCAATGGCTGTTTCGGGCATGGCCATCTTCGTGCGTTCCGTCACCACGCGCAGGGCTGCGCCCTGGCTGATGCCCATGCCCCCCCCCATGACGATGCCGTCCATGAAGGCGATGTAGGGCTTGCCGTAGTTGTGGATGAGGTGGTTGAGCGCGTATTCCTCGGTAAAAAAGTCTTCGAGCTGCGGATTGCCCTGGCTGCCTGCCTGGTGCAAGAAGCGGATGTCCCCGCCCGCGCAAAAAGCGCCAAACGGGCCCTCCTTGTTGCTGCCGCGTATGGCCACCGCGAGCACCTTGTCGTCGTGCTGCCACGCCAGCAGCGCGCCCATCAGTTCGCGCACCATGCCCAGCGACAGCGCATTGAGCGCGCGCGGGCGGTTCAGCGTGATGAAACCAACCTGGCCCCGCACTTCACTCAATACTTCCGACACAACCGTCTCCGTCATCGTTGTTCCTTCCAACCCAAAAGTTCATTGAAAACCAGCGCACCAATCACCAGTGCACCGCCTGTCAGCACCGCAGTGTCAGGCCGTTCGCCGGCGCCCAGCCACGCAAGCAGGATGCCAAAAATCACCTCCAGCAGCCCCAGCAAAGCCATTTCCGGCGCCTTGAGCACGCGGCCGCAGCGCACCGCCAGCACGCAGGGAATGGCCAATTGCACCACGCCCAATAGTGCCAGCAAGGCCAAGTCATGGCCTGACGCCTGAAACGGCAGCGCCAGCGGCAGCGTGGCCACGACGGAAATCACCGCGCCTACCAGCACGGCGGGCACCAGATCCACCGCATGGCCGTGGCGCTGCGAAAGCTGCACCACCGTCCAGTTGACGGCTGCCGCCACCGGGACACACAGTGCCACCAGCGACCCGGCCAGCGGCAGGCCAGCCACCTGGGACCCGTACATCCAGGCAATGCCCATCCCGGCAACCGTAATGGCCGCCCAGGTGCGCGGAGCAATGTGGTGACCGATGAAAACCCGTGCAAACAGCGCGGTGAGCAAGGGCCCCACCGCCATCGTCACCAGCACGTTGGCTACGGGCATGAGCACCAGCGCCACCATGAATGCCGTGAACATCACGCTCCAGCACACGCCCGAGATCCACAGCGCGCGGCCACCCTGGCGCATCGACGCAAACACGGCGCGCCCCTGCAGCACGGGCAGGATGACCAGGAGCGCCAGCAGAGTGAAAAGGCTGCGCCAGAAGGTCACCTCAAAACGGGCCGCATGCTCCAGGTGGCGCGTGACCACGCCGGCGATGGACCACATCAGGGTCACGGCCACCATGAGCAGCACGGCTCGGGAATGTGTGAGTTTCAGCATGGACCTTGCAGTTCAGACGGAAAAAAGGCCACTGGAGTGCAGTGGCCTTTTGCAATGCGCGAGTGATCAGGAACGGCCTGCGCGCTTGCGCTCATTTTCCGTCAGGAACCGCTTGCGGATACGGATGGACTTGGGCGTGATTTCGACCAGCTCGTCGTCCTCGATGAATTCCACGGCGTATTCCAGCGTGGCATCGATCGGAGGCGTGATCTTGATCGCGTCTTCCTTGCCACTGACGCGGAAGTTGGTCAGCTGCTTGGTGCGCGTGGCGTTCACGATCAGGTCGTTGTCACGGCTGTGGATGCCGACGATCATGCCTTCGTACACGGGGTCGTTGGCCTTCACGAACATGCGACCGCGGTCGTCGAGCTTGCCCAGGGCGTAGGTGAAGATTTCACCGTCGTCCATGGAAATCAGCACGCCGTTCTTGCGACCGCCGATGTCACCCTTGTGCGGCTCGTAGCTGTCAAAGATGTTGCTGATGAGGCCCGAGCCACGCGTCAGGTTCAGGAATTCGTTGGTGAAGCCGATCAGGCCGCGCGCAGGAATGCGGTACTCCAGGCGCACACGGCCACGGCCGTCCGGCTCCATGTTCACCAGCTCGCCCTTGCGCTCGCCCAGAGCCTGCATCACGCCACCCTGGTGGCCTTCTTCGATGTCGACCGTCACGAGTTCGATAGGCTCGTGCTTTTCGCCGTTCACGGTCTTGAAGACAACGCGGGGCTTGGAAACGGCGAGCTCGTAGCCTTCGCGGCGCATGTTTTCCAGCAGGATGGTCAGGTGGAGTTCACCGCGGCCCATCACTTCAAAGATGCCTTCTTCGTCGGTTTCCGAAACGCGCAGCGCCACGTTGTGCTGGAGTTCCTTTTGCAGGCGGTCCCAGATCTGGCGGCTGGTCACGAACTTGCCTTCACGACCGGCCAGTGGCGACGTATTCACGCAGAAGTTCATGGTCAGCGTGGGCTCATCCACCTTGAGCATGGGCAGCGGTGCGGGGTTGGCCGGGTCGGTCACGGTCACGCCGATGCCGATGCCTTCGATGCCGTTGATCAGCACGATGTCGCCAGGGCCGGCCAAAGGCGTCTGCATACGGTCCAGGCCCTGGAAGGTCAGCACCTGGTTGACACGGCCCTTGATGGTCTTGCCTTCGGGGCCTTCCATCACCAGCACGTCCTGGCCGGGCTTGATGGTGCCCTGGCTGATGCGGCCCACGCCGATGCGGCCCACGAAGCTGGAGAAATCCAGCGCCGAGATTTGCAGCTGCAGCGGAGCGGCCGGGTCACCGGAGTTCGGTGGCACGTGGCTCAGGATGGTGTCGAAAAGGGCCGACATATCGGGGCCCCACTGCTCGCCCGGTGCGCCCTCTTCCAGCGAAGACCAGCCGTTGATGCCCGAGGCATACACCACGGGGAAGTCCAGTTGTTCGTCGGTGGCACCGAGCTTGTCGAACAGATCGAACGCGGCGTTCACGACCTTGTCGGGGTTCGCACCGGGCTTGTCGACCTTGTTCACTACCAGGATGGGGCGCAGGCCCAGGGCCAGGGCCTTCTTGGTGACGAAACGCGTCTGGGGCATGGGGCCTTCCTGCGCATCGATCAGCAGCACCACACTGTCCACCATCGACAGGGCGCGTTCGACTTCGCCGCCGAAGTCCGCGTGGCCGGGGGTGTCCACGATGTTGATGTGGGTGTCTTTCCAGCTCACGGCGCAGTTCTTGGCCAGGATGGTGATGCCCCGCTCTTTTTCGATGGCGTTGTTGTCCATCACGGTGTCGACGACCTTTTCGTGGTCGGCAAAAGTGCCGGACTGGCGCAGCAGCTGGTCAACCATGGTGGTCTTGCCATGGTCAACGTGGGCAATGATCGCGATATTGCGGATTTGTTTAGTCATAGTTTTTCCAATGTGCCGCTGTGCGCCATCGACGCGGAATGCGGCGTGCTTTCCAAAATCTGTTGAATTTCCAGCGGACTCAGGAGCCTGTCCGGCACCAGCTCCCCGCCCACGATATGGCCCACCCCCAGCAAGGCCGGGGGGGATTCGCCAAACACCGCCACGGCACTGGCGTCAGGCCAGTTGCCACGTCGACGCACGCCCGACAGGAATCGGGCTGCATTTTCACCATCCAGCGTGACACGCATGTGCTGCGCCAGCAGCGACTCGGGTGCCTCCAGGCTGGCCAGGCGATCCGCCTCGGGCATGGCCTCCAGCTGCGCCAGCGTGACACAGCGCTCGACCCCCAACCCACCCGTATCGATGCGACGCAAAAAGGTGAGATGGGCACCACAACCCAACGCCGCACCAATGTCTTCGCCCAGGGTGCGGATGTAGGTACCCTTGCTGCAGGTTACTACTATTTTAATAGCAAACAGTGCATGTTCTGTCTGCACCAGGGCCAGTTTCAATGCATGAATGACCACATCGCGCGCTTCGCGCTCCACGGTCACGCCAGCCCGCGCGTACTCGTACAGCGCTTTGCCGTCCTTCTTGAGCGCGCTATGCATCGGAGGCACCTGGCGGATGGGGCCGGTGAACTGCTGCTGTACAGCAGCCAGGCGCTCAGGCACCAGCTGGGCTGGGTCTACATCGCAACGCTGCACCACATCACCCTCGGCATCTCCGGTGGTGGTGGTAACGCCCAGCAATGCAACGGCTTCGTAGGTCTTGGGGGCATTCAGCTGCAACTGGCTGAACTTGGTGGCGGCACCAAAACACAGGGGCAGCACCCCGGATGCCAACGGATCAAGCGTACCGGTGTGCCCTGCCTTTTCGGCGCGCAGCAGCCACTTGGCCTTTTGCAAGGCATCGTTGCTCGAAAGGCCGAGCGGTTTGTCGAGCAGCAACACCCCATGCACAGGGCGCCGCTGCACCCTGGTGCGTGGCGCGTGCATGGACTATTCCTCTTTCGCGCGCGAAGAAACCGCCTTGGCGATCAAGGCGTTCATGTCGGCCGCACGCTCGGAGGTGCGGTCGAACACGAAGTGCAGCGTAGGCACGGTGTGAATGTGCAGCCGCTTGAACAGGCCATTGCGCAGGAAACCCGCAGCCTGGTTAAGCGCCGCCTGCGTTTCCACAGGGTCGCCCGTCAGCAGGCTGAAGAACACCTTGGCGTGGGCATAGTCGGGAGTGACCTCCACGCCTTGCAACGTCACCATGCCCACGCGCGGGTCTTTCAACTCGCGCGCGATCAGCTCCGTCAGATCGCGCTGGATCTGATCGGCGACCTTGAAGGCCCGGTTGGGGGTGGAAGATTTCTTCGCAGCCATGTCGTCGTCACCGATGCTTTACAGCGTCCGTGCGATTTCCTTGATGTCAAAGAATTCGAACTGATCACCTTCCTTGATGTCGTTGTAGTTCTTGAGCTTGATACCGCACTCAAAACCTTCCTTGACATCACGAACATCGTCCTTGAGGCGCTTGATCGAGTCGACTTCGCCGGTGTAGACCACCACGTTGTCACGCAGCAGGCGGAAGCGTGCGTTGCGATGGACCATGCCAGAGGTGATGTACGAACCGGCAATCGTGCCGATCTTGGTTGCCACGAACACAGTGCGAATCTCGGCCGTACCGATGATTTCCTCGCGCTGCTCGGGGGCCAGCATGCCGGACATTGCAACCTTGAGCTCATCGACAGCGTCATAGATGATGCTGTAGTAGTGCAGATCGACGCCATTGTTCTCGGCAAGCTTGCGCGCACCGGCATCGGCGCGCACATTGAAGCCGATCACGATGGCCTTGGAGGCAATCGCCAGGTTGATGTCGGACTCGCTGATGGCGCCCACAGCGGCGTACACCAGTTGCACCTTGACTTCGTCGGTAGACAGCTTGAGCAGCGACTGGGCCAGTGCTTCCTGCGAACCCTGCACGTCGGCCTTGACGATGATGGGCAAGGTCTTGACCTCGCCCGCTGTCATGTCGGCGAACATGTTTTCCAGCTTGGCAGCCTGCTGCTTGGCCAGCTTGGTGTTGCGGAATTTGCCCGCGCGGTACGTCGAGATCTCGCGGGCACGGCGCTCGTCGGTCATCACCATGAAGTCGTCGCCCGCCTGGGGCACTTCGGTCAGACCCTGGATTTCCACCGGGATTGATGGGCCTGCCGTCTTGGCGGTCTTGCCGTTTTCGTCCAGCATGGCACGCACGCGGCCGTAGGTCTGGCCTGCCAGCACGATGTCGCCGACTTTCAGGGTACCCGACTGCACCAGCACCGTCGCCACAGGACCGCGTCCCTTGTCGAGCTGGGCTTCAATCACAAGGCCCTTGGCCAGTGATTCGACCGGGGCGCGAAGCTCCAGCACTTCAGCCTGCAGCAGCACCTGCTCCAGCAGTGTGTCGATGCCCATGCCGGTCTTGGAGGACACCGGCACGAATGGTGAGTCGCCACCGTATTCTTCAGGCACGACCTGCTCCACCACCAGCTCCTGCTTGACGCGTTCGAAGTTGGCATCCGGCTTGTCGGCCTTGGTGATTGCGACCACGATAGGAACGCCGGCCGCCTTGGCGTGCTTGATGGCTTCCTTGGTCTGGGGCATGACGCCGTCGTCGGCAGCCACCACCAGAATCACGATATCGGTGGCCTGTGCACCGCGGGCGCGCATGGCCGTGAAGGCTTCGTGACCAGGGGTGTCGAGGAACGACACCATGCCGCGTGGCGTTTCCACGTGGTAGGCACCGATGTGCTGCGTGATCCCGCCGGCTTCGCCTGCAGCCACCTTCGCACGACGGATGTAGTCGAGCAGCGAGGTCTTGCCGTGGTCCACGTGGCCCATGACGGTGACCACAGGTGCGCGTGGCAGCAGTTCGACGTCTTGCTGCGCCGTATCGTCGTCGGTAAAAGCTTCCGGATCATCCAGCGCCGCCACCACGGCCTTGTGGCCCAGTTCTTCCACCACGATCATCGCGGTGTCCTGGTCCAGCGGCTGGTTGATGGTGACCATCTGGCCCATCTTCATCAGCGCCTTGATGACCTCGTTGGCCTTGATCGACATCTTGTGCGCAAGTTCGGCCACCGTGATGGTTTCCGGCACGTGCACTTCAATGATGCGCGCCTCGACCGGTGCCGACTGCTGGTGATCGTCACGCTGGTCGCGGTTGTCGCCACGGCGGCCACGCGGGCCACCGCGCCAGTTATTGCGACCGACACCGCCGCTGCTGTCGCCGCGGGTCTTGATTTCTTTCTTCTTGGCCGTGTCGTTGGCCCAGCTGGAGGACAGCTTGGCAGACTTGACTTCCTTGCCTGCACCAGGGGCCGCAGGCGCGGCAGCGCCGGCACCGGTGCGGGGCACGGCAGAGCCCACTGCGGGCTTGTGCAGCGTGCCCTTCTTGGCGTCACCCACGGCAGCTGGCTTGGCCACTGGCTTGGGCTCTTCGGGCTTCTTGGCGACCATGACCGCCTTCTTGGGCGTGGCCATCATCGAGCGGATAGCCGCTGCCTCGGCCTCGGCCTTGCGACGACGCGCGTCGAGGTCGGCAGCGCGTGCAGCCTCTTCGTCAGAACGGGCCTTCGACTCGGCGGCAGCCTTTTCGCGCGCTTCGACCTGGGCTGCACTGCGTGCGGCCGTTTCGGCAGCCTGCTCGCGAGTGGCTTCCTGCTTCACAGCCGATGCCTGAGCCTTCTTCTCGGCTTCCTGGGCAGCGTAGGCGGCGGCACGCTCTTCGGCTTCGCGCTCGCGCTTTTCGCGGGCTTCACGCTCGGCACGCTTTTCGGCCAATTCAGTTTCCTGGCGGCGGATCAGCTCGGCCTGGCGGCGGGCTTCTTCCTCGCGGCGGGCCAACTCCAGGTCTTCACTGGAAGGCGCGGGCTGCTCGAAGGCCTCTTCGCGGTTTTCCACCGTGGCTTCGGCGCCGTCTTCGCGCTGGATGAACGTGCGCTTCTTGCGCACTTCCACCTGGATCGTGCGCGCCTTGCCCGTGGCATCGGCCTGCTTGATCTCGCTGGTGGATTTTTTCACCAGCGTGATCTTCTTGCGGTCCGCCGAAGCAGTGCCATGGCTGGCCTGCAGGTAAGCCAGCAGTTTTTGCTTGTCCGACTCGGTGAGCGGATCCGCAGGGGAAGCCTTGCCCACGCCGGCAGCCTTGAGCTGGTCGAGCAGGGTTTCAGGCGATTTCTTGAGTTCGGTAGCGAACTCGGCGACAGTATTACTGGACATATTTGGTTCGTGCCTCCCTGACCTTTACTCTTGCCCCGCGAACCAGTGTTCGCGCGCCTTCATGATCAAGGCTTTGGCATCTTCTTCAGACTGTCCGGTCAGGTCGGTCAGTTCATCAATGGCCAGGTCGGCCAGGTCGTCACGTGTATGCACACCGCCGTCGGCCAGCTTGGCAATCAGCTCGGGTGTGAGGCCTTCGAGGTCGCGCAGGTCCTGGGAGACCTCTTCCACGCTTTCCTCGCGGGCGATTTCCATCGTGAGCAGCGCATCCTTGGCGCGGGCGCGCAGCTCGTTGACGGTGTCTTCGTCAAAAGACTCGATCTCCAGCATTTCCTGGAGTGGCACATAGGCCACCTCTTCCAGGCTGTTGAAGCCTTCAGAGATCAGGATTTCGGCGATTTCCTCGTCGACATCCAGCTTTTCCATGAACAGCTTGCGGGCGGTGTCGGTTTCGTTGGCTTGCTTCTGGGCGCTTTCAGCAGCGTCCATGATGTTGATCTTCCAGCCGGTGAGGTCGGAAGCCAGGCGAACGTTCTGACCGCCGCGGCCGATGGCAATGGCGAGGTTTTCCTCGTCCACCACCACGTCCATGGCGTGCTTTTCTTCATCCACCACGATGGAGGACACATTGGCAGGCGCCAGTGCACCGATGACAAACTGGGCCGGGTCTTCAGACCACAGCACGATGTCAACACGCTCACCCGCCAGCTCGTTCGTCACGGCATTCACACGGGTGCCACGCACGCCGACGCAGGTGCCGATGGGGTCCACGCGCTTGTCGTGGCTCAGCACGGCGATCTTGGCGCGGGAGCCGGGGTCGCGAGCGCAGGTCTTGATCTCCAGCAGGCCTTGCTCGATCTCGGGGACTTCCTGGCGGAAGAGCTCGATCATGAACTCGGGGGCCGAACGCGACAGGATGATGGGCGCGCCGCGCAGGGTCAGGTCGACCTCCATGATCATGGCGCGCACACGGTCGCCACTGCGCAGGTTTTCCTTGGGGATCATCTCGCTGCGGCGCAGGCGGCCTTCCACGCGACCAGACTCGACGATGATGTCGCCCTTGTCCATGCGCTTGACAGTACCCGTGAAGATCTTCTCGCCGCGCGACATGAAGTCGTTGAGCAGCATCTCGCGCTCGGCGTCACGGATCTTTTGCAGGATGACCTGCTTGGCCGCCATGGCACCGATGCGGCCGATGGGCACGGACTCGACACCCTCTTCGATGTATTCACCGACTTCGATGTCGGCGATCCGGTCGCGCGCATCCATGAGCAGCTCTTCGGCTTCCGGATTCTGCAGGCCGGCGTCGTCAGGAACCACCAACCAGCGGCGGAAAGTCTCGTAATTGCCGCTGTCGCGATCGACAGACACGCGGATGTCCACCTCGCCCTGGTACAGCTTCTTGGTGGCCTGTGCCAAAGCGGATTCCACGGCACCCAGCACCACGTCCCGCTCGACGTTCTTTTCGCGCGAAATGGCCTCAACCAACATCAACAATTCGCGATTCATGCGACGACTCTCCTGTTTCAATCATGCGAGAGCGCTCTGCGTGCAGCAGCCAGCGCCCGTTCATTCAGCAGCCAACAATCAGGTTCAGGCAGGCGCAGCCCCCGCCTTGCCCGCGCGACCCTTGAAATCCACAATGGGCGCGAGACGGGCATCCCGTATCTCATCAAGGGTGAAGCCCAGTGCCTGCAAAGGGGCCGGAGCCCGCTTCTTGCTCACTTTCTGACCTGGTTTGACCGGGGGCTCCTCGCTCCAGACGATTTGCCAGCCACCGGATTCGGCCCGCGAGAGCAGGCCCCGAAATTTCTTGCGCGTGGCGTTGACCTGGCCCGCCGCGGCAGCAACGCCGATGGGCGCCTTCAAGGTAATGTCGATGACCGAACCTGCGAAGCGGGTGAAATCCTGCTCGTGGCGAAGGGGGCGGTCGATTCCGGGGGAGGAAACTTCAAGGCGCTTGTACTCGGCGCCATCGACTTCCAGCGCAAATTGCAGCTGGCGCGTGACTTTCTCGCAGTCTTCCACCGTCACGAACTGATCGAGCGCTGGCGCCACCGTATCTGCAGACGGCCGCACCCACGGCAAGTCAATGGTGACACGCAACAGACCACCCGCGGAGCGCTCGATCTCCACCAGGTCATACCCCAGGCCGGTAACGGTTTGTTCTACGACTTGCTGCAGTGCCACGTGATTCAGTTCAATCCCGGAAAAACAAAAAACCCGATAACCCCCGGAGACTTCCCCGACAGCTTCGAGCTCGAAAAGCAATCGACCAAAAAAAACGGGCGGTTGGTACCCGCCCGCTTGGTCGTGAGGCTCTTATTGTAGCGCGTAAAGCATTGATTTGCAAAGAGACGCGGGCGCAGTAATCACTCATCCGTGTTGTTTGCACGCCAGCAGGCGAGAGCCAGGCAAACCCGGAACGCTTTACAGACGAAGCGAGGATCGATCTCAGGCCCCAGAACCACCATCGGCCTGCCCACGGACGCCGCCGCCAGGCCAGAACGCGTCTCAAGTCATCTGGCGCGCGCCGTTCGCACCCGCTCGAAAACGGCCTGGGCATCGTGGCCCGCGCTGGCGGGCTCATTCGCAGCCTGCAGGCTGCCGAGCAAGCGGGTGAACACCGGGGCCTGCGGGAGCAAAGGCCCCAGAAAAAGGGCCCGCGCCCCGTCGGCGATCAACAGGGTCGGGAATGTTTCCACATCAAGGTCTCCCGCCAGTTCCGACTCATCCTCGATGTCCACCCACTCAAACCGCACGCCAGGATGCGCACGGGCCAGGTCC
Source organism: Acidovorax sp. BL-A-41-H1 (assembly GCF_051942715.1). NCBI lineage: Bacteria > Pseudomonadati > Pseudomonadota > Betaproteobacteria > Burkholderiales > Comamonadaceae > Acidovorax > Acidovorax sp. BL-A-41-H1. The sequence continues at coordinate 1,138,626 of NZ_JBPVJQ010000006.1, read as the reverse complement.
TCAAAGATGGGGCGGTAGTCGCGGCAAGTGCCACACCAGCCAGCACACAGGCACACCGCCCACCACGTGCGCGCTGCGTCCGTGCCGGGGCGTGCAGCGAACTGGGGCGAGACTGGGGTGCTGTCCATGGGGAAAAATTTCCTGATGCGGTGGTGTGAGGTGCGCCGCTGTCCTGCTGGGACGTGGCGGCTACAGGCCGCGACGCTCGCGCGCGCGGTACACCTCAATGGTACCTACAGCCGGCGCCCGGTTGCCCCAGCTGTTGCGGATGAAGGTCGCCACGGCGGCAATCTCTTCATCGCCCAGAAGGTGCTGAAACGGCGGCATTCCATGCGGTCGCGGGTTGCCGGCCGTGGCCGGCAAGTACCCACCCTGGAGCACCACGCGCACGACGTTGGTTGGATCGCCCAGCACAACGGCGCGGTTGCCCTTGAGCGGGGGGAACGCTCCAGGCTCTCCGCCCCCCTGCTCCCCGTGGCACTGCGCGCAATGCTGCTCGTACACCTTGGCGCCGCGCTCCAGCGCCGACGCGGGCGGGTTCGACACAGCCACGGCAGCTGGCTCGTGCGGTGGCAATGCCTGCAGGTAGACGGCCATGGCCTGGGCGTCTGCCTCGCTCAGGTACTGCGTACTGCGGAACACCACTTCGGCCATCGGCCCCAGTACCGACCCTTGCGGGCCCACACCCGTTTTGAGCAGCGCAACCACGTCATCGGTGGGCCACTGGCTCACGCCCGCCTCAGACGCTGCATTCAGCGCGGGTGCATACCAGTTCTGCACCGGGATCAGCCCGCCGGTGAAGGCCTTGGCGTCTGTGGTGGCGCCCAGGGCGTTGCGGGGCGTGTGGCAGGCAGTGCAATGGCCCAGCCCGTTGACCAGGTATGCGCCGCGGTTCCATTCGGCAGTCTGGGCTGCGTCGGGCTCGATAGCGCCCGGCGCAAAGAACAGCGCCCGCCACACGCCGAGCGCTGCCTGGGTGCTGTACGGAAAACGCAGCGCGTGCGGGCGGTTGGGCTCGGCCGCAGGCGGCACGGTTTTCAGGTAGGCGTAGATGGCGTCCGAATCCTCACGCGTGACGTGCGTGTAGTTGGGGTACGGGAATGCGGGGTACAGCAAGCGGCCGTCCTTGCTGCGGCCGTGGTGCATGGCGCGCCAGAATTCGGCCGAAGACCAGCCGCCAATGCCGTGGGCCGCATCGGACGTGAGGTTGGAGCTGTGCACCACCCCAAAGGGCGTTTCGATGCCCCGGCCGCCGGCAAAGGGCGCACCGCCCTGGGTGGTATGGCAGGCCATGCAGTTGCCTACGCGCGCCAGGTATTCGCCCCGCGCCGCCAGTGCCGGGCTGAGCACAAGCGTTTCCGCGGCTGGCAGTTCGGCCTCGCCGCGCAGGTTGAGTGTGACCACTGCAGCGGCGACAACGCCGAGCGTGGCCATGGCTGCAGAAATCGTCCAGAGGATGCGTTTCATGGCGGCACCCCCTCAGCGCACGGCCACGGGCAATGCCGCGCCCGCAGTGGCAGAAGCGGCAGGTACCTCGGCTACCCCGCCGCAGCGCAACGGCATGGGCGCAGGCAACGCTGCCACGGGCTTTCCGCCGCCCGGCACCGGCTGCGCCGCCAGCCAGGCAGACACGGCACTCACATCATCTGGAGTGAGCTTGCGTGCAATGGCTGCCATGCAGTCGGGCGCTTGTGCACGGCGCTGGCCGGTCTTCCAGGCGCCGAGCTGGCTGTTGAGATAGTCGCGCGGCAGGCCCAGCAAGCCAGGGATGAACGGCTGCACACCGGTCATGGCTGCGCCATGGCAAGACACACAGGCCGGGACGTCGCGGGCTGCATCACCGCGCTCGACCAGCAGGCGGCCACGCTCCAGCACCGCGGCCGGGGCCTGCGGGGCGGGGGGCGGAGCGTAGGGCAGGTCCAGCGCGGCAAAGTGCGCTGCCATCTCGTGCAGGTACGCATCGGTCAGGTGCTCGATCAGGTACGTCATCTGCGGATAGCTGCGCCGACCGTCCCGGAAGTTGATCAGCTGATTCGCCAGATAGCCCGCGGGCTTGCCCGCAATGCGCGGAAAGTAGCCTTCTTGTGTGGCCCTGCCCTCCTTGCCATGGCACGCCGTGCATGCCAGCACGCGCGGCGCCATACCCTCGGGTGACTTGTCGGTCGCTCGCATTGCGGGGGCAACGGCGGCAGCGAGAGCACCGCCCGCCGGTGCGCTGGCCGCCGCGAAAGCTATCGAGCCCCCTACGCCCAGGCACAGCACACCGAGCAAGGCCGTCGCCACTCGCCCGGGAATACGCAAACGGACCCCGCACACAGGAGTTTTTGAATGAAAGGGAAACATTGGAAAACGATAGCGGGAAAAACAGCGAAGAAAGAGTGCGTGCAATACCGGGCGGCGTGTCAGGCACCATGCCGATCCTTACAGGACGCCATGGGGGGCACGCAGTCGATGCACCATCAGCAATGTGATAGGTGAATCACGGAATCGCTTGCAGTTGCAAGCTCCACAGCACACCAGGCAGGCAGCCAGAGACCCACGGGCAAGAATACCTGACCTCCTCTTGCTTCGCAGACCACGGGATTCACGGCCACGGTGGCCTGCAAAGTTGCGTTGATCGCTGCACACAAGGTGTCACATGCGCCCAAGTGCTATAAAAACTATAGCAATCTGATCAATCAATGAAGCGCTCACGGGCAATTTACCCGGACATGATGCGTTGACGGTCGCTGAAGTGCTCGCCGGGGCAATGCCCGCCGCTCGCGTCCTTACGCCGGACTACCCACGACCCGCTTTCATACCGCTGACAGCGCACCCCCGCCGTTGTCTGGTCCCCACCTTCGGGTTCACCCTGCTTTCGGGAAGCCTACCGGCGCGCATACTTGCCGCCGCCGCACTGCGGCATCCCTCACCGCACCGCCCTCTCCTCCATCCTTGCCTCTACCCTGCATTCATGGCAGCCCCACAGCCTGTTCCCGCCCTGACGGTGGAAGACGAAGATGACTGGATCGTCCGGTTTGCCCTGGGAACCCCGGGTGGAGGGCATCTCACGCTCACGCGTGCGCCACGTCTGGAGTTCATGGTCCAGCCGGAACGCCGTGGCGTGTCGGTCGGCGGAGATGCGGGCCAGCGCGCCGCATTGCTGGTAGCGGTGACTTGGGGCAAGACCAGCGTGGATGTGGTGTCCACCGAGCGGCGCTACTGCCTTGATATCACCCGAATCGATCAATCCAGCCGTGCTGCGGCATTGCGGGTGCTGGGCAAGATGAACTTCGATCAGCGGTTCCAGCTCGCAGGAATCCAATAAGCCCGTGATAACGGGGGCAGCAGCAGAGCGCTGTTGATGCTGGCACCGGCCTCTCGGGCGCACAAAACGCATCATCAATCCGCCCCGCCCGCAGATCCTGACGAGGATTGCAGATCATGGAGGACCCAGCGACGCCGTACCGGCCGGGCCGGTCGTAAACATTCCTCTTGTGGGCCTGGCCCTCCGCAGACGGTCCCTGAACGGGTGACGCCACCTACCAGCCCATGGAGCATGGCCCATGCGCCACGTTGCTGGTCACGCAGACGACTTGTGCGCAAGCAGCGCCATTGCATACTGCCCGCCCGCCAGACAGCAAGAGCTACCCGGCACCGAAACCCAAACAACAAACGACGGGAAGAATTTCATGCGATCCAACACACGCCTGCTGGTGCTTGCAACCAGTGTTTTCGCGGTGGCGACACACGCCACTGCCCAGACGGCGACGTCCGTCTCACCGCCGCAGCAGGCAAAGCCCGCAGCTGCCAAGCCCGCAGCCGCTGCACTTGCGGCCCCTGCCTTCAGCGGCCTGCGCGAGAAGCTGGTGGTGGCCATGCCCAAGACCTATGCAAAAAGCGAAACCATGCTGCTGTGGGGCGACTACTTCAACCACCTGGCCCGGTGCGGGAACATCGACCTGCAGAATGCGCAGGGCGAATCGCTGGACCGCAGCACCAATATCGACACCCTCAGCGAAAAGGAGCTGATTGACGGGGTTGCCAGTGGCCGCGTGCAACTGGCGCAGGTCAACCCTGGCCTGGTGCCGCAACTGGTGGCGCTGGGACAGCCCGCGCCTTTTGCGGTGCCCGGCAACAAGGCGAGCGGCCAGCGCAACTCGTACAAGCTGATCCTTATCGCGCGCGTCGACAGCCCGTTTACCAAACCGCAAGACCTGGTGGGCAAGAAGATCGCGCACACCACGCCCACGTCCAACTCGGGCAACATGGCACCGCGTGCGCTGTTCCCGGCACTGGGGCTGGTGCCTGACCAGAACTATGAGGTGGTGTTCTCCAACGGCCATGAGCGGTCGGTCACGGGCGTGATGCATGGCTTCTACCCTGCGGCGGCGGTGGCCAGCGACCTCTACCAGCGCATGGTCGTCAAGGGCGACGTGAAGGGTTCCAGCATTCGCACGCTGTGGGAAAGCCCGCCGTTCATGACCGAGACATGGACCCTGAGCAAGGATGTGTCGCCCGAGCTGCAAAACCGTGTGAAGAAGTGCTCTTACAGCTATGCGTTTTCGCCCAAGCTGCGGCAGCTGCTGCCGGGCAACGACACCTTCCTGCCCATCAACTTCGAGCGCGATTTCGCCACCGTGATGGAAGTCTTCAACAAGACGCAGAAGGCCCAGACGCCCAAGCCCGGCTGATCACTGCGGCTCAGAAGCACGGCGGCAGCCGCGCCAGGCCCCGGGCGCCGACAGCGAGTGACAGCCGCGGCCTACACCACCAGGGCCGGGCGATTTCTACAGTGCATACACCCGCTCCAGATGCATTCCGCGCCTGGCGGCCGCCGGAGACGCACCGCCATGCCTGCAGCACAAGCCACCCCTCCCCGCCGTTCCGCCTGGACCATCGCGGCGGGCGCCGTCCTGCTTCTGGGCGTGGCAGCACTGGCAGCATGTTCGACCCCGCGCGTGCCCGATGGCATCCAGGCCGTCATCGGGTTTGACGTGAACCGCTACACCGGCCACTGGCACGAGGTGGCGCGCATCGACCATTCCTTTGAACGCGGCCTGACCCGCACCAGCGCCACATATTCCCGCAATGACGACGGAACCATCAAGGTCGTCAACCGGGGCTACGACGCGCGGCGCAAGGCATGGAAGGAAGCCGAAGGCACGGCGCAATTTGTGGGCGACCCGGAGCGCGCGGCACTCAAGGTGTCTTTCTTCGGGCCGTTTTACGGTGGTTACAACGTGGTGGCCCTGGACGAGAACTACCAGTGGGCCATGGTGGTCGGTTCCAGCCTGGACTATCTGTGGATCCTGTCCCGCACGCCATCGCTGCCGGCCGACGTGCGTGAGCACCTGCTGGAGCGTGCCACCCAGATGGGCGTGGACGTGAACCGCATCCTGTGGGTGCCCACCGCTGGTGAGCAGCTGGCCGTGCGCCCCATGCAACGCTGACGCGCCGCGCGGGGGCAGACTGCGCTTGTTTGCAGGACGGACGGGGATCTAACGCAAGGCAGCTAAATTGCTATAAACAACATAGCAATCAAGGCATATAGATCAAGCGCCACAGGCCAATTTCAATCAAAAATCAGCCTTCGACGCCTGCAGCAGCCACCAGCCGCTGCGTGTAGGGGTGGCCTGGCGCATCCAGCACCTGCGCCACGGTCCCGGTTTCCACAATCGCGCCGTCCTTCATCACCACCACGTCATGGGCCATGGCGCGGATGACCTGCACGTCATGGGTAATGAGCAGGTAGCTCAGGCCCTTTTCCTTTTGCAGGCGCTGCAGCAGGCTCAGCACCTGCTGCTGGATGGTCACGTCGAGTGCACTGGTGGGCTCGTCAAGCACCAGCACCTGCGGCTGCACGATGAGTGCGCGTGCAATGGCCAGGCGCTGGCGCTGTCCCCCTGAGAACTCGTGCGGATAGCGCTCCAGCAGGCGCGGGTACTGCGCTTCAGCCAGGCCCACCTCGTGCAGGGCGGCCTCGACGCGCGTGCGGCGCTGGGCCACGTTCAGCCCGGGCTCGTGCACTTTGAGACCCTCGCCCACGATCTCCTCGACCGTCAGGCGCGGCGAAAGCGACGAAAACGGGTCTTGAAACACCACCTGCACCCGGCGGCGCAGCTTCTGGTTGGCCGGGGTGTTTCGCATGGCCGGCTGCTGCCACGCGCTGCCGCCCACCTGCAGATCCCCCGCATACGGCAGCAGCCCCAAAATGGCCTGCGCCAGCGTCGACTTGCCCGAGCCCGACTCGCCTACCACCCCCAGCGTCTGCCCCGGCAGCAGCTGCAGCGTGGCGGCCTGCACCGCCACAAACTCGCCCTTCTTGAACCAGCCCTTGATGCCGGGTAGCGGCGTGGGGTACACCACGCGCAGGTCCTGCGTCCGCACCACGGGCGGTGTGCCCGCAGGCGGGTCGGCCTCGGCGACATCGCGGCGGGGCTGGCTGGCGATCAGGCGGCGCGTGTAGGCGTGCTGGGGCGTGCCGAACACTTCGCTCACCGGTCCCTGCTCCACCAGCACGCCCTGCTCCATCACCGCCACGCGGTCGGCAAAGCGGCGCACCAGGTTCAGGTCGTGTGTGATCAGCAGCACGGCCATGCCGGTCTGGCGCTGCAGGTCGCTCAGCAGGTCCAGGATCTGGCCGCGCAACGTCACATCCAGCGCGGTGGTGGGCTCGTCCGCCAGCAGCAGCTTTGGACTGCTGGCCAGTGCCATGGCAATCATGGCGCGCTGTCGCTGCCCGCCAGAGAGCTGGTGCGGAAAGCTGTTGGCACGCCGCGCGGGCTCAGGGATGCCAGTCTGCGCCAACAGTTCGATGGCGGCCTGCGCGCACTGCGCGCCCGTCAGGCCCTTTTTCAGCTGCAGGATCTCGGCGATCTGCATGCCGATGGTCATCAGCGGGTTGAGGGCGGTCATGGGCTCCTGGAACACCATGGCGATGTCGCCACCGCGCACGCCGCGCATCTCGCGCTCGGTCAGCGCCAGCAGGTCGCCGCGGCCCTGCAGATGTGCATGGCCGGTAATGACCGCATCGCCCGCCAGCCGCAGCAGGCTGAGCGCGGTGATGGTCTTGCCCGAACCGGATTCGCCCACCAGCGCGAGCTTTTCGCCCGCTGCAATCGAAAAGTTGACGCCCCGCACCACGTCCTTGGTGCCAAAGCGAACGTACAGGTCCTGCACCTGCAGCAATCGAAGATGGCCCGGGGCGTTCACTGGTCGGCCTTTCGAGGATCGAGAGCGTCGCGCAGCGCGTCCCCCATGAAGGTGAGCAAGAGCAGCGTGGTCACCAGCACTGCAAAGGTGGAGAGCGATATCCACCAGGCATCGATGCTGTTCTTGCCCTGGCTCAGCAGTTCGCCCAGCGATGGAGTGCCGGGCGGCACGCCCAGGCCCAGAAAGTCGAGCGAGGTCAGGGCCAGGATCGCAGCGCTCATGCGAAACGGCAGGAAGGTGACCACGGGCGTCAGGCTGTTGGGCAGGATGTGGCGCCAGATGATCTGGCTGTTGCTCACGCCCAGCGCGCGCGCGGCCTTGACGTAATCCAGCTGGCGGTTGCGCAGGAACTCAGCACGTACATAGTCGCTCAGCCCCATCCACCCAAACAGGCTGAGCAGGATGAGCAGCAGCGAAATGCTGGGCGCAAACACTGCGCTGAAGATGATGAGCAGGTACAGCTCGGGCATGGAGCCCCACACTTCGATGAAACGCTGGAACGCCAGATCGGTCTTGCCGCCAAAGAACCCCTGGATGGCGCCGGTGATCACGCCCAGCAGCACACCCGTCACCGTCAGCGCGAGGCCAAACAGCACACTCACGCGGAATCCGTAGAGCAACTGCGCGAGCAGGTCGCGCCCCCGGTCGTCGGTGCCCAGCCAGTTGGCCGATGTGGGCGCCGACGGGTTGGGCGACTTGGCAAAGTAGTTGAGCGTGTTGGGGCCGTAGCGGTTGAGGGTGTACAGCGCCCAGTTGCCGTCCGCGCTCAGGCGCTGCTGGATAAATGGGTCGAGGTAATCGGTGGGGGTGAGGAAATCCCCGCCAAAGGTGGTCTCGGGGTAGTCCTTGAGCATGGGGAAGTACGTCTGCCCCTCGTAGCGCACGACGAGCGGCTTGTCGTTGCTCACCAGCTCGGCAAACAGGCTGACCACCACCAGGGTGCAGAAGATCAGCAGGCTCCAGTAGCCCAGGCGGTTGCGCTTGAAGCGCAGCCAGGCGCGGCGAGATGGGGAAAGGGATGTGGCTGGGGCGGTGCTCATGAGGGGCGGTCCGTCCGGTCCTAGTCAAACTTCACGCGGGGGTCTACCCACACGTAGCACAGGTCGCTGATGAGCTTGGTCACCAGGCCGATCAGCGTGAACAGGTACAACGTGCCCAGCACCACGGGGTAGTCGCGGCGGATCACGCTTTCGTAGCTGAGCAGGCCCAGGCCGTCGAGCGAGAACAGGGTCTCGATCAGCAGCGATCCGGCAAAGAACGCGCCGATGAACGCGGCCGGGAAGCCGGTGACGATGGGAATCAGCGCATTGCGGAACACGTGCTTCCACAGCACCTGCCGCTCAGAGAGGCCCTTGGCGCGGGCCGTGAGCACGTACTGCTTTCGGATCTCTTCCAGAAAAGCGTTCTTGGTGAGCATGGCCGTCACGGCAAAGCTGCCCAGCACCATGGCCGTGACCGGCAGCGTGATGTGCCACAGGTAATCGACGATGCGCGCACCCCAGCTCAGTTCTTCCCAGTTGGAGGACGTGAGCCCGCGCAGCGGAAACCACTGCAACTGGCCGCCAAAGATCACCAGCAGCGCGACGCCCAGCACAAAGCCCGGGATGGCGTAGCCCACCAGGATGATCAACGTGGTGACCAGGTCAAACCGCGAACCGGCTCGCACGGCCTTGGCCACGCCCAGCGGCACGGCCACCAGGTAGCTGATGAAAAACGTCCACAAGCCCAGGCTGATGGACACCGGCAGCTTTTCCTTCACCAGCGTCCACACGTCCTTGTTCTGGAAGAAGCTCTTGCCCAGGTCAAACCGGGCGAACTGGCCCAGCATCTGAAAGAAGCGCTCGTGGGCGGGCTTGTCAAAGCCGTACAGCGCCTTGATCTGCTCCAGCCGCTTGGGGTCCACGCCCTGCGCGCCGCGGTAGCTCATGCCGCCGCCTTCCGTACCACCAGAGCCCGCGCCGGCTTTGGCTTCGGCCATGTATTGCTCCACCGGGCCGCCGGGCACGAACTGGATCACGACGAACGTGAGCAGCAGCACGCCCAGCAGCGTGGGCAGCATCAGCAGGACGCGTTTGAGGATGTAGGCAAGCATATGGATTCAACCTCTGGGAATGGTCGCCACGCGGCCGGCCGCCGCGTCGGGGCGCCCCCAGCAAGGCCAGCCCCGTTGGGGGGCAGCGACCCGTGCAATGCCGGAGCGTGGGGGCATCATTTGCGCGCCCACCAGGTGTCGATGACCCAGCCCTCGCCCGTCGAATACGGCGGCATGGTGGGCGGCTTGTCCAGCCGCCAGGCGTTGTAGGCCATGCGGTGGGTGCCAGCCGTCCACTGCGGAATGAGGTAGTGGCTGTGGGCAATGATGCGTTCGAGCGCATGGCAGGCGGGCAGCAGCTCGGCTTCGGTCTTGGCGCTGGTCATGGCCTTCACCATCGCGTCCACCGCCGGGTTCTTCACCCCTGGGAAGTTGCCCGAGTCTTCCGTGTCGGCGGCCGCGCTGCCGAACATGTCGGCAAACTCCTGGCCCGGGTTGTTCGTGCCCTGGTAGGCCATGGAGGTGATGTCAAAGTCAAACTTCTGCAGCCGCTGCTGGTACAGCGCAAAGTCCACCGCGCGGAATTTCAGCGTGACGCCAATCTTCTCCAATGCCCGCATCCACGGCGTGATGGTGCGTACGCCGCCATCGTTGCTGTCCATGTATTCGAGCACCATGGGCTCGCCCTTGGCGTTGCGCAGGGCGCCGTCACGCACTTCCCAGCCGGCTTCCTTGAGCAGGGCCTGCGCACGGCGCAAATTGGCGCGCAGGGATGAATCGCCATCGGTGCGGGGCGGCACCGTCATGGGGCCGAACGCCGCTGCGGGGATGTGCTTGCGGTACGGCTCCATCAGCGCCAGCTCCTGCGGGCCGGGCACGCCACGCGTCTCGCAGGCCGTGTTGCCAAAGAGCCCATTCACACGCTGGTAGGCACCGTAGAAGAGCTGGCGGTTCATCCACTCGTAATCGACGGCCAGACCCAGCGCCTCGCGCACGCGGGCGTCCTGCAGCATGGGACGGCGGGTATTGAGCACGTAGCTCTGGAAGCCCGAAGGCAGCTTGTGGCGGAACTCGCCCTTAACGAGCTCGCCGCTGTTGAACTTCTTGCCCGTCACGCGGCGGGCCCAGTCGCCCGCGCTGAAGAAGCGCATCAGGTCGAACTCACCGGCCTTCAGGGCTTCAAGCCGCGCCGTGTTGTCCTTGTAGATCTTGACCAGCACCTGGTCGAAGTTGGCCGTGCCCTTGCGCACGTTCAGGTCGCGGGCCCAGTAGTTCGGGTCGCGCACATAGGTGATGTCCTTGCCAAAGCGAACCGGCCCGATCTTGTAGGGCCCGCTGCCGATCGGCACATCGGTGACCACCTCGTTGAACGGCTTGGCCTTGCCATTTTCAACGCCCCAGTCACGGCTGAACACCGGCAGCCCCCCCACCGTGAGCGGCAGTTCGCGGTTGGGCTGCTTGAACCGGTAGCGCACCGTGCGGTCGTCCAGCACATCCACACCTGCCACTTCGATCAAAAGCGTCTTGTACGCGGGCGAGGTGTGCGGTCCTATCAGGGTGTCAAAGCTGTGCTTCACGTCCTGCGCCAGCACCGGCTTGCCGTTGTGAAAGCGCGCCCCGGGCCGCAGGCGAAACACCACCGACAGCCCATCGGCTGCAACCTCGATGTCTTCTGCCAACAGGCCGTAGCCGGTGGCCGTCTCGTCCATCGCTCCTACCAGCAGCGAGTCAAACATCAGCGTCGACAGGTACGCAGGTGCGTTGCCCTTGATGGTGAACGGGTTGTATTTGTCGAACGTGGAAGTGCGCAGGTTGCTCACCAACCGCAGCTCGCCGCCCTTGGGTGCATCCGGGTTGACGTACTCGAAGTGCGAAAAACCGGCCGCATAGCGGGGCTCGCCCCACAGCGCATACGCGTGCGCGGCCCAGGCCGGAGCCGCACATCCCAAACACAGAAAAGTCAGCCAAAACCGCATGCGACAATTCTGCACTACGCAGGCGCGGCCCAAGCCAAGGCTTCGGGCAAACCCCCGCCACACGGCGGGCTGCCTGCCCGCACACCACCGTCATCGCATTCCACTGGAGAACAACAATGGGTTTTCTGACCGGCAAGAAGCTGCTCATCACGGGCGTGCTGTCCAACCGCTCCATCGCCTACGGCATCGCCAAGGCCTGCCACGCGCAAGGCGCCGAGCTGGCTTTCAGCTACGTGGGCGAGCGCTTCAAGGACCGCATCACCGACTTTGCCGCCGAGTTCGACTCCAAGCTGATCTTTGACTGCGACGTGGGCAGCGACGAGCAGATCGAGCGCATGTTTGCCGACCTGTCGCAGACCTGGCCCAAGTTTGACGGCTTTGTGCACAGTATCGGCTTTGCGCCGCGCGAGGCCATTGCCGGAAACTTCCTCGATGGCCTGAGCCGCGAGGGTTTCCGCATCGCGCACGACATCAGCGCATACAGCTTTCCGGCCATGGCCAAGGCAGCCCTGCCCTACCTGAACGACAAGTCGTCGCTCATCACCCTGAGCTATCTCGGCGCGCTGCGTTCCATCCCCAACTACAACACCATGGGCCTGGCCAAGGCCAGCCTGGAAGCCAGCGTGCGCTACCTGGCCGAAGCCGTGGGCCGCACCGCAGACGGCCGCAGCATCCGCGCCAATGGCATCAGCGCCGGGCCCATCAAGACGCTGGCCGCCAGTGGCATCAAGGACTTTGGCAAGCTGCTGAGCCGCGTGGCCGACGCCTCGCCGCTGCGCCGCAACGTGACGATCGAAGACGTGGGCAATGTGGCGGCATTCCTGCTGTCCGACCTGGCATCGGGCATGACCGCCGAGATCACGTATGTGGACGGCGGCTTCAGCCAGACGGCCGGCCTGAGCGCTGACCAGGTCTGACGGGCTGCACCGGCGCGGTGGATACAGCCCCGTACAGAGCCTTTGCACGCTGATTTTGAACGGTTTTGGCTCCAGGTGCTTGTACTACAATGCCCGATAGCTATCAATTTTATAGCAATCATCTTTTTCGGCGCATTGCCGTGGCGCTGGCGCATGGCGACAGCGTGACGGCACAGCACCCCGAGCGCATTGCCAACGTTGACCGATGGGCGTCACTGGCGCGCCGTCGCTTGCTGGGTTGGTTGCTGGGTGGCCTGCTGTTACCGAGCACAGGCATCACCGCCGATGCGCCCGCCCTGCTGCTGGCGCACGTGTATCGCCCCGGCACACCGCTGGCCGATTACTGGGTGAGCGAAAAATACGATGGCGTGCGCGGCTTCTGGGATGGCCACGCGCTGCGCACGCGCGGTGGTGAAACCGTGTTAGCACCGGCCTGGTTCACCCACGGCTGGCCCGCCGAGCCCATGGACGGCGAACTGTGGGCTGGCCGCGGCAAATTTACCCACGCTCAGTCCACTACACGCCAGCAGCAACCCGACGATGCCGCGTGGCGCCAGATGCGCTTCATGGTGTTTGACCTGCCACGCCATGGCGGTACGTTTGATGAACGATTGCCTGCGCTGAACCGCATGGTCGAGGCCATCGGGCAGCCTTGGGTGCAGGCGGTTCCCCAGCGCAAGGTGGCGACCGATGCCGCACTGCAGGCACTGCTGCAACGCACAGTGCGCGCGGGTGGCGAGGGGCTGATGCTGCATCGTGGCGCATCGCTGTACCGCGCGGGCCGCAGCGATGACCTGCTCAAGCTCAAGACGCACGAAGACACCGAGGCGAAGGTGGTGGCCCACCTGCCCGGCACGGGCAAGCACGCCGGCCGCATGGGGGCGTTGCTGGTCGAGATGCCGTCTGGCCAACGCTTCCGGCTGGGCACCGGGTTCAGCGATGCCGAACGCGACACGCCACCGCCCGTGGGAAGCTGGGTCACCTACCGCTACCGGGGCACGCACGACGGCGGGTTGCCCCGTTTTGCCAGCTTTGTCCGCTTGCGGGAAGACATGCCGCCGCGCTGAAGCCCGCTGCGCCAGCAGGGGACTCTGGTGCTTGTCAACTCCGCCCTGCCGCTATGGCGCTGCATAGCCCAAGACCGCCTGGCGCGAAGAGCCCGGTTACGCAGTGCAAAGACTGCGCAAACCGGGCCAACGAGACACCGCCTATCAGTTAGGCAGCAAGACCTTGTCCACCACGTGGATCACGCCGTTGGACTGGTACACATCGGCAATGGTCACGGTGGCCGTGCCGCCCTTTTCATCCGTCACCATCACGGCGTTGCCGCTGGCCTTGGCAGTCAACGTGCCACCGGCCACGGTCTTCAGGCTGGCCATGCCCTTGCCATTGGCAATCAGCTTGGTGAGTGCGGCAGCGTCGTACTTGCCGGCTACCACGTGGTACGTCAGCACCTTGGTCAGCGTGGGCTTGTTCTCGGGCTTGAGCAGCGTGTCTACCGTGCCGGCAGGCAGTGCGCCAAAGGCGGCATTGGTGGGCGCAAACACCGTGAACGGCCCAGCGCTCTTGAGCGTTTCCACCAGGCCCGCTGCCTTGACCGCTGCAACCAGTGTGGTGTGGTCCTTGGAGTTCACGGCGTTGTCGACGATATCCTTGCTGGCCAGCATGGGCGCACCGCCCACCATGACCTGTGCGAAGGCAGGAAACGCCGCAGCGGACAGCGCGGCAGACAGACCGATGGCGGCAACGCGGGCATTGAAACGGATACGCATGGGAAAGGCTCCTGAAAATGGTTGGACTGCGCTTGGCGAGAGAGAGAGAGAAAGGAGAGGAAAAATTTGCGCAGCTGTCCATGAATACGCAGGGGCCCGAGGAGTGGATTCAGAAAAAGGGAGACCTGCGCGGCGAGAGTCGGTCTGAAATGCAAAAACGCCCCACGGCCAGGGCCAGGGGGCGTTATTTGGGGTCCACACGATGGCGTGCGAAGCTGACATCAGCGCCATGGAGGCGCTGGAGGTTGCAGGTAAGTCCTCAGACGTTGCGGCCGAACGGGCCGTTGTCTCCCACCTGGACCAGGTTGTCTGCCGTTGCCAGGGGCTTGGCGTTCTTCGCGGGCTTGCCGTTGGATACGCAGTCGGCGTAGTAGCGCACCTGACCGCTTTCGTCTTCCACTTCCACCAGCCCGTGAATGTCGGTTTCAAAACCCGGACACAGCTTGGCGAACTCGCGTGCGAACTTGAGGTAGTCCACGATCTTCTTGTTGAAGACTTCGCCGGGAATCAGCAGCGGAATGCCGGGCGGGTACGGCGTGACCAGGCCCACGGTGATGCGGCCTTCCAGGTGGTCAATCTCCACCCGCTCGGTCTGGCGGTGCGCAATGTGCGCGTACGCGTCCGACGGCTTCATCGCAGGCGTTAGGTCCGACAGATACATCTCGGTCGTCAGGCGCGCGATGTCGTATTTGGCGTACATCTCGTGCACGTGCTGGCACAGGTCCTTGAGGCCCATGCGCTCGTAGCGCTTGTGCTGCTGGCAGAACTCCGGAAGGATGCGCCACATGGGCTGGTTCTTCTCGTAGTCGTCCTTGAACTGCTGCAGCGCAGTCAGCAGCGTATTCCAGCGGCCCTTGGTGATGCCAATGGTGAACATCACGAAGAAGCTGTACAGGCCCGTCTTTTCCACCACCACACCATGCTCGGCCAGGTACTTGGTCACGATGGACGCGGGAATGCCGGTCTTGTCGAACTTGCCGTCCAGGTTCAGACCGGGCGTGACGATGGTGGACTTGATCGGGTCCAGCATGTTGAAACCGTCGGCCAGCTGGCCAAAGCCGTGCCACTTGGCACCGGCTTTTTTGCTCTTGCTGTCGCTGCGGATGATCCAGTCCTCGGCGCGGCCAATGCCCTCGTCCACGAGTTTTTCAGGGCCCCAGACCTTGAACCACCAGTCCTTCTTGCCAAAGTCGTCCTCGATCTGGCGCATGGCGCGGCGGAAGTCCAGCGCTTCCAGAATGCTTTCCTCGACCAGCGCAGTGCCGCCAGGCGGCTCCATCATGGCGGCCGCCACATCGCAGCTGGCGATGATGCTGTACTGCGGGCTGGTGCTGGTGTGCATCAGGTAGGCCTCGTTGAAGAGGTGGCGGTCCAGCTTGGTGGTCTGCGAGTCCTGCACCAGCACATGGCTGGCCTGGCTGATGCCCGCTAGCAGCTTGTGGATGGACTGCGTGGCGTACGTCACCGAGTGCTTGGGGCGCGTGCGCTTCTTGCCCATGGCGTGGTAGGTGCCATAAAACGGGTGGAACGCCGCGTGGGGCAACCAGGCCTCGTCAAAGTGCAGGTTGTCCACGTAGCCATCGAGCATGTTCTTGATGGTTTCAGTGTTGTAGAGCACGCCGTCGTAGGTGGACTGCGTGAGCGTGAGCACGCGTGGCTTGACCTTTTTCGCATCCACACCCTTGAGCAGCGGGTTGGCCTTGATCTTGGCCTCGATCGCCTTGGGCTCGAACTCGCTTTGCGGAATCGGACCAATGATGCCGAAGTGGTTGCGCGTGGGCTTGAGGAAGACCGGGATCGCACCGGTCATGATGATGCTGTGCAGAATGGACTTGTGGCAGTTGCGGTCCACCACCACCACATCGCCCGGCGCCACGGTGTGGTGCCACACCATCTTGTTCGACGTGCTGGTGCCATTGGTCACGAAGAAGCAGTGGTCGGCATTGAAGATGCGCGCGGCATTGCGCTCGCTTTCGCCAATCGCTCCGTTGTGGTCCAGAAGCTGGCCCAGTTCCTCGACCGCATTGCACACGTCGGCGCGCAGCATGTTCTCGCCGTAGAACTGGTGGTACATCTGGCCCACAGGGCTCTTCAGGAACGCCACGCCGCCCGAATGCCCCGGGCAGTGCCAGCTGTACGAGCCGTCTTCGGCGTAGTCGAGCAGCGCCTTGAAGAACGGCGGCTGCACGCCTTCGAGGTAGCTCTTGGCCTCGCGAATGATGTGGCGCGCCACAAATTCGGGGGTGTCCTCGAACATGTGGATGAAGCCATGCAGCTCACGCAGGATGTCGTTGGGCAGGTGGCGGCTGGTCTTGGTCTCGCCGTGCACGTAGATGGGCACTTCGGTGTTCTTGCGGCGCACTTCGCCAATGAAGTTGCGCAGGCTGAGCACGATTGGGTCCAGCCCGTCGCCACCCGAGAATTCCTCGTCGTCGATCGACAGGATGAACGCGCTGGCGCGGCTTTGCTGCTGCGCAAACTGCGACAGGTCACCGTAGCTGGTCACCCCCACCACCTCGAAGCCCTCGGCCTCGATGGCCTGCGCAAGCGCACGGATACCCAGACCCGAGGTGTTCTCGGAACGATAGTCCTCATCGATGATGATGATGGGAAAACGAAACTTCATGCGCAGCCTCCGTGCAACCGTGCCCTGCCCGGCCAAAAATCAAAAGAGGCGCGAAGTGTAAGGAATAACGTTGACATGCCTTTGTCTGGCCTGTTTTTGGGCCCAGAATGTGGTGCGCTAAATACATCAATCAAGGAGGGCTGACCATGGAGCAATCCACCATCTGGTGGCTGGCCGCAGGAGCGGTAGTCGCAGCCGAGCTGCTGACCGGCACCTTTTATCTGCTCATGGTGGCCGTTGGCCTTGCCGCTGCGGCCGTCATGGCGCACCTGGGTGTGTCGACGCCGCTGCAGATCGTGAGCGCTGCAGTAGTTGGCGGCGGCGCAGTGGTGGCCTGGCACTGGGCCAAGAAGCGGCGCCCCGGCGATCCATCGGCACGCGCAGACCGCAGCGTGAACCTGGATGTCGGTGAAACTATCTACATCGAAGGCTGGAACCCGGACGGCACCACCCTGGTGAAGTACCGCGGGGCCCAGTGGACAGCCATACACCGCCCTGGGATTACTCCGGCGACCGGCATGCACCGCGTGGCAGAGCTGGTGGGCAATCGACTTCTCGTAGACCCGGTCTGAGCGCACCACGCTCGCTGACATTTTTCAAAGAAATGAGGTTCCCGTGGAAATCGCCATCGTCATCCTGGTCATTGCCGTCATCTTCATCGTGCGGTCCGTCAAGGTCGTGCCGCAGCAGAACGCGTGGGTCAAGGAGCGCCTGGGCAAGTACGCCGGTACCCTGAGCCCCGGGCTGAACTTTCTGGTGCCCTTTGTCGACAAGGTAGCCTACAAGCACAGCCTCAAGGAAATACCGCTCGATGTGCCCAGCCAGATCTGCATCACGCGCGACAACACGCAGCTGCAGGTGGATGGCATCCTGTACTTCCAGGTGACAGACCCGATGCGCGCGAGCTATGGCTCCAGCAACTACATCATGGCCGTCACGCAGCTGGCGCAGACGTCGCTGCGCTCGGTGATCGGCAAGCTCGAGCTGGACAAGACGTTCGAGGAGCGCGACATCATCAACGCCCAGATCGTGCAGGCTATCGACGAGGCGGCGCTGAACTGGGGCGTGAAAGTGCTGCGGTACGAAATCAAGGACCTGACACCACCCAAGGAAATCCTGCACGCCATGCAGGCACAGATCACTGCCGAGCGCGAAAAGCGCGCGCTCATCGCAGCATCCGAAGGCCGCCGCCAGGAGCAGATCAACATCGCCACCGGCGAGCGCGAGGCCTTCATTGCGCGGTCAGAGGGCGAGAAGCAGGCGGTCATCAACAAGGCCCAGGGCGAGGCCGAGTCCATCAAGGCCGTGGCTGAGGCCACCGCGCAAGCGATTGAGCGGGTGGCTACCGCCATTCGTCAGCCGGGCGGCGAGCAGGCCGTGCAACTCAAGGTGGCCGAAAAGGCCGTGGACGCCTACAGCCGGGTGGCGCAAGATGCCACCACAACGCTCATCGTGCCCAGCAACATGACCGAGGTGTCTGCCCTGATCGGCTCGGCCATGAAGATGGTGCAAGCCCAGCAGCGCGCAGGGTGATTTCCGCGATGGCTACAAGAAAAGGCTCCGACGCAGCAGGCGGCCTCTGCCTTCAGAGATGCGGCAGCTTGGCGCAGGAGTGGTTTGCACTGCGTCCGCACGAAAAGCCAACCTGGAGACGCAGGACCGTACTCACCCAGCCTAGCCGGCTGGTCGCCATTACAGGACTTTTTGTTGCCGCAACATTTCTGGATGTAGCGGCGCAGCCCGCAAAAGACGCCGACCTGTGGCTGACCGTGCACGGCGATCCGAACGACCGGGCCAGCAACCTCGTGGAGGTACGCCCGGAACCCACCGGACTGGACCAGCGCGTGGTCTTGGACCTGCGGGTCTCGCGCGACCGGGAGCGCACTTCGTTTCGCGGGCAGAAGTACCGCTCGTATTACGCGAAGGCGGTGGTCAACTGCTCGACGCAGAAGGCTTGGTACCTGTGGCTCAGCTACTACGCTGAACCTTCCTGGTCAGGTCAGGCTGTGGCGCGAGAGGAGTACCGCGAGGGCGAAGCACCGGTGCTGTTCAAGGATGTGCCCGGCCAGCCCTACAAGCGCCTGATCGCGGCAGCATGCCGAGTGCGCGGCTGACGGAGCCTGGACGGAAGCAGCCAGCCCATCCGTAGCAGCTCTTAACGCTGCACAGGCATTTTTTACCCCGCCTGGGCATCGCCTGAGAAATCGCCCCACTGCCATGGTTATAATCGAGGGCTTCGGAGAGGTGGATGAGCGGTTTAAGTCGCACGCCTGGAAAGCGTGTGTGGGCTAATCCCCACCGCGGGTTCGAATCCCGCCCTCTCCGCCAGATGCAAGCCCAAGTGATTCGTCACTTGGGCTTTTTGCTTTGCGGGTCTGGAATTTTCGGGGTGTCCGCTTGTTGGGAACTGCGGCGCAGTGCGTCCTGCTTGACCGCCAAGTCGGCAGCCGTGTCGGTTTGGACCAGCGTCGGGCTGGCGCGGGACGGGTCTTTTCTGGGCACCCCGTCCGGAGAATCGATCTGGTTGGTCATGATGGGAGTCGCTTTTCGCGGTTGGGGGCGTTGATGCTGGTTCAGGAATACTTGCGGCTTACATAGAACACGCCGTCGATGCTCTCGTCGATGGCAAGAGCGATAGTCCGCGCGCCCGTCCGGGCAAAGGTGGACCAGGCCGCCTTGGCAATTTCGCCATGGTGCGCAACCACCAGGCCCAGCAACTCGGCCGCGGAACCAGTGCCGCTCTGTTGCCAACCTACATCCACACCGATGTGGTCTGCACCCTCGCGGCATTCCATGTGGATGGTAGGTGGCGCAAGGGCCTGGGCGCAGTTCTTTGCCCGCTCCACCATCGCGCGCACCGTGTCGAGTGCTGCGCCGGGGTCTTCTTCACCGGCGATCGATTCACGGATATCCGGTTGCTGCAGTCTGTGGCTTTGATGCATTGGGCTCTCCAGGTTGACTGGCCGCGGCTGCTTTCGACGCGGCGTGGTTCTCATACTTGACACCCCGCGGAACCCGTGCTGTCGGCCATCAGCCCGGCAAACGGTCAGAGCGGGCTCCAAGGTTTCATCAAAGTTCAAAGTGTGTTGCGAGTTGTTCCGCTGCGTTGTGGGCTTGCTTTCCCTTGGACACAATAAAAACCTGAATACACAGGGAGAGGACTCATGCCCGTTGAATTGTTGCGCTCGCTCGCAAGAAGCACACTGCCGATGACCGTCGAGGACATCGGCGAGATAGACCGGCTGCGTGTGTTGGCGGCAGCGGGGCTGGTGCGGGCCGTGCTGCCCGACGTGGGCGCCCGGGTGCAACGTGCCGAGGTGTTGAGCCTGTCGCCCGAGGGCCTAGAAACACTGCGGCGTGCGTTCCCGGCCCAACAGTTGAAGTTTGAAGTTCAGCGGCAACACAGCGGTTCACAGAGCGCAGCGCGAGGACAGGGGCAGGCGCAGCGGCTGGATTCATGATTCATCACCAGGCCGAGGACCCTTCTGGCGCAGCGCTACCGGTTTGAGCCGAACGGGTCGGCGCTGGTGAAACGCCTGCGACATCGCTGCGCAGATCTCGCAGCGACCTTGATGGACCGCATGCCGCGCTTGCTGACCGCGAACTCTGGCGCTTTCCTACAGACGGGCTGGATATTGCCATCCCATCATCCGGGTTCCAAAACCAACTTGTACGGAGCCCCACATGCCCACCAGCCCACGCCAGAAAGACGCTTGCGACCTGCTAGACGCAGACCACAAGGCGGTCAAGAAAATGTTCAAGGATTTCGAGGAGCTGTGCGGCTCCCGCGCCCGCAATGCAGGGCAGTTGCGGATGGATCTCGCCAAGGAAATCTGTACGGAGCTGACGGTGCATGCGCAGATCGAGGAAGAGATCTTCTACCCCGCGCTGCGCCAGGCCATCAAGGAAACCGACCTGCTGGCCGAAGCCGAAGTGGAGCACCAGACCGCCAAGGATCTCATCGCGCAGATCGAGAGCGCCGTCACGGCGGACGAGCAGTTTGATGCCCGCGTCAAGGTACTTGGCGAATACATAGACCACCATGTGAAGGAAGAGCGCAACGAGATCTTCACGAAGGCCCGCGCAGCCCGCAAGCTGGACCTGATCGCCATGCGCGAACAACTGCAGCAGCGCAAGGAAGAACTCATGGAAGCGCAGCTGGCTGCCGCCTGAAGCGGCATGACCACGCAGTGCGCTGAGGGCCGCCCATGTGGGACCTGAGCCTGCCCTGGTGGGAAATGGTTCTCAGGGCCTTGGTCTTATATGCCGCACTGCTGCTGCTCATGCGGCTGTCGGGCCGGCGGACCGTCGGCCAGTTCACTCCCTTCGACCTGCTGGTGGTGATGCTGCTGAGCGAATCGGTGTCCAACGCCCTCTCAGGGGGTGAGGAATCTGTACCGGGCGGGCTGATCAGCGCCGCAGTACTCGTGGCCCTCAACGCCACGGTGGCCACCATCACATCGCGCTCGACAGCCGTGCGCTCACGGCTGGAGGGAGATCCCATCCTGATCGGGAAAGACGGCAAGCTCCTGCACAAGGTGTTGCGGCAGGAGCGGGTGCCGGAAGCCGATGTGCACCAGGCGCTGCGCGAAGCCGACTGCGACCTCGAATCGATGCAATGTGCGTTTCTCGAAGCAGACGGGCGCATCAGCATCTTGACCCGAAAACACTGAAAGCGGGGGTGATCCATGGAGCAGGACCCCACGCCCGGGTTCGCGGGGGACGACGCAACGCTGCGACCGAGCGAAACGGTGCTCGTGATCGTGGACTTCATCAACCCCATGCAGTTTCCGGGGGCACCGGCATTGCTGGCCGGCGCCATGCAAGCCGCCTTGGCGACTGCACGGCTCAAGCGCAGACTGAGCCGTGAAGGCGCCACTGTGATCTACGCCAATGACAACTACGGCATCTGGCGGTCTGACTTCAAGGAGCTGCTCGGCCGTTGCAAGGCCATGCCCGGCCTTCGAGGAAAGATCGCGTCCATGCTGGAGCCGCAACCTTGCGACCTGACCATCCTGAAACCCCTGCATTCGGCCTTTCATGGCACGCCGCTGGAGCATCTGCTGCGGCAGATGCAAACACGCAATCTGGTCGTAGCCGGGCTCTCGGCCGACATGTGCGTGCACCTGACCGCCACCGATGCCTACATGCGTGGCTTCAACGTCTGGGTACCGTCCAATTGCACAGCGGCAGAAAGTCCGGCGCGCAAGGAGGCCGCGCTGTACCAGTTGGCGCACTCCTTTTCATGTGTCACCCGCAAAGCCTGAAAGAAGCCGCGATGCGTCTTGCTCTGAACCCCATGCACGTGACCAAGGTCGCCATCGGTACACCCTCGGGAGCTATCGCCTTTGTCTGACAGACGCTATGGGGCGGCTTTGCTGAAATTGGGCAAAAGCAGCCATTGAGGCTTGCCTGGGACCATTGAGGTCCCTCCCCGTTCTTCACGAAAGCGCACCATGAAACGCCAGCAACGTCGCCAGAGTCCCCGCTCAGCCCTGCCCTTTGCAGGCACTGTGGTCGTAGCTGTTCTGGCCGCCATGGCACTGCTGGGCACTGATCTGACCGTGCAGGCAGCCGATTCGCTGTCTTACCTGCCCGAGAGTTCCGAGCAGGTGCTCCTGGCCCGCTTGTTTGAATGAAGGCTTGTCAAAAAAGATAGCAGCGGAGTACCATGCGGCGCCGGTTGCGTTTTGCAGGCGGCAGTCTGAATGGAGAATGAGCATGGCACCATGTTTCAGCATCCCTCGCAGCGTGGCTGCCCGCACAGGGCGCTGGTCGGCCCTCGCTGTCCTTGCGCTCGGTCTTAGCGCCTGTTCTGCCCCGCAGGATCGCGCGCTGGAAGAGTTCGCGCAATGGCACGAAAACGCCCGCACACAGGCCCGCGCGGGCGTTTTGAGGTGGAGCGAGCTCTACCGCGAGAGCTTTGACAGGCTTACGGCCCTGCCCTCTTCCTTCCAGCAGGATTCGCGGCTGGAAAACACTGTTTTGCTGCTGTCTGCTGCGCGCAAGTTTGAGGCCAATGAGATGACAGCGCAGCAGTTTGCGGTGGAACAGAGCGATATCGAAGCGCGCTTGCAGGCGCGGCTCCGATAGCTCGATACCGCCCGTTCGTTAGCGCACCGGCGTGCATACGCGCGGGAGCGGCGACACGCACAAGCGCCCTTCAGCGAGTACGCAGGCTTTCCTCGGCCACGGCAATGCGGCGCTGCAGAGCGGCCGCGGCCTCCACATTGCCAGCAGCTTGAGCACGCTGGACCTCCAACGCGAGCCAAGCCAGAAGCGGCCGGCGCCACCCCTGCCTGGACGCTGTGTCCACCGCGATGGATGCGACCGCCGGGCTGGCGCCGCCGGTCTTGAACAGCACGCCAGCGGCCACCAGGCGCGACAAAGGGTCCTGGATGGCTGCCAGCGCAGTGACGCTGCCTGTGGTGGCCACTGCCCGTTGCGCCTCTGGCAGTTGAGCCGCCGCGCTCGCCACGGGCCGACCCGCCAGATAGTCTGCGTAGGTTCGTTCGGCATCGGGTGCATCGGGCCGCAAGGCCTCAAACCGGTCGCACGGTGCGGGGTCCAGGCTGGCGACCAGCGCAGCACAGCGCGTCAGTTCCACCCGTGCCAGCAGATCAACCCGGCCGGTACGCCCCACTTCGGCCCGGGCAAGGTTCCACTCCAGCACCTCCACGCGCGAATGGCCCGCAAGGTATGCCTGTGTGGCCTTCTGTATGGCGCCGTGGGCATTCATCTGCCAGTCGGGCGTGGGTGGCGTGCTGGAGCAGCCTGTGAGCGCGACGCAAACCATCAGCGCGGCAGTTGCACAGGCCGCCACAAGGCGACAAGGGCCCGGCGCAGCGCGGGCCCCCTGCTGCGCAGCATGCCGGGCGGGGCGATGCGCAAGACTGCGCACCAGAGCGAATACATCGGTCGTCATGGCAGCTTCAGTTGTGTGTCGCGCGCAAACGGCCATTTGCGGTTGATCTCGTTGACCAGGCTTTCCACCTTGCGCAGGTTGCTCTCGACCTCGGCGCGCAGAGTGCCCAGGTCATTGGTGGCCTCGCGCGCGTTGGCGCCCACGGCCTGGGCTTCGAGCAGCACGGCGTCCACCTTCTTGAGGCTGGCGCGGGTGTCTGCCAGCAGGCCGTTGAGCTGCAGCACGGTGGCGCGTACTTCGGGAACCAGCGCGTCCTGCCCGGAAGGCCCTCCAAACACCTGCCGGTCTGCCCGGGCTGCCATGCCGTCCAGCCGCGCCAGCAAGGCATTGGTCCGGTCGAGCGTGACCACGATCTTGCGCGCGTCGGCCTCGTTGCCCATCAGTACGCCCAGTGCGCCACCGGGCGCGTTCAGGCGCTCAGTCAGCCCGCGCACATTGGCCAGACTGGTACCCAGGGCGGCATCCTGCGCGGTCAGGGCGTTGAGGTTACCCAGCAGCTCGCGGGCCGATGCCATGAGCTGCGGGACCTCGGCCGTGGCATCACCGCGCAGCACGGGCCGTACGGCGCCATCCGGCAAGGGTGGATCGGTCAGGATGCCGCTGTAAGCACGGATATTGGTGCCCCCCACGATGCCGCGCACCAGGGTGAAAACGCTGGACTCACGCAGCCAGTGCGCGTCCTTGCGCGGCACGTCCAGAATGATGCGGGCATTGCCTTCGTTGGCCAGCTCGATGCGGCGCACGCGGCCGATGGGAAAGCCCGAGAACGTCATGTCCATACCCACCACCACGCCTTCGGAGTCATCCGCCGTGAGCACCAGGGTCTGCGTCGGCTCAAAGGCGCCGCGGGCGTACAGAAGGTACAGGCCAGATCCTGCGATCAGGAGCAAGGTGAACAGCATCAGCGCGGCCGCCTTGAGCTCCAGGTGCGCGACCGGGCGGAGCGTCTCCGGAGCACCGGGAAGAGACTCAGGCGACAGGCGGGAGGAGTCGGTTGTGTGTGGTTCGTTCATGCAGTCGGCGTACCGCCGGTGTCAGTAATAGTTGCCCATCAGCGATCCCACCTCGATCAGCAGCAGCACCGCAAACATGCGGGCCAGGCCACCCAGCTCGGACCCTTCAATGCTGCGCCCCTCGTCGCCATGCAGGCCGGCGGCCATGGGAATCAGCGCCACAGCCAGGCTGAAAAACAGCGTTTTCAGGACAAAAAGCAGCGTGACGCTGGGCGTGAACACCTGCCCGAACATGCGCGTGTAGCCGGGCAGGCCCGCCAGGTTGAAGCCGAACACCCCGAGGTAGGCCATCACCAGCGCCACCACGCAGCTCAGTGCAGCGAGCGTGACGCAGGCAAACACGCCAGCAATCACGCGCGGCAGCAGTTCTACGCGCACGGGGTCGGCACCATGGCGGCGCAGCGCCTCGAAGTTGCCCGCCTGCCGCAGCCGGGCCACCTGCGTGCCGTTGGGAATGGTGCAGCGCATCGCCACAAACAGCGCAGCCGTGAGCGGGATCAGCTCCAGCACCAGCACGCGGATCACCATTTCCAGGGCGTAGCGCGACAGCCCGTAGCTCAGCGCTGTGACCACCACGATGCGTGTGAGCACCAGGCTGAGCAGCGCCGCCAGGGCCGTGAAACCGACCAGCACTGGTGCGGTGTCCAGATAGATGTGGCGGGCCAGCGCCCCGCGCGTTCCGCGGCCGTAGCTGGAGGGTGAGAGCACCAGCACCAGCACCACCGCCCCCAGGTACAGGATGCGCCACCAGGCCAGCACCCAGCGGCGCGCGGTGCGCCACAGCACTTCAGGCAGCGACAAGCCGGGTAGGCGCGAGATCATCGGCGGATCATAGCGGCGACCTTGGCCCCGCGGCCTGGGTGCATCCCACAGGCCATTTCATGGTCAAAATGGCCTGTAGCGCTTGTTATTCAATACCTGATAGCTATATATTTAATAGCATCAGACGGAAAGCATTGACGGCGATGAAACAGCTGTTCACACAACCGCTGTCGCTACACATGCCGCTTGACGCCAGCCGCGGCAGGGGTGGCTGGCAGCGCGCCCGCATCGGCACGGGCGTGCAGGGCCTCGATGATGTGGCAATGCCTGTCCGAGCCATCGCAGCGGCTGCGCAGCGCCATCAGGTCCGACTCCAGCGCCTGCAACTCGGCCAGCCGCGTACGCACATGGGACAGGTGCTCGTCCAGCGTGTCGCGCGCAGCCACGCAGTCGGCCTTGCGTGTGAGCTTGAGGGACAGCAGCGTGCGTACCTCCTGCAGCGACATGTCCATCGCGCGACACAGTCGGATGAAGCGCAGGCGGTGCACGTCGTCCGGGCCATACAGGCGATAGCTGTTTTCCATGCGCAGCCCGGGGGGCAGCAACCCTTCCTTTTCGTAATAGCGGATGTTGGCGGTTGACACACCCGAGAGGCGCGCAGCGTCACCGATGCGGTGGATGGCAGGGGTCACATTCATGGCTTGACCTTCAAGTGGCTTCAAGGATTCCAATGATGCCATTGCAACCACTCCCCGAGAGAAACCATGTCTGCACACTGCTGCGATCACGAAACCCCCAGCGCCCGCGCCGCTGCCGACCCGCGCTACCGTCGCATCCTTTGGGCCGCCCTCATCGTCAACGCCTTCATGTTTGCGCTGGAGCTGGGCGCTGGCGTGCGTTCGGGCTCGGCATCGCTGCTGGCCGACGCCATCGACTTTCTGGGGGATGCTGCCAACTACGGCCTGTCGCTGTGGGTGCTGGGCATGGCACTGGCGTGGCGCGCCCGGGCGGCGCTGCTCAAGGGCGCCAGCATGCTGGCGTTCGGCGTGTTTGTGGTGGGGCGCGTGGTGTGGGGCCTGTGGCAGGGACAGCCGCCCGAGCCCCTCACCATGGGCGCCGTAGGCCTGCTGGCATTGGCCGCCAACCTGGGCGTGGCCGGTCTGCTATACGCATACCGCGAGGGGGACTCCAACATGCGCGGCGTGTGGCTGTGCACGCGCAACGACGCACTGGGCAACGTGGCCGTCATGGTGGCGGCCCTCGGTGTGTTCGGCACCGGCAACGCGTGGCCCGACCTGGCCGTGGCCGCCGTGATGGCCACGCTGGCCATTACGGGTGGCTGCAGCATCGTGCAACAGGCGCGGGAGGAACTGGCGGATGAAGCCAGGGGCTGCGCCGCCGAGCCACGCGGGCGTTAGGCTTGAGAACCGGCCAGTCCCAACCCCGACAGTGCGGGTCGCGCCCTTCTTCCGCGGCGCTCGGGAAGGCGTCAGAATGGGGGCATGAAAGTGCCTCTCTTCAACCCCTCTTTTCCGCAGGACTTCATCCCGCTCGAAGGTACATCGCAGGACTGCACCGACTGCGCCAACGCCGAGCGGCTGGGCTTCCAGTTCGACTATGCCTACCAGCCCATCGTCGACCTGGCGCGGCACGAGGTGTTTGCCCACGAGGCGCTGGTGCGCGGCCCCAACGGCGAAGGCGCTCCCACCGTGCTGTCGCAGGTCAATGACCTCAACCGCTACCGCTTTGACCAGGCCTGCCGCGTCAAGGCTATCAAGGGGGCTAGCGAGCTGGGGATGCAGCAGCCGATTTCGATCAATTTTTTGCCCAACGCCATCTACAAGCCCGAGGTCTGCATCCGCACCACGCTGGAGGCAGCGCGCGCGCACTCGTTCCCGATCGAGAACATCATTTTTGAAGTGACCGAGGGCGAGCGCATCGAGGATGGCAAGTGGTTCGCGTCAGTGCTGCGGCATTACCGCAGCTGCGGCTTCAAGACGGCCATCGATGATTTCGGCGCAGGTTACGCGGGACTGAAACTGCTGTCCGATTTCCAGCCGGACATCATCAAGATCGACATGGACCTGGTCCGCAACGTGGACACCAGCCGTGCGCGGCAGGCCATTGTGCGCAGCATGGTCGTGCTGTGCCAGGACATGGGCATCCAGGTGATTGCTGAAGGCATCGAATCGCCGCAAGAGCGCGATTTTCTGTACGACGCGGGCATCCACCTGATGCAGGGTTACCTGTTTGCCAGGCCCGCATTCAAGGCAGTGGCCGCGCTGGACCCCGCCACGCTCCACGCAAGCCGCTGATCCGTCTCCCCTGTGCGCGGACGACGGGGAAACGGGCAACGGCCGCACGAGCCCCGGCCAGCGCCGTGCGGCTAACGCCCCGCCTGCGCACCGCGCCCGCGGGCGGGCGGGCGTGTACGACGCGCCTGCTGGTGCGCCTGCTCCACCCACAGCAAGGTTTCCGCGTGAACCAGAAAGCGCTGCAAATAGTCCGGCGACACGGCCTGCATCGCAGCCAGCGCCTGCACCACCAGCCGGTGGGCATTCAGCGGGCCGGCGTTCTGCGGCCCCCGAGCCACGGCTTTCGCCACTTTCTTCTCTGCCGCGATGCGCGCCAGCGTGGTGCTGAACTGGCGCACGCTGCGCAGGTCGCGGGGGGCCAAGGCATCGGCTTCGGCTTGCAGCGCGCTGCCCATGGCATTGCCCGCTACCAGCCGGGGCGCGCCCATGTCGCGGTTGAGCTGCGCCAGGGCTGCCACGGCGGGCATTGCTGCCGCGGAGGCAGGCGCGCCGCCGGAAACTGCCCAAGGCTCAGTCACTCCGGACGTGCCGCCTTCGCTTTCCGCACGGGCCCTGGTGACATAAGCCGCCAGCGCGGCGTCCAGCCGCTGCGCTAACAGTTGCCGCACCGGTTCGGGTTGCCCGTCCATGCGAGTCGCCAGTGCCTCCAGGTACCGAAAGCGCACTGGCGCGTACCGGTCCAGGCCCTGGCTGCGCAAGACCTCCAGCGCGCCCGTTTCAGGCAGCGTCTGGGGTACCGGCAACACGTCAGCGTTCATCGCAGGGGGCCTGCAGAACTCTGCGGCGAGCGCGCCACAGGCGCCATTTCCACGCGCCGGTTCTGGGCACGGCCCTGTTCGTTGGCGTTGTCGGCCACGGGCTGCTCGGCCCCGAAAGCCGCAGCAAACACCTGCGACGACGGCATGCCCGCATCAATCAACGCCCTGGCCACCGTGAGCGCACGCTGGGCAGACAGCTCCAGGTTGTCGGCAAATCGCTGCTGGCTGCCCCGCAGCAGGGTGGTGTTGTCGGTAAAGCCGCTGACCATCAGCATCTCGTCGCGCTCGCGCAGGTACACCTGCAGCGGCTGCACCAGCGTCTTCAGCAGCTGGCGCCCTTCGGGCCGTAGCTCGTCGGAGCCCGCGGCAAACAGCACGCTGCCGCTGATGCCGATGCGCCCGTTGTTCACGGTGACCCGGCCACTGGCCAGGGGCACGGCCAGGGCTTTCTCGAGCGCCATGCGGCGCTGCTCTTCCTGCTGGCGCTTTTCCACCTCCTGCTTGAGGCTGGCCACCAGATCGATCTGGACCACCAGCACACCCACCAGGATCAGCACAAAGCAGCCGAGCAGGCCCGCCATCAGGTCACCGAACACGGCCCACACCGGCGCGGTCAGTTCGCCAGCGCCATCGTCCATGTCGTCGTCCAGCACCGCCATCACGCTGCCTCGGCCACGGCCACCGTGCGCGTCTGCGCCGCGTGCAACCTGCGCAGGTCTTCCACAATGGCCTGCTGCGATGTCATGCTCAGGTCGATGACCTCACGCGCCTGGGCCACGTAGTAGGCCAGCTGCTCGTCGCTGCGCGCCATCGACTGGCCCAGCGCCGATTCGATGCGGCCCAGCCCCTGCATGAGCCGATCGTTGCTGTCGGTGAACAGCGCCACGCCGTGCGCAAACGATTCGCCCAGACTCGACAGCTCCACCGCACTAGCGGCCACATGGGCCGCGGCGCCGTCGGCCTTGGCGGCCTGCGCATCCAGCACGGTTGCGAACTGCGCGGTGGCCTGCTCCAGCACCTGCGCGGCCGAGCCCACCATGGTTTCAATCGCTGCGCCCTGCCGGTCTGCAGCCTGGCCCACTGCTTCGAGCAGCTGCCCCAGCTGCCCGGACATGGCGGTGCGCTCGGCCAGGGCCTGCGTATCGCGCTCGGACAGCCGCGACATCTCCTGGCGCAGCTGCGTGATCACGCCCGCTGCCGCTTGCGGCACTTCAGATGCGGTCTGCAACAGCCGCGTGAGCGGTGCCTCCAGCGCCGCGCCCAGGTTCTGCAGGTGTACGGCCACGGCAGCCTGCAGGGCGTCAAGCCGCTCCACCGCCGCCTGGCCTCGCTCGGCCTCCTGATCGCGCAGGGCGGCCAGCTCGCCTTGCCATATGGCCGCCAGCGAATCCATGCGCTGCCCCTGCGCCTGCAGCCAGTCGGCCTCGGCCTCGGTGCGGACCTGTACCAGCGCTTCAGATTGCTCCAGCAGGCGGGCCGCGCCGCCCAGGGTGTGTTCCAGCTGCTGGTCCACACGCTGGCTGATACGGTCTGCCGTATCGGCCAGGGCCTGGCCCACGGCCTGCTGCTGCTGCACGGTTTCCGCAGCCGCACGCTGCCACTGCTCGGCCAGCGTGGCGGCCATTCCCGCCATGGATGCGTTCCACTGATCCACCCGTTCGCGATCGGCCTGAGCCTGGGCCTGGCGAGTGTGCTCGGAGGTGTCTTGCAGGGCCTGCAGCATGGCCGCGGTGCGTGCGTCAAACCCGTGTGCAGTGGTCTGCAGCGCGGTATCGAGTTGGCTGGCCGCCGCCTGCAAGGCCTGCGCCACGTCGCGCTGCTGCTGCGCGGCCTGCGCACCTGCATGCTCCCACTGCGCCGTCACGCTGCCCGTCATTGCGTTCAGCGACTCGGCCCAACGGGCCAGGCGCTGCCCGTCGGCAGCGGCCTGTGCCTGGGCCGACTGCACGGTGACTTCATGCACCGCCGCCAGCAGCGCATCGGACCGCTGCGCAAACGATTGCGTCACGGTCTGCAGCGCATGGTCCAGCTGCGACAGCATGGCGCCCTGCGTCTGTTCATGCATGCGCAATGCACCCGTCCAGGTGGCCGACACTTCGCGCGTGGCAGCCTCCCATTGCGCGCCCAGGGCGCGCAGATGGGTTTCGGTGGCGGCATCCAGGCGCGCGTGCGACTGCGCGGCCTGCTCGGTCAGCGCGAGCATGGCGCGCTCGACCACGGGCCGAACGATGTCGCCCGCGGCCACTGCGCCGGCTTTGAGGTTGTCCTGCAGCGAAGCGCCAACGGCGGCAGCCAGCGCGGTGTAGGCGCCGGCCGCGTCGCGGTGGAACGCATCGCTACGGGCCAGCAGTTGGGCATCAAGCTGCTCGTGCCGGCGCTCGATCCCGCTGGCCAGGGCCTCCAGGCGCTCGGCGATCAGCGGCAGCGCGCCCGCCTGCGCCTGCAGGGCTTCCAGCATGGCATCGCGTCGCTGCGCGCCCGAAAACGGCCGCAGCGCCTTGGCAATATGGCCATCCAGCAGGCGCACGGCGGCCATGCGCTCGCGCCGGGCCAGAGCCGACATCAGGCCCAGCATGGCCGACGCAGCCACCCCGGCCACGGATGTGCCGAACGACAGCCCCAGCCCCTTGATGGGTGCCGCCAGCGCGGCCCGGATGGATTCGAGCTGCGTTGATGCCTCTAGCGCCACCACGGCGCCGTTAAAGGTGACCACCATGCCCAGAAAAGTGCCCAGCATGCCCAGCATGACGAGAAGGCCCACCAGATACGGCGTGAGCGCCGGGCCTGGCAAGGCAGCGCGCTCGCCATCAATGCGGCGCAGCACGGGGCCGCGCACGCTGGCATGCAGGCCTTGCGACCACGCATCCAGGCCCGCAGCTGAATCCGGCAGCGCCGACAACGCACCGGCCAGCGACCGGGTGGCGGCGCGAAACTGCATCAGCTCCACCGCACCCAGCACATACACACCCGCGATCACCGCCGTCATGGCCAGCGCCAGCGGGCTGATGCCCACAAACCCCCAGGCCACCCATCCCACCACGGCCAGGCCCACTGCAAACACACCTGTCATCCAGCTGTTTTTCATTCCGTCAGTTCCTTGTTCTTGTGCTGCGCCGCCTCCAGCAAGCCCATCACGGGCTGCAGGCGTACGTCAAGTTCTGCCTGCAGCAGCGCCTGCAGGTCGCGTTCAAATGCGTGCAGCCAGCCACCAGGCTGCTTCCAGCGCGCGGGGTCGTCCACGCTGCCGGTGGCGGCCAGCATGTCTTCGTGCAGCTGGCGGCGGTGGGCCATGCGCCGCTCAAGGTGCCCAGCCAGCGTGGCCCACAGCCGTTGCTCGCGCGGCGCCATCACCTGCTCCATCACGGCGTCCAGCGCGGCCAGTGGGGAGGCGCCAGGCGCAGCGCTTGCAACGCCGCTGCGCACCTGCGCGCGCACCACCGCCGTGCGGGCCTCGATCTGCTTTTGTGCGGACAGGTAGCGGGCGCCATGGGGTGCAAACTCCGCCTCGGCGGTGGGGTCCGGCGGGTCCGTCGGCGTGTTGTCGGCCCGCGAGCGCTGCGGCCTGCCAGCGGCCGGACGCCCCTCAACCAGCGCTGTCAGTTCGGCCCGTGCGGTGGTGACCAGCTGCGCCAGCTGCCGCAACGCTGCGGAGCCTGTGTCTTCGAGGACGCTTGTCGGCACCACATCTTCCGTCGCCCGCACGGCCCGGCTGAGCGTGACGGCATCCACGGTGCTGAGCCACTGGCTGAGCTCTTCACCCACATCCACCTCGCGGCGCGCGCGGCCCTGCGCGGCTGGCATCCATTGCTGGAGCAGTCGAACCAGCGCGGAGCTGTGAAGGCGGTGGTGGCTGTGCAGATTCATCCCGTAATGGCCCGGCCCGCGCGGGCGTTCCTGGCTGGAACGCGCTCGCGGCAGGGATCGGGTCCCCGAAAGGCAAAGCCCGCTATTTTCGCAGGAAGCCCGACCGGCTCTCGCAGCCGGCGATGCGCATCTGTAACCGGATGAGCAAGTGCTTGGGGCAAAGCGACCTCAGCCACCGTCAGAAACGATAAAAATGCACTTGCGCAAGCGCAGCAGGCGGCCGACATTGATCCCGGACAAGCCCAGGGAACCCGGCGCGTGGTGCAATCGCCCCCGTAAGACCTTGACAGGCACCGACCAGACCCGTGCCCCCCAAACCAAGCACTTGCCCGCCCCTGCCATGTCCCGCTCCACCACCGTTCCCGCCGCTGTGGCGCCCCAGTCCGCCGCGCCAGGGGTGCCCCACACGCTCACGGAAGACGCCGTGGCGATCTTCACCGGGGTGTTGCTGATCTCGGTGGGCATCGTGTTTTTCACTAGCGCCGGGCTGCTGACCGGCGGCACGGCCGGGCTGGCGTTCCTGCTGCACTACGCCACGGGTATCGGTTTCGGAAAGATCTTTTTCGTGCTGAACCTGCCGTTTTACTGGCTGGCATGGCGAAAAATGGGCCGCGCGTTCACCCTCAAGACCTTTGCCGCCGTGCTGCTGCTGTCGGTACTGGCAGAACTGCAGTCACAGTTTTTGCAGCTGGCACAGCTGCAACCGCTGTACGCCGCAGTGGCGGGCGGTCTGATCACGGGCACCGGCTTTCTGGTGCTGTTTCGCCACCGTTGCAGCCTGGGGGGCGTGGGCATTGCGGCCCTGTACCTGCAAGACCGCTATGGCTGGCGGGCCGGCAAGGTGCAGATGGCGGTGGACTGCTGCATCGTGCTGCTGGCGCTGTTCACGGTGGAGCCAGTGCGCGTGGCATGGTCGATAGCGGGTGCGGTGGCGCTCAATCTGGTGCTGGCCATGAACCACCGCCCAGGCCGTTACATGGCCGTGTGACCGGCAGGGCTGCATCTGCTGGAATGGAACCTTCGGCCGGCGCCCCGTATCATTCAACCCATGCGGCGCGGTTTTTACATCCTGATGATGCTGGTGCTGGTCCTGCGTGGCCTCACCGGTACCGCCATGGCTGCGGGCGTCATCACGCCCCTGCAGCCCGTCAGCCCGGGTGCCGTATTCACTGCAGTGCATGCCCCCAGCATCGCGCACCAGATGGCTGCGCATGCCGGCGAGCACACGCATGCACAGGAACACCGGCACGAGGGTGGCGTGCACCCTGGGGCACAAGCGCATGACAGCCACACCGCAAAGGTACCTTGCCACGGCGCCGACCACGCCGGTTGTGCCAGTGCCGGTGCAATGCACATGGCGGGCAGCCACCACCCGGGCGAGAGCACCTGTTCGGTCTGCGAAATCTGCCACTCGGCCATGCTCGCCCTGCCGCTGGTCCAGGCCGGCACCCCCGCCCGCACGGGCACGCTGCTGCCCGACACCAGCGCGCAATTCCACAGCGCCCCAGCCGCGCTGGCCTTCGAGCCACCCATCGCCTGATCTCTGACGCCCGAAGTGCGTCTGCCTTTGTCTGGAGCTCCCTCACAGGTCGCTCCGGGCGGCAGCGCAATGCCTCGTTTCTTGTCCGGAGATCGCCATGCGCGCCCCACGTTTCCACGCCCGGTTTCACTCGCTGAACCTGCTGGCTGCACTGTTGCTGGCATCGCCAGCCGCAGTGCTGGCCCAGAGCAACCAGCCGCCAGCCACCGGCGCCCCGCCTTCCGCGTCAGCAGACGCGTCCCTGCCCAGCGCGCCCACCACGCCGCTGGCCTATCAGGCCATCGCCCCGCAGCCTCCGCTGGCTGAAGCCGCCCCCACCGCAACATCCTGGCGCGACGCGCACGGTGCGGTGGCCGCCTTCCCACGGGGCCATGCAGACATCGTGGCCTGGGAGGCCCGCAATGCGGCCCCGCCGGGCACGACGGCGGCGCAGCCGATGCAGGCCCCCGCCGCCTCGGGTGGCGGTCACAGCAGTCATGGCAACCATGGCACCAATGCCGCGGGCGCAAAGGCCCATTCCGGGCACCACCAGGGCCACTCGCCCAAGGCGCACGACACCAAGCCCGCCACGCCCATGCACCACCACGGCCATAGCGGCCACCCGCCTTCCGGGAGCAAGCCATGAGCCGCGCCCCCACCCTATCGCCGCAGGTGCGGCACCAGAGCATGCGCCTGTCGCTGCTGGCAGCGGCCGCCGTGCTGGCAGGCTGTGCGAGCGTGTCACCCGATGGGCTGCGCGGCGATGTGGCCCAGCTCACGGCCCAGCGCACGGCCGGTGTACAGGCCGCGCTGCCCGCCACTGACGCCGCCACGCGCGCCAAGGCGCAGGAATCCATCCAGCGCTGGCTGGCCGAGCCGCTGACGCACGACGCCGCCGTGCGCATTGCCCTGCTCAACAACCCTGGCCTGCAGGCACGGCTGGCCGCGCTGGGCGTGGCCGATGCCGAGCGCGTGCAGGCCATCACGCTGCCCAACCCGCACCTGAGCCTGGGGCGCTTTGCCAACAGCCACGAGCGCGAGATCGAACGCACCCTGGCCTTCAGTCTGCTGGACCTCGTCACCCTGCCCTGGCGTACCGAGCGCCAGGCAGAGCGCCTGCAGATTGCCACCGTGCAAGCTGCGCAGGATGTGGTGACGCTGGCCGCCGACACGCGCCGCGCCTGGCTGCGCGCCGTGGCGGCAGAACAGGTAGCCGCCACGCATGAGCGCATGGTGGAAGCCGCCGAGGCCGGCGCCGAGCTGGCCCGCCGCATGGCCAGCGTGGGCAACTGGAGCCGCCTGCAACTGGCCCGCGAGCAGGCCGTGCTGCACGAGGCCCACGGCCAGCGCGCCCGCGCCCGCCTGGCTGCCGCCACCGCCCGAGAGGAACTGAACCGCCGCATGGGCGTGTGGGGTGCACAGGCCCAGTACAAGCTGGCCGCCCAGCTGCCCGCCCTGCCCGCCACCGCGCTGCCGGCCGACGGCATCGAAGCCACCGCCCTGCGCGAGCGGCTGGATGTGCAGGCTGCCCGACGCCAGCTCGACACGCAGGCCGTACGCCGGGGCTGGAGCCGCGCGGGTGCCGTGTTTGGCGACATCGGCCTGGCTTACAGCCGCAACACCGCGACCGAGCGCGATGGCAGCCACCGCGACATCACCCGCGGGTGGGAACTGGAGCTGCCCCTGCCCCTGTTTGACTGGGGCGGCGCCGCCCGCACCCGCGCCCAGGCTGAGGTAGAGCAAGCCGCTGCCGAACTGCAGGACACCGCTGTGCGCGCCCGCAGCGAGGTGCGCAGCGCCTGGCTCACCTACCGCACCGCGCTCGACCTGGCGCGCCAGCAGCAAAGCGAGGTGGTGCCCCTGCGCCAGTTCATCAGCGACGAGACCACGCTGCGCTACAACGGCATGCTGGCCAGCGTGTGGGACATGCTGGCCGAAGCCCGCAACAGCACGCAGGCCGTGGCTAACGCCATCGAGGCACAGCGCGACTTCTGGCTGGCCGAGACCGACCTGCAGCTGGCCCTGACGGGCACGTCGCCCGGCAACGCCGCAGGCGCGCTCGGTGCCCCCGCATCCGGCGGTGCCGCAACCCCATCTCCCAAAGGCCACTGACATGCAAAGACGCCACTTTTTCACCGGCGCTGCCACAGCCGTGGCCGCAGCCTCCGTCAGCCGCGTCGCCATGGCCGCGCTGCCCGAGCCCGTCACGCAGACCA
The DNA here is from genome assembly GCF_051942715.1 of Acidovorax sp. BL-A-41-H1. NCBI lineage: Bacteria > Pseudomonadati > Pseudomonadota > Betaproteobacteria > Burkholderiales > Comamonadaceae > Acidovorax > Acidovorax sp. BL-A-41-H1. The sequence goes on along the minus strand of NZ_JBPVJQ010000006.1, from coordinate 1,102,737 downwards.
GCGCCGACACCGCACCACCGCTGCAGCCCGCCACCGGGCGTCCCTACAACCCCGTGGTCACCCTCAACGGCTGGACAGCACCCTGGCGCATGAACGCCGGCGTCAAGGAATTCCACCTGGTGGCCGAGCCCGTGGTGCGCGAGGTGGCACCCGGCTTTATGGTCAACATGTGGGGCTACAACGGCCAGAGCCCAGGCCCCACCATCGAGGTCGTCGAAGGCGACCGCGTGCGCATCTTCGTCACCAACCGGCTGCCCGAGCACACCACCATCCACTGGCACGGCCAGCGCCTGCCCAACGGCATGGACGGCGTGGGCGGCTTGAACCAGCCTGCGATCCCCTCGGGCAAGACCTTTGTGTACGAGTTCGAGGCACGCCGCCCCGGCACCTTCATGTACCACCCGCACGCCGACGAAATGGTGCAGATGGCCATGGGCATGATGGGCTTGTGGATCACCCACCCCAAGGGCAACCACCCGCACATCGCCAAGGTGCAGCGCGACTACGCCTTTTTGCTCAACGCCTTCGATGTGGAACCCGGCAGCATGACCCCCAAGGTCAACACCATGCTGGACCACAACATCTGGTGCTGGAACAGCCGCGTGTTCCCGGCCATCAGCCCGCTGGTGGCGCGGCAGGGCGAACGCGTGCGCATCCGCGTGGGCAACCTCACCATGACGAACCACCCCATCCACATCCACGGGCACGAGTTTGAGGTGACCGGCACCGACGGCGGCCCCGTGCCAAAAAGCGCCCGCTGGCCCGAGGTAACCACCGACGTGGCGGTGGGCCAGATGCGGCAGATGGACTTCATTGCCGACGAGCCTGGCGACTGGGCACTGCACTGCCACAAGAGCCACCACACCATGGGTGCCATGGGGCACGACGTGCCCACCATGATCGGCGTCGACCACCGCGGCCTGGTCGGCAAGATCCAGAAGATCGTGCCCGACTACATGGTGATGGGCGAGCGCGGCATGGCCGACATGGGTGCCATGGAGATGCCCCTGCCCGACAACACCTTCCCCATGATGACCGGCACCGGTCCCTACGGCCCGCTGGAAATGGGCGGCATGTTCACGACCTTCAAGGTACGCGCCAACCAGCCCGCAGGCGACTACCGCGACCCTGGCGACTACAAAGCACCCGCCGGAACCGTGGCCTTTGAATGGCAGGGCGCACCGGCCGCAACGCCGCGCCCTGCGCGCACCCAGAGCCCGGGCACGGCACCCGGCGCCGCCACCGTACGCAAGCCCGCAGCCAGCGGCCACCAGCACTGATATCGGAGAGAATCATGAAAACTATTAAATTCATAGCAACACTGGCAATTGCAACAAGCGCTACAGCCGCTTTTGCCCATGAAAACGCCCACCACGCGGCCAAAGGCCCCGTGGTCAAGGAGCAAAAGGAGTGGGGCATTGCCGGCGACGCGAAGAACGTGCGCCGGACCATCACCGTGAGCATGACCGACGACATGCGCTTTGCGCCCAGCGCGATCACGGTGCAAGAGGGCGAAACCGTGCGCCTGCGCGCGCAGAACAAGGGCAAGGTGCTGCACGAGATCGTGATTGGCACCAAGGCAGAACTCGCCCAGCACGCCGAGATGATGAAGAAGTTTCCGGCGATGGAACACGACGAGCCCTACATGGCGCATGTGCGCCCCGGCGGCCAGGGTGACGTGGTGTGGCAGTTCAACCGGGCAGGCAGCTTTGACTTTGCCTGCCTGATCCCCGGCCATTTCGAAGCCGGCATGACCGGCACCATCACCGTGGTGCCGCGCAAGCCCTGAGCGCGCGGCTGTACCGGGATCGCACTGAGCTTGAACCAAGGACACCACATGCTGAACACCACCCCCTCCACTGCCTCTGCCAGGGCCACCGTCATCGACCGCCGCACGCTGCTGGCCGCCCTGCCCCTGGCAGGCATCGCGCTGGCGATGCCAGGCCTTGCGCGCGCCGCTGCCGGCACGCCGCTCGAAGTGTGGAAAGACCCCAACTGCGGCTGCTGCCACGACTGGGTGCTGCACATGGAAGCCGCAGGCTTTACCGTGAAAGTGCATGACACCGGCAACAACGCCGTGCGCGCCCGCCTGGGCTTGCCGCAAAAGCTGGGCTCGTGCCACACCGCGCTGGTAGGCGGCTACCTGATTGAAGGGCATGTGCCCGCCAACGACGTGCGCGCACTGCTGCAGCAAAAGCCGAAGGCCCTGGGCCTGGCTGTGCCGGGCATGCCGATTGGCTCGCCCGGCATGGATGGCCCGGCCTACGGCAACCGCCGCGACCCCTACGATGTGCTGCTGGTCGCCCGCGACGGCAGCACCCGCATCTTCAAGGGCCACAACGGCAAGGTATCGACATGAATCAACATCCCCTCCCCGCTTCCATGACAGGCCTGGCACAACGCGGGCTTTACACAGCAAGCGCCCGCAACACAGCCATGGCCCTGGTGCTGGCGGGCCTGCTGGGCCCTGCGGCGGTGCTGGCACAAACCGCACCGGCCGCCGCGCCTGCCGCAGTACCCGCAGCGCCGGCTGCAGCCACGGCACCTGCAACCTCTGCCGCAGACCTGAGCGAAGGCGAAGTGGTGCGCTGGGACCCGCGCACCAGCAAGGTCACGCTGCGCCACGGCCCCATCAAGAACCTGGACATGCCGCCCATGACCATGGTGTTCGTGGTGAAGGACACCACGAATGCAGCCGCCATCACGCCCGGCGCCAAGCTGCGCTTTCGGGCCGAGCAGCAGCAGGGTGCTTATGTGCTGACGCGGGTGGAACCGGCGCCCTGACGCATTGAAAGTCTGGCCCGCCGCTGTGAGCAGCCAGGGGCTGCGCATTGACGGGCCATGCTGGCGGCGCCATGACGTGGCGGCCTGTACAGCCCCGGACGTAGGCCGGCACACACCCGCTTTTGCGCAGAGCCCTGATTCGCGGGCTGCCGCGCTCCGCTTCAGTGGCCGCCGCTGGCCTGCTGCGCCTGGTCCACGCTGTTGAGGATGGCGGCGCGCGCCACGGCGTCAAGCGCCCCGGTCACGAATGGCTCACTGGCCACGATGCGCAGCCGGCCCTCGGCCAGCAGCGTGTCGCGCACGCGGCGCGTCATCGAGCACATGTTGCCGTCGCCCTGCTTGAACAGGAAAAGCGTGCCGTGCGCACTGCACCACGACAGCTGCGACCGTACGGAGCCCTGCTCGGTCTCCATCTCGACCCAGGTGCCGACCGCCCAGTCGGCAGACGGGGCTGTGTCGGCATCGTCGAGCTCCGCACCTGAGAGGCTGTCGGGTGCGCCACCATGGTCGGGCAGCTCCACAAAGCCCGATGTCTCGGCCTCCTGTGGTGCCAGCCAGGCATCGCCCGGCAACGAAGGCCAGCTGCTGTCGCCCAGGCTGCCGGAATCGGGGGCCAAGGCTTGCTCCTCGGCATCGGCCTGCGTCTGCGCAGCGTCGCCCGCGGGCTGGTAGCCCGCCTGCAGCACCTGCATCAGGCGCTCCATGAAGGCGCTGGCCTGCTGGGCCGGGAACTGGATGGTGCGCAGCCCGCGGCGCATGTCCGACAGCAGCGCAGGTATGGTCCGCGTGAGCCGTGCCGGGTTGGCCGCCGTGGCATGTGGCGTGGCGGCCCACAGCAGATTGGACACCACGGCACGGTAGCCGCCAGGGTCGGCTTCGCCGCTGCGGTCGGACATGCGGGCTTCAGCCAGTACATGCGACCACGGCCCCAGGATGAAGTCCCGCACCTCGGGCGCCACACCCTGCATGCCCGCCATGGCCTGCAGCTCGGCCTGCAGGTTGCGTGCCGTGAGGCTGCGCTGCTCGGCGTGCTGCAGGGCTTTGACAGCTGCGTCGCGCTGCGCGGCCTGCCGGCCCTGGTCGGCGTTCCACATCTGGATGACCTGCTTGAGCGCCGAATCGAAGTGCGCCGCCTTGGCGTGGGGCAACATCGCAAAGCCCTTGAGCGCCTTGCGCACGGGGCGAAAGAACGCAGCGAAGCCGGGCGTCTCGCTGTCGGTCCAGGCCAGGCTGCGTTTGGTCACCTCGTCGATGAAGCGGCGCGCTGCATGTTCGCGGTCGCTGAAAAACCGAGCATCGTGCCGCACGAGCCCGAGCAGCACGGGTTCGAGGTCGCGCAGGGCCGCGCGCACGGGTGGCAGCAGCCGCTCGTCGCGGCCCAGGTTTTCCATCATCAGCAGGACCACTTCACGGGCGACTGCCTGGCGCGTGCCTTCGGCGTCCTGCCCCATGCGCTCGCTGAGCGCCACACGGCCTTCGCCGCGCGCACGGCCTGCCTGGAGCGCGAGGCGATCCAGTACTTCGTCCACATGGTCGGAGTGGTCCAGAGCATCCAGCTCCGCGGGCAACGTGGCGGGGAATTCGCTGGCCGGTGCGTCCTGCGCGCTGTCGGGCTCATCCTGTGCGCCAGGCTGTGCGTCAAATTCCTTCGCAAACCGCTGTGCAAAGGCTGCCATGCGGTCGGTGGACAGCGATGCAGACTGTGTGGCCGACGCAACTGCCGCCACAGTCGCAGGCGCGGTGTCGTCGTGCACCAGCAGGTCATGCAGGCTGGCGGCGGTCAGCACGGCCGGCGCTGCGGGCTCCAGCGTTTCCGTCGCACGCGCGGCGGCCAGCTGGGCCGCCTCGGGCAGCAGGTCGTTGCTGGCATGGAACCCTGCCGCAGGCGTGGGGCGAGACGCGCCGCCATAGGCCACGGGCTGCACGCCCTTTTCGCGCAGAAAAGAGCACAGCCGCTGGTAGAACACCTCCAGCTCACGGCCGAGCAGGTCACACACCTGCATCATCCACAGCATGCGGATGGCGGGCGAGGCGCCGCTGGCCGTCATCACTTCCTGGAGCACGCGCAGGTACACCTGCGGGTGCAGCGGATTGCGCTCGGCCTGCACCCCGGGCAGGCCCATCACGGCGCAGATCAGCGGGTTGAGTTCTGCCAGGGACGACTGGGCGTGGTCCAGCGTCATCTGCTGGGCGCGTGCCACTTCGACGTGGTCCTGCACCTGCCCGGCGTCCAGCAACTCCAGCTCATCGAAGCGCAATTCGGTCAGCGCCCGGCGCCGCACGGGGGCGCCCTCTGCGCGTGCGTTATCGATGGCGCGGCGCAAGGTCGGGCCAAACCCCTCAATCATGCTGCGCTGGCTCTCACGCAGGCGCATCAGTGCCTGGGCTACGGTGCGCCGGTCGCCCAGGTCGCGCAGTTCAAACTCCTGCCGCTGCAGCTGATAGCGCGCATAGTCAAACAGCTTTTCGGCAAGCAGCGCACTGTCTTTCTGGGCTTGCTCAACGCATTGCTGGTAAAGCGCGGGAAGGTCGGCAGGGTTAGCGTTGGCAGGTGCAGAGGTCATGGACCGGATGGACGTTGAGGACAACAAATGAATCCGCTATTGTTTCATTTCTAACGATTTGTTTCTAGCGAATTGACATAAAAGCGCCGAAACATGTGAGCCAGCCGGCCGACACACCGCGGACGCCCGTGGCGATCCGTGACGCAGCCCGGTACTGGGGCCGCCACAGAGCATGGTACGGGCACCATAATTCCTGCCCATGAATGCCCATTTGACCGCTGCCGACGCTGGCAGCATCACCCGCGTGGCTGGTATCGAAGTTGGCCACTTCACCGAAACACGCCGCCCGACGGGCTGCACCGTGATCATCACCCGAGAGGGCGCCGTGGCCGGAGTGGACGTGCGGGGCGCAGCGCCCGGAACGCGCGAAACCGATCTCCTCAACCCTTCGAACCTTGTCGACAAGGTGCACGCCATCATGCTGGCCGGGGGCAGCGCCTGGGGGCTGGACGCCGCTACGGGCGTTGTGCGCTGGCTGGAGGAGCGCGGCGTGGGTTTTGACGTGGCGGTGGGCCGCCTTCCCATCGTGCCGGCGGCTGTGCTTTTTGATCTGCTGGTGGGAGACATGCGCATCCGCCCCGACGCCGCAGCGGGCTATGCCGCATGCGCGGCAGCCTCCACACAAGACCCGGCCGAAGGCAACGTGGGCGCGGGCACGGGCGCTGCACTGGGCAAGATCTTCGGTATCCAGCGCGCCATGAAGGGCGGTATCGGCACGGCGTCTGTCACCGTGGATGGCGTCACGGTGGGCGCACTCATTGCGTGCAACGCGCTGGGTGACGTGATCGACCCCGACACGGCGCAGGTAATTGCCGGCGCGCGCACGGACGATGGCACGCAGCTGCGCGACACGCGTCGCGCCCTGCTGCGCGGCGATGCGCCCCAGCCGTTACTGGCGGGCACCAACACCACCATCGGCGTGGTGGCCACCGACGCCGTCATCACCAAGGTGCAAGCCCACCGGCTGGCGGTGGCCGCCCACGATGGCCTGGCCCGCAGCATCAACCCCGTACACACGATGTCTGACGGTGACACGCTGTTCAGCCTGGGCACCGGCCGCAGCGGCAAGACGCCGGGCATGATGGTGCTGGCCACCATGGCCGCCGAGGCAACCGCCATCGCCACCGCCCGGGCGGCCCGGGCCGCCTGCTCCATCACCACGGCGGAAGGGCTGTTTCTGCCGGGGATCGAATACTTTGAAGGGTTGAGGACGCGGGCCTGATGACGCCGGGCTCAGCGCGCAGCCCGGTCCGCGCCGCTGGACGGCCCCGAATGGCCCTCCACAGCAATTTTTCAGGGCAAACTGGCCTGCAGCGCACGTTTCAATTGCCTGTAATGCTATTATTTATATAGCAAATTGATGAGATGGCACCTGCCGTGCATGGCAGAAGGCGCAGCAGGCCTGCAGCGCCTGCGTTCCCCACGCGGCGCAAGGTGCAGATTGCAGCACCGGATCAGGCAAACTGGGGACCCCTTGCCCACGCAGGCGCCGCCCCAGCCCCGACCGGTGTTGATGGCCGGGCTTATCAGACACACCACCGCGGGAGCGACCCGCGCTCTTTATGCCCAAGGCGTTTCGCAACACACTGCTTTCCCTGCGCGACCTGCTCGCTTCCGCTGGCCCGCTCGCCTTTCTGGGCCTGGGGCTGCTTGCGCTGGCCTACTGGTGGCTCAACCCCAACCCGCCCAAGACCGTGACCGTGGCCACGGGGCCCGCCCAGAGCGCGTATGCAGAGTTTGGCAAGCGTTACCAAAAAGCTCTGGCGGCCGACGGCATCGAGGTGGTGCTATTGCCCAGCGAGGGTTCGTCGGCCAACCTGCAGCTGCTGCGCGACGGAAAGGCCGACGTGGCCTTTGTGCAAGGCGGCACCGCAGCGCGCCAGCCCGACGATGCCGACGCACTGATCTCGCTCGGCAGCCTGTTCGTGGAACCCGTCTGGGTGTTCTACCGCACACCAGCCTCGCAGCCCATTGCGCAGCCATCAAGTGCACCCGCGGCAGGCGCGGCAAGCGCTGCGCGGCGGCTCGGCGGCGTTGCGCAGCTCAAGGGGCTGCGGGTCAATGTGGGCACCACGGGCAGCGGCGTGCCCAACCTGATGGACCGCCTGCTCAAGGCCAACCGCATGGAGCCCGGCGACGTGAAGCTGTCGCACCTGGAAGAAACGCCCGCGACCGTCGCTTTCCTGGCCGGTCGGCTGGACGCACTGGTGTTCGTATCGGCCCCCGAATCCCCCATGGTGCAGATGCTGTTGCAGACGCCGGGCGTGCAGCTGCTCGACTTTGCCCAGAACGAGGCCTACGCGCGGCGCCTGCCGTTTCTCTCACCCGTTTCGCTGCCGCGCGGCGTGGTGGACCTGGCGCAGGACCTCCCTGCGCGGGACGTGCGCCTGGTGGCGTCCACCACGTCGATGCTGGCCCGCGCAGACACCCACCCTGCCCTGCTCACGCTGTTCGCGCAGAACGCGCAAACGCTGCACGGTGGCGCAGGCTGGTTCAACCGCGCCCGCGCCTTCCCCAGCGTCCAGCACAGCGAGCTGCCCATTGCCAGGGAAGCCGAGCGCGCCATCACCGAATCGGTGCCGCTGCTACAGCGCTATCTGCCGTTCTGGATTGCCAACCTGATCGAGCGCATGTGGCTGGTACTCGGCATCTTGCTGGCCATCATGCTGCCGCTGTCGCGCATCGTGCCGCCGCTGTACCAGTTCCGGGTGCGCTCGCGGGTATTCCGCTGGTACGGCCGCCTGCGTGAAGTCGAGGACCAGATGGAAACTTGCAGCGCGCCGCCGGCCGAGCTGCTCAGGGCCCTGGACGAACTGGAGGGCCAGGCCGAAAAGGTGTCGGTACCGCTGTCGTACGCCGACGAGCTGTATGCCTTGCGCAACCACATCCATCTGGTGCGCAAGAAGCTCCTGCGCGCGCAGGCAGCAGGCGAAGAAGGTGGGCTGCAAAAGCAGCCTTGACGCCCCAGGCATCGGCCATCGGCTGAACGCGCCCGGCCATGCGCCTGGGTGACAGTCAGTGGCGCTAGCGCGCCTTTGGCAAACACCACTGTGGTCGGATCGCGGTGCCGCGCCAGGGCTTTGCAGGTCTGCCCTGTCTGCAGAAATACAAGCGCGGAAAAAAACGCGGAAGGCAAACCGCAGGCGCAAGGAGCCAGCTACCTCGCCGTACGGTGCCGCCTCTTATCGCGTCTTGGGCGTTCTCAGGCCCCTGCCTGCGTCGGGCGAACCCGGTTTGCGCACGTCGGAGCCAGCCGCAGCCGCCAGCGGGACAGCCGCCGATGCAAGCCCGCCCGAAGTAGTGTTCGGGCTTTGGGAGGATGACGGCCGCTTGCGGTCGCCTGCCCTCGCGGCAGGCGCAGGTGCCGGCACGACCTTGAGCATTCCCTCGGAGGCCAGCTTGTCGCGCATGCGGCGCGTCATTGACTGCGTGCTGGCATCAGCCGCAGTGAAAAGGAACAGCGTGCCGTGGGGGCTCGCCCATGTCAGCTGGGTCTTGACCACCCGCCCGTTGGTCACCAGTTCGACCCAGGCGCCGATCACAAAATCGGCATACGGGTCAGGCGCGGCATCGGCTACAGGCGCCTGCGCGCTGTCTTCTGCCGGGACCACAGCTGCGGCTTCTGCAGCGGCGGCTGCAAGGGCAGCGGCCTCAGCCTCGACCTCGGCCAGCCGGGCTCTGGCGCTATCGGTAGCAGCGGCCGCATCGGCAGCACGCGGCGCGGGCTTTTCAAACGCAGCCTGGTGCAGGCCTACAAGCCGCTGCAGCAACGCACTGGTCTGCGTCGCAGGGTGATTGATGGTCTTGAGGCCCTTGCGCAGCTTGGCCAGCAGACCGGGGATGGCCTCATTGAGGCGATCAGGCTCCAGCCGGGTCAGCGCGGGTTGCGAGCTCCACAGCAGTACGGGCACCAGCGCCAGGTAACCGCCCGGATCATCGTCCTGCGCGCCGGGCTCCTTGAGCACCTGGGCCAGCGCGGCCACATCGGCCCAGGGGCCCGCTGCAAAGTCCAGGATATCGGCGGGTACGTTCCCCAGATCGGGCAGGCGGCGAATGTCCGCTGCAATCTTTTCAGCCAGCATTTCCCGCTGCTCGGCATGCAGCAGCGCCTTCTGCTGGGCCTCCTGTTCGGCCCGTGCCTTTTTCTCCTGGGTGTCCCAGGCAGACTGCAGCGCCTTGAACACGGTATCGAACGGTCCGGCATCCGTGATCTGGCTGGCTGCAAGGTGGTCGACTGCCTCGGTGACCAGGCGCATAAACCGGCTGAAACCAGGCGCCTTCTCAGTCTGGAACGCCAAGCTGCGCTGGGTCACTTCGTCGAGCAGGCGGCGCGCCGGATGCGTGCCGTCGGTAAAAAAGCGCCCGTCGTGGTGCACCAGCTGCTTGAGCGCAGGCTCCAAGCCCTGGACCGCTTTCTGTACGGGTGGCAGCAGCCGAGCATCCTGCGCAATGTTCTGCACCATGCGGCTGACCACCTCGACCGCCATGGCGGTTGACTGCATGGCAGCGTCGACCGGCAGGGCTGCATACACCATGGGTGCCACGCCCGGGCCGCGCCAGCCCGCCAGCGGCACGGGCAGTGAGCCCGGCTGGCTGACAGCCCCGGCAGCAGCCCCGCCCGCCAGCCGTCCGACCAGGCGCTCCAGCTGGGCCATATCTTCAATGGCTTCGGCAGCCGCTGCCGCCGCTGAGGGGTGAAATCCGGCGAGCGCGGCCTGTCCGCTGCCCTGGCCCACCCAACCCGGTTGCCCCGCCCCGGAAGGCGCTCCGGGCGATACGCTGCCCTGCACAGCCTGCACCGCACCGGGCCCAGAAACCATGACCGGCGCCCCGACGCCGTAGGAGCGCGGATCGAAAGGGTCACCTCCCGCCAGCATCTGCCGCAGGATGCCAACGGTGAGCAAGGCCTCTTCAGCAGCCGGCGCCATGCCGCCTTGCATCGAGTCCCCCGCCCAGCCGGTTCCTCGGCCATAACCCGTGTTGCCGTAATCGCCCATCGGGGCGTTGGCAGAGTGGCCATAGCCTGAATAGCCGCCGCCATATCCTGTACCGGGCGCGCCATACGCCTGACCGTACCCGGTAGCACCGCCGCCATAGCCGCTGGAGCCACCCCGCGCAGCCCCTCCAGGTCCGCCCAGCACCGCGTAGCCGACCGGCTGCACGCCATGCTCGCGCAGGCTGGCTGCCGTCTTCTTGTATTCATCGACAAGCAACTTGCCCAGAAGGTCGCGCATGTGCTGCATCCACAGCTGCCGCACGTCTGCAGACACGGCAGTGTCGCCCACCACCTTTTGCAAAGCGCGGATATAGCTCTCTGGCCGCAGCGGATTGCGCTCGGGCTGCACGCTGCGCAGCCCTTGCGCAGAGCTGACCAGGGTGTTGAGTTCAGCCAGGACTGCGTCTGTGGCGTGCAGGGCCGATTGCTGTGCCTTGGACAGCTCGACCTGCGCCTGCATTTCGTTTTCGTCCATCAGCGAGAGTTCGCCGAAGTCCATGCCCGTCTCGTCCGCCGGACTGCGGCCCTTGGCGGCAGCTGGCCCCTCCGCAAAGATCTCCAGCAAGGCCATCGGGTAGCCCTTTACCAGCGCCGCTTCGTGCTTGTTGAGCAGCCGCAGGCTGTCGCTGACCAGGTCGCGCCGCCGGATGTCGCGGACCGCAGACTCTTCGCCCGACAGCGCCCCCTGCGTGACCTTGACCAGCTGCTGCATCAGCGCCTCGCCGCCACGCACTGCGTTGACGACGCAGGCGCGGAAAACGGCACGCGATGAAGGCGCAGGCTGGGGCATGGTTTCAGTGTGTCAAGCAGGTGTCTGAATGCAATGCTACTTGACCTAGCGTCTTATTTCAGGGCCTTGTAACGCATCCGCTTGGGCTTTGCACCTTCTTCACCCAGACGTTTCTTCTTGTCGGCTTCGTATTCCTGGTAATTGCCGTCAAAGAAGGTCCACTGGCTGTCACCTTCGGCCGCGAGGATGTGCGTGGCAATCCTGTCCAGGAACCAGCGATCGTGGCTGATAACCAACATCGTGCCTGCAAACTCCAGCAGCGCATCTTCCAGAGCGCGCAAGGTCTCCACATCGAGGTCGTTCGATGGCTCATCGAGCATCAGCACGTTGCCGCCCGCGATCAGGGTCTTGGCCAGGTGCAGGCGACCGCGCTCACCGCCCGACAGCATGCCGACCTTCTTTTGCTGGTCACCGCCGTTGAAGTTGAACCGCCCGCAGTAGGCGCGGCTGGCCATCTGGAACTTGCCGACGTTCAGGATGTCGAGTCCGCCGGACACGTCTTCCCACACGGTCTTGTCATTGGAGAGGTCGTCGCGGTGCTGGTCCACAAAGGCCATCTTGACCGTGGACCCGATGACGACTTCGCCCGAATCCGGCTTTTCCTTGCCGGCAATCAGCTTGAACAGCGTGGACTTGCCAGCGCCGTTCGGGCCAATGATGCCGACGATGGCGCCCGCTGGAATGTTGAAGCTCAGGTTGTCGATCAGCACCCGGTCGCCAAACGACTTGGTGACGTTCTTGAACTCGATCACCTGGCTGCCCAGACGGTCTGCCACCGGGATGAAGATTTCGTTGGTTTCGTTGCGCTTCTGGTATTCGTAGTCGCTCAGTTCCTCAAAGCGGGCCAGACGGGCCTTGCTCTTGGCCTGACGGGCCTTGGGGTTCTGGCGCGACCATTCCAGTTCCTTCTTCAGGGCCTTGGCGCGGGCTTCTTCGCCTTTTTGCTCGGCCTCCAGACGGGCGCCCTTTTGCGTCAGCCAGTCAGAGTAATTGCCCTTGTATGGAATGCCGGAGCCGCGGTCCAGTTCCAGAATCCACTCGGCCGCGTTATCCAGGAAGTAGCGATCGTGGGTGATGGCCACCACGGTGCCGGAGTAGCGCTGCAGGAACTGCTCGAGCCAGTCCACCGATTCGGCGTCCAAGTGGTTGGTCGGCTCATCCAGCAGCAGCATGTCGGGCTTGGACAGCAGCAAACGGCACAGCGCCACGCGGCGCTTTTCACCGCCCGAGAGCACGCCGATGTTGGCATCCCACGGTGGAAGGCGCAGTGCGTCGGCAGCAATTTCAAGCTGGTGCTCTGAATCCGTACCGGCCGTGGCAATGATGGCTTCGAGCTCGGCCTGCTCGGCCGCCAGCGCATCAAAATCAGCGTCTTCGGCGCCATAGGCGGTGTACACCTCTTCCAGACGGGCCTTGGCAGCGAACAGCTTGCCCATTCCCGCTTCCACGCTCTCGCGCACCGTTTGCGTGGGGTCCAGTTGGGGCTCCTGGGGGAGGTAGCCGATGTTCAGGCCGGCCATGGGGATGGCTTCGCCTTCGATTTCCTTGTCGAGGCCCGCCATGATCTTCAGCAGGGTGGACTTGCCCGAACCGTTGGTTCCCAGCACGCCGATCTTGGCGCCCGGGAAGAAGCTCAGGGAGATGTCTTTCAGGATCTGCCGCTTGGGGGGCACGATCTTGCCGACGCGATTCATCGAAAAAACGTATTGGGCCATGGGTATCTAACCTGCAAAAGGGAGCAGAAATTCTGCGTGCAAACCGCGATTATCGGGCCATGCGACAATACACCCGCGGCAGGCTCCAGTTGCCCACCGCATCAGCACACCGCTGGGGACGAAGGCAGCATCCGCTTCCGGGCTCCCACCCTTGAACCTCATCAGCCTGATGACTGGCTCGGCAACCCGACAGGTTGCACGACAGGCCGATACCCAGCGTCCCGGACGGACGCATCCAACCACATGACATTTGACGAACTGAACCTGGCGCCTGCCATCCTGAAGGCTGTGCACGAGACGGGTTACGAAACCCCGACCCCCATTCAGGCACAAGCCATTCCCGCCGTTCTGGAGGGCCACGACCTTCTGGCCGGCGCGCAGACCGGCACCGGCAAGACCGCCGCGTTCACCCTGCCCCTGTTGCACCGCCTCTCGCAAAGCGCTGCCCCCAAGAACAAGTTCGGCGGCAAGGGCATCCGCGCCCTGGTGCTCACACCCACCCGTGAACTCGCAGCCCAGGTAGAAGAATCCGTGCGCGAGTACGGCAAGTACCTGGACATCAACTCCACCGTCGTCTTCGGCGGTGTGGGCATGAACCCGCAGATCGACCGCGTCAAGCGCGGCGTGGACATCCTGGTGGCCACCCCCGGCCGCCTGCTGGACCTGCAGCAGCAGGGTTTCCTGGACCTGTCGACCGTGCAGGTGCTGGTGCTCGACGAAGCCGACCGCATGCTCGACATGGGCTTCATCCACGACGTGAAGAAGGTGCTGGCCCTGGTGCCCAAGGACAAGCAGAGCCTGCTGTTCTCGGCCACCTTCAGTGACGAGATCCGCGAGCTCGCTGCCACGCTGCTCAAGAACCCCCGCAGCATCCAGGTCACGCCTAGCAACACCACCGTGCAGCGCATCACGCAGGTCATCCACCCGGTGGGCCGCGGCAAGAAAAAGCAGGTGCTGCTGCACATCATCCAGCAGCACAACTGGAGCCAGGTGCTGGTGTTCACACGCACCAAGTTCGGCGCCAACAACGTGGCCGAATTCCTGACCAAGAACGGCGTGCAGGCCATGGCCCTGCACGGCAACAAGAGCCAGAGCGCCCGTACGCAGGCCCTGGCCGGCTTCAAGAGCGGCGACATCCGCGCCTTGGTGGCCACCGACATTGCCGCGCGCGGCATCGACATCGACGACCTGCCGCACGTCGTCAACTACGAAATCCCGAACGTTTCGGAAGACTACGTGCACCGCATCGGCCGTACCGGCCGTGCAGGCGCTACCGGCGAAGCCGTGAGCCTCGTCTGCATGGACGAAGAAGGCTTCATGATGGACATCGAGCGCTTTACCAAGCAGCAGATTCCGGTGCAGGTCATCGAAGGTTTCGGTCCCGACGCAGGTGAAAAGGCGGAGCCCATTGCCATGGGTCGCCAGACCATCTGGGGCGGCGCAGGCAAGCCGCCAAGCCGTGACGTGATGCAGGCTGCCGCCAAGGCCGCCCGCAGCGAAATGATGGACCGCATCCGCACCAACAAGGCGGGCCAGGGCGCAGGCGGGGGCGGCGGTGAACGCGCTCCCCGACCAGCAGGTAGCGGCGGCCGGGGCGGCCGTACTGGTGGTGGCGCAGCTGCTGCCGGTGGCGGCAATGGACCACGTGGCGGCCGTGCAGGTGGTGGTGGCCAGGGCGGCGGCGTACGCGCCGGCGGCCAGGCACCCGCACGCGGCCGTTCTGGCGGTGGAAATGGTGGCGGCGGCTACGAGGGTGGTGGCGGCAACCGCTACGACGACTCGCAACCCCCACGCGCCAATGCCCACCTGGGTACCCACATGGGCCACGCAGGCCCAGGCCATCGCAGCTCGGGCAATGCGGGCGGCGCAGGCGGCCAACCCGACCCGATGCGCACCAGCGTGGACAGCATGAGTGGCGGCGGCCGCCGAGGTGGCGGTTATCGCGGTGGCAACGGTGGAGGTGGTGGCTATGGTGGTGGATCAGGCGCGGGTGGTGGCGGTGGCCGGGGCAACGGGCCTCGTGGGCCAGGCGGTTCTCGCGGCTCTTTCGGCCGCTGACGCGAACGGCACCGGGCACCCTGCCCGGCAAAGCGGCAAAGGCGGCTCGTGGGCCATCCAGCCCTCCTCTGCCGTGCATGTGCTCCATGCACTGGGGCGGCGTGCGCCCCCCATCGCCCACCTGCGGGTGCATGCGCACGCGGTGGACTTTTCGGCCATGCCGGCCTTGCCGCCCATCGATGATGTGTACATCACGCTCGGTACCACCATGGCCGCTGCAGGCAGCCAGCGCGCTTTCCGCGCCGTGGACTACGACGCCGTGATGGCAACAGCACGGGCGGCGCGTGCCGCCGGGGCCACACGCTGCGGCGTGGTCACGGCCATGGGGGCCAAGGCGAGCTCCGCCTTTTTCTACAACCGGGTCAAGGGCGAGGTCGAGCGCGACCTGGAGGCGCTGGGGTTCACCACGCTGGTGATTGCGCAGCCTTCTCTGCTGCTGGGCGAACGCGCGGCACTGCAACAGGCGCCACGCGCGGCCGAGTCGTTATCGATGAAGCTCTTTCAGTGGGCAGACCCGGTGATCCCGGCAGCCTACCGTGCGCGGCCTGCCGTGGATGTGGCGCGCGCCCTGGTGCGCGCTGTGCAGACGCGGGGCGCGGGTATCTTCCGCCTAAGAGGCAGCGACCTAGACCCGTTCTGAATAGATCAGCGGGTGCGTCTGCCGGCGTGAGGGTGACGCGGAGCCCCCTCTGCGCGCGGCACCTCTCAGTCCATTACTTGCTGACGACAGCGTCTGTGACCGCTTTGCAACCGGATGTACACAGCGTGTGCCGGGTCAAACCCCGCAGGTAACATCGTCGTAACACGCCGCCCTTCGACACCGCTTTAACGGCACACCCACATGACACTGCAATCACTCCGCTTGTCGCCGCTGCCCGACCAGGCAACCGCGCCCGCAGCGCGCCTTCGGCTTCTGAACCTGCGCCCTGCCGCAGCAGCGCTCGCGGCCGTGCTGCTGCTCAGCGCCTGCGCCAGCACGCCTTTGCCGCCCTGGCCCTCCACGCCGGGCACGGTCACGGCGCAGCGGCCATCCGCGCCTGCACCGGCACCTGCGCCGGTAGCGCGTGTCCAGCGCGGCACCGTAGTCCCTGCACCGCTGGGCCAGGAGCGTCCGGGCGCAGTGGCCAGCCCACTGTCGCCGCCAACGGCCCTGGTGGCGCAGGACGAAGGCCCGATTGCAGCGGCCCCTTACAACGCCGCGGTGGCCGCGCGCTTCCCCGACCCGGCGATCTCGTACGACACGCCGGGCCTGGGGCGTGACCGCCGCGCCTTCACCACAAATGCCGAACTCGGCCAGTGGCTCCGCTCGCTTGCCGAAGCCGCCCCTTCCGGTGGCACGCGGACCCAGCTGGTCAATGCAGGCACCTCGCAGCGAGGCGAGCCCATCCTGGCCTTGGTGGCCACCCGTGCGGCCGCAACCGACGCTGTAACGCTCTCCAAAAGCGGGCGCCCTACGGTGCTGCTGATTGGCCAGCAGCATGGTGACGAACCCGCGGGCGGCGAAGCCTTGCTGGTCATCGCCCGCGAGCTGGCGCAGGGCCTGCTGGAGCCGCTGCTCGACCGCGTCAATGTGGTGGTGGTGCCGCGCGCGAACCCCGATGGCGCCACGGCAGGCACGCGCGTGACGGCCAACGGGGTCGACATGAACCGCGACCACCTTTTGCTGGGCACACCCGAGGCACGTGCACTGGCCAAGCTGGTCAACGACTACCAGCCCATACTGGTGGTGGACGCCCACGAGTACACGGCCGTGGGCCGCTATCTGCAGAAGTTCAACGCCATCCAGCGCTATGACGCGCTGCTGCAGTACGCCACCACGGCCAACTACCCCGAGTTTCTGACCAAGGCTTCGATGGAGTGGTACCACCAGCCCATGGTGGCAGCGCTCAAGGCGCAGGGGCTCACCAGCGACTGGTACTACACCACGTCCACCAACCCGCAGGACAAGCTCATCTCGATGGGCGGCACGCAACCGGACACCGGGCGCAACGTCAACGGGCTCAAGAACACGGTTAGCCTGCTCATCGAGACCCGTGGTGTGGGTCTGGGCCGCATGCACATCCAGCGGCGCGTGCACACCCAGGTGACGGCCATCACCAGCGCGCTGCGCAGCACGGCCGAGCGCGCGGCCAACCTGGAGCAGGTACGCTCGTTCGTGGTGCGAGACGTGAGCGCCATGGCCTGCCGCGACCAGGTCGTGGTGGAGGCCGAAGCCACACGCACCCAGCGCGACCTTGATTTTCTGGACCCCGAGACCGGCGCAGACCGCAGCCTGAAGGTGGACTGGAATTCATCGCTGACGTTGCGCCCGGTGAAGGTTCGCCCAAGGCCCTGCGGCTACTGGCTGTCGGCCTCTTCTGCCGGCGCGGTGGAGCGCCTGAAACTGCTGGGCGTGCAGGTGCTGCGCATTGCAGAGCAGGGTTCGCTGCTGGCCGACATCTACCGCGAAACATCGCGGGAAACGGCAGACCGTCAGGATGTGATTGGCAACATTGCGGGTGGCTCAGGCATTGTGCGGGTTCAGGTCACCCCCATGCGCAGCGCCATTGATGCCCCCCCTGGCAGCTACTACGTGCCGTTGAACCAGCCGCGCGCCCATCTGGCCGTGGCTGCGCTGGAACCCGACACGCAAAACAGCTACTTCGCCAACCGTCTCATCGCCGAACTGGACCACACGGCGCGCATCATGTCCACGCCTTCGCTGGTATTTGAAGAGACGGATTGAGATTCCGTGACGGCCGCGCTTGCGTAGGTTGAGGTACCGCTTTCAGGGCTGCCCTGCAGCGACTGCGGAGTGCGTGCTCTTGCCTTGAGCAAGCGCTCAGCACCCCGCAGCTGCATCCGGCCATCACCTCATATGCCAAGGCGATGCGTAACAAGCCACGGCGATGCGGCCGGCGGCCGCGGGTGGGTATCGACTGCGTGGCGCAAACGCACCGATGGTCTGAGCCTCGGCAAGCATTGCCAGGGCAGCAAACTCTCCGGAGCCCGGGCTGTGCCTCGCGCGAGGTACTGTTAAGGGGCACTCCAACCCCTCTCATCCGGTTGCACGGTTGGCAGGGGAGTCGCAAACCGCGTCGCATCGCGGGCGAGTTGGAGACACCCTGATTTGCTATTTTATTGATAGCAAAAATACCATACAAATCAAGCGCCAGCGGCCACTTTCACTCAAAATCGGCCCCTGTCGAGCAGTGGCGCAGGGGCTGAGCCCCCTGCCAGGCGCATCTCGGTCCGCTCCAGCACATGCCGAGACATCGACTGTGCGAGCGCCTCGTCGGCCAAAAACACTGCACTGCCCGTCTCCTGCGCAATGCGTTCGGCCTCGTCGGCACTGTGGCCACGCACCACGGTTTCGATGCGCGGGTTCAGCGCCTGCGCGGTGGCGATGATGGGCTGCACATTCACACCGGCGGGCGTGGTCACCACCAGCATCGCGGCCCGGGCAATGTGTGCCTGGATCAGCACAGCGGGGTCGGCCGCGTCCCCGAACACTGCAGCCATGCCCGCCTTGCGCAGCGCCTCCACCAGTTCGCGGTTCTGCTCGGCCACCACGAAGGGGATGTCGTTTGCAGACAGGGCCTGCGCCACGCGGCGCCCTACCCTGCCATAGCCCACCAGAACCACCTGCCGCGCAAGGTAGCGTGCGTCGGTGCTCATGGGCAACTCGGCCAGCGGATCGTCGCGCTGCTCCAGCCGCCGCGCCAGCGCCGACCGGGCGAGCAGCCACTTTTGCAGCGGCGCAATCGCGTGGAATAGCAGCGGGTTGATTGCCATGGAAATGAGTGCGCCAGCGAGGACCAGGCTGGCCGCCTCGGGCGGCAGCAGCCCGAGCGATGCACCGAGCCCGATCAGGATGAACGAAAACTCGCCAATCTGCGCCAGGCTGGCCGACACAGTAAGCGCGGTGTGCAGCGGGTAGCGGAACGCCAGCACCAGCGCCGCCGCGGCCAGCGTCTTGCCCACGATGATGATGGCCACCACCGCCAGTACCTGCAGCGGGCGCTCCCAGAGCACAGCGGGGTCGAACAGCATGCCGACCGAGACGAAGAAGAGCACCGCGAAGGCGTCCCGCAACGGCAGTGACTCTTGCGCTGCGCGGTGGCTGAACTCGGATTCGCGCATTACCATGCCCGCAAAGAAGGCCCCGAGCGCAAACGACACGCCAAACAGTGCCGCCGATCCGAACGCAATACCCACCGCAGCGGTGACCACGCACAAGGTAAACAGCTCGCGCGACCCGGTGCGCGCCACCTGCCACAGCATCCACGGGAAAAGCCGGCGGCCCACCACCATCATCAGCGCGACAAACCCTCCCACCTGCAGCAAAGTCCAGCCCAGCGCCTGCCAAAGCGCAGGACCGGCGCCTGCGGCACTGCCAGGCGCATTCCCAGTGGCAGTGGCGGCCGCTGTGGTTCCCTGCCCAACGCCAGGACCCAGCCAGGCAGCCAGCGGCGGCAACAACACCAGCACCAGCACCATCGCAAGGTCTTCCACCACCAGCCAGCCCACCGCGATCTTGCCGGTGTGGCTGTCCAGCACCCCCAGTGCCTCCAGCGCGCGCAGCAGCACCACCGTGCTGGCCACCGATAGCGCCAGGCCAAATACCAGCGCGCCGCCCGGTTCCCAGCCCCACCACAAGGCCACGCCCATGCCCATGGCCGTGGCCACGATCATCTGCACGACCGCGCCAGGAACAGCTATCTTGCGCACCGCCAGAAGATCGTCCCAGGAGAAGTGCAGCCCGACCCCGAACATCAGCAGCATCACTCCGATTTCGGCCAGCTGGCTTGCGATGGCGGCATCTGCAACAAAGCCGGGGGTGAAGGGGCCGAGCAGCACCCCGGCCAGCAGATAACCCACCAGTGCCGGCAGTCGCACGCGCACCGCCACAAAACCGAACACCAGGGCGAGGCCCAGTGCGGCAGCAATGGTTTCAATGAGCGAAACGGTGTGGGGCATGGATCAGGAGCGAAGCAAAACGTGGGCCGGGACTACACGCCAAGTCTTTATAACCGCAGAGCCTCCGTGGGCCGTGCCTACGGCCTGAGAACGCCCGTCAGAGCGTGGCAGGCAAGGTATGATCCGCAGCCAGCCGCAATACGCGTCACAGTAGCCGCCGGGCCACCCCCGCCGCGCCTCTTTTCTTCTGTCTGCCCGTAGCTCAACTGGATAGAGCAATAGCCTTCTAAGCTATAGGTCGGGGGTTCGAGTCCCTCCGGGCAGGCCACACTCCCACTCACATGCACCCCCGCTGCAGCTGGCAACGCAGGCTTTCAGCCGCGTGGTACCGGGGTCAAAGGGCGCAGGTACGGCTGGGTGTACTTCGCAACGCGATCACTGACCCAACCGGCCCACCGCACCCACACGCCGCGGCACATGCCTGCGTGATGCGCGTTCCTGCAAAACACACGGCCGAATGTGCTCCGTTCACGAGAGAAACTGTGTGGGAAAGGGGCAACGCAAGGAGCGGGGCAGCCCATCGAGCCTCACGCATCGCGGGCGGTAGCCAGCATCAAAGAGGCGAGCGCGCAGCCCATGCACGCCCCGGATACGTATCGAGCTTGATACTCCGACCGAGTCGTGAAAGTAACCAAGCATCGCGACACTAAGACCATGGCCCAAAAACAAAAGCGCCCCACGAATGGGGCGCTTTTTTATCTGGGGTGGCTGATGGGGCTCGAACCCACGACAACAGGAATCACAATCCTGGACTCTACCAACTGAGCTACAGCCACCGTAGCTTTGTATTATAGCCCGGGTTTTTCACCCCGGAAGGAAACCGTTCACTTTTCTGTCGCAGCCTGTGCCACGGCATCGGGTCGAGGCGCCTTGATCTGCACCTTGAAGCGCTGCTTGAGCAGCTCGTAATAAGCAAGCCCTTCCACAGTGGTCAGCCACTGCACATACTGCTGGCGTTCTTGCAGCGCACGCTGCGCATCGGGAGCCTGGCGGGGAGTCACGCGGTTGACCTTGACCACAGCGTAGCCTTCGCTGCCAAGATCCACGCCCACCCAAGCGGGCAGCACATCCGTGGGGCTGCGCAGGGCGGCGTCAATCAGGGGACGCGGCAGGTTTTGTGGCTGTTCACGCGAGACTTCAAGCGTTGCGCCCAAACCCGTCGCACTGGCCGGGGTTGCCTTCCACGCAGCCAGCTTGGCCTCGCCTTCCTTGCGCGCCATCTCGGCGGACTTCTCGGCAACGAAAAGAGTGCGCACGCGGGCACGCACTTCCTCCAGGGGCAGGGTCTTGGCGGGTGTATAGGTCACCACCCGACCGGCCACCAGCTGGCTGGGCCCCACTTCGACCGCTTCGGTATTGCGCTTGTTGTCCAGCGAGTCGGTCGAAAAAAGCGCTTCGATGAACTTGGCATTGGCCAGAGGGCCCTGCGCTCCTGGCACCGGTGTGCGGGTAACCCCGTTTGCGGTCTGCAGCTTGAGCTTGAGCTTCTCGGCTACAGGCTTGAGGCTGTCGGCCTGCTCGTACACGCTGTTCGAGAAAACCTCGGCCACTTCTGCAAACTTGCGCTGGGCCTGCTGCTGCTTGAGCTCGGCTTCCAGCGTGGGCCGCAACTCCTCGAACGTCGGTTGACGCGGTGTCTTGATGTCCGTGAGCTGAATGATGTGGTAGCCGAAATCGGTCTCCACAACGTCGCTGATCTCACCCTTCTTCATGCCGAAGGCTGCAGTCTCGAAAGGCTTGACCATGGCACCGCGGGCGAAGAAACCCAGGTCACCGCCGGTGGCGGCAGAGCCGGTGTCATCCGAAGATTTTTTGGCGACTTCGCCAAAGCTTGAGGGCGCCTTGCGAACCTGCTCCAGCAGTTCGGTCGCACGGGCCTTGGCCTTTTCTCGGTCGGCAGCGGAGGCATCCTTGGACGCGTTCACCAGGATGTGGCTGGCACGGCGCTCTTCCTTGCCGGCCATGCGGTCCAGGTTTTCCTTGTAGTAGCTGCGCAGGTCGTCTTCGTTCAGGGTGAGGCCCGCGCGCACGGCGTCCAGGTCCAGCATGACGTACTCGATGGCTGCCTGCTCCAGTTGCTGAAACTGGGCCGGATTCGCCTTGTAGTAGGCCTCCAGGTCGGCGTCTGTGGGCGTGATCTTGCCGGCAAAATCCTGGGCCTTGAAGAGCACCACCTGCAGGTCACGGCGCTCGTAAAGAGGGTCCAGCGCCACCTTGACCTGGGCGTCGGTGCCGAAGGTCGTACCAATCACACTGCCCATCACCTGGCTGACCGAGATATCCCGGCGAACGTTGGCCTCAAAGCCCTCGGGGGTCAGGCCCTGGCTTGCCACCAGGGCGCGATAAGCCTCGGCATCCAGTGTGCCGTCGGCACGGCGCAGGCCGGCGATGGCAGGAATCTCCTGCAGGCTGCGCGCAAGGCGTGCATCGCTGGTGACCAGGTGCATGTCCTTGACGGCAGCAGCGAGGACCCGGTCACGGACCATGCGCTCCAGCGTGGCATACCGTGCTTGCGGCGAATCGAGCAGACGGGGATCCATGCCGGGCGACTGCGCACGCAGGCGGTCGCTCTCGACGCGATGGGCGTTGTCCCACTCGGCCTGCTTGATGTCGGTTCCGTCAACGCGGGCCACCACCGGGCTCTTTTCCGTGAAGTAGTTGGAATCGATGCCCACCAGCACAAAAGAAGGAATGATCAGCAAGAACAATAAGATCATCACGATCCTGGAGTGCTTGCGGATGGCTTCAAACATGGTCGATCTTTCAGAGGACAAAAAAACAAAAGGCGAACATGTGTTCGCCTTTGTCCGGTGATGGTGGGTCCTGACGGTCTCGAACCGCCGACCTACTCCGTGTAAAGGAGCCGCTCTACCAACTGAGCTAAGGACCCCACCTAAACTTTGCTTGTCAGTTCAAGGCGTCTTTGAGAGCCTTGCCAGGACGGAACTTCGGAACTTTAGCAGCTTTGATTTTAATCGTGGCGCCGGTGCGGGGATTGCGCCCGGTGCGCGCAGCGCGCTTGCCCACTGCAAAAGTGCCGAAACCGACGAGCGAGACGGTACCGCCCTTCTTCAGGGTCTTCTTGACGGCCTCGATCGTGGATTCCAGGGCACGCGCGGCGGCAGCCTTGGAGATGTCGGCGTTGGTAGCGATGTGCTCGATCAGTTCGGTTTTGTTCACAAGAGGCCTCTCGGGAAAGAGTTGATGATTGTCTCGGGGAAATCTGGTCTTCACACGTCAAACGCCCGGCCTTGCAAGCCGGGGATATCTGGACGGGGGAATGACTGGCGTACACAGCAGTGGCTGCTGCATCAGATTAAAGCCATCGAGTTTCCGGGTGTCAATACAACACGCTGTTTCGCGGCAGCGTTCGGCGTGAATTCTAGTCGCATTTCAAGGCGCGACGGGGCATGCAAGGCCGTTATGTCTCATACACGCTGTATGGGCAGCATTCCGTATTGACAGCACAGGCCTGGCGCGGCCTAGCGCCCTACTCTACCCAGTCAGATGGCGCTGGCGATGGCGCGCCCCACGTCTTCGGTGCGCGCGTTGCCGCCCAGGTCAGCTGTGCGGGGCCCGCCGCTCAACGGATCAAGCACTGTTTCGATGGCGGCAAGCACCGCATCGTGCGCCGCGCGGTAGCCCAGAAAGTCCAGCATCATCGCACCGCACCAGATCTGGCCGATGGGGTTGGCGATGCCCTTGCCCG
The DNA here is from genome assembly GCF_051942715.1 of Acidovorax sp. BL-A-41-H1. Classification (NCBI taxonomy): domain Bacteria; kingdom Pseudomonadati; phylum Pseudomonadota; class Betaproteobacteria; order Burkholderiales; family Comamonadaceae; genus Acidovorax; species Acidovorax sp. BL-A-41-H1. The sequence goes on along the minus strand of NZ_JBPVJQ010000006.1, from coordinate 1,079,162 downwards.
CAATGTCCGGAGCCGAACCGTGCACCGGCTCGAACAGCGACGGCATGGTGCGCGAAGGGTTCAGATTGGCGCTGGGCGCAATACCAATGGTGCCGGTGCAGGCCGGGCCCAGGTCTGACAGGATGTCGCCAAACAGGTTACTGGCCACCACCACATCAAAGAAGTCAGGGCGCTGCACAAAGTGCGCCGTGAGGATGTCGATGTGGAACTTGTCCACGCGCACATCCGGGTAGGACTTCGCTATCTCGGCCACGCGCTCGTCCCAGTAGGGCATGGTGATAGCGATACCGTTGGATTTGGTGGCGCTCGTGAGGTGCTTTTTGGGGCGCGACTGCGCCAGCTCGAACGCAAATTTGAGCACGCGGTCCACACCATGCCGGGACATCACTGTCTCCTGCATCACGATCTCGCGCGGGGTGCCCTCGAACATGCGGCCGCCGATGCTGGAGTACTCGCCCTCGGTGTTCTCGCGCACAATCATCATGTCGATCTCGCCGGGCAGGCGGGGGCTGCCATCGCGACGCACCACGGGTGCGATCACTCCGGGCATCAGGCGCGCGGGGCGCAGGTTGACGTACTGGTCGAACTCGCGGCGAAACAGCAGCAGCGAGCCCCACAGCGAGACATGGTCGGCGATCTTCTCGGGCCAGCCCACGGCGCCGAAGTAGATGGCCTCGTGCCCGCCGATCTGGTCCTTCCAGTTGTCGGGCAGCATCTTGCCGTGCTTCTCGTAGTAGTCCCAGCTGGAAAAGTCGAAATAGTCGAACTGCAGGTCGATGCCGAAACGGCGCGCTGCGGCGTCCATGGCGCGCAGGCCTTCGGGCATGACTTCCTTGCCGATGCCGTCGCCGGCCACTACGGCGATGCGGTGCTTGGCCATCACGTTGCTCCTGAAATAATAGCTACCAGTGCATATAAATCAAGCGCTGGCAGCCGAAAAGGCTTGAAAACGCTTATTTGACGCGTGCACGGATCTCCGGCAGCGCCTTCTGCAGGTAATAGACCATCGACCACACCGTGAGCACGGCCGATGCCCAGATCAGCCAGGTGCCCCACACGCCCGTGTCGATCATGCCCAGCAGGTGGCCGTCGTACAACAAGAAGGGGATGGCCACCATCTGCACCGTGGTCTTGACCTTGCCGATCATGTGCACGGCCACGCTCTTGCTAGCGCCGATCTGGGCCATCCATTCGCGCAGGGCCGAAATCGCGATCTCGCGGCCGATGATGATGAGGGCCACGAACACATCCGCGCGCTGCAGGTGCACCAGCACCAGCAATGACGCACACACCAGGAACTTGTCGGCCACGGGGTCGAGGAAGGCACCGAAGGACGAGGTCTGGTTGAGCTTGCGCGCCAGATAGCCATCGAGCCAGTCGGTGGCGGCAAACACCACAAACATGGCGGTGGCAATCAGGTTGCGCATCGCGGGGTCAATGGGTGCGTAGAACACCCCCACGATCAAGGGTATCGCGACGATGCGCGTCCAGGTCATCAGGGTGGGGATAGTCCAGAACATGGCGGCGATTGTGTCACGTCAGGTGTGCGGGTCGGCGCATGTGCGGCGTGGGGTCTCTGCGCCATCGGGATGGGGTGGCATGGCGCGCCGCGACGGCGGCGGAATATGCCCGCGCTACCGGGCAACGCAAGCGCTGCCGCGCCTCTCGATCAGCGCAGTGCCCGGTAGATTTCTTCGGCCAGCTCGCGTGAAATGCCGTCCACCGTGGCCAGGTCTTCGATGCTGGCCGAGGCCACGCCGCGCACCCCACCAAAGCGTTGCAGCAGACGTGCACGCTTCTTGGGGCCCACGCCCGCGATCTCTTCCAGCTGCCCGCCACCCACGCGCACCTTGGCGCGCGCGGCACGCATGCCGGTGATGGCAAACCGGTGGGCCTCGTCGCGGATTTGCGCCACCAGCATCAGCGCGGCCGAGTCCTTGCCCAGGTACACCTTCTCGCGGCCATCGGCAAACACCAGCTCCTCCAGACCGACCTTACGGCCCTCACCCTTTTCCACGCCCACGATGCGCGTGAGGTCCAGGCCCAGCGCGGTGAACACCTCTCGCGCCACGCTGACCTGGCCCTTGCCGCCGTCGATCAGCACCAGGTCGGGCAGGCGCGCCACGCCCTTGGGCTTGACGGCCTCTTCGCCGCCCGGCGCAGGGTTGGCGGCAAAGTCGATGCCACCGGCCTCGCGTGCGGCCTCGGCCACCTTGCTGTAACGGCGCGTGAGCACCTGGCGCATGGCAGCGTAGTCGTCGCCGCCGGTGATGCCTTCAATCTTGTACCGGCGGTACTCGCTGCTCTGCATCTTGTGGTGGTGGAACACCACGCACGAAGCCTGCGTGGATTCGCCCGACGTGTGCGAGATGTCAAAACACTCGATGGTGAGCAGGTCCAGTTCGTCTGGCGGCAGGTCCAGCGCCTCGGCCAGGGCACGCGTGCGGGCCTGCTGCGAGCCTTCCTCGGCCAGCAGCCGGGCCAGCTGCAGGTCGGCGTTCTTTTGCGCCATGTCGAGCCAGGCGCGGCGCTGCTCACGCGGCTGATGCACGGCGTTCACCCGCACACCGCACTGCTCGCCCAGCGCCTCCAGCAAGGCCTTGTCCACCGGCTCGCTGGTGACCAGCACCGGCGGCACCGGCACGCCGATGTAGTGCTGGGCGATAAATGCTTCGAGCACCTGCGCCTCCACCGGCTTTTTGGGCCGTGGCTTGACCGGCGCGGCAGGGCTGCGCTCGGTGCCGCCATCGACGGCCTCCGCAACATCGTCCGTGGCTCCATCGGCCACTACAGACACCATCGCGCCCTGCTCTTCCTCTTCCTCGAAGATGGCGGCGGCATCTTCCACATGCACGGGGAAGTACGGCCGGTCGCCCAGGTGCCGCCCGCCACGCACCATGGCCAGGTTCACGCAGGCGCGGCCGCCCTGCACGCGCACGGCCAGCACGTCCACATCCTTGTCGTCCGCAATCTCGATGGACTGCTGGTGCAGCACGCGCGACAGCGCCTGGATCTGGTTGCGCACATCGGCGGCCTGCTCGAACTCCAAGCGATCGGAGTGCGCCATCATGCGCACCTCCATGGCGCGCAGCACCTCCTGCGTCTCACCGCGCAGCAGGGCCTCGGCGTGCTGCACATCGGCTGCATAGGCCTCGGGCGAGATCAGGTCCACGCACGGGCCGGTGCAGCGCTTGATCTGAAACAGAAGGCAGGGCCGCGTGCGGTTCGAAAACACGGTGTCTTCGCAGGTGCGCAGGCGAAACACCTTCTGCAGCAGCTGGATGGTTTCCTTGACCGCCCACGCGCTCGGGTATGGCCCGAAGTAGCGGTGCTTCTTGTCCACCGCGCCGCGGTAGTAGGCCATGCGCGGAAACATCTGGCCCGGCGCATCGCCCGCAGCGCCCGCGGTGCCGGTGATCTTGAGGTAGGGGTAGCTCTTGTCGTCCCGGAACAGGATGTTGAACTTGGGGTTCAGCGTCTTGATCAGGTTGTTTTCGAGCAGCAGTGCCTCGGCCTCGGAGCGCACCACCGTGGTCTCCAGCCGCACGATCTTGCTGACCATGTGGCCGATGCGGGTGCCGCCATGGTTCTTGGTGAAGTAGCTCGACACACGCCGCTTGAGGTGCCGGGCCTTGCCCACGTAGAGCAGGCCGCCCTGCGCGTCGAAATAGCGGTATACCCCCGGCAGCGGCGGCAGCGCGGCCACCTGCGCCAGGAGTTCTTCGGAATGCACATCAGACATGCGCATATTGTGGCTGCGCTGCAAAGCCCCGAGGGTCACCGCGCCGCGCAATGGCCTCGGACGCTTGGGAGCACACCCACCCCTTTCGCTACTATTTCGATAGCAATAGGTGCAATCAATACGTGCACTGCAGGCTCAAAAGGCTCTCAATCCGCCTCAATCTTCGATGTCTTGACCACCGTGGCCCAGTTGGCCAGGTCGGCCTTCACCTTGTCGGCCAGTTGCGCCGGGGTCTGGTAGTCGGCCGTGGCGCCCTGCTCCTGCGCCTTTTGCTGGAAGGCCGGGTTCTGCACCACCGCACGGATGTCGGCCGTGAGCTTGTCGACCAGCGCCTTGGGCACGGCCGCCGGTGCAAACACGGCAAACCACGACGTGGCATCGACCCGGGGGTAGCCCGCCTCGGCCGTGGTGGGCACATCGGGCAGGCTGGGCAGGCGCTGCTTGCCGGTCACGGCCAGCACGCGCAGCTTGCCACTGGCAATGTGCGGCATGAAGGGTGGCGCCGTCCCGAAGGTCAGGTCCACCTGGCCGCCCAGCAGGTCCTGCAACGCGGGGCCGGTGCCCTTGTAGGGCACATGCACCATCTTGATGGCGCCCTGCTGCTCCAGCATGGCGCCCGTCACATGCTGCAGCGAGCCATTGCCCGACGACGCGTAGTTGAGCTTGCCGGGGTTGGCCTTGGCATAGGTGATGAGTTCGGGCAGCGTCTTCACGGGCAGGTCGGACCGCACCACGATGATCTGGGGGGCCGAGATAACGTTGGCCACGGGCTGGAAGTCGCCCTGTTCCCACTGCTTTTGCTTGGTGATGTGGGGCGAGATGACGTGATAGCCCGAGTACTGCATGAGCAGCGTGTAGCCATCGGCCTCGGCGCGCTTGACGGCCGCGGCAGCAATGTTGCCGTTGCCGCCGCCCTTGTTGTCCACCACCACCGTCTGGCCCAGCACGGGGCCCAGCGCCTGTGCCAGCATGCGGGCAGACAGGTCGGTGGTGCCACCGGCGGCAGTAGGGACCACCATGGTGACGGGCTTGACGGGGTAGCCCGCCTGCGCCCAGGCGCCGCCGAAAGCCGTGGCGCCCAGCGCCGCGAGGGCGAGGATGGTGAAGTGTCTGCGCTGCAGGGTCATGGGTTGTCTCCGCTTGTTGTTGGTTGTGTAGAACAAATGTCTTCCGTGGGGTGCGCTCGGCGCCAGTCAGTCCACCGTCGCGCCGGTCTCCTTCACCACGCGGCTCCACTTGGGCAGGTCGGCCTGCACCAGGGCTGCCAGCTGCGCCGCCGTGCCCTTGAAGGGCTCGCAGCCCACGGTGGCCAGCTTGTCCACCACGTCCTTGTGCTCCAGCGCGCGCGCCACCTCGGCCTGCAGCTGCGCCACGATGGCCGCGGGCGTGCCGGCCGGTGCAAACAGCGCATACCAGGGCGCCTGGCCAAAGCCCTTGAGGGTCTCGCCAATGGTTGGCGCATCGGGCAGCGCAGCCACGCGCTGTTCATTGACCACGCCCAGCACCTTGAGCTTGCCCGCCTTGATGAACGCAATGGCCGACGGCAGGCTCTGCACCGACAGCGGCACCTGCCCGCCCACCACATCGGTGGCCGCTGCGGCCGAGCCCTTGTAGGGGATGTGCTGCAGCTGGATGCCTGCGGCCTTTTGCAGCATCTCGCCGATCAGGTGGTTCAGCGTGCCATTGCCGGCCGAGGCGATCGAATACTTGCCGGGGCTGGCCTTGGCCAGCGCCACCAGTTCGGCCACGTTGTTGCCCGGGAAGGACGGATGCGCCACCAGCACATAGCCCGCCGTAGCGACCGGCGCCACCGGTGCGAAGTCCTTCACCGGGTCAAAGCCGGGGTTCTTGTACAGCGCCGGGCCGATCACATGGGCGCTGTCGGCCGTCAGCAGCAGCGTGTAGCCGTCATTGCGGGCACGTGCTGTCGTCCCTGTGGCCAGCGTTCCACCGGCACCGGGCCGGTTCTCGACGATCACGCTCTGCCCCAGTTGCTCGCCCAACTTTTGCGCCAGCACGCGGGCGATGGCGTCGTTGGCGCCGCCGGCTGCCTGGGGCACCACCAGAGTGATGGGCTTGGAGGGGTACTTGTCCTGCGCGCCTGCCGCAAGGGCAGCAGAGCACAGCACTGCGGCCGTAAAAAACCGGCGAGATAGCGGGGTGGTGTAGATCATGGCTGTTGTCTCCTGTCGTTATGGAAAATGCTGGTTCGCCCGCACTCAGCGGGCTAGCGCGCGCTCACGGATCGCCCTGAAGTCGTCGGGCACCGCGTGCAGTACCAGGCGCGGACCCGCCTTGGCGATCTGACTCGGGATGTCGTGGCCGATGAGCGCTGGCAGGCGCTGGGCCGCAGCGATCAGCTGCGCAAGATGTACGCCGGTGTCGTAACCCATCAGCGCCAGCGCATGCACCACCTCTTCGCTGCACACGTTGCCGCTGGCGCCCGGCGCATACGGGCAGCCCCCCAGGCCGCCCAGCGATGCGTCGAACCGGTCTGCGCCAGCGTCAATGGCAGCCAGCACATTGGCCAGCCCCATGCCGCGTGTGTTGTGGAAATGCAGGGTGAACTCCACGCCAGGCCAGCGCGCACGGGCGACTGCGGTGACCTGGCGCACCTGCGTGGGGTAGGCCATGCCGGTGGTGTCGCACAGCGTGATGGCGCGCACGCCCAGGTCTGCAAAGCGCTGCACCCAGCCCAGTACATCGGCCTCTGGCACGTCACCTTCAAAGGGACAGCCAAACACGCACGATAGCGATACGTTGACCGCCACGCCCGCGCCCTGCGCCAGCGCCACCACCTGGGCCAGCGCAGCAAAGGATTGCTCCTGCGTCATGCGCAGGTTGGCCAGGTTGTGCGTGGCGCTTACCGACATGACGAGGTTGAGCTCATCCGTGCGCGACTCGATGGCACGTTCAGCACCGCGCAGGTTGGGCACCAGGGCGGAGTACACCGCCCCCGGGCGGCGCGTGATTTCGCGCATCACGATCTCGGCGTCGCGCAGCGCCGGGATGGCGGTGGGCGATGTGAACGAGGTCACCTCGATCTTTGCCAGGCCTGCATCGGAGAGTGCATTACACAGCGCAATCTTGTCGGCCGTGGGCACAAACGCCTTTTCCATCTGCAGGCCATCGCGCAGGCCGACCTCCTGCATGTGGATGCGGCGCCCGGCGCCCTGCCATATCGACATGTTGGGTGCGCTCACTGGATCACCCCCTTGCTGCGCAGCAGCGCAATCTGCTCTGCCGTCAAGCCCGCCTCGGCCAGCACCGCATCGGTGTCGTCGCCCAGGTGCGGCGCGCTGCTGCGGATGGTGCCGGGCGTGGCCGAGAGCTTGGGCACGATGCCGGGCACTTCCACGCTGTAGCCGTCGCGCGTCTGCTGGGTCAGCAGCATGTCGCGGGCGCGGTAGTGCGGGTCTTCGGCAATGTCCTTGGCGGTGTAGACCTTGCCAGCGGGCACGCGGGCGGCGCCCAATGCATCCAGCACCTGCTGCACGCTGCGCTGCGCGCTCCAGGCGCCGATGGCTGCGTCGATCTCTTCCACACGCGCCACGCGACCGGTGTTGCTGGCCAGGTCCGGAGCCGAGGCCAGATCGGACCGCCCGATCGCTTCCATCAGCCGCTTGAAGATGCTGTCGCCATTGCCAGCCACCAGCACCCAGCCATCCGTGCACGGGTAGGCGTTGGATGGCGCAATGCCCGGCAGCGCACTGCCCGCGGCCTCGCGTACGGCGCCGAAAGCGCTGTATTCGGGGATCAGGCTTTCCATCACGTTGAACACGGCCTCGTGCAGCGCCACATCAATCACCTGGCCCAGCCCGCCGTTGACCTTGCGGTGGTACAGCGCCGTGAGCACGCCGATGGTGCCGTGCAGCGCCGCCAGTGTGTCGCCAATCGACACACCTACACGCACCGGCACGCGGCCGGGCTCGCCCGTCAGGTGCCGCAGGCCGCCCATGGCCTCGCCGATGGCACCAAAGCCGGGCAGGTCGCGGTACGGGCCCGTCTGGCCATAGCCTGAAATGCGCAGCATCACGAGCCCCGGGTTGAGCGCGTGCAACTCCTCGGGCGACATGCCCCAGCCTTCCAGCGTGCCAGGGCGGAAGTTCTCGACCAGCACATCGGCCTCGGCAATCAGGCGGCGCGCGATGTCCTGGCCCTCTTTCTGGCGCAAGTCCAGCGCCACCGAGCGCTTGTTGCGCGACTGCACTTGCCACCACACTGATGTGCCTTCCTTGATGAGGCGCCAGTTGCGCAGCGGGTCGCCAGTCTCGGGGGCTTCGATCTTGATCACGTCGGCGCCAAACTCGCCCAGCGTCTTGCCGCAAAAGGGCCCGGCAATGAGCTGGCCCATTTCGATGACGCGCACACCATGCAAGGCTGCGGGGGAAGCGATGGAATCCATGGAAATGTGTGTCTCCTGAAAGCTGGAAACCCTGGCGGGCGTGCCGAATGATGCGCACACTCAGCCGGGCCGCAAAACGCTGATGCAACAAGCCGCCATCGCAAACCGGCATGGCACGCCAGCGGCTTGCTACCATCAAGCCCCCATGAAACTCGATCCCGTCTCCTTGCGCCTGTTCGTGGCCGTGATGGAGGAATCCACTATCGCCGCTGCTGCCGCGCGCGAACACCTGGCAGCATCGGCCGTCAGCCGCCGTCTGGCCGACCTGGAAGATGCGCTGCGCGTGGCCCTGTTCACGCGCAGCAACAAGGGCACCGAGCCCACCGCAGCGGCGTTTGCGCTGCTCAACATGGCGCGCGGCGTGCTCAACGACCTGGACGGCATCGCATCGCAGATGCGCGAGTACGGCACCGGCGTGCGCGGGCATGTGCGCGTGGTGGCCAACATCTCTGCCATCACGCAGTTTTTGCCGGTGCAGCTGCAAAGCTTCATGGCACTGCACCCCAAGGTGCAGGTGCAGCTGCAGGAGCAAGTGAGCACCGCCATTGCCCAGTCGGTGGCCGAAAACGCGGCCGACATCGGCATCCTGAACCAGGGCCAGTACGGCGAGCGCGTCACGCTGCTGCCCTACCGCAGCGATGAACTGGTGCTGGTGGTGCCGGCAGCCCACCCGCTGGCACGCCGCAAGGCGGTGCGCCTGGCAGAGGCGCTGCCTTACGACTTTGTGGGGGCCCACCCCAACAGCGCCATCAACAGCCAGCTCACTCGCGCGGCATCCGAAGCCGGGCTGCCGCTGCGCCTGCGCATGCAGGTCACCAGCTATGACGCGATGTGCCTGATGGTGAACGCGGGCCTCGGCGTGGGCGTGATGCCGCGGGGCAGCGCCGGGCTGTACCTGGGCACGCTGGCGGTTCGCACCGTCACGTTGAAGGAGCCCTGGGCGCACCGGCAACTGTCGCTGTGCGTGCGCTCGGAGGAATCGCTGTCGAGCGTTGCGCGGCTGCTGGTGGACCACCTTCGCCATCCTGCCGACCTGCCCGCCAACGAACCCGCAGCCCAGCACAGCCGGGCCCAACCATGAACGAGCCCGACACGTCCGGCCTGCCAGACACTCCCCTGCAATGGGATGTGTTCTGCCAGGTCATCGACAACTTTGGCGACATCGGCGTGTGCTGGCGCTTTGCCGCCGACCTGGCCGCGCGCGGGCAACGGGTGCGGCTGTGGGTGGATGACGCATCGGCCCTCGCCTGGATGGCCCCCGCGGGTTGCGAGGGTGTCGATGTGCGGCCATGGCATGGCGCCTTGCCCGGGGCCGATGACCCGCAGCCCGAGGTGATCGTGGAGGCCTTTGGCTGCGAGATCCGTGCGGACTTCATTGCGTACGCGGCGGCCCGGGCCCAGGCTACCGGCGTTCGGCCCGTCTGGATCAATCTGGAATACCTGTCGGCAGAAAGTTATGTGGAGCGCACCCACGGCCTGCCATCCCCGGTAATGTCCGGCCCCGCTGCCGGTTGGACGCGCTGGTTTTTCTACCCCGGCTTCACACGGCATACCGGCGGGCTGCTGCGCGAGGCCGACCTGATGCAAATGCGAGCCGCCTTTGACGCAATGGCCTGGCGGGCACGTCACCTTGACGATTGCGAGGCCGGCGGCCTGGCGGCACCGCCCCAGTGCTGGATGTCGCTGTTCTGCTACGAGCCGGCGGCCCTGCCCGGCTGGCTGCAGCAGCTGCAAGTAGGCCCCCTGCGCACCCATCTCCTGGTGACCCCGGGGCGAGCCCAGGCCGCCGTGCAGGCTGCGCTGGGCCAGAATCTGGACGAAAATGACCTGCAGCGCACGTTGCATAAGCACGGGCAGCTATCAATTTCATACCTCGCGCCGCGCCCGCAGGCGGCTTTTGATGAGTTGCTGTGGGCGTCAGACCTGAACGCCGTGCGCGGCGAGGACTCGCTGGTGCGGGCGCTCTGGGCTGGGCAGGCGCTGGTCTGGCACATCTACCCGCAGCACGACAATGCCCACCATGCCAAGCTGCACGCGTTCATGGACTGGCTGCAGGCCCCGCCAAGCCTGCGCCGGTTCCACGACACCTGGAACGGCCTGGACCACCGGCCGCTGGTGCTGCCCGATGCCGACACGCTGGCCGAGTGGACGGTGTGCGTGCGCGCGGCACGGCAGCGGCTGCTGACGCAGGACAACCTCACCACGCAAATCCTGGGGTTTGTGGCCGAAAAACGGTAAAATCCGAGGCTTTGCGCAAAACAGGCGCTGCACACCCGTGCCCAGCCTTGCGCACTTTTGCCGCAGAACATGCATTGGCACGGCGCGCCTTCTGAGCCCCAGAAGGCATCCGGCCCGCGCGTTGAGCGGCCCCAACCCAAGCAACCTGCTATGAAAATCGCTCAAGAAATCCGCGCCGGCAACGTCATCATGCACGGCAAGGACCCCATGGTGGTCCTCAAGACCGAATACGCCCGCGGCGGCCGCGGTGCAGCCACCGTGCGCATGAAGCTCAAGAGCCTGATCGGCAACTTCGGCACCGAAGTCGTGTTCAAGGCCGATGACAAGATCGACAACGTGATCCTGGACAAGAAGGAGTGCACTTACTCCTACTTCGCCGACCCCATGTACGTGTGCATGGACACCGAGTACAACCAGTACGAAGTGGAAGCCGAAAACATGGGCGACTCGCTGAACTACCTGGAAGACGGCATGACCGTGGAGGTGGTGTTCTATGACGGCAAGGCCATCTCGGTCGAACTGCCCACCAGCGTCGAGCGCGAAATCACCTGGACGGAACCCGCCGTCAAGGGCGACACCTCCGGCAAGGTCCTGAAGCCCGCCAAGATCGCCACCGGCTTTGAAGTGCCCGTGCCCCTGTTCGTGAGCCAGGGCGACAAGATCGAAATCGACACCCGCACCGGCGAATACCGCAAGCGCGTGTAAACCGGCTGGCAGTGCCCGCCCCCTCCTGCGGGCGCACCATCAAAAAAGGCTTCCTTCGGGAAGCCTTTTTTGATGGTTTCGGGCGCAAGCCCAGAAGAATCAACCACCAGATGCTATATTTTACATAGCACCTGGAGATCTTCAGATCGGCTGCGCAATCAGGTCGTGCCCTTGCACGCCCAAAATGCGCGCCCGCGTGAATTCGCCGACCTTCATGGTCTTGCTGATCTTTTCGGGCGGCAGCAGCTGCACGGTGCCGTCGATCTCGGGTGCATCGGCATACGTGCGGCCCACGCCGCCCTTGCGGCCCATGGCGGGCGCGTGGTCTACCAGCACCTGCATGGTGGCGCCCACGCGGCGCTGCAGCTTGGCAATCGACACTTCCTCGGCCACGGCCATGAAGCGCGCGCGGCGCTCTTCGCGCACTTCCATCGGCAACATGCCGGGCAGCTCGTTGGCAGCCGCGCCGGTCACATCGCTGTAGGCAAAACAGCCCGCGCGGTCGATCTGCGCTTCGCGCACAAAGTCCAGCAGGTGCTGGAACTCTTCTTCTGTCTCGCCAGGGAAGCCCGCAATGAAGGTACTGCGGATCACGATCTCGGGGCAGGCCTCGCGCCAGCGCTGGATGCGTTCCAGGTTGCGCTCGCCGCTGGCGGGGCGCTTCATGCGCTTGAGCACATCGGGATGGCTGTGCTGGAAGGGCACATCCAGGTACGGCAGCACGCGGCCGGTGGCCATGAGGGGGATGACCTCGTCCACGCTGGGGTACGGGTACACGTAGTGCAGCCGCACCCAGGCGCCGTAGGGCTCGGCGATTTCGCCCAGCGTCTGCACCAGCTCCAGCATGCGCGTCTTGACGGGCTTGCCATCCCAGAAACCGGTGCGGTACTTCACGTCCACTCCGTAAGCCGAGGTGTCCTGACTGATGACCAGCAGTTCCTTCACGCCGCCTTCAAACAGGGCTTTGGCCTCGCTCAGCACATCGCCCACGGGGCGCGACACCAGGTCGCCGCGCATCGACGGAATGATGCAGAACGTGCAACGGTGGTTGCAGCCTTCACTGATCTTGAGGTACGCGTAGTGCTTGGGCGTCAGCTTGATGCCTGCCACGCCAAAGCTGCCGGGCACCAGGTCGATGAAGGGGTCGTGCGGCTTGGGCAGGTTCAGGTGAACGGCGTCCATCACTTCCTGCGTGGCGTGGGGCCCCGTCACGGCCAGCACGCTGGGGTGCATCTTGCGCACCATGTTGCTGCCATCGTCGCCCGTGCGTGCGCCCAGGCAGCCGGTGACGATCACCTTGCCGTTTTCGGCCAGCGCTTCACCAATGGTGTCCAGGCTTTCCTTGACGGCGTCATCGATGAAGCCGCAGGTGTTGACGATGACCAGATCCGCGCCTTCAAAGGTCTTGGACGTCTCGTATCCCTCGGCGCTCAGCTGCGTGAGGATGAGTTCGGAATCCGTCAGGGCCTTGGGGCAGCCCAGGCTGACGAATCCGACTTTGGGTGTTTTGGTGGGGGCAAGTGCTTCGCTCATATCCCCGTATTGTCCCAGTTCCGGGTTGGGCGGCGTGACCTTGCCGGTTCACCGCAAGGTTTATGGCGCACAAGCGATCGAAACCGACGCCGCGGACAGCCCAAAGATCTATCGCTTCAACCCGAAGGCACCCAGCATCTGCTCGGTCTGCTTTTGCATCTGCTCCTGCATCTGCGTCAGCACCGACTGCGACTGTTCAACGTAATTGCCCATCATGCCCTTGAGCATGGGCGACTGCAGGTTCATGAACTGGGCCCACATCTCGGGCGTCACGCTTTGCGACTGCTCGGCCAGCTTGGTCTGGATGTCGGTGAAAGCCTGCACGTTCTTTTCGAGATACGCCCCCATGAAGCTCTGCATCGCGTGGCCATAGAAGCGGATGATGTTGGCCAGCACCGCCTCGGTGAACATCGGGGCGCCACCGGCCTCCTCTTCGAGAATGATCTGCAGCAGGATGCTGCGCGTGAGGTCTTCGCCGGTCTTGGCATCACGCACGACCACCACCTGGTGGTCCATGACCAGCTGGCGTACTTCAGCCAGCGTGATGTAGGTTGAGGTGTCCGTGTCGTACAGGCGGCGGTTGGGGTACTTCTTGATCACACGCTGTGCTGGCTTTGCGCCAGCGGTGCTTTGCTTGTCGGACACAACGAAACTCCCGGGGGACATGGCCCCATCTATTGCAGTGCAGCAGATTCTAGGAGGCCCACACCGTCGCACCGGGAAAGGATAACCCTAGGTCGCGGCAAGCCCCCCCCTTAGCGGGGGCCCGGACGTGCCCTTTTGGCGACGTTGGCTTACAAAGCGGGCGCCGCTCGGATTTCGACAATGGGCTTTCGATCCAAAGGTACCGTGTGTATGCCCAATCCCAAATCCGCCGAAATCAATGAAGCCGAGCGGCGCATCGGCAACGTGCTGGCCGAGCTTGAAACCCAGACAGGATCCGACGTAAAAGACATCTCACTTGAAGAGCTGGTGGACACAGACCCGGCAACCGGCCAGCCCGCGGTGCACAAGGGGGTGGAAATCAAGGTCACGCCGCGGCCGCAGACGCGCTGGGTGCGCTGACGCGCCTTGCGTTGCCGTCTTTGGGCCAGCCAGAGGCCAGCGCCGGCGCGCATTGAAGTTGCAATTGCAGTGGCTGCGATCGACAGCCTGCCGGGGGTGGTGGAAGCCGCGTTCTACAGCGAAAACCATGGTCTCGCGCCATCCAATCGGCTCGAGGCCAGCGGGCTCAGTAGCCCATCTTGAAGTAAGCCAACACGACCACAGCCAGCACAGAAACGGCTGCCGCGAACCAGAACACACGGATGTCGTACATGCCGAGTTCCGGGTCGGTGTCAAAGAACGTAGGGCGCGATGCGGGTGCCTGAGCCGGTGTTTCCATGGTGTATCCCTTGCGAGTTGGAGTTACGAAGGTAGCTCCTCACCCTGCCCTGCCCGTGTCAGACAACCGCCCATCCCCAGGACTGAAAACCCGCCCTCTGTGTACCGCCCGTCGGCACGGCTGGTTGAAAGATGCTGCAGCAGAAACAAAAAAGCCGCCCTGTGGGGCGGCTTCTGCGTCAAGCCACGCGGGCTTGGAGGGTGACCATCGTTTTGCAAGATCTGAATGCTGGTTTCATTCAGACAAAACGTGGTAGGCGCGATTGGACTCGAACCAACGACCCCCACCATGTCAAGGTGGTGCTCTAACCAGCTGAGCTACGCGCCTGTCGTTGTTTAGACCACTATTATAGCCATAAAAATAGCGCGATCCGGAAAGTCGGCTTCAATCGGGCCGCCGAGCCGAACCTCTGCATGGCCAACATACAGCCTGTTGTCAGCGGCGGCGCGCCGACCGCACCCCCTGCACGCCTGCCACGATCGACAGCACCTTGTTCAGGCGCCCCGAATCCGCGACTTCGACGGTGAAGGTCATCCACGCCGTACCTTTGACGGACTGCGTCTGAACGCCGATCACATTGGTCTTCTCGCGCGCAAAGACCTCCGAGATATCGCGCAGCAGGCCCTGCCGGTCGGCGGCCTCCACGGCCACATCCACGGGGTACACGGCTGCTGTGGCGGCGCGCTTGGGCGCGCCCCATTCGACGTCGATCACGCGTTCGATGCTTCTGGCGGCCATCTCGCGGAAATTGCTGCAGTCGGAGCGGTGCACGCTGACGCCCTTTCCGCGGGTGATGAAGCCGCGTATGTCATCGGGCGGTGCGGGCTTGCAGCACTTGGCCAGCTGCGTCATCAAAGAGTCGATGCCCACCACCAGCACACCGCCCTTGGGCCCGTTGTCCTTGGTGCGCGTCTTCTTGAGCAGCAGGTAGTCGTCAGGTTGCATGACGGGCTCGGGCGGGCGCAGCACCGTCTCGATGTTGCGCAGCGAAAACTCGTCCTTGCCCACCACCTCAAACAGGCCATCGGCCGACTTGAAACCCAGTTGCACCGCCAGGTCGTCGAGCTTGACGGCCGTCTTGCCCTCGCGCTGGAGCAGCTTTTCGACCGCTTCGCGCCCCCGCGCCACTGTCTCGTGCGTGGCCTGCGCGTTGAACCAGGCGCGCACCTTGGCCTTGGCTCGGTTGCTGGTCAGGTAGCCCAGCTCGGCGTTGAGCCAGTCGCGCGAGGGCCGCCCTTCCTTGACCGTGCTGATCTCCACCGTCTGCCCGTTTTGCAGCGGAGTGTTCAGCGGCACCATGGCGCCGTCCACCTTGGCGCCGCGGCACCGGTGCCCCAGGCTGGTGTGCACGGAGTAGGCAAAGTCAACCGGCGTCGCCCCCTGCGGCAGCTCCACCACCGCCGCGTCGGGTGTCAGCACATAGATGCGGTCTTCGAACAGGCCACCGTTGGGCACCGCACCTGACAGATCGCGCTCCCACGCCAGCAGCTGGCGCAGCACGGCAATCTTGGCGTCGTATTCACCCGTGGCCGACACGCCCGCATAGCCCTTGCTGCCGGCCTCCTTGTAGGCCCAGTGCGCTGCCACGCCGTGTTCGGCATGCTCGTGCATGGCCTGCGTGCGGATCTGGATCTCGATGGGCTTGCCCTGGTCGTCGCGCACGATGGTGTGCAGCGACTGGTAGCCGTTGGGCTTGGGTTTGGCGATGTAGTCGTCAAACTCCTCAACGATGGGTTTGAACTGCTCGTGCACCCAGCTCAGGGCGGCGTAGCAGTCCTTGACCGATGGCACGACCACGCGCAGCGCGCGGATGTCGAACACCTGGTCGAAATTGAGCGACTTGCCCCGCATCTTCTTGACGATGCTGTAGATGTGCTTGGGCCGACCCTGCACCGTGGCACTGATGCTGCGCCCGCGCAGTTCGCTCTCCAGCCGCCCGCGCAGCTGCTCCATGTAGACCTCGCGCTCGCCACGCTTTTCATCCAGCAGGCGGGCCACTTCCTTGTAGGTGTCGGGCTCCAGGAAGCGGAACGACAGGTCTTCCAGCTCCCACTTCATCTGCCAGATGCCCAGGCGGTTGGCCAGTGGCGCAAACACCTGCAGCGACTCGCGCGCCAGGTTGGGCGACACCGGCCGCTTGCTGGCCGCATGAAAGCGCAGGGTCTGCAGGCGCGACGCCAGCCGCAGCATCACCACGCGCAAATCGCGCGAGAACGCCAGCAGCATCTTGCGCACGTTCTCGGTCTGCAAGGCGGCGTCGTCCACCTGCTGGGCACCGCGCGCCTGGAGCTGCACGCGCATGAGCTTGGTGGTCTCCACGGCCAGCGCGGCAAAGTTCGCGCCAAAGGCCTTGGAGATGACTTCTTCGGGCTTGTTCAGGTGCACACAGGCATGCACCAGGTAGCTGGCCGCCTGCATGGCTTCAGAGCCGCCGATACCCCGCAGGATGGCAGCCACAGCGTCAGCATGCGCCAGCGTGTTTTCGCCCGAATCCAGCATCTCACCCACCAGCAACGGCTCGGCAAAGGCACGCGCACGCGCCAGGGCATTGACCTGCTCAGGCAAGGACTGCGACGTAGCCGCGATGAGTTGCGGGACCGCTTCGCCAGCAACCGACAGCGTGGCCTGTGCGGGAGGATTCGTCTTCATGCGGCAGCAACACCTTCCTCGGCCAACAGAAAATCAGCGACTGCCTGCACCTGGTCTGCGGCGACCAGCGTGGGGGCATGGCCCACGCCTTCAAACTCGACCAGTGTGGCCCGCGGCCCGCGGGCTGACATGGCCTGTGCGGTCTGGCGCGAGAGCAGATCCGACTGCGCGCCGCGCAGCAACAGCGTGCGCGCGGCAATGTGGTCATAGAGCTGCCACAGAGTGGCCTCGCCAGCCGCCGCCGCTTCCTGCGTGAGACCCTTGAACGGCACTGCGATGGCGGGGTCGTAGTGCAGCGTGCAACCACCGCCCGCAGGCAGCTCGCGCACCATTGCGCGCGAAAGCTCCAGCCACTGCTGCGGCGTATGCGGGCCAAAGCTGGTGGAGATGGCCCACATGGCATCTGCCGCCTGCTGCAGCGACGCAAACTGCACCGGCTGGCCCAGGTACAGGCCAATGCGCTGCAGCGCCTCCCATTGGATGACCGGGCCCACATCATTGAGCACCAAGCGGCGCACGGGCACGGGCAACGGAAGGCCCGCCTGCCCGGCCACCGCCATGCCGATCAGCCCGCCCATGCTGGTGCCCACCCAGTCCAGGGTCTGTAGCGGCGTGGTGTGGTGCAGCTGCGCCAGCAACGCCAGCATGTCGGCCGCATATTGCGGGATCTGGTAGCCCGCAGGGTCGGCCAGCCAGTCGCTCTGGCCACGGCCCACCACATCGGGGCAGATCACGCGCATGTGCGTGCTCAGCGCCCGCGCCAGGGTGTCGAAATCGCGCCCCTGCCGTGACAGGCCATGCACACAGACCACCACATGCGGATGGGCAGGGTTGCCCGTGGCATTCCACTCCCAGTAGGCCATGCGGTGCAGGCCTTCCGGCACAGGCGCGCGGCCCGGTTGCACGGGCGCGGCGGCATTGCCGGGGCACAGTACGTAGTTCAGCGTAGGTTCATTCATGGGGGCGAGATCCGGGAGCAGCGCTTGATAATGCCGTGGAAGGTCTGCAGGCCGGGGCAGCCGTTGTGGCCGGGCAGTGGCGCTTGAAAGTACATGCACTGCAACCCTGCCGTGGCCCGCCCGCCTTGTAAGCGCTGTGTGACTGCAGGGGCGTTTTTGACCAGCCGCTGAGCCATTTTTATGCCGACCTTCCTTTGCAACGCATCCTAATTCATTCGGAGAACCTCTCATGCTGAAAGGCAAAACTGCCCTCGTCACCGGATCCACCAGCGGCATTGGCCTGGGGATCGCCAAATCGCTCGCAAGCCAGGGGGCCAACATCGTCCTCAACGGCTTCGGCGATGTCGATGGCCCAAGGGCCGAGGTGCTTGCCGCCGGTCAGGCCGCAGGAGCCCAGGTGGCCTACCACGGGGCTGACATGAGCCGCGCAGCCGACATCGAAGACATGATGAAGTACAGCGCGGCCCAGTTTGGCCGCGTGGACATCCTGGTGAACAACGCCGGCATCCAGCATGTGGCCGCTGTCGAGGACTTCCCGGTGGACCGCTGGGACGCCGTGATTGCCATCAACCTCACGAGCGCGTTCCACACCTCGCGCCTGGCGCTGCCCGCCATGAAGGCTGCCAACTGGGGCCGCATCATCAACGTCGCGTCGGTGCACGGCCTGGTGGCTTCGGCACAGAAATCGGCCTACGTGGCCGCCAAGCACGGCCTGGTGGGGCTGACCAAGGTGACGGCGCTGGAAACCGCCACCACGGGTATCACCTGCAACGCCATCTGCCCGGGCTGGGTGCTCACGCCGCTGGTGCAAAAGCAGGTCGATGCCAAGGCGGCCGATCTTGGGCTGTCCAACGAGGAGGCCAAGAAGCTGCTGCTGGGCGAAAAAGAGCCGTCGATGCAATTCACCACGCCCGCCGAGCTGGGCGAGCTGGCCGTGTTCTTCTGCTCGCCCGCCGCCAACAACGTGCGCGGCGTGGCCTGGAACATGGACGGCGGCTGGGCGGCGCAGTAAGCGCATTGCCTGCGGCCGGGCGGCGACCTGACGGGGCGCGGCCCGGTTTCAGGACATCGCGTGCCGTCAGTGCCACCCGCGGCCTGCGCAAGGCTGTCCAAGCGCCTTGCTGCGGCCGAACCGCGAGCCATGTCTATTGCTACTTATTTGATAGCAATAGGGGCAATTAGCACCTGGACTAGAGACCGTTTTGATTCAAAAATGGGTTCCCCGAGCCTCCCTCGGGCACCCACGCACCGGTCAGCGCATCTGCACTGACCCCGACACGTTGACGATCACCTGGGCCTTGCCCGCCTCCACGGGCATGGGCGCATCTGCTGCCATCGAGCCCATCTTGGCCTCGGCCGCCATCATCCGCGGACGCGGTCCGGGGTTCATCTCGTTGCTGTTGACGGCCACCTCGCGCAGGCTGTAGCCGCTGAAGCCAAAGCCCTTGGCCAGCTCGGTCGCACGCGCCTTGAACTGTTCAATGGCTTGCGTCTGCGCTTCACCCTCGACCTTGGCGCGGGCCTCGCGCGAGAGGCCGAACGAGACCTGGCTGATGGCCATGGTCTGGATCTTGGCGGCCGTGGTGGTGATGCGCGAGAAGTCCCGCCCTTCCAGCACCAGCTCGGCCCTGCCCTGCCAGCCGTTGATCTTCCCGTCCTTGCCGTAGCGCGGGTACAGGCCAAACGGGCCGGTGCGCACATCGAGCTGGCCCGGCTGCGCGTTGCGCTTGGCCTCTGCCAGCGCGGCGTCAAGCGCCTGGCGCAGCTGGCTTTGCACGCCTGCGGCATCGGGACCTTCCTTGCTGGTGCCCAAGTTCAGCACCAGCAAATCCTGCTGCACCTCGACCGTACCGGTGGCAGACAACTGCACCACGTTACGGACCTCGGCAGCTGGAGGATTTTGGGCGAATGCCGCGCCAGCGCAGGCCAGCATTGCACCTGCAGCTATGAATTTTGAAAGCTTTTTCATTGCGGGAAATCTCCTCGATCATTACGGGCCGCGCCCCATGGCGGGCCTACCGACGCACCTTAACCGCAGTGCGACGTGCCCGCAAAAAAGGTGGCTCCTGCATCCTGCACGATGGGGCAAAACTTGTAACAGTTGGTCAAACCCGGCCGCAAAAGCCGAACTTCGCGGCGTCATGTGGTCAGAATTGGCTCTGTTACAAATTGGACTCAGGATACCCATGGCCACAACAACCAATCGCACCGACAAGGTTCTGGTAGTCGACGACGATGCGCGGATCCGCGACCTGCTGCGCCGCTACCTGACGCAGGAAGGCTTCGAGGTGATGGTCGCCGAAGACGGCAAGGCGCTCAACCGCCTGCTGCTGCGCGAGACGGTCGACATCATCGTGCTGGACCTGATGATGCCGGGCGAAGACGGTCTGTCGATCTGCCGCCGCCTGCGTGCCGCCAACGACCGCACCCCCATCATCATGCTGACCGCCAAGGGCGAGGACGTGGACCGCATCGTGGGCCTGGAGGTGGGCGCCGATGACTACCTGGGCAAGCCCTTCAACCCGCGCGAACTGCTGGCCCGCATCCACGCCGTGTTGCGCCGCCGACCCGCGCAGGAGGCGCCCGGCGCTCCCTCGGGCGAGAACGAAGTGGTCACGTTCGGGCCGTTCACGTTCGACCTGGGTACGCGTGCACTGCAGCGCAGTGGCGAAGAGCTGCCCCTGACCACCGGCGAATTCGCCATGCTCAAGGCGCTGGTGCGCCACCCGCGCCAGCCCCTGTCGCGCGAAAAACTGGCCCTGCTGGCACGCGGCCGCGAGTTCGAGCCCTTTGACCGCAGCCTCGATGTCCAGGTATCGCGCCTGCGCAAGCTGGTCGAGGTCGATGCGGCAGCGCCACGGTATATCCAGACCGTGTGGGGCGTGGGCTATGTCTTCGTGCCGGACGGCACGAGCTGAGCCCCCGCTCGATGACCAAACCTGCTGCGAACACCCGGCCAGACAGCGGTCTGGCCGGTGACGAGGCGCCTGACCGTTCCGAGGTCACCAGCCCCGCGCCGCTGGAATCGCTTCGCGCTGCGCGCGAGCAGCGCGCTCGGGTCGGGCTGAACCTTTTCTGGCGCACGTTCTTCCTGCTGGCCCTGCTGCTGGTCGGCAGCATCCTCGCGTGGCTGCAGACGCTGCGCGCGCTCGAATTCGAGCCCCGCACGCTGCACACCGCGCAGCAGATTGCATCGCTGGTCAACCTGAGCCGCGCGGCTCTGGTGCACTCGGACGCCATCGCACGCGTGTCGCTGATCAAGACCATGGCCGACCAGGAAGGCGTGCGCATTCTTCCCCGTGAGCCCAAGGACAGCTTTCAGCTGCTGGACCACACCGCACTGGGCAACCGCCTCACCGACGAGCTCACGCAGCGCCTGGGGCCCGACACCATCGTGGCGCAGAGCGTCAATGGGGAAAACGGCCTGTGGGTGGGCTTCAACATCAATGGTGACCCCAACTGGCTGCTGATGGACCGCTCGCGCTTCAGCCCCGCCGGTGGCCGCACCTGGCTCATCTGGCTGGTGACCGCAGCCGC
The DNA here is from genome assembly GCF_051942715.1 of Acidovorax sp. BL-A-41-H1. Lineage (NCBI taxonomy): Bacteria > Pseudomonadati > Pseudomonadota > Betaproteobacteria > Burkholderiales > Comamonadaceae > Acidovorax > Acidovorax sp. BL-A-41-H1. The sequence goes on along the minus strand of NZ_JBPVJQ010000006.1, from coordinate 1,058,010 downwards.
GCTGTCGCTGGCAGGCGCCGCGGCCATCGCACGGCTGATCAACCGGCCGCTCAAGCAGCTGTCGTATGCGGCCAATCGCGTCAAGGACGGCGACTTTGCGGCCAGCCACCTGGATGAGGAGGTCGTCACCAGCGAGATCCGCGAGGTGAACATCGGCTTCAACCGCATGGCGCAAAAACTGGCCAAGCTGGAGCAGGACCGCGCCGTGATGCTGGCCGGTATTTCGCACGACCTGCGCACGCCCCTGGCCCGCCTGCGGCTGGAAACCGAGATGAGCGTGAACGACGAAGTCGCACGCGAACACATGGTGGCCGACATCGTCCAGCTCGACGCCACCATCGACAAGTTCCTTGACTACGCGCGGCCCGACCATGTCACGCTGACGCCCGTCAACCTGCATGCCGTGATCTCGTCGTGCGTCTACGCAGTGCAGGACCACCGCGAGCTGCTGATCACCATGTCGGTGCCCGAAGAGCTGAACGTGCTGGCCGACGAGATCGAGCTGGCGCGGGTCATCTCGAACCTGCTGGAGAACGCGCGGCGCTACGGCAAGACGGAGGCCACGGGCATCGCCCACGTCGACATTGCCGCCAAGGGGCGCGAGAACTGGGTGCTGATCAAGCTGCGCGACCACGGCAGCGGTGTGCCGCCCGAGCAACTGTCCAACCTGACCAAGCCGTTTTTCCGCGGGGACTCGGCCCGCACGGCGGCAGCCGGCGCAGGCCTGGGGCTGTCGATCGTCGACAAGACGGTGCAGCGGATGGGCGGCATCTTTGCGCTGGCCAACTCCAGCACCGGCGGGCTGGTGGCGCACCTGCAGCTGCAGCGCGCCACGTCGCTCGCCGACGGGCAGGACCCCAAGCAGCGGCTGATGCGCCCCTCGGTCAAGCGCAAGCTTCCGCAGCGCCGCGCCAACGACGCCGTGACATGAGCTGACCGGGCCTGGCACGCCGCAGTGCCGGGCCCCGCGGCGCACGTCAAGCGGTAAAGATCAGCGCTGCGGCGCGCGCCTCCATGGCCAAACCCTGGCCTACCGGCCCCAGGCGTTCGGCGGTCTTGGCCTTCACGTTGACCTGCGACACGGTCACGCCCACGGCCCGGGCAATCACCGTGCACATGGCCGGGATGTGGCTGGCCAGGCGCGGCGCCTGGGCCACCACGGTGCTGTCGATGTTGCCGATCTCAAAGCCCGCCGCGCGCACCCGCCGCGCAGCCTCGGCCAGCAGCACGGCCGAATCTGCGCCGCGAAACGCAGCATCGGTGTCTGGAAAATGCCGGCCAATGTCGCCCAGCCCCGCCGCACCCAGCAGGGCGTCGGTGATGGCGTGCAGCAACACATCGGCATCCGAATGGCCGAGCAGCCCGCTGGAATGGGGGATCTCGACCCCGCCGATCACGAGCCTGCGCCCGGGCACCAGCGCATGGACGTCCCAGCCTTCACCGATCCTGAAATTCATGGGTTAGTTGCCTTCAGCAATTGCGGCACGCCGTGCGGCCGTGTTCTGTGTGTAGGGGGGGGCGCCGGGCGCAAACGCACCGGCCTGTCAAAAAATCGACTTGCGCTCCATGGCGTCGCCCGCGTGGCCCCGTTCGCCACCAAAGCGCTCCAGGGTGGTGCCATGCGACCGGGCCGCGAGCACGGCGGAGGCCAGCGCAAAGTCGTCCGGGTAGGTGACCTTGAAGTTCTGAGCGCCACCGGGCACAAGCCGCGGGTGCAGGCCCATGGCCTCCATCGCGCCCGCTTCGTCGGTCACATTGGAGCCCACCTTGGCAATCGCATCCATCAGCGGGCCGATGCGGAACATCTGTGGCGTCTGCGCCAGCCATTTGTCGCTACGGTCTACCGTGGCAGACACGCGCACGCCGCCGGGGCCATCGGTCGATGTCTTGAGGGTGTCGGCCAGCTTGTGCGCCAGCAATCCGCCCACGGTGTCGCCCGCGCACTGGTCGATCAGGGTGTCGATCTGCGCGGTGGTCACCAGGCAGCGCGCCGCATCGTGCACCAGCACCCAGTCATCCGGCTGGGCACCGCGGCCTACCAGCGCACGCAGGCCGCCCATCACGGTGTCGGCGCGGGTTGCGCCACCGCATTCCACTGCAAACCAGGCCGGGTGGGGGTAGGCGTCCAGAAACCGGTCGCCGGGCGCCACGGCCACCAGCGTGCCCAGCAGGCGCCCGACCCCGGCAAAGGCAGCCAGCGTGTGCAGGACCATCGGGCTGCCCGCCACAGCGTGGTATTGCTTGGGCAAAGGGGGCGGCGGCGCTGCCGCCACTTCGGGGCCCGATGCCGCAAAGACAGCAGCCAACGTGGAGCCCCCATGAAGGCCGCCCGTACCCGGCGCTGCAGGCTGCCCCGCCGCAATCGCGCGCGACCCCGTACCGGCACAGGGCACGAGGGCCCAGAAACGGCCCTGGGCCGACAGGGGCGCAGGGGCAGGTTGCAGCAAGGGAGCAGTCATGGAGCGCTCATTCTAGAATCTCCGGCTGCCCTCCCCATCCGGCCCGTGCGCGTCTTGCGCCCCGGGGGATGCGGCGGGCCCACTGACGCCACCGTCCGCATGGAACTGCCCAAACTCTCCCCCGGAAAACGCTTCACCCTGCCCCGCCCCGTGGGCAGCGCCGATTCTCTGCTGCTGGCCCGCCTGGCCGAGCGTGACAAGGCTGCAGGCCGCACCACCGCCATCGTCACGGCCGACGCGACCGATGCGCAGCGCCTCATCGACGAGATGGCGTTTTTTGCGCCCGGCCTGCGCTGCGCGCTGTTCCCCGACTGGGAAACCCTGCCGTACGATACGTTCTCGCCGCACCAGGATCTGATCAGCGAGCGCCTGGCCACGCTGTGGCGCATCAGCCAGAAGGACAAGGACACGGGGGCCGATGTGGTCATCGTGCCGGCCACCACGGCGCTGTACCGGCTGGCACCGCCTTCATTTTTGGCAGGCTACACCTTTCACTTCAAGGTCAAGCAAAAGCTCGACGAAGCGAAGTTCAAGGCGCAGCTCACGCTTGCGGGCTACTCACATGTGTCGCAGGTGGTGAGCCCCGGCGAATACGCGGTGCGCGGCGGGCTGATTGACCTGTTCCCCATGGGCTCGCTGGTGCCCTACCGCGTGGACCTGTTCGACAACGAGATCGATTCGATCCGTACGTTCGACCCCGACAGCCAGCGCAGCCTGTACCCCGTGCCCGAGGTGCGCCTGCTGCCCGGCCGGGAGTTCCCCATGGACGACGAGGCGCGCGCCAAGTTCCGCAGCCGCTGGCGCGAGATGCTGGAGGGCGACCCGACCAAGAGCCGCATCTACAAGGACATGGGCGCGGGCGTGGCCACCGCCGGCATCGAGTACTACCTGCCGCTGTTCTTCGACGAAACCGCCACCGTGTTCGACTACCTGGGCGCTGAGGCCACGGTGGTGCTGCATGGCGACCTGGAACCGGCGTTCCAGCGCTTTTGGCAAGACACCAAAGACCGCTTCCGCCTGGTGCAGGGCGACCCCGAACGGCCTGCCCTGCCGCCCGAGGCGCTGTTCCTGTCCATCGACCAGTTCTACACCCGCGCCAACCACCACGCCCAGCTGTCGCTGCGCCCCGGCGTGGCGGATGTGGATGACAACCCGCACTTCCAGAAGCTGGGCGATCTGTCGGTGGTGCGGGGCGCCGAAGACCCGCTGGCGCGCCTGCACGCACACATCCGCAACACGCAGCACCGCGTGCTGCTGCTGGCCGAAAGCGACGGCCGGCGTGAGAGTCTGCTCGACTTTCTGCGCGCCTCGCAGCTCAACCCGCCTGCATTCGATTCGCTGGCCGAGTTCCAGGGCGACACGGCCGAAAAGGTCGGCATTGCCACGGCCGGCCTCACCGTGGGTTTCAGCTGGATCGAGGACGGTATCGACTTCGTCACCGAGACCGAGCTGTTTGCCGCCGGCCCCACCACGCGCCGCCGCAAGAAGCAAGAGCAGGTCAGCGATGTCGAGGCCCTGATCAAGGACCTGGCCGAGCTCAACGTGGGCGACCCGGTGGTGCACAGCGCGCACGGCATTGGCCGCTACCGCGGGCTGGTGAACATGGACGTGGGCAACAAGAACCCCGATGGCACACCCGCCATGCAGGAGTTCCTGCATCTGGAATACGCCGACAAGGCCGTGCTGTATGTGCCGGTGAGCCAGCTGCAGCTGATCAGCCGCTACACCGGCGTGAGCGCCGACGAAGCCCCGCTGCACAAGCTGGGCAGCGGCCAGTGGGAAAAGGCCAAGCGCAAGGCCGCCGAGCAGGTGCGCGACAGCGCCGCCGAGCTGCTCAACATCTACGCGCGCCGCGCACTGCGCCAGGGCCATGCCTTCCGCTACAGCCCGCAGGACTACGAAACCTTTGCCAACGACTTTGGCTTTGACGAAACGGCCGACCAGAACGCGGCCATTCACGCCGTGATCCAGGACATGATCAGCCCCCGCCCCATGGACCGCCTGGTCTGCGGCGACGTGGGCTTTGGCAAGACCGAGGTGGCGTTGCGTGCAGCCTTTGTGGCCGTGACGGGTGGCAAGCAGGTGGCGTTTCTGGCGCCCACCACGCTGCTGGCCGAACAGCACTACCAGACGCTGGTAGACCGCTTCAGCAAATGGCCGGTGAAGATTGCCGAGGTGTCGCGTTTCCGCTCCGGCAAGGAGATCACGGCCGCCATCAAGGGCATCGGCGACGGCACGGTGGACATCGTGGTGGGCACCCACAAGCTACTCTCCGAATCCACCAAGTTCCACAACCTGGGCCTCCTCATCATCGACGAGGAGCACCGTTTTGGCGTGCGCCACAAGGAGCAGATGAAGGCCCTGCGCGCCGAGGTGGACGTGCTCACGCTCACGGCCACGCCAATCCCGCGCACGCTGGGCATGGCACTGGAAGGCTTGCGCGACCTCTCTGTGATCGCCACTGCGCCGCAGCGCCGCCTGGCGATCAAGACCTTTGTGCGCAACGAAGGCACAGGCGTGATCCGCGAGGCCGTGCTGCGTGAACTGAAGCGCGGCGGGCAATGCTACTTCTTGCACAACGAGGTGGAGACCATCGAGAACCGCCGCCAGAAGCTCGAAGAAATCCTGCCCGAGGCGCGCATTGCCGTGGCCCACGGCCAGATGCCCGAGCGCGAGCTGGAACGCGTGATGCGCGACTTTGTGGCGCAGCGCTACAACATCCTGCTGTGCTCGACCATCATCGAGACCGGCATCGACGTGCCCACGGCCAACACCATCATCATGAGCCGCGCCGACAAGTTCGGCCTGGCCCAGCTGCACCAGCTGCGCGGCCGCGTGGGCCGCAGCCACCACCAGGCGTATGCCTACCTGATGGTGCCCGACACCGAAGGGCTGACCAAGCAGGCGCAGCAGCGGCTCGATGCCATCCAGGCGATGGAGGAGCTGGGCAGCGGCTTCTACCTGGCAATGCACGACCTGGAGATCCGCGGGGCGGGCGAGGTGCTGGGCGAAAACCAGAGCGGCAACATGCTGGAGGTGGGCTTCCAGCTGTACAACGAGATGCTGAGCGAAGCCGTCAAGGCGCTCAAGGCCGGCAAGGAGCCCGATTTGCTGTCACCGCTGAGCGTGACCACCGACATCAACCTGCACGCCCCCGCCCTGCTGCCCGACGACTACTGTGGCGACGTGCACCTGCGCCTGTCGTTCTACAAGAAACTGGCCACGGCCAAAACGCCGGACCAGATCGACGGGCTGCTCGAAGAAATCGTGGACCGCTTTGGCAAGCTGCCTGCGCAGGCGCAGACCCTCATCGACGTGCACCGCCTGCGCGTGCTGAGCCAGCCCTACGGCGTGGTGAAGGTGGATGCCGCGCCTGGGGTGATCAACATCACCTTCAGGCCGCAGCCGCCCATTGACCCGATGCGCATCATCGAGCTGATCCAGAAGAACAAGCACATCAAGCTGGCGGGCAACGAGAAGCTGCGCATCGAACGCGAACTCAAGGAGCCCAAGGACCGGGCCCAGCTGGTGCGCGATGTGCTGCGCAGCCTGGGGCAGCCGCTGGTTGCTGCTGCAGCATGATTTCGAGCACTTTTTGAATGATTTTGGCTGCAGGTGCACGTAACGTATGCACCTTTAGCTATTGAAAACATAGCAAATCGACCATGTGGCTGGAAGCCCTGCTTGCCGTTGTAGCCCTTGTTGCCGCCCTGGCGGCAAGGCCGTGGCGCATGCTGGCCGCCCGCCCGCCGCTGGTACACCAGACGCACGGCGCGCCCTCAGCGCTGTGGACGCCGCTGCTGGCCACCCTGGTGTTCCTGCCCTGGATGTGGGCCCTGCCCACGCTGCACGCGATGCCGCTGCAACTGCAATGGTCGGGCGCCTGCCTGGTGGTGCTGATGCTGGGCTGGCCGCTGGCAGTCCCGGTGTTCATCGGCGTGGGCGTGGCGGCGGGCCTCATCTCACCTGCCCTGGCGTGGCCCGATGCGCTGAGCGCCGTCGTGTGGCTGGGGGTGGTGCCCGCCACCCTGGCGCTGGGCCTTGGTGCCCTGGTGCGGCGCTACACAGGCACCCGGCCGTTCGTGTACGTACTGGGCCGCGCGTTCCTGGGCACGGTGGTCTGCGTGTTTGCGGCCGGTGTGCTGTCGCAATGGAGCGGCCACCTGCTGCCCGGCGTCGGGGGCGAGCTGTCCCTGGTGGCCCGCTGGCTGATGGCCTGGGGCGATGGCTTCGTCACCGGCATGCTGGCCGCCATCTTCGTGGCCTTCAAGCCCGAGTGGCTGGCCACCTGGTCTGACCGGCTGTACCTGCCTCGGCCCCGGTGAAGCTGGCTGCTGGCGCGCAACGGTTGCCTCAGCGCAAGGGGGGTGCTGCGGTCACGAAACAGGCTGGTTGGCTCGTCAGCCGTGGCCCAAGTCGCCTGCATCCAGGGCAGGTGGGCGCAACAGGTCCTCGTTGATGCCCATGACCTGGCTGGCCCGCTCCACGGCCTGCCACAGCGTTGCAGGCATCTGCAGGATGTCGTCCGGCGTCGCGGAGCGGGCAATCCAGGCGCTGATATCGCCGTGCTGCTCGGCGGTCAACAACTCAAGGTGCAGCATTTCGTCAATGGTTTTCATCGGTCATCCGTAGGGGCCGGTCGTGCCGGCCGGGTGGCGCATGGCCCAAGGCTAACCCACTGGGGCCTCCCGGCCGTAACGGTCGGCGGCAGGGCGCGCACAGCGCGCTCTGCGGATCGGCTACGGGGGCCACGGCATGGGCTTTACCATTGCGGGCTTGTGTTTAAACCCGCCTTTTTGCCTGCGCCATGACCCATGCCACCGAATTCGCCCCAGGCCTTGTTGTCCAGGGTATCGAGCCGCCCCTGTCCCTGTCGAGCTACAAGCTCATCGCGTTCGACATGGACTCCACCCTGATCAACATCGAGTGCGTGGATGAGATCGCCGACGCCGCAGGCCGCAAGGCCGAGGTGGCCGCCATCACCGAGGCCGCCATGCAGGGCCTGATCACCGACTACAAGGAAAGCCTGCGCCAGCGCGTTGCGCTGCTCAAGGGCGTGTCGGTGGCGCACATGGAACAGGTGTTCAGCGAGCGCCTGCGCTTCAACCCCGGTGCGAAGGAGCTCATCACTGCCGCCAAGGCTGCGGGCCTGACGACGCTGCTCGTCTCGGGCGGCTTCACCTTTTTTGCCGACCGTGTGAAGGCCGGGCTGGGCATCGACCTGGCGCGCTCGAACATGCTGGAGATCGACAACGGCTACCTCACCGGCCGCATGGTCGACCAGGCCTGGGGCGACATCTGCGACGGCGCCGAAAAGCGGCGCACGCTGCTGGAAGTGGCTTCGCTCATGGGCATCTCGCCGCAGCAGGCGATTGCCGTTGGCGATGGCGCGAACGACCTGCCCATGATGGGCGCCGCCGGCCTGTCGGTGGCCTACCACGCCAAGCCCGCCGTGCGTGCGCAGGCCAAGGTGGCCATCAACCAGGGCGGGCTGGACCGCCTGCTGGAAGTGCTGCGCTGAGCCCTCACCGGCTCGCCACACCGTTGTGCTGACAGCGCGCTTCACCCGCGCCGCGCGGGCCCTGCTCCGGGGCTGGAAGCAGCACCTGGCCACCCTCGCGCTCGCCTGGATCGCCATCGTGGCGGTAGACACCTGGCGCACGCGCGACCTGCCCCGGGGCCCAGCGCCCGATACACCGCTGGTGATGGCCGCAGCCGCCGACGGCACCGCCACCGCGACCACGCTGGGCGACTGGCGCGCCCAGCACCCCGGCCGGGCCGTGGCCGTGCATTTCTGGGCCGAATGGTGTTCCATCTGCAAGCTGGAAGAGCCCAGCATCGCCAGCCTGTCTGCCGACTGGCCGGTGCTGGGTGTGGCCATGCAGTCGGGCAATGCCGAGCGCGTAGCCCAGGTGCAGCGCCAGCGCGGCATGGCCTGGCCCACGGCGGTAGACCGAGCGGGCAGCCTGTCTCGCAGCTGGGGCGTGCGCGCCGTGCCCGCGCTGGTGGTCATCGACGCGCGCGGCCAAGTGCGGTTCGCTACCTCGGGCTACACACCCGAATGGGCCATGCGCCTGCGGCTGTGGTGGGCGCAGACCGTGCCGCAGTGGTATGAATTGCTATCAACACAATAGCATCTTGCGCTTGATGGACGAGCGCGGACAGCCATTTTGACCACTATTTTTGACTCCACAGGGCGCACCATGCCCTGATGCGCCCCGCGCTGCCTCTGGCGCAAATCTTCAAGACTCGCCCGCCCCAGCCTTTGCACACTGGCCCCCGTCACACCACGGAGGCCCGCATGCACATCACCCTGAACCAACAGCCCCAGCCCGTGCCCCCCGGCTGGGAGGACGAACCCCTGCTCTGGCTGCTGCGCGAGCCCCTGGGCCTGACCGGCACCCGTTTTGGCTGCGGCGTGGGCCAGTGCGGCGCGTGCACCGTGCTCATCGACGGCGTGGCGCAGCGCGCCTGCCTGCAGACGGCCCGCGGGCTGCAAGGGCGGGCCGTGACCACCATCGAAGGGCTGGCGGGGCCCGACGGCACGCTGCACCCCGTGCAACAAGCATGGCTGGACCTGCGCGTGCCCCAGTGCGGCTACTGCCAGAGCGGCCAGATCATGGGCGCGGCGGCCCTGCTGCGCGCCACGCCCCGCCCGAGCGATGCCCAGATCGACGCCGCCATGTCGGGCCACCTGTGCCGCTGCGGCACCCAGCAGCGGGTGCGCGCGGCCATCCACCAGGCCGCCCGGGGCACCAAGCGATGAGGCGCCGCCAGTTTTTGGCAGCGGCAGGCGCCGGGGCGCTCACCGTCACGCTCGCAGGCTGCGGCCTGGTCCCGGTGATACCCAAGCGCCCCACCTCCACGGCCGACGACGCGCTGGGGTGGATACGGTACGAAGATGGCCGCTACACCCTGTGGCTGCCCGGCGCCGAGATGGGCCAGCAGATCAGCACTGCGCTGCAGGGCCTGGCCGCTGCCGAGCTGGGCGTGCCGCCCGCGCACGTGCACCTGCAACTGTCCGGCACCCGCGACATCGCCCGCGTGCGCGCCACCGTGGGCAGTGCAAGCGTGCAGGACTTTGCCCTGCCCCTGGCCCGGGCCTGCGCCACCCTGCGCGAGGCGCTGGCACAGGGCCAGAACAGCGGCACGCTGGCCGCGCGCGACATCCCGGCCAGCGCGCTGCGCAGCCTGCAAGCCCGCACGGAGCCTGCTACTGCCATGCCCACCGCAACGCCCGACGCTCTCGGCCAGCTGCACGCCATCATCACCGGCAAGCCGCTGTATGCCGGCGACACGCGCCTGCCCGGCCTGCTGTACGGCCGCGTGCTGCGCGCGCCCGTGTCGGCCGAGCTGGCCTCACACCCAAAAGCGTGGGATGACACCGCAGCCCGCGCCGACCCGGCCTGCGTGGCCGTGGTGCCGCACCCGCTCCTGCAGCAGATGGGCAGCCTTGGCCTGGGCATCGTCGCCCGCACGCCCTCGGCGCTGGACCGCATCGAGGCCGCCCTGGCCGTGCAGTGGCAGGTACCGCCAGGCACCGCGTTCGGGCAGGCCGCCATCGACGAGCGCATCGACATCGACACCCACCTCCACCGTGGCCCCCTGCAGCATCGCCTCCGCAAGGACGACCTGCCCGCAGACACCGCATGGGCGCTGGACCTGCGCATGGACGTGCCTCTGGCCGCCCACGCCCCCATCGAGCCCCGCAGCGCCACCGCGCACTGGCTGGCCGCCGCAGACAAAGGCACTGCCCTGCGCGTATGGGCGGGCACGCAAGACATGTTCTACGTGCGCGACGTGCTGGCCCGCCAGCTCAGCCTTGATGTAGAACGCGTCGACGTACAGGCCTGCCGCATCGGCGGCGGGTTTGGCGGCCGCACGCTGTGCACGGTAGAGCTGGAAGCCGCCGTATTGGCACAGGCGGTGGGCGCACCCGTGAAGGTGCAGTGGAGCCGCGCGCAGGAGTTTGCCCAGGGCTTCCAGCGCCCGCCCTCCAGCCACCGCATACGGGCACGCGTGCAGGGCGGGCGCATCACGCACTGGTGGCACGCGCTGGCCAGCAGCCACATCCTGTTCACGCCCGCCGCCATGCCGGTGTGGATGCAGAACCTGGCTGACCTTGCGGGGGACAGCGGCGTGTCGCGTGGCGCGCAACTGCCGTACGAAGTGCCCCGCCAGCGCATCGAGTTCACCGCGCAGCGCCTGCCCGTGCACACCGGCCCCTGGCGCGGCCTGGGCGCAGGGCCCAACACCCTGGCGGTGGAAAGCGCCATGGACGAGTGCGCACGCCTGGCCCAGGCCGACCCCTTGGACTGGCGCCTGCAACACACCACCGATGCACGCCTGGCCCAGGTGCTGCGCCGCGCCGCTGCCGAGGCCCGCTGGCCAGAGCGCCCCGCCAGCGACGCCACCACCTTGCGCGGCCGCGGCATTGCGGGCGGCATCTACAAAGGTGTGAGCTACGCCGCCGCCGTGGCCGATGTGGAAGTGTTACGCGCCACCGGCCAGGTGCGCGTGACGGCGCTGTGGTGCGCGCACGACTGCGGCCTGGTGCTGCAGCCCGACGGCGTGCGCGCGCAGACCGAGGGCAACCTCGTGTGGTGCCTGGGCATGGTGCTGCACGAGCAGCTGCCCGTGGCCCGCTCAGGCGTGGCCGCCGCCAGTTTTGCCGACTACCCGCTGCCACGCATGGGCGACGTGCCGCCACTGCATGTGCACCTGGTAAACAGCAGCGCGCCCCCCACTGGCGCGGGGGAAACCGTCATGGTGGCCGGGGCGGGCGCCATTGCCAACGCGCTGCGCGATGCCACCGGCGTGCGCTTTGGCCGCATGCCGGTGCGCAGCACGGACGTGCTGCGGGCGCTCAAGGCGCAGGGCTGAAGGCGCCAGGCAGAATCCGCCCATGCAAGACTTTGCCAGCGCCGCCATGGTCCGCCTTCTGGTGCGCGCCATGGCCGCCCACGGGCTGGAGCCACCGCCGCCGCCTGCAGCGGACTGCCGCATGCCCGACAGCCACGTGCCCCTGGCGTACAAGCGCAGCGTGGTCGAATCCTTGCTGCGCCAGGGCGGACTGGGCACGTTGCTGCTTCTGGCCCAACGGGTGGACATGCTCGCAGGCGACCCCGTGCACGGCGCTCTGCTGGGTGCTGCCAGCGTACCGGGGCTGATCGCGCGCTGGCAGCGGCTGGAACGGTATGTGCACTCGCGCCACCAGGTGGGTGTCGTGTCGAGCGGGCCTGACTTCATCTCGCTGCAGCACCAGGCGCGCACGGGCATCACCCCCGGCCCGCTGCCCGCAGAAAGCCTGGCCGTGATCGGCGTGCTGGCGGGCGCAAGCCAGGCCATCGGTGCCAGAGCGCTGCAGCTTGAAATCGGTGCCCCGGGAGCAGGCAAACCGCTTGCCGTGCTGCACGGGAATCCTTTGGGCGCGACCGATGTTCTGACGCAGCTGGCCGCGGTGGTAGCCCAGGGCAAAGCACACCACTGGACGCTACGCTGGAAAACAGACGAAGACCGAGACAGAGCAGAGCCCCACACCAGAGCCGGCACGCCGCCGCAAGCGTTCACCACGCTGTGCGACGCCCTGCCCTGGCCACCGCTGGCCCTGCAACTGGCGCGCCGGGTTCTGCGCGACCCGGCTGCCCCGCACACTGTCGATGCGCTGGCCGACGAGGCAGGCATGTCGCGGCGCAGCTTGCAGCGCGCACTGGCCCAGTGGGATCTGGGCTGCCGCCAAGTGGTGGCCGAGGCCCGCACGCGCGTGGCGGCCCAATGGCTGCTGGAGGGCACCCATGGGCTGGCCGAAATCGGATTTGCCTGTGGCTTTGCCGACCAGCCGCACTTCACACGGGAGTTTTCCCGCTACGTCGGCCTGCCGCCAGCGCGCTACCGGCAGGCGTTTGGGGCTGCCATCGCCTCCGAAACGCTATCGCTTCAATAGCAAACGAACCAATCAGAAATTTCGCCTGCGGCCTTTTTCACTCGGATTCAGATCCTGAAAGCGCTCGCTGGCCCGGCGGTGCGGGGCGCCGGGGCATGCCACCTTTGACTGGCATCGCCACCGTTGGAAGTGCCGCAGGCACCGCATCCAAGGCCGGGATGCCCATGCGCGTGGGCGAGCCCATCAAATCTGCCAGCGTCACACCATCCAGCACCGCCAGATACGCCTGCAAGGCTTGCCACAACACGCCCTTCAGGCGGCACTGGCCGCTCAGGCGGCATTCGTCGGTGGCCGGGTCAAAGCATTCGACCAGGTTGAAATCGGTTTCGGTGGCGCGCACCACGACCCCAACGTTGATGCCAGAGGCAGGGCGTGCCAGCCGGATGCCGCCGCCTCGGCCGCGCGTGGTCTCCAGAAGGCCCTGGGCAGACAGCTGCTGCACGATCTTCATGAGGTGGCTGCGCGAAATGCCGTAGCCCTCTGCAATCTCGGTGATGGTGACAGGCTGCACCCGCCCCTGGGTCGCAGCACAGTACATCAGCACGCGCAGCGTGTAGTCGGTCCATTGGGTCAGACGCATGGATTTGCCCCAGGTCAAGTAAAGAAACACACAGAGTACATTTTATTGAATAAAATATTCACATCGAATGAATCTTTAAGGAGCCACCATGAACGCCCGTATCGACAGCCTCCATTCCACCCCCGCCGCACTCACCGCCGATCAGCAGATCGGACAACTCGCGGTGCAGATTCCCGGCGCGACAGCCGTCTTCAGGCGGCTGAAACTGGACTTTTGCTGCGGCGGCCAGGTGAGCCTGGCCAAGGCAGCGGCCGACAAGGGGCTGGATGCCACCGCCGTGCTCGCAGAGCTGCAATCCCTGCAGCGCAGCGACGCCGTGCCCGATGCCGCCACCCCCACCGAGCTCATCGATCACATCCTTGTCCGCTACCACGAAGTACACCGCCAGCAGCTGCCCGAGCTGATCCGCATGGCCCGCCGCGTGGAAGCCGTGCACCGCGACAACCCGGACGTGCCCGTGGGCCTGGCCGATCATCTGGAAACCATGCAGGAGGAACTGCTGTCGCACATGCTCAAGGAAGAACAGGTGCTGTTTCCCATGCTCAAGAGCGGCGGCAAACCGTTTGTGGGTCAGCCCATCGGCATGATGCGCACCGAGCATGTGGACCACGGCGAGGCACTGGACAAGCTCAACGCGCTGACCCACGACGCCACACCCCCGCAAGGCGCCTGCAACACCTGGCGTGCGCTGTATGCAGGCATTGCGCAGCTGGGCGACGACCTCATCAACCACATCCACCTGGAAAACAACGTGCTGTTCCCGCTGTTTGAACAATCGCCCGTACCGGCGCAAGGGTGCGGACCCTCGGGCTGCGCCTGCAGCGGCGGCGCTGTGTGACGATGGACAGTGGCGCGCCAGAGCCCACACAGAACCGGGCACCGAGCGCTGAAACCATCACGCTGCTCGTGCACGGCTTCTATGCGGACGTGCGCCAGCACCCTCTGCTGGGCCCGACGTTCGAGCAAGCCATCGGCGACCGCTGGGACACGCACCTGCAACGGCTGGTGGACTTCTGGAGCACGGTGGCCCTGGGCACGCGCACTTTTCGGGGGGATGTTTTTGGCAAACACATGGCGCTGCAAGGCGTGACCCCGGCGCATTTTGCCGCCTGGGTGGGCTTGTGGCAGGCGCACACCCAGCGCCAGTTCACCCCCGAGGTGGCGCGCGAGCTGCAGGTCGTGGCCCACGGCATTGCGCGCAACCTGTTCAGAGGCTACTTCGGCAGTGAACCGGCCTTTGCACCGCCGCGCGACGGGCACAGCGCGCATTGAGTCGCAGACCCGCGCGGGGGCTCTGCGCGCAGGCTACTTCTTCTTGTCGCCGGGCGTGAAGAACAGCGCCAGGCCCACGGCAATCAGTGCCACCGGCCACCATACGCGCAGCAGCTCACGCAGGCTGATGCTGATGAGCCCCAGATTGGTCAGCAGAAAAAACACGCCCAGCACGACCAGTACGATCGCCGCGATATTTCCCTTCATGTGGACTCCCCCCGTTTGATGTTTGGCTGATGACTCGCGGATTATGGTGGCACGCCTGACGCCACGGCAGCCATGACGCTGGCAATTTTCAAAAGAGCCGCCCAGGGGCAGTGCATGCACCGACTGCCACACCGCCCTCGCCAGCCGTGGCCCCTACCCTCGCACGGCCCCGCGAGGCGCCTGCCGCAGCGGCTTGAGCAAATCAGACAAACCGTTGTGATCGATCTCATGCATCAGCGCCAGCAGCTGGCCCAGCTCGCCCTTGGGAAATCCCTCGCGCGCAAACCAGTTCAAGTAATTGCCGGGCAAATCCGCCAGCACCTTGCCCTTGTGCTTGCCGTACGGCATTTGCTGGGTGACGAGGCGCTGCAGCTTATCGGGATCGATCACGATACTCAGCCCCCCGCACGCTTGACCTTGTGGCCCAGCTTCTGCAGCGCTGCCATCACGCGCTCCACATGGTTGCCCTGCACCTCGATCACCCCGTCCTTGACGGTACCGCCGCTGCCGCAGGCTGTCTTGAGCTGTTTGCCCAGCTGCTCCAGCGCCTCGCCAGCCAGCGGCACGCCCTTGACCAGCGTCACCGCCTTGCCGCCCCGCCCCTTGGTCTCGCGCGACACACGTACGATGCCGTCGCCCGCAGGCACGGGCGCGGCCTGCTTGCAGGTGCACTGCGCCACCGGCTGGCGGCAGCCGGGGCACATGCGCCCCGCTTCAGTCGAGTAGACCAGCCCGCCCAGGTCGGCCAGCGATTTCATCGCGAGCCCCCCACGTCGGTCTGCAGCAAATGGAAATTCAGCAGGCGCGTGGCCAGCAGCGTCTCGGTCATGAAGCACAGCAACGCGAGCAGGAACGACACCACGCCCGCCAGAAAGCCGCCCACCGCAAACCGGTTGGACGCAAGCCCTGCCGTCTCTCCCAGAAACAGCAGGATGATGGTGATACCGATGAGAAACGCGCACACCGTGAGCAGCCCGATGCAACCATTGGCAAGGCGCCCGCGTTTTTGAAGGTCGCCCAGCTCGCGGTAGGCACGTGCCAGCAACTCCGGATCGGTGCTGGTGCGCGCCCGGTCCTCGACCACTCGCGCCCGGTCGATGATCCGCGCAAGGCGCCCCGCCACCGCGCCGATCATTCCCGATACCGCGGTCAGCAGGAACACGGGCGCAACGGCCAGCTGGATGCCGTGGGTGATCACAGATGAATCAAAGTTGAAAGCCATGGATGCGGTGCCCCGTCGGGCCAAAAAGATCACATTGAGGGAAGGCGCCGATTATCTGCGCGCGACGCCTGCATTGCGCCTGCAGGTCTGCCAGCGGTCGGGTGCAGCGACAATGGCCGCTTTGGTAGCCCGCCTGCCGTCTGGCGCGGCACCATGCTGCCGCGCCATGCGCGGCGTGCTCTCGCCCCGTATCCACTGCTTCTCCTGTCCGCGCCCTGCCCATGCCCTTTTCCGCCCTCGGTCTGTCTCCCGCTCTCGTCCACGCTGCCAGCCAGGCCGGCTTCACGGCGCCCACGCCTGTCCAGGCAGAGGCCATACCGGCCATCCTTGCAGGTACCGATTTGTTAGGTGCGGCGCAGACGGGCTCTGGCAAGACGGCAGCGTTTGCCCTGCCGCTGCTGCAGCAGCTCCAGCTGAGCGCCACGGGCGGGCCGCGCCGCGTGCGCGCCCTGGTGCTGGTGCCCACGCGCGAGCTGGCAGCCCAGGTGGGCGAGGTGCTGCGCAGCCTGGGCCAGCACCTGCAGCAGCCGCTGAAGGTCGCGATCGTTTTCGGCGGCGTGTCGATCAACCCGCAGATGATGGGCCTACGTGGAGGCGCCGACATTGTGGTGGCTACCCCCGGACGCCTGCTCGATCTGGTGGAGCACAACGCCCTGCGGCTGGGCGCCGTGGCGCATCTGGTGCTGGACGAGGCCGACCGCCTGCTCGACCTGGGCTTTGCCGAGGAGCTGCAGCGCGTGCTGGCCCTGCTGCCCGCACAGCGGCAGAACCTGTTTTTCTCGGCCACCTTCCCTGATGCCGTGCAGGCACTGGCCGACAGCCTGCTGCGCAGCCCCGTGCGCGTGGAAGTACCGCACACGCCTGGCAACGAGCCCGCCATCGAGCAGCGCGCTATCGCTGTGGATGCCAGCCGACGCACCCAGTTGCTGCGCCACCTGATCAAGGAGCACGGCTGGTCCCGCGTGCTGGTGTTTGTGGCCACGCAGTACGCGGCCGAGCATGTGGCCGAAAAGCTCTACAAGGCAGGCATTTTCGCGTCGCCCTTCCACGGCGGCCTGAGCCAGGGCGCGCGCAACCAGGTGCTGCAGGAGTTCAAGGACGAGCGCTGGCAGGTGGTGGTCACCACCGACCTGGCCGCGCGCGGCATCGACATTGCGCAATTGCCGGCGGTGGTCAACTACGACCTGCCCCGCTCGGCGGTGGACTACGTGCACCGCATCGGTCGCACGGGCCGGGCGGGCGAAAGCGGCATGGCCGTGAGCTTTGTCACGCCAGAGGCCCAGGCGCACTTTCGCCTGATTGAAAAACGCCAGCATCTGACGCTGCCGCTGGAACAGCTGCCGGGGTTCGAGCCCACCGAGGCCACGCCACCGCCATCCGCAACCGACCCTCAGGGCACCGGTGGCATCAAGGGCCGCAGGCCCAGCAAGAAGGACAAGCTGCGTGCAGCGCAGGCCGCAGCAGGCGACACAGGGGGCGATACGGGTGCGGGCAGCGCCGCCAGCACTGTGGCTGTGCCAGCAACCGGGCGTAAAACCACCGGCTGATCAGCAGCCCGGATGGCACTCAGCAGCGGTGCCAAATCCCCCTGGGGGTGCTTCAGGCGATTTCGTCGTCGCCCGGGTCTGCGTCATCACCCGCAGCAGCATCACGCTCGCCGGCCGGCCTCGGCTGGCGCTTGCCCGGCTTGGCCAGGATCTCCACATACAGCTGGGTGCCGCCTTCGGCGGCTACCGCGTTGATCAGGCCGGTCAGCTGCGCCAGGTGGGCGACCTGGGCGTCTTCGCGGGTGGTGCCGAAACGGCAGTCAAAATCCCAGAAGTCGGCGCCTTCGGGCAGGTCGCGGCGGCGTTCGCGGCGGATGTATTTGCGGATTTCGTTCTTGACGGCGTCCAGGATGCGGTCAGGATTCTTGCCTTCGATGCGCAGGGGGAAAATTTTTCTCATGGGCGATGGTACCGCCCGGCGCAAATATCCCTTTAACGAAGAAAGCGCCGGTGCCACAATGCCGCACCACTTTCTGGTCCTCCCCACCCGAATGCACCCCGATCTGGCCCTGTTGCAGCGTCTTCCCGCGGCGGTACTCATCACGCAGGATGGTGCCATCCGCTACGCCAACCCGTCGAGCGTGGCCCTGCTGGAGGCCGACAGCGAACAGGCGCTGATCGGCAGGCCCTCCGCCGACTTCGTGCACCCGCTGGACAAGCCGCGCTCCACCAAGCGCATCCAGGAAGTGGCGGGCCCCGAGCAGGCGGGCCGCCCCAACCGCGCGGCCGAGTTTCGCATCTGCACCACGCGGGGAAGCCTGCGCATGGTGCTGATCTCCAGCGTGGGCATCGAATGGGATGGCGCCCCCGCCGTGATGATGTGCGGAATGGACATGACGCACCAGAGCGAAATCCAGGACCAGCTGCGCGAGAGCGAGCAGAACTTCCGGCGCCTGTTCGACAGCATGCAGGACGTGTACTACCGCACCGATGCGCAAGGCGTGGTGCAGCACGTGGGCCCGGGCGTGCGCCGCGTGCTCGGGTGCGAGCCCCACGAAATCGAAGGCCGCACGGCCGAGTCGTACTACCCGCAAAGCTCCGACCGTGATGCCTTCAAGGCCGCCATCCTTGAAAAGGGCGAAGTTTCGGACTTCCCCGGCCAGATGGTGCGGCGCGATGGCGTGGTGATCGACATCTCCATCAGCAGCCATGCGCTCTATGACCAGGCGGGCAATTTCGCGGGCGTCGAGGGCGTGTACCGCGATGTGACCCAGCGCAAGAACCTTGAGCGCGAACTGCAGCGCCTGGCCACCACCGACATGCTCACCGGCATCGCCAACCGCCGCGCCTTCCTGGACGGCGCCGAGGCGGTGTACGCGCGGTGCCTGAGCCAGAACACCCCCTTTGTGCTGCTGATGCTGGACGTGGACCACTTCAAGTCCGTCAACGACCGGTTCGGGCACCTGGTGGGCGACCGCACGCTGGCCGCATTTGCCCAGGCGGTCAAGGCGCAGCTGCGCGAGGGCGACCTCTTGGGGCGGCTCGGTGGCGAAGAGTTTGGCGCCATGCTGCCCGACACCAACGTGCATGGCGGCACCGAGGTGGCGTCGCGCATCCTGCAAGCCATTCGCGACCTGCAGCTGGTCGACCTGCTGGGCAACGGCTACGGCATCACCGTGAGCGTGGGCCTGGGCACCGCCCACCCCGGCGACCGCAGCCTGCGCGACACCATGGACCGGGTGGACCAGGCCCTGTACACCGCCAAGCACGGTGGCCGTGACCAGCTGGCGATGTTCGAGCCGCTGTAGCACCACAGGCCTTACACGCGCTGTCCCGTCCATGCGGGCCTGACGCTTTCCGCAAGCGTCCTGCCCTGCCTTGCTGGCCGCGTCCCCCAGGCATCTGTGCATGCGAAACTCAAAGCTGCACGGTGCATGAAGCAGCCCTCACCGCGGCCAACACGACGGCCTTCAACACAGCACACCGCAGTGGCCGCGCGTTCACATGGCCCGGCGATGCGGCGTAAGGGCTTTACGGCACCAGCGGCAGCCAGCGATCCCCCGGGATGGAGGATGTCAGCACGGGCCGGTGGGCCAAACCGCGGTGGTCTTGCACCGCCAGCGGCGCGGCAGAAGACACGCCGAGCGCGGCGGCAGTGGCCGCGTTGACCGCAAGCGGGAGCCGCCGTGCGGCCTGCATGAACGCCGGGCCCTGCCCTACAGCGGTTGGCTCCGTCACCGGAGGGCCTTCCGAAAGGCGAAACTGCTCCACCGTGTCCAGCAGGCTTAGGGCTTGCTGCTTCAGCCCAGTGGATGTACCGGAGTTCTCATCCACCAGCGCGGCGTTTTGCTGGGTGGCCGCGTCCAGATGCCGCACCGCCTCCCCGATCTGCGCGATGCCGCGGGCCTGCTCCTGACCCGCCTCCTTGATGGCGGTGATGAGCGAGGCCACCTGCTGGACGTGTTCCACCGTGCTGGCCACCCTCTCGCCGGCCTTGCCCACCAGCATGGCCCCGCGCTCCACACCCTGAACGCTGGCGGAGATCAGTCCACGGATCTCACGTGCCGCCGTGCCGCTGCGCTGCGATAGCCCACGCACCTCGTTCGCCACCACGGCGAATCCACGGCCCTGGTCCCCCGCGCGGGCCGCCTCCACCGCAGCATTCAGGGCAAGCAAGTTGGTCTGGAAGGCGATGTCATCGATCACCTTGATGATGTCGGTGACCTTTTGCGACTGCGACCGGATGACCTGCATGGTGGTGATCACCTCGTGCATCGCGCTGCCGCCCTCGTTCGCAACACGGCTGGCCTGCTCTGCAAGGTCGGCAGCGCGCAGGGCGTTGTCGGTGTTGTGCTGCACCGTGATGGCCAGCTGTTCCATCGAGGCCGCCGTCTCCTGCAGGCTGGACGCCTGCACCTCGGTGCGGCGGGCGAGCTGCTGCGTGCTGCCCGCCATGGCTGCAGCTTCGTGGGCAACGGTTTGGGTGCTTGTGCGCACCTGCGCAATCACGCGCGCCAGCTGCTGGTTCATGTCACGCAGCGCGCCCAGCAGCTCGGCGGTCTCGTCGGTGCCTTCCACAGGGATGCGGGCACTCAGGTCGCCGCGCGCCACCGTGCGCGCCAGCGTGACGGCACGCCGCAAGGGGACCGATATGGACCGTGTGATGACCCAGGCCATGGCGGCACCGGCCAGCAGCGCGGCGCCCGCTGCGCCCAGCATCCACCACAGGATGCGCTGGCTCAGCGCCTGCGCTGCAGCAAACTCGGCTGCAGCCACGTTCACCTGCAGGGATATCAGCTGGTCGATGGCAGCCTGCACCCGGGGTGCCGCGGGCCGGATGCGCGTGAGGTAAAGCTCGGAACCATCGTCGTACTTGCCCGCCACCAGCGCGGTTGATGCCGGCACCAGCGCCTCGGCCAGGTAGGCGTCGTTTTCGTCCGCAAATGCCTTCGCCAGGGCCTGCTCCTGCGCGCCCAGCGTTCGGGACGTGTAGGTTTTCCACAGTTCCCGGATGTGCTCGACGTTGGTGGTCAGCGCCGCGTGGCTGGCCTGCAGATTTGCGGTGCCGGGGTCCATCAGCATGTCCATCACGAGCACACGGTTGCGCTGCGTGAGGTCGCCCAGCTCTGCGAGCACCCCCATGGGTACGGTGCGGTCGGTGTACAGCGTTTCACTGCGCTCGGCCAGTCTTGTGGCGCCCGAAACGGCCCCTGCGGCCAGCGCAGAGATCAGCAACAAAAGCACTGCAAACGCCAACGCGAGACGGGTGCCTATTTTCATTTTTTGGAGCATGCGACGGTCCTTTGGGGAGTTTTGCCAAAGCCCGGCCAGGGTATTGCGGTGGAATACGGCCAAAGGGCTTGCGCCAAGCTATTCGTTTCAAGTGACAACACCGTGACGCGGGGTGAATGACCTTGCAACGCACAGGCCGTGTTACCAACGCTGTTACAAGGTTGATAAAGTACCCTTCAGACATGGATTCAAGGCCACACTGAATTCACTAGCAGAACGCCTGTCGATATGAACAGATCAGAAAATAGCTAAAAACAAATGAATATTCTCCGGCACCTCCTCTGGCTTCCACTTGTACTTTTGCAGGCTATATCTGCGCATGCTGAAACCGCCGCGGGCGCAGGCTCGTCTGCGGCTGCACCGATCTACCGCAGCTGGGCCAAGGCGTACTCGCAGGCCGTGGGCCACGCAGTGGAATACGAATCCATTGGCTCTAGCGCAGGCATGAAGAAAATCCAGCAACAGGCCGTAGGCTTCGGCGCCACAGACGTCTATCCATCCGACAAAGACCTGGCAGAGCACGGCCTGCTTGCCTTGCCGGTAGCCATAACCGGCATTGCGCCCGTGGTGAACCTGCCAAGGATGCAGGGAGCGCCCTTGCGCCTGACGGGCGAGGTGCTCAGCCGTATCTTCATGGGCGAGATCACCCGCTGGAATGCAGCCGAAATCGCTGCCCTCAATACCGACATGACGCTGCCCGACCTGCCCATCAAGGTCGTGGTACGGGCAGACGGCTCGGGAACCACTTATAACTTTGCGGATTATCTTGGCAAGGTCAACCCAAAATGGAAAGCTGCGTATGGGGCCAGGAACAGCTTTGCATGGCCCGCCGGTTTTCTGGCGTTCAAAGGAAGCGAAGGCGTAGCCAAGGGCGTGCGCGAAACGGCGGGCTCCATCGGTTATGTGGATTATGGTTATGTGGCGGACTACGGCCTTTCGGCGGTTCAGATAAAAAATGCCGACGGTGTCTATATCAAGCCATCCATGGATGCATTCCGCTCTGCGCTTTCCAACAGCGACTGGGCGGCATCGGGCAGCTTCAACACCACATTGACGCAGCGGCCCGGTAAATCCTCCTGGCCCATTACCATGGGCACGTTTGTCGTGTTTCCCAAGGTGGCTCGCAACCCTGAACAGACGGCCGCTGCACTGCGGTTCGTGATCTGGTCGTTCCTGAACGGCGACAGCCTGGTGCAGGAAAACAACTTCGTGCGGCTGCCGGACCGCGTGCAGGCGTCGGCCTTCAGGCAGATCACCGCGGTGCGCGACCCGCAGGGAAGAGCGCTGGGAATGGGGCTGTTGTCGTCAATCCACCCACCGAGCCCCTGAAACGTCATGAGCGCCAGCGCCGTGCCCGGCACGCGGGTGCGGCCGCACAGCCCGAAGCGGCAAAATGCATCGCATGAGCTCCCCACCTTTCCCCAGCGGGCCAGCACCGCAGCAGCACAGGCCCACCGCCGCTACCGCCCGGGGCGAACAGCACCCGACACCGCACAAGGACGAGATCGCGCTGCTGGAACCCTTTGAACGGCTGGGGCTGGACCGCATCACCCTGGTGACGACCGCAGCCCAGGCCGACCTTGCCTGCGCTGCGATGGCAGATGCCCCCGCGTGGGGATTCGACACCGAATCCAAGCCCACCTTCGTGCGCGATGAGGTTTCGGACGGCCCGCACATCGTGCAGCTGGCCACGCTGGAGCGCGCGTGGGTGTTCCAGCTGCACGAACCGGGCTGCCGCGCCCGGGTGGCCGAGTTGCTGGCGTTGCGTGGGGTGACCAAGGCGGGCTTTGGCCTGGGGGACGACACCAAGCGCATCCAGCGCAAGCTGGGCGTGCAGCCCGCCGACGTGCTCGAGCTGAACACCGTGTTTCGCCAGCGCGGCTACCGCAAGGACATGGGCGTCAAGGGCGCTGTGGCGGTGCTTTTCAACCGGCGCTTCATCAAGTCGAAGAAAGCAGCGACTTCCAACTGGGCAAACCCCAGGCTGACAGAAGCGCAGCTGGTCTATGCCGCCAACGATGCATGGGCAGCCTTGCGGGTCTTCCATGCGCTGGGAAGTCCTGCTGCGGAACGCTAAGCCCTGCGCATCACCAAACGCTATGAAACATATAGCATTCAGGCATTATTTATAAAAGGCCTCAGCCCACTTTGGCCTGATTTTCTGCCTGCAGCGCCTTACAGGCGCGCCGCCAGCCGGGCGGCCTGGTCGATGGCGCGCTTGGCATCGAGCTCGCCCGCCTCCAGCGCGCCGCCGATGCGGTGCGGCTTGCGGCCTGCAGCCTCCAGATCCTGAGCCAGGCTGAACAGCGGCACCTGCCCGGCACACAGCACCACGGTGTCGCACGGAATCCAGGTCGGGTCCTCGCGATTTTTGCCGTACGACACCAGCAGCCCCTCGTCGCCGATGCGCTCGTAGTTCACCCCGCTCACCATCTGCACCTCTTTCATCTTGAGCGCGGTGCGGTGGATCCAGCCCGTGGTCTTGCCCAGGCCCGCGCCCAGCTTGCCCTGCTTGCGCTGCAGCAGCGTCACCTGGCGGGCAGGAGGCGTGGCGCGCGGGCCGCTGGCGGCCAGGCCACCGCGCGCCTGGGCCGGGTCGGTGATGCCCCACTCGGCCTTCCAGGCAGGCAGGTCCAGCGTGGTGGAGGGGTGGTCGCCGTGCGTCAGGTATTCGGCCACGTCAAAGCCGATGCCCCCTGCACCGATGACCGCCACACGTTGCCCCACCGGCTTGCCGTGCCGCAGCACGTCGATGTAGCTCAGCACCTTGGCGTGGTCCTGTCCGGGGATCTTCGGGTCGCGCGGCTCCACGCCGGTGGCGACGATCACCTCGTCATAGCCCATCAGGTCCGCGGCCTGCACGCGCTGGTTCAGGTGCAGGTGCACGCCCGTGTCTTCCACGCGGTGGGCCAGGTAGCGCAGCATCTCGTGGAATTCTTCCTTGCCCGGGATGACCTTGGCCATGTTCAGCTGCCCGCCGATGGCCGCTGCCGCGTCGAACAGGTGCACCTGGTGCCCGCGCTCGGCGGCCACCGTGGCGGCGGTCAGGCCTGCCGGGCCCGCACCCACCACGGCGATGCGTTTTTTGGACGATGGCGCGGCAATGGGCCGGTACACCAGCTCCGTCTCGTGGCAGGCGCGCGGGTTTACCAGACAGCTGCTGGTCTTGTTCTGGAACACATGATCCAGGCAGGCCTGGTTGCAGGCGATGCAGGTGTTGATGCGGTCGGCCTTGCCCTGCGCCGCCTTTTTGACAAAGGCCGCATCGGCCAGCAGCGGCCGCGCCATCGACACCATGTCGGCGCAGCCGTCAGCCAGCACCTGCTCGGCCACCTCGGGCGTGTTGATGCGGTTGGACGTGACCAGCGGCGTGGTGATGCCAGCGGCCACGAACTCGGCCTTCATCTTCTGCGTGACCCACGCAAACGCCGCGCGCGGCACGCTGGTGGCTATGGTTGGCACACGCGCCTCGTGCCAGCCGATGCCGGTGTTCACGATGTTGGCCCCGCCCGTGGCCACAGCCTTGCCCAGCGTGACGATCTCGTCCCAGGCGCTGCCGCCGGGCACCAGGTCGATCATCGACAGGCGGTAGATGATGATGAAGTCCGGCCCCACGGCCTCGCGCATGCGGCCGATGATGTCCACCGGCAGACGCATGCGGTGGCTGTAGTCGCCGCCCCATTCGTCGGTGCGCAGGTTGGTGGCCTGCGACAGGAACTGGTTGATGAAGTACCCCTCCGAGCCCATCACCTCCACGCCGTCATACCCGGCCTCGCGCGCCTTCATGGCGCAGTTGACGAAAGCGCGGATCTGGCGCTCCACCCCGCGCGCCGACAGCGCAAACGGGGTGAACGGCGAGATGGGCGACTGCAGGCGCGACGGCGCCACGGCCAGCGGGTGGTAGGCATAGCGGCCGGTGTGCAGGATCTGCAGCGCGATCTTGCCGCCCGCGCCGTGCACGGCGTCGGTCACCACGCGGTGGCGGCGCGCTGCGCCCGAGGTGGCGAGCGTACCGGCAAACGGCTTGGCCCAGCCCGCGATGTTGGGCGCAAAGCCGCCGGTCACGATCAGGCCCACATCGCCCTCGGCGCGCTCGCGGAAGTAGGCGGCCATGCGCGTGAGGTCGCGCCCATCCTCCAGCCCTGTGTGCATGGAGCCCATAAGCACCCGGTTCTTGAGGGTGGTGAAGCCCAGGTCCAGGGGGGCAAGCAGGTGCGGGTACAGGGCGGCGCCGGGCATCGAGGCCGCGGCCGCAGGGGGTGCAATGGAGGAAGGATGCATGGG
This sequence comes from Acidovorax sp. BL-A-41-H1, assembly GCF_051942715.1. Taxonomy (NCBI): domain Bacteria; kingdom Pseudomonadati; phylum Pseudomonadota; class Betaproteobacteria; order Burkholderiales; family Comamonadaceae; genus Acidovorax; species Acidovorax sp. BL-A-41-H1. The sequence goes on along the minus strand of NZ_JBPVJQ010000006.1, from coordinate 1,032,764 downwards.
AACCATCGTGAACTAGAAGTATTTTCTAGAACTTTATTCTAGAATCCTGCTCCATGGCAAGCCGCAATTCCCCGCCCCCCAATGCATCCACTGCCGAAGCACCCACAGACCGCCGCCAGGACATCCTGAATGCCGCCCTGGCCTGCGCGGCCGAAGGCGGTGTGGATGCGGTCACCATCGACGGCGTGCGCGCGCGCTGCGGGGCCAGCGTGGGCAGCATCTACCACCACTTTGGCAACCGGGATGGCATCGTGGCGGCGCTGTTCTTCGAGATCTTTCACGACCAGTCGCGCAGCGTGCAGGCGCAACTGGATTCCGCCCATGGCGTAGAGGCGGGCGTGCAGGCCCTGGTCACGGGCTATCTGGACTGGGTGGTGGCGCAGCCCGAGCGGGCGCGCTTTCTGTTCCAGGCCCGCGGCGCCGTGGCTGCTGGCCCGCGCAAGGCCGATCTGGCGGAGGCCGCACGCGGGCGCAACCAGGCGCTGGTGGCGTGGTTCGAGCCGCACCGGGCGTCTGGCACGCTGCGCGACCTGCCCTGCGAGCTGATGCCTTCGCTGGTGATGGGCCCGGTGCAAAGCTATTGCCGCGCCTGGCTGTCCGACCGCTCAAGCCACGGCACGCTGCCCTCGCCTGCCACCTACCGGGCCGAGCTGGCCGACGCAGCATGGCGGGTGGTGCAGGCGTGACGGCACCCAGCGTGGCACCCGCCGAAGCAACATCACCCGGACACATGGGTCGCTTCGACGTGCAACGCTGCGGCAAGCCGCGCGTCAAAACATGCCTGATGGCGGCCGCGTTGGCGGCGCGAGCCCTGGCTCAATAGTGCGGGGGCAGTTCGTCGCGCAGGTTTCGCGCACCACCTGAGCCCGCTTCCGGCGCCTGCTTGCGCAGCTCGATCACCTCGTGGGTCAGCCGGTCGATTAATTGCTGCTGCTGGTAGATCGTCAGGTTGAGCTGGTCCAGTAGGTCTTCCATGAAGCTGGACTTGATCTCCAGGGCTTCAAGGCGGCGGAGGGTGTCTTCAGGTGTGGTGTCGGGCATGGTCAGCGGGGTACGGGTACGACGTGGAGTTCGCTGGGGTGGTCCAGCAGCCACTCCGTCAGCGCCACGGTGCAGCGGATGTCTTCATGGAGCGGCAGGTCCTTGCCCACCACGAAGCGCAGCAGGACATAACCCTGGCGCCCATCGCGCTCGATCTTGCGAAACGCGTCGCCCCAGGAACGGGCGGCGTACTGAAAGCGCGATGCATAGCCTTCCTGCCGGTCAGGCGGCCAGCAGGCAATGCGCGCCCCCGGCCCGCCGTGCGCCCAGCGCCGCGCATCTTTCGGGTCGGTGTACAGCTCCACCTGGTAAGCCGTTGCCTGGGCGCGCTGCAGCACGATGCCGGAGATGGCACGCGTATCGTTCACGTTGGGCACCGTACGCGAGAACACCGGCTCGAACGGCTGCCCCTGCACCCGCTGCACACGCGCGTTGCCGGCCTCCAGCGTGGACGTGCGGCGCGCATAGCTGGCAGCCACGCAGTCGGGCGCTTCACATCGGTTGCGCTCGCGCAGCCAGCGCAACTGGGCGCGGCGCAGCGCTGCCAGCGCTGCGTCATCGTCGGGCTTGGACTGGGCGGTGACGTACACCTGGCTCAGTTGCTGATCGGCCAGCGCCAGCGCAGGAGTGGTGCAGATCCAACGCTCCACCGCCTTGCTGGCGCGCTGGCAGTCGAACGCCGGGGTGGACGCGTCGGGAGGCTGTTCAGGCTGGGCGTGCGCGGCCAGGCTGACCAGCAGCGTGCCCACCAGCGCGGCAAGCCGATGACTCATCGCGCCGCTCAGATCGCCTGGCCCAGCCGCGCCACGCCTTCGCGGATCTTGTCCACATCAGCCGTGGCAAACGACAGGCGGAATGTGGCGTGGTCGGGGTTGGCGCAGAAAAACGGCGTGCCTGGCACAAAAGCCACGCCCTTTTCAATGGCCCGCTTGGCCAGCACATTGCCGTCGGCCACCTTGCCGCCTGCGCCCGTCAGGCGCGCCCACACAAAAAGGCCGCCCTGGGGTTGCACGAACTCGACAGCGTCACCCAGCTCGCTGCGTAGCGCGTCGCCCATGGCCTGGGCGCGCTCGGCATACACCTTGCGCACATTGGCCAGCGTGGCGGGCATGCGGCCAGCCTTGAGGTACTGGGCGGCCGTAGCCTGGGCAAAGGTGCTGGTGTGCGCGTCGCTGAACTGTTTGCACATGGTCGCCTTGCCCAGCAGCTCGGTCGGGGCAATCATCCAGCCCACGCGCAGGCCCGGGCTCAGCACCTTGCTCAAGGACCCGCAGTGCACCAGCAGCTCGCGGCTACCCGGTACCGTGGCCGACAGGGCCAGCAGGCTGGGCGGGGGTGCGTCGCCAAAGTACAGGTCACCGTAGGGGTCGTCCTCGACGACCAAGGTGTTGTGCTTCACGGCCATCTCGAGCACCGCCTTGCGGCGCTCCAGGCTCAGCATGGCGCCGCTGGGGTTGCCGAAGGTAGGGATCAGGTACACGAACTTGGGCTTGTGCTCGGCAATCAGCTGTTCCAGCTCGTCGGTCTTCACGCCGTGGCCATCGATGGGGGCGCTGATGAGTTCGGCGCCATACAGGCGGAAACACTGAATGGTGGCCAGAAAGGTGGGGCCCTCGACAATGACCTTGTCGCCGGGGGAAATCAGCGTCTTGCCCAGCAGGTCCAGCCCCTGCTGGCTGCCGGTGGTCACGATGAGGTTGTCTGCGAGCACGTCTTTCGCGCCCTTGCTGGCCATGAAAGCGGCCAGCTGCTCGCGCAACGGGTTGTAGCCCTCCGTGGCGCCGTATTGCAGCGCGGCACCGGGCTCTTCGGCCAGTGCAGCGTTGCTGGCAGCGCGGATGCCTTCCACATCAAACATGGCGCTATCAGGGAAGCCGCCCGCAAAGCTGATGATGCCGGGCTTGCCCAGCAGCTTGAACAGTTCGCGGATGGCAGAGGTTTCTACGTTGTTGAGGCGATCGGCAAATTGCATGGCGCGGACAGTGTGGAATGGTTGGACGAATCCGGCATTGTCGCCAATTGGCGAGCAGTTTTCCTGCGGCTTACACTGCGCACGCCTGCGCCGCTGCCCTCGCTCTCATCACCAAACGCCCGCACCATGACCCCCACGATCCGCAACCTGCCCCGCATGCGCCTGGCGTTCATGCGCCACACCGGCGCCTACGGCCACCCGGGCCTGACAGACCTGTGGGAGCGCTTTGGCGCATGGTGCGCCGCCAACCGGCTGAGCGAGCCCCGCCCGCGCTACTACGGCTTCAGCCACGACAACCCGGCCTGCACGCCCGCCGCGCAGTGCCGGTACGACGCCTGCGTGCAAATTGGCGTGGGCCTGCGCACCGGGCCCGACGTGCAGGTGATGGACTTTGAGGGCGGCGACTACGCGTGCGTGCGCTTTGCCGGCACCGGGCCCGACATGCCCGGCGCCTGGGCTGCGCTGGCCGCCCCAGGGCAGCTGCCCACAGGCTGGCAGCACGATGCCCGCGCCGCACTGGAGATCTACGACGAGGACTTTGCCGTAGACCCAGACACGGGCCGCTTTGCCTGCTGGCTGTGCATGCCGGTGCAGCGCGCCGCCTGACCGCAGCCGCCCCTGCGGCGACCCATCTGCAACACCCCATCCGCCTACCGACCCACCGCCCACCCGCCATGAAGACCGCCCACATCGAACCCTTCTTCGCCACGCTCAAGGCGGCCAACCCCATGCCCAACACCGAGCTGGAATACACCACCGTGTTCGAGCTGCTGGCCGCCGTGCTGCTGTCGGCACAGGCCACCGATGTGGGCGTGAACAAGGCCACGCGCCGGCTGTTTCCGGTGGCGGGCACGCCGCAGGCCATCCTGGATCTGGGGCTGGAGGGCCTGGAGGGTTACATCAAGACCATCGGCCTTTACAAGAGCAAGGCCCGGCACCTGCTGGAAACCTGCGGCATCCTGGTGGAGCAGCACGGCGGCGTGGTGCCGCGCACGCGCGAGGCACTGGAGGCCCTGCCTGGCGTGGGGCGAAAGACGGCGAACGTGGTGCTCAACGTGGCCTTTGGCCAGCCAACGATGGCGGTCGATACCCACATCTTCCGTGTGAGCAACCGCACAGGCCTGGCGCCCGGCAAGAACCCGCTGGCGGTGGAACTGCAGCTGATGAAGCGGGTGCCCAAGGCCTATGCCGTGGACTCGCACCACTGGCTCATCCTGCACGGGCGCTACGTGTGCCAGGCGCGCAAGCCGCGTTGCTGGGAGTGCGCGGTCAGCGTGTATTGCGATTACCGACCCAAGACACCCATGCCGCCTGAGTGAGCATGGCAGACCGCCATGGCGAGCCGCCACCGCGCGAGACCTGCGGTACCGCAGGGACAGGGCCTGCATGCGCGTGCCCTGGGGGGCCGCCGGTATACTGAAGCTTACCCACCATGCCTGTTCTCGACCCCCGCACCCTGATCGCCATGGCTGGCGTCATGTCGCTGTTGATGGCGCTGGTGCTGGGGCTGATGCGGCGGTCGTACCCGTCGAGCATCCGCGGTCTGGGAATGTGGGCCCTGGCGCCGCTGCTGTGGGTGATTTCCACGGTGCTTTTTTCGGCGCGTGGCGCAATTCCCGACCTGCTGGGCATCGTGGCAGCCAACTCGCTCCTGCTGATGGGAGCCATGTGCCAGCTGGCAGGTACGCGGCGTTTCCTGGGCCACCCGGTGGCATGGGGGCGCTGGGCGGTGCTGCTCGCCATTGCCGTGGCCACCATGACGGTGCTGACCATTCCGTACCCGCACTACCCCCTGCGCGTCGGCGTCTTCACGGTGGTTGTGGCTTGCGTCTATGGTTCGTTGCTGGTTTTCCTGCTGCGCCGCGGTGACCAGAGTTTTCCCATCCGGCTGGTGGAGGCAGTGCTGGTGCTGCACATGTTGGTGCTGGCAGGCCGGCTTTACACGCTGTCCACCGGCCAGGGCGGTACCGATCTGATGGACCGCAACCCAATCCAGACGCTCTACGTCAGCGCATATGTACTCACCACTCTGATGCTACCGCTGGGCAACATCCTGATGGCCACCGACCGACTGCGCGCGGAGCTGGAGCATCTGGCCACGCATGACCCGCTCCTGCCTGTGCTCAACCGCAGGGCATTCCTGCAGGCCTGCGAGCGCGAGTTGTCCCGCGCGAAGCGCAATGGCCTTGCACCAGCCCTGATCCTCATAGACCTCGACCATTTCAAGGCCGTGAACGACACGCACGGGCACCAGCACGGGGATGCCGTGCTGCGCCATGTCGTGGCGCGCCTGCAGACGGTGCTGCGCAGCACCGATGTGCTCGCTCGCTATGGAGGGGAGGAGTTCGCGCTATTGCTGCCCGAAACCGCCCTGGCCGACGCACAGACGCTGTCACAGCGGCTGCACACCAGTCTGGCACAGGGCCACCCGCTGGACTGCCACGTCAGCATGGGCGCCACGGCGTGGCGCGGGGGAGCCGACGGTCTGGACGCCATGCTTTCACGGGCCGATGCGGCTCTGTACCGCGCCAAGGCCGCCGGGCGCAACCAGACCTGCACGGACTGAATCCGGCACCTTAGAGACGGCCCAGCACATCACGCCTGCGTGGCCACCCCGGCTGACTCAAAGCTCGCCATCTCGCGCAGAACGGCGCAGGCCGACTGCAGCAGCGGCCAGGCCAGCGCCGCGCCCGAGCCTTCGCCCAGGCGCAGGCCCAGGTCCAGCAGCGGCTCGGCCTGCATCTGCGCCAGCATCAGGCTGTGGCCGCGCTCGCCCGAGCGGTGGGCGAACACGCAGCGCTGCAGTACGGCCGGCGCGATGCGGCTGGCCACCAGCACGGCTGCGCTGGTGATGAATCCATCGACCACGATGACACGGCGCTCTGCGGCGGCCTGCAGCACAGCTCCCACCATGGTGGCCACCTCGTAGCCGCCCAAGGCTGCCAGGGCATCCAGCGGGCTGGTGGCACCGGCGTTGGCGTCCAGCGCCTGCTGCAGCACCACGCGCTTGCGCTCGATGCCAGCCGCATCCAACCCGGTGCCCGCACCCACGCAGTCCGCCAGCGGCAGGCCCGCCAGGCGCGCCAGCAGGAGTGATGCCACCGAGGTGTTGCCGATGCCCATCTCGCCCAGCAGCAGTGCGTTGCCCGGCAAGCTGCGCACCACATCCATGCCGTTCGTGATTGCCTCGCTGCACTGGGCTGCGGTCATGGCCGGGCCCATCGATGCATCGGCCGTACCGGGCGCGACCTTGCGCACCAGCAGCTGGGGCTTGCCTGCCACTGCAGCGCGCGGCGCGAACGCTTTGGCCACGCCGCAGTCCACCACGGTGAGGGCCAGGCCGTGCTGGCGTGAAAGCACGCTTACCGCGGCGCCGCCGGCCAGGAAGTTTTCGACCATCTGCCAGGTCACGTCGCTCGGAAAGGCCGACACACCGCGCGCGGCCAGGCCGTGGTCGCCGGCGAAAACGACCATCTGCGGCTGCTTCAGCGCAGGGGTTTCAGTACCCAGAATCTGCCCCAGCCTGAGCGCCAGGGCTTCCAGCCGCCCGAGCGAGCCCAGTGGCTTGGTCTTGTGGTCCAGCGTGTGTTGCAGCGCCTTGGTGAGTGCGGGATTGGCGATGTCGGCAATCAGTGGGAGGCTGGTGGTCATGGTGTTTTCAGCTTTCAATAGGTTTAGGGCGCGGCCCGCATCAAGGGGCCGCGCGGATGGCGGGGCGCACCGGTCGAGGCCGGTGCCGGGAAACTCGGTCAGGCGATGGCTATCGCGACGCGCCCTTGCTGGGCGACGACCTGCTCGCGCTGACTCATCCCAAGCTCAAGGCTGGTATCAAGCGCGCGTGGCGAGGGCGCGGTGTGGCACCTCACCCGGCAAGGGTGTGGGCCAAAAATGCCTGCGCCCATCGCGGCACAAAAAGCGGGTGCGGCACGAGGACGCGGAAAAAAGGTGTGGTGTGGGCGTCGCAGGCCTGTGGTGTACAGGCGTGAACGCTGGGCGTAGCTTGCGCCGCCGCGCTGGTATTCATGGCAGTCCCCTGAGCGTGAATAGTGGCAGCGCTGCCCGGCCTTGCAGCGCCAAGAATCGCTCAGGCCGGTCTTCTGGCTTGGAGTCGTCTGCCTGCGCACACCTTCCCGGCAGTGCAGTGTTTTACGCTGGCTGGCACAAATAAAAGGACGTATTTTTGGTTCTGGCAAGGCGCTAACCACCGCGATACGAGACGGTATCGCGAGGATTTGCAACGCAGCCAGGGCCGAAAAGACGCCTTTTTATGTGTCAGACACCGTGAATCACTGCACCAGGCCGCCAGTGGCATTTGTGCGGGGCATCGTCCTTACAGCGTTGGGCACGCGGCGGATTTGCACCGCCTTCCCGATTCTCCCGTTGCCGCGAAGCGGCATTGGGCACCTGAGGCTACGGATCGTAGCAGCCCCAAGCGCCCTGCCCATGCAGGTGCTTGTCTCTCAGCTTGCCAGCACCGAACCTTCCTTGGCGCGGTCGCGGGCCAGGGCCTCGGCTTCGCTCTTGCGGCGGAAGAACACCGTGACGATGCTCGACGTGATGACGATGAAGAGCGAGTACAGCACCGGGATCAGCAGCACCTCCTGCTGCATGGAGCCGGTGAAGGTCAGCGTCACGATCAGCACCGCCAGCGGGCCGTTTTGTATCCCGGTCTCCAAGGCGATGGTGCGGCTGCGGTTCGGGTCCTGCTTGAGCAGGCGGGCCAGCCCGTAGCCCAGCGCCATGCCGAAGATGCCCAGGCCGATGGCCGCGAAGAACACGTACCACGGCGTGCCAGCCAACAGCATGTAGTTGCGCGGAATCCATGTGAACACCAGGAACAGAATCACCGCCACCCCCAGCATGCCGCCCAGCAATTCAATGGTGGCACCGATGTTGGGGTTGAGCTTGCGCAGCACCATGCCGAGGACGGTGGGCACCAGCAGCACAAACAGCACCTGCGCAACGTTGCCAGCCGGAATCTTGAAATCGCCGCTCAGCCCGGCGAGCTGCGAATAGAACTCCAGCAGCGCAGGCACCATGCCCAGTGCGACCAGCGAGGACACCGAGGTCATCATGATCGACAGCGCCAGCACCGCCTTGCTGAAGTAAGTGAAGATGTTGGACGTGGTGCCGCCCGGCATGCAGGCCATGAGGATCAGGCCCACGGTGAGGCCCTGTGACAGGCCCAGCGCCTGCGCCAGCACGAAGCCCAGCAGCGGCATGATGCCGTACTGGCACACCACGCCCACGATGACGCCCTTGGGCTTGCGAAAGGCGATGCGGAAGTCGCGCCAGGTGAGCGATGCGCCCATGCCGAGCATGATGACGATCATCATGATGCCCAGCAGCTTGGTCTCGAATTCGGAGATCATGTTGGAGTTCTCTTTGTCAGGGTGAAGGGGTGGGGCTCAACCGCGGTTCAGCTCTTCGGCCACGGCCTTGCGCAGGTCCTTGCGCAGCACCTTGCCGACGGGGCTCTTGGGCAGTTCGTCGCGCACCACCACCAGCTTGGGTACCTTGTAGGCTGCCAGGTGCTGCTTGCAGTGGGCGATCACGTCGGCCGGCATCACCTCCTTGGCGTGGTCGGGGTTCTGCACCACATAGGCACGCACCGCTTCGCCGGTCTTGGCGTCGGGCACGCCAATCACGGCCACCTCCAGCACATGGTCCATGTCCGCGATCACGTCCTCCACCTCGTTGGGGTACACGTTGAAGCCCGACACCAGAATCATGTCCTTCTTGCGGTCCACGATGCGCATGAATCCGCCATCGTCCATCACGGCCACGTCGCCGGTGGCGAACCAGCCGTTGTTCATCACCTTGGCGGTTTCTTCTTCAGCGTTCCAGTAGCCCTTCATCACCTGCGGGCCGCGCACCCAGATCTCGCCGGGTGCGCCAGCTGCCACGTCCTGGCCGTGGTCGTCCACCAGGCGCACGTCGGTGCCCGGGGCGGGAATCCCGATGCTGCCGTCGCGCGGCGTGCCGGTGAGCGGGTTGAAACTCACCACCGGGGCGGTTTCGGTCAGACCGTAACCCTCGGCGATCGGCGTCTTGGTCAGCTCGCGCCAGCGCTGCGCCACCGTGGTGTGCAGCGCGGTGCCGCCCGAGATGGACGCCTTGAGCGTCTTGGGCGGATAGGCCACGAACCACTCCTCGTTGAGCAGGCCGTTGAACAGGGTGTTGACCCCCGTCATCCAGGTGATGGGGAAATTCTCCATGGCGCGTTGCAGGCTCTGCACCGGCCGCGGGTTGGGGATCAGCACGTTGTGCCCGCCAATCGACAGAAAGCCCAGCAGGTTGGCCGTGAAGGCGAAGATGTGATACAGCGGCAGGGCCGTCAGCACGCATTCCTCGCCCATGGCCATGTGGGTCTGGCCCATGGCCCGGGTCTGCTGGATGTTGTTCAGCAAGTTGTCGTGCGTCAGCATCGCGCCCTTGCTCACGCCGGTGGTTCCGCCCGTGTATTGCAGCAGGGCCAGGTCGTGGCGGCCCACGCTTTCCCAATAGGTGCGGGCGGGTCTCTTGGCCAGCGTGGCGCGCCCCTGGGTCAATGCATCCTTGAGCCGCACATGCGGCACCGACACCGGCGGCAGCACGCGGTTCCAGTAGCGTTGCACGCCGCGCACGACGGCGCCAGGCACGGTCGGGAAGAACTCCGAAATAGCCGCCAGCACCACCTTCTCGATCCCCGTCTTGGCCAGCACCGCCGGCAGCTTGTCGGCAAACATGTCCACCATCACCAGCACCTGGGCACCGGCGTTGTTGAACTGGTGGACCATTTCGGTTTCGGTATACAGCGGGTTGGTGTTCACCAGCACACAGCCGGCCTTGAAAACGCCCAGCGCCGCCACCGGATAACCCAGGCTGTTGGGCAGCTGCACGGCCACGCGGTCGCCTGCCTTCAGGCCCACCACCGCGCGCAGATAGCCGGCAAACGCGTCGGACAGCTCGTCCACCTCGGCAAAACTCAGGCGCCCGTTCATGCCGTTGGGCACCACGCAGCTGAAGGCCGCCTTCACCTTGCTTTCAGCCTCCCACTTCCTGCAGCACTCGTGGGCCAGCTCGGCCAGGTTGCGGTACGGCAGCGCCTGTAGTTCCGGGGCAATGCCCACCTGCTGGTACGAGGGGTGCCAAGGCCTTGCGGGCAATTCGGTCATGGGTTGCTTCGTGGAAGGGTTGAAAAACGAACGGTCGTTCGCAATTGGCGGATCGTAGCCATGCCCGCTCCGGATTTCCCGAATCTCGGTTTTACGCAGGGGTTTTTGCGCTGTTGGTGGATGTCGGCGTGGCCGTGCTCGCGTTGCCGACGACAACGGCGAGCTCGCCTGAGTCAGGAACCCGGGTAGCGATGACCATGCGGGCGGCGGCAGTGCAAACCGACCCGATATCGATGCGTGCTGAAGAAATTCCTGCAGGTACCGGGGCGCCCGATTGCTCCATTAGTTGTAGCAACTAGCGCTTTATAGATAAGCGCTAGCGGCCATTCGGTTTCAAATTGACGCGCCGCGTCACGAGCGGATGCCAACGCAGGGGCATGGGGCCAGACCACACCTTGTGAGTCCGATGCGTTGCCATCAAAAAGCGCCATGCGCCGGGCACGCAGCGAATCCGGAGTGCGGCACCAACGAGGCTTGGCAGCGACGCGGATGACTATCCGGATTGACATCCGAAGCCAAGGCCATTATTCGCGCGCCACGCGTTGCGGCGCTGAGGGCGCGCGCACCGGCACACAGGCCACGCTAATCAGCGTCGCCTTGCGCGACAAGCCCGTCCAGCACACCCGGTTCGAAGTGGGGGGCAACACCGTGCGCCAGCCCGTCAAACACCGCCTCCAGCGTGGGCGCATCGGCACCAAACAGGGCTTTCATCACCGCAGGGTCTTCCAGCAAACCGTGCAGATACACGCCCAGCACATTGCCCGCCTGGTTTTGCCACGCAATGCCCGGGATGACTTCGCGCGCCACATCGCCCTTGGCGGCCATGGCCGGGTGCTGGGCCGTCTGGCCATGGTGGATTTCATAGCCGCGGACGGGCACGTCCTTCAGTGCAGCCCACCGGCCCTGCACAGCGCCAAATTGCGCCTGGGTGCGCTGCACGGTCTTGACCACTTCGAATGTGGTGACCAGCGGCAGCAGGCCCAGGCCGGGCGCGTTGCCGTCGATGCCTGCGGTGTCGATCAGGGCCTCGCCCAGCATCTGCAGGCCACCACACACGCCCAGCACCACCCCGCCCTGCGCCGCGTGTGCGGCAACGGCCTGGTCCAGACCCTGCGCGCGCAGCCAAGCCAGATCCGTAGCGGTGGACTTGGAGCCGGGCAGCACCACCCAGTCGGTGGGTTGGAGGCCCGCAAGGTCGGCCGGGCTGCGCGCCCACAGCAGGCGCACGCCGGGCACATTTTTCAGGGGCTGGAATTCGTCGAGATTGCTGATGCGCGGGTAGGCAATCACGGCCACCGTGGTGTGTACGGCGCCCGCGGACAAGGTGCGGTCATCGAACACACCGTCTTCCTCGGGCAGGCCGTGGCGCCATTGCATGGGGATGGTGGCCACGGTGGGTACGCCGGTCAAATCCTGCAGCATCTGGGGGGCCGGGGCCAGCAGGCTGGCGTCACCGCGGAACTTGTTGAGCACGAAGCCGTGGATCAGCGCGCGCTCATCCTCGGGCAGCAGCGCCCAGGTGCCGTACAGGTGGGCAAAGGCGCCGCCGCGGTCGATGTCGGTCACCAGCAGGCAGCGGGCATGGGCGTGGCGCGCCACGCGCATGTTCACGATGTCGCTGGCGTGCAGATTGATTTCAGCGGGCGAGCCAGCGCCTTCGATCACCACCACATCGTTTTCGGCGCGCAGCGCATCCAGTGCGGCAGCGATGTGCGGCCACACCTTTTCGCTGCGGCCGCGCCAGGGCATGGCCGTGAGTTCGGCGCTCACCTGCCCCATCAGCACGACCTGGCTGTGGGTGTCGGCCTCGGGCTTGAGCAGCAGCGGGTTCATGCGCACCTCGGGCTCGGCGCGCGCTGCCAGGGCCTGGAAGTACTGGGCCGAGCCGATTTCGCCCTGGCCGGTTGCGCTGGCCACCACCCGCGCGTTGTTGCTCATGTTCTGCGCCTTGAAGGGCGCGACCCTGAGGCCCAGGTTGCTGTAGTAGCGGCACAGCGCGGTGGTGAGCCAGCTTTTGCCGGCACCACTGGTGGTGCCCAGAACCATCACGCAGCGGGCGGGGGATGAACCGGTTTTGGAAGGCTGGGACATGGAACTGAAGAGAAAAAGATGGGCGCGATCAGCGCAGCGGCAGCACCATGCGCTGCATGACGTGCGCGAGCGCGGCGGCAGGGTCGGTGCAGCGGCCGGTGTGCACGGGTGATGTCTGGATGACGGCGCTGCGCCGGGCCGTGAGCCAGTGAAAGCGCGCGCGGTACGGCAGCTGCGCAATGGGCCCGCAGGCTGCATCGCCCGCGCAGATGGACACGATGGCTGCCAGATGGCGGCGCACGGTGTCCACGTCGGCATGCGGGTCCAGCGCCAGCAGGCGCGGCTCGTCCAGCACCACGGCCGCCTGCAGAAACCCGCTGCGCTGGCACGACAGGATCACACCGGCGTTGATGAACTCCTCGCGCTCCACGCGGGGCACCACGCGCACGATGGCGTAGTCGTACACGTCATGCCGATCCATACACAGCCTCCTCCAGTGCGGTCAGCCAGACATCGCGGCCAGCAATGCGGGCCGTGAAGTAGTCAGCGTAGGCTTGCCGGTGCGCCGCTGGTGTGGCCAGCGGGCCATCGCCCTGCCCGGCCGCAGCCAGCTGCAGGAACTCATCGGGCACATCGGCCAGCACCGCCTGGAGCACGCCAGGCGCAAGGCGCTCGGCCAGCTCGCCATCCACCTCCGCGAGGACCGTGGCCTGGGCCAGCAGCACATGTTCGAAGATGGGCGCGAAAGGCTTGGCGGGCTGTGCCACCGTGCCGTTCCAGGCGTGGTGAAACGTGAGCGCCGCACCATGGTCGATCAGCCAGGGCTGGCGGTGCCACACCAGCAGGTTGGTGTTGCGTGCCGAGCGGTCCACATTGCCCACCAGCGTGTCGAACCACACCAGGCGCGAGGCGAAGTCGCTGGTCACCACATCCACCGCTGGGTCGAAGTTGAGCGCGCCCGAGAGGTAGTCCATGGCCACGTTCAGGCCGGCGCTGGCGCGCACCAGGTCCTGGATCTCAGGGTCGGGCTCGGTCTGGGCCAAAGCGGGGTCAAGCTGCGCCAGCACGATCTCGGGCACCGGCAGGCCCAGCGCGCGGGCGATACCGCCGGCAATGATCTCAGCCATGAGGGCGCGCACGCCCTGCCCTGCGCCGCGGAACTTCAGCACATACACGCCCAGGTCGTCGCCTTCGACCACGGCGGGCATGGAGCCGCCTTCACGCAGCGGCGTGACGTATCGGTTGACGGTGATGGTTCGCAATGCGTTGCTCCTCAAGGGTTTGCCGGTGCAGCCGGGATGCTGCGCCCACCGCGCAGGGCCAGCCATGCTGTACGGAGCGCATCTTGCGCCTGCGGGGCCAGCACCCCCAGGCGCACCGAGCCGGGCAGGCCGAACGATGTGCAGTCGCGCAGCTTGATGCCGGCCTGGCGCAGCGCCGCCAGGCGGGCCTGCAGTGCACGCAGGTCGCCCGCAGTATCCGGCTGCGCACAGAAATAATTGGCCAGGCTGCCCGAGTGGATGGCCCAGCCCAGATCGATGCACAGCGCTTGCTGGCGCGACTTCCAGGCGCGCAAGGTCTCAAGGCTGTACACCAGCCAGCGCTGCACCACCGGGTCCACCCAGGCCTGCAGCAAGGCTACGCCGTGCGCGCCCACCGGCCATGCCGGGGCCAGGGCATCCAGCATCTCCACCCAGTGGCCTGCAGCGGACGGTGCGATGGCGTACGCTGCCCGCACGCCCGTCATGCCCAGGGCCTTGTTTGGGCTCCAGAGCTGCCAGGCACCGGGCGGCAGGTCGCCACGGGGTGAGCCCGTCCACGCGTTGCCCCCCTCCAGCCGCAGCGGGGCGTAGGCGCAGTCCACCACGCGCAGGACCGGTTGTTCGCTCGGCACCCGCGCCCGCGCATCATCCACGGCCGTCATGGCAGCCCACTGCTGCAGGGCCAGGTCGGGCAAACCCAGCGGGCTGGAAGGCTCGCAGGCCCATTGCAGCGGTGCGTGCAGCGGGCCGCTGCGTGGCTGCTGTACCTCCATCCCTCGCGCCATTGCGGCGCGTGCGTATTCGCCAAAACCATGCAGCGGCACCTGCACCGCATGCGCGCCCTGCTGCGCTGCCACGTCGGTGATGCGGTGGATGAATTCGCTGGCGCTGGCTGCCAGCACCACGCGCGCCGGCGACACGCCATGGAAGGCGCCCAGTGCCTCGCGCAGCGCGGTGTAGGCCGGGTCCGGGTAATGGCAGGGGTCGGCTGCACGCACTGCCCGCAATGCCTCATCGCAGGGGCCAGCGGCGTTGCGGTTGGTCGAGAAGTCGTGCAGCGGCACGCCGGCAGCGTCTGGTCCTCCGTGCACCACAGGCAGCGCGGGCAGCCGGGCCACTTGATCGACGTTACTGGATCGGGTCATGCCATCGCCTTGCCCACCAGCACCCACACCAGCGCCTGCAAGGCAGCCAGCACCGGCAGCAGGGCCAGCAAAGCCGTCTTCGCCACGCGCACCGCGCGCTGCGTGTCGGCGGCCCCGGGCACACGGCCCTGGCTGTGCAGCACGTATACGCCGGGCTTGGCCAGGCGCACACCGAGCGCCAGCGCCATGGCCGCCATGGGCCAGCCGCTGTTGGGCGACGGGGTCTTACGCGCCTCGTGCACCAGCGGGCGCAGCGGCAAACCACGGGCGGCCAGCGCCAGCAGTGCGGCCGTGATGCGTGCAGGTACCCACGAGAGCACGTCGTCAGCCCTTGCAGCCCATTTGCCGGCCCATTGCCAGTAGCGCCCGCCGCGCACGCCGGGGTAGCCCCACATGGCGTCGGCCGTGTTGGCAAAGCGGTACAGCGCCGCGCCGGGCAGGCCGGCCAGCGCAAACCAGAACAGCGGTGCCACCACCGAGTCGTTGAGGTTCTCGGCGAGCGATTCGATGGCCGACTCGCGTACCTCGCCCGTGCTCAGCGCCGACACATCGCGGCTGACCAGCCGGGCCAACTGCGCGCGCCCGGCCTCCAGCGACTGGCCCAGGGCAGCCTCCACCGCCAGCACTTCGTCGCGCAGCATCCGCCAGGCCAGCAGCGGTTTGAGCGCCAGTGCCAGCAGCACCGCGGCCAGCGCGCCGGGCAACACGGACAGCGCCGCCTGGAAAGCACCAAATGCTATACAAATAATAGCTGCCAAGGCAATCCAAACGAGCGCTGCACGCCAAAAACACCCCAAATCGCGCCGCGGCACCGCCCCTGGCGTGTTGGGCGCCAGCGGGGCCAGCCTGTCGCCCCACCACTGCAAGGCACGCCCCATCCATACCACCGGGTGCCAGCGCAGCGGCGGCTCGCCCCAGCGGTGGTCCACGCACAGCGCAAGCGCGGGCACGCACAGCAGAGCCGCCAGCGCCCACCAGGGCTGGTCCGCCAGCAACGAGGGCGCGATCCACAGTGCCATGGGAGCAGCAAAGTCCATCAGTCTTCAATGCCCCGCTGCGCCGGAACGCCGGCCTTGAACGCATGCTTGACCATCTGCATCTCGGTCACGGTGTCGGCCAGCTCGATGATCTCGGGCGGGCAGCGGCGGCCGGTGAGGCACACATGCACATCCTTGGGCCGGTCGCGTAGCGTCTGCAATACGCCTTCCAGCGGCAACCAGCCGTAGATCAGCGGGTAGGTGATCTCGTCAAGCACCACCAGAAAGTGTTCGCCCGACAGAATGGCGGCCTGCGCCTTCTCCCAGCCGTCGCGCGCCAGCTGGGCCGAGTGTTCCAGGTCCTGGCTTTTCCAGCTGAAGCCGTCACCCAGGCCTTCGATCGACAGGCCCAGTTTTTCAAACGTCCGGTGCTCGCCAAATCGGGCCGTGGGTACCTTCATGAACTGGAAGATCTTCACGGCCTTGCCCCGGCCGTGGGCACGCAGCGCCAGGCCAAAGGCCGCAGTGCTCTTGCCCTTGCCGTCACCGGTGTTGACGATGATGAGGCCGCGTCGTTCGCCCTCGGGTTTTTCGTAGCGCTTTTCGGTGGGTGCGGATTCGAGTTGCATGGGTGGCTCCAGAAAGGAATGGGTGTCAGGAAAGGACTAGGCCGGCCCTCGGATATGGCGCAGACAGACGGCGCGCCTGCCATGCGGCACCTGCCGCGACGATAAGGACCATCATCAGCCCGGCGAGCATGCCCGCCAGTCGCTCAACGGGCGTTGGCTCCAGAGCCGGCCCGGCGGCATCCCGCGGGGGCTGGCGCTCCAGAAGCACCCCCATGGCCGGCGTTGAGGGCGCGGCGGCGATGGCTGGGCTCAGCACAGGTGGAGCTGGCAACGGCGGCTGGGCGTGCGCGGCCGGCGCCTGTGGTGTAGCCACCGCCATGCCTTGCGGCGTGGGGCCTGCGGCCTGCCCTGCGCGCACGGCCTGCTCCACCCAGCGGCGCACGCCGGGCAGCTCGGCGGCCAGAGGCGCGGCGCGCGTGAGCGCCTGGTAGGTCTGCGCCAGTTCCTTTTGCGTGCCGGCATCGGCCTGCCAGTAGCCCTGGCGCTGGGCCTGCACCAGGCGCTCCAGCGACTGGGCGTACGCCTGCGGGTGCTCCTTGAGCCACTCGGGCAGGCCCAGCTGGTGCTTGTCGCGCACCAGCACGTCGTAGAAGCTTTGCCAATGGTCGCTGCGCACGGTGTCGGGTGCCACAGCCTGCCAGCCCCAGGCGAACTGCACGGCCTTCAGGACCTGCAGCGTGCCCGCGTAGCCCTCTGCCTTTTGCGCTTTCAGCCACCCGGCGTGCAGGTAACGCGACTGCATCTCCAGCGCAATGGCGCGCTGCGCGGTTTCGGTGGTGGGCTCGCCCGCATCCTGCAGCTGCGCCACGTGCAGCTCCAGCCCTTGCGGACGGCCGGCCACGCGGGCTGCGGCGGACAGGCCGCCCAGATACTGGAACGGGTCGTCCGAGCTGACCATGGCATACAGGTGCGAGCTGCGCGAGAGGATGGCGGCATCGGTAAGGCGCAGGTGGGCACCCAGGGCCTGGGCCGCCGTGCTGCCTGCCACGCCGGCCACGGGCTCGCCGTCCAGGTAGGGCTGGCTCATGCGCTGCAGGAACATCTGGCCAAGGCGCGCATCGTTGGTTTGAAGCCCGTCGCTTTGCACCGCATCCGACAGGCCGGTGCCATAGTCACCCGCCGCATTGCCGAACGAGCGCACCCGGGCCAGCTGCTCGGCCTCTGCGCGGGGCACGCCCTGCTTGCGCAGCGCTTGCCCGATCTGGTCGGTATTGCGAGCGATGGCGTTGCCGGGCTCTGCGCTGGCTGCCTGCGCCACGGCACGGTCGAGCAGCGCCATCAGGCCGGGGAACTGGTCGCGGTACGAGCCGGTGACGCTCATCAGCACATCGACGCGAGGGCGCTTCAATTCGTCAACCGATATGGTCTCCACCCGCACCGGGCGGCCCGCGTCGTCCCAGACTGGGCGCATGCCTAGCGCCACCAGCGCCTGCGCTTCCATGATGCCCTGGTGGCGCAGGGTTTCGCCTGCCCACAGCGATAGGGCCATGCGCTGTGGTGCCTGCCCGCCATGGCGCGCCAGGTAGCTTTTGAACCAGTCGTTGAACAGCGTCTGCGCCACGGCATAGGCCTGGCGCGTGGGCAGGCGGCTCGGGTCCAGCCCCGTGAGGTTGCGGCCCGTGGGCAGGCTGTCGGGGTTGCGGATGGGGTCGCCACCGTAGGCTGCGGGCAGGTAGCGGCCCTCCAGCGCAGCCAGCAGGCCGGGCAGCTCCCCCTCGGTGGCGAGCAGACGTTCCAGCGCTTGCGCACGCCCGGCCAGTTGCAGCAGGGCGGGCGTGTCGATGGGCTTGCGCGCGGCGCGGTTGGGCACATGGTCTTCGGCCCGCACCACGTCGGACACAGCCTGCGCGGGCAGCGCGGGGCGCAGGTCGAGCACGCTCGCAGCCTGCGCATCCGTCAACGCCACTTCCAGCCAGCGCGCGGGGCGGGCAGCCAGCACCGCGTCGTGCCGGATGAGGAAGGCTTCGTCGATGTCTTCGCCCAGCGCGTCGATCAGCGGCTTGCGCAGCGCCTGCAAAATGGTCTCGCGCCGCTGCTCGGGCGCGGGCACGCGGCCAAAAACGGCCAGGCCGCGGGGCTGCGAGCTTTGCGCGAGCTGGTCCAGGTAAGGGTGCAGTATTTCGAGGAATCCGCTGAAGTCGGCCGCAATACGGTAGGCAGTCCAGCCCAGGTCGCGGTGGAGCTGGTGCTCCACAAACTGCGACACCAGCTGCTTTTCGAGCGCGCGGCGCGTGGGGCCTTCGTCCACGGTTTCCCACTCGTGCATCACCTCGTGCATCTGGGCCATGCGCGCCTCGAAACCCGCCGGGGCAAATACGGGTGTGCGGTGGCTCACCAGCACGGCCCGGCCCCTGCGCTTGGCGGTGAGGGCCTCGCCCAGGTTGTCAACGATGTATGGATAGACAACGGGCAGGTCGCCCAGCGGCAGCAGTGCGTCGTCGTACATATCCAGCGCACGCGACTTGCCGCCCGCCCATTCCTGCGTGCCGTGGGTGCCGAAATGGATCAGCGCATCGGCCTGCAGCTGCGCCCACAGGTACACCGCCAGGTAGTGGTGCGACAGCGGCGCCTTGGACTTGTGCATGAACGGGTTCTGGCCCAGGCGCAGCGTTTCCTCGCGCGGGGGCTGGGGCAGCACGGCCAGATGGCCGACCTGCAGGCGCGGGATGGCGAACACCTTGTCGCCCTGCCACTCCACCACGTAGCGGCTTTTTTCAGGCGCACCCCAGTGCGCATTCATGCGCTCGCGCACGGCCCTCGGCAGCGTGGCCAGGTGTTGCTCATAGCGCGCCAGCGGCAGCGCGGCGGCCCGCCCGCTCTGCAGCAGGGCGCGCAGGTCGGCGCCGGGGTAGTAGGCAGCGATCAGGGGCTTGAGGCCATCGATCCAGCCCTGCTCGGGCACCTGCTGCGTGCGGTAGCCCGCTTGGACCAGCCCACCCGACACCTGCTCCAGACTGCGCGGCACGTTCAGAAACGAAGCGCCGAAGTTGGTGCCGCCAGGCGGATAGTTGTAGACCATGGCCACCAGGCGCTTGTCCGCCGCAGGCAGCCTTTGCAGCGTAATCAGCCGCCGCGCCTTGGCGGCTACGGCCTGGGCCTGGCGGTCGATGAGCCGATGATCGCGCCCCCCGGCGCCGTGCGCCACCATCAGGACAGGGTCGATGGCTCCAGCAGCTTCGGGCTGCGCAAGGTAGAAAGGCACGTCGGACAGAGACAGGCCCGAGTCGCTGGCCTCCCAGGCTGCGGCATCGCCCGCACGATAGGGCTGGGTCGCCAGCAGGGGAACTCCCCAGCGCTGCAGCAGCGGCTGCAGGGCCGCGGCCTGCGGCACCAGCTGGTGCAATACCAGAGCCGCCGCATACAGGCGACGCGGGCCGATGCCGTCGGCAGGCTGGACCTCCAGCACCTCCGCCAAGGTACTGGCCGTGAGCTGCTGGCCGAAGACGGCATAGGCGAACAGCCCTTGCTGCCGGAACATGCGCAGCCACGCCTCCAGCCAACCGGTGCTGCCGTCCACAAAATGGTGGCGGTGCACCAGCACCGCCACTGCCGGCAGGTCGCGCAGCGCGGGCTGGCGCTGTTGCCAGGCCTGCAGCGCTGCCGCGTGGGGCATCAGCGCGGGCGCATCAGGGTGATAGACGCCCCGCGCGGGCAGGATCTCCGGGGCCTGCAGCTCCGGCAGCGCCGCATTGTTGGCAACGGCCTTCGCCAGTGCCAGAGCGCTGCGCAGGTTGCGCTCGCCGCCTGCCTGCAGGTAGGCCACCATGCGCCCCTGGGCATCCAGGGGGGCAACGTCAAGCGCAGGCGGGGCTGCAGGCACCCAGAGCACACGGCCAGGCGCACGTGCAGCCCGGGCGTCCAGCGCGGGGCCGACCATGCGGCGCAGCCGCGCCTCCACGCTTGCGTGCGGCACATCCACCCACACCAGGGCAGCACCGGCCAGGGCTCGCTCCAGCGTCCGCGTTTCGGCCGCATCCAGCAGGGCCGGCCTCCCCAGGGGATAGTCGATGTGTGCGAAATCCAGACCCGCCTCCAGCGCCAGGCGCTGCACCATGGCTGTACGGGTAGCGGTCGTGATGTCGGACGTGAGCCACAGCAGCACCGGGGCCCCCGCGGGGGCAGCCCCTGGGTTGCGAGTCTGCGCGGCGGCATGCACCAGAGGTACGGCCAACCACAGGCAGTACAGAGCGCTGCGTACAAGCCGCATCATCATGGCCTGGAGGAAACGTCCTGGGACGCCGCGGACGCGCCGCGAGCGCCCGCGATGGCCGTTGGCGTTCCGCCGGATGGGACACCGGCTTCGGGGATATAGACGATGTTGCCGTCTTCAAGCCGATAGGCCACGCCGGCACGCACGCCCTGCCCTTGCGCTGCGCTGCCTGCGCCCTTGAAGCGCACTTCCTTGCCCTGCTCGCGCACCACCACCTCCATGTCCGGCTGGCCGGGGTTGCGGATGATGGTGACGTTGTCACTGGCGCTGGTCTGCGTCTGCACGGCCACGGCTGTGAGCAGCGCCACAACGAGTACGAGGAACACGTCCACCAGGTTCACGGCCGACAGCATGGGGTCGTCGTCGTCCTCGGCCAGGACGTTGAGATGCCGCAGGCTCATGGCGCCGCTCCGTACTGCTTGCGCAGCACCAGCAGTTCGGCCAGCAACCAGCGGCGGCGCACCGAATACACCACCAGGCCCACCGACGCTGCAGCCAGCGCCAGCACCACGCCCGCAAATGCGCCACTGAAGACGGCCAGTGCCTGCTGGCCATTGCCGGCTGCCACGCTTTGCAGCGCGGGGCCGAGCGGAATCATGGTGGCAATCAGCCCCAGCATGGGGGACAGCCGGCTGAGCAGGCGCACCGGCTCTACCTGGCGCACCAGTTGCAGTTCCAGTTCCTCCATCGACAGGCCCGGCGTGAAGCGCAACGAGCGGTATTGCGGCTGTCGCCAGCGCTGCCACGCCTCCATGAGCGTGGCGCCGCCCGCCCACAGCGCGTAAACGAACGCCATCCCCACAAGGACCAATACAGGCCATAGCAGCGACTGGGCGACCTGCGAAAAAGCCGATTCGATGTTCATGCCTGCATCTCCCTGATTTCAGGATCGTGATCGTTCTTGTGTGACAGGGATGGAAGCGCCACGCGCATGCCATCCAGGTTCCGCACGCGGATGCGGTGGTCAAACACCTGCTCCAGCGCAGCGTGGGTGTCCGGCCCATCGCAGGCCCCGTGGTGCAGCACGCGCCCCTGCGCCATCACCACCAAGTCGTCGGCCTGCAGCGCTATGGACACCTCGTGCAGCACGCTGACCACGGTCCTGCCCTGCTCCACCAGCCCGCGCACCAGCAGCAGCCAGTCAGCCTGGTGCGGCGGGTCCAGGTTGGCCAGGGGCTCATCCATCAGCAGCACCTGCGCCTGCACCGCCAGCGCACGGGCCAGCAGCACGCGCTGGCGTTCGCCACCCGACAGTTGCCCCAGTGCGCGCTGGCGCCAGTCCCACGCCTGCGTGGCGCGCAGGGCCTGCTCTACTGCAGCGTGGTCGGCCGCGCTGGGGGGTGAGAGCCAGGCCTGGTGCGGCAGGCGTCCGAGCATCGCCACGTCATACACCAGCAGGTCGTCGGCGGCGACTTCGTTTTGCCCCAGCCACGACAGGGCGCGCGCCCGGTCGCTACGGTGCCAGCCCCCCAGCGGGCGGCCCAGCAGTTGCACGCCGCCCGTGCAGGGCAGCAAGCCCGCCAGCGCTCGCAGCAGTGTGGACTTGCCCGCGCCGTTGGGGCCGACGATGCTGGTCCAGCGGCCGGCGACCACGTCGAGCGTGATGCCGTGCAATATGGGGTGTCTTCCGATGCTGGCGCTTATTCCATTTGCACTGACAGCTATCGTTTCAGGAGCATGGGTCATTTACAGCACTCCCCCTGGCCCCGTGCGCCGGTGCATCAGCCACAGCAGGTAGCCGCCGCCCAGCACGGCCGTGAGCACGCCCACAGGCAGTTCCTGCGGGGCGATGAGCCCGCGCGCCAGCAGGTCGGCACCGGCCAGCAGCACGGCGCCCATCAGGCTGGCCAACCCCATCAGCCGGCCATGGGGTACCTTGACCACGGCGCGCACCAGGTGCGGTGCCGCCAGACCTACGAATGCAATCAGGCCCGTCTGTGCCACGGCCGTGCCGGTGGCCAGCGCCAGCACCGCCACCAGCGCGGCACGCAGCGGCGCCAGCGGCAAGCCCAGGCTGTGGGCGGTGGATTCACCCAGCGCCAGTCCATCAAGCACCCGAGACAGAGCCCAGGCGGCTACGACGCACAGCAGCCACACACCGGCCATCAGCAGGCACGATGTCCAGCCCACAAAACCGGTGGAGCCCAGCAAGAACGCCTGCATGGCCTGCAGCGAATCGGGTGACAGCAGCAGGATGAGCGAGGTGAACGCCCCCAGTACAACGCCCACGATGACGCCGGCCAGCAGCAGGCGCAGCGTGTGCTGAACGCCACGCGCCAGTGCCAGCGTGAGCAGGACAGCCAGTACGGCCCCGGCAAAAGCCGCTCCGGTCAGGCCCAGGCGTACCAGCCAGTGGCCCGAAAACACCAGCGCCGCAGCTGCGCCCTTGGCGCTGCCCACCATGCCCGCGCCGCCGCCCATGAGCGCCAGCGCCGCAGCCACCCCCAGCGATGCGCCTGAAGCGCTGCCCAGCAGGTAAGGATCGGCCAGCGGGTTGCGAAACAGGCCCTGCGCCACGGCACCGGCCAGCCCCAGCAGTGCCCCGGCGCACCAGGCCCCCACGGTGCGTGGAAGGCGGATGTCCCACACGATCTGCCAGGCCATGGCGCGTGCAGCGGGGTCAGTACCATCGCTCCACAGGGCAGGCCACAGATTCTCCAGCCCTGCGCTGCCTACGCCCGTACCCAGCGCCACCAGCAGCGCGCTGGCCAGCAGCAGCAGGCCCGCGAGCCACAGGCCGCGTTGCGCAGCGGAAGCAGTCACTGGCGCACCGCCGCTGGAGCGCGGGCTGCCGGCACGGCCTTGCTGGCCAGGCAGCGCGCCATGATGCGCGCACCCTCGGCCATGCGCGGCCCGGGGCGGACGAGCACGTCGGCTTCTTCGGGCGGGAACACGCACAGCCGCTGCTCCCGCAGGGCGCGCATGCTGCTCCAGCCGGGCCGCTCGTTCAGTCCGCCCGCGCTGCGGGTGCCCACCATGATCAGGTCGGGGTCGGCGCGCACGACGAATTCGGGGTTGAGCTTCGGGAAGGGCCCCAGCGATGCGGGCAGGATGTTGCGGGCCCCCAGCCGCGTCAGCGTCTCGCCAATGAAAGACGAGACACCGGCGCCGTATGGGCCGCTGTTGACCTCGAAATACACGCGTGTGCCGCGGGCTGCGGGAGGCACCGACTGGGCGGCTGCTTCCACGGCGGCATCAATGTGGCGCCATACGCGCTGAGCGTCGGGCACCCCCAGAACCTGACCGAGCTTGCCCATCACGCGCTGCACATCGGCGTGGCTCTTGGGTTCCAGCGCCACCACCGCCACGCCCAGCGATTCGAGCCGCGCCGATGCCCGCGACGACGTCGCCATCAGCACCACATCGGGCCGCAGCGCCACGATGGCCTCGATGTTCGGATCGAGCCCGCCACCCACTTGCGGCAGACGGGTCACGGCTTCGGGCCAGTTGGAGTAGCGGTCCACACCCACCAGGCGGTGGCATTGGTCCAGCGCACACACCGTTTCGGTCAGCGACGGGAGCAGACTCACGATGCGCTGCGGCGAACGTGGCAGCGTGACCACGCGGCCCCGGTCATCGGTCAGCTGCACGGCGGGTTGCGGGGCCCTCTCAGCGGCAGCCGCAACCACAGGGGCAGGCTGCGCGCGCGCCAGCGCGGCCATCAGCAGGCCTAACGCCACCACGATGGCAATCACCCACAAGATGCGGCGCACAGGGGTCGGTTTCATGGCGTGGGTTCTTTCAACGTGAGGGGCAGTCCGGCCGCCATGAGGGTGACGCGCGGGCACACGGCCGCGACTTGCTGGTTGAGCAGGCCCAGGGCGTCGACAAACGCCCGCACCTCGCGCCCCATCGGGATGACCCCCAGGCCGATCTCGTTGCCCACCAGAACAACGGGCCCGGGGGCCTGCCCAATAGCTACTAAAAACATAGCACACTGGGATTGCCAGTCCTGCACCAGCGCCGTTTTTTGCTCTGAATTCATCGTTTCGATGCCCAGCGGCATGGTCCAGTGGGTCAGCCACAGCGTGAGGCAGTCCACCACCACCAGCGTATGCGGGTTGCTGGCATCGGCCAGCGCGGCGGCCACGTCGCCGGGCACCTCCAGCGTGGCTAGGCCCGGCACGCGCACGGCGCGGTCGCTCTGGTGGCGCGCGATGCGCTCGCGCATCTCGTCGTCCCAGGGCTGGCCGGTGGCAATGAGTACCGCGCGGTGGTCGGGTGCGCTGGCCAGCCAGTCGCGCGCCAGCAGTTCGGCACGGCGGGACTTGCCGCTCTTTTGGCCGCCCAGGATGAGTTCGGTGGTGATGCGGGATGGCATGGCGGCGGTCCGATCAACCTGCACGAGCGCCCAGCAGGTGCGCCACAGCCTCGGGGCTGGACGGAAACCATGCGTGGAAGTAGCTCGCGTGGACGCTGCCGTGGCGGTACACCGCTTCGCCCCCGCCCGCTGCGGCCTCAGGGCCATCCTGCGGGCGCCGGGTGCGGGCCACCACCGCCGCGCTGCTGTCGCAGGTGGAGTAGTGGAAGGTATGCCCGCGCAACGTATGCCCCCCAATGGCCAGCTGCTGCGGCCCCAGCGCGGCCAGCCGCTGCTGCATGGTCACCCGGCCCGGCAACAGGCCCCACAGCGGTGCCGCCGTGCCGTCGGCCAGCGTGATGGCATCGCACAGCGACATCATTCCGCCGCACTCGGCCCACACCGGTTTGCCGGCGTTTGCGTGGGCGCGCAGGCTGGCCGCCATGCCGGTGTTGGCCGCGAGCTGCGCACTGTGCAGCTCGGGGTAGCCGCCGGGCAGCCACACGGCATCGCAGACGGGCAACGCGGCATTGGCCAGCGGCGAGAAGAAGACCACGCGTGCGCCCAGCTCGCGCAGAGTCTGCACATTGGCGGCGTAAACAAAGCAAAAGGCTGCGTCCTGCGCCACAGCCACCGTGCGGCCCGCCAGCAACGGCGGTACCACGGCAGCCGCTGGCGGCGCAGGGAAGTCCACCGCCCAGCGCTGCAGCGCGTGGATGTCCATCGCGCCCAGCGGCGTATCGCGCAGCGCATCGGCGGCAGCGTCCAGCCGCTCCATGCGGTCGGACAGCTCGTGGGCCGCCACCAGGCCCAGATGGCGCTCGGGCAGCAGCGCGCCGCCCTTTGCTGCTGCACCGGCCGCACTGCCCACACTCTGCACACGCGCCAGTGCGCCCATCCAGTCACCAGCATCACGCAGCCCGTCACGCAGCATGTCGGCGTGGCGCGCACTGCCCACACGGTTGGCCAGCACGCCCGCCCACGGCAGGCCGGGCCGGTAGTGCCGCAGGCCGAACGCCATCGCACCAAACGTGCCCGCCATGGCCGACGCATCGACCACCGCCAGCACCGGGATACCGAAGCGCTGGGCCAGGTCGGCAGCGCTGGGGCTACCGTCAAACAGGCCCATCACGCCCTCTACCAGGATGAGATCCGCGTGCTTCGCGGCAGCGTGCAAGCGCTGCATGCAGTCGCGCTCGCCATTCATCCAGAGGTCCAGCTGGTGCACAGGTGCACCGCTGGCCAGCTCCAGCCAGTGCGGGTCGAGAAAATCCGGCCCGCACTTGAACACCTGCACGCGCCGCCCCTGGCGCGCATGCAGGCGCGCCAGCGCGGCGGTGACGGTGGTCTTGCCCTGCCCCGAGGCCGGTGCTGCAATCAGCAGCGCCGGGCAACGGGCGGCTGCTACCGCCATGGTCACTGGGGCGCCCACTTCATACCCACGTAGAAGGTACGGCCTGCGGTGGCGTAGTTGCGCGCCAGCTGGTAGTCCTTGTCGGTCAGGTTATCGACTCGCGCCAGCAGCGTGTAGTCGCGCGCCACGCGGGTGCTGGCGTACAGGTTGACCAGCGTGTAGCTGCCCAGCACCGCCGTGTTGGCGGCGGTATCGAAGCGACGGCCCGATGCCTGCACTTCGGCGCCCACCGTCCACGCATCCACGCGGGTATCGGCCCCCAGCGTGGCGTGATGGCGCGCGCGGCGGGCCAGCTGCTTGCCGGTGTCCAGATCGCGTGGACGCTGCACGTCGAGCGAGCCATGCAACTGCACGCCGCCGATGCGGTGCGTGCCGGCAAAGGTCACGCCCTTGTACTCGGCGCGCGCGGTGTTGGCATAGCAACCGAACGATGACGCACAGGTGCCCGCGCCGGCAAACGAGATCAGGTCCTGCACGCGGTTACGGAACAGCGTGGCCGAGAAAGTACTGGCGCCTTGCGCGTAGCGCA
Source organism: Acidovorax sp. BL-A-41-H1 (assembly GCF_051942715.1). NCBI lineage: Bacteria > Pseudomonadati > Pseudomonadota > Betaproteobacteria > Burkholderiales > Comamonadaceae > Acidovorax > Acidovorax sp. BL-A-41-H1. Next base: position 1,006,097 of record NZ_JBPVJQ010000006.1, on the reverse strand, counting down.
GCGCCACCTCGGCGTTGCGGCTGCTTTCGGGGCGCAGCGTGGCCAGGCCGTATTCGCTGAAGCGGTGATACAGCGTGGGCGCGCGGAACGCCGTACCGACGGATGCCGTGGCGCGCCACTGCGGCGTGATGGCGTAGCCATAGGCCACGCTGCCGGTGCTCTTGCCGCCAAACTCGCTGTCGGAGTCGTGCCGTACATTGAGCTGCACGGTGTGGCCGTGCGCGTTGAAGCCGTAGCCCAGCGCAATCCCGTCCTGCGAACGCTCGCGGTCGATGGGGGCGTTTTCCAGGTGGTCTTCGCGGCGCTCCAGCGCGGCGCTCAGCAGATGCGCACCCAAACGCCATTCATTCTGGAACAGGTAACCGCGCAAGCGCGTGTCCGTGAGGTAGGGAGACGGGCGGGTTTCGTACTCGTCGCGTGAGTCGGTGATGGACAGGCGCGTCTTGTAGACACTGCTCCACTGCGCCAGCCAGTTCAAGCCGAGCGCATGCATGGTGTGCAGGCTCCGGTCATCCTTGCCCAGGCCGTTGTCGTAGCCGCTGTTGGTGTCATTGGTCAGCAGGGTGCCCTCCAGGCGGTGCGCTGCGTTGACCTGCAGGCCCACGCGGGCATGGGCAGCCGTGGATCGGTAACCGTCACGGTCAGGGTTCTGCGTGGCGATCGGCCGGGCGTTGAAACCCCTGCTTTCCTCGCGCGCCAATCCCAACGCGTAGTCGATGGTGCCGCTGGCGCCGCTCATGCCGGCTTCGATCTTGCGGGTGCCATGCGTACCTGCGCCGGCACTGATGTAAGGCGCAAAACCGTTTTCACCGCGCTTGGTGAAGATCTGCACGACGCCGCCCAGAGCGTCCGACCCGTACACCGCACCGGCGGGACCGCGCAGCACTTCGATGCGGTCGATGAGCCCAAGCGGAATGCTCTCCCAGGGCGCGCCACCGGTGGACTGCGAATCGATGCGTACGCCATCGATGTACACAGCCGTGAAGCGGGTTTCGGCGCCGCGAAGGAACACGCTGGTGCTGCTGCCCGGGCCGCCGTTGCGGGCGAACTCCACACCCGGCAACCGGCCCAGCAGATCAGCCAGGCCCGTGGCGCCGCTGCTTTCAATGGTCTCTCGATCCACGATCGAGATATCGGCGACCAGGTCCGCCAGCGGCTGCGGCGTGCGCGATGCAGCCACCACGGTTTCGGCGAGCGTTGGGGCACGCAGGTTTTGCGCGATCAGGACAGGTTCTGGCAAAGCGCCCTGGGCGAGAGCGGCTGTGCAGCCAGCCGCGGCAAGCGCAGCGGCAACCCGGGACAAGGGCGCGAATGTGCGCGCACGAGGGGTACGTAAGTTCATGGAATCGTCGTCAACAAACAACCCGCGCCGGCCTCCCCGCCAGCAAATGGGTGATACGGCAGCGCGCACCCTCATCGGGCGCACGCAGCCACCGTGTTGGCCGGTATCCGGGCTGGCGGAACACCCCCCAATGCCTTCCCATGTGCTTGTTCAGGGCACACAGTGGCGTATGGATGGAGAGAGAATCAAAAGAAGATTCGTCCGCTGACCGTTGCGGGGGCAGCGCAGGCTGGGCACGCCACGTGGTGACGATACCTCCCTGCTTCCCGTTGAACTGCGGCATGTGAACCACACCGCGAGCACCAACGGGCGGGATTTTACGTCCCTTTGCAGCACCCCAACCCTACAATCGCAGGCTCTATGGCCACACAGTCCACCACAGACCAGATCGCCGAGCGCGTCGAACGCCTGCTGCTGCGCCACGCGGAGCTGCAACGCACCAATGCGCTGCTGGCCGAGCAGGTGGCAACCCTCACGCAGGAACGCGACTCACTCAAGTCACGCCTGAGCGCCGCACGGGCGCGCGTGGACGCCCTGCTGGAACGACTGCCCGTCGCAGCCCCCGCCACCAAGGAGACCCCATGAAGCAGATCGAGGTGCAGATCCTGCAGCAGAGCTACCTGCTGTCCTGCCCGGAGGGCCACGAGGGTCGCCTGCTCGACGCAGTGGAGCGCGTGGACACCGCCATGACGAAGATCAGGGATGCGGGCAAGGTGCGTGCGCGCGAGCGCATTGCGGTACTCGCCGCGCTGAATCTCGCCTTCGAGATCGCTGACCGCGATGCTGCCGATCTGGCTGCCCGATCGGCCGAACGCAAGGCCGCGCCGGCCCCTGCTGCCGGCGCTCCGACTGCACAGCATGAACTGCCGTTGCCCGAGGCAGACGATGAGCGCCTGCGCGCACTGGTCGGCCGGCTGGATGACGCGCTGGGCGGGGACGGCAGACTGCTCTGAATCGCGCGCCGCCTGCGCAGGTGTGGCACCGATCGCAGCACGCCAGCGCAGAAGTACGCGCAAACCTTTCCTGCCTGCGCGGTTTGCGGTATGACCCGTGTTGGCAGGGGCCTGGCGTGCCTGAGCCTGTGCGGCTGCGTGTTGTGCATGCGCGGCTCGGGCGCATGGCTTACCTCGCTTTACATGCCCTTGTGCCTGCGCGGGCCCGTTGTGCGTCCTACAATCGGGCTGTCTGCGATGCTGCCGGGCTTTATATTTCCTTGAACCAATGCTCAACGAGCTCGGGCTTGGTAATTGCCGGGTGAGCGTGATCATCTCGCGTCAGATGAACCCAACGCCTGGCTGCCCTCGCCCACCTGAACCCCCGGTTCAGGATGAGAGTTCGGTGGTCATCGCAGACACCCTTATTTCACCGGCGTGCTCCCCGCGCCGCCCCGGCGGCAGGCCGGGTGCGGCGCGCGTGGCGGCTGTTCTCGCGTTCCGCGCGCTCTTTCCTGTCTCTGCCCCATGCTCGACCCCCTCCTGATTGTTGAACTCGGCGTGCTCGGCCTGGCCACGGGCTTTCTGGCGGGCCTGCTGGGCATCGGGGGCGGAATGCTGCTGGTACCGTTCATGACCTACATCCTGGGCGGCCAGCAGGTTGCTCCGGATCTTGCAGTGAAGATGGCCATTGCCACATCGATGGCCACCATCATGTTCACGTCGGTGTCCAGCGTACGGGCGCACCACAAGCGCGGCGCCGTGCGCTGGGATATCGTCAAGCGCCTCGCTCCGGGCATCGTGCTCGGCGGTTTCATCGCCAGCCTGGGCGTGTTTGCGCTGCTCAAGGGCTCATTCCTGGCCATCTTCTTCGCGCTGTTCGTCAGTTTTTCTGCAACGCAGATGTTCCTGGACAAGAAACCCGCGCCCGCCCGGCAGATGCCGAATGGCGGCGGCCAGGTGGCTGCAGGCGGGGTGATCGGCTTTCTATCGGGACTGGTGGGCGCCGGTGGCGGCTTTGTGAGTGTGCCTTTCATGACTTGGTGCAACGTGCCCATCCACAACGCGGTGGCTACCAGTGCGGCGCTGGGATTTCCCATTGCGCTGGCCAATGTGGTGGGCTACGTGGTGGGCGGGCAAAGCATAGCGGGCCTTCCCCCAGCATCACTGGGCTACGTGTGGCTGCCAGCATTGGCAGTGATCGCCACCTGCAGCGTGCTCACGGCGCCGCTGGGCGCCAAGGCTGCCCATAGCCTGCCCGTCAAGCAGCTCAAACGCGTGTTCGCATCGCTGCTGTTCGGCCTGGCCGCGTACATGCTCTGGAAGGGGATTGCCGCCCTCTGACGGTAGACACGCCGCCTGCGGCTGCCTTCAGGCAAGCCATGCACCCAAGGGCATACGCTGCCTGAGCGGTCCGCTGCAACGCGGCGTATGTCGGGTCTGGGCCTCAGATTTTGGTGGGGTTGCGCGTGCCCAGCGCGCGCAGCGGCAGCGGCTTGGCCAGCAGGGCGCGAAACTCTGCAGCAGGCAGCCCCGGCGCGCAAAGAAACCCCTGGTAGTGGTCGCAGTTCATCTGCTGCAGCACCGCCTGCTGCGTTTCGGTTTCCACCCCCTCCGCCACCACCTCGATGTGCATGGCCTGCCCGATGCTGATGATGGCACTGACGATGGCGCGGTCGCCCTCGTCGTCTGGAAGCCCTCGCACAAAGGACTGGTCGATCTTGAGCTTGTGGATGGGCAGCTTCTTGAGATAAGCCAGGCTCGAATAGCCTGTGCCAAAGTCGTCGATGGCCAGGCCGATGCCGAGCCTGGCGAGCACGCGCAGGCGCTGCTCGGTCTCCTGGGCGTCCTGGAGCAGGATGCTCTCGGTCAGCTCGAGTTCGAGAAGTGTGGGGGGCAGCTGGTGCACGGCCAGTAACCGCGTGATGCGGTCGACGAAATCCGGCTGGCGAAATTCCAGCGCAGAGACGTTCACCGAAATCATGATCGGGCTGCCACTGTGCATCCACACCGCAGCTTCACGCACGGCCTGCTCCATCACCCACGCACCCAGGGTCACGATGAAGCCTGATTCTTCGGCCAGCGGGATGAAGACGCCCGGCGAAACCGAGCCGAACTCCGGGTCGGTCCAGCGTGCCAGGGCTTCGGCCCCGGTGATGCGGCCTGTGGCCATATTCACCTGCGGCTGGTAGTGCACCGCCATGCGTTGCTGCCCCAGCGCCTGGCGCAGGGCGTGCTCCATCTGCATCCGCGAGAGCAGGTTGGCGTTCATTTGCGGCTGGTAGAAGCCGTAGTTGCCACGGCCCCGGTCCTTGACGCGGTACATGGCCGTATCGGCCTGCTTGATGAGGTCGTCCAGCGTCGCGCCGTCTTGCGGATACAGGGCAATGCCGATGCTGCACTGGATGGAAAAACCCATTTCATCGAGCATGAAGGGCTTGAGCATGTCGTCCAGCACCCGGCGCGCTACGCCTTCTGCCACCACGGCGTCGCCACCGTGAAGGTAGATCACGAACTCGTCACCACCCAGGCGGCAGAGCATGTCGGTCTGCCGCAGGCAGGCCTGCAAACGCTCGGCCACCAGTTGCAGCACCCTGTCGCCAAAGGGATGCCCCAGCGAGTCATTGATGATCTTGAAGCGGTCGAGGTCGAGGAACAGGATCGCAAACCCTGTGTCGCTCTGGCGTGCGCCCTGGATCGCAGTGTCGACACGCTGGGACAGCAGCAGCCGGTTGGGAAGGCCCGTAAGGGCATCGCTATAGGCCAGTTCCTCGATCCGCTTTTGCGCCGCATGCTGCATCGTGAGATCGCGCATGAAGCCGATGCTCTGGACGATGCGCCCCTCATCGTCGCGCAGCGCCACCCACGACAGCTGTACGGCACAGTAGGTGCTGTTCTCGCGAGGGAGCCACAGCTCGCCCTCCCAGAAACCTTCGCGCTCCCATCCTTGCTGGACACGTTCCATGAAGGTCGGGTCGGAACCCACGCCGAACAGGGCGGCCGCCATGCAGCCCTCGAACGACCGGGCCGCAGGGCCCACCAGGCGCTCACACCCCGGGTTCATGCGCATCACGCGGTGAAGGCTGTCAGCGATGAAGATGGCGTCCAGGCTCGACTCGAACACGCGCGACGCAAGCCGCAGGCTGGCCTGTATCTCGGTCTGGCGGGTGATGTCGCGAAAGGAATAGACCCTGCCGACCGGCTGCCCGTGGCTGAACTGGGGGACTGAGCGCAGCTCCAGCACGCCACCGTTACGCAGCTGCACGATGTCCGTACTGTCCTGCATCGGCTCGCGTGCTATGGCTGCGAGGCGTTCTGAATACTGCGCAGCGTCGGCCACCTGCGCAGCCATGTGGCCGTAAACAGCGGCATCATTGCGCTCGACGAGCAAATCCCACGGCATGTCCCACAGCTGCGCCAAGCGCTGGTTGAAGGCGCGTACGCGGCCATCAAGGCTGCAGACCAGCACACCGTCGGCTGCAGAATCGAGCGTGGCCCTTAGCTCCGACAGCAGTGTCTCGAGTTCGCGCTCGGTCGCGTCCTGCGTACTCCGGTCCAGCATGGTGACCATCAGCACGGCGCTCGCATGGTCGGGCAAGGCAACCCGCGACACGCGCCGCTCCACCGGTACAAGCATGCCTGCCGTGTTGAGCAGGCTGGTGAATGAATGGATGCCATCAGCAGTCACCTGCGACGGCTCGCTCCAGAAAGCCAGGTCCTGCGGCGTCGCAGCAAGACCCATCACATGGGAGCCGACCATGTCGTCCACATGCCGGCCCGTGAGCCGCGCTGCGGCCGCGTTGGCCTGGATGATGACCAGGCTCGCCTCGTCCACCAGCCACACCGCCTCCAGCAGCTGGTCCAGCCAGATCTGGGGCGAAAGCTGTGTCACGCGTTGTCCCCATCCGCTTCGGGCGGAACCGCGCGCTCAAAGAAGTAACAGATCCTCTGGCGCGGCGACAGGTAGTCCAGCGCCTCGCGCGGGAGCTGCGACGGCTTGAGGCTGCGCCGAATACCCAACTCAGGCACAGTTTCAAGGTCTAGGATCGGGGCTTCTTCCTTGGGCACCTTCGGGTCGTGAACGATCACCTTGGGTCGCAACGGGCGCGATGAGTTGACAGAGGCGACGATCGCGTAGCGGTCATTGACCAGCTGCACGATGGATCCAGGCGGGTACACACCCATCATGCGTATAAATGCTCCCAGCACCACGGCGTCAAATCGCGACTTGTGCTGCGCAAAAATAACCGACAGCGCCTCATGCGGGGTCAGCGCATCCAGCCCGTTGGCCGGGTTGCAAATCCTGTCATAGCGGTTGACCAGCGCGAGCACCTGGCTCATCCGCCCCAGATCCGTACCCGACAGACGCCCCGGAAAACCCGTTCCGTCGGCCATCTCGTGGTGGCGGCCCACGGCCGTCAACACCCCATCGCTGTATCCCATCCGGCGCGCCAGCGCCACCGACTCGGCGACATGGGTTTCGTACCGGGCGCGCTCCATCAGCGGCATTGATGCGGTCGGGTTCCTCAGATTGGGGGGCAGCCTGGTCTTGCCGATGTCATGAATCAACGCGGCAATGCCCAGGTCGTTGAGCTCGTCGCTTTTCATGCCAAGCGAACGGCCAAGCAGGAGGGAAACGACCATCACATTGATGGGATGCAGCCCGCTGCGCTCGCCCACCCCCTCCGAGAGCAGCCGGATCACCGAGTCACCGTTTTCAAGCACGTCCGCTACGCAGCCAGACACCAGGGCGTCACCCTTGCTGCGCGCCTGCCCGGGCTGATCGGAAACGGCCCGCTCCATCGCCTGGTACTGGCGCGTCGCGTCTGCAAATCGCTGGTCGCAAATCGCAAGGGCGCGGTTTTGCGCCTCCAGCCGGCGGCGTCTGCGTTCGGTTTCAGGGTCTATCGCAGGCGGGGCTACCTGCGGCGCAGCGGCACCGCCCGCTTCGGCGGCCAACACGCTTGCCGTCGCCGGCTCGTCCGCCACCGGCGCAGCAGGGTCGCGCCACTGCGCATCGCTTTTGCCGGGCACGTACCGCACATCCTTCAGGCCCAGCTCGCGCAGCGTCGCGATCTGATCGGCAGAACCCACCCGGAAACTGCTGACCGGGAAAGGGTGCTGGAGCCAGTTCAGATCCAGCTGCACATACATGCCAATGCGCAGCTGGCTGATATCGATGAGGATGGAAGAGTTCACGGTCTGAGCGCACGATACATGGGGACTTCAGTGCCACCAATGGTTACACGGATTATCGCCGGTGCGCTCTCAAGAGTAAGACACCCCTGCTCAGCGCCATGCCAAGGACGTCGCCACCCGGAAAGCAGGCCCGTGGTGTTGCGAAGACGAGACGAAAGCCAGGCCCCCGTGGGTTCAGCGGCACCACAGCGACGGCTTGTAGACCAGGTCCATCCACAGCGCCCAGGCTGCCACTGCGCACAGCAACCCGCCCGCAAACCGGCTGCCCCATTCGGCGCGCACGAGGTTCAGCCGTGACCGGACGGCTGTCCAAGCCCACGGCCCACCGACCAGCCAGAGTCCACTGCCCAGGCCGAACAACGCCATGCTGAAGGCCCCTTCGGCCGGCCCGCCGCTGAGCGCGGCCACCAGCAGCGCCGAATAAAGGAGGCCGCAAGGCATCAGCCCCCAAAGGAAACCGGTGGTCATCAGACCCCCATGCGACCGGACCATCGGCTGTACCTTGCCCCAGACGGCGCGCCCGGCCTGCTCCACCCATTGAGGTTGCCGCGCCTGAACCATCATCATCAGCCCCCAGCCCATCACCGCAACGTGCATCAGCGTCCAGGCGGGGCGCAGTGCCGTGGCCTGCTGCGTGAGCCATGCCAGGCTGTCCATGGCTGCCGCGGCAAGGGCGCCCACGGCCGCGTAGCTACCGATGCGCCCCAGATGAAAGGCCACCGTACGCCAAGTTTGATGCCACGGGCGCTGCGCCTGCCACGGGGCTGCCCACTGCACAGGCACGCCCGTACCAGCCTTGTCTTCCGCACCGACACCCGGGCGCCCCCCTGCACCCACCAATGCGCCACAAGGGGCGGAGCACATGGCAAGACAATGCGATCCGCCCACCAGTCCCATCACCAGCGCCGACCACGCAGCCGCGCTCAGCATGACCTGGCTCCCACCGGGTCGTCGCAGCAGTCACCCAGGCACACGCCTGCGCCATGCGCACCCATGGTGGCGATGACTGCGAGGGCAACGACCTGGCATGGCATGGATGTACTCCGTTCAGATGATGCGCGAGAAGCGTGCCCGGTAGCGGTCGGCCTGGAGATAGCGGTCAAAAACCATCGCCACGCCGCGTACAAAGAACCAGCCCATCGGCGTGACCTCGACGCCATCAGAATTCATGCGCACCAGACCCTGCTCGGCCATTTCTTCAAGGCGCGTGAGCTCCGCAGCAAAATACTGCTTGAAGTCGATCAGCCAGCCTTGCTCGATGGACTCGAACAGCACTTCACCCTGGCACATCAGCGCCATGATGACGGCGCGGCGCACAAGATCGTCCCGCGTCAGCGCCAGGCCACGGACGATCGGTAAACGCCCCTGGTCGAGGAAGTCGTAGTACTCCTCCAGCGTCTTGGCGTTCTGGCTGTAGGTGGCCCCCACCCTGCCGATGGCCGACACGCCAAGGGCAATGAGGTCGCAATCAGGCTGCGTGCTGTACCCCTGAAAATTGCGATGCAGGCGCCCCTGCCGCTTGGCAACCGCCAACGCATCCGAGGGCAAGGCAAAGTGGTCCATGCCCACGTACACGTACCCAGCGTCCAGGAAGGCGTCGAGCGACCGAGACAGCATCGCCACCTTGGCCGAGGCCGCAGGCAGCTCGGCCGACACAATGCGGCGTTGCGGCTTGAACCGCTCGGGAAGATGGGCGTATGCGTACAGCGCGATGCGATCGGGCCGCAGCTGGGCCACCTGGGCCAGGGTACGATCAAACGATTCGGGCGTCTGCCGGGGCAGGCCGTAAATCAGATCGACGTTCACCGAGTCGAAGCCGAGCGAGCGAGCCGACTCGACGAGCGAGAACACCTGCTCGGCAGGCTGGATCCGGTGCACGGCCTTCTGCACCTCCGCATCAAAGTCCTGCACGCCAAAACTCAGCCGGTTGAAACCCAGTTCGGCCAGGACTGCCAGGCGGTCAGCATTCACCGTGCGCGGATCGACTTCGATCGAGTATTCACCGCCCGGTGCCAGCGTGAAGCTGCGACGCAGGACAGCCATGAGTTCACGCAACCCATCGTCCGAGAGGAATGTGGGTGAACCGCCGCCCAGGTGTAGCTGCGACACCACCTGCCCTGTTCCGCAATGGGCGGTATGAAGGTCAATTTCGCGGCTCAGGTACCGCAGGTAAAGATCGGCCCGGTCGTGGTGCTTGGTGATGATTTTGTTGCACGCACAGTAGTAGCACAACGATTCGCAAAAAGGAATGTGCACATAGAGCGACAGCGGCAGCGCCTTCGCAACCGTTCCGTTCCTGCGCTGATCGAGCGCCAGCACATAATCTTCCTGCCCAAAGGCTTCGACAAAGCGGTCAGCGGTGGGGTAGGAGGTGTAGCGTGGCCCCGCTACATCAAATCGGCGCAGCAGGTCAGGGGAGACAGCGGTCATGGGCATCCTTCGGAACGCCCTGACTGTGCCGCAGCTGCCGCGGGCAGTCCTTGATTTACATCAAGCGGCCACAAGGCGCTGACTGCGACAATTTGACGCATATCATTTGGCCCCATGAGGTCAACCGTCATCTGTTTGATGCAGATGCGGAGTATCCTTATTTTCCGCAACTAGTTCCACCGGCCATGAATCCGCTCACCATCAAAGTCGCCTGCTCGAACTGCAACCTGCGGGAGCTGTGTATGCCCGTAGGACTGAACGAAGAACAACTGCAGCGCATCGACGAAGTGGTGGCCGTGCGGCGCAAGGTCAAGCGCGGCGCAACCTTGTTTCGCAACGGCGAGACATTCACGTCGCTGTATGCGATTCGGACCGGGTTCTTCAAGACCTGCGTGGCCACGGAAGATGGCCGCGACCAGGTAACGGGTTTTCAGATGGCAGGCGAGATCATCGGCCTCGATGGCATCGTGAACGACCACCACACCTGTGACGCCGTTGCTCTGGAAGACGCTGAAGTCTGCGTCATGCCATTTGACCGCATTGAGGAGTTGTCGCGCGAGGTCACGGCCCTGCAGCACCACGTGCACAAGATCATGAGCCGCGAGATCGTGCGCGAGCATGGCGTGATGCTGCTGCTGGGCAGCATGCGTGCCGAAGAGCGCCTGGCGGCCTTCCTGCTGAACCTGGTGCAGCGCCTGCACGCCAGGGGCTTCTCGCAGTCAGAACTGGTGCTGCGCATGACCCGGGAAGAGATTGGCAGCTACCTGGGTCTCAAACTCGAAACCGTGAGCCGCACCTTCTCGAAATTTGTCGACGAACAGATCGTCGAGGTCAAGCAGCGGCATGTGCGCATCCTGGACACCGACGCGCTGCGCCGCATTGTCAACAGCCAGCAGCCTTGCCACTGAGCAGGGCGTGGCCGGAGGGTTCTCGGGAGGCCTGCTCATTTGACAGCGCGGCTCAGCCGCCCGGTTGAACCTGTCAACACCTTCACCGCGCACTGTTGGGCAATGGGCGGCTCGGCGACTGCAACCTGCCCTTGAAGGCTCCCGGCCTGGCTTTCGCCGACAGTTCAGGCACAGCCCGAAGTCTTGCGGCAATCGTCCGGCCGCTCTCCGTCGGGTACCGGGCACCGGTTGAGCTCGAACGGCGACATAGCCAGCAGCGTGGTGAGCGCACTGGAAGCCATGGTGACCACCCAAAAAGCAAAAAACGCCAGCGTGTAGACGCCTTCCCGTGAAAGTGGCACGGGCTGGCCAAACCAGTGCAGGTCATGAGGATCGACGAGCGCAAAGACGAGCATCTCGAGCACACCTGCCATCAAAAAGGCAGGCCATGCTATCCACATCAGGCGTTGGGTCCACATCGCGCTTGTCTCCTCTTTTTTTCAGGATCGGTTGACCAGGGTCGCAGGTGTTGCGCAAGCCGCCCTAATCGGACAGCCATGGCAGGGATCAGCGTGGTGCGTCTTCGGCAGGGGTGGCCGCGTGGTTGCGGGCCTTCACTGCTGGCAACAGGCTCTTGTCGGCACCCTGCAGGGTCTTGTTGATCTCCACGCCCTGGCGGTAATAGTCTTCCGCGACGACGGGGTCAGGCCGCGAGATGGCCAGCCACAAGGTGACGAATCCGGCAATGATCACGATGACGGGGCCAGAAATGATCAGCCAGACATGGCCGAACTTCCACCAGGGGGCGGCAGCGGGGGCCGAAACGGCTGGAACAGCGTTGGATGCCATGGAACTCTCTCCTTGAATAAATCACAGCCCGGTCAAGAGCGTTGGCGGTAGCACCGCGAATAAACAGATCAGCGTGGCACCAGGAAAACTGACTTTTCAGTGACATGGGCCGCAGAACCCACGGCTTGCACGTCAAAGTGCACCGGATGCGAGCCTGGCGTGGCAGAACCGTAAGGTATCTGCAGCCGCACAGCCACCCAACGCGACTCTGCCGGCCCAATCTCTACATCGCCGTCAATCGATGTCTCGATCCCCTGCAAGCCGCGCGCAGTGATCTGGTAGCGCTGCGTGCCCTCGGTCGCATTCATGACCTGCAGCCGGTAGATGTTCTCGAGCTTGCCGCCCGCCACAATGCGCGACAGGGCTGCGCGGTCGCGCACCACGTCCACCTTCAGCGGCGTGCGCGTGACCAGGCTTGCCAGCATTGCCACGCACAGCGCCACCAGCACCGCGCCATACACCAGTACCCGGGGGCGGAACACGCGCTGCATGATCTGCGACTGGTTCCAGCGCCGAGCCACGGCGTTCTGGGTAGAAAAGCGGATCAACCCCTTGGGGTACTGCATCTTGTCCATCACAGTGTTGCAGGCATCCACGCACAGCCCACAGCCAATGCACTCGTACTGCAGGCCCTTGCGGATGTCGATGCCCACCGGGCACACCTGTACGCAAAGCGTGCAGTCGATGCAGTCGCCCAGGCCCTTGGCCTTGTGGTCCACCGTCTTGTTGCGCGGGCCGCGCGGCTCGCCGCGCTCGCCGTCGTAGCTCACGATGAGCGTGTCCTTGTCGAACATCGCGCTCTGGAAGCGCGCATACGGGCACATGTACTTGCAGACCTGCTCGCGCATGTAGCCCGCGTTGCCATAGGTGGCAAACCCGTAGAACAGCACCCAGAAGATCTGCCAGCTTCCCTGGAGGGCCAGCAGCTCGCCGCCCAGCTCGCGGATCGGTACGAAGTAACCGACAAAGGTAAAACCGGTCCACAGCGCCACACTCAGCCATGCCACCTGCTTCAAAAACTTTTTGCGGACTTTCTCGAAGGTCCAGGGGCCGTTGTCCAGCCGCAGGCGGGCACTGCGGTCTCCCTCGATCTTGTGCTCGATCCACATGAATATCTCGGTGTACACCGTCTGCGGACAGGCAAAGCCGCACCACAGCCGCCCCGCCACGGCCGTGAACAGGAACAGCGACAAGGCCGAGATGATGAGCAGGCCCGTCAGGTAGATGAAATCCTGCGGGTAAAGCACCAGCCCGAAGATGTAGAAACGGCGGGCGCCCAGGTCGAACAGCACCATCTGGCGTTGGCCCCACTCCAGCCATGGCACACCGTAGAAAGCCAACTGGGTCAGGATCACCATCGCCCAGCGCCAGCGGGCAAACACGCCACTGATGGAGCGGGGATAGATCTTCTTCTGTGCTTCGTACAGCGAGACAATTTCACTTCCCGCCGTGGCATCGGAGGATGCGACCGGGCTGATCGGAATGACCTTGCGAGCGGGCCCGCTGGGTGTATTCATGGTGTCTCGACTGCGTTGAAGCCAGAAAGCAAAAAAGGAAAAAACCGAAAGGGCAACGCCTGCGCGTTGCCCCGGGGACGGTCAGCGTGCCGCTGCGACCTGCTTGTTCGACAGGCCCCAGACATAGGCCGACAGCACACCAATCTGCGCGTCGGTCAGCTTGTCTGCCTGTGCAGGCATCTGGTTGACCTTGCCGTTGTTGATGATGGCCGTGATGGCCGTCTCACCCCAGCCATGCAGCCAGATGTCGTCCGTCAGGTTGGGCGCGCCCAGCGCCTGGTTGCCCTTGCCGTCCATGCCGTGGCAGGCAGCACAAGCACCGAACTTGGACTTGCCCAGCGATGCACGAAGCGAGTCGTGCGGGCTGCCAGACAGGCTCAGCACGTAGTGCGACACGTTGCGCACGTCTTCTGCCGTGCCCACTGCAGCCGCCATGGGGGGCATATTGCCGATACGGCCCTTTTCCAGCGTCTCGCGGATTTTGTCCGGAGTGCCACCATGCAGCCAGTCGCCGTCGGCCAGGTTCGGGAAGCCCTTGCTGCCGCGAGCGTCCGAGCCGTGGCACTGGGCGCAGTTGTTCATGTACAGCCGCTCACCAATGGCGCGAGCCTGCGCGTCTACCGCCACCTCTTCAGGCTTCATGGACACGAAACGGGCATACAGCGGCTCCAGTTCGGCCTTGGCCTTGGCCATCTCGGCCTCGTATTCGCCCTTTTGCGACCAGCCGAGCTTGCCGTTGAAGCTGCCCAGGCCCGGGTAGGCGGCCAGGTAGGCCAGGCCGAAGACGATGGTGATGACGAACAGCCACACCCACCAGCGTGGCAGGGGGTTGTTCATCTCGACCAGGTCTTCGTCCCAGACATGGCCGGTGGTGTTGTCGGAAGTGGCGATGACCTTCTTGCGCCCGGCCAGCCAAAGGAGGATGCCGCAGGCAATGATGCCGACGAGCGTCAGCGTGGTCACAAAGACCGACCAGAAATTGCTGGTGAAGTCACTCATGGGGTGTTCTCGTTCTGGTAAAGGTCAATCTGTCTCGAAGGGCAGCTGGGCTGCCTCGTCGAACCGGGCCTTGTTACGGCCACGGTAGGCCCAGACCCAGATGCCGATGAAGCAGGCCATCGATGCCAGGGTGGCGACGATGCGCATGGTGGTGATGTCCATGACGGTCTCCTTTACTTGAGCGCGCGGCCCATGACCTGCAGGTAGGCAATGAGGGCATCCAACTCGGTCTTGCCCTTGACATCGGCTGCCGCGGCAGCGATCTGCTCGTCGGTGTAGGGCACGCCCACGGTGCGCAGGGCCTTCATGCGCGGCGCCACACTGGCCGGGTCCACCGCCGTCTTTTCAAGCCAGGGGTAGGCAGGCATGTTCGACTCGGGCACCACATCACGCGGGTTGTTCAGGTGGATGCGATGCCATTCATCGCTGTACTTGCCGCCCACCCGGTGCAGGTCGGGGCCCGTGCGCTTGCTGCCCCACTGGAAGGGGTGGTCATACACGAATTCGCCCGCCACGGAATAGTGTCCATAGCGCAGGGTTTCGGCACGGAAGGGGCGGATCATCTGCGAGTGGCAGTTGTAGCAGCCCTCGCGGATGTAGATATCACGGCCCACCAGCTGGACAGAGGTGTAGGGCTCCACACCCTTGACCGCCTCGGTCGTGGACTTCTGGAAGAACAGCGGCACGATCTCGACCAGGCCGCCAATGGCGATCACCAGAAGGATCAGCACGATCATCAGGAAGTTGTTGGTCTCCACCTTTTCATGGGTGAAGCCAGTCGAAGTCGATGTGTTGTTATCGGACATGGTTGTTTCCTTCGGCTCAGGCATGTGCTGCGTTGACCGCAGGGATGGGCGCCTTGACCGAGCGACCGGAAATGGTGGTCATCCAGACATTCCAGGCCATCACGATCATCCCGCCCAGGTACAGCAGGCCACCGGCCACGCGGATCACGTAGAACGGATAGGTGGCCTTCACACTCTCGACAAAGGTGTATGTCAGCGTGCCATCGGGGTTGATGGCGCGCCACATCAGGCCCTGCATCACACCGGCGATCCACATCGCGGCGATGTACAGCACGATGCCGATGGTGGCCATCCAGAAGTGCAGTTCAATAGCCTTGACCGAGTGCATCTTTTCGCGACCAAACAGCCGGGGCACCAGGTAGTAGAGCGAACCCATCGAGATCAGGCCCACCCAGCCGAGCGCACCGGAATGCACGTGGCCCACGGTCCAGTCTGTGTAGTGGCTCAGGGCGTTGACGGTCTTGATGGACATCATCGGACCTTCGAACGTGGACATGCCATAGAACGACAGCGACACGATCAGGAAGCGCAGGATGGGGTCATCGCGCAGCTTGTGCCATGCACCCGACAGGGTCATGATCCCGTTGATCATGCCGCCCCAGCTGGGAGCCAGCAGGATGAGCGAGAACACCATGCCCACCGATTGCGTCCAGTCTGGCAGCGCGGTGTAGTGCAGGTGGTGTGGGCCGGCCCACATGTACGTGAAGATCAGCGCCCAGAAGTGGACGATGGACAGGCGGTAGCTGTACACCGGACGGCCAGCCTGCTTGGGGATGAAGTAATACATCATGCCCAGGAAGCCTGCGGTCAGGAAGAAGCCCACAGCGTTATGGCCGTACCACCACTGCACCATGGCGTCCTGCACACCGGCGTAGGCCGAGTAGCTCTTCATGAAGCCTGCAGGGATGGCGGCACTGTTGACCACGTGCAGCAGTGCCACCGCCAGGATGAAGGCGCCAAAGAACCAGTTGGCCACATAGATGTGCTTGACCTTGCGTACGCCAATGGTGCCAAAGAACACGATGGCATAAGACACCCACACCAGCGTGATCAGGATGTCGATGGGCCACTCCAGCTCAGCGTATTCCTTGCCCGATGTATAGCCCAGCGGCAGACTGATGGCCGCGGCCAGGATGACCAGTTGCCAGCCCCAGAACGTGAAAGCCGCCAGTGGCGCGGCAAACAGCCTGACCTGGCAGGTGCGCTGCACCACGTAGTAGCTGGTGGCAAACAGTGCGCAGCCACCAAAGGCGAAGATCACAGCGTTGGTGTGCAGTGGGCGCAGGCGCCCGTAGCTCAGCCATGGAATGCCAAAGTTGAGCTCGGGCCAGGCCAACTGGGCGGCGATGACCACGCCCACCAGCATACCGACCACCCCCCAAACCACGGCCATGATAGAAAACTGCCGCACCACCGTATCGTTGTAGTGCGCAGCATTTGTTTTTGCTAGATCCATCGGGCACCTCGTTATATTGCAGTCATAGTTTGTTGCACAGGGGGCTCAGGCACATTGACACATGTCAATCGTCCCGGAGAATCCGCTCGCCTTCTTGTTCGACGCTTTCGAACTGGCCGTGGTAAACCGCCCACCACAACCCCGCAAGCACCAGCAGCACCAGCGCGACCGACAACGGAATCAGCAGATAAAGGATGTCCATCAGGCAGGCTCCGGGCGTGTGGCGTTGGGAAGATCGGAAACGGGTGAGTGCAAGGCAGCGGCAGCGCTGTTGCCTGCAAAGGCTGTTGCGGCATAAGGAGGCAGCGCCGGCAGGCTGCGCGACAGGCGCGCGGCATTGAGCACGACCAGCAGCGAACTGAGCGCCATGCCCAGGCCTGCCAGCCATGCGGGCATGGCGCCCATCACCGCCAGGGGCACACACAGGGCGTTGTAGCCCGCGGCCCACCACAGGTTCTGGCGCACCACGCGCAGCGTGTGTCGCGCCAGCATCACCGTCTGCGGCACCAGTTCCAGGCTGTCGCCCAGCACCACGAAATCGGCCTGTGCCTGAGCCAGCGGCACGGCACGGCCAAAGGCGAAGGATGCATGCGCACCGGCAAGCACCGGGCCATCGTTGAGCCCGTCGCCCACCATGGCCACATGGTGACCTGCCATCTGCAGGTCTTTGAGCGCAGCGAGCTTGCCCTGGGGAGTGCATTCGCCGTGCGCCGCGGCAATGCCCGCCTGGGCTGCCACGCGCTGCACGGCGCCGGCACGGTCCCCTGACAGCAGCTGCACGGCAATGCCGGCGCGCTGCAGCACATCGACCACGCCAGGGGCCTCGGTGCGCAGGTCTTCCGCGAGTTCAAACCGTGCCACCTCGCTCACGCTGCCGTCGTCATGCTCCAGCGACAGCACGGCTTGCAGCGAAGCACTGGCGCCCGACACGGCCACACCGGCGTGCAACGCAGAACCCAGCCGGAACACCCGTGACGGCGCACCGTCCTGCCGCGTATCTGCCAGCGTACCCACCAGACCCCGGCCCGCCTCTTCGCGCAGGTCAGAAACCCGCCAATGGCCGCAGGCCGCCGCACCCGCCAGCGCCACCGCGCGCGATACGGGGTGCATCGATTGCGCAGCCAGCGCGGCAGCCATCGACAAGGCCTCGTCGGCGCTGATGCCTGGTGCCGTGTGTACGGATCGCAGCGCCATCGCATCGCGGGTGAGCGTGCCGGTCTTGTCGAACACCACGGTGTCCACCCGGGCCAGCGCTTCCAGCGCCTGCAGGTTGCGCACCAGCACGCCATGGCGCGCCAGGGTGCCCGCAGCCGTGAGCATGGCCACCGGCGTGGCCAGCGACAACGCGCACGGGCAGGTGACGATGAGCACCGCCACCGCCACCATCAGCGCGTGGCCGGGGTCAGTGGGCCACCACCAGGCCGCAGCCAGCCCGGCCGCCACCAGCACCGCCCAAAGGAATGGGCGCGCAATGCGGTCGGCCAACTGGGCCAGGCGCGGCTTTTGCAGCGATGCGCTTTCCATCAGCGCCACGATCTGGGCAAACCGGGTTTGCGCGCCCGTCGATTCCACCAGCACTTCCACGGGTGCCTGCAGGTTGTAGCTGCCGGCCGTGACGGCACCGCCTTCTGCACGGGCCACGGGGGTGGATTCGCCCGTCAGCAGCGCTTCGTCCACATGGGTGTGGCCCGCCGTGATGCGGCCATCGGCCGGAAAGGCTTCGCCTGCCAGCACGCGGACGGTGTCGCTCACGGCCAGGCGCCGTGTGGCCACCCGCACAAAGCTGCCATCGCCGGTGCGGCGCTCCACGCTGTCGGGCAGGCGATTCATCACGGCCTCCAGCGCGCCGGCGGTGCGGTCGCGCAGGCGCAGTTCCAGCCAGCGCCCGGTCAGCAGGAAGAAGACGAACATCGTCAGCGAGTCGTAGTACACCTCCTTGCCGAAGATGCCGTCCATGTCGAACGTGCCTGCGCTGCTGACGATGAACGTGATGGCCATGCCCAGCGCCACGGGCAGGTCCATGCTCACGCGGCGCAGTCGGATGTCGCGCAGTGCGCTGGAGAAGAACGGCCCGCACGAGAACACCACCACGGGCAGTGTGATGACCCAAGAGGCCCAGCGCAGCAGGTGCTCCATCTCGGCCGTCAGATCGCCGGGCTGGGCCACGTAGGCAGGCCACGCGTACATCATCACCTGCATCATGCAAAACCCCGCCACCAGCCAGCGCCACAGCGCGCGGCGGCTTTCGCGCAGCCGCTGCGCCCGGGCAAAGGCGTCCATGGCGGGCATTGCGCGGTAGCCGGCATGCTGCACAGCAGCCATCCATTGCGAGGGCATGACCTGGGCCGGGTTCCACACCACCCGGGCGCGGCGCGTGGCGGCGCTCACGTCGGCCTGCTGCACGCCGGGCACGGCCTTCAGGGCGTCTTCAATGGTGAGGGCGCAGGCCGCGCAGTGCATACCTTCCAGCACCACATGCGATTCCCACGGGCTGGCCCACGGATCGGCAGCGTCAACCTGCCCGGCCGGGGTGCAGGCGCGGCCGAACGCCGACCACTCCTGGGGTTCGTCCAGCAGCGAAGTCTGGGCGGCTGCAGCCTCTGCAGGCTGCGGCGACGGTGTGTCAACCGGCGCGGCGGGACGAAACTTTGACATGGTTCAAGGCTATCGCCGATAGCCCGTCGCCGCGTTGACCTGGATCAAGCCCGAACCCATCATTTGTGCCTACGCTCCCTGTCGAGCCTGCCCAAAAGCAACGGAGGGAGCCACCGCAGCGCACGACAGGCGGCGCCCTGGCAGCGACAGAGGCCGTCCCGGTGAGGCGCAAAACGCAGCTGAGCAGGTGTGCCGGCAGGCAGGCTTTTTAACTACCTTGAGGAGAAACTCCATGTACAAACGCATCCTGATCGCCACCGACGGCTCCGAACTGTCCGAAAAAGCGGTGGAACACGGCCTGGCGCTGGCCGGCCTGACCGGCGCCACCGTGATTGCCCTCAAGGTGGTGCCCCGCTACCCGCGCAGCTACTTTGAAGGTGGTATCCCCGTCGAGGCGGGCGACGTCAAGCGCATCGAAAAGCAGTGGTCGGATTCGGCGCAGGCCATGGTCGATGGCGTGGCTGCCCAGGGCGGCGCGCAGGGCATCACCGTCAAAGGCGTGGTCGCCAAGTCCGACCTCATCGCAGAGGCCGTGATTTCTGCCGCCAAAAAGCACAAGGCCGACCTGATCGTGATGGCATCGCACGGCCGCAAGGGCATCAAGCGCCTGTTGCTGGGCAGCGAAACGCAACACGTGCTGACGCACTCGCACATTCCGGTGCTGGTCCTGCGCTGAGTGCCAAATGGCCGCTGGCGCTTATTGGATAAGCACAAGCAGCTATTGATCGCGTAGCAAAACGACGTGGGCGGCCCTGGCTGCCCGGTAGCTGCTTAGTCGCGTCATGCGCAGCATCCGGCGCATGAACCCGGGCCGCGCCGAGGGGTCCGGGCGGCCTCGCCGCCCTCCCCACCCTCGTTCAGTGCTTGCGGAGCAGGCTCAGGGCCAGTCCGCTCCGAAGACGGTTACCTGACGTCAGGCAAATAGCCCCTTGTACTGATCGCGCAGCAGGTTCTTTTGCACCTTGCCCATGGTGTTGCGGGGCAGCTCGGGCACCACAAAGCACTTCTTGGGGATCTTGAAGTTGGCCAGCTGCGACTTCAGGGCCGCCACGATGGCATCGGGGTTGAGCTGCGCACCTGGCTTGGCGATGACGACGGCCACGCCCACCTCGCCAAAATCCGGGTGCGGCACGCCCACCAGCGCGCTTTCAGCCACGCCGGACATGTCGTTGATGTAGCCCTCGATCTCTGCGGGGTACACGTTGTAGCCGCCGCTGATGATGAGGTCCTTGCTGCGGCCCACGATGCTCACGTAGCCGCGCTCATCAACCTTGCCCACGTCGCCGGTCTTGAACCACCGACCACCCTGTTCATCCGCGGTGAACTCCTCGGCCGTCTTTTCGGGCATGCGCCAGTAGCCCTTGAACACATTGGGCCCGCGCACCTGGATGTTGCCGATCTCGCCCACCGGCACGGCCTTGCCCGCGTCGTCCACCACGCGCAGGCCCACGCCGGGCAGCGGGAAGCCCACAGTGGCGCCGCGCCGCTCGGTCTGCCCCGCATGGCGCGCGTCGGCAGCATAGGGGTTGGACGTGAGCATGATGGTTTCGCTCATGCCGTAGCGCTCCAGAATGGTGTGGCCGGTGCGCTGCTGCCATTCGTTGAAGGTTTCGATCAGCAGCGGCGCAGAGCCCGCGATGAACAGGCGCATGTTGCGGGCAGCCTCCTTGTTCAGCCCTGCCTCGGCCAGCAGGCGCACATACAGCGTGGGTACGCCCATGAACACCGTGGCGCGCGGCATGGCAGCCAGCACAGCCTTGGGGTCGAACTTGGCAAACCAGATCATCTTGCTGCCATTGATGAGCGCGCCGTGGATGGCCACGAACAGCCCGTGCACATGGAAGATGGGCAGCGCGTGGATCAGCACGTCGCCACGGCCCTCGGGCCCGCCCTGGTTGGTCCAGCCCCAGTAGTCCTTGAGCACCTGCGCGTTCGACAGCAGGTTACCGTGCGTGAGCATCGCCCCCTTGCTGCGGCCCGTGGTGCCGCTCGTGTACAGGATGGCGGCCAGGTCATCTTCCTGCCGCGCCACGGGCTCTTGCACGTCGCCGTGGTGCGTGGCGCGCTCGAGCAGGCTGCCGGTGCGGTCATCACCCAGCGTGAACACATGCTGCGTGCCCTGGGTGAAGGCGATCTTGCTCACCCAGCCGAAGTTGCCGGGCGTGCACACCACCACGGCGGGCTCGGCATTGCCGATGAAGTACTCGATCTCGCCGCTCTGGTACGCCGTATTGAGCGGTAAAAAAACATAGCCAGCGCGCAGCGTGGCCAGGTACAGGATCATTGCCTCGACCGATTTCTCGACCTGCACCGCCACGCGGCTGCCTTCGGGCAGCTTGAGCGAGGCCAGCAGGTTGGCCATGCGGGCGCTGGCGTGGTCCAGGTCGCGCCAGCTGTACAGCAGCGGCGTGCCGTCGGGCGCGGTGGTCTCCACGGCGATCTGGTCCAGGTCAGCGGGGAACGCGGCGCGCAGGGCGCTGAAAAGGTTGTGGTGGCTCATGGGGCAAAGAGTGACAACGTTGAACAGGTAATACGGTGGCTGACGCAGCGTGGCGGGTTGCAGCAGGGGTTCAGAACACGGGCTTGCGCTTTTCGAGAAACGCCGCAATGCCTTCGCGGTGCTCGGCGCTGCTGGCGTAGGCGTAAGGGTCAGACGTGGCGTTTACTACATTATTGATAGCAATAGGTTCAATCAAATCAAGCGCTACAGGCTGTTTTAATGCCCGAAACGTCTGTTTGTTCATGCGGGCGGCCTCGGGCGCCAATGCGGCCACGCGCAGGGCACTGGCCAGCGCCTCGGCCGTCACCGCATCGTCCGGCACCACGCGGCTGAGGAAACCGCGCGCATGCATGTCGGCAGCGCTGAAGGTGGCAGCTTCGAGCAGCATCTGGCGGGCAACGGTATCGCCCACCGCCGCGGCCACCAGCTGCGCCTCGCGCGGGGCCATCGGAAAGCCCAGCTTTGCAATGGGCGCACCGAAGCGGGCAGAACTGCCGGCGATGCGGATGTCACAGCAGCTGGCAATCTCGACCCCCGCCCCCATGCAGGCGCCGCTGATCTGCGCCACGATAGGCGCGTCGCATTCCAGCATGGCGTTGAGCCCACCCCAGACATCGTTTTCGTGAAAGTCGCGCAACGCTGCCGCGTCAAACCGGAACCCGGGGTATTCCGAAATGTCGCCGCCCGCGCAGAAAGCATCGCCCTCCCCCGCCACCAGCACGCAGCGCACAGCAGTGCCACGGCCCTGGATGTCCTCAAACACCGCACGCAACTGCCGCCACATCGCCCGCGACATGGCATTGAGCCGCCCAGCGTGGCGCAAGGTGACATACACCACGCCGTGTTCGCCATCCCTCACCCACACTTCACCAGACATATTCATTGCCTATCACGTCCGCCAAGCCAACTGCCCACAAAACCAGCGCTGCGCCATCGCCAGTGCCACCGTGGAACTGGCTCCGCCAGGCCACGGGTGGCGTCCCCCTTCAGGGGGAAGGCGCGCAGCGACTCAGGGGGTCAGTCCAATTTAGCGCCGGAGGTTTTCACCACCGCCGCCCAGCGCTTGACCTCGCTGCTCACAAACGCCGCAAACTGCTGCTGCGTCATGCCGCCAAAATCCGCGCCGTTGGCAGCCCAGATCGTCTTGAGCTCATCGGCCGTACCCAGCTTGCGCACCTCGTCAATGATGCGCGCCTGCAGGTCGGCCGGCGTGCCCTTGGGCGCCCACAGGCCGTACCAGGTGGTCACCGTGTAGTCGGGCAGGCCCACCTCGGCCGCGCACGGTACGTCTGGGAAGGCAGGGTTGCGCTTGGGGCCCGAGACCATCAGCGCCTTGATGCGTCCGGCCTTGATGTGGGCGGCCGACGAGCCCAGGCCGTCAAACATCATGTCCACCTGCCCGCCAATCAGGTCCTGCAGGGCCGGGCCCGCGCCGCGGTACGGAATGTGGGTGATGAAGGTGCCCGTCTGCTGCTTGAACAGCTCGCCCGCCATGTGGTGCGAAGTGCCTGCACCGGCCGAGCCGTAGTTGAGCTTGGCCGGGTTGCGCTTCACGAAATCCATGAACTGCTGGAAGGTGGTGGCAGGCACGTTCTTGGGGTTGACCACCACTACCTGCGGCACGTTGGCCAGCAGGAACAGGGGGATGAAATCCTTTTCGATGTCGTAGTCGAGCTTGGGGTACATCGACGGCGCAATGGCGTGGTGCACCGCGCCCATGAAAAGGTTGTACCCGTCCGGCGCCGCCTTGGCGGCAAAGCTGGCGCCCACGGTGCCGCCGGCACCGCCGCGGTTGTCAATGACCAGCGTCTTGCCAATGGACTTGGAAAACTGCGCGGCGAGCGGCCGCGCGAAGGCGTCGGTACCGCCGCCTGCCGGGAACGGCACCACCATGTTGACGGGCTTGGTGGGCCATGCGCTGGCCTGGGCCCAGGTGGCCGTGGTGGCGGTGCCCAGGCCCGCTGCAGCTGCGCCCACCAGCAGTTCGCGGCGGCGTATCGAAAATGGGTTCATTGCTTGTCTCCTGTCATCGTTGTTGGAAAAACCTGCGGCCGTTGTCCGGGCCGTCCACCGCGCTGACGGTGCTGCGCCGCACCGGTAGCGTTGTCTTCGCGGCCCCTGCTCCGCCACACGGGCGGTACCTGCAAGGGCCCATCTGCTTGCGTTGCTTCAACCGCGCAAAAGGCTCTCGATCTCGCCCGACACGGGCAGCTTGCCGTGCGCAAGCATGGCACGGTGCTTGTCGATGCGCTTGAGGTCGTACAGGTAGTTGACCATCAGCCCATACGACTGCTTGAGCCCCTTGGCCGACGGGTCGCCGCCCCAGTTCAGGCGCTCCACGCGGGCACCGTTGCCCAGGTGGAAGCGGGCCACGGCATCGCAGGGCTTGCCGTCCTGCAGGTCGCGCCCCAGGTAGTGAGCGGCGCACTCCAGCAGCATCTGGCGGACGGGCGATTTGGCATCCAGCTCCAGCGGCTTGTCCACCGAGGCCAGAAAGTGCGCGGCCTGTGGCGGCTCAAAGCCCACCGCGCGGCCCAGTTCGGCACGGCGCTTGTCATCCAGCCGCTCGAGCATCGCGGGCGCGTTCTTGCCCAGCCACGCGCGAAAGCCCGGTATGGGCGACAGCGTGGCAAAGGTGCGCAGCCGTGGAAACTCCGCCGCCAGCGTCTCCACCACATGCTTGATGAGCGAATCTCCAAAGCTCACTCCACGCAGGCCGGTTTGCGTGTTGCTGATGGAATAGAAGATGGCCGTGTTGGCGCGGGTGATGTCCACCGGTGCGGCGGCTTCATCGAGCAGCGGCGTGATGCTGCTGGAGATGCGGTCGAGCAGCGCCACCTCCACAAAAATCAGGGGCTCGTTGGGCAGGCGCGGGTGGAAGAACCCGTAGCAGCGCCGGTCGCTGTCGAGCCGGTTTTTCAGGTCGGCCCAGCTGCGGATGTCGTGCACGGCCTCGTACTTGATGAGCTTTTCGAGCAGCGATGCGGGCGAGTCCCACGACAGGCGGCGCAGCTCCAGAAACGCCACATCAAACCAGGTGGAAAACAGCTGCTCCAGCTCGGCATCGAGGGCCAGCAGGCGCTTGTCTGCCTTGAGCATGGGTAGCAGCTCGGCGCGCATGTCCACCAGGAAGCGCATACCTTCGGGGAACACGGCAAAACGCTGCAGCAGCCGGGTGCGCGGCGATACCAGCGCGCGGCGTAGGCTGATCTCGGCCTGGCCTTCTTCGGCGGTGCCCGCAGCGGCCTCGTAGCGCTGGCGGGCCGACTTGAAGCGTGTGGCATCGGGGGCGAACTGCTCGCACATCAGCAGCCACATGTCGCGCCGCTCCTCCGGCTGCGCGGCGGCGTACCACTGGGCCACGGCTTGCGCGCGGCGCCCGCCTTCGAGCTCGCTGACCTGCGGCGCAACCACTTCCTGCAGGTCGGCCAGCAGGCGGCGCAGGGCGCGCGGCGAGAGCGCCTCTTGCCCCCGGCGCAGTGTGGCCACCAGCCGTTCGTGCGTGGACCGTGGCACCGCCGTCTTGGCAACCACGTCGGTCACGCTGCCGTCCACTGCGGCAGCGCGGGCAGGCTTGTCAGCTGGCTTGCCGGCGGTGCCATCGCCGCCTGCGGCTTTGTCTGCCGCCGGGACCACGGAACGCAGGCGCGAGACGCTGCGTGAAATCCATTCGGTGGTGCTGTTGTTCATGGGGCAAGCCTTGAGGTCTGGTGGCGGGCAATCTCGCGCAGCGCATCGCGCTGGCGCAGCAGGTGGTTGCGCATGGCTTCTTCGGCGGCATCACTGTCGTGAGCCTTCAGGGCGGCAAACACGGCCAAGTGCTCGGCCAGGCTTTGCTGCAGGCGCCCGGGGGCCTGCAGCGTCTGCAGCCGCGCCAGCCGCAGGATCTTGCGCAGGTCGCCAATCACCTGCGCGAGCCAGCGGTTATCGGCCAGGGTGATGAAGGCCTCGTGAATGGCGTAGTTGGCCTCGTAGTACGCGGTGATGCTGCCTTCGTCGGCGCATTGCTGCAGGCGCTGGTGCAGGGCCTCCAGTGCAGCCACATCCGCCGTAGTGGCCTTGCGGGTGGCTTCGTGCGCGGCGCGGCCCTCGAGCAGCGCGATCACGGGAAAGATGTCGTCCACGTCCTGTGCCGTGATTTGCGCCACAAAGCAGCCCCGGCGCGGCTCATGGCGCAGCAGCCCTTCTGCCACCAGCACCTTGAGTGCCTCGCGCAGCGGCGTGCGCGAGATGGCCAGGCGCTCGCACAGCGCAGCTTCATCCACAAAACTGCCGGGCGCCAGACTGCCCGAGAAGATCTGCTCCCTCAGGCGGGAAGCCGCTTCGTCGTGCAGGGAGTTGGGTTGCGGGCGCATGGAGACAGGTGGAGTGACTGGCGAAGTTTGGGGGCAGAGACAGGTTTTCAGCGTGTAACAGCCGCTTAGTGCCGGCAAACCGGCCGCTACAGCACGTGACTCCATAATTTCTCATAATTATGGAAAGTGCAAGCGGAAATACGCAGGGGATGTGGGGAAAGCAACAGGCCCGCGGCCGGCAGAGGGGGCCACTGCCGCAATGCGGGCGCGATTTTCGTCTTCAGAGCGGAAAACCGGGCCGCCGGGCCCACCCGCGGGGCGCAGTGGGCTTGGCGTTCAGCGCGTGGGGGCCACAGCGAACACCACAGCGGCATGCAGGCAGCAGCATTGCCAAGCCGGCGCCGCAATCTCCGCCTGGAAATCCTGGGCGGCAGCTTGGCGCTGCGGCGAGTATTAGCTATACTTTATATAGCAACAGGTGCAATTAACGCCTTGGCGTGCGCCCGATTTCGCCCAAAAACTACCCGCGGGCAACCGCCAGGGGCTGCCGCTGGGCCCAGAGCCACAGCGCAACGCCACCCACGATCATCGGCACGCACAGCCATTGGCCCATGCTCATCCCCAGCGACAGCACGCCGAGGAACGCATCGGGCTCGCGGAAGTACTCGGCAATGAAGCGGAACACACCATAGCCCATCAGGAAAGCCGCCGCCACCTGGCCCTGGCGGCGCTCCTTGCGGGCGTAGAGCCACAGCAGCACAAACAGCAGCAGGCCTTCAAGCAAGAACTGGTACACCTGCGACGGGTGGCGCGGCTGCATGGAGCCGCTGTGCGCAAACACCATGCCCCAAGGAAGGTCGGGGCTGGCGAAACGGCCCCACAGCTCGCCGTTGATGAAGTTGCCCACCCGCCCTGCAGCCAGCCCCGTGGGCACGCAAGGCGCCACAAAGTCGGCCACCTGCAGCCAGGGCCGCTTGCGCGAATGCGCAAACCAGATCATGGCCACGATCACGCCCAGCAGCCCGCCATGGAACGCCATGCCGCCCTGCCACACCGCAAAAATCTCCAGCGGGTGGCTGAGGTAGTAGCCAGGCTTGTAAAACAGGCAGTAGCCCAGCCGGCCGCCGATGACGACGCCCGCCACTCCAAGGAACAGGATGTCCTCCACATCCCGGCGCGACCAGGCCCCCGGGCCGGTGACGGAGGCAAAAGGCTGGTGGCGCAGGCGCCGGATGCCGAGCAGCATGAACAGCCCGAAAGCTGCCAGATACGTAAGCCCGTACCAGTGAATGGCGAGCGGGCCCAGTTGCAGGGCGACAGGATCGATATGGGGATAGGTCAGCATGTTGCCGGTATTGTGCCCCGGGCCGAAATGCCCATCGACGCCCGAGATGGCGCTGCGCTGCATGCCAACCCACCGACTGCGCACGCCATTCGCGCCTTCAGCAGGGGCCGGGCGCGTCACCGCATCGCTCGCTCACATCACCCGCGTCGCACCGGAGTCTGCCTGCGCTGGCGCACCCGCTCCTTCGTACGGGCCAGGCACGCCGCCGGCCGACTTCGCCTGGATGAATGCCACAAACCGCTGCAGCGCCGGGTTGCCGGAACTGGCCGACCAGACCAGGCTGGTTTCACACACGGGCAAGCCAGCGCCGCCGGGCGCGCCCTCCCCGTCCGCTTGCCTGGCGTGGCCAAAAAGCTCGTGCCCCGTGCGGTACACCACGCCATCTCGACGAAACTGCGTCACGCTCTCGGGCACCCACGCCACGCCTAGCCCGCCCCACACCAGGTTGACGATGGTCTGCATCTGGATGGCCTCCTGCGCCACCACCGGCACCCGCCCTGCCGCGCGGTACAGGTCCAGGATCGCGTCGTACAGCGACGGGACGATGCGGCGCGGGAACACCACCAGCGGCTCGTCCAGCATCTGGGCCAGGTCGGGCCGGGGGGCATGCGCCAGCGGGTGCTGGGCCGACATGGCCAGCACCAGCGGCTCGTGCGCCACCGGGTGGCGGGCCAGCTCAGGCGGCGCAAAGCCTGGCGAATGCAGCATGAGCCCGGCGTCGAGCTCGCCGCGGGCAAACAGAGCGCGCTGCACGTCGCCGGTCGCCTCCACCAGCTCCAGCGCCACCTGCGGGCACGCCGCACGGAACTCGCGCACCCAGCCAGGCAGGCGCTCGAAACCAATGGTGGACACAAACCCCAGCCGCACACGCCCCACCTCACCGGCCGCAGCCGCGCGCGCCCGGGCTGGCAGGGCCTGCGCCCGCTCGAGCAGGTCGCGCACATCCGGCAGCAGCGCCTCGCCCGCCGGGGTCAGGGCCACGCGGCGGCGGGTGCGGTCAAACAGCAGCACGCCCAGGGATCGCTCCAGCTGGGCGATGCCCTGGGTGAGCGGTGGCTGGGTCATGTGCAGGCGCACGGCGGCGCGGCCAAAGTGCAGTTCTTCGGCCACGGCGATGAACTGTCGCCACGCCCGCACGTCGATCAGCGTTTCTTTCATATGTTTTTTATATTACTGGAGCGGCACAAAGGGATTGGAACGCTTGCTGCAAACGCCGCATACTTCTGCACGCAGACAATGCCGGGCGCAACGCCGGGCGGCGGCAACGCAACAACGACGACCCACAAGGACCCCACCATGGCAGACAGCAAGACCATCCCGATCCAGCCCATCAACCGCCGCAGTGCGAACATCACGCAGGGCAAGAGCCGCGCGCCTAACCGCTCGATGTACTACGCCATGGGCTACGAGGAAGGCGATTTCGTCAAGCCCATGGTCGGCGTGGCCAACGGCCACAGCACCATTACCCCCTGCAACAGCGGCCTGCAAAAGCTGGCCGACGCGGCCATCGCCGGCATCGAAGAAGCAGGCGGCAACGCCCAGGTGTTCGGCACGCCCACCATTTCGGACGGCATGGCCATGGGCACCGAAGGCATGAAGTACAGCCTGGTCAGCCGCGAAGTCATCAGCGACTGCATCGAAACCTGCGTGGGCGGCCAGTGGATGGACGGCGTGCTGGTGGTGGGCGGCTGCGACAAGAACATGCCAGGTGGCCTGATGGGCATGCTGCGCGCCAACGTGCCCGCCATCTATGTGTACGGCGGCACGATCCTGCCGGGCCACTACAAGGGCCAAGACCTGAACATCGTGAGCGTGTTTGAAGCCGTGGGCGAGAACGCAGCCGGCAAGCTCAGCGACTTTGACCTCAAGGAAATCGAAAAGCGTGCGATCCCCGGCACCGGCTCTTGCGGTGGCATGTACACCGCCAACACGATGTCGAGCGCGTTCGAGGCGCTGGGCATCAGCCTGCCGTATTCGTCCACCATGGCCAACCCGCACGACGAGAAGATGAACTCGGCCAAGGAATCGGCCAAGGTGCTGATCGAGGCGATCAAGAAGGACATCAAGCCCCGCGACATCGTGACCAAGAAGGCCATCGAGAACGCCGTGGCCGTGATCATGGCCACCGGCGGTTCGACCAACGCAGTGCTGCACTTCCTGGCGATTGCCCACGCAGCCGGCGTGGAGTGGGACATTGACGACTTCGAGCGCATCCGCAAGCAGACGCCTGTGCTGTGCGACCTCAAGCCCAGCGGCAAGTACCTGGCGGTTGACCTGCACCGCGCGGGCGGCATACCGCAGGTCATGAAGATCTTGCTGAAGGCCGGCCTGCTGCACGGCGACTGCATCACCATCGAAGGCAAGACAGTGGCCGAAGTCCTGAAGGACGTGCCCGACGAGCCGCGCGCCGACCAGGACGTGATCCGCCCCATCAGCAACCCGATGTACGCGCAGGGCCACCTGGCCATCCTGAAGGGCAACCTGAGCCCGGAAGGCGCCGTGGCCAAGATCACCGGCCTGAAGAATCCCGTCATCACTGGCCCTGCCCGCGTGTTCGACGACGAGCAGTCTGCATTGCAGGCCATTCTGGACGGTAAGATCAAGGCGGGCGACGTCATGGTGCTGCGCTACCTGGGCCCCAAGGGCGGCCCCGGCATGCCCGAGATGCTGGCGCCCACGGGTGCGCTGATCGGCGCAGGCCTGGGCGAAAGCGTGGGCCTAATCACCGACGGCCGCTTCTCGGGCGGCACCTGGGGCATGGTGGTGGGCCACGTGGCGCCTGAAGCGGCTGCAGGCGGCACGATTGCCTTTGTGAATGAAGGCGACAGCATCACCATCGACGCACGCCAGCTGCTGCTGGAGCTGAACGTGAGCGAGGAAGAAATCGCCCGCCGCCGCGAAGGCTGGACGCCACCCGCACCGCGCTACACGCGCGGCGTGCAGGCGAAGTTTGCGTTCAATGCCTCCAGCGCCAGCAAGGGCGCGGTGCTCGACGCGTACTGATTTTGCTGGCCGCATACGCGGCCAGGCTCACCCGCCCGTGCGAACGGTGTGAAGGGAGTGCATGAACGATAAAAAGCCAGTTGCGAGACGTATCTCGCAACTGGCTTTTTTCATGGTGCCTCCCGGCTCGGCCGCGAGGCAGCAGCACAACGCTCGACAGGCGGCGAACCCGCACCGCACAGAACCTGATCGGGAAGGCGGCGGTCGCGGCGCAGAACGCGCTCAGCGCGGCTTGCGCGGGATCCCCAGTGCTTCCTTGTGGCGGTTGATGCGCTCTTTCTTGCGCTCGTCCATCTTCTCCATGGCCTTGCGCTTGGTGTAGCCGCTGGCGTCGGCCCAGGCCCACCAGGCCGCAGTGGCGGCAAAGGGCGAAAGCACCACCCACCACGACCAGGCCGCAACCGGCCCGATCTCGAAATATTTCAGCGCAAGAAGCACCAGCGACAGGCCCAGCAGATACATGGAAACTCCCTCGATGTACAAAGGTAACGGGTTGCCCGCCAATGCTCTTCGGGTCAACCTAAGTCACTACAATTCCGTTGAAAGCACTGTAACCCAACCACAGGAATTCCCACCATGAAGCGTACCCTGATCACACTCGCGTTGACCCTGACGGTGGCCGTCCCCGCCATGGCCGACATGGCTCTGGCAACGTCGAAGAACTGCATGGCATGCCACGCGGTCGACAAGAAGCTGGTGGGCCCGTCGTACAAGGACGTGGCGGCCAAGTACGCTGGCCAGAAAGACGCTGTGGACAAGCTGGCGGTGAAGATCATCAAGGGCGGCGGCGGCGTGTGGGGCCCCGTGCCCATGCCCGCCAACGCGCAGGTCAGCGACGCCGATGCGAAGAAGCTGGCTGCGTGGGTTCTGACCCAGAAGTGATGCGTTGAGCCGCCCGGTAGTGACGGGCGCACGATTCGACTCGAAAAAGCCGCTGCACTCACGTGCAGCGGCTTTTTAACTTGCGCACCTACAGGTTACGGCGCGACTCCCGGGCCGCCCTGGCGCAGCTGCTGCTCCAGCTGCCCCACGTAGGCGGCTGTCACGTTGTCAGATTCGGCAGCGCGGCGAGTGAGCCGCGCCTCAAGCGCTTCCATACGGGCCAGAAGCTCTGCATGGGCCAAGCGGTGCTGCCCTTCCAGAAACGTCCGCAGCTCGGTAAAACGCGATGCCTCGGCCTTGTCGGCCAGCTCGCGCTGCGCATGCATTTCCTTGTTGTGGCGACGATTTTCCAGCAGCACAGAGCCCTGGAGGGACAGCACGTACGCCAGAAAAAACACCCCTAGCAGCACCGTGAGCGCCAGCATGATGAGCCCCAGTGGCGCATCAAAGATCACGATACCCAGTGAGACAGACGACACCGCAGCGAGGGTGCCCCAGTTGAGCGCGGCCAGCAAGGCGATGACGACCACGATGAGAACAAGCACGACGGAACGCAGTTGCATGATGGAAACCTCCGGTGAATCAGCGCTCCGCCGGCTGGCGGGCAACGCGATGCCCGGGTTGTAACGCATGCCGCTGCTGCGGCACACGCTGCCGATGCGATTTCCGTTCGCGTCCTACATGGGCGTGGCAGCGTACGCCGATCACCCACACCCAGCCCTCTTTGCAGCGCTGGAGGAAGGCAGACAAATGAACGTACGTCACGTCACGTGGCTGACGGCGATCTGCGCGCCGAGCCCGTGCGCGCGTTACGAGCGGACACTGCCTGAACAGTGCCCGACCCGTGCTGCGCCAGATCAGTTGGTCTGAGACAACTGGTCCAGGATCGCGGGGTTTTCCAGCGTACTGGTGTCCTGCGTGATCGCCTCACCCTTGGCAATGCTGCGCAGCAGGCGGCGCATGATCTTGCCGCTGCGGGTCTTGGGCAGGTTGTCGCCAAAGCGGATGTCCTTGGGCTTGGCAATCGGGCCGATCTCCTTGGCCACCCAGTTGCGCAGCTCGTTGGCGATCTGCTTGGCTTCTTCGCCGGTGGGGCGCGAGCGCTTGAGCACCACAAACGCGCAGATGGCCTCACCCGTCACGTCGTCCGGGCGCCCCACCACGGCGGCTTCTGCCACCAGGTCGGTCTTGGCCACCAGGGCCGATTCGATTTCCATCGTGCCCATGCGGTGGCCCGACACGTTCAGCACGTCATCGATGCGGCCCGTGATGCGGAAGTAGCCGCGGTCTGCGCTGCGCACCGCGCCGTCGCCTGCCAGGTAGAAGCCCTTGAGCTCTTCGGGGAAGTAGCTCTTCTTGAAGCGTTCCGGGTCGTTCCAGATCGTGCGGATCATGCTGGGCCAGGGGCGCTTGATGACCAGGATGCCGCCCGCGCCATTGGGTACGTCGTTACCCATTTCATCGACGATGGCGGCGGTGATGCCGGGCAGCGGCAGCGTGCAGCTTCCGGGCACCAGCGGCGTGGCACCAGGCAGCGGGGTGATGACGTGGCCGCCGGTCTCGGTCTGCCAGAAGGTGTCGACGATGGGGCAGCGCTCGCCACCCACGTTCTTGTGGTACCACATCCACGCTTCGGGGTTGATGGGCTCGCCCACGCTGCCCAGGATGCGCAGGCTCGACAGGTCCGAGCGCGCGGGGTGCACGGCGGCATCGGCCTCGGCGGCCTTGATCAGCGAGCGGATGGCCGTAGGCGCGGTGTAGAAGATGCTGCACTTGTGGCGTTCGATCATCTGCCAGAAGCGGCCGGCATTCGGGAAGGTGGGAATGCCTTCAAAGATGATCTGCGTGGCACCGGCGGCCAGCGGGCCGTAGGCCACATAGGTGTGGCCAGTGATCCAGCCAATGTCGGCCGTGCACCAGAAGACATCGTCGGCGCGCAGGTCGAATGTCCAGTCCATGGTCATCTTGGCCCAAAGCAGGTAGCCGCCAGTGGCGTGCTGCACGCCCTTGGGCTTGCCAGTGGAGCCGCTGGTGTACAGGATGAACAGCGGGTGCTCTGCATTCACGGCCACGGGGGGGCAGTCGGTGCTCTGCCCTTCCAGCGCCTGGGCAAAGGTCTTGTCACGGCCGGCGACCATGTTGCAGGCTGTGGCAGTGCGCTCGTACACGAACACATTGCGCACGGTGTCGCAGCCGCCCGTGGCCAGGGCCTCGTCGATGATGGCCTTGAGCGGCAGCTCCTTGCCACCGCGCATCTGGTAATTGGCAGTGATCACGGCCACAGCACCGGCGTCAATGATGCGCTCGTGCACGGCCTTGGCGCTGAAGCCGCCGAACACCACGCTGTGCGTGGCGCCGATACGGGCGCAGGCCTGCATGGCAATCACGCCTTCGACGGTCATGGGCATGTAAATGAGGACACGGTCGCCCTTGTTCACGCCATGGGCCTTGAGCGCGTTGGCAAACTGGCTCACGCGGGCCAGCAGCTCCTTGAAGGTGACACGGGTCAC
The DNA here is from genome assembly GCF_051942715.1 of Acidovorax sp. BL-A-41-H1. Taxonomy (NCBI): domain Bacteria; kingdom Pseudomonadati; phylum Pseudomonadota; class Betaproteobacteria; order Burkholderiales; family Comamonadaceae; genus Acidovorax; species Acidovorax sp. BL-A-41-H1. Next base: position 972,490 of record NZ_JBPVJQ010000006.1, on the reverse strand, counting down.
GGTGCCGTCGTCGGCTTCAAAGATGATGGCGGTCTTGTTCTCGGTAGGGGTGCCGACGTGGCGGTCCAGACAGTTGGCCGACGCGTTGAGTTCGCCATCGCCAAACCAGCGGAAGAACGGGGCGTTGGACTCGTCAAGCGTCTGCGTGAAAGGCTTGGTCCAGTTCAGGTTCTCGCGCGCCATGCGGGCCCAGAAGCCGTCGGGGTCACGGTCGGCCTCGGCGCACAGTGCGTCGTAACCCGCCATGCCCGACACGCGTGCCGCCCGCACGACGTCGTCGGCAGGAGGGAACACGCGGTTTTCAACCAAAACGGACTCGATCGCGGATGTGGGCGCACTCATTGTGTTGTCTCCTGGGTCTGATGGAATGGATGCCGGTCTTTTGCCGTTACCGGGAATCGGCGGTACTGTCGGCCGCAGCACTTACAAGCCACTGACTGGCACGAACCTTACGGCCGCGGGAGCCATACCCGTAGAATCGTGCGGCCTTTACATCCCGACCAGACACCCTCTGATGACCTCCCCCAAACCCAAGCCCCCCGTTCCCATGCGGCCCCTGCCGTCGCTGATTTTCGCGAGCCGCTGGCTGCAGCTTCCGCTCTATCTGGGCCTCATCCTGGCGCAGGCGGTGTACGTGTTTCACTTCTGGGTAGAGCTGGTTCACCTGATCGAAGCAGCGTTTGGCGATGCGGCATCGCTGCAGAAGCTGATCTCCAGCATTGGCTACAAAAGCGACATCGAAGTGGTGTCGCTCAACGAAACCATCATCATGCTGGTGGTGCTGGCGCTGATCGACGTGGTGATGATCTCCAACCTGCTGATCATGGTGATCGTGGGCGGCTATGAAACCTTCGTATCGCGCCTGCACCTCGATGGCCACCCCGACCAGCCCGAGTGGCTGAGCCATGTGAACGCCTCGGTGCTCAAGGTCAAGCTGGCAACGGCCATCATCGGCATCAGCTCCATCCACCTGCTCAAGACCTTCATCAACGCTGCCAACTACGACCTGAAGGTGCTGATGTGGCAGACCATCATCCACACGGTGTTCCTGCTGAGCGCACTGGCCATAGCGTTCACCGACCGTTTGATGGCACCTGCAACGGATCGCCATTGAAGAGCGGGCCGGCGCCCGCGGCAGGGGTGGTCTTGCGCCAAGGCCCTTTGTCACTCCTGACGGGCAGGTGCGGGCAGATGCAAGCGGCCCGCCGCCTTGGCGCCCGTCAGGTGCGCGCACCCCGTAGTTTGCTACAAACAACATAGCTGAAGGTGCAAACAAAACAAGGGCTATCGGCTAATTTCGCTTGTTTTGCGCCCCTGGACCCTGCTGGAGCCCTGCAACGGCCGCCTACCGGTACTTACGCGCGCCGCCTACGCCTCGGCCCTGACATCCCGGTTGAGATCGTGCGTACAGGTTCCGCCCCCCCGGCGGCCATCGCCGGCTCGCTACCGGCCCGCCTTACGTGTCTACGCTCGCCACAACCACCCGCGCAGATCGAACGGTCAAATCCCCCAAGGCCCCGCGGCAGCACATCCGCACTGCAGCCCGCCTGGAAAGCCGGGCACCGCGCCTGCCCGGAGGACTGGTGTACGTGTCATCCGCCATGCCAGGGCTGGCCCGCGAGCGTGAAGGTGACCAGTTCCGGTACCGGCAGCCTGACGGCACGCTGCTGACTGACGCCGATGAACTGGCGCGCATCCGCCGCCTTGCCATTCCCCCTGCTTACACCGATGTCTGGATATGCCCCCTGCCCCAAGGCCACCTGCAGGCCACCGGGCTTGACGCCCGCGGCCGACGTCAATACCGCTACCACCCCGAGTGGCGGCTGCAGCGCGACGAAGGCAAGTTCGAACGCATGCTGGCCTTCGGCCGCGCCCTGCCCCGCATCCGCGCCCGCGTGGCGCGGGACCTGTCGGCGCATCGCAGCAGCAAAAGTCCGCTGACCCGCAACTTGGTCCTCGCCACGCTGGTGCGGCTGCTGGACACCACCTACCTGCGCGTGGGGAACGAGGAATACGCCACCAGCAACCGCTCGTACGGGCTGACCACGTTGCGCACGCGACACGCCAACCTGCGGGGCAGCGAGCTGCGCCTGCGCTTTCGGGGCAAGAGCGGGGTTCAGCAGGAGGTACGCCTATCGGACCCGCGCGTGGCGCGTGTGGTGCGGAGGTGCCAGCAGCTGCCCGGGCAGGAGCTGTTCCAGTACGAGGATGAGGATGGCACGCCGCACATCGTGGGCTCGGCCGACGTGAACGACTACCTGCGCGAGATCAGCGCCAGCCAAGATAGCCAGCACTTCACGGCCAAGGACTTTCGCACTTGGCATGGAACGGCGCAGGCGCTGGAGCTGACCCGACTGGCCTGCACCCAGCAGGGCCCCGAGGCCTGGAGCGCCAAGCACATCCTGGCCGAGGTGGCACGCCAGCTGGGCAACACGCCCGCGGTGTGCAAGAAGTCGTACGTGCACCCCGCCGTGCTGGAGCTGGGCGCGCGCCTGGCGTCCGACGCGGGCCCGGGCATGCAGGACGTGTGGCAGCGCATCGGCGAAAGCGCCACGCCGCGCGGGCTGAGTGCAGCAGAGCGGCGGCTGCTGGGCTTTCTGCGCAAGCCGCGCCGCCGGCGGGCAGCGGCCACCACCTGAGCAACAGGGCCCGACAGAGGTTCGCTCAGGCCACTGCAGCCCATCGCGCGGCCGGGGTGGTGGCGTGCGGATGCGGGCTTTTCTACCGCCCCACCATATCGCCCGGCACCACCCAGTGGTCAAACTGCTCGCCCGTCACATGGCCTGATGCCACTGCGGCTTCACGCAGGCTTGTGCCCTCCTTGTGCGCCTTCTTGGCAATGAACGCCGCCTTGTCGTAGCCAATGTGCGTGTTGAGCGCCGTCACCAGCATCAGCGATTGCGCCACCAGTTCGGTGATGCGCGCATGGTTGGGCGCAATGCCCACGGCGCAGTGGTCGTTGAAGCTCACCATGCCATCGGCCAGCAGGCGCACGCTCTGCAAAAAGTTGTGGGCCACCATGGGGCGGAACACATTGAGCTCGAAGTTGCCTGATGCGCCCCCAAAGTTGATGGCGACATCGTTGCCGAACACCTGGGCCGCAAGCATCGTCACGGCTTCGCACTGGGTGGGGTTCACCTTGCCGGGCATGATGGATGAGCCCGGCTCGTTTTCGGGGATGGACAGCTCGCCGATGCCGCTGCGCGGCCCGCTGGCCAGCCAGCGCACATCGTTGGCAATCTTCATCAGGCTGGCGGCCAGTGTCTTGAGGGCGCCGTGCGCGTGCACCAGCGCATCCACCGATGCCAGCGCCTCGAACTTGTTGGGCGCGGTGACAAAGGGCTTGCCCGTGAGCTGTGCCAGTTCTGCGGCAGCCTGCTCGGCATAGCCGGGCGGCGCGTTCAGCCCGGTGCCTACCGCGGTGCCGCCCAGCGCCAGTTCGCACAGGTGCGGCAGCGCGGCGCGAATGTGCCGCTCGCCATGGTCCAGCTGCGCCACGTAGCCCGAGAACTCCTGCCCCAGCGTGAGGGGCGTGGCGTCTTGCAGGTGGGTGCGCCCGATCTTCACGATGTCATCAAACTCCGCCGCCTTGCGGGCCAGCGTGGCGCGCAGCTTGCCCAGTGCCGGCAGCAGCCGGTCCGTCAGGGCCTCAACCGCGGCCACGTGCATTGCGGTGGGAAAGACGTCGTTGCTCGACTGGCTGCGGTTCACGTCGTCGTTGGGGTGCACCAGCCGCCCCTCCCCCACGGGGCCGCCGAGGATCTGGCTGGCGCGGTTGGCTAGCACTTCATTGAGGTTCATGTTGGTCTGCGTGCCCGACCCTGTCTGCCACACCACCAGCGGAAACTCGCCGCTGTGCTTGCCTGCAATCACCTCGTCGGCCGCTGCCACGATGGCCTTCGTCTTCTCGTCGCCCTGCAATCCCAGCGCATGGTTAACGGTCGCCGACGCGCGCTTGACCTGCGCCAGCGCCCTGATGATTTCACGCGGCTGCTGCTCGCCCGAGATATCGAAGTTCTGCAGCGAGCGCTGGGTCTGCGCGCCCCATAGCCGGTCGGCAGGCACGCCGATGGGGCCGAAGGTGTCGTGTTCGATGCGGTCAGTCATGCAAAGCTTTCCAGAAGAAAATTGATGGGGATGCCGATGGCACTACGGCAGGAATGATTGGCCGCAAATGCAGCGGCACCTGAAGAGCCACACCCCTCCGGCTGATGTGCCCGGATCCAACCATCGTGCCAGAGCCCCTATGGGTGTTCCCACGCTAACGGCATCGCCCTCTGCGCGCCCGGCGAACAAGGACGACATCCATGTCAGCGAACCCTGACGGTCTGCGCGCCGCGCGGTGCCGACCATCGACCATGGGCGGCCGCGGGTCGCCTGCCCGCGCGCTTCAGGCGCAGGCGCATGTCTACCAGCAGGAGCACACCATGGCCACCAGCCCCCTTCTTGGCATTGACGCCGACGACCACCCCACCCACAGCCCGACCGGCATCGACAGCATGGGGCCCAGCGATGTCTCCGACTCGGGCAGCGACAGCCTGGGCGTGTACAGCGCAGACCCGGACAGTGACACCGACAGCCAGGGCGCTGGCGAGCGCCGCAGCGTGGACCGGTCCCCCGAACCCGACGCCTTCGACATCTTGCCCGACCATGTGGAGAACCTGGTGCTCAACGACGACATCCTGGCCGTTCCCGAGGACGAGAACGATGGCGATGCCACAGGCGATTCGTCGGCCGAGGCGCCCTCGGACGGCCGTGCCGGTGACGGCGGTGACAGAACTCGCGACACCGGCAACACCGTGGGCGCCGACTTTGCGCTGGCTGCGGGCCTGCCCGCACCCGATCAGCGCAGCGGTGCGAGCGCCCAGGCCCACCGCCCACTGGATGCGGACGACATTTCTGAAGATACCGAAGAACTGAATTTCGACGACGGTGAGGCTGGTCGCGAGCGCTAGCCGCAACCCGTGTTGTCACGCAATGGCCGATGAAGCGGCGTGAGCAGATCCGGCTGCTGCAGGTTCGCCCGCAGATGTGCCGTGAGCACCGCTGGTGCGCCGTCGGGCTGGCGTAAGGCCAGGGTACGGGGGCTCTGTCAAAATACCGGGCGCTCACCGCCGCGCTCTGCGCCAGCGGGCCGGCACGACAGACCCCACGCCCCCGACCTCACACGCCATGACCACCTCCATCCGCCAGGCCGACCTGATCGAATCCGTTGCTGCTGCACTCCAATACATCAGCTACTACCATCCCACCGACTACATCGCCCATCTGGCCCGCGCCTACGAGCGCGAGCAGAGCCCGGCCGCCAAGGATGCGATTGCGCAGATCCTGACCAACAGCAAGATGAGCGCCACCGGCCAGCGCCCCATCTGCCAGGACACCGGCATCGTCAACGTGTTCCTGAAGGTGGGGATGGACGTGCGCTGGGAAGGCTTCACCGGCAGCCTGGACGACGCCATCAACGAAGGCGTGCGCCGCGGCTACAACCACCCCGACAACACGCTGCGCGCCAGCGTGGTGGCCGACCCGCAGTTCGACCGCAAGAACACCAAGGACAACACGCCGGCCGTGATCTTCACCGAGATCGTGCCCGGCAACACGGTGGACATCACCGTGGCAGCCAAGGGCGGCGGCTCTGAGAACAAGTCCAAGATGTACATGCTCAACCCCAGCGACAGCGTCGTGGACTGGGTGCTCAAGACAGTGCCCACCATGGGTGCAGGCTGGTGCCCACCCGGCATGCTGGGCATCGGTATCGGCGGCACGGCCGAGAAGGCGGTACTCATGGCCAAGGAAAGCCTGATGGACGATCTGGACATGTACGAGCTGCAGGCCAAGGCCGAAGCCGCCAAGACCGGCGGCCCCGCGCTCGACAAGGTAGAGGCGCTGCGCCTGGAACTGTTCGAGAAGGTCAACGCGCTGGGCATTGGCGCGCAGGGCCTGGGTGGGCTGACCACGGTGCTGGACGTCAAGATCAAGATGTACCCCACGCATGCAGCCAGCAAGCCGATTGCGATGATCCCCAACTGCGCCGCCACACGCCATGCGCATTTTGTGCTCGATGGTTCCGGCCCCGTGTATCTCACGCCGCCCAGCCTGGACCTGTGGCCCAACGTGGACTGGGCGCCCGATTACAACAAGAGCAAGAAGGTCAACCTCGATACGCTCACCAAGGAAGAAGTGGCCAGCTGGAAGCCCGGCGACACGCTGCTTCTGAACGGCAAGATGCTGACCGGCCGCGACGCCGCGCACAAACGTATCCAGGACATGCTGGCCAAGGGCGAGAAGCTGCCGGTGGACTTCACCAACCGCGTCATCTACTACGTGGGCCCCGTGGACCCGGTCAAGGGTGAGGCTGTGGGCCCCGCCGGCCCCACCACGGCCACGCGCATGGACAAGTTCACCGACATGATGCTGGAGCAGACCGGCCTGATCGCCATGATCGGCAAGGCCGAGCGCGGTCCAGTCGCCATCGAGTCCATCAAGAACCACAAGAGCGCCTACCTGATGGCCGTGGGCGGCGCCGCGTACCTGGTCAGCAAAGCCATCAAGACCGCCAAGGTGGTGGGCTTTGCAGACCTGGGCATGGAAGCGATCTACGAATTTGACGTGGTGGACATGCCCGTGACCGTGGCTGTGGATTCGGGCGGCACGAGCGCCCATATCACCGGCCCGGCCGAATGGCAAAAGCGCATCGCCACGGGCGAGTTCAAGGGCATTGGCGTGGCCGCAGCCTGAGGCGCCCTGCGGAGAGCTTCACGGGTTCTCAGCTTTTCCCTGGAAACCGCCTTCGGGCGGTTTTTGTTTGGCTGCGTCCGGGGTGCCTGTGCGGCGCCGGATCACAATCCTCTGGCTCCGTGCGTTGCGCCGGTTCACCATGGTTACGTCATGCTGCCCACACCCGCTCGTTATCTGCGTCCCCTATGGCGCTGGCAAGTCGCCTTTGCGCTCGCGACGCTTGGCGCCTTGCTCGGCACTGCACACGCCAACCCTCCGATGGTTCCCAGGCAGGCGGCACTGCAGGCATTCGGCGGCCAGATACCGGCAGAGACGGCTGCACTGCTGGACGCCAGCGTGCCCGCGCACATGGAACGCCAGCGGCGCCTGAACGCCGACTTTCTGGCGGGCAGCAGCTTACGCACGATTGACCACTTCGCCAGAACCCTCACCGTCGTGCGCGCGGGCAAGACCACCGTGTTTGACCTGGAGATGCTGGGCGCCTACGTCCCCGCTGTCCGGCGGTGGGAGTGGTCTTCGGTGGAGCGGACCTGGACCGACCCGGACCTGAAAGACCCGCGTCAAAAGTCGTTTGTGACAGGCAGCGCACCCATCCGCCTGTATGGCCGGGAGCATGGCATCGCGCTGTTCCAGTCTGATGCCACCACAGTGGCCACCGAGGAGGCCGTGTGGTACCTGTGCGCCTTCGCAGCGCAGCTGACCGACAACCGGGGGTTGCTGGTGACCGTGGGCGACGCGTTTGTGGACGGCGTGGCCAGCGGGCAGAAAACCTTGGTCAAGCGGTACTACCTGCTCACGCATCCCCGGCCCTGATGCCGGTGAAAACCCATGGCGCGGGCGGTGGCCAGCACCGCGCTGGCGCGGCACCGGCCTGACCACCGCCCGCCGTATGCCTCCGGCCCCGGGGGGCGACAGGCACCTGCCGACCCCGAACTGCGATCCAGGGCTGCCCAGGCCGCGCCCCAGCTCCGATGCGGTGGCACGCGCGCGCACATCGACTTTCCTACAATCACGGGCTTCCCCACTCCCTGAGTCTGGACCTTTTGATGCCGCTGGCCTCTTCCCCGATCGGCGTGTTTGACAGCGGCGTTGGTGGCCTGAGCGTGCTCCGTGCATTGCTTGCAGCCATGCCCAACGAGCGCTTCGTATATCTGGCTGACAGCGCCCATGCGCCTTACGGCGAGCGTGGGGACACCTACGTCAGCGCCCGCACCCATGCCATCGCCGACTACCTGTGCGCTCAGCACGGCATCAAGGCCTTGGTGGTGGCGTGCAACACGGCCACGGCGGCCGCCATCCACGAGGTGCGCAGCAGCCGCCCTGAGCTGCCCCTGGTGGGCCTGGAGCCAGCCATCAAGCCCGCACTGGCCGCTACCCGTACAGGGCACGTAGGCGTGATCGGTACGCGGGGGACGCTCACCAGCGCCAAATTCGCAAGGCTGATGACGTCGGTGGCCGAGCAGGCGCACTTTGTGATCCAGCCCTGCGATGGACTCGCCCACGCCATCGAGCGCAGCGTGTCGCGCCCCGGCCCGTTGCCGGGCGCGCCGGTGGAGGCCACCGAGACCGGAAAGCTGTGCAAGACATATCTGGAAGCCATGGGCGCCTTCGGCACCGCGCCTGGGCTGATCGACACGCTGGTGCTCGGCTGCACGCACTACGTCTTCGTGGCGGACGAGTTGCGTGCGATCACCGGGCCGGATGTGCAGTTCATCGAAACCGGTGAACCCGTCGCCCGACAGACCCAACGGCTGCTGGAAGCGGGAGGGATTGCCAACGCACCGGCTGACATGGGTGCGGGCGGAGGACAGCCAGCGGCGACACCGGCGACGTCGCGTGTGCAGCTGCTGACCACGGGGCCCGTGGAGATGTTGCAGGCTGCCGCACAGCGTTGGCTGGATCTGCCTGCCCAGTGCTGCAGCAGTGTGACGGTGCCCTGAGTCGGTTGTGCGCCGTTGTCCGCATTGGTGCTACGTCGGTGGCAGCGGACATGGGCTGTTTCTGCGAGGCAGGTCGTTTCCCTCCGCCAGGTCTCTGTGTAAGTGCCACAGGCAGAGTTTGGGGTTAAAACTGCGTGTAGCCCTTTCAAAATAAGCACCAATAGCTATAATTTCTATAGCAATCAAACCCTCAATCGAAGTACGTGAGCCCCGCGGGTTGCCGTTCACGTTTTCGGCCGGTAGACGCGACCTGCAGATAGAGATCAGCTTTTGGCGCTGCCGGGCTGATCGGCACCGTCTGCACTCCACAGCCGTTCACCGGAGTGTTCCATGTACGTTAGGTACAGCCGCAGGTCGAACTCATACTGGTGGTACTGCGGCTCCATGTGGGTACACAGCTGGTAGAAGGCCTTGTCGTGGTCTTTCTCGCGCAGATGGGCCAGCTCGTGGACAACGATCATCCGCAAGAACTCGTCCGGTACCTGCTTGAACATCGACGCGACGCGGATTTCATGACGCGCAGCCAGGCGGTTGCCCTGCACCTTGGATATGGACGTGTGCAAGCCGAGCGCGTGCCGCACGACATGGATCTTGCTGTCAAACACCACCTTGTTCACAGTCCCCGCATTGCGCAGGTAGCACGCCTTGAGTTCTTGCGCATAGTCGTAGAGGGCCTTGTCACTGCGCACCGAGTGGGCCACTGGGTACTTGCGCTGCAATACCGAGCCAAGCTTGCCGGCCGCGAGCAGTTCGCGCGCCTGCGTCTGCAAGGTCTCGGGGTAGGAACGCAGGTAGGGAAGTTCCATGGATCTGTGTGCAAGGGTGGACGCCAGCAGGGCCTACATCGCAGGCCGGTCCGAAAAACCAAGCGGCCTGTGGGTGGCGACACATCAACCAGCCACCGAGTGGTGGCGATCAGCGACTGCCCAAAGCGCAGAAACAATCAAATCAAGGGTGGCAGCTTGGACAAGTTCAAAGGTCCGCACTGCCCTGCTCCCTTGCTGCCCGCTTTCAACCAAGGGACGGCAGACAAACAGCCAGGTCAGTGCAGATGGCGTGGCCTGCGTCCACCACCGCCACCGTGACCGCTGCCAGAGCCGCCCGAACCTCCGGGCCCGCGGGGCGGCTTGCCGATTTCTAGCGAGTTGACCAGTGCGTCGAAACGCTGGCTGAAAAGCTTGTCAATCTCGGTGACCACCCCACCCAGCTCCGCGCCGTCGAAGTGGCGCTCCATCATGTTGACGACGTCCTGCACCAGAAGGTCGCGCTGCACCTGCATGATGGCCGCGGGCGTCGGGCCGACGAACAGCATGATGAAGTCATCGCGCGACTCGGCGCCTTCTTCCTCTTCTTCTTCGTCGAAATCCGTGTCGTAGAACGTGACCTCAATGGCGGCACCCAGCTCGGCCAGTTCGTTCAGGCTCATGCACATCTCGTCGAGCGACTGGCGGAAATCATCGTCGCCGCGCACGGTCCAGCACATCTGGAGCACATGCTCCTGCGCATCGAACTTGATGCCGGGCTCTTCTTCGTAAGCACTTGCAGCGCCATCGGCCAGCGACCGGGCTCCGGCGTACTTCCAAAGCGGCTTCAGCGCATCCTGAAGCTGCTCGAATCCCACGTCTGCGCGCAGCTGCACTTGTCCATGGACATGAATTTCAAAGGGTGCGTTGTAACTTGACATGATTGATTCGTAGTGGTGCCCCGAGCCGGGGTCGAACCGGCACGCCCCTTTTCAGGAAGCGGCGGATTTTAAGTCCGCAGTGTCTACCAATTTCACCATCGGGGCGCCGGCTGCTGAGCGCACACCTGCGTTGCAGCGTAACCCGGGCAGCGCACGCGCGCAATGCCCTGTTGCGCGTGCTCTCAGGGAGTGGTTCCACGCACACACCCTGGGCCGAAATGAAAAAGGGAAGCCGAAGCTTCCCTTGCGAATATGGAGCGGGAAAAGAGTCTCGAACTCTCGACCTCAACCTTGGCAAGGTTGCGCTCTACCAACTGAGCTATTCCCGCATTTGCCCGAAACTAATTTTTCAATCAGTGCAGTGTGACAAGCCTCAAATTATACTCCATTTCAAACGCTCTTGAGGACAAAACGTTCAAAACTTTTTCCTACCTGCCCTGACACCGTGCCAATTTGCCGCCCGCTCGGGCCACAACATCAACACCAGCAATCTGGAGGCGCGGTCCGGAGTCGAACCGGACTAACCGGATTTGCAATCCGGGGCATAACCGCTTTGCTACCGCGCCAGGGATTCACATTCCTCTGACAAAAAAGGGAAGCTACTGCTTCCCTTTTTCTGGAAATTGGAGCGGGAAAAGAGTCTCGAACTCTCGACCTCAACCTTGGCAAGGTTGCGCTCTACCAACTGAGCTATTCCCGCATTTACCGAAGCCTCACATTGTACAACGTTTGCTTCGATGAAGAGAATTGTAGCGCACTTTTTGACGGTTCCACAGATTTTGCGTCAATGTTTCAAACCATCGGCCGCCGGCGGTACCGGAGTCGCGGATGCGGTCTTCTCAGCCATGGCTGCAACCACGGTGGCGACTTCTTCGTCCGTGAGCGGAACCGGCTTGCGCTCAAGCGCCACTTCCAGCACCTTGTCGATCCAGCGCACGGGCACGATTTCAAGCCCGCTCTTCACGTTGTCCGGGATCTCCTGCAGGTCCTTCACGTTCTCTTCCGGGATAAGCACCGTCTTGATGCCGCCACGCAGAGCCGCAAGCAGCTTTTCCTTCAACCCACCAATGGCCGTGACCTCACCGCGCAGAGTGATTTCACCCGTCATCGCCACGTCGCCGCGCACCGGGATCCCCGTGAGCGCCGACACGAAAGCGGTCGTCATTGCGGCGCCAGCGCTCGGGCCGTCCTTGGGCGTCGCACCGTCCGGCACGTGGATGTGGATATCGCGCTTTTCAAACATGTCATCGCGAATGCCGAGCATTCGGGAGCGGCTGCGCACCACCGTACGGGCGGCCTCCACCGACTCCTTCATCACGTCGCCTAACGAGCCGGTGCGTGTGATGACACCCTTGCCAGGCATGGTGGCAGCCTCGATGGTCAGCAGATCACCGCCCACTTCGGTCCACGCCAGGCCGACCACCTGGCCCACCTGGTTTTGCAGCTCGGCGCGACCGTACGTGTACTTGCGCACACCCAGAAAGTCCGGGAGGTTGTCCTCGGTCACCACGACCTGGGGCGTGAGCTTCTTAAGCTGCAGGCCCTTGACCACCTTGCGGCAGATCTTGGACAGCTCACGCTCCAGCGAGCGGACACCCGCCTCCCGCGTGTAGTAGCGCACCATGTCGCGCACGGCGGGCTCGGTAATGAGCAGCTCCTCTTCCTTCACGCCATTGTTCTTGAGCTGCTTGGGCAGCAGGTACTTCATGGCAATGCTGGTCTTCTCGTCCTCGGTGTAACCCGAGAGTCGGATGACCTCCATGCGGTCGAGCAGCGCCGGCGGGATGTTCATCGAGTTCGATGTCGCCACGAACATCACGTCGCTCAGGTCGAAATCCACCTCGACGTAATGGTCCCCGAACGTGTGGTTCTGCTCGGGATCCAGCACTTCCAGCAGCGCGCTCGACGGATCACCGCGGAAGTCCGTGCCCAGCTTGTCGATCTCGTCCAGCAGGAACAACGGATTGCGCGTGCCCACCTTCGACAGGCTCTGCAGCACCTTGCCCGGCAGCGCCCCGATGTAGGTGCGGCGGTGGCCGCGGATCTCGGCCTCGTCACGCATGCCGCCCAGCGCCATGCGCACGTATTTGCGGCCGGTCGCTTTGGCAATCGACTGCCCGAGCGAGGTCTTGCCGACGCCCGGAGGGCCGACCAGGCACAGGATGGGGGCCTTGACCTTGTCTACGCGTTGCTGCACTGCAAGGTACTCAAGGATGCGGTCCTTGACCTTGTCGAGGCCGAAGTGGTCTTCGTTGAGCACGCCCTCGGCATTCACCAGGTCGTGCTTGATTTTTGTCTTCTTGCTCCAGGGGAGCGCGGTCAGCACATCGATGTAGTTGCGCACCACCGTGGCTTCGGCCGACATGGGCGACATCAGCTTGAGCTTCTTGAGTTCGGCGTCGGCCTTCTTGCGGGCTTCGGCAGGCATCTTGGCCAGCTTGATCTTCTTTTCGATCTCTTCGATGTCGGCGCCCTCGTCGCCCTCGCCGAGTTCCTTCTGGATGGCCTTGACCTGCTCGTTCAGGTAGAAGTCGCGCTGGTTCTTCTCCATCTGGCGCTTGACGCGCCCGCGGATCTTCTTGTCGACGTTCAGGATGTCGACTTCGCGGTCCAGTTGCTCGAACAGGTTTTCAAGCCGCGCCTTCACATCCGCCAGGTCCAGCACCACCTGCTTGTTCTCCAGCTTGAGCGGCAAGTGGGCGGCGATCGTGTCCGCCAGACGGCCTGGGTCGTCGATGCTGGAAATCGACGTCAGGATCTCGGGTGGGATTTTCTTGTTGAGCTTGACGTACTGGTCAAACTGCTGCATCACCGCGCGACGCAGCGCTTCGATCTCACTGGGCTTGCTGGCCTCCGGTTGCGCCTCCACCGGCGTCACCGTAGCCGTGAAGTGCGTTTCGGCATCTTCGATAGAGGTCACAGCCGCGCGCTGCTGGCCTTCCACCAGCACCTTCACCGTGCCATCGGGCAGCTTGAGCATCTGCAAAATGGTCGAGACGCAGCCGACGTCGAACATGTCCGACACCGAAGGCTCGTCCTTGGCGGCAGCCTTTTGGGCCACCAGCATGATGCGGCGGTCCGACTCCATGGCCAGTTCGAGGGCCTTGATGCTCTTGGGCCGGCCGACGAACAGCGGAATGACCATGTGGGGAAACACCACCACGTCGCGCAACGGCAACAGCGGCAGGTCGATGGGGGTGGCTGGCAGGGGGGTGTGTCCGGACATGGAAATCCTCAAAGTGCTCTGTGGAATATGGTCCACATGGAGGGATTTTCAACCCTCACGCGCAGCCGCGGCGCGTGAAGGGTTGTTGCAGCAAGGGCGACATTGGCGCGCCCCGTTCCGGCATCTCAGGCCTTCTTGGCCGCTTCGCGGTACACGAGCAGCGGTGGCTTGTTTTCGTCGATGGTGGATTCGTCCACCACCACCTTTTCAACGTTGCTGGTATTGGGCAGATCGAACATGGTCCCGATCAGCGACTGTTCCAGGATGGACCGCAGTCCGCGTGCGCCGGTCTTGCGAGCCAGTGCCTTGCGGGCAATCGCCTTGAGCGCAGCGGGCCGGATCTCCAAGTCCACGCCTTCCATGGCCAGCAGCTTGCTGTACTGCTTGACCAGCGCATTCTTGGGCTCGGTCAGGATCTGCACCAGGGCATCTTCGCTCAGCTCGGCCAGCGCGGTGATCACCGGCATGCGCCCCACCAGTTCGGGAATCAGGCCGAACTTGATCAGATCCTCGGGTTCGATCTCGGTGAACACTTCAGTCAGCGAACGCTGCTTCTTGCTCTTGACCGAAGCGCCGAACCCGATGCCGGAGGCCTCGGTACGGTTCTCGATCACCTTCTCCAGCCCGGCAAACGCGCCGCCGCAGATGAAGAGGATGTTCGTGGTGTCGATCTGCAGGAAATCCTGGTTGGGGTGCTTGCGCCCACCTTGGGGTGGCACGCTGGCCATGGTGCCTTCGATCAGCTTGAGCAAGGCTTGCTGCACGCCTTCGCCCGACACATCCCGCGTGATGCTGGGGTTGTCGGACTTGCGCGATATCTTGTCGATCTCGTCGATGTACACGATGCCGCGCTGTGCGCGCTCCACCTCGTAGTTGCAGCTTTGCAGCAGCTTCTGCACGATGTTCTCGACATCTTCACCCACGTAGCCCGCTTCGGTCAGCGTGGTCGCGTCGGCCATCACAAAAGGCACATCCAGCATGCGCGCCAGCGTCTGCGCCAGCAGCGTCTTGCCGGAACCCGTGGGCCCGATCAGCAGAATGTTGCTTTTGGAAAGCTCGACATCATCCTTGTGCGCCTTGTCCTTGTGGCGCAGGCGCTTGTAGTGGTTGTACACCGCCACGGCCAGCGTGCGCTTGGCGACATCCTGCCCGATGACGTAGTTGTCCAGGTTGGTCTTGATCTCCACGGGCGTCGGCAGATCACTGCGCGCCTCGCGGGCCGCATCGCCAGCTGGAAGCTCGTCGCGGATGATTTCGTTGCACAGGTCAATGCACTCGTCGCAGATAAAGACCGACGGACCGGCGATCAGCTTCTTCACTTCATGCTGGCTTTTGCCGCAAAAAGAGCAGTAGAGGGTTTTTTCGCTGGAAGAGCCTTTTTTCTCGGCCATGGGGGCAATGCCTTGCTTTGTTTCGGTAAGTTAACGGGATGATAACCAAATAAAAAACGGCGCCTTCCCGAAGGAAAACGCCGCTGCACCACCCTCGTGGTCTATCAGGAACGCTTGCTGATCACCTGATCGACCAGACCGTATTCCTTGGACTCGTCGGCCGACAGGAAGTAGTCGCGCTCGGTGTCGCGCTGGATCTTTTCCAGTGGCTGGCCGGTGCGCTCAGCCAGGATCTTGTTGAGCTGCTCGCGGGTCTTGAGGATCTCGCGCGCGTGAATCTCGATTTCGGTCGCCTGGCCCTGCATGCCGCCCAATGGCTGGTGAATCATGACCTTGGAGTTGGGCAGCGCAAACCGCTTGCCCTTGGCGCCAGCCGCGAGCAAAAAGGCGCCCATGCTGGCCGCCATGCCGGTGCAAAGCGTCGACACGTCGGGCTTGATGAAGTTCATCGTGTCATAGATCGCCATGCCAGCGCTAACCGAGCCGCCAGGAGAATTGATGTAGAACGAAATGTCCTTGTCGGGATTTTCGCTTTCCAGGAACAGCAGCTGTGCCACCACCAGATTGGCAGTCTGGTCGTTGACCGGGCCGACCAGAAAAATCACGCGCTCCTTGAGCAGGCGGGAATAGATGTCGTAAGACCGTTCGCCACGGCCAGACTGTTCGATGACCATGGGGACCATGCCCAGGCCTTGTGTTTCCAATGCGCTCATGTTTTCTCCAGACAAGCAGATACTGTACCCAGAAATGAAATGGGGCCTGTGCCAGAAAGCACAAGCCCCCGTCGGCTTGAGCGGAGCGGCTCCTGCCATGGCGGCAGGCGCACGGCCCCGCTATGGCCCGATCAGCCCTGCTGCGCCATCAGTTCGTCGAACGACACCGCCTTGTCGACCACCTTGGCCTTCGACAGCACGAACTCCGTCACGTTGTTTTCGATGACGACAGCTTCCACTTCGGCCAGACGCTGGCGGTCGCCGAAGTACCAGCGCACCACGTCCTCGGGCTTCTCGTAGCTGGCAGCCAGCTCGTCGATATGAGCCTTCAGTTGCTCGGGCTTGGCCTGCAGTTCGTTGGCGCGCACGAGTTCGGCCACGACCAGGCCCAGACGCACGCGGCGCTCGGCCTGGGGACGGAACACGTCTTCAGGGATCTCGGCCTTGTCGGCGTCCTTGATGCCACGCTGCTTGAGTTCGGCGCGGGCGCCTTCCATCAGGCGGGCGATTTCGGCTTGCACGCTGGCGTTGGGCAGGTCGAGCTCAGCCTTGGACACCAGGGCGTCCATCACGGCTGCCTTGTTGCGGGCCAGCAGGCGGAACTTCACTTCGCGCTCGAGGTTCTTCTTGATGTCGGCACGCAGACCGTCCACGGAGCCGTCGGCGATGCCCAGCGACTTGGCCAGGGCGTCGTTCACTTCGGGCAGGTGGGCGGCTTCGATCTTCTTGATGGTCACGAGGAAGTCAGCGGTCTTGCCGGCGACGTCCTTGCCGTGGTACTCGGCAGGGAAAGCCAGGGGGAAGGTCTTGCTTTCGCCCGACTTCATGCCGCGCACTGCGTCTTCAAATTCCTTGAGCATCTGGCCTTCGCCGACCAGGAACTGGAAGTCTTCAGCCTTGCCGCCTTCGAACGGTTCACCGTCGATCTTGCCTTCGAAGTCCACGGTCACGCGGTCGCCGTCTTGCGCGGCTGCGTCCATGGCGCGCTGGGCAAAGCTGCGGCGCTGCTTGCGCAGGATGTCGATGGTCTTGTCGATGGCGGCATCGGTCACTTCGGCCGACAGCTTTTCAACTTCAGCGTCCGACAGGTCGGCGATCTTGACTTCAGGGAACACTTCGAAGATGGCGTCAAACGTAACCTGACCTTCAGGAGCGCCTTCCTTTTCGGTGATGCGGGGCTGGCCGGCCACGCGCAGGTTGGCTTCGTTGGCGGCCACCGCAAAGGCTTCACCAACCTTGTCGTTGAGCACTTCGTACTGCACCGAGTAGCCATAGCGCTGGGCCACCACGGTCATGGGGACCTTGCCTGGACGGAAGCCGTCCATCTTGACCGTGCGTGCCAGGCGCTTGAGGCGCGTGTCGACTTCGGACTGAATCAGGGTGACGGGCACGCTCAGCGTGATCTTGCGCTCGAGCTTCTCAAGGGTTTCAACAGTAACGGCCATGGCTATTCCTCTTATGAATGTGGATCGTGCTGGCTGCAGCGCAGCAGCGCCGTGTTCCGCAAAGTCTCACATGGGTGGTGCGCGGGGGGGGACTCGAACCCCCACACCATTGCTGGCGTCAGGACCTAAACCTGGTGCGTCTACCAATTTCGCCACCCGCGCGGTTCTACAAACAAACAGGCGGCAACCACAGCTGCCGCCTGCATGAAATCGGTCAACCTTCTATTTTACCCTGATGCGAGAGGCCTCCCGAATCGGCCTCAGGCAAGAACCTCAGGCTCGGGCCTTTTGACGCGGAACCAGGCCGCGTACATCGCGGGCAAAGCCAGCAGCGTCAGCACCGTGGCCACGATGAGGCCGCCCATGATGGCCACGGCCATCGGACCCCAGAACACGCTTCGCGACAACGGGATCATGGCCAGCACAGCCGCCGCCGCGGTCAGCACGATAGGGCGCAGACGGCGAACCGCAGACTCGACGATGGCATCCCAGGCAGGCACGCCGCGGGCGCGGTCCTGCTCGATCTGGTCGATCAGGATCACCGAGTTACGCTGAATCATGCCCATGAGTGCGATCACCCCCAGCAACGCCACAAACCCGAACGGGCGGTTGAGCAGCAGCAGCGCCGCCGCCACGCCAGCCAGTCCCAGCGGCCCGGTCAGGAACACCAGCATGGCGCGGCTGAAGCTGTGCAGCTGCAGCATCAGCAGCGTGAAGGTGATGAACAGCATGATGGGGATACCCGCGGCAATCGACGCCGAGCCCTTGGAGCTTTCCTCCACCGCGCCAGCCACCTCGATGCGGTAACCGCCCTGCCCGGCCGAACGCCAGCCGGCTTCGATGGCCTTGAGCGACGGCAGCAGCGATGCCGTGACGGTAGCGCCCTGCAGGCCCTCGGTCACGTCGCCCTGCACGGTGATGGCGTAGTCGCGGTTCTCGCGCCACATCACACCGGGCTCCCAGGTGAACACGGGCTTGGCGATCTGCGTGAGCGGAATCGACTTGCCTGATGCCGTGGGCAGATAAGCGTTGGCGATGTCGGTAATGGCGTTGCGCTCGTCCAGAGGCTGGCGCAGCAGGATGTCGATGAGCTTGTCGCCCTCGCGGTACTGGCCCACCTGCGTGCCCGACAGGATGGTCTTGGAGGCCTGCGCGATCGACTGGCTGGTCACGCCCAACGCCCGCGCCTTGGCCTGGTCCACCTCCAGGCGCAGCACCTTCACCGATTCGTTCCAGTTATCGTTCACGCCGCGCATGTCCGGGCTCTTGCGCAGCTCGGCCTTGACCTCGTCGGCGCGTTCGCGCAGCGCCACCGGGTCGGGCCCGACCACACGGAACTGCACCGGGTACGGCACCGGCGGGCCATTGGGCAGCAGCTTGATACGGCCCCGGACCTCGGGAAACTCCTGCGCCAGCAGCGCGGGTAATTTCACCCGCAGTGACTCCCGCACCTTCAGATCCTGCGGCACCACGATGAACTGCGACACGTTGCTTTGCGGGAACACCTGGTCCAGCGGCAGATAGAAGCGGGGCACACCCGAACCCACCCAGGTACTGACCGTGTTCACGCCAGGCTCGGCCAGCAGGCGCTGTTCCACGCGCTTGGTGACTTCTTCATTGCCGGCAAACGACGTGCCCTCCGGGAACCAGATGTCCACCAGAATTTCAGGACGGCTCGAATCCGGGAAAAACTGCTGCTGCACCTTGCCCATGCCCGCAATACCCAGCGCAAAGGTGAGCACGGTCGCGCCGATGGTGATCCAGCGGTGCTGCACGCACCAGTCCACCATGCGGCGGAAGGTGCGATAAAACGCGCTGTCAAACACCTCGTGCGGGTCTTCGGTCACGCCCTTGCTGGCCTGCGCAGCCAGCACATGAGGTGGGACACGCAGTAGCAACGTTCCCAGGTAAGGGACGAAGTAGACAGACACGATCCAGCTGAGCACCAGCGCGATCACCGTCACGGCAAAGATCGCAAAGGTGTACTCGCCAGTGACCGATTTCGCGATGCCGATGGGCAGAAACCCGGCCGCCGTGATCAGCGTACCCGTCAGCATGGGCATGGCCGTGATCTCGTAGGCAAAGGTCGCGGCGCGCACCTTGTCGTAGCCCTCTTCAAGCTTGAGCACCATCATTTCCACAGCAATGATGGCGTCGTCCACCAGCAGGCCCAGCGCGATGATGAGCGAGCCCAGCGAGATCTTGTGCAGCCCGATGCCCCAGTACCACATGGCCAGAAACGTAACGGCCAGCACCAGCGGAATGGTGATGCCCACCACCAGCCCTGGGCGCGGGTCGATGTACCACTGGCGGTAGAACGGATGCTTGCCCGGCCGCTTGTGCAGCCCCAGGGCCACAAAGCTCACGGCCAGCACGATGACCACGGCCTCGATCAGCACCTTGACGAACTCGTTGACCGAAGTGGACACGGCCTTGGGCTGGTCCTGCACGTTGACCAGCTTTACCCCTGCGGGCAGCGAAGCTCCGATGCGGTCGACGGTCGTGTGCAGTGCCTTGCCCAGCGCAATGATGTCGCCACCCTTGGCCATCGACACGCCCAGCGCGATCACCTCGCGCCCCTGGTGGCGTACCTTCACAGTGGCCGGGTCCACATACCCGCGCTTGATTTCGGCAATGTCGCCAAGGCGCAGTTGCGCGCCCCCGGCACCGGCCCCCGAGCCCGGCCCACGGATCGGCATGGCGCGCAGGTCTTCAATGGCGTTGAACTGGCCTGCCACGCGCACCTGCACCTGGTCTTGCGGCGTCTGCACGGCACCCGCGGCTTCCACGGCGTTTTGCTGACCCAGCTGCGCCAGCACCTGGTTCATGTCCAGGCCCAGCTGCGACAGGCGCTTTTGCGAGATCTCGATGAAGACCTTTTCATCCTGCACGCCAAACTGCTCGACCTTGGCCACGTCGGGCACGCGCAGCAGCTGCTGGCGCACGTCGTCGGCAAACGACTTGAGTTCGGCATAGCTGAAGCCTTCGGACTCCAGCGCGTAGATCACGCCATACACGTCGCCGAAGTCGTCATTGAAGAACGGCCCCTGGATGCCCTGGGGCAAGGTGTAGCGCATGTCGCCCACCTTTTTGCGCACGGTGTACCAGACGTTGGCCACCTCGCTGGCCTTCGACGAATCCTTGATCTGGAAAATGATCTGCGACTCGCCGGGCTTGGAGTAGCTGCGGATCTTGTCAGCGTAGGGCACCTCCTGCAGGGTGCGCTCGATCTTGTCGGTCACCTGCTCAGCCACCTGCTGCGCCGTGGCGCCCGGCCAGTACGTGCGCACCACCATCGCGCGGAAGGTAAACGGCGGGTCTTCGTCCTGCCCAAGCTGGAAGTAGGCGGCGAAGCCCAGCAGCATCAGCACGACCATGAGGTAGCGGGTCAGCGCCGGATGGTCGAGGGCCCATTTGGAGAGGTTGAACCCCTCTTTGGGTTGTACTTGCGTCATGGCGTGGCCTCAGTTAGCGGCAGACGCCGGGGCGGATGCAGGTACGGCGCCTGCAGCGGGCGCAGCCACGGCAGAGTTTGCTACTGAATTGGTAGCTGTCTGCGCTTTGGTGACGGGCGCTGGGCCGCCTTTTTGCTGGTAAACCGTGACTTTTTGCCCCGGCGACAGCACATGCACGCCGGTGGCCACCACCTGCATGCCGGGCGCAAGGCCCGCAGCCACCACGGCCTGGTTGCCGTCTGCCGTGGCAATCTGCACCACTTGCGACTTCACGGTGCTGCTGGCGGCGTCGTACACCCACACGGCGGTGGATTGGCCTTCCTGGCGCAGCGCGCTGGTGGGCAGCTTGATGGCTGCGATGCCCGCATGGCTCAGGGCCTTGGGCGTGGCGTACACGGTGGAGCCCAGCGGCGGCGCCTGCACGCCGTCAATCGCCACCTTCACCTGGAAGGTACGGGTAGCCGCATCAGCGCTGGCAGCCACTTCGCGCACGCGGCCGGTCAGCGCCTGGCCGCCCGCCCAGCCGCGCACCGCCACTTCCGAGCCCGTGGTGATCAGTGCAACCTTGTCTTCCGGCACGGCAAACACCACATCGCGCGGGCCGTCCTGGGCAATGCGCACCACCGGCGTGCCGGCCGACACCACCTGGCCCGGCTCGGCATCGATGCCGGTGACCACACCGGCCACGTCCGACACCAGCGTGGTGTAGGCCGCCTGATTGCCCTGCGAAGACAGCTGTGCTCGCGCCTGGTCGAGCGTGGCCTGCGCGGCCTTGAGGGATGCCTCGCGGCGCTCCAGCTCGGCACCGCTGATGAAGTTCTGGTCCTTGAGCGTCTGGTAGCGCTTGAAGTCGGCCGCCGCCAGGTCGCGTTGGGTAGTAGCCGATGCCAGCTGCGCGCGGGCCGCATCGGTGGCCAACTGGTAGTCACGCGGGTCCAGCTGGGCCAGCACCTGCCCGGCCTTCACGCGCTGGCCCAGCTCGGCCTGGCGCTGCACAATCTTGCCCGCCACCCGGAACCCCAGACGGGATTCCACCCGGGCACGCACCTCGCCCGAATACTCCAGCGTGGACTCCATCGCGCCCACCCCCACCGTCATCAGCTTGACGGCCCGCACAGGCTCTTCAGGCGGTGCGGGGCGGGAGCATGCGGCCAGGGCGGCCGCCGCTGCCAGCGCGATCAGATACCTGGAAGGCCGTGTGTAGGACCGCGAAGCGGGGTGTGAGCGCATGGGAAATCCGGTGAAAGAAGGGTGCGACAAGCCAAGGCACGCGTGCCCGAAACCGGCTGGCGCGTGCGCAGGCAGGAAGCCGCCTGGACCCTTGTGTGAAACATCTGTTGGCAGATTACTGACTGACCGGTTAGTAATCTATGAGAACCGCTGGACCTTGTCAAGCGACAATCGGGCCGTGAACCCGCACGCAAAACCCACGCCCGATACCGCGGCGACGCCCCCGTCCACCCCACCGGTGCCCGTTCAGGCCGCACCGGTGACGCACTACGAAAACTTCCCCGTCGCCTCGGTGCTCTGCCCGCCGCACCTGCGCCAGCCCATCGCGGCCATCTACGCCTTTGCCCGCACGGCCGACGACATCGCTGACGAAGGCGACGCCCCGGCACAGGAGCGCCTGGACGACCTGGCCGCCTACCGTACAGACCTGCAAGCCATTGCCGAAGGCCGCTCCCCCTCCCCCCGCTGGGCCGCCGTGTTCGGGCCCCTGCAAGGGGTGCTGCGTACGCACCACCTTCCGGTGCAACTGCTGGATGACCTGCTCAGCGCCTTCATGCAGGACGTGCACAAGACGCGCGACGCCGAGGGCTACCTGGACCGGGGCGAGCTGCTGGACTATTGCCGCCGCTCGGCGAATCCTGTGGGGCGCCTGCTGCTGCACCTGTATGGCGTAACGGATGCGCAGGCCCTGGCGCAGAGCGACGCCATCTGCACGGCGCTGCAGCTCATCAACTTCTGGCAGGACCTCTCGGTCGACATCCCGCGCGGCCGCCACTACCTGCCGCGTGCCGACTGCGTGACCCACGGCGCCTGCCAGGCCGAGCTGCAAGCCTTGCAGAGCACGCCCCAGAACATGCGGCTGATTGCCGACTGCACCCGCTGGGCACGCACCCTGATGGAAAGCGGTGCCCCCCTGGTGCACCGCCTGCCCGGCCGCGCCGGGTGGGAACTGCGCCTGGTGGTGCAAGGCGGCCTGCGCATCCTCGACAAGGTCGAGGCGCTGCGCGGCGGCAGCCTGCACACCCGCCCGCGCCTGCACGCCTGGGACTGGTGCGCGATGCTGGCCCGCGCGGTGGTCATGTAAGAAAGATTCATGGGCAGCAAGCGGCGGCAGCCTTCCGGGGGATGCCCGGGCTGTTTTTTGAGTCAAATCTGGCGCTAGCGCTTGTATTTATTGCCCTCAATGCTATCAATTAGATAGCACGCGGCAGTCCCATCCATGGCGTGTCGCCAGGCCCGTCACTGGCCGGCAAGGGATTGCGAGCATGCGCCGCGCGCCCATCGGCAGTTAGCCTCGCGGCCGCCAGGTTCAACGCACGGGTCATCCCCCCGTGCCGCGGACTACCGCCCTCGCCCGGCCACCCGCCGGGCGAGGCTTTCTTTGTTGCACCCCTGTCGGTACCGGCCGACCCCGCCACCATGCCCGTCAGCGTTTTCGACCTCTTCAAGATCGGTATCGGCCCCTCCAGCTCGCACACCGTGGGGCCCATGATTGCGGCGCGCCAGTTTGCCTGCCACTTGCAGGATGCATTGGGGCTGCAGGCAGTGCACAGCGTGACGGTCGAGCTGTTTGGCTCGCTCTCGGCCACGGGCGTGGGCCACGGCACCGACAAGGCCGTGCTGCTGGGCCTGGCCGGTCACGAGCCCGACCGCATCGACCCCGACCAGATCGCGCCCGTCATTGCCGATATCCGCGCCAGCGGCTCGCTGCTGCTGATGGGCCAGCACCGCGTGCCGTTCACTGAAAAGGAACACCTGCTGTTTCGCCGCAAAAGCCTGCCGCTGCACCCCAACGGCATGTGCTTTCACGCGTTGGATGCCGCGGGTGCCGAACTGGCAACGCGCGAGTACTACTCGGTGGGCGGCGGATTTGTGGTGGATGCAGCCGGCGAGCGGGTGCTCAACCACGCCACCGCCCTGCCCGGCACCGCGGGCCACGGCCAAGGGCTGCCGCACCCGTTTCGCACCGGGTCCGAGCTGCTGGCGCAGTGCCAGGCCACAGGCCTTTCGCCCGCAAAGGTGATGGCCGCCAATGAACAGCACTGGCGCAGCAGCGCCGAGGTGCGCCGCCAGCTCATGGCCATCTGGCAGGCCATGGCCGGGGCCGTGCGGCGCGGCTGTGCCAGCACCGGCCACCTGCCCGGCCCCATGCAGGTGCGCCGCCGCGCCGCCGAGCTGCAGCACCAGCTCAGCAGCGCGCCCGAGGCCGCCCTGCGCGATCCGCTGTCAATGCTGGACTGGGTGAATCTGTACGCCATGGCCGTGAACGAGGAAAACGCTGCGGGCGGCCGCGTCGTCACAGCCCCGACCAACGGCGCAGCGGGCGTCATCCCGGCCGTGCTGCACTACTACGTGAACTTCATCCAGGGCACGCACAAGCCCAATGAAGACGGCATTGCCGACTTTTTGCTCACCGCAGGCGCCATCGGCCTCATCTACAAGGAAAACGCATCGCTTTCCGGCGCCGAAGTGGGCTGCCAGGGCGAGGTGGGCGTGGCCTGCTCCATGGCCGCCGGGGCCCTGGCCGCGGTGATGGGCGGCACGCCCGAGCAGATCGAGAACGCGGCCGAGATCGGTATGGAGCACAACCTGGGCATGACCTGCGACCCGGTGGGCGGGCTGGTGCAGATCCCCTGCATCGAACGCAATGCCATGGGCGCCATCAAGGCCATCAACGCCGCGCGCATGGCCTTGCGCGGCGACGGCCAGCATGTGGTCTCGCTCGACAAGGTGATCAAGACCATGATGCAGACCGGCGCCGACATGAAGAGCAAATACAAGGAAACCTCGCGCGGCGGCCTGGCGGTGAACGTGGTGGAGTGCTGACGGGGCCGCACTGCCAGCGTGCCAGCGCGGCGGCGAGGTAGTGCCGTGTACCAAGCCACAGCTCCAGGAGCATTTGCTATTTATTCAATAGCTATAAGTGCAATCAACACGTGCGCTAGCGGCCAAAAAAACCTCAAAACCCGCCATACCGCCTGCCCCGGTGTGCCATGGGACAATCCCGCCCCATGACACCGCAGCAGTACGTACAACAAAAGGCCGTGGCCTCGGGCAGCAGCTTCTATTACGCCTTTCTGTTCCTGCCCGCGCCGCGCCGCGCGGCCATCACGGCGTTCTATGCGTTCTGCCGCGAGGTGGACGATGTGGTGGACGAGGTAAGCGATGCCGGTGTGGCCCGCACCAAGCTGGCGTGGTGGCAGAGCGAAGTGGCCAAGTCGTTTGCCGGGCAGCCCACTCACCCGGTGATGCTGGCGCTGATGCCACACACCACTGAATACGGTATCGAGCAGCGCCACCTGCAGGCCGTCATCGACGGCTGCCAGATGGACCTGGAGCAGACGCGCTACCTGGACTTTGCGGGCCTCAAAGGCTACTGCCACCTGGTGGCGGGCATCGTGGGCGAAGTGGCGGCGCGCATCTTTGGCCAGACCGACCCGCGCACCACCGAATACGCGCACACGCTGGGCCTGGCGTTCCAGCTGACCAACATCATCCGCGACGTGGGCGAAGACGCCATGCTGGGCCGTATCTACTTGCCGGTGAGCGAGCTGCAGCAGTTCGACGTGAAGGCGCACGAGATCCTGAAGCGCACGTATTCAGACCGGTTCACCGCCCTGATGCGCTTTCAGGCCGAGCGCGCACACGGCCTGTATGACCAGGCGCTGGCCATGCTGCCCGACGCCGACCGCCGCACCCAAAAGCCCGGTCTGATGATGGCCAGCATCTACCGCACGCTGTTGCGCGAGATCGAGCACGAAAACTTCCAGGTGCTGCACCAGCGCATCAAGCTCACGCCGCTGCGCAAGTTCTGGCTGGCCTGGAAGCTGCAGGCGCTGGGCAGGATGTAGTGACCCGCCCCATGCAGGTCGCCGCGAACGTGGCCGTGGTGGGCGCAGGCTGGGCCGGCATGGCCGCAGCCATTGCGCACACCGAGGCCGGCCACAAGGTTACGGTGCTGGAAGCCGCCCGCACCCTGGGCGGCCGCGCGCGCGCCGTGCCGGGCGTGCTGCCCAATGGCGCGCCCGCCACCCTCGACAACGGCCAGCACATCCTCATTGGCGCCTACACCGAAAGCCTGCGCCTGATGCGGCTCGTGGGCGTCAACCCCGATGCAGCCTTGCTGCGCTTGCCGCTCACCCTGCAGTTCCCCGACGGCCAAGGTCTGCGTCTGCCCGATTTGCCGCCGCCGCTCGATGCCCTGCTGGGCATTGCGCGCGCCAAGGGCTGGGGCTGGGTCGACAAGCTGGCGCTGCTGCGCACAGCCACAGCCTGGCAGCTGCGCGGGTTCCGCTGCGACGCGGACACATCGGTGGCCACGCTCTGCGCTCCTCTCACCCCGCGCCTGATGGCCGAGTTCATCGACCCGCTGTGCGTGTCGGCCCTTAACACCCCGGCCACCCAGGCCAGCGGCCAGGTGTTTCTGCGGGTACTGCGCGACAGCCTTTTCAGCGGTCGGGGCGGCTCCAACCTGCTGCTGCCGCGCGTGGACCTGGGCAGCCTGTTCCCGCAGGCGGCAGCGCAGTGGCTGGCGCAGCGCGGCGGGCAGGTGCTGACCGGCCAGCGTGTGCAGGCGCTGCAGCCGCTGGCAGGGGGGCGCTGGGCACTGGAATGCAAACGAGATGCAGCCGGCACCGACAGCCCTGCATCAACGCCTGCCGTGTTCGATCACGTCACGCTGGCCTGCCCCTCATGGGAGGCTGCCCGGCTGGTGGCGGATGTGGGCCAGGCGCCGGATGCAGCCCATGTCAGCACCGCCAGCGCTTGGGCCGCCTGCGCCGGTGCGCTGCGTTTTGAAGCCATCACCACCGTCTATGCCCACGCCGTGGGCGTGCGCCTGCCGCAACCCATGCTGGCGCTGCGCAGCTCGGCCACGCAGCCTGCGCAGTTCGTGTTTGACCGGGGCCAGCTGGACGGCCAGCACGGCCTGCTGGCCTTTGTGGTGAGCGCCAGCCAGGGCGACCGCGCCAGCATCGGACAGCAGGTGCTGCAGCAGGCCACGGTGCAACTGGGCCTGCCGCCGCTGCAGCCCGTGCAGACCGTGGTGGAAAAGCGTGCCACCTTTGCCTGCACGCCCGGCCTGCAGCGGCCCGCCATGCATGTGCTGCAGGGGCTCGCGGCCTGCGGCGACTATGTGGACGGGCCCTATCCGGCCACGCTGGAAGGTGCGGTGCTGAGCGGCACGGCCGTGGCGCGCAGCGTCGGCGCATCTGCCACTGCCTGATCCCGCTGACCCCGTCAGCAACCGGTTGCCGGGAAATCCGGTGACTGACAGCATTCCGAAAGCTGGCTTTGGGCAGCATGGGCTCCCAGGACGCGGGGCATGCCGCCCGCGCGCCCCTATTCCAATATCTCGGAGACACCCCATGCCTGCAGACCACACACCCCACTTCCTGAACCCGAGCCGGCGCCAGCTGCTGGGCGCCAGCGGCGCACTCGCCCTGGGCGGCCTGCTGCCCGCAGCGGCCTCGGCCCAGTCCGCATGGCCCGCGAAATCCGTGCGCTTCGTCGTGCCGTTTGCGCCGGGCGGCAGCTCGGAGATCGTGGCCCGGTCCACCGCGGCCGAGCTGTCCAAAACCCTGGGCCAAAGCGTCTATGTGGACAACAAGCCCGGCGCGGCCGGCAACATTGCCATGTCGGAAGTGGCGCGTGCGGAAGACCAGCACACGCTGATCCTGGGCCACATCGGCACGCTGGCGGTCAACCCGTTCATCTTCGACAAGCTACCCTACGACGCCAACAAGGACTTCAAGCCCGTGAGCCTGCTGGCCAAGGTGCCCAGCCTGTACGTGGTGCACCCCGACGTGCCCGCCACGAACCTCAAGGAGTTCATCGCATACGTCAAGAAGAACCCCGGCCGCCTGAGCTACGGCTCGGCAGGCAACGGCAGTGCAGGCCACCTGGCGTTTGAATACCTCAAGATGACGGCCGAGATCTTCATGCTGCACGTGCCCTACCGCGGCACCGGCCCCATGATGACCGACCTGCTCGCAGGCCGCCTTGAAGCATCTGCCGTGGGTGCGGCTGCGGTGCTGCCGTTCATCAAGTCGGGCAAGGTGCGCTGCATCGCCACCGGCTCGGCCAAGCGCCTGCCGCAGCTGCCCGACGTGGGCACTGTGGCTGAGCAGGGCTTCCCCGGCTTCGAGATGACGCAGTGGTACGGAATGATGGCACCCGCCAACATCTCCGCCGCCAACCTCGACAAGCTGGCCACGGAGACTGCCAAGGCGGTCAAGGCCCCCGCATCGCTGGAGCGCCTGAACGCAGACGCGGCCGAAGCCATCGGCGGCACGCCTGCGCAGTTCGCACAGTTCATTGCGGCCGAGCAGGAGCGTTGGAAGAAGGTGCTGTTGCGCGCGAAGGTGAAACCTGATTAACCCCCTGAGCCGCTTCGCGTCTTCCCCCTTTCTCTCGACCCGCTACGCGAGTCGGGAAGGGGGACGCAGCCAGTGCAGCGGGGCGGCCCTTGCACGGCTGCCTGGCATGGGGAGGGCGTTTTCGCAGGCCCGCTGCTGGCACAAACGCACCGCGCTGAACTGCGCGATCGGAAAAAAGCGCTACGCCGCACAAACAGTAGCATCCCCCCATGCGCATCCTTCTGGCTGAAGACGACCACCACCTGGGCACCTGGTTGAGCCGGGCGTTGGAGCATGCGGGCATCCAGGTCGAGTGGGTGAACGACGGCCGGCTGGCCGACCGGGCCTTGCAGCAGAACGACCACGATGCGCTGGTGCTGGACCTGGGCCTGCCCGGGCTGGATGGCCATGCCGTGCTGCAGCGGCTGCGCGCGCGCGACCAGCGGCTGCCCGCCCTCATCCTCACCGCGCGCGACTCGCTGGACCAGCGGGTGCAGTCACTGAATGCGGGTGCGGACGACTTCCTGGCCAAGCCGTTCGAGCTGGCCGAGCTGGAGGCGCGCCTGCAGGCCCTGGTGCGCCGCGCGCGCGGCAGCGATCACCCGCGGCTGGCTTGCGGCCCGCTGGTGTACGACGGCGCGCGCCGGCAGTTTGTGCTGCACGGCGAGCCGCTGTCGCTCTCGCCGCGCGAGCAGGCTGTGTTGCGCGTGCTGGTGCAGCGCAGTGGCGAGCCGTTTTCCAAGCAGCAGATCCTGGATCGCGTGTTCCCGGACGATGAAGACGTGCACCCGGAAGCGGTGGAGGTGTTTGTGCACCGCCTGCGCAAGCGTCTTGATGGCAGTGGCGTGCGCATCACCACCCTGCGGGGCCTGGGCTACGCGCTGGAGACCGGAGGCCCGGCGTGATCAGCCCGCACCGCCGAATACACCGTGCCGCATGGGCAGCGGAGCCCGCACCGTGCGCCTGACCCGCCGCCTGCGCCGCGCCAGCCTGTGGCAGCTGCTGGCATGGCTGCTGCTGCCACTGCTGGTGGCGGTCACCAGCATCGAGCTGTGGATGACGCGGCAGGATGCGCTGGGCGCCGCCAATGCGGCGTACGACCGGTCGCTGCTGGGCGCGCTCAAGTCGATTGACGCCAACATCTCGGGCAGCTCGGGCGGGCTGTCGGTCGAGCTGCCCTACACCATGCTCGAGTTCTTTGAGCTGACCGCCAGCGGCAACGTGTACTTCCGCGTGGCGTCATCCGACGGGCTGGTGGAGCTGGGCAACGCCGACCTGCCCCTGCCCCCCGCACCGCTGGCCGCGGGCGTGCCCCTGTTCTACGACGCCACCTACTTTGGCGAGACGGTGCGGCTGGCCGCCTACCGCCGTGCACTCGACCCGGCCACGCCCGAGCGCACGGTGCTGGTACAGGTGGCAGAAAGCACGCGCTCGCGGCAGGAGTTCACCGCCCACTTCGTGCAGCGGGCGGCGCGGCGCGATGCGCTGGTGCTGGCGCTGATGGTGCTGGGCACCGCGGCCATGCTGGCGTTTGCCCTGCGCCCGCTGGCACGGCTGGCACAGGGCGTGCGCACCCGCAGCCCCGACGACATGACACCGCTGGCCGACGCCGACCTGCCCGCCGAAGTGCGCCCGCTGGTCGATGCGGTCAATCAGCAAATGGCGCGCACGCAAGACCTGGTGGCGCAGCAGCGGCAGTTTCTGGACGACGCATCGCACCAGCTGCGCACCCACCTGACCACGCTGCAAATGCAGGCCGACTACGCCCGGCGCGAGGACGACCCCGCACAGATTCGGCAGGCACTGGACGCCATGGGCAGCGAGCTTGCCCGCGCCACGCGCAGCACCCAGCAGCTGCTGGCCCTGGGCCGCAGCGACACCGCCGCCGTGGACCTGGCCCCGTGCGACCTGGCCGAGCTGCTGCGCGCGGTGGCGCTGCAGTTGCTACCCCAGGCACGGCAGCGGCAGATTGACTTTGGCATCCACGCCGCCACGGCTGATCTGCAGGCCATTGCCGACAGCGGGCTGCTGCGCGAGGCGCTGACCAACCTGGCGGCCAACGCCATTGCCTACACGCCCGAGCACGGCACCGTCACCGTGTGCGCCGCCAGCGACAGCATGGGCTGGAGCATCAGCGTGGAAGACAACGGCCCCGGCCTGAGCCCGGACGAACGCGACGCGCTGGGCCAGCGCTACCGCCGCGGCTCGCAGGCCACGGCGGGGGGCTCGGGCCTGGGGCTGGCCATTGCCAGGTCGATTGCCGAGCGGCACCGCGGCAGCCTGCGCCTGCAGGCACGCGATGACGGCCCCGGCCTGCGGGCCATACTGTGGTGGCCAAGGCCCTGAGCCGCGAGAGCCCACACCTGTCCGGCACACCCATTTCAGACACGTACACACACCGCCATGGCCCACCACCGCCGCCACGCACTGCTTGCACTGGCCTGCTGCGCCGGCACTGCCGCTGCCTCGCAATGGGCGCGTGCTGCCAGCCCGGCACCGCCATCGGTACGCCCCAGAGAGGCACTGGCCGATGCGACCACCGGCCCGGCCGAATGCGTGGCCCCGGCGCGCCCCGGCGGCGGTTTTGACCTGACCTGCAGCGTAGTGGCCGAGGCCCTGCAGGCCGTGCGCCCCGGCCGCGAACCGCTGCGCACCCGCTATCTGCCCGGCGGCATCGGTGCCGTGGCGTTTGACCAGGCGGCCACCGGGCGGCTGGGCGGGCCGGGCACGCTGGTCGCGTTTTCCAGCGGCTCGCTGCTCAACATCGCGCAGGGCCGCTTCGGCCCGCACACGGCATCGGCCGTGCGCTGGATTGCCACCCTGGGCAACGACTACGGCGTGGTGGCCGTGCACCGCGACTCGCCTCACCGCCGCCTGCAGGACGTGGTGGCGGCCCTGCAAAAGGATCTGTCGCGGGTCGTGTTTGGCGCCGGCGGCACGCTGGGCAGCCAGGACTGGATCAAGGCGGCCCTGCTGGTGCGGGCAGCCGGGCAAGACCACAAGCGCATGCGCTTTGTGTCGTTCGAAGGTGGTGGCGAGGCCCTGAAGGCGCTGCGCGGCGGGCATGTGGGCGTCTTCACCGGCGATGCGGCCGAGGCCAGCAAGGCCCTTTCGCAAGACATGCCTGTGCGCATACTGGCCGTGCTGTCGGCCGAGCGGCTACCAGGCCGCATGGCCCAGGTGCCCACGGCGCGTGAGCAGGGTGTGGACCTGGTGTGGAGCACCGTGCGCGGCCTGTACATGGCCGCCAGCGTGCCCGATACAGCGGCCGCTGCGTGGACCGCCGCCCTGCAAGAGGCCCAGGCCGCGCCCGGCTACCCTGCGCTGTGCGAGCGGCTGGGGCTGTACCCGTTTGCGCTCAGCGGGGCCGCGCTGCAAGACTTTGTGCAGCGCAGCCTGACGGAATACCGGCAGCTGGCACAGGATCTGGGCCTGCGTACCTGGCCGAAGTAGCCAGCGCTAGCGTGCCGGGTGCACTGACGGCGCTGCTACGGGCACCGTGTGCCGTGCGGGCCGCGCGGCCATTGCGCGGTGCCGCCCACGGTCAACCCTGCGGGCGTTCTGCAGCCAAGGGCACCGTGGCAGCGTTGCCTGCCACCGATGCAGGTTGCACCGGTGGCCGCGCGGCCGGCGGCGACCACGGCCCCGGTGGCACCACCTGCGGCTCGGCCGTGTCGGCCATGTAGTGCGGCGACATGATCTGCACGCCGTTTTCGTTGAACACGTCCTGCACATTGGCATGCAGCTCGTTCATGGCCTCCACGCGGCGGCGGGGCGCATTCTTGGTGCTCTGGGCACACAGCCGGTACTCCACATAAAAGTCCGACAGCGCCGTCTGCACGACATACGGCGCAGGATGCGTGGCCACCGACGGGGTGCGCGCAGCGGCTTCCAGCAGCATCGCGTGCACCTGCCGCCAGGGGGTGGAGTAGCCAATGGTGACGGACGTGTGCAGCACAAAGTGCCCGTCTTCCACCAGCCGCGAAAAGTTGCGGATGGGCTGGCTGAACATCACGCTGTTGGGCACGCTCACCTCTTCGCCCATGCCGGTATGGATGCGCGTGGTGAACATGCCCAGCCCCACCACAGTGCCTTCCGTATCACCCGCCTTGATGTATTCGCCCACCCGCAAAGAGCGCGAATACATGAGGCTCAGCCCTGACAGCGCCTGCCCCACCACGCTCGATGCGCCCAGCGAGATCATCAGGCCCACCAGCACCGACAGCCCCTTGAACGCCTCGCTGCCGGCCCCCGGCAGGTACGGGTAGGCCATGACCAGCGCAAACAGCCAGATCAGCACCGTGGCCAGGCGCCGTGTGGGCAGGGCTGTGTCCACATCCAGCCAGGCATAGCGCACCTCGCCGCGCTGCACACGGTCAAGCACGGCCGCCGTGGCGCGGGCGGCCAGGCGCGCCATCACAAAGATCAGCCCGGCTACCAGCAGGCCCGGTATGGCACTGGCAATGCCCAGCGCCAGGTCCTTGACCACGCCCAGGACCCAGGCGGTGGAGCGTTCGCTCCACGGACGCGTGTAGGCAAACTGGTGCAGCACGTAGATGGCCCACGCGTCCACCAGCACCACCACCACCGCCCAGCTCACGGCACTGGCCGCCATGCGGATGGCCGAGGCGGTGTGTGCAAGGTAGGTGGCCAGCACGCGCCGCGCCGTGCTGCCGCTCGCAGCCGGCTGTGCCAGCCCCGACTGCAGCCGCACCACGGCGCGCCTGCGCAGCACAAACACCAGCCGGACCAGCACCCCCGCCAGCACCGTGGCCGCCAGGGCTTTGGCTGTGGCCCACAGCATGCGGCGCGGGTCGCGTGCCTCGCGGTACTCGGCCACCGCCAGGTTGAGCTTTTGCAAAACGTTGAGCGAAGCCGCGTCCATCTGGCTGGCGGCACGCAGCACCGACAGGTCGCCCGGCACCATGAAGAACAGCGTGGTGCCATGCAGCTCGAAGCGCACGGCATCGACCAGCGGCGTGCGCGTGACCACGCCGTCACCGGGCAGGGCCAGCGCGGTTTCCAGCGCCGCCTGCGCCAGCCGCGCGCGGTCGGCCGGGGTGTCGCCCAGCAAAGTGGCGCGGAAGGTCATCACCTGGCGCTGCTGCAGCCAGAGCACGGCGGCAGCGTCTTCGGACGGCACATGCGGCGCGACGGCACCCGGGGAGGCGGCAGGGGCGGCAGGCCCAGCCGCCGCCACAGTCAACGCAGCGGGCGGCGCGGCCGGGCTTTCAAGGCCCTGCGCTGCTGCGTGGCGCAGCGGCAAAATGGCCAGCGTCAGGGCCGCGAGCAGCCAGCACATCCACGGGCCGCAACCCGCGCGCAAGGGCAGTTTCATCAACAGCGTCACCGGGCTCCGCTCCTCGTGCATGGGCACCAAAAGCACCGAAGATACCGGATGTAAGCAGTACCCTATTGCTTATTTTTCCAGCCACCACTGGATGATGACCTTGGCGATAAAGCCCAGAAAGCCCACACCCAGCCCCAGAAACAGCACAAAGGTGCCAAAGCGCCCGGCCTTGGACTCCCATGCCAGCTGGCCAATGATGAACAGCATGTAGGCAATGAACGCGCCCACGCCATAGGTCAGGAAAAAACCCGAGATCTGCGCCTCGGTAAAGCCGAAGATCACGGTGCCGCTCCGGGTCGAGTCACTGGCGGTGACGCGGCCTCGCGCTCCGGCAGGCTTGAAGGGTCCACCAGGTCGCGGTAGGCGTGCCAGCTGGCATGGCCCAGCATGGGCATGATGAGGATCAGCGCCAGCAGCAGCGAGCCCAGCCCCAGCAGCGTAAAGCCCAGGATGAGGGCCGCCCAGAACGCCATGGGCAGCGGGTTGACCAGCACTGCCTGCCAGCTGGTCAGCACGGCCTGCAGCAGCGTGGCGCGGCGGTCCAGCAGCAGGGGCATGGCCACCACGCTGGATGCAAAAATGGGCGCGGCCATCAGGCTGCCCAGCGCGAGCCAGAGTTCGAACAGCCAGCCATCACGCGCCATGACCACATGGCGCAGAAAATCCACCGGCGTCTCGATCGGCACCGGCGCCAGCAGCGTGATGAGCGCCGCCGAGGTGACCACCCAGCCCGTGGCCGCCAGCGCCAGCAGCGCGCCGAACTGCACCATGCACCAGTAGTCGTTGCCCCATTTGTTGACGTGGCTGTTTTGCCAGTTGGCCCAGGTCTTGAGCACCACGCCCAGGTTGGCGGGTTCCCCGCGCTCCAGGGCGCGGCTCAGGGCATACAGGCTGGTGGCCAGCACAGGCGCAATGACCAGAAAGCCCGACAGGGCACCGGCCAGAAACCAGAAGCGGTGGTACCCCACGGCAAAGATCACCGCGCCAAACAGCGACAGCGCAAAGCCGTGCGCAAAGCTGATCCAGCCCGCGCGTGCCATGTCGCGCCACGCCAGCACCAGCCAGGTCAGGGGCTGCATGAGCCCTATGGAACGGACCGTGGGCAGGTGGATGGTGTTGCGGGGCATGGCGGGGTGTGAGGGGACGGGTGAGTCTGACGCGATCAGTGGGCGCGATCAAGCGCCCGGGCGGGTGTCGCGCGCAAGTCTTGATCTACGACAAGAAACGACGCGGCGAGCGTGGCCGACGTGGCCAGGCACCTACGCCTCCAGGGGTGACCTGCGTAACCCTCGCGAGGGGTGGTAGTGCGGATCGGGATGGGCCGCAAGGCGTCTTTTTGCAGCCAATAGCCGGGCTATTGGCAAGAAAAGCAACGCAGCGGACCGCCCGAGGCCGCGCTATCACAGCCCGCAGGGAGTTACGCTGGTCATCCCTAGGAGGCGGCACAGCTCCGACAGGCTGCTCACCGTGGCGTGCGGCGGCGTGTCGTACGGCCAGGCGTGCTCGGCGGGGTTGAACCACACGGCCTGCATGCCAGCGTCCATGGCGCCGCGGGCGTCCAGCGTGGCGTCGTCGCCCACATGCAGCACCTCGTGGGGCTGCACCTGCAGCGCGGCGGCGGCAGCGTGGAAGATGCGCGCATCCGGCTTGGCAATGCCAAACACCTGGGCGCTCAGGCTGTGGCGGAAATACTGGCCAATGCCCACGCGGTGCACATCCGCATTGCCGTTGGAGACAGCCGCCACCGGGTACCGGGCCGACAGAAAAGCCAGCGACTCGTGCGCGTCGGCAAACAGGTCCACGCGCTGGCGCTCCGTAAAAAACAGGTCAAACGCGGGCTCGGCCAGCGAGGGCTCGTCGCCCGCCTGCGTGAGCGCCATGCGGATGGATTCGCGCCGTAGAGCGCTCAGGTCGTGCTGCAGGTCGGGCCGCAGCGTGACCATCTGGTTGCGAATGGCGCGCAGCGCGGCCGTGTCCTTGAACAGCGCGGCCGTGGCGGGGGCGTGCTCGGTCATCCAAGCCAGCAGCACGGCCTCGGCCCGCTCAATGGTGGGCCAGATGGGCCAGAGCGTGTCGTCCAGGTCGAGCGTGACGGCGCGGATGCGGGAGAGGTCGAGGTTCTGTGGATGTGGCATGCGGTGCGCCGTAGGCCGTGCGGCCCGGCCAGCAGTGGGTGACGGTCACGAAGAATAGCGCGGCCCGCAAAGACCCGGCGTCACCGGCGCTGCACACGTTTTGCCACAATCGCCCCCATGCTTTCATCCCCTTTCGCCTCCGAACCCCCCTACACCCACGGCCAAGCCGAGCGCACCGCCGTGCTGCTGTGCAACCTGGGCACGCCCGATGCAGCCACCGCACCAGCCGTGCGCCGCTACCTGGCGCAGTTTCTGGGGGACCACCGCGTGGTCGAGATCCCCCGGCTGGTGTGGATGGTGATCCTGCACGGCATCATCCTGCGGGTGCGGCCCGCCAAGTCGGCCGCCAAGTACGCCACCGTATGGACGCCCGAGGGCTCCCCCCTGGCGGTGTGGACAGCCAAGCAGGCCACGTTGCTGCGCGGCTGGCTGGGCGAAGCGGGCCACGGGGTGCTGGTGCGCCACGCCATGCGCTACGGCAACCCGTCCATCGAAAGCCAACTGGATGCCCTGAAGGCCGAAGGCGCCACGCGCATCCTCATCCTGCCGCTGTACCCGCAATATTCAGCCACCACCACGGCCAGCGTGTTTGATGCCGTCTACACCTGGGCCGCGAAGACCCGCAACGTGCCCGAGCTGCGTTTTGTGAACCGCTACCACGACGCTCCCGGCTACATCGACGCCCTGGCCCGCACCATCGAATCGCACTGGAAAACGCACGGCCAGCCCGACCAGCTGGTGATGAGCTTTCATGGCGTGCCCGAGCGCACCCTGCACCTGGGCGACCCCTACCACTGCGAAGCCCGCAAAACCGGCCGCCTGCTGGCCGAGCGCCTGGGCCTGCGTGAAGACCGCTACCGCGTTACCTTCCAGTCGCGCTTTGGCAGGGCGAAGTGGCTGGAGCCCTACACCCAGCCCACCATCGAGGCCCTCGGTGCCGCCGGTACGCGGCGCGTGGACGTGGTGTGCCCCGGCTTTACCAGCGACTGCCTGGAAACGCTGGAAGAAATCAACATGGAAGTGCGCGAGGCCTTCCTGCACGCGGGGGGCCAGGAGTTCCACTACATCCCGTGCCTGAACGACAACAACCACTGGATCACCGCACTGAGCCGCGTGGCCCAGCAGCACCTGGCCGGCTGGCCCACCGAAGCGCCTTCGGCCGCCACCCTGGCCGATGCCCGCAAGCACGCGCTGGCGGGCGGGGCACCCCAGGGCGTGTGCCCCGTCAAGCACTGACGGACTGCTGCGCGGGGCGCATGGCTGCGCGCCCAAACTCCGCCGCCGGTTGAGGCATGGCATGGCCGCGCCGCGGCTTTACAGGCGTTGGGGCAGACCTTGGGGCAGGCACTTGCGCCAAACACTACGCTTTTGATAGCAATCAAGGCATTAATATCAAGGGCCATAGGCCGTTTTCGCTCAGAATCGGCCTCCAGACACGCTTTTCGGGCTCCGGTAGCCCTGCCAGCCCGTACCCCCGGCCCCCCGCACCATTCACCCGCGCCCATGCCCGCCATCGCCCTTGCCCCGCACCAGCTCCGCCTGACCATCGACCCCGACTCACTGGGCTTTGCCAGCACCGCGGAACTGCAGGCCCTCCCCCTGCCGTGGATCGGCCAGGAGCGGGCCCAGGCAGCAGCACAGTTCGGGCTGACCATGGTGCAGCCCGACTACCACCTGTTTGTGCTGGGCGAAGTGGGCAGCGGCCGTGCATCGCTCATGCACCAGGCCATGCGCGAAGTGGCCGCCACGCGGCCCGTGCCGCCCGACCTGTGCTACCTGCACAACTTTGACGCGCCTGAGCACCCCCGTGCGCTGCGGCTGCCTGCGGGCCAGGGCCGCTTGCTGCGCAAGGCGATGGCAGAACTGGCGCGCACGCTGCAGACCGACATCCCGCGCCACCTCAGCAGCCCCGACTTTCGCGCCCAGGCGCGCACCATTGAGCAGGCCTACGAGGTGCAGGAAACCCAGGCCTTTTCTGCACTGGAAGGCTTCGCGCGCGAGCGCGAGTTCCGCCTGTCGAGGTCAGACGACGACGGCGGCCACATGGTCTTCACCATCACCGGCCCCAACGGCCAGCCGCTGACCGAAACCGAGGCACGCGCCCTGCCGCCCGAGCAGCGCGCTCGCATCGACGCAGCCGAGCAGGCCCTGCGCGCCGAGATCGTGGCGTTTGCACAAACGCTGCGCCCGCTGGAGCGTGTGCGCGACGATGCCCTGAACGACCTGCGCAAGCGCACCGTGCGCCCGCTGGTGCAGCAGGCACTGGAGGCCGTGCGCAGTGCCGTGGCGGCCCAGCCCGACGCACTGCAGACCTGGCTGGTGCAGGTGGAGCGTGAACTGCTGCAGCACCTGCACTGGTTCGAGCTGGCCGAGCCACCCGCACGGGATGCCGCCGCCGATGCACCGATGCCAGCCGACAAAGGTAGCAGCAGCAGCGGCAGCAACACCGACGATGGCGATGACGGCGACGACGCGCAAGACGCGCTCGACCACCTGCTGCACCTGTGCCAGATCCACCTGGCGGTAGACCACCACGACCAGCGCGGCGCGCCGGTGATCGTGGAAGACAACCCCCAGCACCGCACGCTGTTCGGCAGCATCGAAACCCGCCACGACGGCGACACCCCCCAGGCCGACTACACCGGCATCCGCGCGGGCAGCCTGCTGCGGGCGCACGGCGGCTTTGTGCTGCTGCACCTGCACGACCTGACCGGCGAAGACGGCCTGTGGGCGCGCCTGCGGCGCTTTCTGCGCTCCAGCCGCCTGCACATCGACGAATCAGGCAGTGGCGGCAGCGGCGGCGCACCCGTGGCGCTGCAGCCTGAAGCCGTGCAGGTGGACGTGAAGATCGTGCTGATCGGCACCGTGGACGAGTACTACGCCCTGCAAGAGGCCGACCCCGACACCGCACGGCGCTTTCGGGCCAAGGTGGATTTTGTGGAGCGCTTCGCCGCCAGCGCCGACACGCGCCGCGCCACCGCCATCTTTGTGGCGCACAGCTGCCAGCGCCGGGGCCTGCCGCACTTTGGCGCAGCCGCCGTTGCGCTGCTGCTGGAGCAGGCCCACCGCGAGGCCGATGACCAGGGCCGCCAGAGCGCCCAGTTTGGCCACATCGAGGCCTCGCTGATCGAAGCCGCCGCCCTGTGCCAGGCACGTGGCGGCACGCTGGTCGAGGCCGCTGACGTACAGGCCGCCCACCACGCCCGCATGCTGCGCCACAACTACCCCGAAGAGCAGCTGCACGAATCCATCGTGGAGGGCGAACGACTCATCACGCTGACTGGCAGCGTTGCGGGGCAGATCAACGCCCTCACGCAGATCGACCTGGGCGACTACCGCTTTGGCTTCCCCGTGCGCATTACCGCGCGCACCTTTGCCGGGCAAGAGGGCCTGCTCAACATCGAGCGCGAGGTCGACATGTCAGGCCCCATCCACGACAAGGGCGTGCTCATCCTGCACAGCTACCTGACTGCCCTGTTCAGCCATGTGGCACCGCTGGCGCTCAATGCCTCCATCGTGTTCGAGCAGGAATACAGCGGCGTGGAAGGCGACTCGGCCTCGTGCGCCGAGCTGTACGCGCTGCTGTCCAGCCTGTCAGGCCTGCCTCTGCGCCAGGGCATCGCCATCACCGGCGCGCTCAACCAGCATGGCGAAGTGCTGCCCGTGGGCGGCATCAACGAAAAGATCGAAGGCTGGTTCCGCACCTGCGCCACGGCGGGGCTGGACGGCACGCAAGGCGTACTCATCCCCGCCCGCAACCAGCGCCACCTGATGCTCAGCCGCGCCGTGCTGGACGCGGTGGAAAGCGGGCTGTTCCACGTCTACACCATGCAGCATGTGAGCGAAGGCATTGCGCTGCTGACGGGCGAGGCGTCGGGGATGAGCCCGGCGGAGTTGGTGCGTGCGCAGGCCGATGCACTGGCCGGAGGCGCGGCCACGGTGGAAGACACGGTGATGCAGCGGGCGGAGCAGACGCTGCGGGCGTATCGGAGGGCTTGTCAGGTGGCGGGGGGAGCGCGGAGGGGGCGTGGGGGGCGGGGTCGGATAACAGGGAGAAGTTTCTTATGAGCACGAGCGCCATTCAACACATCATTGCCATGCCTACGGATGTTGCTGCGTCTGGCCAAACCTTCTTCCAAGGGTTTGCTTTGGCGTTGATTCCCGACTACTTGGCAATCATGGACATGCTTGTCAGATTTCCACACGACATGGTGGAGCTTGGCCTTGCGGGGGACGCATTTATTGCATCCAAGATAGCAGGCTCGGCCCTCTGCATTCGCATGCTCAGGGCAGACCTGCTCACAGAGGGCCATGCCGAGGTTGGAGGGTTGCCTACCGTCATATGGAGCACAGACAAGTCGGCAGCTGATGTAGAGGCGAGGCTGCACTGCTTCGCGGTTAGGCCATTGCATATAACGCTCAACCGCTTTGCGGGCGCAGTCTCAATGGCCGATCTCAGCGCCGACGCGATTTATGGTCATCTACTGGCGCTGGCGGAACGAACTGCGGCCCACGACAGCAGTTTTCAAGTTCTCGTCGAGTTAATGAAGGCACGCCCTCCTGCCGATAGGGAGCAAGGGCTGCTCCCATTCGTCCCGAAGCTACACAACTGCACGAAACCGTCAGCTGCAGTGCTACGGCTGTACGGCTACAACTTGGACAACAGTGAGGTTATAGAGCCGACGCTTGGCCGTGGCATCGAGGCACACATTGATGCAATCGTAGAGTTTTCCGAAATGATCGATCAGTTGCGGCAAGGCCTTGAGGTGTACGCCCTGCGGAAAAACGACGCGATCATCTTCTGCGCGTCTATCTATGCCTTGCTGTACAAGATCGACAACAAGATTTGGAACCCTATTCTTCGTGATCTGGATCGTGACAAGCGAAATTTCGTCAAGGCCATGCTGGTACGCAGCAGGGGGTACGGCAATGGCAGCATCACATTCGCCGGAACAAAGGTAGAAGACTTCAATCCATACGCGGACCCTGTCGTGGGCCCGCTCTTGAAACACAGGCAATTCGAACAGCGTTTTTTTTCAACTGTCATCGCAGTACTGGCTGCAAATCAATTCGTACCGGCATTTCGGCTGCCAGATGCCGTAATGCTCCACCACGACCGGCTGAGTGAAATCTACTCGCTAGTTAGCTCGAATAAGCCGACCCGGCTAGCAGAGCTAAATCGACATTTGGCCGAGTACAGCGGCGAGATCCGCAGCGAGGTAGGAGAGAAGTTGTGGAAGGCGATGTTCGACGGCCGCGAACGACTGCTGACCATCTGTGATTTTCCGATCGAGTGGCTATCCATCGACGGTTTACCGGCGATGTTCCGCTACGAGATGTCGCGCATCCCATCCACGCCAGGGAATGTGGCAGTCCAGGTGGCCCTAGCCCATCCAAGGATTACGGTACCGAAGATGGCGTTAGATCACATCCTTGTGATCCGGTCGTTCGCACCGGACGACCCGATTCGTAGCGACCTTGAGCTAGCCATCGCCAAATACGACTTGGGCGAGATGAAGGTCGAGATTGTCGACGTGTCTACGAGAGATGAGCTGATCGACGCGATGAACGCGCATCAAGGGGTCATGGTCATTTTCGACTGTCATGGCAACCATGGCGGAAAGACGCAACCAGCATGGCTGCAGATCGGTAAAGAGAAAGTCGACGTTTGGGATCTCAAACATGTAGCGCGCATGACTCACATCGTGGTGCTGGCAGCATGCAGCACCCATCCCGTGGACGGATCGCATGCCTCCGTGGCCAACGGGTTTCTCGCCAACGGCGTTCAGTCAGTGTTAGGGACCTATGCGCCCGTGGACTCGCGCCACACGGCGATCTTCGTCGGACGGCTTTTGTATCGGGTTGCTGCATACCTGCCGCTAATTTCAAAGGATAGGCCCGTGAACTGGCGCGAGATTGTCGGCTCATTCTTCCGGATGTCATACGTAACAGATGTCCTGCAAGACCTCCTTG
This sequence comes from Acidovorax sp. BL-A-41-H1, assembly GCF_051942715.1. NCBI lineage: Bacteria > Pseudomonadati > Pseudomonadota > Betaproteobacteria > Burkholderiales > Comamonadaceae > Acidovorax > Acidovorax sp. BL-A-41-H1. Next base: position 930,854 of record NZ_JBPVJQ010000006.1, on the reverse strand, counting down.
AAGTGCGCAAGGTGATCAACGAGACCCAGTATCGCAAGCTCCACTATGAAGCAAACATGGCGATAAATGGCAGAGCCCCCGATTGGCTGGAAAAGCTGCAGCAAGGCGTCGCTGATTTCACTGCGATGGAACCAGGCGATGTCAGCAAAATCTGGGCTGCACGGTATCAGTTTGTTGAAACGATGCTGTTTGGGCAGTTTGGGCAGCCGGAAAACATTTTCATCGTAAGTAACGATTCGTACAGCGAAGTCGAAAGTGATGGATAGCTATTCCAGCACGAAGGGGCTTTGCCATAAGTAGAGTCATAGAAGTTCATTGCCATCATCTAGCGAACTGAGGCAACAAATAGCACGACAGAGCTCATGCGTTAATGCCTGCATCTACTCTACAGGTAGACAGCGCGCAGATCGCCATCGCAGTATTTAGCATCGACTACGCCACCTCGACACGCCCCCGCAACCACCCCACAACATCCCCCGTCACCTCATCCCGATTCGTCTCATTCAAGATTTCATGCCGCGCCGCCGGGTACAGCTTGACCGTCACGTCGGCCACACCGGCATCCCGATACCGCTGGCCCAGTTGCTCCAATAAGACCCCGCCTGCGGCCAGCGGGTCTGCGTCGCCGGATGCGATGAGGATGGGCAGGTCGCTGCGGATGCGCGCGAGTTGAGTGGGGTCGGCCAGGCGGGGGGCGGGGGCGAAGAGTGCGGGGATGACATCAGGCGGCACGTCCCAGCCGCACCAGGGGTCGGCCACGTAGGCGTCAACCTCGGCACGGTCGCGCGACAGCCATTCGTAGCCGGTGCGGTGTTCAAAGCCCGCGTTGAAGGGGGCAATCCCGGCTAGTGCGTATGCAGGCGCGTCGGCAATGGCAGCGGCGAGCAGATCGAGGGCGGTGGAGCCTGACAGGATGACGCCGGACCAGGTGGCGGAGTGGTCGTAGTGGCCGCGCAAGTTGCCCGCGCCTTCCTGGGCGGTGCGCGCGGGCATTTTTGAATCAAATGGGCCCCTAGCCCTTTTTTTATTTGGTCATCTAGCTATTAAATAAATAGCAACCGTATTCCCATCCATGGTGCACGGCACGCTCCTGGCGGGGCCGCCCACAGCGGCTCATCCACCATGGCGGCATCCTGCGCAAACGGCTACTGCGCCCTATGCACATCCCGCGAAACACGGGCAGCCCGCATTGCCTCCCGGATTGCACCGACCACGGCCTCGGGCTTTTCCAGCGGAATGCCGTGGCCGCTGTCCACCCACAACTGGGTGGAGCCCGGGTACAGCTGGGAAATGTCGGCGCGCTTACGCTCGGCATCGGTGGCCAAGGCCGACGGGGCACCCGCGGCGCGCAAGGCACTGAGCACCCACACGGGCACGGCTGGGTCTACAGGCAGGCTTGACACTTGTGTGCCCGTGTCGTCCAGCGCTGCGAGTTCATGCTTGGCGGTGTCCGATGTCGTTGCGCGGAACACCAGCTTCAGCCACGTCGGCCAATGGTCCGGGTTGCCCGCACCCTTGACCTGATCGGGGTGCGTTGAATCCACCAGCACCAGCGCTGCCACGTCTGCGGGGTATTGGCGAGCGAAGAGCTGCATGTACAGGCCGCCCAGCGAGTGCCCCACCAGCACATAGGGCGGTGGCAGGTCGCGCGCCTGCAGCAGGGCCCGCAGCTCTTCCACCACCTGGGCGCCATCGCGCGGCAGCATGGACGCGTCGCTGCCACCATGGCCTGCGCGGTTGTAGGCCAGTGCGCGGCTATTTGCCACGGTGTCCGGCCATACCTTGGCCCACCAGTCGAGCGTGGCGCCCAGCCCGTTCTCGAACACCACCACGGGCGTGCCCTGGCCCTCCAGCGCGAATTCCACACTGCGCCCCGCTACCGTACCCGTGGTGGTGCCAGGCACCGTTGCGCAGCCGCTCAACAGCAAAAGCAGCAGGCATATTGCCCATGGCCATCGTTTCACGTTGCCTTGCCCATTTCTGCACATACAGCGCCCTTGACCGACCGCAGCCCGGGCACGGGGGTTGCCAGCCATGCACCGGGTCCCCCATGGATGCCGCAGCGACTGCACGCGGCTTCGTGACGAGCCGACACCGCGCTAAGCATCAGCAGCGGCCTGCAGCGCGCAGCAGCGCATTGCACTCCTTGCCACCAGCGGGCCCGCGCTGCGCTGCGGCCGCAGCGGGCGGCGTGCTGCTGTTGCCGCTCTGGCCGCCCACGACCGCGGTGCAGATGGCGTCGGAATGCGGCGTCTGCCCGAAGCTCATGGCACTCTGAAAGCCGGTCGCGCTGTACAGATAGCACCGGTAGCTGGCGCCGTCGCGCGTGGCCACGGTGTAGTTGATGCGGCCACCGGTTTCTTCGCTGCGGTCGCTGATGGTCAACTGGGCCGGGGTGCGCCCCAGCGCCTGTGCGGTGCGTTGTGCCAGCCCGTCCTGGGTGATGGTGGACGCGCAGCCGGTCAGCAGGGCCAACGCGGTCGCAATGGGGAACAGGGATCGAAGGTACATGGCAGGCCTTGGGGTCGTGGAGAAAATCAGAGGAAGAAGGAGGCGTACCGGTCACGGGGCGCGGCGCGGTCCAGGGGCCCGCCCCCGGTATCCAGCGCGCTGATGAAAAACACGGGCCGGGCGCCGCCAGAGCCACCATCGCGCGGTGCGTCGCCCCCGCCGCTGCATGCCGCCAGGGGTAGCGCCGCAATGGCGAACAGCGCCCTCGCCGTCAGTCGGGCCATGCGGCCGCGCAAGGAAAACTGGGAATACACACGCATCAGGGACTCCACGGGCCGAGGCTATGAGCAGGCGGCCTCGGAAAGCAACTTCGGACAAAGGGACAGAAACGACAGGCAATACAAGACCCTGCGGCCCTGCAACGGGCCACACACAGCGGGTGAAACGAAAGAAAAATCAGCCCGGCTTGCGGGTCACGACAAAGGCGCGAATGTCCTTGCCGCGCGTGCCATGCCGTTCGGCGCAGACGGCCTGAAGGCCTTGCTGTGCCAAGGCTGCATGCAGGCGCTGCTCAGACAAGCACAGCACCGGCGGTGCCATGCCGATGGCACGCATCAGCGGCACGGCCACATGGGGAATCAGCGGGTTCATCTCGGCAAGACAGGGCGTCTTGGAAATCAGCAGGCCCCCCGGGCGCAGGGCCCGCGCCAACAGCGCAAGCGCTGCATCCAGGTCGCTGACCAGATGCAGCACATTGAAGGCGAGCACTGCGTCATACGCTCCCTGCCCAAATGCCATGGCGTCGGCATCGGCAACCTCAAAGCGCAGATGGGGCGTTGGCTGCGCTGCCAGCCGCTGGTGCGCAATGGCAATCATTGCGGGCGACACGTCGGTCGCCAGCAGGCTCCGTGTGAACGGCGCCATGCGCAACGCAGTGCTGCCGGTGCCGCAGCCTATCTCGAGCACGTCCTGCGACGGGGAAAGCAGGCTCTGAACGCGGCGCAACGTGGTCTCGTACCCTGCCAGGTCGGCGATGGAGTCGGCCGCGTACTTGGGCGCAATGCGGTCCCAGAAACGGACCCTGGCCGTGCCCGAAGCGGGGACGGCGGCAGCATGCGCAGCGTTGGCAACCGGGGACATTGCGGGAGAGGACGACATGGGATGGGAGCGGCTGAAGTGGAGGCGGTTTCGGGGGCAATGTGCTATGCCCTGATCCTATCCATGCATGAAGCATTGCGAAACTGCGGTAGATTGCAGCGAACATATACATTTCCGCATGGATAACCTCGACTGGAACCAACTGAAAGCTTTTCTGCAGACTGCCCAGACGGGCTCGCTGTCTGCCGCAGCGCGCAAGCTGGGCCTGAGCCAACCCACCTTGAGCCGGCAGGTGGCGGCCATCGAACAGCAGATGGGTGTGACGCTGTTCGAGCGGGTGGGCAAGGCGATGATGTTGACCCCCACGGGGCTTGACCTGCTGGAGCACGCCCGCGCCATGGGCGCCGCGGCCGAGGCGCTGGGCATGGCCGCCAGCGGCCGGTCGCAGGCGGTGGGGGGCGTGGTGTCGGTGTCCGCCACCGACGCAGTGGCCACCTATTTGCTCCCCCCCATCGTGCAGCGCCTGCGGGCGCAGGAGCCCGGCATTGCGGTAGAGGTCATCGCGTCCAACGCCATCAGCGACCTGCTGCGCCGCGAGGCAGACATTGCTATCCGCCACGTGCAGCCCGGGCAGCCCGACCTGATCGCCCGGCTGGTGCGCGAAGCGCAGGCCTTCTTCTATGCATCGGAAGAGTGGGTACGCCACCACGGGCATCCGCGCAGCGCAGAAGACGCCGTGCACCTGCCGTTTGTGGGCTCGGACCGCAATGGCCAATATCTCGGGTATTTGCGCCAGCATGGTCTGAACCTGACCGAGGCCAACTTCAGTTGCTACTCCGATCACACAGTGGCGCACTGGGCGCTCGTGCAGCAGGGCATGGGCATCGGCGCCATGATGAATGAGATCGCCAGCCGGACACCGGGCATGGTGCGCGTGCTGGACGAGGTGCCAGCGGTACGGTTTCCCCTCTGGCTCGTATCGCACCGCGAACTGCGTACCTCGCGCAGGATCCGGGTGGTGTTTGAGGCCCTCGCCCGGGAGCTGGCCGACACGACTTCTTGACCGCGTGCGAGGCGACTCGCATTTGGCGCGGACCCTGCCGCTGTAGAGGGCAATGCACCGGGCCAATTGCACGGGAACGGCCTCACAGGCTAAAATGAAACCTCTTGTAACAGGCAAACCGTGCGAAAGCGCGGGACGCAAAGCCACCGGCCTACCGCGTAACAACGCCATGGCAGCGGGGCCGCCGGCGCCGGGGACCGAATCCCCCGCCGGCCTCTGAACGATGAAAGAGGCCACCATGCAACCGATCTGCCGCGCGCGGTTTCTCCGCCGCTCCATCCTTTCACTGGCGATTCCCGCCGCGCTCTCGCTGGCAGGCCTGTCCCTTGGCGCAAACGCGGGCCCGTCGGCGCCCGGTGCACCAGCCAGCGCCCAGCAACCCGACCGCACACGCTATGTGGTCGTCATGCTGCCTACCGCCAGCGATGTGCGTCAGCATGCCGAATCGCTGGCCAACGGCGCTGGCACCAAGCCGGATTTCGTCTACGAGCACGCCATCAAGGGCTTTGCCGTGACCCTGCCCACGCAGACCAGCGCACACTTTCTGGACGCCATGCGCAGGCATCCCCTGGTGCAGTCGGTAGAAGAAGACGTGGCAGTCCGCCATCAGCAAACCGCCCAGCTCGGCGCAACCTGGGGCCTGGACCGCTCGGACCAGCGCGCACTGCCGCTGGATGGAACCTACCGCTACACAGCCACTGGCCTGGGCGTGCAGATCCTGGTGCTGGACACCGGCGTCCGTGCAACCCACACAGAGCTGAGCGGCCGTGTGCGTGCGGGCTACACCGCCATTGCCGACGGCAACGGCACCAACGACTGCAACGGCCATGGCACCCACGTGGCGGCCACGGCGGCTGGCAGCACCTACGGTGTTGCCAAGGCGGCCAGCGTGGTCCCGGTGCGCGTGCTGGGGTGCGACGGCTCAGGCACCATGAGCGGTGTGCTCGCCGGGCTGGACTGGGCTGCCGTCAACGCGGTACGCCCGGCCGTACTCAACATGTCGCTGGGCGGTGGCGCCACCTCCACTCTCGACAGCGCCGTCGCCAATGTGGTGGCGCGCGGCATCCCCGTGGCAGTGGCCGCCGGCAATTCCAACGTGGACGCCTGCACCACGTCGCCAGCGCGGGAGCCATCGGCAATCACGGTTGGGGCCACGGCCAGCAACGATGCGCGCGCTTCGTATTCCAACTGGGGCCGGTGCCTGGATGTGTTCGCGCCTGGCTCGGCCATTACCTCGGCTGGCATCGCCGGCGACACGGCACTTGCAACCATGAGCGGCACGTCGATGGCTGCGCCCCATGTAGCGGGCAACGTGGCCCTGCTGCTCCATGCGCAACCTGCACTCACACCCAGCCAGGTGGTCCAGCTCATCACCACCCGCGCGACACCGAACAAGGTGACCACGCCGGGCACCGGCTCGCCCAACCTGCTGCTGTACACCGGTACCGACAGTGCCATCACCACGCAAGCCGTGTCGGTGGGCGCACTGACCGGCTCGCGCACAACAGCCAAGAATGGCTGGACAGCCACGGCAACGGTGACAGTGCTCAATGCCAACGGCAGCGTCGTTCCAGGCGCGACGGTTTCTGGTCGGTTCAGTGTGACGACAGGCACCTTTGCATGCACCACGGGCAGCACCGGCACCTGTGCGGTATCGGTCACGCTGAAAAACACGGTGACGTCAGCCACGTTTTCGGTGAGCGGCATCTCCGGCACGGGGATGACCTACGACCCTGCAAAGAACGTGGTGTCGTCCGTGGCGATCACCCGATAGGCCCGAACAACCATCTCGCCCATTTCGCCCAAAACGGGCGTGCATGCCCGCACGCCTTGAAGGTCAGACGGCGCCGTGTGCCTCGACGTACAGCGCATACAGCGAATGGCTGCTGGCCATGTACAGGCGGTTGCCCTTGGGGCCGCCAAAGCACAGGTTGGCACAGCGCTCGGGCAGGCGAATGTGGGCCAGTGGCTTGCCCGCAGGGCTGAAAACCATCACGCCATCCAGTTCCTCGGGCTTGCCCCGGAGCTGGTACACCTTGCGGCCGCCCATGTCGACGGGCTCGGCATTCAGCGCGCCATTGCTGCCCCAGCCGCACCACAGGTTGCCGTCGCGGTCGACCTTGAAGCCATCGAGTGCGCCAAAGTCGGCCGCGTCGATGAGCTTGGTCTTGTTGGACACACTGCCATCGGCCCCCACGTCATACGCCCAGATGCTGCGGTTGGGTGTGCCCTTCCACTCCACCACGTAAAGCTTTTTCTCGTCAGGGCTGAAGGCCAGGCCGTTGGGGTTGACCAGGTCGGTGATGATGGCGGTCAGCTTGCCGTCGGTGCCGATGCGGTAGACATTAGTGGTGGCTTGCTCGGGCTTGGCCCGAGAGCCCTCCCACTCGCCGTTGATGCCGAACAGCGGGTCGGTAAACCAGATGGTGTCATCGCTTCTGACAACGACGTCGTTGGGCGCGTTCAGGCGCTTGCCCTCAAAGCTGTCGGCCAGCACGGTGACCCTGCCGTTGGCCTCGGTGCGGGTCACGCGGCGCGTGACCGAATGCTCGCACGTGACAAGTCGCCCCTGGCGGTCACGCACATTGCCGTTGGCCCAGTTTGCCTTTTCGCGGAACACCGTGAAGCTGCCGGTCTTCTCGTCGAACCTCATGATCCGGTTGTTCGGAATGTCGCTGACGAGCAGATGCCCGGGGCCGCCATCGGCGCCGGGAAAGTACGCAGGACCTTCGGCCCAGCGCATGCCCGTGGCCACCTGCTCCACCGTACTGCTGTAGATGCGGTACCGGGCGAACGACGGGTCCAGGATCTGCACCGACGGGTCGGGGTATCGCTGGTTGGGCACAAAGGCAAAGGACTGCGCAAGGGCCGGAGCCCCCGCTGCAACCAGACCCGCTGCGCTGGCGGCTTTCAGGAAATGACGGCGGTTGTTGTAGTGGCTTGTGTTCATGGGGTCTCCTCGTGGCGGACGCTTTCGCGGGCGCCTGTCACCGCAGCATGCAGGGCTTCTTGTTGTCGAACTTCCAGCCCGGGATCAGGTACTGCATGGCCATGGCATCGTCACGCGCGCCCAGGCCATGCTGCAGGTACAGCTGGTGGGCCTTTTCAACCTCGACCATGTCGATCTCGATACCCAGGCCCGGCTTTTGAGGCACCTGCACATAGCCGCCTTCAATCCTCAGAGGGTCTTGGGTCAGGCGCTGGCCGTCCTGCCAGATCCAGTGGGTGTCGATGGCGGTGACCTTGCCCGGTGCGGCTGCGCCCACATGCGTGAACATGGCCAGTGAAATGTCGAAATGGTTGTTGGAGTGGCTGCCCCAGGTCAGCCCCCAGTCGCGGCAGGTCTGCGCCACGCGCACGCTGCCGGCCATGGTCCAGAAGTGCGGGTCTGCCAGCGGTATGTCCACACTCTGCAGGGCCAGCGAATGCGCCAGTTGCCGCCAGTCGGTGGCGACCATGTTGGTGGCTGTGGGCAAGCCCGTGGCGCGACGGAACTCGGCCATCACCTCTCGGCCGCTGAAGCCATCCTCGGCGCCACACGGGTCTTCGGCATACGCGACGATGCCGCGCATCTTCTCGCCCAGGCGAATCGCGTCTTTCAGCAACCAGCCGCCGTTGGGGTCCAGCGTGACACGCGCCTCTGGAAAGCGCTGGTGCAGCGCGGTCACGGCCTCCACCTCGGCATCGCCCGCCAGCACCCCGCCCTTGAGCTTGAAATCCTGAAAACCGTAGCGCTGGTGCGCAGCCTCGGCCAGGCGCACCACGGCCTCGGGCGTCATCGCCGCTTCATGGCGCAGGCGGCACCAGTCGTCGGCACTGTCGGGTTCGCTGGCCGGGTCCGCATACGGTAGATCGGTTTTGGTGCGGTCCCCCACAAAGAAAAGGTAGCCCAGCATCTGCACCGCATCGCGTTGCTGGCCCTCGCCAAGCAGGGCCGCCACCGGCACGCCCAGGTGCTGGCCCTGCAGGTCCAGCAGTGCCGATTCCACGGCCGTGACGGCGTGGATAGTGGTGCGCAAGTCAAACGTCTGCAGGCCGCGCCCGCCGCTGTCACGATCGGCAAACTTCGTGCGCATGGCGTTCAGGATGGACTGCAGGTTGCCGATGGGCTGACCTTCCACGAGCGGCCGCGCGTCTTCCAGGGTCTGGCGGATCTTCTCGCCGCCGGGCACTTCGCCCAGGCCGGTGTGGCCGGCGTTGTCCGTCACGATGACGATGTTGCGTGTGAAAAAGGGTGCGTGCGCGCCCGAGAGGTTGAGCAGCATGCCGTCCCGGCCAGCAACCGGGACAACACGCATCGACAGGACGATCGGTGCGGTCATGGATGTTTTCAGTCTGCCTTGATGTTTCGGGCCGTGATGAGCTTGGCCCAGCGGGCGTATTCGCCCGCCTGGAACGAAGCAAACTGCTCTGGCGTGTTCAGCACGATCTCGAAGCCCAGCTCTGCCAGGCGCGCCGAGGTGGCTGGCTCGCGGATGATGGAGACGATGGCCTCATGCATGCGCTTCTTGATGTCAGCAGGCAACCCCCTGGGCGCGGCCACGGCCTGCCACGACTGCACGCCTGCATTTTTCACGCCGTTCTCTTCCAGCGTGGGCACTTCGGGCAACAGCGGCGAACGCTTTTCGCTGGTGATGGCCAGCGCACGGAGCTTGCCCGCCTTGATCTGCGGCATGGCCGTGTTGATGTTCATGAAGGACGACTCCACCTGGTTGCCCAGCAGGTCGGTCATCACCGGGCCGCCGCCCCGGTAGGGGATGTGCACGCCACTCGTACCCGTCTGCTGCCAGAACAGCTCGGCCGTCAGGTGGTCGCTGGAGCCGTTGCCCGACGATGCAAACGTCATCTTGCCGGGGTTGGCCTTCAGGTAGGTCATCACATCTGCCAGCGATCTGTGTGCCGACACGGCAGGCACGACCAGGACATTGGGGGCTTGTACGACCACGGTGATCGGATCCAGGTCCTTGATGGCGTCGTAGTTCGTCTTGATCAGGTGCGGCGCTATCACGAACGGGCCCAGCGAAGCCACCAGAAACGTATGCCCATCGGCAGGCGCACGCGCCACCTGCGTGGCGCCAATGGTTCCGGTGGCGCCTGCCTTGTTGTCCACCACCACGGTCACACCGCCGCCGAGCTTCTCGCTGAGCTTGGCCGAGATCGTGCGGGCAATCATGTCGGTGGAACCGCCTGGCGGAAAGGGCACGACCAGCGTGACCGGTTTGTCGGGCCATGCGAAGGCAGAAACACTGGTGGCCGCAGCGACCAGCAGCGTGATGAGGGACTTTTTCATGATGGGTTGTCTCCGTCTTGTCTGTCTTGTCTGTCTGTTTATTGCAAGGTAATCTTTTCTTCGCGCACGATCTGGGCCATCTCGGGCAGTTCCGCCTTGATCCATGCTGCGAACTCGGCGCCAGTCATGCGGGAGGCCTCCAACCCCAGCGACTGCAGTTTTTCACTCACATCGGGCAACGCCGTGATGCGCAGCACCTCGGCATGGACCAGGTCCACCACCGCGCGGGGTGTACCGGCCGGGGCCAGCAAGCCCTGCCAGCTGCCGGTGAGAAACTGGGGCACCGATTCAGCCACCGCAGGCGTCTCGGGCAGTTCGCTCCAGCGCTTGGCCGACGAAACGGCCAGCAGCTTGAGCTTGCCGGACTTCACGTGCGGGTAGGTGGCCACCATGCCGTTCATGGTCACATCCATGTGGCCGCCCACCAGGTCGGTCATGGCCTGGGCCCCGCCCTTGTAGGGCACGTAGTTCCACTCGATGCCCGTGCGCCGGGCAAACTGGACCCCGGCGATGTGCGTAGCGCTGCCCATGCCGGCAGCGGCTGCAAAGTTGAGCTTGCCCGGGTTGGCCTTGGCGTACTTCACCAGCTCGGCAACGTTGTTGACCGGCACCTTGGAGCTGACCACCAGCAGGTGCGGCGAGTAGCCGACCATGGCCACCGGCACAAAGTCCTTTTGCACGTCAAACGGCAGCTTGTACAGCGCCGGGCTGATGGTGAGGTTGCCCACGTCCATCAGCACAAACGTATAGCCGTCAGGCGCCGACTTGGCCACCATGTCGGCGCCGATGGTGCCTGCATTGCCGGCCTTGTTGTCCACCACCACGGGCTGGCCCAGCTTCTCGCTCATCTTCTGGCCCAAGAGGCGCGCCAGCACGTCAGACGTGCCTCCCGCAGGGAACGGCACAACGATGCGGATCGGCTTGGACGGATAGGCCTGGGCCAGCGCCGGAGAACTGCCCAGGGCCAGGGTGGCGGCCGCTACAGCGGCCAGTACAACGCGACGTGTTTGCATGTCTGTCTCTCTCTCATTTTTCTGCGGATGAAGGCCACAGCGGGTGCCCGCGGCGCCGTGCCGCGGGTGCGTGACCTGGGGTTTTACTGGGGACCGAGGGCGTCGATCAGCGCCTTGAGTTCGTCCATCTCGCCAGGCTTGAGGTCCGACAGCGGGGCCCGCACGGGGCCGGCACCGTGGCCCACCAGGCGTGCGCCCGCCTTGATGATGCTCACGCCGTAACCTTCCACGCGATTGCGGATCTTCAGGTAGGGCATGAAGAAGGTCTTGAGCAACCGGTGTTGCGTGACCATGTCGTCGGTGCGCACGGCTTCGTAGAACTGCATGGCCGTCTTGGGGATGAAGTTGAAAACCGCAGACGAATACACCGGCGTGCCCAGCGCCTTGTAGGCCGCGGCGTAGACCTCGGCCGTGGGCAGGCCGCCCAGGTACGCAAAGCGGTCACCCATCGCCATGTAGATGGAAGACATGAGTTCGATGTTGCCCATACCGTCCTTGAAGCCGATCAGGTTCGGGCAACGCTGGGCCAGGATGGCCAGCGATTTGGGCGTGAACTTGGTGCGGTCGCGGTTGTAGACGATGACGCCAAACTGCACGCTCTTGCACACCTGCTCCACATGGGCAATGAGGCCTTCCTGCCCGGCTTCGGTCAGGTAATGCGGGAGCAGCAGGATGCCGTGGGCGCCCAGGCGTTCGGCCTCCTGTGCATGGGCTATGGCGGTACGCGTGGGGCCGCCGGCACCCGCGATGATCGGGACCTTGCCGCGGCAAGTGTCCACCGCGGTGCGGATGATGTCGCCGTACTCGGCGCCATAGAGCGAGAAATACTCGCCAGTGCCGCCTGCAGCGAACAGTGCGCTGGCGCCATAGGGAGCCAGCCATTCCAGGCGGGCTGCGTACGACTTCGCATTGAAGTCGCCCTGCGCATCAAAGTCGGTCACGGGAAATGACAGCAGTCCGGAGGACATGACTTGCTTGAGGTCTTGCGGGGTGTATTGCATGAAAAGTCCTGGTGCGGTGATCGGGCTCATGCTTTGTTACAGTGCATGAATCCCGAGAGATCAGTTGTACGTTGTCTGACAACTTGGCATGATTGTGGAAACACGTGCAAAGACTGTCAAGGAAAAAACCATGAACCCAGTGAAAACCCTAGGTGATGCGGCTCCCACGGCAGAGCGGCCGCGGCGCCCGCGCGGTCTGGTACCCGAGATTGTTTCGGCCCTGCAGGCCGACATGGCCGAAGGCCGGCTCGCACCCGGCGACAAGCTGCCTACGGAAGCCGCCCTGATGGAGCGCTTTGACGTGAGCCGTACCGTGGTGCGCGAGGCCATTTCGCACCTGCAGGCAGCAGGCCGCGTGGCCACCCGGCACGGCATCGGGACGTTCGTCACGCAGCAGGCTGAGCCGGCGCCCACCTTTCGCATCGCACCGGAAGACTTCGCCACGGTCGCCGACGTCATTTCGCTGCTGGAGCTGCGCATCAGCCTGGAAAGCGAGGCCGCCAGCCTGGCTGCGCAGCGCCGCGATGACGCCAGCCTCTCAGCCATGGCCGCGGCGCTGGCCTCTTTCGAGGCGGCCATCCGCGCCGACTCGGATGCCGTGCCCTCGGACTTCCAGTTCCACATGGAAGTGGCCCGCGCCACGGGCAACCGCCACTTTGCCGACCTCATGACGTATCTGGGGACCGTCATCATCCCCCGCACCCGGCTGAAAACCGCCGCCGACGCGCCCGAGGGCCGTCTGGCTTACCTCGAGCGGGTACACCATGAGCACGAGAGCATCTACCGCGCCATACGCGAACGCGATGCCGAGGCCGCCCGCGCAGCCATGCGCACCCACCTGGCGAACAGCCGCGAACGCCTACGCAGGGCACAGGCGGTGGACGCAGCCGCCTGAGTTCGGCATCCAGGACATGCCACGTCAGGACACGGCCAATCGCTGTAGGTTGTCAGACATCCGTTAACATGATGGGTTCTTGGAAATTCCTCCAGAGCCCAGTTTTTGTACGGACCGTCCAGCGATGAGCAACCTCGTTTCCTTCAACGCCCGCACGGGCGAATCCCTCGGTGAGCCATTGGCCACATCCAGCGCAACCCAGATCGACGCCGCCGTGGTGGCCGCGCACCATGCCTTCGGCGACTGGGCCCGCAGCAGCGGCGCACAGCGCGCCACGCTGCTGCGCCAACTTGCCGACGGCCTCGAAGCGGAGCGCGAATCCCTGGTTGCGCTGGCCGACCTGGAAACCGCCCTCGGCCCGGTTCGCCTGAACGGCGAGCTCGACCGCACCACCTTCCAGCTGCGCCGCTTTGCCGACATCGCACAGCGCGGAGAGCCATTCGCCGTGCTAGACGACCCTGCCGTGGCCGGTGCCCCACCCGCTGGCCACCCGGCCATGCAGCTGCACCGCATACCGCTGGGCCCGGTGGCCATGTTTGCCGCCAGCAATTTCCCGTTTGCCTTTTCGGTGCTGGGGGGCGACACCGCATCGGCGCTTGCTGCCGGCTGCCCCGTGGTGGTCAAGGCGCATCCCGGTCACCCTGCCCTGTCGCGGCAGGTGTTTGCCATTGCCCAGCGCTCGCTCCAGGCGCTCGGCCTGCCTGCTGGGCTGATCGGCATGGTGCAAGGCGCAGGTATTGATGTGGGCGTGCAGCTCATCCGCCACCCGCTGATCGCGGCCGGCGCGTTCACCGGCTCCACCCGCGGCGGCGCTGCGCTGCACGCCGAGGCCAACGCACGCGCACGCCCTATCCCGTTCTACGGTGAACTGGGCTCCATCAACCCGCTGGTCGCCCTGCCCTCTGCACTGGCCACCCGCGGCGCCGAACTGGCCAGCACGCTGGCCGCGTCCATCACGCTCGGATGCGGACAGTTTTGCACCAACCCCGGCCTGCTGGTGCTGCTGGACGGCCCCGAGACCGAGGCCTTTGTGCCCCAGCTGGCAGAGGCGCTGGGCAAGCTGCAGCCGCACCCCATGCTGACCGCCGGCATGCGCACAGCCTTTGACGCCGGGGTACAGGCATTGGTCGGCGCTGGCGCCACACCCTTGGTACAGGGCCGGGGTGCGGGGCTGGCACCCGGACCGCAGTTGCTGCAGGTCAGCGCCCAGCGGTTCATCGACACCCACGCGCTGCGCGACGAAGTGTTCGGCCCTGCCAGCCTGATCGTGCGCTGCGCCAGCCTTGCCCAGGTGCAGGACGTATTGAACAGCGTGGGGGGCAGCCTGACCGTAACCATCTGGGGTGCAGACGACGACACGGCCGAGCACCGGGCGCTGGTGCGCGCCGCGATGCAGATCGCCGGCCGTGTGCTGTTTGCGGGGGTCCCCACCGGCGTTGCCGTGACCGCCGCCCAGCACCACGGCGGCCCCTGGCCCGCCAGCACGGCGCCCATGACCACGTCGGTAGGCGACGCGGCGCTCCACCGCTTTCTGCGCCCGGTGTGCCTGCAGGATGCGCCCGCCTGGCTGCTGGAGCGATCCGGGCAGCCTTGCTGAGGAGGGCTCGGGGCGGCTGATCGGCCGCGCCCGCGCGCTTCAGGCGCGGACCAGCCCTGAAAACACCAAAGGGTTAGCCGACGAGTTGGCGGATGCGTAGGGAAACAGCGTCTGCAGGGTAAGGCCCGGGTCCAGCCCGAAGGTCTGCGCGCACGTGCTGGCCACCAGCACATCCAGCGCCAGCGTGGGCCTGAGGTCGCGCCCCTCCAGCAGTTGTCCGGCGGCAAGGCCCGGCCAGTCGGCCACCACGCGGCCACCTTGCACCGCCCCGCCCACCAGCATGGCCGCAGCGCCCGTGCCGTGGTCGGTGCCGCCAGTGCCATTGGCGCGCGCGGTGCGGCCGAACTCGGTGGCCACCAGCACCACCGTGTCGGCCCACACGGGGCCCAGCCCATCGCGCAGGCCCGCCATCAACGCGTCCAGCCCCTTGAGCTGGGTGGCCAGCCGTGCGTTTTGCGCGCTGTGCGTATCCCAGCCACTGGTTTCGATCATGGCAATGCGCGGCCCATCCGCCTTGCCCAGGAAGCCTGCCGCCATGCGCCCCAGGGCCCCACCGTCCTGCCGGCGCTCGCCACGGCTGCCAGGCCCGCCACCGCCGGCCATGCCCCGTGCATCCAGGGCCGATGACCACAGGCCGTGCAGCTGTGCATCGCGCGCATACAGCTGCTCCACGCGCTGCATGAGGTCGTCGTCCGCCTCGGGCAGGTTCGACGGCGCGTAGGTGACCACCGGTGCGGTACCGCGCAATGCCATGGGCACTGCCGATGCAAACGCGATGGCGGCCTTGTCGTCTGGGGGCAGCATGCGCACCAGGCGGTTCAGCCAGCCATCCTTGAGCTGGTACGGAACGCTCGCGCCGGTTTCCAGCACGTTCTGCGCATCGAAATGCGACCGCTCGCGGTACGGCGACGCCACGGCGTGGATGAGCTGGGCCTGCCCTGCGGTGTACATCTGGTGTAGCTGCGCCAGCGCAGGATGCAGCGCAAACGTGCCATCCAGGCGCAACGCGCTCGCAGGGTCTATGGCCAGTGCGCCGCGCAGGTCTGCATAGGCCGGGTCTGCATACGGCACCACAGTGTTGAGCCCGTCGGCGGCGCCACGCTGCACCACAAACACAAACCGGCGCGCCGTAGCGGCCCGCGCAAACACCATGCGCGGCGCAGCCAGCACGGCGGCCGCGCCCATGAAGCTTCTTCGATGCAGGGTCATGGTGCTTATCTCCTCAGGAATTCGGGCGAGACCAGCATCAGTGCCAGCGCCGTGCGCCCGCTCTCTGCGCGGGCAATGGCATCGGCCGTGGCGCGGGTGAGCGTGCCGGGCAGCAGCTGCGGGGCCAGAGCCCGGGCGTCTACCGCATCGCCGGCCTGACCTGCAAGGCGCTGGGCCACCTCCACCCTGCGCAGCAGGGCATCGGGCGCAGCCCAGGTGGCTGCGAGGTCGTCGTACCCGGCAGGCGAGCCGGGGCGCCACACCGGCTGGCCCAGCTGGTTCATCAGCGCCGCGGCCTGCGCGGGCGGCACATGCGTGCGGCCCAGGGCGCGCAACGAAGACACGCCCCAGTCCCACGGCGACTTGAACTTGGGCTGAGCGGCCTCCCAGGCCTCGGGCGCCGTGGCCAGCGCCCGGTACACCGCGCGGAGGTCACCACCGGTGCCCACGAATACCTCGGCCAGCCGCTGTACCAGCGCGGGCGGCGGATCATCGGCCACAAAGTGGCGCGCGAGCTTGGTGGCAATGTGCCGCGCCGTGGCCGGGCTGGTGGCGATGTCATGCAGGATGTCCAGCGCCTGCTGCTCGCCGCCCTCGGCATAGGTGCGGCCCAGCACGGTGCGCGCGCCCGGCTCGTGCAGACCGGGCACAAACCGGAACGTGGCGCCCGCCGCATTGCCTGCGCCGCGCTCGCTGTCACCCGGCAGCGTCCAGCCAGTCAGGGCCCGCGCAAACTCGGTCACGTCGGCCTGGCTGTAGCCGCTGCGCACGCCGAGTGTGTGCAGCTCCAGAATCTCGCGGGCCAGGTTTTCATTGAGGCCGCGCTGGCGCTGCGTATCGCGGCTGTCTGCCCTGCGCCCGGCGGGGCTCTGCGGCCCTATCGACTGGGCCTGGTCCAGGTACAGCAGCATGGCCGGGTGCCGCACGGCCGCCAGCAACAGGTCTTCAAAGCGCCCCAGCACGTTCGGCCGGATCGCGTCGGCCTCAAGGCTGCCCGCCATGGCCACGATCAGCACCTTGTCGACCGACACCGCAAAGTGGTTGGCCCAGAAATGCACCAGCCGCTCGACAAAGGGGGTGCGCGTCTGCAGCGCCTGGTCCATGCGTGCGCCCACTGCGGCCAGGTATTCGTCCCGCCCGCGCCGCAGATAGGCCTCGCGGATGCCTGCACGCTCGCCCTCGGGCGCCTGCCGCACGGCGCGCTGCTGGGTCAGCCACACCTCGACCAGATCCGGAGTGCGCGCCAGGGTCTGTAGGGGCGCTGGCAGCGTCTCGTAGGCGTCCAGCTGGGCCAGTACCCAGCGGCCCGGGTCGTCAGGCACCGGGTCACCGGGGCGCGCCCCCAGTCCAAAACGGTTCAGGGCAATCGACGGTGCGTGGGCTGAAGTGCGCATGGGGTGAATTCTGGCCGGCCCGGATGCGCGCGGTGTGTACCCGGCTTGGCTGGCGTGTATCGCACTGGTAAAGCCTGCCGTCCCTTGGGTGCATCAGCACGGCGTACCGGGGTTACCAGGGCAGGTTCTGGCCGTTGTACGCATGAAAGCTGCCTGTCTGCTCCACGCCCAGGCCGTCGAGCACGCCCAGCATGTCGGCGGCGGCTTGCGCCGCGTCGCGGCCAATCTCTGCGCCGTTGAACGGCGCCGACAGCGCAGACGTAACGGTACCGGGGTGCAGCGCCACCAGCACCGCCTGGGGGTGCGTGCGGGCCACTTCGATCGATGCCGTCTTGAGCAGCATGTTGAGCGCGGCCTTGGAAGCCCGGTAGCTGTACCAGCCGCCCAGCCGGTTGTCGCCAATGCTGCCCACCTTGGCCGACAGCACGGCCAGCACGCTGCGCTCGCGGCGCGCGAGCAGCGGTGCAAAGTGCGCCAGCACCAGCGCCGGGCCAAAGGTGTTGGTGCGAAACGTGGCCTCCATCTGCGCGTAGTGGAGCTGGCCCAGGCGCTTTTCGGGCAGGCCCTGCGGCCCGTGCAGCATGCCCGCCGCGTTGATGACCAGGTGCAGCGGCCCGCCGGCGCCCACCTGCGCCGCGGCGCGGGCCACGCTGGCCTCGTCATCGAAATCGATGGCGGGCGTGGTACTGCGGCCCAGGCCCAGCGCCTCGCCGCAGCGGGGGTCTGCGCGCAGGTGCGCCAGCATGGCAGCGCCGATGGCGCCCGTCGCGCCGATGACCAGCGCGCGGTAGGAGTTGGGCAGGGATTGCATGGCTTCCTTGGAATGACGATGACCCGGGTAACGTCTGCGCATTCAGCGGTACGTCCACGGCGGGGGGCGCCGGTGATCGCAATGCGGGGCGGCGCACCGGCGAATGACGCGATGGTGCCGTGAAAGCAATGGTTGTGTCGATCGTAAGGAACTGTGCTGTCGATGGCGTCCTACCCAGGGCTGACGGCGCGATTTTTAGCATCGGCTTCCGCCGCCCCTTTTGGCTGCATCACCTGAATAGGAAAACACCATGCTTTTCACCACCATCCGACGCCAACCCTTGCCCCGCGGTCGCACCCTGCTGGCTGCCCCGCTGATTGCGCTGGCCGCCGTTGCGCTTACCGCATGTGACCGCACAGACAAGCCACCGACCCCCACCAGCTCCGGCACCGGTTCGTCGTCGTATGGCGGAACGAGTACGGGCACAGGTACCGGTTCTACCAGCTCGTCGTCCATGGGCGGTACGACCGGCGCGGCCGGCACGAGCGGCTCGGGCGCTGCAGGCATGTCGGGGTCGACGGACTCCACCGGCTCCATGGGTCGCACAACGGGCGGCATTCCGAACAGCACGACAGGCGCGGGGACTGGTTCGGGCGCCACGGGCGCGGGCAGCAGCGCCGGCACATCGGGCGCCACGGGCACGACCGGCACGGGGGCCTCCACCAACGGTGGCACCTCCGCCCCTGCGGCCAGCGACGCTACATCGGGTTCGCCCAACTCCACGCCCAACAGCAGCACTGGCAATGCCACACGATGATCCTGTGGACAGGGGCATTACCGGGGACGCTCAACCTGGATTAGCCGAGCGGTTCACGGCACGCAACAGCCCGGGCCACGCGGTGGCGGTGGAGCAGGTCACTGTGTCAGTGGGCGAGGACGCCATCGGCGGCATCGTGTGGTCGCACGCGCCCTCCACTGCTTTCCGCCTGGAAAACGGCCAGCCGGTGGAGCGCGTGGAGGAGTCGACGTACCCCACCGTGCGCACCGGCGAACTGCGGCGGCGCGAGGAAGGCGACCACGGCATCACCCACCACCTGCAACACCCGTCGGCCGGTGGCTGATCCATCGGGCTGAGGAGGTAACCCGAAACCGCGCATTGCGCTCAGCGCTTCCTGAGGGCCGGTCCAACGCCGGATCAGGGCATGCAGGCGCATCAGGCAAATCTTGCAGGCTGCGTACAAAAATTCTTGCCGCTCAAGCTGCCGCACACTCCAGCGCAGCCCAGGCACTTTCCACCAGCTCAAAGTGCTCGGGCACGTTCAAGGCCGGCGCATGGCCGCAGCCGGGCACCTCCACCACGCGGACCAGGCCGCGGGCACCGGGGCCGCGCGTGAGCATCTCGGCGGTGGTTTCGCGCAGCACCAGGTCAGAGTCCACCCCGCGCAGGCACAGCACCGGCACATCCAGCGCGTCGTAGTGCTCCCAGATCAGGTAATCGTCGGCGTGGTGGGTGAACTGCTGCACCATGGCCGGGTCGTAGTGCGGCGTCACGCGCCCGTCGGGCAGGCGGCGGGTGGAGGTTTCCGTCAGGCGGCGCCATTGCGCGTCGCTGAGCCAGCCATAGGGCTGGTACACCTGACGGAAAAACGCCTCCAGCTCGACCACCGTGTCAAACGCAGGCGGGGTGCCAGCGTAGGCCTTGATGCGGTCAATGGCCACGCTGGCGAGTTGTGGCGCGTTGTCGTTGAGCACCAGGCTACGGATGCGGCCTTTGAGGCGCGGCTCGGCCAACCCGGCAGCGCACACGGTGCCGATGGCGCCGCCCATGGATGTGCCCACCCAGTGCGCGTGCTCGATGCCCAGCTGGTCAAACAGGTCGGCCGCAATGCGCGCGTAGAAAGCCAGCTGGTATTCCTGCCCCGGATCGCGCGCCCACTGGCTGAGGCCGCGGCCCAGGGTGTCGGGGCAGATCACGCGGTAGCGCGGCGCCAGGTGGGCTGCCAGCTCGTCCATGTCGCGGCCGGTGCGTGCCAGTCCGTGCCAGGCAATGACGACCGGCGCGTCGGCTGCGCCCCATTCGGTGTAATGGATTTCATAGCCGGCGCAGGTGGCGTAGCGTGAGGTGGGGCTCATGGGGCACCTTGGGACGTAAAAGCAGAAGGAAACGAAAGGCGCGAGCGCGGGTCAGCGCGCTGCCCGGGTGTGCTGCGCCGCCGCTGCGCGCAGGCGGCCCACCACCCCGGTCGGAAAGTAATACACCGACAGCACAAACAGCACGCCGAGCCACAGCAGCCAGCGGTCGGGCGACAGCAGGGCCGACAGCCAGGGCAGGCTCGAAGCCGCCTCGCTGCCCATGCGCAGCAAATCCTGCAGATAGCTTTGCGCCACCAGGAACAGCACGGCGCCGATGGCCGAGCCATAGATGGTGCCCATGCCCCCGATCACCACGATGAGCAGGCAGTCCATCATGATCTCGAAGCTGAGCGATGTGTCCGGCCCGTTGTAGCGCAGCCATAGCGCCAGCATGGCGCCCGCCACCGTGGCAAACAGCGCCGACAGCACGCTGGAGGTGGTGCGGTAGACCACCACCCGGTAGCCGATGGCCTCGGCACGGAACTCGTTTTCGCGGATGGCCTGCAGCACGCGCCCAAAGGGCGAATTCACGATGCGCAGCAGGGCCAGTACCAGCACCACGGCCGTCACGAACAGCAGGTAGTACGAGATGAGCCGACCGTCGATGGTCACCCCCAGGAAGGGCTCTTCAAACGGCTCGAAGCTGGGTGACAGCAACTGCGGCAGCTTGAAGGTCAGCCCGTCTTCGCCGCCCGTGATGTCCGACAGCTGCGAGGCCAGCGTCTGGAACGCGGCAGCCACCGCCAGCGTGATCATGGCGAAGAAGATGGCCCGCACCCGCAGCGAAAACAGCCCCACCGCCAGCGACAGCAACAGCGACAGCACCAGTGCGCCGCCCAGACCCACACCCAGTGCCGTCCAGGTGGGCCCCAGGCGCGTGGTGGCCACGGCAATGCCATACGCACCGATGCCAAAGAACATGGTGTGCGCAAAGCTCACGATGCCGGTGTAGCCCAGCAGCAGGTCAAAGCTGGCCACCAGAACCACAAAGATCAGCACCTTGGCAGCCACATTGAGCGCCTTGACACCCGGGAACAGGAAGGGCGCGAACGCCAGCCCGAGCAGGATGGCCAGCAGGATGGCCGCCAGCACTTTGCTGCGGGGGTAGTCACCGGAGAGAAGTCTGTTCATCATGTCAACCTTTCGGCATTTGCTTCAATGCGCTCGCACAGGCATGCACCTGGCCAGCGGCCGCCGTGCAAGGGCCGCCCCGCAGTACGGGCGGCGTCCCCCTTCCAGGGGGAAGGCGCGAAGCGACTCAGGGGGTGTTTCATCTGTTCGCGACCGGATAGACGCCCTGCGGACGCCACAGCAGGATGGCCACCATCAGCGCAATGTTGGAAAACAGCGCCACCTTGGGGGCCAGAAAGCCGGTGTAGTTGGCCATGAGCCCCACCAGCAGCGCGCCGATGAGGGCGCCGCCGGTGCTGCCCAGCCCGCCGATGATGATCACGATGAAGATCAGCACGTTGACCTGCGCACCCATCTGCGGAATCACGTTCTGCTGGTACAGGCCCCACATCACACCGCCCAGCCCGGCGAGGGCCGAGCCCACCACGAACACGCCCACAAACAGGCGGCGGATGCGGTAACCCAGGCTTTCCACCATTTCGCGGTCCTGCACGCCGGCGCGGATCAGCAGGCCTACCTTGGTGCGCGAGAGAACCCAGGCGAGCACGCCAAACACCACCAGGCCCACGGCCACCGCCACCAGGCGGTATTTCTCGATGGCGGCGTCGCCGATGAGCAGCGAGCCACGCATGGCTTCAGGCAACGGCAGCGGGATCTGCGCCGGGCCCCAGATGACCTTGATGAGTTCCTCGCCAATGATCATGCCGCCCATGGTGATGAGGATTTGCTTGAGGTGCTGGCCGTACACCGGCCGCACGATGAAGCGCTCGAACGCCAGCCCCACGGCACCCGCCACGGCCATGGCGACCACCATGGCGGGCAGCACCGCCATCAGGTTGCGCCACAGGTCGGCGCTTTGCGTGTAGTCGCCCATGGCGCCCAGCACGCTGGTGGCCACGAAAGCGCCCAGCGCAATGAACACACCATGGCCGAAGTTGAGCACGTCCATCAGGCCGAACACGAGCGTGAGGCCCGAGGCGATGATGAAGATGATCATGCCCATGGCCAGCCCGGCCACCGTGAGCGTGAGCCAGGTGCTGGGCGAGCCCACGAAGGGCAGCACCACCAGCGCCAGCGCTGGCACCAGTGCCAGCGGTTTCCAGTCGAAGTCACGCGCGGCGCTGGTCATGTCCGGGCCTCCAGGCATTTAGCTACATTTTTAATAGCAATGGGGGCAATTGATACCTGGGCCTGGGCCCGAAAAGGCTTGAAATTCATAGTGCCAACCCCAGCAGCGACCGCTGCAGTGCTTCGTCTTCGGCCAGCGCGGCCATGCTGCCCGCGTGCACCACCTTGCCGTTGTCCATCACGGCCACGGTGTCGCCCAGGCGTTTGGCGAAGTTGATGTTCTGCTCGACCAGCAAAATCGTGACGCCGCTCTTTTTGAGCTGGTCAAACGCCTCGATCATGTTGTTGATGATGGCCGGTGCCAGGCCCTTGCTGGGCTCGTCCACGATGAGCAGGTCGCGCGGCTCCACGATGGCGCGGCTCACGGCCACCATCTGTTTTTGGCCGCCGCTGAGCTTGCCGGCCGGGTGGTTCCAGAACTTCTCCACGGCCGGGAAGAGCCGGAAGATCCACTGCAGCCGGGCCTCGTCCATCTGCGCAGCATTGCGCGCGCCGCGGGCGGCCAGCAGCATGTTTTCTTTCACCGTGAGGTCGGCAAAGATGCCCATGTTTTCAGGCACGTAGGCGATGTTCATGCCGGCAATCTGCGGCGTGTTCATCGCGGTGATGTCCTTGCCGGCAAAGTGCACGCTGCCCTGCGACGCATGCCACAGGCCCATGATGGTGCGCAGCGTGGTCGTCTTGCCCGCGCCGTTGCGGCCCAGCAGCATGGTGAGTTGGCCCTTGGGCACGGCCAGATCGACGCCATGCAGGATGTGGTACGCGCCGATGTGCGTATGCACGCCCTTGAGTTCGAGCAGGTTGGGCGTCGTGGTGGTGGTGCGGGCGGTCATGCGGCGGTCTCCTTGCCGGGTTCCTTGGAGACACCCAGGTAGGCTTCCTGCACCACGGGCGATGCGATGACTTCGGCCGGCAGGCCGTCGGCCACCAGGGTGCCGTTGGTCAGCACGATGATGCGGTCGGCCAGCTCACGCACCACGTCCATCTTGTGCTCCACCAGCAGGATGATCTTGGTCTTGTCTTTCTTCAGCTCGCGGATCAGGTTCAGGATCACGGGGGCCTCGTCGTGGCTCATGCCAGCGGTGGGTTCGTCAAACATGTAGACCTGCGGCTCCAGCGCCATGAGCAACGCCACTTCGAGCTTGCGCTGGTCGCCGTGCGGCAGACTGGCCACAGGGGTGTCGCGTCGCTCGTGCATGGCCACGGTGTCCAGGATCTCTTCGGCCCGCGTGGTGAGCGCGCGGTGGTCGCTCCAGATGCTCCACAGGTTCAACCCGTGGCGGTGCTTGCCATCACGGGTGGCCTGCACGGCCAGGCGCACGTTCTCCAGCACCGTGAGGTTGGGGAACAGGTTGGTGAGCTGGAACGCGCGGCCCAGCCCGGCGTGCGTGCGCGCCGATACCGACTGGCCCGTCAGCTCTTGCCCGCCCAGCGTCACGCTGCCGCTGCTGGCCTTGAGCTGCCCGGAGATGAGGTTGAAGTACGTGGTCTTGCCCGCGCCGTTGGGGCCCACGATGGCGGTCAGCGTGCCGGGCTCGAAAGCGCAGGTCACGGCATTGACCGCCACGTGGCCGCCGAAGCGGATGGTCAAGTCCCTGGTGGCCAAGGTGCTCATGGGTGGTGGTTCACTTTCACGGTGGTCATCGTTAGGTTCGAAGCGCTCGCAACTGGCGGGGCCGAGGCCAGCGACCGCCGCGCAAGGGCCGCCCCGCCGCGCTGGCGGTGTCCACCTTCCCGAATGGCGTGGCCATTCGAGAGAAGGGGGAAGGCGCGAAGCGACTCAGGGGGTTGTACATATTCAACATGTGCCCACGACGTAGTAGCCGGGCCCCGTCTGCTTGAGGGTGGATGTGGTGAACACGTTCCACCAGCCCATGCCCTGGTTGGAGCCCAGTGCGTAGGCAAAGCCCAGGTAGGCGTACGCGCGGCCCGCCAGCGTGTGGGCGTAATTGCTGGCCGTGGTGCAGGTGCCCGTGCCGCCGCCCGCAGCCGCCAGCGTTGTGCCCGATGCGGCAGCGGATGCGGCCCCCTCGGCCCCGTTGGCGTCGGCAGCGCGCACCGTCCAGCTGTAGGTGGTGGAGGGGGTGAGGCTGGTGTCGGTGTAGCTGGTGGCGTTTACCGGCAATGCATTGGCCTTGTTGCCATTGCGATAGACGTTGTAACTGGCCGCGCCCGCCACGGCGCTCCATGCCAGGCCCATGCTGCTGGCCGTGGCTGCACTCGTTGACAGGCCCGTGGGCGCCGGCAGCGCCGCGGGCGGGTTGGTGGTGTCGCCGCCGCTGGAAACACGGTCCACCATCGCCTTGATGGCGGCCATCTGCGGGCCGGTCTTTTTGGAATAGTTGGCGCTGTCGTAGCCCCACCAGTCCCAGCAGCTGTTGGTGGCGGCAGTGCTGGTCTGCGGGTACAGCACGACGATGTTGTTGGTGTCGGCCCAGCGGTTGTAGCCGGTGCTCTTCACGTACTGCTGCTGCACATCACTCACGTTCTGCTTGCAGCCATGCAGGGCCACATGCACCTTGCAGCTGGAGCTGCCACCGGCCTGGCAGGCCTGCGGCACATACGCCCAACCGGTGGTGGCCATACCGTGGCCGCTGATGAATTCACTCTGGTTGAACTCGATGAAATTGCCGGCAGGCAGCGCCGCGGTGTTGCGAGCATTGAGCGGGCCGTACAGGTGCTGCAGCATGGCGCCTGCCAGGTCAAAGCCGCAGTTGCTGATGTAGGGCGCGCCCTTGGTGGCGCAGGCGTTGCCGTAGTCGTCGGTCACCATGGCGTGTTCGGCTGCAATGTCCTTTTTGTAGACCACATTGGCCGCGGGCACAAAGCTGCCGTAGTAGGTGCGCAGCGCGTCCATTACCCCGGTCTTGACCACGCTGTCGAGGGTGCCCGAGAACAGGTACACGCGCGAGTTCTGCAGGTTGGCCACCGGGTCGATGGTGCCCTGGCTGGCCCAGGTGTTGGTGGTGCTGACCAGCGTGCTGGTGGGTATGCCCGTGGGGCTGGCCATGCAGCGCCCGGTGGCGTTCACCACCGAACCCTCGGCACAGTAAAAAGGCCCACCTGCGACCACGCCCGCGCCCTTGGCAAACGTGGCCGAATACGCCACGTGCAGCTGCACGGCCATGAAGCCACCTGACGAGAGGCCCGACACGGTGGTCTGCGTCTTGTCGATCTTGAGCGCGGGCAGGTTGACGGCAGCAGTGGCTGCGCCTGCCCCGAAAATTGCCAGCGTTGCGCTGGCGGCATGCAAGGCCGCCCGGACGAATGAAATAGCCATGTTGTCTGTCTCCTGATGTGGGGGGAACGAAACCGACCATCCCCTCGTGTCATCCGGGGGTTCATGCTTTCAACGGGATAGAAAAAGGGGCGGCCGCCCCTGCGGGGATGAACCCCGGCGGTCAGGGCACGCATGCCCTGCCCCGCCGGGCCTCGCTAACGCGCTGAAAAGCGCCGGATCAGCGGTTGTTGCGGATCGGCACGTTCATTTCTTCAGGCTTGATCTCGCGCACCAGCTCGGGCACGCCCCAGGCAAAGGCCGGGTCCACCTTGATCTTGAAGTGGTACATGCTCTGCATGGCCTGGTGGTCTTCTTTGCGGAAGGTCATCTTGCCCTTGGGCGTGTCAAAACTCATGCCTTCCATGGTCTTGATGAGCTTGTTGGTGTTGGTGTCGCCACCGGTGGCCTTGAGGGCTGTGACCAGCGCCATGGCCGAGCTGAAGCCGCCCGCGGTGAAGAAGTCTGGCGGCGTCTTGAACTCCTTGTAATGCGCAGCCACCAGGGCTTCGTTCACAGGGTTCTTGGGGATGCCGAAGTAGTAGTACGTGGCGCCTTCCATGCCGGGGAAGTTCTTGTAGGCCGCCATGGCCGGCAGGATGTTGCCGCCGGTAGAGATCTCGATGCCGTAGCGCTTGAGGTCCATGTCGGCAATCTTGAACGGGTTGCCCGCGCCGGCCCACACGATCCAGATGACCTTGCGGCCGGGCTGGTCCTTGAGCTTGTCGATCAGGCGCTGGGCACCGGCGGTGAAGTCGGTGGTGGCGGCAGGCAGGTATTCCTCGTGCGCGACCTTGGCTTTCTTCACGGCGTCCTTGAAGGCCTTGACGCCATCGCGACCGAAGGCGTTGTCCTGTGCAAGCGTGGCAATGGTCACGCCTTCCTTGTCGACCGCCACGGCGTTGCTGATGGCGTCCTGGCTGCTGTTGCGGCCGGTGCGGAAGATGTACTTGTTCCACTTGTCGCCAGTGATGGAGTCGGCCACAGCGGGCTCGACCAGCAGGATCTTCTTGTATTCCTCAGCCACAGGCAGCATGGCCAGCGCCACGCCCGACGAGGTGGGGCCCACGGCGATGTCGGCCTTGTCGTCCGAGTAGGCCGTGGCCAGCAGGCTCTTGCCCAGGTCAGGCTTGCCCTGGTCGTCCTTCTCGATCACGACCAGCTTCTTGCCGTTGACGGTCATGCTGCCGCCCGTCGCATAGCTCAGGCCCATCATCAGGCCAGTCTGGGTCTGCTTGCCGTAAGCTTCCAGCGGGCCGGTCTTGCTGTAGACGTGGGCGATGCGGATTTCGCCGGAAGACTGCGCGAACGCAGGCGCAGACAAAGTGGCGGCGGTAACGGCGGCAGAGGCCAGTGCGATAAGGGTGCGGCGGTGCATGCGATGTCTCCTGTTGTGATGCCTGAACATTGCACAGTCCATGCCAGCACGCAAGCCGTTGATTTGTAAGGCTTTGCCACGCCACCCATCAACCCAATGTCTTTAATTCAGACAATCAAAATGTCCGAAATAAATACAATTGCCTGAAATTTACTCAGGGTTTTCCAGACGTCCGTAAAGCGTCGCCCGCGAAATGCCCAGTTGCCGCGCGGTGGCCAGCTTGTTGCCGCCATGGGCCTTGAGTGCAGCCGCAATGGCGCGGCGTTCCAGCTCGGCCACCTGCTCGGCCAAAGGGCGCAGCAGCAGGCTTTCATCGTCGGCCTCGGCCAGTGGCGCCGCATCCTGCACCGGCGCGGGGGCCGCGGGCTCCACGCCGGCCTCGCGCAACACGCGTTCGAGCTGGGCAGCATCGATGGATTGCGAGTCCGACCGCATCACCGCCTGCTCCAGCACGTTGCGCAGTTCGCGGATGTTGCCGCGCCACGGCTGGCCGGCCAGCAGGGCCATCGCGTCGGGCAGGAGTTCGGGCGGGGGCGTGCCGTTGCGGAGGGCCAGGTCTTCGCCCAGTGCCTCTACCAGCGCAGGGATGTCGGTGCGGCGCACGCGCAGCGGCGGCACGCGCACGGGCAGCACATGCAGGCGATAGAAAAGGTCTTCGCGGAACTTGCCCTCGCGCACCAGCGTGGCCAGGTCGCGCGACGTGGCCGCCAGGATGCGCACGTTGAACGGCACCAGCTTGTTGCTGCCCAGCGGTTCGATCTCACCCTCTTGCAGGGCGCGCAGCAACTTGGCCTGCAGGCTTTGCGGCATGTCGCCGATTTCATCGAGGAACAGCGTGCCGCCGTCGGCGAGCTTGAACTTGCCGTCGCGCCCCTTGCGATCGGCGCCGGTATAGGCACCGGGGGCTACGCCAAAGAACTCGGCCTCCAGCAGCGTATCGGGAATGGCGGCGATGTTGACGCTCACAAACGGCCCTGCGGCGCGGCTCGATGCCGCGTGAATCGCGTGCGCCAGCAGCTCCTTGCCGGTGCCGGTTTCACCCAGCAGCAGCACGGGGCTGCTCGACTGCGCCGCCCGCCGCGCCTGGCGCTTGACCTCGGCCGCGGCGGGGCTGGAGCCCACAAAGCTGGCAAACGTGTACTTGGCCCGGCGCTGCCCGTCGCCCGCCGTGGTGAGCGAGCGGTTGCGCTGGCTGGCCAGCTCGCGCCGCGCGTCGTCCAGGTCGCGCTGCAGCAGCGCAAACTTGCTAATCAAAGGTTGCAGCGTGGTCTCGGGGTGGTCAAACAGCACGATGCCGATGGCGCCGATCACGCGGTCCGCATCGTCGCGCAGCGGGATGCGGCTGACCACAAAGGTGCCCGCCTTGTTGGTCAGCAGGTCGATCAGCACCGGCTGGCCGGTCTCCAGCACCTTGCGCATCTGGGTGTTGGGGATGACCTCCTCCACCGTGCGGCCCACGAACTGGTCGACAGACGAAAAGCCGAGGTCAGGCAAAAACCGCTGGTAGCCCTCGTTGACCCACACGATGCGCCCGCTGCGGTCCACCAGGAACATGCCCTGGCTGACGCTGGAAAACAGCTGGAACATGGACCGCGCGGCCAGCTCCAGAATGCCTTGGGCATCCAGCGGCAGCGCGGGGTCTTGGTCAACGGTCAGGGGCATGCGGGGATGGTAGCGCGGCGCTACAGGGGCCGGCCGGACCGGCGTGGCTGGTCTGCAGAAGAGGCTGCGAACGCCAGGCGCAAGCGGTCGCAAGGCGCCGGTGCAACCCAAAGACAGCCCCCTAGAAATGCTACATTAATTATAGCATCATAGGCAATCAACGCCTGGACTTCAAGCCGTTTTCGTCTGAAAACTGCTTTCACTGGCGTCTGGATCGGCCGGGTGCAGCCGATCGACCGGTGGCTCTGCACCGGAGAGCCCTTGTGGTGCTGGCGGCGATGCCAGGGATTCCAGCATCTGGACCTGCAGCGACGCCAGGCTGTGCCCCACCAGAACGCAGGCCTTGCCGGTGCGACGGCAATGGTCCTGCACCCGCCAGTAGTCGTCGTGGCTGATGCAGCCGGTCTGGCAAATCACGAGGCTGGCTGCGGCCAGCCCTGTATCCGCCTCTAGCGACCGGGCAATTGCGCTGTGGCCCGGCGCTACGCGCAGCACCGGGATCATGTCCTGCGCCGCTGCCGTGTTGTTTGCAGTGGCCGGCTCTGGAACGTTTTGCCGCCAGCCCAAACGCTCGCGCGACAGGGCCGCGATGCGCTCGGCCATGGCCGCCACCTGGCGCGCTAGCACGCCGCGTCGCGGCAGGCCCGGTGCAATGGTCTCGAGCTCGGCCAGCGCCTCCTGCGCCATGGCAAGCCGCGTCTCCCGCACCATGACCGCAGCACGCAGGCGCACGACTTCGGCTTGTAGCGCGTCAACCTGTGCGGCCTGCGCCGCAAGCGCTGCGCTGCAACGCAATTGCGCCTGGCCCAACTGGCGGCTGAGCACCAGAAACTCATGGGAAAGTGACTGCATACCGCTCCGTTAAATAAGAACCATTCGTATTCTATGGTAGCATCGCCCCCGATGAACAGGCCTCCTGGTGGGGGCGCCAGGGCCCAGCAGCTTTGGTGCGAAGCCTGCACATCGCAGCCTGCGATGCAGTTGCCGTCGGGTTGTGCGAGCCAAAAAAAACCGCGCCCTGGGGCGCGGTTTTTTGCAGGCAAGGGCGTACCGGAGAGTGTCAGCCCGCCACCGCCATGGCCATGCGCCTGGCGGCCCAGCGGCGCAACAGGCGCGGCAGGATGAGCACGGTCAGGATGATCACGATCAGCGTGATCGAGCCTGGGCGCTCCAGGAAGATCGTCCACTTGCCTTCACCGATGGCCACGGCATTGCGCATCTGCGCTTCGGCCAGCGGGCCCAGGATCATGCCTACCACCACCGGCGCAGCCGGAAAGTCAAAGCGGCGCATCACCACCCCCAGCAGGCCAATCGCATACAGCAGCACCAGGTCGAAAGCACTTTGGCGCATGCCGTACACACCCAGCGTGGAGAACACCAGAATGCCCGCGTACAGGTATGACTTGGGGATGTTCAGCAGCTTCACCCACAGGCCCACCAGCGGCAGGTTCAGGATGAGCAGCATCACGTTGCCGATGTACATCGACGCGATCAGCGCCCACACCAGTGCACCGTTGGTGTCAAACAGCTGCGGGCCGGGCTGGATGCCGTAGTTCTGGAACGCCCCCAGAAGAATGGCGGTGGTGTTGGACGTGGGAATGCCCAGCGTGAGCAGCGGTATCAGCGTGGCCGTGATGGCCGCGTTGTTGGCCGCCTCGGGGCCCGCCACGCCTTCGATGGCCCCCGTGGTGCCAAACTCTTCCTTGTTCTTGCTCAGCTTTTTCTCGGCCGCATAGCTCAGGAAGGTCGGGATCTCGCTGCCGCCCGCAGGGATGGTGCCAAACGGGAAACCAATGGCGGTTGCGCGCAGCCACGCGGGCCAGGAGCGCTTCCACTCGTCTTTGGTCATGTGCGTGCTGGTCAGCCGGTTCTGGGTTTCGTCAGAACGGCCTTCGTACATCACGTTGTATAGCGCCTCGCCCACCGCGAACAGGCCCACGGCAATCAGCACCACCTCGATGCCGTCCATGAACTCGGGCACGCCACCGGTGTAGCGCGCCTGGCCCGTGATCTGGTCAATGCCGATAAGCCCCATCGCCAGGCCGACAAACAGCGCCACCATGCCGCGCAGCGTGCTCTTGCCCAGCACGGCGCTCACCGTAGTGAAGGCCAGCACCATCAGCAGGAAGTATTCAGGCGGGCCCAGGCGCACGGCGTATTCGGCCACCAGGGGGGCAAAGAACGTGACCAGCACGGTAGCAATCGTGCCCGCGACAAACGAGCCAATGGCGGCCGTGGCCAGCGCGGCACCGGCGCGGCCGTTCTTGGCCATCTTGTTGCCCTCCATGGCGGTCACCATGGAGCCCGCCTCACCGGGTGTGTTCAGCAGGATGGACGTGGTGGAGCCGCCGTACATCGCACCGTAGTAGATGCCGGCAAAGAAGATCATCGAAGCTGTGGCTTCGACCTTGACCGTGATGGGCAGCAGCATGGCCACGGCCACGGCCGGGCCAATGCCGGGCAGCACGCCCACGGCCGTGCCGATCATGCAGCCCACAAAGGCCCACATGAGGTTGATGGGTGTTGCCGCAGTGGCAAAACCCTGCATGAGGAGATTTAACGTTTCCATGTCTGGTAGGCCTTACAGCCACCCTGTGTTGGTAAGGCCGGGCAGGTTGATGGCCAGCAATTGCGTGAACATCCAGTACACCGGCGCAGCCACTGCAAAGCCGATGAGGGAATCCTTGATCCAGGCCTGCAGGCGCAGGTCGAGTTCGCCTTCGGCGCTCTTGAAGCCGCGCACCGACAGCACAAAGCACAGGGCGCAGCTCAGGATGAAGCCGAGCGTGGTGATGAGCATCGCATTGAGCAGCAGCCCGGCCGTCACCCAGATGAAGCCTTTCCAGTGGGCGCGCACGTCGCCAGAGCCCTCTTCCAGATCGCGAAAGCCGCCCGTCAGCGCGTGCGCCACGCACAGCACGCCGCAGATCAGCAACGCAATGCTGACCACCCACGGAAAAAAGTTGGGGCCTACGCCGCCGTAGCCCGCTTCCGAGCTGACCGAACTGGCACCCCAGGCCATGGCCAGCGCCAGCAGCACAAGCCCCACCCCGATGAGGGTCTGCAGGGGCGTGGAGCGCGATGAGTGTTGTTGTGTCATGTTTTTTCTTTCGCACTGTCCGCGCATGGCGGCGCTACCAGCAACCGCAGAGGCTGCGGCGGCGCGCCATGCATTGCCTCAGATCAGATCATTCCGGACTTGGCCATCGTGGCGCGCATGCTCGCGAACTCGGAATCCACGAAGTTCGCGAATTCATCGCCTGCCATCCAGGCGGGTGTCCAGCCGTTCTTCTCCATGGCGTCCTGCCAGGCCTTGCTCTTGTAGGTCTTGGCCAGCGCGTCGATGAGTGCCTTGCGCTGCTCGGCAGTGATGCCAGGCGCGCCGTACACGCCGCGCCAGTTGCCGATCTCCACGTTGATGCCCTGCTCCTTCAGCGTCGGCACGTTCACGCCCTTCAGGCGTGTGGCCGATGTCACACCGATCGGGCGCATCTTGCCGGTCGAGATGTATTCGGCAAACTCGCTGTAGCCGCTGCCGCCCACCGTGACGTTGCCGCCCAGGATGGCCGCGGTGGCTTCGCCGCCCCCACGGAAGGCCACATAGTTGATCTTGGCCGGGTCCACGCCCACGTCACGCGCAATCATGGCGGCGGCAATGTGTTCGGTAGAGCCACGCGAGCCGCCACCCCACTTCACGCTGCCAGGGTCCTTGCGCAGCTGGTCGATCACGTCCTTCATGGTCTTGAAAGGCGAATTGGCAGGCAGCACGAATACGTTGTATTCGCTGGTCAGGCGTGCGAGTGGCGTGACCTTGTCCAGGCCCACCGGTGGCTTGCCGGTGATGATGCCGCCCAGCATCACGGCGCCCATCACCATCAGGGCATTCGGGTCGCCCTTGCTGGCATTGACGAACTGCGCCAGGCCGATGGCGCCCGCTGCACCGCCCTTGTTGTCATAGGTGACGGTGGCCGCAGCACCGGCATCCTGCATGGCCTTGCCCAGCGCGCGGCCGGTGGAG
The DNA here is from genome assembly GCF_051942715.1 of Acidovorax sp. BL-A-41-H1. Classification (NCBI taxonomy): domain Bacteria; kingdom Pseudomonadati; phylum Pseudomonadota; class Betaproteobacteria; order Burkholderiales; family Comamonadaceae; genus Acidovorax; species Acidovorax sp. BL-A-41-H1. The sequence goes on along the minus strand of NZ_JBPVJQ010000006.1, from coordinate 898,365 downwards.
TCCCAGCCGCCGCCCGGGTTGGCGGGAATCATCATCTTGATAGCAGACGCAGTCTGCGCAGACACCGGCAGGGCACCAGCGGCCGCCAGGGCAGCCAGTGACTTGAGAAACATATCGCGACGCATGGGTTGTCTCCTTTTGAGGTTTCCGAACCAGTCGATGATGCGCGAGCCGCCTGTCAAACGGCTGTCCGCAGACTCAGGGAAAACACTCATGCAGGGGGCCCGGCAGGACAGTGCTATGGTGCCGCGCATGCAACTGCTTCTCGTCGAGGACGACCCCACCATGCAGGCCACGCTGCACCGCGCCCTCACGCGCCGCGGCATGGAAGTGACCGCCACGGGCGACGGCCGCACCGCACTCAGCCAATGGATTGCACGCCAGCCCGACGCCGTGGTGCTGGACCTCACCCTGCCCGGGCTGGACGGCCTGCAGGTGCTGCAGCAGGCGCGCGCCAAGGGCCTGCGCACACCGGTGCTGATCCTCACCGCGCGCGGCACTGTGGGCGACCGCGTCATCGGCCTCAACGCGGGTGCGGACGACTACCTGCCCAAGCCTTTCGACCTGGACGAGCTGGAGGCACGCCTGCGCGCCCTGGTGCGGCGCAGTGCCGACCCCACAGGCGGGAGTGGCACAGCGCCCGGCACGGTGCAGATGGGCGCCATCCGGTACGACAAGGAAAGCGGCGCGCTGTACCGCCACGGCGAGGTGATGGAGCTCACTCCGCGCGAGCTTGCGCTGATGCATGCACTGCTGGCCCAACCCGGGCATGCCGTGGCCAAGGAGCGCCTGTATGAACTCGTGTTCCCGGGACAGCTGGATGTGCAATACGAAGCCATCGAGGTGGTGGTGTACCGCCTGCGCAAGAAGCTGGCGGGCACCGGGCTCACGCTGATGACCCTGCGCGGGCTGGGCTACCTGCTGCGGACCGACGAGGCATGAGCACTGCACAGCCCAGCCGCGCGCGCCACCACTCGCTCAGGCGTCGGCTGCTGGTGGGCATCCTTGTGCCTGTGGCGCTTTTCATTGCCTTCAACACCTTCAGCCTGTACCAGCAGACGCTGACGTCGCTCAACACCGCGTACGACCGCACGCTGCTCGCATCGGCCAAGAGCATCAGCGAGCAGCTGGACGTGACAGGCTACGACGCCGCAGCGCAACTGCGTGCCACCGTGCCCTACTCGGCCCTGGAAGCCTTTGAGGCTGACAACCAGAGCCACATGTTCTACCGGGTGTCCACCCTGCGCGGCGAGCTGGTTTCCGGGTTTGAAGAACTGCCGTTCTGGACCGGCACCATCCCCGCGCGCCCGCCGTATGCAGCCCTGGTCGACTTCTACGACGACCGCTTTCGCGAACGCAACGTGCGCGTGGCCGTGCTGCTGCAACCGGTGGCCAGTGCCGAGGGCCGCACCATGGCAGTCGTGCAGGTGGCCGAGACCCTGGAGGTGCGCGAAACGCTGGCGCTGCAGATCCTGTGGAACACCCTGCTGCGCCAGGCCCTGCTGATCGCCGTGGTGGCCTTCACGGTCGTGCTGGTGGTGCAGCGCGCCACCAACCCCGTGCGCCAGCTCAGCCACCAGTTGCAGGCGCGGCGCGAAGGCGACTTGAGCCCCATCGCTGCCCCGTCGGCCCCGCGCGAACTGCAGCCGCTGATCGACGCCACCAACCAGGTCATGCAGCGGCTGCGGCACCTGCTGCGCCACCAGAAGCGCTTTGTGCGCGACGCATCGCACCAGCTGCGCACGCCGCTGGCCGTGCTCAAGACGCAGGTGCAATCTGCGTTGCGCGGCGATGTGGAGCCCGTGCAGGCACTGCGCGAAATCGGCGACACAGTGGACCGCGCCACGCAGCTGGCCAACCAGATGCTGGCGCTGGCCAAGGTCGAGCAGCTGCGCCAGCAACGCGAGCCGCCCCTGTCGCGGCTGGACGAGATCCTGCGGGCCGTGGCGCTCGACATCTCGCCGCTGGTGGCGCAGCGCGACCTCGACTTCGGCATCCATACCGAGCCCGCTCCCGTGCAGGCCCACGAATGGATGCTGCGCGAGCTGTGCCGCAACCTGCTGCACAACGCGATCCGCCATGCCCCGCCCGGCAGCGAACTCACCGTGGATCTGCGCATGCAGGGCAACGTGGTCACGCTCACCATCAGCGACCGCGGCCCGGGCATTGACGACGAACTGGCCGCGCGGCTGTTTCAGCCCTTCTCCGCAGGCGACGTGCGCACCGGCAGCGGCCTGGGCCTGGCCATCTGCCAGGAGATCGTCCAGGCGGTGCAAGGCACCATTGCACTCACCAACCGCTATGACGGCGGCGCCATCGTCCAGGGTCTCGACGCAGTCGTGCGCCTACCAGGGGTTTTGCCCCACGCTGACAGCCGCGCCAGCACCGGCGCAGGACAATCGGGCGCATGAACACGATGGAGTCGATGCGGCTGGACAAGTGGCTGTGGTGCGCACGCTTTTACAAGACGCGCAGCCTGGCCACCGACGAGATCACCAAGGGCCGTGTCACGGTCAACGGGCAGGCGGCCAAGCCCGCACGCGACCTGCGCTGCGGCGATACCGTAGCCCTGCGCCAGGGGCCTGTGGCCCGCACGGTGCTGGTTCGCGGCCTGAGCGCCGCACGGGGCCCTGCCCCTGTGGCCCAGCAGCTCTACGAAGAAACCGCCGAGAGCATCCAGACCCGCGAGAAAGCGGCCGAACTGCGCCGCCTGGCCCCCGAGCCCGCAGCCGCGCTCAGCCAGGGCCGCCCCACCAAACGCAACCGCCGCGACATCGAACGCGCCGGAGCGCAGGGCTGGGGAGACCGGTGGAGCGCGTCGCTGGACGAATGAACGCTTGAAACCTGCACCCCGATGCGCTGTACGTCTTGTGGCAGCGGTCGAATGCATGCCTGACCTGCCGCGCACGGTACTTACGAGACGCTCGACACCCATCCGCCCAAGAAAAAAGCCCAAGTGATCAGATCACTTGGGCTTTATCTTGGCGGAAACGGAGGGATTCGAACCCTCGATGAGGCTCTACACCCCATACTCCCTTAGCAGGGGAGCACCTTCGGCCACTCGGTCACGTTTCCAATCCCTCCATTATGCCTCATTTCATGGGCGCTTTAGACGGGGAAAGGCGGTTCGGGCCACTTCCTGGTGCCGCTCGGAAGCCTTGTGCAGACTGCGCACGGCGACTTCCACATCCTTCTCGTCAGTCACCACCGAGTTATTGATTTTCAAGGTCGGGATGATCTGGACATCGATGCCATCTTCGCTTTGTGCGTTCAGGGCACCACAGCCCCGGCGTCGTACCAATCGAGGAGCAGGCCCGACCGCACGATGAAGCCGCGCCCCACCTTGAGATGGATGTGGTGGCCCCGCGTTGTGCATGCGGCGATCTGGTCCAGCAGCTCGGCCAACTGGGCTGCAGATGGCGTGGTCTGATGGTGATGGCGCAGCCAGTGGCGCAGCGCGTTGGCCTGGCGGGCACGGCTCAGTTGCTGCAACTGCGCGAGGGCCGGGCGCAAACCGACCCGGGCAAGGTCTTCCTGCGCGATTTCCGCCAGCAGCTCCGCTGCCTGCCACGCGTTGGCCGCCGTGCGCGCAAACGTCTCGCGAAACGCCGGGAACACGGCCTCGACGGCCGGCAGAAGCTGGGCCCGGATGCGGTTGCGCGTAAAGCGGGTGTCTCTGTTGGTGGGGTCTTCCACCCAGGCAATGCCCTGCTCGCGCAGCCAGCGGCGCACGTCGGCACCGGGCACCTGCAGCAAAGGCCGGTGCCACGCCACAGCTCCGCGCTCCCACCGGGCGGGCATGGCCGCCAGCCCTGCCACGCCGGCACCGCGCGAAAGGGCCAGCAGCAGGGTTTCGGCCTGGTCGTCGGCATGCTGCGCAATCGCTATTGATTTGATAGCAATATCACCTTTTGCAGCAAGCACTACGGCGTCAAAAGCCTCATATCTTGCCCTTCGCGCAGCATCTTCCGGGCTCTGGCCCGGTGCCGCGGTCGCATCCACCCTGCAAACCGTGAGCGGCACGCCCAGCATGCTGCACAGCGTCTCGCAGTGCTGGGCAAACCCATCTGCCGCTGCCTGCAGGCCATGGTGCACATGAATGGCACGCACCTGCCCGGGCCATCGGCGCGCGCAGGCCACGGCAAGCGCGGTCGAATCCGCCCCGCCGCTCAGCCCTACCGCCAGCGGCAGGGTCGGCGCAAAACCCTCGATGGCGACCTCAAACCGTTGTGCCATGCCCTGCCCCGCGCCCCATAACGCACAACGGCCCCGAAGGGCCGTCAGCAGACAGGATGGCCTGGCAGGACAACCCGGTCAACGGCTGTCCGCCTTGGTATCGCTGAAGCGGCCGTAGCTCTGCAGACGCTCGTAGCGGCGGTCCAGCAGGTCCTTGGTTTTCAGGTCAGCCACCTGGCGGAACGCATCGCCCAGGGCGCGCTTGAGAAACGCGGCCATCTGCTTGTGGTCGCGGTGGGCGCCGCCCACTGGCTCGCTCACGATCTTGTCGACCAGACCGAGTGCCTTCAAGCGGTGGGCTGTAATGCCCAGCGCATCGGCCGCTTCCTGGGCCTTGTCGCTGGTCTTCCAGAGGATAGACGCACAGCCCTCGGGGCTGATGACGGAGTAGATGGCGTATTGCAGCATCACCACCTGGTCTGCCACGCTGATCGCCAGCGCGCCACCCGAGCCGCCCTCGCCAATGATGGTCGTGATGATGGGCACTTCCAGCTGCGCCATCTCGAAGATGTTGCGGCCAATGGCCTCGGACTGGCCGCGCTCTTCTGCGTCGATACCGGGGTATGCGCCGGGCGTGTCGACAAACGTGAACACGGGCAGCTTGAACTTCTCGGCCGTCTTCATCAGGCGCAGGGCCTTGCGGTAGCCCTCGGGCTTGCTCATGCCAAAGTTGCGCATGGCGCGCTCCTTGGTGTCGCGCCCTTTCTGGTGGCCCAGCACCATGCAGGCGTGGCCGTTGAAGCGGGCCAGACCGCCCACGATGGACAAGTCATCGGCGTAGTGCCGGTCGCCGTGCAGCTCGACAAAGTCGGTGAAGATGTCGCGCACGTAGTCGAGCGTGTAAGGGCGCTCGGGGTGGCGGGCGATCTTGGTGATCTGCCAGGGGCTCAGCTCGCTGTAGATGTCCTTGGTGAGCTGCTGGCTCTTCTTGCTGAGCTGGTCGATCTCTTCCGAGATGTCGACAGCGCTTTCGGTCTGCACGTAGCGCAGTTCTTCAATCTTGGATTCCAGTTCGGCAATGGGCTGCTCGAAATCCAGAAATGTCTTTTTCGCCAACGTTTTTCTCCTTGGGATCGCGCCGCTGTGGGCGGGCTGCTGCAAGCGGCTCGCACTTTAACCGAGGCGCAACGGGTTGTGTAGGCTCGTCGGGGAGGCGTCAGTAGGTCACGGGCAGGGGGTCCAGCGAGCGCCAAATATACCAAGTCGCCACGCTGCACCAGGGCTTCCAGGCCTCAGCGACTTCACGGGCCTCGCTGCGGCTGACCGGATCGCCCGAGAAGTAGTTCTGGCTGATGCCGTTGATCAGGCCCACATCATCCAGGGGCAATACGTTGGGCCGCATCAAATAGAAGATGAGGAACATCTCGGCCGTCCAGCGGCCGATGCCGCGGATGGCCACCAGCTCGGCAATGATGGCCTCGTCGCCCATCGCCGCCCAGTCCTTCACATGCAGTTTGCCGCCCTCGAAGTGCATGGCCAGGTCCACCAGGTAGTCCACCTTGCGTGCTGACAGACCTGCGGCACGCATGTCATCGATCTTGAGCTTGAGCACGCTGGCGGGCTTCATGCTGCGCGGCAGCGCCGCAAAGCGCTCCCACACCGTCTGCGCGGCCTTCACCGAAATCTGCTGTCCCACGATGCTGCGCGCCAGGGTGGTGAAAGCGTCGCCCCGCGTCTGCAGGGCGGCGTCACCAAACTGCGGGATGAGCCGTTTCATCACCCGGTCTTTTTTCATCAGGTGCTTGCAGGCCTCGGCCCAGTACTCGGGCGTGGCCAGCACGGGCGCAGCGGCGTCGGCCGCTGTCTTTTTAGTAGCCGCCACCGCTTGCCCCGTATGCCGCAGGGGCCACTATTTCCTTGAACGAAGCGGTCACTGGGCCGCTTCCCAGGTGGTGCCGGCGGCAGAGTCCTTGAGAACGATGCCCTGGGCCAGCAGTTCCTGGCGGATGCGGTCGGCTTCGGCAAAGTTTTTGGCGGCCTTGGCAGCTGCACGGGCCGCGATCTTCGCCTCTATGTCGGTCTCGTCCACGCCTGCGCCCGCCTGCAGGAATGCGCGCGGGTCGCCCTGCAGCACACCCAGACATCCGCCCAGTGCGCGCAGCAGGCCCGCCAGTGCGGGCGTGCGGGTCCTGTTGACCTCGCCTGCCAGGTCAAACAGTACGGCCACGGCCTCGGGCGTGCCGAAGTCTTCGTCCATTGCAGCCTTGAAGCGCGCTGCGTAGGGGTCGGCCCAGTCAATCTGCTCCAGCTCTGCCGGCGCAACCAGGCTGAGCGCTGTGTACAGGCGCTTGAGCGCCTGGCGCGCGTCGTCCAGGTGCGCGTCGCTGTAGTTCAGCGCGCTGCGGTAGTGCGCACGCACAATGAAGAAGCGCACGGTTTCCGCGTCGTACTGCTGCAGCACATCGCGGATGGTGAAGAAGTTGCCCAGGCTCTTGGACATCTTCTCGTTGTCCACGCGCACAAAGCCGTTGTGCATCCAGAACTTGGCCAGCGGCTTGCCGGTGGCGCCTTCGCTCTGGGCAATTTCGTTTTCGTGGTGGGGGAACTGCAGGTCGGCACCGCCGCCGTGGATGTCAAAAGTTTCACCCAGCGTGGCGCAGCTCATGGCCGAGCACTCGATGTGCCAGCCGGGGCGGCCCGCGCCGAAGTCGCTGTCCCATTTGGCTTCCGGCGGTTCTTCGGCCTTGGCCGCCTTCCAGAGCACGAAGTCGAGCGGGTCTTCCTTGGCACCCTCCACCGCGACGCGCTCGCCAGCGCGCAGTTCGTCCAGCGACTTGCCCGACAGCTTGCCGTAGCCCGCAAACTTGCGCACCGAGTAGTTCACGTCGCCGCTGGCGGCACGGTAGGCCAGGCCCTTGCCTTCGAGCTGGCTGATGAGCGACAGCATCTGCGGCACATATTCGGTAGCACGCGGTTCGGCGGCAGGAGGCTCGATGCCCAGGGCACCGATGTCTGCGTGCATGGCGGCAATCATCTCGTCGGTGAGCGCTCGGATGGTGATACCCCGCTCCAACGCGCGCTTGATGATCTTGTCGTCAATATCGGTAATGTTGCGCACATAGGTCACGCGCATGCCGCTGGCCTTGAGCCAGCGCTGCACCACATCGAACGCCATCATCATGCGGGCATGGCCGATGTGGCACAGGTCATAGATGGTCATGCCGCACACATACATGCGCACATGGCCAGGCTCGAGCGGGGAAAACTCCTCCAAGGCACGCGAAAGCGTGTTGTAGATGCGCAAACTCATGGGATTTCAGTAACGGGGAGACCGGATGGAGTGGACCCAAAAGGGGCCCGGCAGCGGCAGGCGGCAGCCCGCGGCAGGGGAGGCCTGCAAGGGGTGCGAAGCCCTCAACAGCAGCGGCAACAGCGTACCGTCATGACAACCCCCTCAGCTACAATCCGCCGCAGTATAAGCCCCGACCGGCCAGTAGCGGCCCAACCCACCGATCCGCACATGAAGCAAGTTCGACGCACCCTTCCACAACTACTGCGCTTGGTGGCCCTGACCGCACTGCTGGGCACAGGCGTGGTCCATGCCGACGACTATGCCGACATTGCGCAGCTGCTAAAGGCGGGCAAACCGGCCGATGCGCTGGCCAGAGTAGAGCAGCGCCTGGCGGCCAACCCGCGCGACCCGCAACTGCGCTTCCTGCGTGGCGTGGCCCAGGCAGATTCCGGCAAGCCGGCCGATGCCATCGCCACGTTCACCAAGCTCACCGAAGACTACCCCGAACTGCCCGAGCCCTATAACAACCTGGCAGTGCTGTACGCCAACCAGAACCAGCTGGACAAATCCCGCACCGCGCTGGAGATGGCGATCCGCACCAACCCCAGCTACGCCACGGCGCATGAGAACTTGGGCGACATCTACGCCAAACTGGCCAGCCAGGCCTACAACAAGGCGCTGCAGCTCGATGCGAACAACGCCAATTCGGTCAAGCCCAAGCTGGCGCTGATCCGTGAACTGTTCTCGGCCGAACCCGCTGGCAAGGGTGCGCGCGCAGCAGCCGCGCCTGCTCCCGTGGTGGTCGCGCAGCGCCCGGCGGCAGCGCCTGCTCCAGCGGCTGCGCCGGCCGCAAGCAAAGCGCCGCAGCCCGCTCCCGCCCCAACGCCCTCCCCGACCCCAGCCCCGGCACCAGCCCCGGCTTCGGCACCCGCCGCAGCCCCTGCCCCAGCGCCTGCTCCCGCACCAGCGCCTGCAGCGCCTGCAGCTCCTGCTGCAGCCGCTCCCGCTGCGGAGGACGCCGCCGCCAAGGCCGTTACCGCTGCCGTGCAGGCCTGGGCTGCTGCCTGGTCCGCCAAGGACATGTCGCGCTACCTCGCGGCCTACGACAAGACGTTCGATCCGCCTGGCAACCAGACCCGCACCGCCTGGGAAAAGGAGCGCGAGGCCCGTATCGTCGGCAAGTCGAAAATCAGCGTGAACATCAGCGACCTGAAGGTTTCGGTCGAAGGCAACAAGGCCACGGCGCGGTTTCGCCAAGCCTACACGGCTGATTCGCTGAACGTGGCCAGCCGCAAGACGCTGGACATGGTCAACAGCAACGGCCGCTGGACCATCGTTCGCGAATCCACGGGCGGCTGAGCGTGCCATCCGAGCCGGCGACCGCACACTGCGTGCGGGCCCTGACCGCCGCCCTGCGCTGACCCGCAGCCGAGAGCCAGCATGTTTGTCGAGCTGTCCGCACGACGTCGCCGGGCCGCGGCTGGCGCACTGGTGCTTGCAGCCCTGCTGCAGGCCACGGCATCACACGCCCAAAGCAACAACAAGCCCGAACGCAGGTCTGCACAGGCCGCTGCAGCCACCACGGCCCAGCCACCTGCCCCCCTGCGCGATGGCGATGCCGAGGAACGCCTGCTTGCCGTCTACAAACTGATCGGCGCAGGCCAGAACCGCGAAGCCCTGCAAAAGGCCGAGGCACTGGCGCGCGACTACCCCAACTTCCAGCTGGCACAGCTGGTGGTGGGCGACTTGCTCACGGCGCGGCTGCGGCCCATACGCCGCATGGGCGATGTGCCCGAACCCGACACGCTGCGCAGCATCCAGGCGGCCGCCACACTCGACGAGCTGCGCAACGAATCACGCCAGCGTGTGGACGCACAGCGCATCCGACCACCGGCTGGCACCATCCCGGCGCAGTTCCTGGAGCTGTCGCCGCGTTCGCGCCACGCCATCGCGGTGGATGCCACCCGCTCGCGGCTGTACCTGTTTGAAAACACCGCCACCGGCCTGCGCCTGGTGGCCGACTACTACGCATCCGTGGGCAAGCTGGGCATCGAGAAAAACCTCGAAGGCGACCAGCGCACGCCACTGGGCGTGTACTTCATCACCAGCCGGCTCGACCCGTCCTCGCTCAAGGACTTCTACGGCTCGGGCGCCCTGCCCATCAACTACCCCAACCCGCTGGACCAGAGCCGCGGCAAGACCGGCAGCGGCATCTGGCTGCATGGCACGCCGCCTGACCAGTTCGCGCGTGCGCCGCTGGCCACTGACGGCTGCCTGGTGCTGGCCAACCCCGACCTGGAGCGCCTGCTGCGCACGGTGGAGCCGCGCTCCACGCCTGTGGTGATCGCGCGCCAGCTGAACTGGGTGGCCCCGCACAGTGTGCAGGCCGACCGCAAGGCCTTCGAAGCCGTGCTGGATGCCTGGAGCAAGGCCAAGACCGACGGCGACATGAAGCGCCTGCTGTCGTTTTACGCCCCCGACTTCCAGAGCCACCGCAAGAAGCCGCTTGATGAGTGGACGCAGGTGCTGCAGGCCGAGGCGCGCGCACTGCGCGGCCGGGAACTCCATCTCAAGGACAAGTCTTACCTGCGCTGGACAGACTCGGCAGACACCATGGTGGTAACGTTCGGTGAGGTTGCAGCCGGCGCCCGCACGGGGCCCGTCAAGCGCCAGTACTGGACCCGCCGCGGCCAGCAGTGGCAAATATTTTTCGAAGGAGTGATTGGATGATTTCCAGAAGAAATTCGGCCCTTGCGCTTGTCGCAATTGCCTCCGCAGCTATGTTTTCAATAGCACCTGCACATGCACAGGGTGCTGCCCCCAAGGTCAAGCTCGCCACCTCCATGGGCGACATCGTGGTGCAGCTCGATGCGGCCAAGGCCCCCAAGACGGTCGAGAACTTCCTGGCCTACGTGAACGACAAGCACTACGACGGCACGGTGTTCCACCGCGTGATCGACGGCTTCATGATCCAGGGTGGTGGCTTTACCGCCGACATGCAGCAAAAGCCCACCAAGGCGCCCATCCCGCTCGAAGCCAGCAATGGCCTGAAGAACGACACCTACACCATCGCGATGGCGCGCACGGGCAACCCCAACTCGGCCACCTCGCAGTTCTTCATCAACGTGAAGGACAACGCCATGCTCAATGCCCCCAGCCCTGACGGCCACGGCTATGCCGTGTTCGGCAAGGTCGTGGAAGGCACCGCCGTGGTCGACAAGATCAAGGCCGTGGCCACCGGCAACAAGGGCCCGCACCAGAACGTGCCCAACACCCCCGTCACCATCAACTCCGCCACGCTGGTGAAGTGATCCCCCATTTATCTGAAGGAAGAAGCATCCCATGAGCAATCCACAAGTCGAACTCCACATCACCGGCTACGGTGTCATCACCCTCGAACTCGACGCCGCCAAGGCGCCCAAGTCGGTCGAGAACTTCCTGGCCTACGTGAACAAGGGCCACTACAACAACACCATCTTTCACCGCGTGATCCCCGGCTTCATGGTGCAAGGCGGCGGCTTCGAGCCCGGCATGACGCAAAAGTCGTCCGACGCGCCTATCGAGAACGAAGCCAACAACGGCCTGAAGAACGCCAACTACACCGTGGCCATGGCCCGCACGAGCGACCCGCACTCGGCCACCGCGCAGTTCTTCATCAACGTGGCCGACAACGGCTTCCTGAACCACACCGCTCCCTCGGCCCAGGGCTGGGGCTATGCCGTGTTCGGCAAGGTCGTGTCGGGCACCGACGTGGTCGACAAGATCAAGGCCGTGAAGACGGGCCGCAAGGGCTTCCATGACGACGTGCCCAAGGATGACGTGGTCATCGAGAAGGCCGTCGCGCTCTGAGCTTGACTGGAATCCGGCGCTGATCTGACTTCAAAGTCCGTGACCACGACCGTGCCCCGGTTCGAGGAGCTTGCCGCTCCTTCGCACTGGCGCACGGTCGATTTCATTTCAGACCTCCACCTGCAGGCCAGCGAGCCCGCCACGGTGGATGCATTTACGCACTATCTGGCGCATACCCGCGCCGATGCACTCTTCATCCTGGGCGACCTCTTCGAGGTGTGGGTGGGCGACGACGCCATTGCAGAGGCCGGCAGCTTTGAAGCCCAAGGCTGTGCCGCTCTCGCAGCCGCTTCCAAGCGCATGCCGGTGTACTTCATGCACGGCAACCGCGACTTTCTGGCGGGCCCGGGATTTGCGCAGCACTGCGGCATCACGCTGCTGGCTGACCCGACCGTGCTCTCGTTTGCCGGCCAGCGCTACCTGCTGAGCCATGGCGACCTGCTGTGCATTGATGACGTGGACTACCAGCGCTTTCGCGTGCAGGCCCGCAGCAGCGCTTGGCAGCAGCAGTTCCTGTCCCAGCCCCTCGCTACACGCCGCGCGCAGGCGCGCGGCATCCGACAGGAGAGCGAGGCGCGCAAGCAGTCGGGCGCGAGCTATGCCGATGTGGACCAGACTGCTGCTGCCGCGTGGCTGCACGCCGCAAATGCACGCACCCTCATCCACGGCCACACGCACAAGCCCGCCACGCACACGCTGGCGCCCGGCCTGCAGCGCGTGGTGCTGAGCGACTGGGACGCCGCCGCATTGCCCCCCCGCCTGGAAACACTGCGTTTATCCGCCGCGGGGCTGGAACGCATTGAATTGACCCCTACCTACCAGCCATCCTGACTGAGGGGCCGTGATCGCGTCCCCGCCCGATCACTGCCATGCCGCCCATCCTCAACCGCCTCTGGCGCCGCGTACGCGCCACCGTCGCCCCCGTGCCCGACATCTCGGCAGACCTGTGGCTGCAGACGCTGCGGCGCTATCCGTTTCTGGCGGCCCTGTCGCTGCCCGAGCAAGCCAAGCTGCGCGCACTGAGCGCACTGTTTCTGGACCACAAGCAATTCCACGGCGCACACGGCCTGCAGGTGACGGATGCCATGGCCATCGACATCGCGGCGCAGGCCTGCCTGCCGCTGCTGCACCTGGGCGAAGCCAGCAAGGCGCTGGGCTGGTACGACGATTTCGTGACCATCGTGGTGCACCCGGCCGAGGCCGTGGCGCGCCGGCAAATCACCGACGAAGCGGGCGTGGTGCACGAGCACACGCAGGTGCTGCTGGGCGAGGCCATGGAGCGTGGCCCGGTGATGCTCAGCTGGGAACACGTGGCCAACGCCACCGAGAACACCGCGCGCGGCCACAACGTGGTGGTGCACGAATTTGTGCACAAACTCGACATGAAAAGCGGCGACGCCAACGGCTGCCCGCCCCTGCCCGCGGGCTTCATGGGCGCACGCACCGGCCGCGCAGCGTACGAAGCCTGGTGGAACACCTGGGAGCCGGCCTACCAGGACTTTCGCGAGCGCGTGATCATGGCCGAGCGCTTTGGCGCCGAGCGCCCCTGGCTAGATGCCTACGGCGCCACGGCGCAGTCCGAATTTTTTGCCGTGGCGTGCGAGGCGTACTTTGTGAACCGGGCCCGTTTTGCGCAGGAGTTTCCAGCGCTGATGCCGGTGCTGGATGCGTTCTTCCGGCGCGAAGAAAGCGCGTAGCCACGGCCCGCCTTTGCCGCGCTTCGCACAGCAAGCCCCGTCCACGCGTGGCGCTGATGCGGCCTACAACCCCAGCGCGCTCAGCGAAGCATGGTCGTCCGGCCTGCGTCCCAGGGGCCAGTGGAACAACCGGTCCTGGGCGCTGATCTGCAGGTCGTTGATGCTGGCATAGCGCCGCTCCATCAGCCCCTGCGCGTTGAACTCCCAATTCTCGTTGCCGTACGAGCGCCACCACTGCCCCGCCGCGTCATGCCATTCGTACGCAAAGCGCACGCCGATGCGCGGGCCGCCAAAGGCCCACAGCTCCTTGATAAGCCGGTAGTCAAGCTCACGCTCCCACTTGCGCTGCAAAAAGGCGCGCACCTGCTCGCGCCCCACCGGAAACTCCGCGCGGTTGCGCCAGCGCGTGTCCTCGGTGTAGACCTGCACCACGCGGCCGGGGTCGCGGGAGTTCCACGCGTCTTCGGCCATGCGCACCTTCTGCGCAGCAGTGTCGGCGGTAAAGGGAGGGACGGGTGGGCGAGATTCCATGGCAAGGGCTTTCAGGGCAGACGAAGACGGACGCGACGCATCGCAAAAATGCCGCGCGATGTGGACAGACCTGTCTACATCTGCACCGCACTCTACCCAATGTAGACAGACCTGTCTATCATCCCGCCATGTCGGTCACATCCTCTATCGCGCCCCCCGCCGCCGCCCCTGACCAGCCCGCGCGCGAGCGCATCCTGTGGACGGCCTGCGCCCTGTTCTATCGCGACGGCGTGCGCGCCACCGGCATCGACCGCGTGATTGCCGAGGCGGGCGTCACCAAGGTCACGTTCTACCGGCACTTCCCGAGCAAGAACGACCTGGTGCTGGCCTTCCTGGTCGACCGGCACACGCGCTGGATGGCCTGGTTTGATGCCGCGCTGCAGCGCCACGGCAACACGCCGGCCGCCCTGGTGCCCGCGCTGGCCGAGTGGCTGGAGGATGAAGGCTTCAGGGGCTGCGCGTTCCTGAACACCAGCGCCGAGCTGGGCGGCAGCGTGGATGGTGTGAACACCCTCACCCGCCAGCACAAAAGCGATTTGGCCCACCGGATCGAGGCCCTGATACCCACAGCGGGGAAAGCCCACCCGGGTACCTTGCCGCCGCCTGCAGCGCTGGCCCGCATGCTGTGCATGGCGATGGACGGCGCGGTCACGCATGCCTTGTTTGGCACGCCGCCCGCGCAGGCGCTGGCGGGCCTGGCGCAGGCCGTGGCCTTGCTGCCCGCGGCATCGCGGCGCAGGCGCCCTGCACCGGCAGCCTGAGCTACCTTGCCCCGGCGTTACCGTTCGCCTGGCTGCACGGCGCGTTCAGCCCGCCTGCAAAGCCTTGCGCGCAGCATGCGCCACGCTGGCCGCATCCACACCGAAAAACTGCCGCAACGCCGCCCGCGTATCGCTGCGACCAAAACCGTCGGTGCCCAGCGTCAGGTACTTGCGCCCTTCGGGAATGAAGGCGCGCACCGTCTCGGGTACGGCGCGCACGTAGTCTGTTGCAGCCACAACCGGTCCGCTTGTGGCGGCCAGTTGTGCTGCAAGCCAGGGGGTACCTGGCTCAACCTCTTCTTCGGACGCCAGCGCGCGCTGCTCGCACGCTACGCCGTCGCGGGCCAGCTCGCTCCAGCTGGTCACGCTGAGCACCGTCACATTGATGCCTTCGGCTGCGAGCAGCTGCGCAGCCTTGACCACCTCGGTCAGGATGGCCCCAGAACCCATCAAAGCGACGTTTTTGGATGAAACAGGGCTGAGGCCTTGGTTATTCAATGCCTGATAGCTATTAAAAACATAGCAACCACGCAATACGCCTTCGGCTGCGCCCTCGGGCAGGTCGGGCTGGGCGTAGTTTTCATTCATCAGCGTCACGTAGTAGAAAACGTCGCGCTGCTCGGTCACCATCTCGCGCATGCCCGCGTCGACGATCACGGCCATCTCGCCCGCATAGGCCGGGTCATACGCCTTGCAATTGGGGATGGTGGCTGCCACCAGGTGGCTGGTGCCGTCCTGGTGCTGCAAGCCCTCGCCGCCCAGCGTGGTGCGGCCCGAGGTGGCGCCCAGCAAGAAACCACGAGCGCGCTGGTCGGCGGCGGCCCAGATGGCGTCGCCCACGCGCTGGAAGCCGAACATCGAGTAGTAGATGTAGAACGGCAGCATGGCCAGGCCGTGCACGCTGTAGCTGGTGGCGGCGGCCGTCCAGCTCGCAATCGCACCGGCTTCGCTGATGCCCTCTTCCAGAATTTGCCCGTCCAGCGCCTCGCGGTAGCTCAGCACCGAGCCGATGTCTTCAGGCGCGTAGCGCTGGCCCACGCTGCTGTAGATGCCGACCTGCTTGAACAGGTTGGCCATGCCGAAGGTGCGCGCCTCGTCGGCCACGATGGGCACGATGCGCGGGCCCAGCGTGGCGTCTTTCAGCAGCGTGCCCAGCATGCGCACAAACGCCATGGTGGTGCTCATCTCCTTGCCATCGGCCTGCAGTGCGAACTGGGCGTAGCTGGCAAGGGGCGGCACGGGCAACGCGTCGCACGTCGTCTCGCGCCGGGGCAGGTAGCCGCCCAGTTGGTGGCGGTGGCGGCGCAGGTAACTCATCTCTGCACTGTCTTCGGCGGGTTTGAAGAAAGCCAGGCTGGTGGCCTGCTCGTCGGTGAGCGGCAGGTTGAAGCGGTTGCGAAACTCGATGAGGTCCGTCTCGTCCAGCTTCTTCTGGCTGTGCGTGGTCATCTTGCCCTGCCCGGCCGTTCCCATGCCGTAGCCCTTTTTGGTGTGGGCCAGGATCACCGTGGGCTGACCTTTGTGCGCAGCGGCTGCGGCGTAGGCGGCGTGGATCTTCACCAGATCGTGCCCGCCGCGCTTCAAGCGGTCGATCTGCTCGTCCGTCATGCCCTGCGCCAGCGCGGCCAGCTCGGGGCTTTGGCCAAAGAAGTTGTCGCGGTTGAAGCGTCCGTCCTTGGCCGCAAAGGTCTGCATCTGGCCATCCACGGTGCCTTGCAGCGTGCGCACCAGCGCGCCGGTCAGGTCGCGGGCAAACAGGCCGTCCCAGTCGCTGCCCCACACCAGCTTGACCACGTTCCAGCCCGCACCGGCAAACAGGCGCTCCAGCTCGTCGATGATGCGGCCGTTGCCGCGCACCGGCCCATCCAGCCGCTGCAGGTTGCAGTTGACCACCCACACCAGGTTGTCGAGGCCCTCGCGCGCGGCCAGGGTCAGCGCGCTCATGCTTTCGGGCTCGTCCATCTCGCCATCCCCAAACACGCCCCATACCTTGCGGCCCGCGCAGTTGAGCAGGTTGCGGTGCGTGAGGTAGCGCATGAACCGCGCGTGGTAAATGCTGCTGATGGGGCCGATGCCCATCGATCCGGTGGGGAACTGCCAGAAATCCGGCATCAACCACGGGTGCGGGTAGCTGCACAGGCCCTGCGCACCGGCGGCGGGTGCGGTCAGCTCCTGCCTGTAGTGCATCAGATCCTGCTCGGACAAGCGCCCTTCCATAAACGCGCGCGCATACACGCCCGGCGCGCTGTGCGGCTGAAAGAACACCAGGTCGCCCCGGTGCTGCCCCTCGCCCAGGCCTTCGCGGGCACGGAAGAAGTGGTTGAAGCCGCTTTCAAACAGGTCGGCCGCGCTGGCATAGCTGGCAATGTGCCCGCCCAGTTCGCCGTACGCCTGGTTGGCCCGCACCACCATGGCCAGCGCATTCCAGCGCACGATGGAGGCCACGCGCTCTTCCACCGCAAGGTCGCCGGGGAACACCGGCTGGTCTTGCACCGCCACCGTGTTCACATAGGGCGTGTTCAGGTCGGGCTGCCAGCCAATGCGATGGGCGCGCGCCAGTTGCACCATCTCTTGCAGGATGAGCCGGGCGCGTTCAGGGCCTTCGGTGGCGACCAGCGCGGTGAAGGCGTCGCGCCACTCGGCGGTTTCCAGCGGGTCGGTATCGGCCAGTGCCGGGGGCTGCAGCAGGGTGTGGGGCGTGGGGGCGTTCATGCAGTCACTGTAGCCAGCCGCCACCCAAATGAGTTGCTGTTTTGGGGCGCTGCCAGGCGTTTTGCAGCATTTAATGCTGCCATTCAAATAAAATGCAGCACATGAAGCTCGGCACACTCGATTTGCGCATTCTGGCCGAGCTGCAGGCCGATGGCTCCCTCTCCAACGTGGAACTCGCGCGGCGGGTGCACCTGTCGCCGTCGCCGTGCCTCGCGCGGGTGAAGGCGCTGGAGGCGGCGGGCGTCATCAGCCGCTACGTGGCGCTGGCCAGTGCGGCGGCGCTGGGCCTGGGGCTCAACGTGTTCATCAGCATCAGCCTCAAGACGCAGAGCAAGGAAGCCCTGGCCGACTTTGAACGCCGCATTGCCGAGCACGACGAGGTGATGGAGTGCTACCTGATGAGCGGCGACAGCGACTACCTGATCCGCGTGGCGGTGGCCGACATCGGGGCGCTGGAGCGTTTCATCTTGGAGCAGCTTTCACCTATACCGGGTGTGGAGAAAATCCGCTCCAGCTTTGCGCTTAAGCAGGTGCGCTACAAGACGGCGCTGCCCCTGCCTGGGGGCTGACGGGCGCGCTACCGCGGGGTGCGTGGGCGCGCGGCATCGGCCGGGGGGGGGGCCAGCACCGCGCTGTGCCCATCGCCGTCGCTGCTCAAGCTGAAACGCAGCGCACGGCTTCGACAGGTTCAGCGAGGGTCTGCCAACACGCCCGTCAAAACCGCATCAAAACGCAGGCGGCGTGGTCGACAACGCCTGCAGCCAGCTCACCGTGGCCGACAGCTCCGCAGGCCGGATTTCGTGCGCACCCGGGAATTCGCGGTACGTCACCGCCACGGGCAGCGGCGCCATGTGGTGCACGATGGCCTGCGCGTGCGCCAGCGGGATCACGTTGTCGTGCGTGCCGTGGCTCAGCCACAGCTGCTTGCCGCGCAGCGCATCGGCGGGGGCGGTCAGCGGCACCACCTGCGGCAGCAGGCGGCTGTGCCACACCATGGCGGCGTGCAGCAGTGCGGGCTGCGTCAGCAGCAGCGACAGCGCCATGATGCCGCCCTGGCTGAAGCCGCCCACCACCACCCGTTCGGGCGGAATGCCCAGCTGGTCTGACGCGGCCTGCACCGTTTGCGCCACCAGCGCGCGGCTCTGGGCTTCTTGCGCCTCGTTGATGGAGCGCTCGCCGTTGGGCTCAATCGAGAAGTCAAACCACGCGTGCGAGCCCGGCCCCATGCGGAACGGCGCGCGCAGGCTGACCACGTGAAAGTGCTCGGGCAGGTGCGGCGCCAGGCCAAACAGGTCCTGTTCGTTGCTGCCCACGCCGTGCATCAGCACCAGCAGCCAGGGGCGCGGGTAGTGGGGCGCAGCGGGGCGCTGCAAAAATGTGAGCGGAAGGTCAAGCATGGATAAGCGCCAGGGGCTGTTTTAAATGGATAAATGGCTGGCAGACCGTCAATGCGCCGCCTGCAGAGCAAACGCGTCCATCGACAGCATGCTGTACATCACCTCGCGGCTCAAGTAATTTGCGTGCAGGTCGTCACCGGCCGCGCCCAGCGCAAAGAAGATGGGCAAGAAGTGGTCTTCGGTCGGGTGCGCGCGCTGGGCGTGCGGGGCCTCTGTGCGGTAGTTCAGCAGCGCCTGCAGGTCGCCCCGCGCCAGGGCGGATTCGATCCAGCGACTGAACTCCAGCACATAGGGCGCAGGCTCGCGCGCGCCGCCAAAGAACTCGGCCAGGTTGTGCGTCATGCTGCCCGAGCCCACCACCAGCACGCCCTGGCTGCGCAGGCTGCGCAATGCGGCGCCCAAGGCATACACCTCGGCGGGGCCGGCCTGGGCGGGCAGCGCCACCTGCACTACGGGCACGTCGGCCTGCGGAACCAGGTGCATCAGCGGCACCCAGGCGCCGTGGTCAAACGGCCGGGCTGCATCGCCCTGTGCGGCCAGCCCGGCGGCATTGAGCAGCGCCAGCACCTCTTGCGCCAGTGCAGGCGAGCCCGGTGCCGGGTACTGCAGCTGGTACAGCGCGGGCGGAAACCCGCCAAAGTCGTGCCAGGTGGCGGGCTGCGGGCCGGTCATCACCAGCGGCGAACGCGCCATCCAGTGCGGTGACATCACGACGATGCCGCGCAACTGCGGAAACTGCTGGCGCAAGGCCGCGCCCCACTGCGTGAGCGCGGGGCCGGTGGTGCCGGCATCCAGCGCAAACAGCGGTGCGCCGTGGGAGACAAACAGGGCAGGCAGCGCCGCGCCGGGCGGCGGTGAAGCAAGGGGCTGGGCGGCTGTTGCGGCAATGGGGAGGCTCTGCAGGGCGGCTGTCATGGTGTGGGCTTTCCGTTCTTGGTTGGACTGTAGACCGAGCGCCGCCCCGCACCAAGCCCTGCGCCACCAACAGATCGTTCCACCCGTGATGTCAATCAAGCGCTATGCACGGGCTGCCCCCGGCTCAGGCACTGGGCACTGGGCACTGGGCACATTCGCCTGCCCCCGCCCGCACCCGTCGCCCGCCTGCGCGCAGCCGGCCTACCCGCCGTCGCGCACCCTGCTCCGCAGGGCCTTGGTCTCCGACCGCTGGGTCTTGCCCTCCAGCCGCCGCTGTTTGGATCCATACGTGGGCTTGGTGGCGCGGCGCACGCGGGGCGGCACGGCCACGGTGTTGACCAGTGCCGTCAGCCGCGCCAGCGCATCGGCGCGGTTTTGATCCTGGCTGCGGTACTGCTGCGCCTTGATGACGACCACGCCCTCTTGCGTGATGCGGCTATCGCGCAGGGCCAGCAGGCGCTCTTTCACATCTTCGGGCAGCGACGATGCCGCCACGTCAAACCGCAGGTGGACGGCGCTTGATACCTTGTTGACGTTCTGCCCGCCCGCCCCCTGCGCCCGCATGGCCGTGATCTCGACCTCGTCCTCGCGGATCTCCAGTGGCGGCGGGGTGAAGGTCATGGCAGCCGCCCCGGCAGTCGCAGGGCGCCAGTCAGCCTGGTCAAGCGGACGCTGCAGGCGGCTGCATCTGCGCCAGCCCGTCAATGGCCAGGCCGTAGCCCGCCACACCAAAGCCGCACATCACTGCCCGGGCGGCTGCGGCCATGTACGAGTGGTGGCGGAACGCCTCGCGCGCGTGTACGTTGCTGATGTGCAGCTCGATCAGCGTGATGCCCGTGCCCTTGACGGCATCGTGCAGCGCAATGCTGGTGTGGGTGTAAGCCCCCGCATTGATCACGGCACCGGCCAGCTGGCCCGCCGCGTGCAGGCGGCCCGCCTCGTGAATCCAGTCCACCAGCGCGCCTTCGTGGTTGCTCTGGTGAAACCGCAGCGCAAAGCCGTGGCGGGCGCACGCCTGGGCGCACAGCGTTTCCACATCGGCCAGGGTTTGCGCGCCGTACACCGCTGGCTCGCGCGTGCCCAGCAGGTTCAGGTTGGGGCCATTCAGGACAAAAACGGTTTTCACAGGCAAACGCTCCACGGCAGGGTGCCCGCCACGGCGGCGGGATGCGCGGAATTATCGGCCAGCCCTGCCACCACGCACGGTGGGCACCGCCCAAAGAAAAGCGGCCCCGAAGGGCCGCTGTAAAAGGCAGCCTGTGCAACGCTGCCTGTGAGCGACTTGCGCGCAATGAATTCAGGCGGTGGGCGTACCGGCAGGGGCACACCCATGCGGATCAGCGGTCCCAGTGACCGTGACCGCGACCGTGGTGGCGGTGCCCGTGACCATAGCCACCGTAGTACACCGGTGCCGGTGGTGCGTAATAAGCAGCGGGCGGTGCGTAGTACACCGGGCGGGGTGGCGCGTAGTACACGGGTGGCGGCGGCGCGTAGTAGATGGGCCGTGGGGCCACATACACCGGGGCCGGAGCGTAGTAGCCGCCATTGCTGGCCCCCACCACCACGCCGGGCACGCCAATGCCTACGGACCAGTTGACGTCACGGGCCTGGGCTGCGCCCGCACCGGCCAGCAGAGCCAGCGCCGCGCCAGCCGAAGCGGCCACGGCATAGATAGAACGGGTTTTCGTCATGAGATATCTCCTGTTTGAGCGAGGGCAGCCAGCCAGACGGACTCTCCTCACTGATGCATAACGCACGAGGTAGCAAAAAGGATGGCACAGGTTGCGCTTTACGTTGTGACTGAACGTACACACCCGTCCCACGGCACCCAGCCACGGCAGAACGCCCCCCTAAAATGGCCCGATGAGCACCCAAACCCCCGCCAACACCGCCGACAACGCCGCCGCAGCCGCCCCGGAAGCCACCAAGACCAGCAACTTCCTGCGACAAATCATTGAAGCCGACCTGGAAAAAGGCACCTACGCCAGCCGCCGTTGGGCCGGCACCCCGGGCGACGCCGCCCACCACGCTGCAGGCCAGCCCGACCCGGCCAAGATCCGCACCCGCTTCCCGCCCGAGCCCAACGGCTACCTACACGTGGGCCACGCCAAAAGCATCTGCATCAACTTCGGCCTGGCGCGCGACTACGGCGGCGTGTGCCACCTGCGCTTTGACGACACCAACCCCGAAAAAGAAGACACCGAATACGTCAACAGCATCATCGACGCGGTGAAATGGCTGGGCTTTGACTGGAACGGCAGCAAGGATGCCGCCCCCTACCAGGCCAGCGACTACTTCGACTTCATGTACCGCGCGGCCGAATACCTGATTGAAGCCGGGCATGCCTATGTGGACGAGCAGACGGTCGAGCAGATCCGCATCAACCGCGGCGACTTCAGCAAGCCCGGTGTGAACAGCCCGTTCCGCAGCCGCACCCCGGCCGAGAACCTGGCCAAATTCCGCGAGATGCGCGACGGCAAGCATGAAGACGGCAGCATGGTGCTGCGCGCCAAGATCGACATGGCCAGCCCCAACATCAATATGCGCGACCCGGCTATCTACCGCATACGCCGCGCCACGCACCACAACACGGGCGACACCTGGTGCATCTACCCCATGTACACCTACGCGCACCCCATCGAGGACGCGTTGGAGCAGATCACCCACAGCCTGTGCACGCTGGAGTTTGAAGACCAGCGCCCGTTTTACGACTGGCTGCTGGATCGCCTGACGGAAGGTGGCCTGCTGGCCGCCCCAGCCCCCCGCCAGTACGAATTTGCACGCCTGAACCTCACATATGTGATCACCAGCAAGCGCAAGCTGGCCCAGTTGGTGTACGACCATAAAGTCAGCGGCTGGGACGACCCCCGCATGCCCACCATCGTGGGCCTGCGCCGCCGCGGCTACACCCCCGCCGCCATCCAGACCTTTGCCGACCGCATCGGCGTGACCAAGTCCGACAGCTGGATCGACTACAGCACCTTGGAAGGCTGCCTGCGTGAAGACCTGGAGCTGAAGGCACACCGCGGCATGGCCGTGCTCAACCCCGTCAAGCTGGTGCTGACCAACTGGGACGACGTAATGGGCGCAGGCCACCTGGAGCCCTGCACCCTGCCCGCCCTGCCCCACCCCCCCGAGGGCGTGGAAAGCCCCGTGCGCCACTTCACCATCGGCAAGGAAGTCTGGATCGAACGCGAAGACTTTGAAGAAGTGCCGCCCAAGGGCTACAAGCGCCTCTTCCCCGGCAACAAGGTGCGCCTGAAGGGCGGCTACGTGATTGAGTGCACCGGCAGCTCCAAGGATGCGAACGGCAACATCACCGAAGTGCTGGCCACCGTGGTGCCCGACACCAAGAGCGGCACCCCAGGTGCTGACACCGTCAAGGTCAAAGCCGCCATCACCTGGGTGGGCGTGGCCGACGGCGTGAACGCCGAAGTGCGCATGTACGACCGCCTGTTCCTGGACGCCCACCCCGACGCGGGCGGCAAGGACTTCATTGAAAGCCTGAACCCGAACAGCCTGAAGGTGGTGACTGCCATCGTGGAGCCGTCATTGGCCAATGCGCAGCCGGATGACAAGTTTCAATTTGAGCGGCACGGGTACTTTGTGGCGGATCGTATTGACCACAAGGCGGAGAAGCCGGTGTTTAACTTGGCTGTGGGATTGAAGGATTCTTGGGGGAAGTGATTGTTATGCCGCGGTCAGACTTAACAGTAGCTTCTCCGCGACGGCCATTCACCCGACAAGTTATCACCAGGATCGCAACCCGCATCGAGTTAGGCGCGACCCAAACACCATCTTGATACGCAACTCTAAGCCATGCTGCAAAACCATCCCGGAGAAACGGAGTCACCCGTTTCCAACGACTGGAGCCCACCCCAAGCCTCCTTGAGGCTCACCGGCGGCGAACGGGCCTTGGCGCATGGCACGTTCAGCCTGAGCTTGCTCACTTTGGGTCCCGCAGTGATTGGCACAGGCATCGTTTCGGAAGCCAAAGGGCCGTTTCCTGCAGGGTGGATGATCGTGGGCGCGCTGGCACTGGTGGGCATCCTGTGCCTGGCAATTACTGCGCTCATGCTCTACAAAGGCGCCACCCGCCGAGTCAAGGAGCAGCTAACCTACTACCAAATCTCGGGGATATCTGGCCGTTACCCAGAAACCCATAGAGAAGCATTGCAGCTTGACGGCGTCAACGCAGTAGGCAATTGGAGCGAAACGCTGGAAAACTGGCCCTGCGAGGTTCGCATGAACCGATCATTGGCGACCTTCAAATCCTTCTCCTTGTGCAGCGTCGATGAAGCCAAGACTGCGCTTGATGAAGACTGGGGGGTGCTCACGCGCGAGGGCTACGACCAAACGGTCAGATCGCTGATGGAAGGCCTGCACACTCGACAATTCCTGCACGAGTCGCTCAGTGGTCATCGACAGTCGATGTTCCAGCGGCTATCGGCACTCACCGGCCTTGCCGCAAACGATATTGAAGCGCTGGTGTCGTCGCCCACCAATGCCCACAGTCCTACACAGCTGATTTGGGCTTGGGACTGGTGGCGCGTGATTCCACTATCACGCAACGCGTTCATGGCAGGACTGATTCCGGAAGAGGTTGCCTGGGAAAACATTCTGACCGTGAGCAGTTGGACCCATGCTCTATTTGACAGCTTGCCCGCCTATCACCGCAACCTTCGGGTCGGCCACGCATTTTGGAGCAACAACTACGCCATGGGACAGGCGCGCAAGACCGTCTTGGACACGTTCGAAAACAGCTCGCTACCGATACGGAAGGTGAAATGGCGAAGCATTGACAGCGGCTTATTGCCGAGATACGTCTTGGACGGACTGGCAGAGGAACGTGACGACGAGCATCACGGTTCGCACGGACTCCTGAACTGAGAACAACAGTATCGGGTGGGATCTTGCCTTTTGTCTTTGTTGACGACTTGAGGCAGATGTAGTCAGCAAGCCACAGCGCTCTGTTTCATGGGGATATACATCAATGGCTAAATTTCTTTCGACAACAGGCACCAACTACCACCTTGAAGAATTAATCAAGAGTGCTTCAGATCGCCTGATTCTGATCAGCCCCTTCCTCAAGCTCAACGACCGGATGAAGGAACTGCTGGCCGATAAAAACCGCCTGAAAATCGACGTCCGCATCGTCTATGGCAAAAGCGAGTTGCAGCCGCAAGAGATTGAATGGCTGGCGGCCTGACCTACATTCGCACCAGCTTCTGCAAGAACCTGAACCGCCCCGGGTTTCGCGGAGGCTGTTTGGTTTAAGTGCTCATGCCACTGCAGCTGATTGCTCGACGAGTTGGCGGTAGTAGTTTGCCTCAGCTTCAGCAGGCGGGATGTAGCCCAGCGGCCCCATCAGACGATGGTTGTTGAACCACGAGACCCACGTCAGCGTGGCGAGCTCGACTGCCTCGCGGGTCTTCCAAGTCCGTCGGTGGATCACCTGGGCCTTGTACAGGCCGTTGATCGTCTCGGCCAGGGCGTTGTCGTAGCTGTCGCCTTTGCTGCCCACAGACGGCTCGACCCCTGCCTCTGCCAAGCGTTCCGAGTACCGAATCGAAACGTACTGCGAGCCGCGATCCGAGTGGTGAATGAGGCTGCTGTCGCGCTCGGGTTGCCGCTCGTACAGCGCTTGCTCCAGAGCATCGAGAACGAAGTCCGTGGTCATCGATGTGCTCACGCGCCAGCCCACGATGCGCCTGGCGAAGACGTCAACGACGAATGCCACATAGAGCCAGCCCTGCCAGGTAGAGACATAGGTGAAGTCCGAGACCCACAGCTGGTTCGGCCGCTGTGCATGGAACTGCCGATTCACCTTGTCCAGCGGGCACAGTGCCTTACGGTCACTGATGGTCGTGCGAATCACCTTACCGCGTCTGACACCCTGCAGCCCCATTCGCTTCATCAGGCGCTCGACCGTGCACCGAGCAACGACCTCGCCCTCGCGGTTCAGCTGCATCCACACCTTGTCGGCGCCGTAGACCTGCAAGTTGGCGTTCCACACCCGCTCGATGGTCGGCATCAACACCGCATCGCGCCGGGCCCTGTGGCTGAGCAGGCCGGTGTCGCGCAACCGGGCTGCATGCCTGCGATAGGCCGACGGGGCGATCTGCAGCAGCCTGCACATCGGCTCGACCCCGTGGACTTCGCGGTGTTCGTCCACGAACCGGTACATCACTTCAACCGGCGGTCGAGCTCCGCCTGGGCGAAAAACGCGCTGGCCAGCTTCAATATCTCGTTGGCCCGGCGCAATTCTTTGACCTCGCGTTCCAGCTCCTTGACCCGTTGGGCTTCGGCCGTGGTGACACCTTCTCGCGTACCTGCATCAACTTCGGCGCGTTTGACCCATTCGTTCAGTGTCTGTGGCACGCAGCCAATCTTGGCGGCGATGGACTCGATGGCGGCCCACAGTGAAGGGTACTCCCCGCGCTGCTCCTGCACCATCCTCACTGCGCGCTCACGCACCTCAGGCGAGAACTTGTTCGTCTTCTTCATGGCTCAATCCTCTCAGAGTGTTGAGCCTCCTCGAAACCCGGGGCGATTCAACCTGCATGCCAAGTGCTACATGAACGAAGAGATGTGCATCATCACCAGCCTGAATCTGTACGAATTCAGCCAGGTGAACAACAACGAGATGGGCATCCTTATTCAGCGCAGCGACGACGGGCAGCTCTACAAAGATGCTTATGAAGAGGCGCAGCGCATCATCCGTATCAGCGATGAGGTGCGCATTTCTCTGGAGCGTGTGGCCAGCAGCGAGCCCGAACCTGCGGCAACGCCTCTTACGGAAGCCTCTGGCCCCGACAGCGAAACAGCCGCCGGCGACAAGATTCCGTCGTCCAAGCTGGCTCAGAAGTTCGGGCTCAAAACGGCACAACTGCTGGACCGGGCCACCGAACTGGGCTATCTGTCGCAGCAAGGGGACAAACACGCGCTCACGGCGAAGGGCGAGCAGGCGGGTGTGGAGTTTGTCGCCAAGTCCCGTTTTGGCCCTTACTTTCTGTGGCCGCAGGATCTGGCCTTGGGCTGAACCGCGGCGAAACGGGATCGCGTCTTGCGGCAACCTCGTCGGGCGGCGAGCACGCGCAGCACGTTTGGAGCCCATCGGCAAACTCAGCATTAGGCGGCGGATATCCTTGTGCGATGCAGCCTCAAAACGTCCTCCACTTCTGGTTCACCGAGCTAACCCCTCAGCAGCACTTCGCCAAAGACGCAGCCCTGGACGAATTCATCCGCGCCCGTTTCGGCCCCACGCTGGAGGCCGCTACCCGCTGCGAACTGTTCGCTTGGCGCTCCACTCCAGAAGGCCGGCTGGCAGAAATCCTGGTGCTGGACCAGTTCTCGCGCAATGTGTGGCGCGACACGCCCGGCGCCTTTGCGCAAGACGCGCTGGCCCTGGCCCTGGCGCAAGAACTGGTGGCCAGCGGGCAGGACCGCAGCCTGCCCACGGCGCAGCGCGTGTTTGCCTACATGCCGTACATGCACAGCGAATCTGCCGTAATCCACGAGCAGGCGCTCACGCTGTTTGCGCAGCCGGGCATGGAAAACAACCTCGACTTCGAGCACCGGCACAAGGCCATCATCGACCGCTTTGGCCGCTACCCGCACCGCAACGCCGTGCTGGGCCGCGCATCCACGCCCGAGGAGCTGGCGTTTTTGAGCGAGCCTGGGTCGTCGTTCTGAGCGGCACGTCCAAGCAGCTACAAACTTCATAGCTGCCCGTCCATACAAATAAAGCCACAGGCCGAAATAGCCGTGTTTCGAGTGCTCGATTAAACTGCGCCCATGCATCCCGCCATTGCCCAACACCGCCCAGGTATTGCCGCCATTTGCCAGCGCTACGGCATTCGGCGGCTAGAGGTATTTGGGTCGGCTGCGAGCGCGAGTGACTTTGACCCGGTCCGCAGCGACGCCGATTTTTTGGTGGAGTTTGCGCCGGGGGTTGAGCCTGGGCTCCATGCGATTTTTGGTGCCAAAGCCGACTTGGAAGCCCTGCTTGGTCGGGGCGTGGACCTGGTGGAGCCGGGCGCGGTCCGTAACCCCTATGTCCTGGACAGCATCAACCGCCACCGCGAGGCCGTTTATGCAGCGTGACACACCCCAGGCCGGGTCGTCGCTGTTCACTCCCACCTTCGCCCACGTAGCACCCGGCCCGCTGGCTGGCCCCTTGCAGCTGCTGCCCGTCAACGCCGGAGTGGTGTCGGTGCACACGGCCGATGGCGCGCATGTGGGCTCGCTCAAGCAGGTGGGCGGGGTGTGGAAGTTCAAGGCCATGGGCTACGACGCTGCCGGCCGCATGGAGCCGGGCCACGGGCCGCTGACGGATCAGCACAACATGGCGTTTGCCGCGCTGGATGCGGCCGAGGTGAGTGCGCGGCTGCTGGGGGCGTTGGGCGGCGACCTGCTGGCGGGCTGACGACACCACTAGCCAGCCGTTTTTTTGTCGTCTGTCGTACTGCAAAGACTGCCCGTCGACGGGACGGTTGGCAGGGTCAGGTTTGACAGAGAAACATGCAGCACCGCTAAACTCAAAGGCATGCGCCCCTCACTCGCCCTCAGCCAACACCGCGATGCTGTTTTTCAGGCAGCTGCGCGTTATCGGGTGGCCAACCCGAGGGTGTTTGGCTCCGCTTCGCGGGGTGACGATCAGGAAGGTAGCGATCTGGACTTGCTGGTGGAGACCTTGCCCGGCACTACGCTGCTGGATCTGGGTGGCCTGCAAGACGAACTGCAGGAGTTGCTGGGCGTGTCGGTAGATGTGCTCACACTGAATGACTTGCCCGCCAAGTTCCGTGACGCTGTAGCGCGCGAAGCCAAACCGCTATGAACGCAAGCAGGCTGCCAGATTACCTGGATCACATGCGGCAAGCCATTGCCGACGCGCAGTCTTTTGTGGATGGCATGGCGCAGGCCGACTTCATGCAGGACAAGCGCACCCAGCAGGCAGTGGTGATGAGCCTGATTGTTCTGGGCGAAGCCGCCACCAAGGTGATGGATCAGCAAGCTGCCTTTGCGGCTGAACACAGCCAGATACCGTGGCGCAGCATGCGAGGCATGCGTAACCGCATTGCCCATGGCTACTTTGACATCAACCTGGAAGTAGTCTGGGACACCGTTCAAACGGCGTTGCCAATGCTGAAATCACAGCTCGACGCACTGCCGCCCACCTGAGCAAGCTTGCCGGAGATGACCAGCCCGGCTGCGCAAGTGCTGCCCAGGCTCATCCTTTCAAGCGATGCTGGTCCCCATTGGCATCGAACCCGACGGGCGATTTGCCCCGCACACAAAATCCACCGCCGCACACACCGCCGCCACCTGCGCGGCAATGCACTGCTCGGGCGTGGCGCGGGGGCTGTCGGGGTACACCTCGGTGGTGGTGGTGTAGCGCGCGCCGGTCGCGCTGGCGCACAGGCCCCAGGCGGCCAGCTGGTAGCGGATGACGCCGGGCTCGGTCATCGGGCTGCCAATGATTTCGTTGTTGGCGTCGGGCGGGGCAATGTGGGTGACCTGGGCCACGGCCTGCAGCACGGCGTGCTGGAAGGCGGGCTGGGGGTTGTCGGTGTCGTCCACCAGATAGAAGCCGTCCGGAATGCTGCCGGGCTCAAACGCCTTGCCGTCGCGCGCGGCCACGGCGGGGCGGTATTCAGATTCGTCGGTGTCGGTGGTTTCGTGCAGGTCGATGTGGGCGGCAAACTGGCCTTGCAGGGGTGCGATCAGCGCCAGCAGCGCGGCGGCCTCTTGCACGTTGGTGCCGGGGCGGAAGCTGCGGTTGGGGTCGATGGCGTCGTGGTTCCAGCGCTGGATGCGCTCCCAGCCCCAGGGGCTGACGCAGGGGGCCACCAGCCAGTTCACGCGGTCGGCATAGCGCTGGCCGTGCTCTTGCACAAAGCGCAGCGCGCCCAGCACGCCGCTGGTTTCGTAGCCGTGCACGCCGCCGGTAATGAGGATGGTGGGGCGGCCTGCGGCCCACTGGCGCGGGCGGATGCATTGCAGGGCGTAGCGGTCTTCGCCATAGGCCACTTCGCCGTAGCTGCGCACGTCAAAGCGATCGCGCAGCGCATCGACCACGGCCAGCACGTCGTGCGCATAGCTGCGCTGGCGCACCTGGCGGGCGCGCCACTGGGCCAGCTCGGCCTGGCCCCAGGGCTGGCCGGGGGTGCCGATGGGGTACGAAGCGGGGGGAAAGGCCGATGCGGGCGCAGTGACGGGGGCGGGGGCCGTAGAGGTCATGGTGTGCGGTGGCTGGATCAGAAAGTGCCGGACAAGGTGCATAGGGCGTAGGCGCCAAGGCACGGATTGTGCAGGGCCTGGTGGCGTGGGTGGCAGGGGCCGTAATGCGCGGATCGCCTGACGCGCCAAAGCGCCAGCCACCGGGGCAACGACAGCCGCGCACGGCACACGGCCGCCCGCACCACCCACTGGCCCATTGCCCTGCCCTGCCGGGCCTTTGCGCCGCCCGCCTATGATCCGGCCCGGCTGCGCGCACGGGTCTGCTTGTGCAGCGCGGCCTTCAATACACAACAAGGGATGTCATGGACAAGATTCTTTCGGGCATGGGCTCGCTGCTGTACCGCATGCGGTTCACCATGCTGTTTTTCTACGTGGGGCTGGTGGCCATCATCTTTGGCATCCTGGGCAAGTTCCTGATGGAAACCTTCAAGCTCATGCAGACGCTGCTGCTGGGCGACCTGGAGAAGATCGAGCTGATCATCAAGGTGCTGGAACTGGTGGACATGACCATGGTGGCCCAGCTGGTGTGGGTGGTGGCGCTGGCGGGGGTGTCGCTGTTTGTGACCACCGGGCACTTTGACAAGAGCGACATGAAAAAGCCCGACTGGCTGGACCATGTGAACACCTATAACCTCAAGCTCAAGCTGGCGTTTGCCATCATTTCGATCTCGGGCGTGCACGCGCTCAAGACGTACCTGAGCGGTGATTTGTCGATGGAGAGCGTGACAGTGGTGACGTACATCGCCATCATCCACTTCACGTTCGTGCTGTCGGCCATCGGCATATCGTTTGCCGAGCGCCTGACGCGCGAGAAGCCGCACGAGGGGCACTGAGCCCCACGGCACCCCACCCCACCGCATGGCCCGCCGCCCACACCACCACGTCTATGTCGTCGAGCTGTCGAAAGACGTGCTGCTGGAGCCGCGCTTTCGCAAGTGCAACCCGGGCTACATCGACGGCAAACCCTGCGTGTACGTGGGCATGACCGGGCTGGACCCTGATGTGCGGTTTGACAAGCACAAGGCGGGCATCCAGGCCAACCGGTACGTTACGCAGTACGGCCTGCGGCTGCTGCCCGACCTTTACGAGGGCTTCAACCCCATGCGCTACGAAGACGCGGTAGACCGCGAGATCGAGATCGGTATCGACCTGCGCTCGGCCGGATTCGGGGTGTGGCAGGCTTGAGGGCGTAGCGCACACCCTGAAGTACACGCAAAGCCAAACGCTATTATTTCAGTAGCATTGAGTGCAAATAAATCTTGGGCTACAGCCTGTTTTCATTCAAAAATCGCTTCCCATGCAGTTTTCAGACCGACTCCAGCAGCTCCCATCCGCCAGCCACCTTGCCGCCCTGCACCTGCTGGGCGCCGATGGCCAGCTGCTGGCCACCATCGAGAACAAGCCCGGCCAGACGGGCTCGATGGTGGTGTATGCCGCACTGGCCGCGCTGTACGGCGGGCGCATCACGCCACAGGCCGCCACCCTGGGGCTGGAGTGGTATGCCGAGCATGTGGCCGATGCGCAGGCCCACCCGGGCAAGCACCCCAACATCGACCGGCTGCTCGGCTGGGCGCACGGCAGCGTGAGCTTTGCGGTGCGGGCCGTGGCGGCCTGACGCGCTGGCGGGGCCACACGTCTAAAACAAGCGGCAAGCCAGCCCTTGCGGCACGCCCGGTAACAACCTGGTGTTGCGCACAGCACGGGGCAGCGCATATCGTGGCGGTCCCGTATGCAGCCGGCTCTGCCACGCAAGCCGGTCGCAAACTCGCTGCCACCCCTGCCACGCCAGCCGCGCGTGTCCACCAAGGAAGGCAAACGCATGACCAGCACCGCATCCACCCCCGGCACCGTCACCCTGCACCGCGTGCTGCGCGCCCCGCCCGAGCGCGTGTACCGCGCCTTTCTCGACCCCGACGCCATGGCCAAGTGGCTGCCGCCGCACGGTTTTACCGGCCGCGTGATCAGCATGGATGCACGCGTGGGCGGCAGCTACCGCATGCAGTTCACCAACCTGGGCACGGGCGGCACCCATGTGTTTGGCGGCACGTATGTAGAGCTGGTGCCCGGCGAGCGCATCGTCAACACCGACCGGTTTGACGACCCCAACCTGCCCGGCGAAATGCGGAACACCGTCACGCTGAAGGCCGTGGCGGTGGGCACCGAGCTGACGGTGGTGCAAAGCGGCATACCGGCCGTGATACCCACTGAGGCGTGCTACCTGGGCTGGCAGGAGTCGCTGCAACTGCTGGCGCTGCTGGTGGAGCCAGATATTCCGGGCTGACGCGGGCTGGGGCTGCGTGTGCCCCACCGCAGTGCACTTGCAAGTGGTCGGGCGTGTGGGCACACCCTGCGGCGCAGTGGCAAACAGGCATCACGCATGGCCTGCGCAAAACCGTCACGCCACTGGGTTACCCTGCGCGTCTTGATTGAAACGCACCAAGGAATCACAGCATGAAGCAACTCACCATCACCATCCAGCTGCAAATGACCGTCCCTGACGACTGGGAAGTGCAGGAAACCTCTGAAGGCACGCCGGTCATCCGCATGGGCGAAGGCAAGTTCCTGGACATGGCCGTAGAGCCCCTGTTTGCCACCGACCCCGAAGACATGTGGAGCAGCACCGACGACGAAGCAGCGCTCGAAGAGATCATGGAGATGGTCGAAAGCGAGGAAGTGACGTACGAGCTGCAGCCAGAGGCCGAGTAGGCGGCGCCACGCGTTTTCCGCGCGCTGGCCGCGCGGCGCAGGGGCCTGTACCGCCGCAGTGCATCGCCCTTGCCCATACCGCGCGCTGACCGGCGCTGTGGCACAAAGCAATTGCCTTGCGATGCCTGCATGGTATTTGCTATTCAATACATAGCATCAGGGCATTATTCCTGCTGGGCTTGGGCCCAGTTTGACTCAAAGCTGCGAGCGCAGCAGCCCTGACAGACGCTCGGCCAGCTTTTCCGTCCACGGGCGGTCCAGCCAGGCCTCGTACGTCACGCGTTCCGACTGCCTGATGTCGGCCTCGAACACCTTGGTCTGCCGCTTGGCAAAGCCCGCGTCGTACACGTTGAGGTTGGCCTCGTCGTTCAGCCGGAACGAGCGGTTGTCGAAATTGGTGGATCCCACCGATACCAGCAGGTCGTCCACGATCAACACCTTGCAGTGGTACATGGTGTGGCGGTATTCATAAATCTCGGCGCCGGCCTGCAGCAGCTGGCCCCAGGTGCCGCGCGATGCTGCCTTCACGGTTTCGGTGTCGGTGTGTTCGCCGGGGGTGATGATGCGCAGCCGCACGCCGCGGCCCAGTGCGTCCATCAGCAATTTGAGCGTGAGGTCATCGGGCACAAAGTACGCGGCCGACAGGTCGATGCTGCGGTCGGCCGCGGTGGTGGCCAGGTGGTACATCAGCTGCATGCTCTCGCTGCCGCTGGATGGCGAGCTGGAAAACATCTGCGCCTTTTGTGTGCCCACGGGCGGGGTCTGCGCCAGCGGCGGAAAGTACAGGTCGCCGTGCAGCACCTTGCCGGTGACCTTGAGCCAGTTGTCCAGAAACGTGGCCTGCATCTGCGCCACCACGGGGCCGCGCACCAGGTAGTGCGAGTCGCGCCAGTGGTCGGGGTCCTGCGCGTTGCCCGTCCACTCGGGCGCTATGCCCACGCCGCCGGTAAAGCCCACCTGCCCGTCCACCACCAGCAGCTTGCGGTGGGTGCGGTTGTTCAGCCGCGCCAGGTTGTACCAGTGGGGTTTGTGGAATTTTTCGATCTGCACGCCCGATGCGCGCATCTCGTTGAGGTAGCTTTCTTCCATCTTGGCCGTGCCCACCCAGTCCAGCAGCACATGCACCTTCACGCCCGCACGCGCGCGCTCGCTCAGCGCATCGGAAAAGGCCTTGCCGATGTCGCCCGACCAGTAGATGTACGTCTCGAACGTGATGGTCTTTTGCGCGGCCTTGATGGCCGCCAGCATGGGCGGAAAGATCTGGTCGCCGTTGAGCAGCTCGGTCACTTCGTTGCCATCCACCAGCGGGGGGCCCAGCAGGCTGCCCAGTGCGCGTTCAAACTGCGGGTCGGCCGTGGAATACAGGCGCGGGAGCTGCTTTTGCACCTTCTTCTCACCGGCAGTGAAGTTCAGGGCCACCAGGCCCAGCACCACGGTGAGGACCACGGTCAGTACAACGATGAGCCAGCGCGAACGGCCGAGTTTTGGCATGGCGCGATTGTGGTGGGCCGCATGAGGGGGGCATGTAGGCAAACGCCGCCACTGTTGAGCTTGCGCCTGCGCCGAAGACGCGCCTTTCGCGCCGCTGCGGGCGTGCAGGCCGGGGCCTTGAGAAGTGCAGCGCATTGCCGATACGCGCTGTTGCCAATGGGTGGCCTTGCGTACGCGGGGCGCAAGGTACAGTCGCTCCCGCAGCGCCCCCCCGGCTACCGGCCTTGCAGTGCGCACCGCCTCCATTCGCATCCTATTCGCCTCTCTTCCGCAAGCAATTCGCCCTCTGCCGCACGATGCCCACCCTGCCCCTTACACCGCCACCTGCTTCTTCCCCTGCCCCCCTTGCCGAGGCAGAACACGCGGGTCACCGCGCCACCGTATCCCGCCGCGCGGCGCTGGCGGCGGCAGGCGCTTGGTTGGCACTGCCCGGCGCGGCCTGGGCTGCCAAGGCGGCGGCTGCAGTGCCCTCTGCCGCCCCCGGCGTGTGGCCGCAGGCGCTGCAGGTGCCCGGCGGCGTGGCGCGCCTGTCGCTCGGCCCGGCGGCCAGTCGGCCCGTGGTGCAGGTACGCCAGGGCGATGCTGATGTACCGGTGCTGGTAACGGGCGATGCCATCGAGTGGACGGCCGTGGTGGGCATTGCGCTGGCGGCGGTGCCGGGCGATGCCCACATCACCGTGCAGCCCACCGCAGCAGGCGCAGCGGTGCGCACGGTGCCCTTCAGCATTGCCGCCAAGCGTTATGCCGAGCAGCAGCTCAAGGTGTCGCCACGCACGGTAGACCTGTCACCCGAAGACCAGGCGCGCTACGAGCGCGAACGCGACCACCAGGCCGTGGTGATGGCCACCTTCAGCGAGCGGCCTGCGGGTGTGGCGCTGCCATCGCTGCAGATGCGCGTGCCGGTGCCCGGGCGTCGCTCCAGTTCGTTCGGGCTGCGCCGCGTGTTCAACGGGCAGCCGCGCAATCCGCACAGCGGCATGGACATTGCCGCCGCCACCGGTACGCCCGTGGTGGCCCCGCTGCCGGCCCGCGTGATCGACGTGGGCGACTACTTCTTCAATGGCGGCACGGTGTGGCTGGACCACGGCCAGGGCCTGCTCAGCATGTACTGCCACCTGAGCCGCATGGACGTGCAGGTGGGTGATGTGCTGCAGGCGGGCGATGCCTTCTGCAAGGTGGGCGCCACCGGCCGCGTGACCGGCCCGCACCTGCACTGGGGCGTGATGCTCAACCGCACCATGGTCGACCCGGCGCTGTTTGTACCTGCCTGACGGTGGCCCCGTGCCAAGGGGCTGCATTTTTGAAAGCCCCAGTCGATCTACATTTGATGCTGCCCGGCACAGGCGCTGCGGGCGCGCTCTTCTTTCGGCCTGACATCTGATCCCATGACCTCCCGCCTGATCCGCTTCAACAAACCCTATGGCGTGCTCAGCCAGTTCACGCCCGAAGGCAAATGGCAGGGCCTCAAGGACTACATCGACCTGCCCGGCGTGTACGTGGCCGGCCGGCTGGACGCGGACAGCGAAGGCCTGCTGCTGCTGACCAGCGACGGCAAGGAGCAAGCCCGGATTGCCGACCCGCGCTTCAAGATGGAGAAGACCTACTGGGTGCAGGTGGAAGGCATTCCGGATGAAGCTGCCCTGGCAACGCTGCGCAGCGGCGTGGTGCTGAACGACGGCCCCACCCTGCCCGCCCGCGCACGCCTGCTGGACCCCGCGCCCGATGTGTGGCCGCGCAACCCGCCCATCCGCGAGCGCAAGGCCATCCCCACCGCCTGGATCGAACTCGTCATCCGCGAAGGGCGCAACCGCCAGGTGCGGCGCATGACGGCGGCGGTGGGCTACCCCACACTGCGGCTCATCCGCGCAGCCATCGGGCCGTACACGCTGGACGGGCTGGCGCCGGGCACCTGGGCCGCGTGACGGACCGGGGCAGCAAGCGCATGCCGAGCCCTGATGGTTGCAGCATGGCTGCACCACACTGCTGCCAATACGGTGTCAGCAGGTGATGCGTACAGTGCGCCGCTTCGCATCTACCCACGGCGCACCGGCCCATGACCACCCAGTTCTACGGCGCATCCAGCCTCGACGGCTTCATCGCCACACCCGACCACGACCTCGGCTGGCTGCTGCAGTTCGGAGACATCGACGGCTCCAGCTACCCCGCCTTCATCCGCGAAGTGGGGGCGCTGGCCATGGGCTCGCACACTTACGAGTGGATGCTGAAACACGCCATCGACGCCGGGCAGCCCTGGCCCTACACCGCGCCGACATGGGTGTTCAGCACGCGTACCCTGCGCGCTGTGGACTGCGCCGATGTGCGCTTTGTGCGCGGTGATGTGCAGCCGGTGCACACGGCCATGCTGCAGGCCGCCGCGGGCCGCAATGTGTGGATTGTGGGCGGGGGTGACCTGGTGGGGCAGTTTCATGACGCCGGGCTGCTCGATGAACTCATCGTGCAGATTGCGCCGGTGACGCTGGGTACCGGCACACCATTGCTGCCGCGGCGCATCACGCAGCCGCCCTTGCGACTGAAGTCCGTCACGATGCTGGGTAGCGTGTTTGCCGAAATGCGCTATGACGTCCCGCGCAAGGCTGACACCTGAGCACACGCGGCCAGTGAACCGCCCGCCGCCTGAGCACGCTTCAGGCACCCCAGGCCTGCCCGGTCACTGGGCCTCGTCAATCACCAGGTAGCGTTTGACGAGGTCAAAGAAGTTCTCGTAGAACGTGTCCTTGGTCACGGTGGCGCTACCCACCTTGACCAGCGAATCGCTGCTGGCCGCAAACGGCAGCGACACCGACCCGATGGCGCCCACGCCCACACTGGCCGAGTTGTTGGTCTTGCGCAGGGCATAGGTATCTTGCAGCGCGGTCACAAAGCCCAGGCTCACCTTGCCCTCGTTGGCCTCGGGCACGCACACCACGCGCACGGTCATCTGCAGGTGCGATTCGGCATCGGGCTGAAAGCTCTTCTTGCCCTCCACCAGATCTGTACTCTGCGCCGCAATGATGTAGCCCTGGCTGAGCAGGGCGCGGCGCGAGGCCTCGCAGGTCTGGGCGGGTGTGGCGTCAAAAAGGCGCGAGAACGTGGTGGCGGAATTGAAGTTTTCCTGCACTTCAAATGTGCGCGGCCCGCTGGTGGCCACGCAGCCCGAGAGCATCACCAGGGCAGCGCCCGTGAAGGCGACCAGCCCGGTCAGCCTTGCGCGGGTCCACCGTCCCGTGGCGGCCACCGGCTCACGGGCTGTGCGGGGGTGCGATGCAGATGGCAGAAGGCTGTAGCGACGGGTCATCGGGTCCTTTGATCGGGCGGCAGATGGGGCAGCCAATGGAAACACTGGTGGCACGGGTGCGCAGCGCGACGCTGCACGCCATTCAGACGGTGACCGGCTGAAACGGTTCCCAACGGTGTCATTCTAGGCAGCGCGAATGCCCATACGGTGCACCCAATGCGTATGCAGCGTGGATGTGTATGCACGGTGTTGCGCACGGGCCCGCCATTGGTTTTTGCACGCGCCACGGATGCACGGGGCGCCCGTGAGCCGCAGCTAAACTGGGCCGCGTGGCACCGGGCGCACGAGCACTGCCAGCCACCTCATCACGGCCTGGGCAGTTCACCGGAAAAGATTGTTTCAGCCGGTTGCATTCAGTTCCCATGGCCTGGCTGTGGCGTATCTTCACATCCCATTTCTTCACCGTTTGATAACCCGTGCCACTGGCCTCCTTGCTCTGCCTCGTCGTCGCCATCCATGACGGCGATACCCTCACCGCGCGCTGTGGCAGCCCCGCCAGCTACCAGCAGGTGCGGCTGCGCGTAGCGGCCATCGACGCACCCGAATCGCGCCAGGCTTTCGGCCAGAAGTCGCGCCAGCACCTGGCGCAGCTGTGCTTTCGCCAGCAGGCCACGCTGCAGCCGGTGGAGAAAGACAAGTACGGCCGCACCGTGGCCCATGTGCGCTGCGCCGGCACCGACGTGGCCGCCGCCCAGGTCGGCGCGGGCATGGCCTGGGTGTATGTGCCCTATGCGGCAGACCGGCCGGGGCTGACGGCCCTTCAGGACCGCGCAAAAGCGCAGCGCACGGGGCTGTGGTCTCAGCCGCGGCCGCAGGCGCCGTGGACCTACCGGCACAGGCACCTGCGGTAGGCACACGCGGCAGTGCGGCCGTCGCGCTGGCAGGCGCTGAACCCTGTGCCGCAGCGCCAGCGCGCTCGCGCACAAGCCGGTAGCATCCAGGGTCAGCATCACGCGCATCACCCGCACATCCCATAGCGCTCCGCGGCCGGTGCGTCCCCTGCATTTCACACCGGCAGCGCGCCGCGATTTCCCTCTGCCCATGCCTGCCCACCCGCCTTCTGCGCCCGGCGCTGATACAGCTTCCCACCCCGCCGGCACGCAGCCCCCGGCCAGCGTTTACCGCCACACCGCGTTCCTGGCCTTTCTGGTCGCCCGCGTGGTGGCCGTGGTCGCCACGCAGGTGCAGGCGGTGGTGGTGGCCTGGCAGGTGTACGACCTCACGCGCAACCCGCTGTCGCTGGCGTATGCGGGCCTGGCGCAGTTTCTGCCCATGCTGTGCCTGCTGTTGCCTGCAGGTGATTTGATCGACCGCTTTGACCGCCGTCGCATCCTGGGCATGGCGTGGTCGGTGGGCGCGGTGTGCAGCGCGCTGCTGTGGTGGCTCACGGGGCATGGCAGCAGCGGGGTGGCGGGCATCTACGCGGTGCTGGTGCTGTATGGCTGCGCCCGGGCGTTCTCGGGCCCGGCGATGCAGAGCCTGCTGCCGCAGATCGTGCCGCGCGCGCAGCTGGCGCAGGCCATTGCCGCCAACAGCATGCTGATGCGGGTGGCCAGCATTGGCGGGCCGCTGCTGGGCGGCGTGCTGTATGCGCTGGGCGGTGGCGAGCTGACCTATGCCGTGTGCTGCGCCTGCTTTGTGCTGGGGGCGTTGCTGCTGCTGCGCGTGGTGGTGGCCCATGCGGGCACGCGGGCGCCTGCGCAGGGGACGATGTTTGAGCGGTTTGGCGCGGGCATTGCGTTCATCCGCTCGCGGCCCATCATCCTGGGCACGATCTCGCTGGACCTGTTTGCCGTGCTGCTGGGCGGCGTGGTGGCACTGCTGCCGATTTATGCGCAAGAGGTGCTGCATGTGGGCCCGGCGGGCCTGGGCGCGCTGCGCAGCGCGATGGCCGTGGGCGAGGTGGGCGCAGGGCTGTACCTGAGCATGCGGCCCTTCAACCGCCAGGTGGGGCGCACCATGTTCATCGCGGTGGCCATCTTCGGCATGGCCAACCTGGTGTTTGCGCTGTCTACCGCATTCTGGCTGTCGTTTGCGGCGCTGATGGTGGCAGGCGCGGCCGACATGGTGAGCGTGTACATCCGCGGGGCGCTGGTGCAGTTCTCCACACCGGATGACATGCGCGGGCGGGTGAACGCGGTGAACATGCTGTTCATCGGCTCGTCGAATGAACTGGGCGAGTTCCGCGCGGGCACCAGCGCGGCGTGGCTCGGCGCCGTGCCCGCTGCGGTGGCCGGCGGCCTGTGCACGCTGGCCGTGGTGGGCGGGTGGATGGCGGCCTTTCGCCCGCTGCTGCGGGTGGACCGGTTCGAGGAGGCCGTGCCTCCTTCTGGGCGAAACTGAGCCTCAGGCGTTGAAGGTGCCGCTGAGCAGCTCGGGCAGCCGCTCGACCTTCATCTTGAAACCGCAGGCCTGTGCGTGGCCGCCGCCGCCCATGCTTTCGGCCAGCGCGATGCAGTCGAAGTTGCGCTGGGCACGCAAGCCCACTTTCACGCCCTTGGCACCTGCGCTCCACATCAGCGCAAAGGTACCGGTCTTGGCCGACAGGATGTCGCCCACCAGGCTGTGGAACATGCCGGGCGCGTTCACCATCAGCCCCGTAATGCCGTTAAACACCAGGGGCTGCGCGCCCTCGGCAATGTCGGCCGCGAGCTTGCGGTACTTCTCGTCCATGGCCGCGCCGCGCGCCATGAACTGCTCCATCTGCGCGGGCGTGAAGCTGGCAATGTCGCGCCAGCGGTCAAAGGTCTGCGGTTCCATGTCCAGCGCCGACAGGAAGCCCGCGCTCTCGGCAAACTCCCACTTCCAGATGTCGCGGTCTTCCACGTATTGCAAGAGCGGCGGCACGGGCGTGTGGGGCAGGAAGAACTCCCACGCCAGGCGCGCGCCCGACTTGTTCATGTCGAAGTGCACCACGCCGCAGCGGCAGGCAAAGCCGGTGAGCTTTTCGGCCGCGCTCTTGTGGTGGTCCAGCATCACCAGTTTGGCGGCGCGCTCGTCCAGCGCGGCCATGATCTCGTTGGCGAACGAAAAGTCCAGGATGTACACCGCCCGGCCGCGCACATCAGGCAGGTCGTCGATGCTGGCAACGTCGCCGTGGTCCAGGCCCAGGTACTCGGCGGTGTCGCCGTAAAAAAGCCAGGCGGCCAGGGCGGCACCAAAGCCGTCGGGGCAGCCGCGGCCGTGGTACAGGATCAGGGGCGCGGGGTCGTTCTTGTCGGGGGCAACCAGCAGTTGCAGGGGAAGAATGGTCTGTTTCATGCCCCCCGATTGTCGCGCGGCGGGACCATGGGGCCTGACCAAAGACCCGAGCCGACAGCGGAACCTATCGCGCCGCGTGCCGTCCACCCTGTATCTCCACAGCGTTGCGCCGCATTGCCTGCCCCGCACATCCACCCATGCTCAAGACCCTCAAGGACCTGTTCGACAGCTTGACCCAACCCTCCCCCACCGAGAACGCCGCCCAGCGCGCCCACGCCGTACAGCTGGCCGCGGCCGTGCTGCTGGTGGAGGTGGTGCGCTTTGACGGCAAGGCCGATGAGGCCGAGCGCGCCGCCATGGTGAATGCCCTGCGCAGCCGCTTTGCGCTGACCGACGACGAGGTCGCTGGCCTGCTGGAGCTGGCCCACACCACATCGCAGACCGCCTACGACTACCAGCGCTTCACCGGCAGCCTGAACGACCATTTCACGCAACCCGAAAAAATCAGCCTGGTGGAGGCCATGTGGCAAGTGGCCTATGCCGACTCCTACCTGGATGCCAACGAGAACCACACCATCAGCAAGGTGGCGGGCCTGCTGCATGTGACGCATGGCGAGTACATCGCCGCGAAATTGCGAGCGAAGCAGTAACCCCCCCCTGAGTCGCCTTCGGCGCCATCCCCCCCGAGGGGGACGCCGCCCGTGCGGCGGGGCGGCCCTTGCACGGCGGCCGCTGGCGTAGGCAGCGCGGGCGCTACCGTCTGGTGGCGGGCTTGGCAGCTACACAGGTAGCCAGCGCCACCAAAACGGCTTCTTGTCGGCTTTAGCGCCCCGGGCTTGTAGCAGCGCGATGAAGTCGGTGCGCCGGTAGCGCTGCGCGGCCTCCAGCGGGGTCATGTCGTCAAAGTCGGAGCGCAACTGCGGATCAGCCCCATGCGCCAGCAGATGGCGCGCAATTTCGTCATGCCCGTGGATGAGACTGGCCACCAGCGGTGTGCACAGGATCTCGGGGTGCTGGTAGTTGGGGTTAACGCCTGCGCTGATGTGGTGGCGCACCAGCGCCAGGTCGCCTGCCACGGCCGCGGCGTACATGTCTTTCCAGTCTCCGGCCGACATCGGGGTTCCTTGCATGGTTTGGAAGATGGCGCCAGTGTAGGCAGCGCCGGCTGCTGCACAATGCGCGCCTTCCCTGCCCTACCGACGAAGGGGTGCGCCGCCTGCGGCCGCACCCGCCTGCCATGCACCACCCCCTGCACATCCTCTGGCGCGACGAGCACCTGGTAGCGGTCTACAAGCCGGCCGGCTGGCTGGTGCACCGCACGGGGCTCGATGCGGGCGAAACGCGCTTTGTGATGCAGACCCTGCGCGACCAGCTGGGCCAGCATGTCTACCCCGTACACCGGCTGGACAAGGGCACCTGCGGCGTGCTAGTGATGGCGCTGCACAGCGACGCGGCGCGGGCCCTGTCGCAGGCGTTTGAACACCAGGCCACGCACAAACGCTACCTGGCCATGGTGCGCGGCTGGGCGCCCGAAGCCGTGGAGGTGGACCACGCCCTCAAGCCTGACGACGCGCCCGACGATGCCCCCGTGCAGGAGGCGCACTCGCGCTTTCGGCGGCTGGCGCAGCTCACGCTGCCCGAGGCCAGCGACAGCCGCTTTGCCACCACGCGCGCATCGCTGGTAGAGGCCATTCCGACCACCGGGCGTCGGCACCAGATCCGCCGCCACCTCAAGCACATCGCCCACCCCATCCTCGGCGACGCCACGCATGGCAAGGGCCCGCTCAACCGCTGGTGGGCCGCGCGGCTGGGCCAGCAGCGGCTGTGGCTGCATGCGTGGCAGCTCACGCTGCCTCATCCCATGACCGGCGAGGTGATGACCTTCGACAGCGGGCTGCAATGGCCGCCTGCCGCCATAGGTGGCGATGTGCCATCCGGCCCCACGGCAGACTGGCAGCAACTGCTGACCACCTTGCCGTGGGAAGCGACGGTGCCCCAGCCGTAACCCGTGCGACATGGCCGCAGCGGGTGCGTCGAAATAATGGCCTCCAACACATACAGGAGACCCCATGACCGCACCCGGCAGCACCGCCAGCACCACCAACCGCGTCCTCGCCCACACCGGCGCGCGCTACCCCATCATCCAGGCGCCCATGGGCTGGATTGCGCGCACGCAGCTGGCATCGGCCGTGTCGCGCGCGGGCGGGGTGGGCATCATCGAAACATCGTCGGGCGAAACGGCCAACTGCCAGGCCGAGATCACGAAGATGAGCGCGCTGGGCCTGCCGTTTGGG
Source organism: Acidovorax sp. BL-A-41-H1 (assembly GCF_051942715.1). Taxonomy (NCBI): domain Bacteria; kingdom Pseudomonadati; phylum Pseudomonadota; class Betaproteobacteria; order Burkholderiales; family Comamonadaceae; genus Acidovorax; species Acidovorax sp. BL-A-41-H1. The sequence continues at coordinate 855,806 of NZ_JBPVJQ010000006.1, read as the reverse complement.
GTGAACCTGCCCATCCGCTTTCTGAAGGACGACGCCATGCTGCGCTTTGTGTGCGCATCGGGCGTGAAGTTCGTCACCACCTCGGCGGGCAGCCCGGCCAAGTTCATTGCGCCGCTCAAGGACGCGGGCATCACCGTGTACCACGCCGTGCCCACGCTGGACGCCGCGCTCAAATGTGTGGACGCAGGCATCGACGGCCTGGTGGTCGAGGGCGGCGAAGGCGGCGGCTTCAAGAACCCCGAGGAGGTCTCTACACTGGTGCTGCTGCAGGCCATTCGCGCCCGGGTCGATGTGCCGCTGGTGGCCGCGGGCGGCATCTGCGACGGGCGGGGCATGGCCGCTGCCTTTGCGCTGGGCGCCGAGGCCGTGCAGATGGGCACGCGCTTTGTGAGCTGCGCCGAAAGCCCCGTGCACGACAACTACAAGAACGCCATCGTCAACGCGCCCACCACCGGCACCTGGATGCTCAACACCAAGGCCAGCCCCTGCATCCGCGCGCTGAAGTCCGAACGCACCCGCGCCATCCACGAAGCCGGGCTGATGCCCGCCGACAGCTTTGCGGGCATCCAGCAGGTGTACTTTGGCGGCGACATGGAGGCCGCCCCGGCCCTGGCCGGGCAGAGCGCGGGGCTGATCGATGCGGTGAAGACGGCGCAGCAGATCATTGACGACACGGTGGCGGAGTTCTTTGCCATCACGCAGCGGCTGGGCGCGCTGGGGGCGGCGCGGTCGTTTGGGTGACCGGGCTGGGTTTTTGAGCGGCGCAGCCTTGGGGAGGCGCTGTGCGCTGGCTGTGACCCGGCCAGGTGGATGGCCTGAGTTCGCCGTGCGGATTTCGGTGCTTCGCATCACCCGCCTCGGCAAATTTTGGGCAGGCACCGCGCCTGCCCTTCTCCGGCTGTCACCTGCAAGCACCCCAACAGCGCTGCGTCCTACACGGCAGCCCGCAGCCTGCCGCTACCGCCGCGGCGGTGGCCCGCAGACAGTAAGGGCGCGCCCGCGGGCCCGTGCCGCCTGCTGCCACGCCACCCAAGGACCACGATGTTTTTCTGCCCCCCGATTCCACCCATGCCCGCGCATTGGGCAACGGCCCGCCGTGCCGTGCACCATGCCCCGGCCCATGCTGCCGTTGGCGCTACCTTGGCAAGCACAGGGGTACGACATGGATGACCTCTGGCCCTCCATCGCCCGCGCGGTGGTGCGCGAATTTTCCGACGTGCCCGACGCGGCGCAGGCCACGCGCATCGTGGTGCGGATGCTCATGGCAGCGCTGCTCGGCGGGCTGCTGGGCTGGGAGCGCGCCCATGCGGGCAAGGCGGCAGGCATCCGCACGCACATGCTGGTGGCGATGGGCTCTGCCCTGTTCGTGCTGGTGGCGCAGCAGGGCGGCATCGAGCCCGGGGACAACAGCCGCGTGATGCAGGGCGTGATCGCAGGTATCGGCTTTTTGGGCGCAGGCACCATCCTCAAGGGCAATGCCGAAGGCCAGGTACGCGGACTGACCACGGCGGCGGGCATCTGGATGACGGCGGCCATCGGCATTGCTGCAGGGCTGGGGCAGGAGGCCACGGCCGTGCTGTGCACGGCGCTGGCGCTGGCGGTGCTGTGGCTGATTCCTTCGTCGCAAGACATCCAGCCCGAAGGCGAGGACGTGGAGCGGGTTGCCAAGGATGGAGGGGCCAAGGGCGATCAGGCCGGCCGAAGGGGTAGTGAAGCGGGCTCCACCGGCATGGAAGGTGTGGACCGGCCGCCGGGGGTCTGAGCGCGCCTGCGCGGCGCGTTGCAGTGCAGCGCAGGCGCCCGGGGCGATGTACTTCGTGTTCGGAATGTAACAACCGCTGCCACGGGATGCGCATCCCCTACACTTTTCGGCCGTCCACCGCTGCACCGACTGCCGTTTCGCCCCCATGCACCCCACGCCTCCCACGGCCGCGCAGGCCAACCTGCGTGGCATTCTTGCCATGGTTGCCGCCGTGGGATTTTTCTCGCTGATGGATGCGCTGCTCAAGACGCTGACGGCCAGCTACCCCGCCATGCAGGTGGCCGCGCTGCGCGGCTGGGCGGCCCTGCCGCTGGTGGTGCTGTACGTGCTGTGGCGCGGCGAGGTGCGCGGCCTGCTCAAGGTGCGCTGGCCGCTGCACCTGCTGCGCGGCGGGCTCAACATCAGCATGCTGGCGCTGTTTGCCTATGCGCTCAAGGAACTGGGCCTGGCCGAGGCGTACACGCTGTTTTTCATTGCGCCGCTGATCATCACCGTGCTGTCCACAGTGGTGCTGGGCGAGCGGGTACGCGCATCGCACTGGGTGGCAATTGTGCTGGGCATGGTGGGCGTGCTGGTGGCCCTGCGGCCCAGCCAGGATGCGTTCTTCAGCCTGGGGGCGCTGGCGGTGCTGGGCGCTGCCACGGGGTATGCCGTGTCGGCCGTGACGGGCCGGCTGCTCACGCGCACCGATTCGAGCGCCAGCCTGGTGTTCTGGACCACGGCGCTGCTGGCGCTGGGCGCGGGCACGCTGGCCCTGCCGGGCTGGGTGGCCGTGCATCAGGTGCACTGGCCGCTGGTGGCGGGGCTGGCCGTCACGGGCTTTCTGGGCCAGCTGGCGATTACCGAGGCGTTTCGCCACGGGCAGGCATCGGTGGTGGCACCGTTTGAATACACAGCCCTGGCCTGGGGCATGGGGCTCGACTGGGTGCTGTGGCAGGCCGTGCCTGGCGTCGCCACGCTGCTGGGGGGCGCCATCATCATCGGCAGCGGGCTGTATCTTGTGCGGCAGGAGCGCACGCAGCCTGTGCTCCCGCCCTGACCCTGCCCGTGCTGCCGCCTTGAGGTGGCCCCCGGATCACCCGTGGCATGCGGCGCATTCGCGCTGGGCGCGCGCAGCACACGCCGGCCACGTCTTACACCAGCGTTCGCTGGCGGCCTTTCCAATGGCGTATGAGCGGCAGCCTTCGCTGCCCGGAGAAACACACCATGACCCAGCACGCCACCATCCACGGAAAAGTCACCTTCACCCCCGGCGACGGCGCCCCGCTGCCCATCCCCAAGGGCCCGGTCGAGATCGAAACCGCCAAGGACAGCGCCACGCTCAGCTGGACTGCCGACAACGATGCAGCAGGGTCCGCGGCCCTGCCCAAGGACCAGTTCAACCAGTACGTGCGCGACGGAAAGATCCGCATTGAGGACGGCGAGCCGAAAGCCTGAGGCGTTTGCCCACCCCCAGACTGTTGCGCCGGACCTGCAAGGCAGCAGGTGGCTACCAGTTTGCTATCTATTTAATAGCAGTCAGGGCAAATAAACCAGGCGCTACAGGCCAAAAAGACCAAAAATGGGGCGCCTCCGGACCTCGCAGCGCCCCCTGGCTTGGCGCTGCAGCCCCCTCCAATACTCCGCACTACACCGGCCGGGTCAGATACACCGCCTCACGACCCACGATGGGCTCACGCGTGGGCATGAACACCGTGCAGTCGTCGCACAGCGCGCGAATCTCATGCGGGCCGTCCGTGGCAATGAGATCGCCCTTGGCGAACACTTCAAAGCCCAGTAGCGGCCGGGTGAACTGGAAGTCTGGCGTACGCACCATGCAGGTCTCCAGCAGCTCGTACCGGCGCTGCGCCGCGGCCGGGCGTGCTGCGGTGCGCGGCGCGATGAGACCAAAGTGCGCGAGGAAGTCCAGCGCCACGCCGGTCGCCATGTCTGCAGCCGATTGCAGGAAATGCTGGCCGCATTCCACCACCACGCCCACGCCGTTGCCAGCGGCCTGCCCGTGGCGGCCGTGCTGGATCAGCGGCGTGCCCGATCCCAGACCGCTGGGCATGACCAGATGCGCCGGGGGCGTGCCGATGGCAAGGGCCGCTTCGGCATTGCGCGCATAGGCCGGGTACACCCAGAAGGGCTCCACATCCTGGCTGGTGGAGTGGATGTCCAGGATGTGGTCTGCCGCCGCCACCACGGGCCGCAACTCGCGCGCACGCTGCAGTTCGGGGCTGTGTTCGGTGCCGTCCAGCTCGGCCGCCGACCAGATGCGGTTGAGGTTGTGCACCAGCTGGCGGCTTTCAAACGGCCGGGCTTGGTCAAACGACTCATACGCCGCCACGTTGGCAAGGCTGATGGTGAGCGTGCCGATCAGCGGGCGCACGCCCGTGTCCAGCAGGTGGGTGGCGGCCACCATGCCGCAGATCTCGTTGCCGTGCGTGAGCGCATTGATGAGCACATGCGGGCCGGGCTTGCCGGACTCGAAACGGTGCACATAGTCGATCCCGACATTGCCATGGCGATAGGCCGACAGGTCGCGTGGCAGGACTTCAAAAACAGGCTGGGGCTGGCTCATGGCGGGTAATTAATAAGAGAACACACGATTGTCTGCGCAAACCCGTGCGCGTGCAGTCGCCGGGTGTACGATCCCCGCCGCCTGCCCTGCTTTGTTGCCCATGCCCTCCGCCCGAATTTGCCCGCTGGCCGAAGTGGCCCACCGCCTGTCTGCGGCGAGCCCGCTGGGGGCTGAACCGGGTGCCCTGGCACTCCACATCACGGGCGACATGCACCTGCCGCAGCTGGGCCTTGACGATCCGCTGGCGGACCTGAGTGCCTGGGTGCAAGCCGGGCTGATGGATGCTGGCCCCGGTCTGCACGGAGTGGTGCACGACGGCATCGCAGTCCCGGTAGCAGGCCCACGCATCGCCCTCGTGCTGATCGATGGCAGCCTGCACCTGGACGGAGCCCTCACCGCGCACACGGAGCCTGATGGCGACGCCAACCGCCCCACCCAGCCCGCCCATCTCGTCGTCACAGGCGACCTCCACGCACGCAGCGCCGTGCTGGCCCGCACCCACCTGCACGTCGACGGCGCACTGCACATAGCCGACCTGCTGTGGTGCCATGGCGATCAGGGCACTCTGGCGGTACAGGGCGCGCTGGTGGCCCGCGTGGCGGTGTTCACCGGCGGCCATGCGCTACACATTGCGCCTGCTGAACAGGTGGCCTTTCTCATCGATGAAGTGCGCGGCGGCCCGCACCTGGCGGAGTTTTCTTGCGAAGCGGTGGGTGCCTTGGTTCCCCACGCATTGCTGCGCCGCCTGAGCGACGGCGAGCACGGCGTGGCCGACCTGCTGGACCGCCGCGCCGTGCTTGCCGCCGTGCGCAGTGGCGGCAGCGCGGCGCGCAGCAGCGACGAGATTGCCGCCGCCCTGCCCATCGCCGACGACGTGTTTACCGGCACCGACATCAGCATCGGCAACCTCCGCGCGGCACTGCGCTCGCCGGTGATCCCGCACAAGCAGTTCACGGCCACCGGATGGTTCGGGCAGACGGATTTTTTGCTGTGCCGCAAGCATGTGGATGCCGACGGCGACGCGCGCGACGACCACATCCACATCACGGTGTGGAAGACCTGGGACTTCTATCTGTCGGTGGATGAAGCGCCGGTGCGCACCGGGCTGCGGGCCCGCCTGGGGGCGGCAGCCCGACTGCGCCGCGTGCCCACCGCACCGCGCCTTACGTTGGCCTTCCGTGCCTATGCGGCAGGCGTGCCCGGCCCCTGGCAACCGCTGGATGCCGCCAGCCACCCCGCGGCCTGGCAGGCGTGCGAGCGGGCATGGCGCGGCGTGCTCGACTACGTGCGCCGCGGCGTGGGGCAGCACCGCGCGCACTACCCGCTGCACCACCGCCTGCAGGCCGAGATGACGGCGGCGAGCATCGAAGAATTCACCAGCCTGCCCGTGTTTGCCGAGCGCTGCAGCGACTGGTGGGATGACGCGCACAATGGCTGGTGGGAGGGCGACGTGTGGCTGGGGGCGCGCCAGCCCTGCATGCACAACGGCGTGCCCCGGGCCCGCGCCCTCAAGTTCAGCTGGAAGAATGGCGACGATGCGCCCGGCGACGCGCCAGACACCACGCACAGCACCTACCAGATGGACGTGGACGAAGCCCGCGAAGGCCCGGCTCTGGTGGCGTTCACCTATGCACAGCGCCAGGGCGAGCCGCGCGAGCCCCTGCCGCCCTGCGCGGCCGACCACATGGCGCGGCTGCTGCGCCTTCACCACGGGCTGCAAGCGCAGCTGCGTCCCGTGTCGGCAGCCGATTGCCCGGCAGATGCCGGGCACAGGGCGCCGCCGAATGCAACAGAGGCCCCACCGGGCTGAAGAGGGCCGGTTTGTCCCTTACCATGCGGCACGGTTTCATCCCGAGACCCTTACAGGAGGCAGCATGGCCAAAGGCGAACAACGCAGCAACAAGATGGCAAAGAAACCCAAGAAAGACACCTCGCTCCCCAAGGAGGGCAGCGTGTCTGACCGCCCGATGCCGCCCATGACCGCGGTCATCCCGCGCGGCAAGGACAAGAACAAGTAAGCTTGGGTGGTGCAGGCCGTTAAATGCCTGAACGCTACTCAAAAGATAGCTGCCAGCGCATATACAACAAGCGCCAGCAGCTATTTTTTTACGGATTTTTGACAGCCGGCTGCTGATCCGGCTCACCCGGATTGGACCGTTTACGCTCAATTCATTCCGCCCGGCGAAAGGCTTCGCCAAGCGCCGGGCGGAAAACCACTGCACTTCAGAAATGGCGCTGCTGATCTTTGGGGTTTGTGAGCCGTGCTGAATCGGGAGCGACGGGGACGACAGAACAGGATCTGGATTCCCTTGTGGGGCCTGCGCGGAAAGCTGGTTCTGTCCGGTAGGCGCGGTGGCCAGTTCCCAGCGCCTGTTCCGTAGTGGGTATGGCGGGCACCCGCACGCGGGGCATCTTCCATGGAGACGCCTTGTTGCGGAAGTTCACCCGCCACGCAGCGTCGAGCTGCTGCCATAAGGCGCAGTCGGCAAGCGGCCAAATGCTGACGTTGGGGCGGAGGGTTGACATGAGTATTCATTGCTGTCGCGAGATGACGAGCCATATCGAGGCTGCTGAGTTGCATCTTTCCTACGATTGCCGCTTTCGTGAGTACGGTATTTACTACCGTTCCGAGTGTGGGGGCGCCAGCATCCAGAAGTTTTTGTATTGCCCTTGGTGCGGGTCTCAGTTGCCAGACTCCCTTCGTGATGCCTGGTTCGAAGAGTTGGATCGTTTAGGGCTCGAACCAGAGGACGAATTGCCTACTCCTCTGCGATCGGACGCATGGTGGCGTACGCCGACACAATGACACCCTCCGGCCAGCAGCCTCTGGAGGTGTGCTGCTCCAGGTTCCCCCCTTGAGGCGTTTGGCAGATCGCCGCATGGGCTAGGGAATGGGTTCTACGCGCCAGCGGAACTCGGACGCGAAGTCGCTGAAACACTGGTCGCAAATCCATCTGTACCGGTCGGACGTTGAATAGCCCTCTGACAAAGTGCCCACTTCACCGTTTACGGAGAATTCCACACCGCAAAATTCGCAGTGATCGTGGTCGTTTTGGATACTTGAAGGCGCGTAACCGCACCGTGAAAGCACGGCTTCCTTGAGGTACAACTCTTGATTGGTGAGCCGCCAGTCTTGTGGAGTGGCCATTTGCGGATTTCCCTTCTTGGCGTTGTCGCCTCGTGAATGTCCAGCGTCTAGGCAGCTAAGGGAGACATTAACTATGGGTAGAACTTGCGGGTCAACACTGCATCGCCACGACCTACTCGCCAGCGAGATAGCTGGGTGCTACTACTGCTTGGAAAGTTACGCTCCACGCGCCATCAAGGACTGGTGTGATGGGGACAATCAAGACCAGACAGCCCTTTGCCCTAAATGTGGCATTGATGCAGTAGTTGGGTTCAATGGGCCGCCAGATGATGCGTGGCTCAAAGCTGCACGCGCACGTGCATTCGGGGCGGACTGAGCGGCAGCTGTGGGCCCATCGCAGTCTTCCCGATTGTTCGATTGCGGTCGCTCAACGGAGTGAGTGAGCCGACGTTGTGCAGCAGATTCCCGCTACTGCGAAACGCGGGAGCTAAGAAGCGCAAAAGGCGTTCGACTTGAGCGGTCAGTCGGTATCAGCGCAGTGCTCTTCACTTGTACCGTCTCATTCTTTCAGCGTGGACGCTGCCATCATCGGTCATAGATTGGCTTCTGCCTCCTCCAAAGACGGCGACCCAACCGGCACCGAAAGACAGAACGGCAAACAGAGCTATAAGCCCAAAGTCGGCAAGGACGTCGGCGCTCTGTGCCACGTGCCAGGCCCCTAGCGCGAACAACGCAGAAATGCTCCCCAGGACTAGCCTGCGCCCCCACAGCCACAAGCCCATCATCACCCGCTCACCCAGTGATGGCGGCACTGACGAACCTAGCGTGTCCTCATACATGGCCTGCCACAGCGCCCAGTAAGCGCATAAAAGCAGAGCACCGCCGCCGGTGGCTCTTTCAGGACTGGTTTTGACAAAGAAAAGCCATCCGGCCCATCCCAGCAGACCCGCCGCTATAAGAAGCAGCACGTATCTCTCAATAATTTCCCAGCGATGCATTCGATGTCTAACGTGAATGTCCGGATGTGGCCGACTGCAGCCTTCATTCGAGAACGGCATCCCGCCGCTCCTCAGCAGAGGCCGCCAGGGCCTCCTCGAATATGCCGAAAACATCGCGTCCTGTGCTCGACACGAAGTAGTTGCTTAGGTTGGTGATATGGGATGCGATGTTGTCGCCCCACGGAGGCCTGGACAGGCGGTTGTCGATGTCCCAGACGACCGAAGCGGGAGGCAGATTGATCAGAATCGCCCTCGCCGCATGCAATTCTCCGAGCGCGAGCAAGGCATTCGCATGAGGGAGACGACCGCGATACAACTCGTTCATCATGTGAGGGAAGCGACTCCCCCAGCCAGAGGGCTCGCAATGCGCACTGATGGTCGAGAAAGACGAGTGGACGAACGACGACGCACCAAGCTCGTCTGTGATTGACCCCACCCTCACTCCGACAGCCATCGACAACCCTCATAGTTGATGTCGCCTCAGGCGACAGTCTTGGTCTGATTCCAGCCGATTGTGCCGCAGGGCGACGCCTGCGCACATCCTCAATTCGTGTGATTCGACCAAGGGGCCGCTTTCGGGCGTTCGTCTCCGTGCAGGGCGAAGGTCCGGTTGTGGCCGATTTGGGCCATCGGACCCGCGCGCTCGCTATCGCCCTTGAAGGCTCAGGCCTCGCCATCAATAAAAGCCAAAGATCCGTGGCGTAGGCCCCCCGCGGTCGAATCTACAGTGTCGAGCCCATCGAAACTTCAAAGCTCGCGGTCGAGTGCGGTGGAGGTTGACTGCTGACAGTTTTCGCTGAAGGACCGACGCCACTGCGCACTCAGCCCGAAAGGGTCTTTCAGGTGCAACGAAGCCTGCCCAGCAGTTATCTCAATCACCCTGCGGCGCATCGCCCGCATCCGGGTCGCGCTTGCCAGAGCCCTTGCTTTTGGACTTGGCCCGCGCGTCCTTCTTGGCCTGGCGTTTGGCATCCTCGGCCAGGCCTGCGGCGCGCCAGGCCTCGAACTCTTGCGGCGTCTCCAGCGTGATGCGGCCCAGGATGGCGGTGCGGAAATCGGTCATCACGATCTCGGCCGTTTTTTGCAGGTTGACCCTGCCGCCGCCCAGCATGGCGCCGCGCTTTTTGCCGATGGCTTCCAGCAGTTCGTCGTCCTGCATGGTGGCCATGGCGCCTGCGGGCAGGCCAAGCTTGTAACGGGCCTCCAGCAGTGGCGCATAGTGCCGCTGCAGGCGGCGCAGCAGCTCCAGCGCCACCAGTTCCTCGTCGTACGCGTTGCGGCCCACGGCGCCGCTGGCGGCCAGGTTGTAGCCGCTTTCGGGCACGATGATGCGCGGCCACAGCATGCCGGGCGTGTCCCACAGATAAAAGTCGTCGGCCAGCGTGATGCGCTGCTCCAGCTTGGTGATGCCGGCCTCGTCGCCCGTCTTGGCCTGGCGCTTGTTGCTCAGGGTGTTGATCAGCGTGGACTTGCCCACGTTGGGCACGCCGCAGATCAGCACGCGCATCGGCTTGGCCATGCCGCCGCGGTTGGGCGACAGCAGGTGGCAGGCGTCGATCAGCTTGCGCGTGGGCGCGGGGTCGGACGCATCGAGCGGCAGCGCGCGCGTGTCGCTCTGGGCGTTGTACCAGTCCACCCACAGCGCCGTGCGCGCCGGGTCGGCCACGTCCTGCTTGTTGAGCACCTTGAGCGTGGGCTTGTGGCCCGTGATCTCGGCCAGCAGGGGGTTGGCGCTGGAGCCGGGCAGGCGCGCGTCCAGCACCTCGATCACCACGTCAATGTCCTTGATGCGTTCGGTGATGGCTTTGCGGGTAAGGTGCATGTGACCGGGGAACCACTGGATGGCCATGCGGGGAGTCTTTCTTGGGTTGTCGGGGTGGAGGCTGAGGGCCTGCACTGAAGAGGTTGCCTGGCCATCGCAGTGGCTGCGGCAAAACCGGCCGGGGCGGCACCGTCGGGGTGGCAAGGATAATCGCGGTCTTCCTGGTCCCGGTTCGCACGCCATTTTCTCCTTTCCCATGCCAACACCCCACGCCCCCTCCTCCGCAGCCACCATGAAAGCCGCGAAGGCCGACAAGGAACTGCTTTTCAAGGGCGTGACCTGCGCGCTCATCGGCCTCGTCATCCTGCTGGCGCCGTACATCGCGCGCTCGGGCAGCGTGCGCGAGCTGATGGCCCAGGCCACCGTGGTGGGCTGGTTTGCGCTGGTGCTGGGCATTGCCTTTGGCGTGCAGTACGGCCTGCGCCGCGCCAGGGCGGCCCGCAACGCACCGTGAGCGCCCAGTGAGCGCTCCGCTGCCGCCCCCGCCCCCCGCCGCTGTGGACGCGGCGACTGCGCAGGCCATGTTTGCAGCCCTGCAGCAGCGGGCAGCCGCAGCCGGCATCAGCCTGCGCAACCCGCCGCCCGAGCCCACCACCTGCTGCGGGCGCGGCTGCAATGGCTGTGTGTGGGAAGGTTTCCTGGCGGCGGCCGAATACTGGCGGCAAGAGGCGCTGCTGGTGCTGCAGGGCTGAATTTGCGGCCATATTGGCCGCAAGCCCAGGATTCAAAAGCACTAATAGCTATCAAATCAATAGCGTTTTGCTGCCCCATGCCTGTGCCACCGCGAAACGGGCCGCAGGTGGTGTCCCGATGGGGGGCGGCGGCCCCGCCGCCCGGGGGTCAGCCCAGTTGCGAAACCGACATGTACTGCTCGCGCCACGCCTCAAACGGCAGCGTGTCGGCTGCCTCAATGGCCTTTTGCGCCGCGATGGACTCGTCGGCCATGGCCAGGTAGCGGGCCTGTTGTTCGGGCGTCCACGGCAGGGCCAGCAGCGCATCGCGCGCCTTCTCGGACTGCTGGCGGGCAAAGTGCTCGAAGTGGTGGCCATGGTGGCGCACCATGTCATCCAGCACGCGGGCCGATGGCGTGCGCTCGGGCGCGACCATGAGGGCGCGCGCATCGCGCACCGCGGCGCTGTAGTCAGTGGTGCCGTGGGTGGCATCCAGCGCGGCGGCCAGGGGCTCGCAGGCGGCCAGCACCTCGTCGCCCCAGGTGGTCAGCGCCACGCTGTGGCCGTTGCGGGTGAGATGCAGGCCTGGCTCGCGGCCGCGCTCGGCCGTGAGGTGCTGGTTGTGCTTGAGCTCGGCGATTTCTTCGGGCGTATCGGGCGGGCTGTCAGACAGCAGGCAGTGCAGCAGGAACACGTCGAGCAGCCTCATGGTGGGCGCGGTGATGCCCACGGGCACGAACGGGTCCAGGTCCATCAGGCGCACTTCGACGTATTCCACACCGCGCTCGCGCAGTGCGTGCAGCGGGCGCTCGCCCGTGCGCACCGTGCGCTTGGGGCGGATGGTGCCGTAGAACTCGTTTTCGATCTGCAGCAGGCTGGTGCCCAGCTGGTTGTAGTCGCCACCCGGGTTACGGATGCCCACGGTTTCGTAGGCCGGGTAAGGTTTGGTCAGCGCTTCGTGCAGCGAGTTGGCGTAGCCCGTCAGGCCGTTGTAGCTCACGGCCAGCGTGGCCTGCGCGTCGCTCTGGTAGCCCAGGCGGCCCATGCGCAGCGACGTGGCGTGCGGCAGGTACAGGGCGTGGCCTCCGGGCATGGCCTGCAGGCGGTGCTCGCGCCCTTCCACAAAGCAGGGGCACAGCGCGGGCGATGCGCCAAACAGGTACAGCAGCACAAAGGCATGGCGGCGGAAGTTGCGGATCAGCGCAAAGTATTGCTCGCTGTCCACACCGGGCAGGGACCAGTTGTAGTGGATGCCCGAAATGGTCTGCATGCGGCGGCCATAGCGGTGGCCCAGGCCCATGCGGTACACGCTCTTGGCGCGGCCCACGTTGGAGCTGCCGTAGCGGCCGATGGGGATCGTCTCGTCGGTGGGCAGGCCGCAGGGCATGCTCGACGCCCACAGCAGCTCGCCGCCGCTGTCCTTCAGGGTGTGGTGCACAAACTGGTGCACTTCGGTCAGCTCATCCAGGCACTGCTGCACGCCCTTGTGGGCGCCGGTGATCAGCTCCAGCTGCGATTCGCTGTAGTCGGTGGTGATCAGCGGGTGGGTGAGCGCAGCGCCCAGGGCCAGCGGGTGCGGCGTGAGGGCCAGGCCCCCGGTGGGCAGCACGCGCAGCCCTTCCTTCTCGATGCCGCGGCGAATGCCCCCCAGCGCGTCCGCCGGATAGGCGGCCAGTCTCTCTTGCAGTTTGCTCATGTATTGGGTCCGGTCCATCTCTTCTGTCGGCCCGGAACTTAGCACGGCAGGGACAAGGGCGTACGAAGCCAGCTTATCCAGGATGGTGTAGCGCCCCAGCGGGTGCCGCGCGCGCAGGCCCTGCAGCCCGCACGCACGTTGACGCAGGTCAAGCCCGCGCAGCCATCGCCTTGCCGACCTCGTTGGTGCCCTGGGCGGCGCCGCTTTGCGGCACCTGCTCGCCCTCGCGCGCCGTCACCTCGGCCAGCCGCGCGGCCAGTTGCTCGGGCACGTCACCACCCACACCCAGGTGAATGCCTTGCGTCAGGGTGATGTTGGCTGCCTCGAAGGTGCCCGCACCGGCACACAGAATGGTGCGGGTGGGCGCCGATTCATGCGCCAGCACCAGCATGGCGGGCACCACGGCTTCGGGCTTCAACGCATCCAGCACTTCCTGCGGCATCAGGCCTTCGGTCATGCGGGTGGCGGCCGTGGGGGCCAGGGCGTTCACGTGGATGTTGTACTTGGCGCCCTCGATGGCCAACGTTTGCATCAGGCCCACCTGCGCCAGCTTGGCCGCGCCGTAGTTGGCCTGGCCGAAGTTGCCATACAGGCCGGTAGACGATGTCGTCATGACGATGCGGCCATATTGCTGCGCCACCATGTGCGCCCACACGGCCTTGCAGCAGTGGGCCGCGCCCATCAGGTGCACATCGACCACCAGGCGGAAGTCGTCCATGTCCATCTTGGAAAACGACTTGTCGCGCAGGATGCCCGCGTTGTTGACCAGGATGTCCACGCGGCCCCAGGCGTCCACGGCCTGCTGCACCATGGCCTGCACCGCGGCAAAGTCGGTGACCGATGCGCCATTGGCCAGAGCCTCGCCGCCGGCGGCACGGATCTCGTCCACCACGGCCTGCGCGGCCGTCACCGTGCCGCCGCTGCCGTCCACTGCGCCGCCCAGGTCATTGACCAGCACCTTGGCGCCGCGCGCTGCCAGCGCCAGTGCATGCTGGCGGCCCAGCCCGCCGCCCGCGCCCGTCACGATGGCCACGCGGCCCTTGAAATCGATATCCATGGTGAAGTTCTCCTGTGGTGGTTGTGTGGGGTGCCGCGCTGCACAACGCAGCCCGGCCAGCGCGTGGGACTGTAAGGCACACACCGCCGGCCGCCGGTTGCGCACGCGACTTGGGCCCGCCTGCACGGTGCAGCAGCGATTGGGGTATCGTGCGTGCGCCGCACCTGCTGCGGCCGCGGTCGGGCTGGGCCCCAGCCAATGCAGCACCGCCCGCACCTCCCAACCGAACAACAAGGATGTCATCCATGAAAGCAGTCTGGAACGGCGTGACCGTCGCCGAGAGCGACGACACCGTAGTGGTCGAAGGCAACCACTACTTCCCTGAGAGCGCACTCAAGCGCGAATACTTCACCTTCAGCAACCACAAGACCACCTGCGCCTGGAAGGGCCAGGCCAGCTATCTGTCGCTGCTGGTCAACGGCGAGATGAACACCGACGCTGCCTGGTTCTACGCCGACCCCAAGCCCGAAGCCGACGAGATCCGCGGACGTGTGGCCTTCTGGAAGGGCGTGAAGGTCGCGCCCTGAGCATTCCCGCACGGGTGCGCTCACCGACGGTTTCGCGGGTTATCCCTGATGCCGCTGGACAATCATGTGGATAACTGCGGACAAGCACTGTATGGGCCGGCTAAGTGGTTGATTTTGCAGGCCAATGCTTGCAATGCTCAAATTTTAGGCACCGCGTTACAAGTGGCCCTGTGTTATCCCGGCCTGCACTGGACAAAACTGTGGACAACCCGGGACAACGCCTGTATGAACCGCGTAAGTCATTGAAGTAAAAAGACTTTCATTGCCGCGCTTAAAAAACAGGCATACCTGACCGACCTATTTACCCGCCACTGAGAAGCGTGAAACGCCGGTCCAAAACGTGGGTTATCCCTTCCAGGCGGGGACAATGGTGTGGATAACTCTGAACAAGCCTTGTATGGGCACGCCAAGTGCTTGATCTGCAAGGGAAATGTCTGCACCGCCTAAAAACAAGGCACCACGGCGCGTCCCGGACATCCGCTAAAGTGCGATGCGGCGACCCGAAAAACGCTATTCTTTTGATAGCATCCTGGCATTTGAATGCAAGGGCTACAGGCCAAAAACACCCAAAATGCCCAGCGCACACCTCCCTCACAGCCCCGCTGCAGAGCGCAACCAGGCTCCCATCCTGGCGCAGCTGCTTGCCCTGCTGCCCGCCCGCGGTGCCGCGCTCGAGATTGCCAGCGGCACCGGTCAGCACGCCGCCCACTTTGCGGCCGCCCTGCCCGGCTGGAGCTGGCAACCCACCGACCTGCAGGAAACCCTGTTCACCGCCATCACGGCATGGGCCGCCGAGGCAGGCGCCCCCAACGTGCTGCCGCCCGTGGCCCTGGACGTGCTGGCCCCGCGCTGGCCGGTGCAGGGCCAGGCCTTTGCGCCCGGCGCCTTTGACCTGATCTACTGCGCCAACATGTTGCACATCGCCCCATGGGCGTGCTGCGCCGGACTGATGCAGGGCGCGGCGCGGCATCTCGCGCCCGGCGGGCGACTGGTGACGTACGGCCCGTATCTGGAAGAAGGCGTGCCCACGTCACCCGGCAACCTCGCGTTTGACACCAGCCTGCGCGCGCAGGACGGCCAGTGGGGCATCCGCCGGCTGGAAGACGTGAGCGCGGTGGCCACGCAATCCGGCCTGGCCCTGCAAGCCCGCCACGCCATGCCCGCCAACAACCTGCTGCTGGTATGGGCGCGGGCTGGCAAAGCCTGACGCAACCTCAGCCCTCACACTGCCCCCTCTTTTGCACCCTTGTCCCGTCTAGCCATGACCCAACCCAGCGCCCCTTTCTTCATCGCCACCGTCGAACCCGACGGCCTGCAATGCGATGCCTGGCCCGAGCAACCCCTGCTGCAGTCGCTGGAAGGCGGCGGCATCGACTGGCCCAGCTCGTGCCGTAACGGCACCTGCCGCACCTGCCTGGGGCAACTGGTGCAGGGCGCCGTGCGCTATGAGATCGAATGGCCCGGCCTGACCGCCGAGGAAAAGGCCGAAGGCTGCGTGCTGCCCTGCGTGGCCTACCCGGTGTCCGACGTGGTGCTGCAAGGTTCAGCCATCTGACCTTGCCCGGCCACAACGGCACTGCAGGCAAGGGATTCTTGCGCCCGCTGCCGGGGACCTGGGGGCCGGTGAACTAAAATCCGGGGTTTTGCGGGCCTGCTGCACCGATGGTGCGGGGCCCCTCAGACGAGCGGCAGCGCCGCACGCATGTTCTTTGGGTGGGATACGGGCCGCGCCAGCGTTGCCCGGCCCCGGGACCTGCGATGCAGCGGCCCAACGAAAGCCCCCATCCATGAACACCCCCCTCACCCCTGTGCCCATCTCGCCGGTCGAAGACATCGTGGCCGAAATGCGCGCCGGGCGCATCGTCATCCTGGTGGATGAAGAAGACCGCGAAAACGAAGGCGATCTGGTGCTGGCGTCAGACCACGTCACCCCCGAAGCCATCAACTTCATGGCCCGCTTCGGCCGCGGCCTGATCTGCCTGACGCTCACGCGCGAGCGCTGCGAGTTCCTCAAGCTGCCACCCATGGCCGCCCGCAACGGCACGGTGTACAGCACCGCCTTCACGGTGTCGATTGAGGCAGCCGAAGGCGTGACCACCGGCATCTCCGCCGCGGACCGCGCCCGCACTGTGCAGGTGGCCGTAGACCGCAAGAGCCAGCCCACCGACCTGGTGCAGCCCGGCCACATCTTCCCGCTGCAGGCGGTGGATGGCGGCGTGCTCATGCGCGCAGGCCATACCGAAGCCGGCTGCGACCTGGCCGCCATGGCCGGCTGCAGCCCGTCGTCGGTGATCTGCGAGATCATGAAGGACGACGGCACCATGGCCCGCCTGCCCGATCTGCAGCTGTTTGCCGCCGAGCACGGCCTCAAGATCGGCACCATTGCCGACCTGATCGAATACCGCAGCCGCAACGAATCGCTGGTCGAAAAAATCGGCGAGCGCCGCCTGAAGACCACCTACGGCGAGTTCACCGCCCATGCCTTCCGCGACAAGCCCAGCCAGGCTGTGCATCTGGCGCTGGTCAAGGGTCAGTGGAATGCCGACGACGTGGTGCCCGTGCGCGTGCACGAGCCGCTGTCGGTACTGGATGCACTGGAGATTGACCGCTCCATGCACTCGTGGGGCCTTGACACCAGCCTGCAGTACCTCGTCAAGCAGGGCAAGGGCGTGGCCGTGCTGCTCAACTGCGGCGAAAGCGCCGAGCAGATGGTGGCCCAGTTTGAAGGCACGGCGCGCTCGGCACAGGCGCCCGAGCGCGGCCGCATGGACCTGCGCACCTACGGCGTGGGCGCGCAGATCCTGCGTGAATGCGGCGTGCAGAAGATGGCGCTGATGGGCCAGCCGCGGCGCATGCCCAGCATGGCGGGCTACGGCCTGGAGATCACGGGCTTCATCCCCAAGGACGCCCAGGCCACAGGCGGCTAAGCCGCCCGGGCCTTCCCCTCCCCGTGCGGGGGCACGCTCACGACAGTCACCCGGTTATCAGAGAAAGTACACACACATGTTTGGCGCAGACAAAGGCACCGCAGACCACCTGGACGGCAAGAAGCTGCACATCGGCATCGTGCAGGCCCGTTTCAACGAAGGCATCACCAACACCCTGGCAGCGGCCTGCCGCGCCGAGCTGCTGGCCCTGGGCGTGCAGGAGAAGCACATCAAGCACGTGCTGGTGCCCGGCGCGCTGGAAGTGCCCGTGGCCCTGCAGGCCATGGCCGAGAGCAACGACTACGACGCGCTGATTGCCCTGGGCTGCATCATCCGCGGCGAGACCTACCACTTCGAGCTGGTGGCCAATGAATCCGGCGCCGGCGTCACGCGCCTGTCGCTGGACTACCAGATCCCGATTGCCAACGCCATCATCACCACCGAGAACCTCGAACAGGCCATTGCGCGCCAGACCGAGAAGGGCACCGACGCCGCCCGCGTGGCGGTGGAAATGGCCAACCTGCTGGACGAACTTTCATGAGCGACAACAACAACCATAACGACACCCCTGCAGGTGCCCGCCCCCCCAAGCAGGTGCGTACCGGCCTCAAGTCCACCGGCGTGCGCAAGGCAGCGTCCAAGTCGGCCCGTAGCCGCGCACGCGAATTTGCGCTGCAGGCGCTGTACCAGCACATCGTGGGCGGCAACGAGGCCTCGGCCATCGACGCCTTCACGCGCGACCTGGCGGGCTTTCACAAGGCCGATTCGGCCCACTACGACGCCCTGCTGCACGGCAGCATCGCCACCGCTGCCGACATGGATGCGCTGATCACCCCGCTGCTGGACCGCAAGATGGCCGAGATCTCGCCCATCGAGCGCGCCACGATGTGGATCGGCGTGTACGAGTTCCAGAACTGCCTGGATGTGCCGTGGCGCGTGGTGCTCAATGAGTGCATCGAGCTGGCCAAGGAGTTTGGCGGCACCGACGGCCACAAGTACGTGAACGCCGTGCTCAACGGCCTGGCACCGCGCCTGCGCGCGGTGGAAGTGGCGGCCGACAAGGCATCGGGTGCAGCTGGCGCGGCGCCTGCCGCCGCCCCGGCAGGCGACAGCAACGCCCCCGCCACCGGCGCCTGACGCGCGCCCTGCCCGCCTGGCTGCAGCCCGCCTGCAGCCGGTCCATCGGCGGGTTTTGCCCCCTGAACGACGCCCGCCAGCGCGGGCAGGAAGCCTGTCCATGAAGTTTTCCACGCGCGCTGAGCGCATCGAACCGTTCTACGTGATGGAAGTCGCCAAGGCCGCACAGGCCCTGGCTCGCGAGGTGGCCGGCAGCGCCGACCCGATCATCTTCCTGAACATCGGCGAACCCGACTTCACCGCCCCCCCGCTGGTGCAGGAAGCCGCTGCCAAAGCCGTGCGCGATGGCGCCACGCAGTACACCAACGCCCTGGGCCTGGAGCCCCTTCGCGAGCGCATCAGCGGCTGGTACAAGACGCGTTTTGGCGTGGACGTGCCTGCGCGCCGCATCGTGGTCACCGCGGGTGCATCGGCAGCGCTGCAGCTGGCCTGCCTGGCCCTCATCGAGGCCGGCGACGAGATCCTGATGCCCGACCCGAGCTACCCGTGCAACCGGCACTTCGTGAGCGCCGCCGAAGGTCGCGCGGTGCTGCTGCCCACCACGGCGCAGGAGCGCTACCAGCTCAGCGCCGACAAGGTGCGCGCGGCCTGGGGCCAAAAGACGCGCGGGGTGCTGCTTGCGTCCCCCTCCAACCCCACCGGCACCTCCATCGCGCCCGATGAGCTGCGCCGCATCAACGACGTGGTGCGCGAGCACGATGGCGTGACGCTGATCGACGAGATCTACCTGGGCCTTTCGTACGAAGAGGCCTTTGGCCACACGGCCCTGGCCATTGATGACCACATCATCAGCATCAACAGCTTCAGCAAGTACTTCAACATGACCGGCTGGCGCCTCGGCTGGATGGTGGTGCCCGACGCGATGGTGCCGGTGGTGGAGCGCCTGGCGCAAAACCTGTTCATCTGCGCCAGCACCGTGTCGCAGCACGCGGCGCTGGCCTGCTTCGAGCCCGAGAGCATTGCCGAATACGAACGCCGCCGCGCCGAGTTCAAGGCCCGGCGCGACTTCTTCATCCCCGCCCTGCAAGGCATGGGCCTGCAGGTGCCGGTGATGCCTGACGGCGCTTTCTACGCCTGGGCCGACTGCACCGATGCCGCCGCGCGCCTGGGCGTGCAGGGCAGCTGGGACACCGCCTTTGCGCTGATGCGCCGTGCCCATGTGGCCGTGACGCCGGGGCGCGACTTTGGCACGGCCGACACGGCGCGCTTCATCCGCTTTTCGACCGCCAACTCGATGGCGCAGCTGCAGGAGGCTGTGGCCCGCCTGCAGCGCGTGCTGGCATAGGGCGGAGGCCATGGCGTTCGAGTTTCCGGTCCGCGTGTATTGGGAAGACACCGATGCCGGCGGCATCGTGTTCTATGCCAACTACCTCAAGTTCTTTGAGCGCGCGCGCACCGAGTGGCTGCGCTCGCTGGGCATCGGCCAGCAACGATTGCGGGAACAAACCGGCGGCATGTTTGTCGTAACCGATGCGCAGCTGCGCTACCACCGCAGCGCCCGCCTGGACGATGCACTGATTGTTACCGCCGCCCTGCAGGACATGGGCCGGGCATCATTGACAATAGTGCAGCAGGCGCTCCTGAAACCAGAGCAGATGTCCGACCAAAACCCCACGCTGCTGACCGAAGGCACCATCCGCATCGGATGGGTGGATGCAGCGAGCATGCGCCCCGCGCGCATCCCCGCGACCCTTGTGGAAATACTCTCGAAATGAACTCGCAAAACATGTCCATCGTCTCCCTGGTGCTGCAGGCCAGCTGGGTGGTGCAACTCGTCATGCTGCTGCTGGTGACGGTGTCGGTGGCCAGCTGGGCGGCCATCTTCCGCAAACTGTTTGCCCTGAAGCGCGTGAAGGCACTGAACGAAGAATTCGAGCGCGAGTTCTGGTCGGGCACCAGCCTGAACGACCTGTATGCCAGCGCCGCGCAAAACGCCAAGCAGGCCGGCCCCATGGAACGCATCTTTGCCAGCGGCATGCGCGAGTATCAAAAGCTGCGCGAGCGCCGCATCAGCGACCCCGGCACGCTGCTCGATGGCGCCCGCCGCGCCATGCGCGCGAGCTTCCAGCGCGAGATGGACGTGGTGGAGTCCAGCCTGTCGTTCCTGGCCTCGGTCGGATCGGTATCGCCCTATGTGGGCCTGTTTGGCACGGTGTGGGGCATCATGCATGCCTTCACCGGCTTTGCCGGCATGGAACAGGTCACGCTGGCCACCGTAGCCCCCGGCATTGCCGAGGCGCTGGTGGCCACCGCCATCGGCCTGTTTGCCGCCATCCCGGCCGTGATTGCCTACAACAACTTTGCCCGCGACATCGACCGCGTGGCCACGCACCAGGAGACCTTCATCGAAGAGTTCTCCAACATCCTGCAGCGCAACCTGGGCGCCCAGCCCGGCGGCCACACGGCCTCGGGCCACTGACCGGAGGCCCGCACCATGCCCGCCATGGCATCCCGCGGCCGCGGACGCCGCACCATCAACGAAATCAACATGGTGCCGTTCATCGACGTCATGCTGGTGCTGCTCATCATCTTCATGGTCACAGCGCCCATGCTGACGCCCGGCATGATCGATGTGCCCAGCGTGGGCAAGGGCAAGACCATGCCCAAGGCGGTGGCCCAGGTCATCGTCAACAAGGACGGCACGCTGCAGTTCAAGACCCCTGAAGCCACACGTAGCCTGAACCAGCGCGAGATCGGCGACGCCGCCATCCGCTGGCAAAAGGGCCAGGGCGCAGACAGCGCCGTTGTGATCAGCGCCGACAAGGGCGTGCAGTACGAAACCGTGGTGAAGGCCATGGATGCGTTGCAAAAGGCCGGCGTGCAGCGCGTAGGCCTGTCCGTCAAGCAGGGCGGCTGAGCCCGCCACGCCCCGCGCACACCCGCCAGCCCATGCACGCCCAAGACGACCGCGACCAGTTCACGCCGCCGCAACCGCCTGCACGCCTGCGCGCCATCGCGCTGGCTGTGCTGGTGCATGCCGTGCTGATCGGCGCGCTGACCTGGGGTGTGAACTGGCAGACCAGCACAGACCAGCCCGCCGTGGAAGCCGAACTTTGGGCCGCCGTGCCGCAGATGGCCGCGCCGCGCGAAAGCACGCCGCCGCCAGAGCCGCACGCCCCACCGCCACCACCACCACAGGTCACGCCCACGCCACCGCCGCCTCCACCACCGCCACGCGCAGCAGAGCCGCCCGACACGCGCGAGGCCGACATCGCCATCGAGCGCGAAAAGAAGCGCCTGGAGCAGGAAAAGAAAGCCCGCGAACAGCAGGCCGAGCGGGACAAGCGCGAGCGCGAACGCAAGGAAGAAGAACGCCGCGAACGCCTGGAGCAGGAAAAGAAAGAGCGCCTGCAAAAAGAGAAGGCCCGGGAAAAGGAAAAAGAGCGCGAGAAGGAAAAGGCGCAGGAGCTGCGTGAAAAGCAGCTGGCCGAGCAAAAGAAGGCCGAGCAGGAAAAGCAAAAGAAGCTGGCTGAGGACAAGCGCAAGGCTGAAGAGGCTGCCAAGCGCAAGGCTGAGGCCGACGATAAACAGCTTGCCAAGCAGCGCGAAGAAAACCTGCGCCGGATGCAAGGCCTGGCCGGAGCGACCGGCGGCGAAAACGCCACGGGCACCGCCCTGCGCAGCGCAGGCCCTTCGGGCAGCTACGGCGGCAAGGTGGCGGCCAAGGTACGCCCCAACATCGTGTACCCCGACGTCATCTCGGGCAACCCGCGCGCCGAGGTGGAAGTGCGCCTGGCACCCGACGGCACCATCGTCGGCAAGCGCCTCGTGCAATCGAGCGGTAACAAGGCGTGGGACGATGCGGTGCTTCGTGCACTGGAAAAAACCGAGACGCTGCCGCGCGATGTGGACGGGCGGGTGCCTTCATCTCTGGTGATCGGGTTCCGGCCACAAGATTGAGCCCGACATGCTTGGCGGATCAATGCCAAGTTGCCAGACCTGCCTCAAACGCCTCTTGATCAGCGCTGCCGTTCACGCAGCACCGCATTGACCTCAGCCCCGTAGATCAGCGTGGTGGCGCTCACGTAGAGAAAAACGAGCGTGGCCACAACGCCTGCAAAGCTGCCATAAATGAGCGCAAGCTTTCCCGCACTGCGCAGCGTGTACGACAGCGTGGCGGCGGCCACCACCCACAGTCCGGCACCCACCAGCGCGCCCGGCAGCACCGTGTACACGCGCTGGGGAATGTCCGGCAACCAGCCATACAGCAGCGCATACAGCACCACCAGGGTGACGTATGCAGCCCCGTAGCGCACGCTGTCGTAGAGCCAGATCACCTCCTGACCGTCCACCGCCACGTTGGTGACCAGCAAATGCCAGACGCGCGGCATGACGATCACCGAACTGAAGACCAGCAGCACGCCAGATCCCACGAGCACGGTGAACAGCGTGGACTTCAGGCGCGCCTTCCAGAATGGCATGCCGCGCTCGATACCGTACGAGCGGTTGAGCGCCGCGCGCACCGCCTGCATGCCGGATGACCCCGTCCAAAGCGTGATCGCCAGGCCCACCGTCAGCAGCGCCTCGTTGCGCTGGGCCAGCACCTGCCGCACCACCGGCTGCATGACATCGCGCACCAGCTGCGGCGCATAGCCCAGCACGCGCTCGGCCAGCGCAGCCGCGTCGCCTGGCTGGCCCATGTACGCTGCGGCCGCCGACAGCAGGAGCAGCAGCGGAAACATGGCCAGCACTGCAGAAAACGCCAGACTGCCCGCCTGGTTGGCGCTCTGGTGCAGCACATAGTTGCGCACGGCCAGGCAGAGCACGCCCACCACCGGTAGGTTCGCAGCCGCGTGGCTCAGCCGCCGCAAACCCTGCATCATGGGAGCAGGCGCCCTTCCACCGAGTCGTCCAGCGTCTTGCCCAGGGCAGCGCCAATCATCATCTTGGTCGCTGCGATCAGACTCCCGTGCTTGTTGTCCCAGTAATAACCGGTCACGGGCGCCACTTCGATCACCGTGATGCGCGGGTCATCCTTGCCGCCGGTGAACCAGGTTTTCATGATCGGGTCCCACAGCGCATCAATGAGGGCCTGGTCGCGGTGGATGCTCGCGGTGCCATCCAGCACCATGAAGCCTGCGTGCTTGGAGCCCTGCATGAAGATACGCACATTGGGGTCGGCCTCGATCTCGCGGTTCTTGTAGCTGTCCGACGCACTCAGAAACCACAGGTGCCCCGCTTCATCCACCTTCTCCACCCCCATCGGCCGCGTGCCGCGGGTTTCGCTGTGCGGGGCGTTGGTGCTGAAGAAGCATGACCCTGCATCCTCGGCCAGGTCGCGGATGCGCTGCGTGGCCTCTGCCCCGCTCAGGTGCTGGTGCGTGTTCTCGGGCTGGTTACTGTTGATTGAATCCATGGCGATCTCCACCTGTAAATGGGGTGTTTGGATTGCACAGGAGCCAGGCAGCGGGTGATGTAGGAGCGAGGCCATTTGCGCTGCCCCCGCGTGCCATCGCATCACGGACCTTTGTAAAACTGGTGCCTCTCAAAGGAATGCGTTGGCAGGCGCGCGCAATGAATTACCCATTCGCACGGTCACGCTCGGGCAATGCGCTGACACCGACGCGGTCCATAGCAAATTAATGTTCGAGCAGGGTAAGGCACGCAGCCCACCGACACGGCCGCCCTAAACAGCTTTTGACAACCAAGTGCCTCACACGCAAAGGTCGCACGCAGCGTACCTCCGCAATGAGCCTCTACTTCACAACCCTCTAGCCATGAAGTCCTGTTGCCATCGATCTCTGACGCGTCACCGGAGCCCAAGCGCTGCTCATGGTGCAGGAGCCAGATCACTTGAGGCGGCACCCCATGGGTGACTGGGCCGATCTCATGCAGTGGCCCGCTTTTGTGGCGTCGGTAGCGGCCGCGTGGCTGGTGGGCTCCAAGAGTGAACATCGCCGGAAGATCGGCTTCTGGGTTTTCCTCGCGAGCAACGTGCTGTGGGTGTGCTGGGGCATACCAGCAGGGGCCACGGCGGTCATCGCGTTGCAGGTGTGCCTGGCGGTGATGAATATCCGTGGGCTGGTCAAGGCGAAGGAGGCCGAATGAGGGCGTTTTACGGAGCCCCTCCCGGCGCGGGCATTCCATGAAAAACGCCCTGCAGTGCAGGGCGCCATCCTTCAGAGGCATTTCCAAGCCTTTTTGGCCGCAGGCGGTCTTTCTATTTGCCTCCGTAGCTATCAATTAAATAGCAAACCGCATCAATCCCGCTGTTGCTCCACCATCCGGTTGATCCGCAGCGCTCCCAGCGTGCACACCACACCCGACAGCAGGTACAGCGTGACGGCGCCCAGCCCGAACTTGGCCGACAGGCCCAGGGCCACCAGCGGGGCAAAGGCTGCACCGATCATCCACGCGATGTCGGTGGACAGGGCGGCGCCCGTGTAGCGGTAGCGGGCCGAGAAGTTGGATGTCACGGTGCCCGATGCCTGCCCGTACGACAGCCCCAGCAGCACGAAGCCGCTGATCAGGAAGATGTTGTTGCCCACCGTACCCGCGTCCAGCAGCCAGGGCACCAGCAGGCTGAACACGCCGATCAGCACGGCCATGGAGCCCAGCAGGGTGCGGCGGCCCACGCGGTCTGACAGCCAGCCGGACACCATGATGGCGCCAGCAGCCAGGAAGGCACCGACGATCTGCACGCCAAGCACTTCGGTGATGGGCTGGTCGGAATACATGGTGATCCACGACAGGGGGAACACCGTGACCATGTGGAACAGGGCAAAGCTGGCCAGCGCGGCAAAGGCGCCCAGCAACACGTTGCCGCCTTCGTCCCGCATGACGCGGCTCACGGCCACGGGTTGCAGCTCGCGCTCTTGCAGCAGTTCGGTGTAAGACTGCCCCACCACCAGGCGCAGGCGGGCGAACAAAGCCACCACGTTCACGGCAAACGCCACGAAGAACGGGTAGCGCCAGCCCCAGGCCAGAAACTCTTCGACGGAAAGACTGCTGTACAGGTAGGCGAACAGCCCGGCGGCCAGGACGAAGCCGACGGGGGCGCCGAACTGGCCGATCATGGCGTACCAGCCGCGGCGGTTCTTGGGGGCCGACATGGCCAGCAGGGATGGCAGGCCGTCCCACGTGCCGCCCAGGGCCAGGCCCTGGCCGATGCGCAGCACCAGCAGCGCGACGATGGCAGCTGTGCCCACGCTCGAATAAGACGGCAGGAAGGCCATGCCCACCGTGCACACGCCCAGCAGGAAGAGCGCAATGGTGAGCTTGGTACCCCGGCCCCAGCGGCGCTGGATGGCCATGGATACCGCCGTGCCCACGGGCCGCACCACAAACGCCACGGCCAGCAGTGCAAACGACATCAGCGTGCCATCGAGCCGCGACAGGAACGGGAACAGCAGCGACGGAAACACCAGCACGCAGGCGATGCCGAACACGAAAAAGTCGAAGTATTCGGAGGCGCGACCAATGATCACGCCGACGGCGATCTCGCTGGGGGTCACTTCCTCATGGGTATCGGCCCGCGAAAGGGATTCAGGGCTTTCTTCAAAGCCGGCGGCCGGGTAGGCGGCGGTGGCGGGGCTGCTCATGAACAGGGCTCCTTGACGTTGTGCAGTGCAATGAACCCGTTTTACACCGCCCTTGGCGGGCCCACAACTGGGCTTTCGCTAACCAGAGCGCAGGACAAGGTCGCTTTTGTTGATCTGGCAGGGGGCGGCGCCCGCCCTGCGTTTGACCTTGGACAAAATGTCCAATCGACAAAAAAGCTAGGCCTATTACATTCCATCGCACACCGTTATCCGCGTTTACCCCTAAAGCAAAACGCATCCAACGAGCGCTCTTGAAATGTCCAAAACCTTTACTTCCCGCGGGCCGGCGTGGCTGGCCGCACTGGCTGCCACGGGCACCCTGGCTGGCTGCAGCAAGGCGGTTGTCCTGAACCCGGCGGGCGACGTGGCGTCGCAGCAGGGGCTTCTGGTCGTCCAGGCCACTGTCCTCATGCTGATCATCATCGTGCCGGTGATCGCCCTCACGCTGTGGTTTGCCTGGAAATACCGGCATAACAACGCGGCCAATACCGAAGACGACTACGACCCTGAGTGGCACCACTCCACCACGCTGGAGCTGGTGATCTGGACGGTACCGCTGCTCATCATCATTGCGCTGGGCGCGCTGACATGGATCGGCACGCACAAGCTCGACCCGTACCGGCCGCTGGACCGTATCTCGGCCACCAAGCCGCTGGCGCCGCAGGTCAAACCCCTGGAGGTGCAGGTGGTGGCCATGGACTGGAAGTGGCTGTTCTTCTACCCCGAGCAGGGCATTGCCACGGTGAACGAGCTGGCCGCGCCGGTCGACCGCCCGATCATCTTCAAGCTGACCGCCACCTCGACCATGAACGCGTTTTTCGTGCCCGACCTGGCCGGAATGATCTACGCCATGCCCGGCATGCAGACCGAGCTGAACGCCGTGATCAACAAGCCCGGCGTGTACAAGGGACTGTCGTCGCACTACAGCGGCGCGGGCTTTTCGGGCATGACGTTCAAGTTCCACGGCCTGAGCGACGCCGACTTTGCCCAGTGGGTGCAGACCGCCAAAACCGAAGGCAAGGCGCTGGACAAGCAGACCTACCTGAACCTCGTCAAGCCCAGCACGCGCGACCCGGTGCAGCGCTTTGGCCGCGTGGAAGAAGGCCTGTACAACAAGGTGCTCAACCGCTGCGTCGAAGACGGCCAGATGTGCATGCACCACATGATGGTGATCGACGAGCGCGGTGGCGAGGCCTACATGCGCGCCGCCGGCCTGAACCTGCCGCAGGACGTGTGCACGTCGCAAAACGCCGACCAGGTGGTGGCCACGCTCGAAGCCCAGCTGGCAGCGCCCGCCCGGGCCACGGCGCAATGACTGCGCCTTCCACATCCCCCATGCACCACAGCACTCCCCGCACATACATGACGCGCCAGCAGCCATCCTGCTGCCGCTGACGTCACCTCAGAGAGTACCTATGTCCTCCGTCATCCCTACCGAACCGCACTGGGCCCTAGGTCGCATCACCTGGGACTCGATACCCATGGCGCACGATCCGATCGTGCTCTGGACCTTTGTCGCCACCATGCTGGGCGGCCTCGTCGTGATGGCGGGCCTGACCAAGTACCGCCTGTGGGGCCCGCTCTGGCGCGACTGGATCTGCAGCATCGACCACAAGAAGATCGGGATCATGTACATGATCCTGGGCCTGGTGATGCTGCTGCGCGGCTTTGCCGACGCCGTGATGATGCGCCTGCAACAGGCCATGGCTTTTGGCGACAACATGGGCTACCTGCCACCGCACCACTACGACCAGATCTTCACCGCCCACGGCGTGATCATGATCTTCTTCGTGGCGATGCCGCTCGTTACGGGCCTGATGAACTACCTGGTGCCGCTGCAAATCGGCGCGCGCGACGTGTCGTTCCCATTCCTGAACAACTTCAGCTTCTGGATGACCACGGCCGGTGCCGTGCTGGTGATGTTCTCGCTGTTCCTGGGCGAGTTCTCCACCTCGGGCTGGCTGGCGCTGTCCAACCTGGGGTCGCAGAACCCGGGGGTGGGGCTGGATTACTACATCTGGTCGCTGCAGATTGCGGGGGTGGGTACCACGCTCTCGGGTATCAACCTGATCGTCACCATCATCAAGATGCGCGCGCCCGGCATGAACCTGATGAAGATGCCCATCTTCACCTGGACGGCCCTGTGCACCAACGCCCTGATCGTGGCGTCGTTCCCCGTGCTGACCGCAGCGCTGGTGCTGATGTCGCTCGACCGTTATGTCGGGACCAACTTCTTCACGAACGACCTGGGCGGCAACGCCATGCTGTACGTGAACCTGATCTGGATCTGGGGCCACCCCGAGGTCTACATCCTGATCCTGCCGTGCTTTGGCATCTTCTCCGAAGTGGTGGCCACGTTCTGCCGCAAGCGCCTGTTCGGCTACACGTCGATGGTGTACGCCACGGTGGTGATCACCATCCTGTCGTACCTGGTGTGGCTGCACCACTTCTTCACCATGGGCTCCGGGGCCAGCGTGAACACGTTCTTTGGCATCACCACGATGATCATCTCGATCCCGACGGGCGCCAAGATCTTCAACTGGCTGTTCACCATGTACAAGGGCCGCATCCGTTTCGAGCTGCCCATGCTGTGGACGGTGGCCTTCATGGTGACGTTCGCCATCGGCGGCATGACGGGCGTGCTGCTGGCCGTGCCCCCGGCCGACTTCGTGCTGCACAACAGCCTGTTCCTGATTGCGCACTTCCACAACGTCATCATCGGCGGTGTGCTGTTCGGCCTGTTCGCTGGCATCAACTACTGGTACCCCAAGGCCTTTGGCTACAAGCTCGACCGCACCTGGGGCCTGCGCTCCTTCTGGCTGTGGGTGGTGGGTTTCTGGGTGGCCTTTGGCCCGCTGTATGTGCTGGGCCTGATGGGCGTCACGCGCCGCGTGAGCCACTTTGAAGATCCGTCGCTGCAGATCTGGTTCATCATCGCCGCCATTGGCGCTGCCATGATTGCTGCCGGCATCGCCTGCTTCATCATCCAGCTGGTGGTGAGCTATCTGAAGCGCGACGAACTGCGCGACTGGACCGGCGACCCCTGGGACGGCCGCACGCTGGAGTGGGCCACCTCGTCGCCCCCACCGGATTACAACTTTGCCTTCACGCCGGTGGTGCATGAAATTGACGCCTGGTGGGACATGAAGCGCCACGGCTACCAGCGCCCGCTGGCCGGCTTCCAGCCGATCCACATGCCTGCCAACACCTGGGCCGGTGCAGTGATCTCGGGCATCTCGCTGGTGTTCGGCTTTGCGCTGATCTGGCACATGTGGCTGCTGGCCGGCGTGTCGTTTGTGGCGCTGCTGGCAGTGTCCATCGCCCACACGTTCAACTACAAGCGCGACTTCTACATCCCGGCCGCCCAGGTGGCCGAGACCGAACGCATCCGCACACAACAACTGAGCGCAAGCCATGTCTGATATCCGCCTTTCCGCCAGCGGCGCCGCGGCAATGCCTGCCCGCGCCTACCACCTTGCGCACGAGCCACACCCGCCCAACGGCACGGCGCTGGGCTTCTGGCTGTACCTGATGAGCGACTGCCTCATCTTTGCTGCGCTGTTTGCCACCTTCGGCGTGCTGGGGCGCAGCTATGCCGCAGGCCCCACGGGTGCACAGCTGTTTGACCTGACGCTGGTGGCCATCAATACGGCCTTTCTGCTGCTGTCGTCCATCACCTTCGGCTTTGCCATGCTGCGCAAGCAGCAAAAAGATGTGCGCGGCACGCTGGCGTGGCTGGCGATCACCGGCGTCCTGGGCCTGTGCTTCCTGGGCCTGGAGCTGTATGAGTTTGCTCACCTGATCGGCCAGGGCGCCACGCCGCAGCGCAGCGCCTTCCTGTCTGCCTTCTTTGCGCTGGTGGGTACGCACGGCCTGCACGTGACGTTTGGCGTGATCTGGCTGGTGGTGCTGATGGTGCAGATCAACAAGCACGGGCTGATCCCCGAGAACAACCGCCGCCTGATGTGCCTGTCGATGTTCTGGCACTTCCTGGACGTGGTCTGGATCGGCGTCTTTACCTTTGTGTACCTGATGGGGGTGCTGTAAATGAGCGCACAACACACAACAACCCACGCAACCACGCATGCCGGCGCGCACGGTCACCATGGCGACGGCCACCACGATGACCACGACCACCACGGTGACGAACCGCACAGCACCTTCTCGGGCTACATGACGGGCTTTGTGCTGTCGGTCATCCTGACGGCCATCCCGTTCTGGCTGGTCATGGCCAAGGTCATCACCGACCGCAACACCGCCGTCATGGTGCTGGGCGCGTTTGCCGTGGTGCAGATCCTGGTGCACATGGTGTACTTCCTGCACATGAACGGCAAGATCGAGGGCGGCTGGACGTTGCTGGCCACCATCTTCACCGTCGTGTTTGTGGCCATCACCATCAGCGGCACGCTCTGGGTGATGTACAACATGAACGCCAACATGATGCCGGACCACCCCACGCCCCAGGTGCCCGCGCTGCATGAAGCACCGGGGCATTCGACACCTTGACCGCCTCCGCCACGTCTGCCCCTGCGCCTGCGTCTGCGCCTAGCCGGCGCCTTCGCAGGGCCGTGCTGGCACTGGTGGGCGTGGTGCTGCTCCTGGGCTTTGTGGCCCTGGGCACCTGGCAGGTGGAGCGCCGCGCATGGAAACTGGCGCTGATCGAACGCGTGGAGGGCCGGGTGGATGCACCGCCCTCCCCTATTCCGCCCGAAGCCACTTGGCCCGCCATAGAAGTGGCTGACCACGAATATCTGCCCGTTACCCTCCAAGGCCGCTGGCTGCCAGGCAAGACGGTGCTGACCACGGCAGTGACCGAACTGGGCGCTGGCTTCTGGGTTCTGTCGGCATTGCAGCAGTCCGACGGCACCACGGTGCTGGTGAACCGCGGCTTTGTGCCGCAGGACCAGCGCAGCCGGTGGCTGCCCGGTGCCCCGTCCACGGCCAGCGCGACCCCAGCCACAGGGGCAGCCGAAAGCCCCGTACAAATCACCGGCCTGCTGCGTATTACCGAGCCAGATGGTGGGTTCCTGCGCACCAACGACGCCGCGGGCGGGCGCTGGTTCTCGCGCGACGTGGCGGCCATCAGCACCGCGCTGGGCCTTCCGCGCGCGGCGCCGTTCTTCATCGACGCCGGCCTGCCCGCCGCCACCACCGCCGCCCCCGGCAGCAGCGGCGATACCGACGCCCGCAGCGCCAGCACAGGCCCCTGGCCCCGCGAAGGCATGACGGTCATCCGCTTTCACAACAGCCATCTGGTCTACACCCTCACCTGGTACGGCCTTGCCCTCATGGTTGTGGTGGCTGGCTGGTATGTGGCACGCTATGAGCGTTCGCTTGCATCGGCAGGCAACCGTGCCACCCCCACCACCGATGAGCCCCACGCAACCTGAAACCCCGCCGCCCACTGCGGCCACGCTGCTGCAGCAGCGCAGCACGGCCCGGTCGGCCGATGCCACCGCGGGCGTCAAGAACCTGCAGCAGCTGATCCAGCTGCGCTGGACCGCCGTGATCGGGCAGGTGCTGACGATCGAGATGGCGCACTACAGCCTGGGCCTGGTCCTGCCGGTGCGCGAGATGCTGCTGGTGGTCGGCTGCCTGGCGTTGTTCAACGTGGTCAGCCTGCTGCGCCTGCGCATGGGGCGGCCGGTGCGCAATGTGGAGCTGTTCCTGGCACTGCTGATCGACGTGGCGGTGCTCACCGTGCAGCTTTACCTGAGCGGGGGCACCAGTAACCCGTTCGTGTTCCTGTACCTGCTGCAGATCACGCTGGGCGCCGTGCTGCTGCGCGGCGCATACATCTGGACCATTGTGGCCATCACCGTGGCCTGCTTTGCCGCGCTGGCCGAATACCACCTGCCGCTGGCGCTGCCGCAGGACCTGGACCAGGGCCTGTCGAGCCTGTACATGCTGGGCCTGCTGGTGTGTTTTGTGCTCAACGCCACGCTGGTGATGGTGTTCATCACCCGCATCCACCGCAACCTGCGGGAGCGCGATGCCCGGCTGGCCGCGGCCCGCCGCCGCCGCGTGGAAGAAGAACACATCGTGCGCATGGGCCTGCTGGCCTCGGGCGCTGCGCACGAACTGGGCACGCCCCTTTCAACGCTGGCGGTCATCCTGGGCGACTGGCAGCACGACAAGCGCCTGCTGGGAGACGCAGCGCTGCGGGAAGAAATTGCAGAAATGCAGACGCAGGTGCAGCGCTGCAAGAGCATCGTCAGCGGCATCCTGCTGTCGGCAGGCGAAACGCGTGGCGAAGCATCGACCCAGACCACCGTGTGCACTTTTGTAGATGCACTGGCCCAGGAATGGCGCGACACGCGGTCGATGCCGCGCTTTGAATACGAGAACCACTTCGGCGCAGACACCCCCATGGTGTCTGACACCACGCTCCAGCAGATGGTTTTCAATGTGCTGGACAACGCCCGCGACGCCTCACCCGCCTGGGTGCGCCTGTCGGCAGCGCGCCAGGACGACAGCCTGCGCATCACCGTGACCGACGCCGGGCCCGGGTTTTCGGCCGACATGCTGTCGCGGCTGGGCACGCCCTACCAATCGACCAAGAATCGCCCGGGTGGCGGGCTGGGGCTGTACCTGGTGCTCAACGTGGCGCGCACACTGGGCGGCGGCGTGACGGCGCGCAACCGGGCCGAAGGCGGCGCCGAAGTCACCATTGACTTGCCACTGGCTGCGATTGCGTTGCGCACACAGGCCCACTGACGCGCCACGACCGCCCCCCAAAAGAAAAAGACGCGCGCATGGACACACCCGAACAAGAAGAACGCCTGCTACTGGTCGTGGAGGACGACGAGGCGTTTGCGCGCACGCTGACGCGGTCATTCGAGCGGCGCGGCTACCGCGTGCTGCACGCAGCCAGCCTGGCCGAGGTAGAGAAATTGCTGGAAGACCACGAGCCCGGATATGCCGTGGTGGACCTCAAGCTCAAGGGAGATGCATCGGGCCTGGTGTGCGTGCAAAAACTGCACGCCGCCAGCGCAGACATGCTCATCGTGGTGCTTACCGGCTTTGCCAGCATTGCCACCGCGGTCGAGGCCGTCAAGCTGGGTGCATGCCACTACCTGGCCAAACCCTCGAACACGGACGACATCGAGGCCGCCTTCGGCATGAAGGCCGGCACCACCGAGGTGGAGCTGACCAACCGCTCCAGCTCCATCAAGACGCTCGAGTGGGAGCACATCAACGAAGTGCTGGCCGAGACCGAATTCAATCTGTCAGAGGCCGCCCGCCGGCTGGGCATGCACCGGCGCACCCTGATCCGCAAGCTGGAAAAAAAGCAGGTGCGCTGATACCGGTCGGTTCCGCACAAAGGTGCCCGGAAGATGGCTGGCAGCCGCAAGCCAGGAGTGGATGGCTGCAGGGACCGGCCGAGTGGGCCCGGGAGGCGCTGTGCGGGCACTCCAGAGCGAATTTTCGGTCATATCGGCCTGCAGTCCAGGTATTATCATGCCTGAATGCTATCAATTACGTAGCAATCGAATCAAGCTGCGTGCCTCCCAAGTAAAAAGCCCGCACCGGCTTGCACCGGGCGGGCTTGAAGGGTTCGCCGCTGGCGTGATTACACAGTCACTTCCTTGGCCGTGTCAGCAAACTCGGCGATCTGGTCGAAGTTCATGTACTTGTAGATCTTGTCGCCGTTCTTGTTGATCACGCCGATGTCTGCCAGGTACTCTTCCTTCGTGGGGATGCGGCCGAGCTTGGAGCAGATCGCCGACAGCTCTGCCGAGCCCAGGTACACGTTCGTGTTCTTGCCCAGGCGGTTCGGGAAGTTCCGGGTGCTGGTAGACATCACGGTGGCGCCTTCCTTGACCTGCGCCTGGTTGCCCATGCACAACGAGCAGCCGGGCATTTCCATGCGGGCACCGGCCGCGCCGAACACGCCGTAGTGGCCCTCTTCGGTGAGCTGCTGGGCATCCATCTTGGTGGGCGGGGCCATCCACAGCTTGACGGGGATGTCCTTCTTGCCTTCGAGTAGCTTGGAAGCCGCGCGGAAGTGGCCGATGTTGGTCATGCACGAGCCGATGAACACTTCGTCGATCGCGGCGCCGGCCACGTCCGACAGCGTCTTGGCGTCGTCGGGGTCGTTGGGGCAGCAGACGATGGGTTCGGTGATCTCGGACAGGTCGATCTCGATGACGGCGGCGTACTCGGCGTCTTCATCGGGGGCCAGCAGCTGGGGGTTGGCCAGCCAGGCTTCCATGGCCTTGATGCGGCGACCGATGGTGCGCGCATCCGCATAGCCCTGGGCAATCATGTTCTTGAGCAGCACGATGTTCGAGTTGATGTACTCGATCACGGGTTCCTTGTTCAGGCGCACCGTGCAGCCAGCGGCAGAGCGCTCGGCCGAAGCGTCGGACAGCTCGAACGCCTGCTCGACCTTCATGTCGGGCAGACCTTCGATTTCCAGGATTCGGCCCGAGAAGATGTTCTTCTTGCCCTGCTTGGCCACGGTGAGGTGGCCGGCCTTGATGGCGTACAGCGGAATGGCATGCACCAGGTCACGCAGGGTGACGCCGGGCTGCATCTGGCCCTTGAAGCGCACCAGCACCGATTCGGGCATGTCCAGCGGCATCACGCCCGTAGCGGCAGCAAACGCCACCAGGCCGGAGCCAGCCGGGAAGCTGATGCCGATGGGGAAACGGGTGTGCGAGTCGCCGCCGGTACCGACGGTGTCGGGCAGCAGCATGCGGTTGAGCCAGCTGTGGATGATGCCGTCGCCGGGCTTGAGCGAGATGCCGCCGCGCGTGCTGATGAAGTCTGGCAGCTCGTGGTGCATCTTCACGTCCACGGGCTTGGGGTAAGCAGCGGTGTGGCAGAACGACTGCATCACCAGGTCGGAGCTGAAGCCCAGGCAGGCCAGGTCCTTCAGTTCGTCGCGCGTCATGGGGCCGGTGGTGTCCTGCGAGCCGACCGAGGTCATGCGGGGTTCGCAGTACGTGCCGGGCACCACGCCCTGGCCTTCGGGCAGACCGCAGGCGCGGCCGACCATCTTCTGCGCCAGGGTGAAGCCCTTGCCAGTGGCAGCGGGCACCTGGGGCAGGCGGAACAGCGTGGAAGGTGGCAGGCCCAGGGCCTCGCGGGCCTTGGTGGTCAGGCCGCGGCCGATGATCAGCGGAATGCGGCCGCCAGCGCGCACTTCGTCAAACAGTACTTCGCTCTTGACTTCGAACTCGGCGATGACCGCGCCGTCCTTGAGCGCCTTGCCGGCGTAGGGCAGCAGCTCGATCTCGTCGCCCATGTTCATCTGGCTCACGTCCAGCTCGATCGGCAGGGCGCCGGCGTCTTCCATGGTGTTGTAGAAGATGGGAGCAATCTTGCTGCCCAAGCAGACGCCGCCAAAACGCTTGTTGGGCACGAACGGGATGTCTTCGCCCGTGAACCACAGCACGCTGTTGGTGGCCGACTTGCGGCTCGAACCCGTGCCCACTACGTCGCCCACATAGGCAACGAGGTTGCCACGGGCACGCAGGTCTTCGATGAACTTCACCGGGCCGCGCTTGCCGTCTTCTTCAGGCGTGATGCCGTCGCGCTTGTTCTTGAGCATGGCCAGCGCATGCAGCGGGATGTCGGGGCGGCTCCAGGCGTCGGGTGCGGGCGACAGGTCGTCGGTGTTGGTTTCGCCGGTGACCTTGAGCACCGTGAGCTTGATGCTCTGGGGCACTTCGGGACGGCTGGTGAACCATTCGGCATCGGCCCAGCTTTGCAGCACAGACTTGGCGAACGTATTGCCCTTGTCGGCCTTTTCCTTGACATCATGGAACTGGTCGAACATCAGCAGCGTCTTCTTGAGCGCTTCTGCAGCCACCGAGGCCACTGCTGCGTCGTCGAGCAGGTCGATCAACGGGGTGAGGTTGTAGCCGCCCAGCATGGTGCCCAGCAGCTGCGTGGCCTTTTCGCGGCCGATGAGTGTGCAGACCTCTGTACCGTGCGCCACGGCAGCCAGGTAGCTTGCCTTGACCTTGGCCGCATCGTCCACGCCCGCAGGCACGCGGTGCGTGATCAGGTCCACCAGCGTGGCTTCTTCGCCAGCGGGCGGGTTCTTGAGCAGCTCGACCAGTTCGCTGGTCTGCTTGGCGCTCAGCGGCAGGGGCGGAATGCCCAGCGCAGCGCGCTCGGCCACATGGTCACGGTAGGCTTTCAACATCATTTTTCTCCGGTTGCGTCTATCTATTCAAAGTGGGGCACGAGGGCAAGGCAGCCAGCCGGCATGTCGCTCTGGGGCGCCTTCAAGGCGGCCAGCGGCTGCACGGGGCTTGGTTACTTGAGGGGTTCGAGCACGCTCACGGGCGGGTTCTTCTTGATGGCTTCGGCCACCACGATCTGCTCGGGGCTCATGCATTCATCCGCCAGGCGCTGGCCCAGCCGCTGGTTCATGAGCATCGACTTGTTGGCAATCTGCAGCCACACGGCGCCGCCCTTGGCGTCTTCCAGCCGGACGGTGCCGGTGGTGGTGGCCACAGGCACCATGAAGTACTTGAAGCCCTTGCCTTCCACGCGGAAGTGGCCGGGGCTGGCCGGTTCAGCCGTCACCGTGACAAAGGCACCCAGCTCACACGGCATCCGGCCCACATGCACGCGCTCGGCAATGGCCAGTTCCTCGGGCGAGAGCGCGGCCTCGGCCGCCATGATGCCGGTAGCCACCTGGTTGGCCTCGCTCTTGAGCTGCGAGCGGCTGCTGGGCGGCTCGGCCTTGGCCACGGCCTTCTTGGGGGCTGACTTGGCCGAATCGGCGCTGGCAGCCTTGGACTCAGCCTTGGGAGCCGGTTTGGTCGCCGCCTTGGCAGCGGGCTTGGCGGCTTCAGCCTTGGCGGCGGGCTTTGCCGCTGGCTGAGCAGTGGCAGCGGCCTGCGCCAATGCCAGAGTGGGCGCCAGAAGCATCAGGGCGGAGGCAATGAGGGTTTTCATGGGAATTCCTGCGTTGAGAGGTTCAGGATGGTTCAGGAATGAACCGGAGAAACCGCGCTGTCGAACCAGTGGCGCACCGCCGCCGGAAGCACGCGGCCCGTGTGGTGGGCGCGCTCCAGCACCTGCCAGTAAAAGCGGAAGCTTGCGCGGTCGTGCAGGGTACCACCGTGACTGATGGGAGCCCAGTCCGCATCTGCCGCGGCAGCTATGATTTTGGAAGCATCTTCGATATCGTCCTGCCGAGGCGCAAACGCCTGCAGGATCGCCCGGATCTGCGCCGGGTGGATGCTCCACATGCGTGTGTAGCCAAGCTCGTTGGCGGCACGGCCTGCGGCATCGCGCATGGCGCCGGCATCGGCAAACTCCATCACCACGCAGTGCGACGGCACCTTGCCATGCGCATGGCAGGCCGCTGCTATCTCGAGCTTGGCCCGAACAACCAGGGGGTGGGAGAACTGGCCGGTGGAGCTCATGCCGTGCGCCGGGATCGCCCCGCCATGGGCCGACACGAAATCCATCAGGCCGAAGCTCAGGCTCTGCACCGCCGGGTGCGCCGCGATCTCGAACACGCGCTGCACTGCGGCGGGGGATTCGATCAGGGCATGCACGGGCAGGTGGGCCGCGCCCGCACGGGCGAGCGCGCGCTCCACACGCAGCACGTCGTCGACGGACTCCACCTTGGGAACCATGATGTGGCAAAGCCGGTGCCCGGCCTCGGACGCCACGATGTCCACATCGTTGGCGAACGCCGGGTGATCAACTGCATGGACGCGTACGGCCACGCGCGCCTCGGGCGCGGCCTCGGTCGCAAGACGGGCCACCAGACGGGCGTGCCCGGCCTCCAGGCCGACGGGCGCGCCATCTTCACAGTCCAGGGTGACGTCAAACACGCAGGTACCGAACTCCTGCGTCATCTCGGCCTGCAGTTGCAGGCTCTTTCGCATCCGCACCTCAACGCCGCTGTAGTGGTCACACACCGGCAGCAGATGGCTCTGCGCCTGCGGCCCCAGGAGCACGTCCCGCGGATGGGGGCGAACAGGCGGTGATGCAGCGCCCGGCCCCTGGGAGGGGCGCTCGGCGGCCGTGGGGCCCGATGCCTGTGGCGTCGGCTGCATCTTTGCGCGGGCTGGCTTTACAGCAGGTGCTTGACGCCGTCCTGCTCGCCTTGCAGCTCAGCCAGCGTCGTGTTGATGCGCTCCTGGCTGAATGCGTCGATTTCAAGGCCTTCCACGACCTTGTACTCGCCGTTTTCGCAGGTCACGGGGAAACCGAACATGGTGTCCTTGGGGATGCCGTATTGGCCGTCCGAAGGCACGCCCATCGTGACCCACTTGCCGTTGGTGCCCAGGGCCCAGTCGCGCATGTGGTCAATGGCGGCGTTGGCAGCCGAAGCAGCCGACGACAGGCCACGGGCTTCGATGATGGCCGCGCCACGCTTGCCCACGGTGGGCAGGAATGTGTTGGCGTTCCATTCCTGGTCGTTGATCATCTTGGCCACACTTTCACCCTTGATGGTGGCGAAGCGGTAGTCGGCATACATCGTGGGCGAGTGGTTGCCCCACACGGTCAGCTTTTCGATATCAGCCACGGCCTTGCCGGTCTTGGCGGCGATCTGGCTGGCAGCACGGTTGTGGTCCAGGCGCAGCATGGCGGTGAAGTTCTTGCGTGGCAGGTCAGGCGCCGACTTCATGGCGATGTAGGCGTTGGTGTTGGCAGGGTTGCCCACCACCAGCACCTTGACGTCGCGCGAGGCCACAGCGTTCAGGGCCTTGCCCTGCGCGGTGAAGATGGCGCCATTGACGGCCAGCAGCTCGGCACGCTCCATGCCGGGGCCGCGTGGGCGCGAGCCGACCAGCAGGGCGTAGTCGACATCCTTGAAGGCGGTCATGGGGTCGCTGTGCGCAGTCATCTCGACGAGCAGCGGGAATGCGCAGTCGTCGAGTTCCATCATCACGCCCTTGAGGGCCTTTTGCGGGCCTTCCACCGGCACTTCGAGCAGCTGCAGGATGACGGGCTGGTCCTTGCCCAGCATTTCGCCGGAGGCGATGCGGAACAGCAGTGCGTAACCGATTTGGCCAGCGGCGCCGGTGACGGCCACGCGAACAGGCTTCTTGCTCATGGTGAAAACTCCAGGGAGGTGAAAAAACAGGGGATGCAACGCTGCACCAGCGCCTGTTACCAGCAGCCCGTGCCTTGCAAAACAGCCTCGGATTGTACCGCCGAACAAAGCAGGGGGTCAATTTGTCTTATGTCTTATATAAGATATGATTCGGCCTGCCCGAAGCTGCCGGCGCCTGCCTTGCGCGGGCGGCAATCTCCCCACGGAGCCTGGCCCAGCAATCACCTTCACCATCGCCCATGTCATCCCAGCCCTTTGCCGCTGACGCCGCCGCCCCGATGCAGGGCGGGGCCACGCCAGCGTTCAGCCCGCTGTACCAGCAGATCAAGGGCCTGATCCTGCAAAGCCTGCAGCAGGGCGAATGGAAGCCGGGCGAAGCCATACCCAGCGAAATGGATCTGGCCGCGCGTTTTCGCGTGAGCCAGGGAACCGTGCGCAAGGCGATTGACGAGCTGGCGGCCGAAAACCTGGTGATGCGCCGCCAGGGCAAGGGCACGTTTGTCGCAACGCATGCCGAGCAGCATGTGCAGTACCGGTTCTTGAAGCTGCAGCCCGATTCGGGCGACGCCCGCGTCGAGGGCCCTGCCCAGCGCCGCGTGATCGACTGCCGGCGCGTGCGTGCCAGTGCAGACGTGGCCCGCGCACTGGCGCTGCGCACCGGCGATGCCGTGATGCAGGCGCGCCGCATCCTGTCTTTTGCGGGCGTGCCCACCATCCTGGAAGACATCTGGCTGCCCGGCCAGGCGTTCAAGGGGCTCACCGCCAACCAGCTGGCCGACTACCAGGGCCCCACCTACGCGATGTTCGAGCTGGACTTTGGCGTGCGCATGGTACGGGCCGAGGAAAAAATCCGCGCCGTGCTGCCGGACGAGGAACAGACGCAATTGCTGTCGATTACCCCCGTGACGCCCCTGCTCAGCGTGGAACGGATTGCCTACACCTACAACGACGCACCTATGGAGTTACGGCGCGGGCTTTATCTCACCGATACCCACCATTACCGTAATGAATTGAGCTGACATGGGGCTGGCACCCGAGCTTTAAGGTCGAAAATTTCGCTGTATCAAAGACCTTCATTGTTGCGTTGCAATAGAATTTTGTGTTGTTTGCATAGACCGATTACAGAACAGTTACATCCACGAAAGCACAAGACATGACAGAGCTAGCCAAAAAACGGCCTGAATTCCGGAACATCAATGCCTTCAAGGACCTGACGACGTACCGCCTGCCACCCGCGGGCTGGGTGTCGATCCTGCACCGCGTCAGCGGTGTGATCATGTTCCTGCTCCTGCCCTTCATTTTGTGGATGTTCGATACCTCGGTGTCGTCCGAGATTTCGTTTGCAAAATTCAAGGCGGTCTTCAATATCGGCGTGGGCTTCGTACCCGGCTGGTTCTTCAAGCTGGTGGTTCTGGCGCTGATGTGGGCTTACCTGCACCACTTCATCGCGGGCCTGCGCCACCTCTGGATGGACGTGAGCCACGACGCCGTGAGCAAGGAATTCGGCAAGTCTTCGGCCGTTGTCACCCTGGTGCTGAGCATTGCGCTCACGCTGGTGCTCGGTGCCAAGCTGTTCGGCCTGTACTGATGCCATACCCGGCCCGGTGCGCAATGCGCGCACCCCGCTGACGCAAACATTCAAAGGAAAAAACACATGTCTGTCAATTACGGCTCCAAGCGCATCGTCGTCGGTGCCCACTATGGTCTGCGCGACTGGCTGAGCCAGCGTGTCACCGCGGTCCTCATGGCCGTGTTCACTGTGCTCGTGCTGGGCCAGCTGCTGCTCGTCAAAGGCCCCATCGGCTACGACGCCTGGGCAGGCATCTTCTCCAGCCAGTGGATGAAAGTGATCACCTTCTCGGTGATCGTCGCTCTGGCGTGGCACGTGTGGGTCGGCGTGCGCGATATCTTCATGGACTACATCAAGCCCGTGGGCGTGCGCCTGGCACTGCAGGTGTTCACCATCGTCTGGCTCGTTGCCTGCGCCGGCTGGGGCATCCAGGTTCTGTGGCGTCTTTGAATCCCGCGACTGAAGGCATAAAACAATGAGCTACACCAACGCAAACATCACCAAGCGCAAGTTCGACGTCATCATCGTCGGCGCCGGCGGTTCCGGCATGCGCGCCTCGCTTCAGCTGGCACGCGCCGGCCTGAACGTCGCAGTGCTCTCCAAAGTGTTCCCCACCCGCTCGCACACCGTGGCGGCGCAGGGCGGTATCGGCGCCTCGCTGGGCAACATGTCCGAGGACAACTGGCACTACCACTTCTACGACACCATCAAGGGCTCCGACTGGCTCGGCGACCAGGATGCCATCGAGTTCATGTGCCGCGAAGCGCCCAAGGTCGTGTATGACCTGGAGCACATGGGCATGCCGTTTGACCGCAACACCGACGGCACGATCTACCAGCGTCCGTTTGGCGGCCACACCGCCAACTACGGCGAAAAGCCCGTGCAGCGCGCCTGCGCAGCAGCTGACCGTACCGGCCACGCCATGCTGCACACGCTGTACCAGCAAAACGTCAAGGCCCGCACCAACTTCTTCGTCGAGTGGATGGCGCTGGACCTGATCCGCGACGCCGACGGCGACGTGGTGGGCGTGACCGCACTGGAAATGGAAACCGGCGAACTGCACATCCTGGAAGCCAAGACCACGCTGCTGGCCACCGGTGGCGCAGGCCGCATCTTTGCCGCATCGACCAACGCCTTCATCAACACCGGTGACGGCCTGGGCATGGCGGCGCGCGCCGGCATCCCGCTGGAAGACATGGAGTTCTGGCAGTTCCACCCCACGGGCGTGGCCGGCGCAGGCGTGCTGCTGACCGAAGGCTGCCGTGGTGAAGGCGCGATCCTGCTCAACAGCAATGGCGAGCGTTTCATGGAGCGCTATGCGCCCACGCTGAAGGACCTGGCACCGCGTGACTTCGTCTCGCGCTCGATGGACCAGGAAATCAAGGAAGGCCGTGGCTGTGGTCCCAACAAGGACTACGTGCTGCTCAAGCTCGACCACCTGGGCGCGGAAACCATTCACAAGCGCCTGCCCTCGGTGTACGAAATCGGCGTCAACTTCGCCAACGTCGACATCACCAAGGAGCCGATCCCAGTGGTGCCCACCATCCACTACCAGATGGGCGGCATCCCCACCAACATCAACGGCCAGGTGGTGATCCAGCAAGGCGGTAACGACAACCTCGTGGTCAACGGCCTGTACGCAGTGGGCGAATGCTCGTGCGTATCGGTGCACGGCGCCAACCGCCTGGGCACCAACTCGCTGCTCGACCTGCTGGTGTTCGGCCGCGCCGCGGGCAACCACATTGTCGAGTTCAACGACAAGAACAAGAACCACAAGCCCCTGCCCAAGGACGCGGCCGACCGCACCCTGGAGCGCCTGAACCGCCTGCAGGGCGCCAGCAGCGGCGAATACGCACAGGATGTGGCCAACGACATCCGCGCCAGCATGCAGCTGCACGCCGGTGTGTTCCGTACGCAAGCCAGCATGGACGAAGGCGTCAAGAAGATCGCCGAGCTGCGCAACCGCGTGAACAGCGTGGGCCTGAAGGACCACTCCAAGGTGTTCAACACGGCCCGTATCGAAGCGCTGGAAGTGGAGAACCTGATCGAGTCCGCCCAGGCCACCATGGTGTCGGCAGCGGCCCGCAAGGAGTGCCGTGGCGCCCACACCGTGAGCGACTACGAGCGCCCCGCGGACGACCCGGTGGCACCACTGGGCCGGGACGATGCCAACTGGATGAAGCACACCCTGTGGCACAGCGAGAGCAACAGCCTGACCTACAAGCCCGTCAAACTCAAACCCCTGACCGTGGATTCAGTTCCGCCCAAGGTTCGTACGTTCTAAACGGATACAGGAGCACCCCACCATGGCAAAACGCACCTTCCAAATCTACCGCTACGATCCTGACAAGGACGCCAAGCCCTACATGCAGACCGTCGAGGTGGAACTCGACGGCAGCGAGCGCATGCTGCTCGACGCCCTGATGAAACTCAAGGCCCAAGACCCTACCCTGTCGTTCCGCCGCTCGTGCCGCGAAGGCGTGTGCGGCTCGGACGCGATGAACATCAATGGCA
This sequence comes from Acidovorax sp. BL-A-41-H1, assembly GCF_051942715.1. Taxonomy (NCBI): domain Bacteria; kingdom Pseudomonadati; phylum Pseudomonadota; class Betaproteobacteria; order Burkholderiales; family Comamonadaceae; genus Acidovorax; species Acidovorax sp. BL-A-41-H1. Next base: position 812,894 of record NZ_JBPVJQ010000006.1, on the reverse strand, counting down.
AGAACGGCCTGGCCTGCCTGACCAACATGAACACGCTGCCTGGCACCGTGGTCCTGAAGCCCCTGCCCGGCCTGCCCGTGATCCGCGACCTGATCGTGGACATGACGCAGTTCTTCAAGCAGTACAACTCGATCAAGCCGTATCTGGTGAACGACAACGTGCCGCCCGAAACAGAGCGCCTGCAGTCACCAGAAGAGCGCGAAGAGCTCAACGGCCTGTACGAGTGCATCTTGTGCGCGAGCTGCTCGACCAGCTGCCCCAGCTTCTGGTGGAACCCCGACAAGTTCGTGGGCCCCGCCGGCCTGCTGCAGGCCTACCGCTTCATCGCCGACAGCCGCGACGAAGCCACAGCACAGCGCCTGGATAACCTCGAAGACCCTTACCGCCTGTTCCGTTGCCACACCATCATGAACTGCGTGGATGTGTGCCCGAAGGGCCTGAACCCCACCAAGGCGATCGGCAAGATCAAGGAATTGATGGTGCGCCGCGCCATCTGACCCGATGCTTCCGACAGCCATGGGTGAAACCGCCAACAACGTGCCGCCGGCAGCGTCCCCGCTGCTGACAGAGCGCGAGCTGAGCAAGCTGCACTGGCGTTGCCGCCGCGGCCTGCTCGAAAACGACCTGTTCATCGAACAGTTCTTCGCCCGTTTCGAGCCTGAGCTGAACCAGCGACATGCATACGGCCTCGCGGTCCTGATGGACCTGGCGGACAACGACCTTCTGGACCTGCTGCTGCGGCGGCGGGAGCCCACGGAGGCGCTGGACACGCCCGAGGTTCATGAAGTGCTGGGCATGCTGCGGCGAGGCGGCGGCACCCCTGTGCTGCAGGCCTGAGGGCCCGTCAGCCCCACCCGACCGGATGATCATCGGCAAAACCAAAGGAAACTAACAATGAAGCTAGCTGACAACAAAGCCACCCTGTCCTTCAGCAATGGCAGCCCCAGCGTGGACCTGCCGGTCTACCAGGGCAGCATCGGCCCGGACGTCATCGACATCCGCAAGCTGTACGCACAGACGGGCATGTTCACCTACGACCCGGGCTTCCTGTCGACAGCGGCCACCCAGTCGGCCATCACGTACATCGATGGCGACAAGGGCGAGCTGCTGTACCGCGGCTACCCCATCGAGCAGCTGGCTACCAACTGCGACTACCTGGACACCTGCTACCTGCTGCTCAACGGCGAACTGCCCAACGAGACGCAGCGCACCGATTTCCACAAGCTCGTGACCAACCACACCATGGTCAACGAGCAGATGCAGTTCTTCCTGCGCGGCTTCCGCCGTGACGCTCACCCCATGGCTGTGCTGACCGGCCTGGTGGGCGCGCTGTCGGCCTTCTATCACGACAGCACGGACATCAACAATCCGCAGCACCGCGAGATCGCCGCCATCCGCCTGATTGCCAAGATGCCTACCCTGGTCGCCATGGCCTACAAGTACGGCGTGGGCCAGCCCTACATGTACCCGCAGAACCACCTGAGCTACTCGGGCAACTTCCTGCGCATGATGTTCGGCACGCCCTGCGAAGAGTACAAGGTCAACCCCGTGCTTGAGCGCGCGCTGGACCGCATCTTCATCCTGCACGCTGACCACGAGCAGAACGCATCGACGTCGACCGTGCGCCTGTGCGGTTCGTCTGGCACGAACCCGTTTGCAGCCATTGCCGCTGGCGTGGCCTGCCTGTGGGGCCCCGCGCACGGCGGCGCCAACGAAGCAGCCCTGAACATGCTGCACGACATCCAGGCCCAGGGCGGCGTGGAAAAGATCGGCGAGTTCATCAAGCAGGTCAAGGACAAGAACTCCGGCGTCAAGCTGATGGGCTTTGGCCACCGCGTGTACAAGAACTACGACCCCCGCGCCAAGCTCATGCAGGAAACCTGCAATGAAGTGCTGGCCGAACTGGGCCTGGAAAACGACCCGCTGTTCAAGCTGGCCAAGGAACTGGAAAAGATCGCTCTGGAAGACGACTACTTCGTGCAGCGCAAGCTCTACCCGAACGTGGACTTCTACTCCGGCATCGTGCAGCGCGCCATCGGTATCCCGGTGAACCTGTTCACCGGCATCTTTGCCCTGGCCCGTACCGTCGGCTGGATCGCCCAGCTCAACGAAATGATCGGCGACCCCGAGTACAAGATCGGCCGCCCACGCCAGCTGTTCACCGGTTCCGTGCGCCGCGACGTGCCTCCTCTGGCCAACCGCTGATCGGTACGGCGCACTGCGCCGTCCGTACGCAACCATCAAGCCCGCAGGCAACGCCTGCGGGCTTTTTTCATGGTCGGGCGCCTGAGAATGGTGTGACTGGCGCGGCCTCCACAACGGCCAATGGCACGCGGGCACCCGCTGGCAGGCCTCACGCAACAGTCTGCGGTGGCTTGATGCTGCGCCCGCGCACCAGATTGCCAGGCAGCGCGGGCGCTTCGCGTCGCAACCAGGCATCGACGCCCTGGCGGTTACCGCTGCGAAACCGGCGACGCAGCAAGCCGTGGTTGCCTTCTCTGGGTGGAAATCGCCTTTAAGCGTTACACCGCCACTCAGACGGTACTCCCCCCCAGTAGTGGAGGTTATTCGGCCGGTAGCGCAAGCACTCATTGGACTGGCGTTTTATACTGCACCCTAGTACCTGACTGTTTGACGAACTGACAACGCCCACCCGCCTACGCATCGGGCGACCACGCAGACCTCCACACGATCCACCCATGCCCCACACCGCCGAAGACAAGCAACGCGCCATCACGCGCCTGCGCCGCATCCGGGGCCAGGCCGAGGCGCTGGAGCGCGCGGTGGAGGCCGGCAGCGACTGCGCCCCCATCCTGCAGCAGCTGGCCGCCATGCGCGGGGCAGTGCATGGCCTGATGGCCGATCTGCTGGACAGCCATGTGCGCGAAACGCTGGCCGAAAAGCCCGCGCCATCGCAGGCCGCGGTTGAGGAAACACTGGCGTTGCTGCGCTCGTACCTCAAATGACAGCGCCATATCTCGCCCCGGGCATACACCTGCCGCCGACTCGCACCATCGGTGCGGGCGCCCCTTCCCTGCGCGTCAAGCGTAAGGCGACCGACCTGACCGGTGCCCCCGTCGTGAACCCGGCATCCACCGCTTGCGCCTGATAACCACCCAATCCTTCCCATCCCATCCGTTTTCGCCAAGGAGCCACCCCATGAAATCCCGCGCCGCCGTTGCCTTCAAAGCCGGAGAACCCCTGCAGATCGTCGAAATCGACGTCGCCCCACCCAAAAAGGGCGAAGTGCTGATCCGCATCACCGACACCGGGGTGTGCCACACCGATGCCTTCACCCTGAGCGGCGAAGACCCCGAAGGCCTGTTCCCCGTGGTGCTGGGCCATGAAGGCGCAGGCATCGTGGTGGAGGTGGGGGAAGGCGTGACCAGCGTGAAGCCGGGCGACCACGTCATTCCGCTGTACACCGCCGAATGCGGCGAGTGCCTGTTCTGCAAGAGCGGAAAGACGAACCTGTGCGTGGCGGTGCGCGCCACGCAGGGCAAGGGCGTGATGCCCGATGGCACCACGCGTTTCAGCTACAACGGCCAGCCCATCTACCACTACATGGGCTGCAGCACCTTCAGCGAATACACCGTGGTGGCCGAGGTGTCGCTCGCCAAGGTCCACCCTGACGCCAACCCCGAGCAGGTGTGCCTGCTGGGCTGCGGCGTGACCACGGGGCTGGGCGCGGTGAAGAACACCGCCAAGGTGCAGGAGGGCGACACCGTGGCCGTGTTCGGCCTGGGCGGCATTGGTCTGGCGGTGATCCAGGGCGCCAAGCTGGCCAAGGCGGGCCGCATCATCGCGGTGGACACCAACCCTTCCAAGTTCGACCTGGCCCGCACCTTCGGCGCCACCGACTGCATCAACCCCAAGGATTTCGACAAGCCAATCCAGCAGGTGATCGTGGAGATGACGACCTGGGGCGTGGACCATTCGTTCGAGTGCATTGGCAACGTCAACGTGATGCGCGCTGCGCTGGAATGCGCGCACCGTGGCTGGGGCCAGAGCGTGATCATCGGCGTGGCGGGCGCGGGGCAAGAGATCAGCACCCGCCCCTTCCAGCTCGTTACCGGCCGCAAGTGGCTGGGCACAGCGTTCGGTGGCGTCAAGGGCCGCAGCGAGCTGCCCGGCATGGTTGAAGACGCCATGGCCGGCCGGATCCAGCTGGAGCCGTTTGTGACGCACACCATGGGCCTCAAGGACATCAACACCGCGTTCGACCTGATGCACGAAGGCAAGTCGATCCGCTCGGTCGTCAAGTACGCCGCGGCCTGAGCCCGACGCGCAGGCGCCTGCCTTCATGGCATTAGCCGCAGGTGCCCCGCGTGCACGGAGCACGGCATCACCCCGGTGATGCCCGGCGTTGCCGGTGGCGGTGTGGCCGCAGCCCTGCACCATGCGTTCCGCCCTGTAGCGGACGTGGAGCGCAGGGCGCTGGGAAAACGGGGTGGTCCGCTCAAGCGATTTTCAAGCGAAATCGGCTGCAAGCCCAGATATTAAAAGCCTCGATAGCTATTAAATTCATAGTAAAAACATGACGACAACTCTGGACCTGCAAAGCAGCCATGCCTGCTTTGGCGGCGAGCAGCGCTTTTACCGGCACGACTCCACCACCATCGGCCTGCCGATGAAGTTCTCGGTCTTCCTGCCGCCGCAGGCCAGCCAGGGCCCGGTGCCGGCGATGCTCTATCTGGCGGGCCTCACCTGCACGGAAGAGACCTTCATGGTCAAGGCGGGGGCGCAGCGCAAGGCGGCCGAACTGGGGCTGGCACTGATCACCCCCGACACCAGCCCCCGTGGCGCCGATGTGCCCGGCGAGGCCGACAGCTGGGACTTTGGCGTGGGTGCCGGTTTTTACCTGGACGCCACAGAGGCGCCCTGGGCCCGCCACTGGCGCATGGAAAGCTACCTGCTTGGCGAGTTGCTGCCCGCTATCACAGCCGTACTGCCGGTAGACGCGGAGCGCCTGGGCATCTGCGGCCACTCGATGGGCGGGCACGGCGCGCTCACGCTGGCGCTGCGCCACCCGGGCCGGTTCAAGGCGGTATCGGCCCTGGCGCCCATCTGTGCGCCCACGCAGTGCCCCTGGGGCGAAAAGGCGTTTTCGGGCTACCTGGGGCCGGACCAGTCCGCCTGGGCCGCCCACGATGCAACGGCGCTGATGCAGGCGCAGCCCATCGCCCCATACCCACAGGGCATCCTGGTCGACCAGGGGCTGGCCGACAAGTTTCTGGCCGGGCAGCTGCACCCGCACCTTCTGGAGGACGCCTGCATGCACATTGGCCAGCCGCTCACGCTGCGCAAGCATGCGGGCTACGACCACGGCTACTACTTTGTGCAGACGTTCATTGGTGACCACCTGGACCACCACGCCGCCCGGCTGTGACGGCTGGTGCCACCGACAGGCCTTGCTCGGCACACCACGGCGGCGCTCCGCCCGGCGGGCCCCCACGGCATTGCGGTCGGGGCAGCCACTATCAGCGGCTGTGATGAGTTGCGTCAAACCGCGATAATTTGATAAATATGCTTTGAAATATCAGATTTTGAACTGATAATGTCCCCAGGCCTCAACACTTCCCTGTGGTCCGGCCTGCAGAGGACAGCATGAACCCTACCGACACCGCGCCTTCGATTTGCCTGCCATCGGCCCCTGAGAACCTGGGCCCCGACGAGGCTTGCACTGCGCCGGAGCTCCCTTCCCTGCCCGACAGCGCGACTCAGAAGTGGCTCAAAGCCCAGCTTTTCGACTCGACGCCCATGGGCCTGTGCGTACTGCACCACGGCCGGCCGCTGTTCATCAACTTCCACCTGGCCCACATGCTGGGCGGAGACGACGGCGACGCCCACGCCACACCTCACGAGCTCCAGCAGCGCTGGCCGGAGCTGTGGCCACAGTTAATGCACATCGGGCGCGAAACGCGCATGGTGCACAGCAAGCGCAAGGACGGCAGTCTGCTCGTGGGCAGAGCCTACACCCGGTCGTTGCAGGCCCTGCTGGACGGCGCCGAGGTCGTGACACTGGTGGACGACACGCGGCGCGAGGGGCGCGGTTTTTCGGCCACCTGGCGCGCACGCATGCTGGAACAGGCCGAGACCATTGGTCGCAGCGGCTCGGCCGAGATCGATATGACCACGGGCAAGATGGTCATCTCCAAGGGCATGCACAGCCTGCTGGGCATTCCGTTCAGCCCGGAGCCGATGCGCAGCGAGCGCTTTCTGCGCTGGGTGCCCAAGGAGGAGCGCGGCTACGTCGCAGCCATCTGGCAGGGTGCCATCACCGATGAACCGTTCGAGTTCCAGCACCGCCTGGTGGGCAAGGATGGCACGCGCATGGAGGTCCTGCAGCGCGGCATGGTCGAGGAAGACGCCACCGGCCAACAGCATGGGTACCTGATCGTCCAGGACATCACCGCGCAGCGCCAGGCCGAGCAGCGCATCCAGCAGCTGGCCCACCAGGATGTGGTGACCGGGCTTTCCAACCGCACGCATCTGCTCGACCAGATCGATGCCGCCGTCAACCATGCCCGGTGGGACCCCGGCACGTTCCTGGTGCTGTCGGTACAGGTGGACAAGGTCGACCAGCTCAAGCAGGCCATGGGCTATGGCGCCGGCGACAGCATGGCGCGTGCCGTGGCCGAGCGCCTCAAGGGTCTGGCCGAGTCCGGCGACGTGGTGGCGCGCATCGATGGCGGTGAATTCGCCATCATGGTCTCGCCCCACAGCAGCCGGCTTGATGCCACAGGCCACATCCATGCCCGCGCCGTGGTGGATGCCCTGTCGCACGCCGAGCGCGTGGCGGTGTCCGAGATCGTGCCGGGTGCGCGCGTGGGCGTGGCACGGTTCCCGCAAGATGCCGAGACCGCCGGAGAGCTGCTCGAAGCCGCACAGATGGCGCGCATGCGCATCGACGCGCAGGGCGAGCAGGTGGCAGTGTTCACGCCCGAGACCCGCGCCCTGGCCATGCGCCGCCTGGCCATCGAATCCGGCCTGCGCCACGCGGCCGACCGCGGCGAGCTGGCGCTGTCCTACCAGTTGCAGGCCGATCTCTCCAACGGTGAAGTGATCGGCGCGCAGGCGGTGCTGGAATGGACCAGTGCCGAGCTGGGCCCGGTGCCCCTGGAGGAATTCATGCCCGTGGCCCTGCAGTCGGGCCTGGTGGTGAGCCTGGGCGACTGGAAGCGCAACGCACTGTGCGCGCAGCTGCAGGCCTGGGAGCAGGCCCGCGTGCGCGTGCCCCGCATGTCCACGCGCATCAGCACGCTGGAGCTGCAGCAGCACGACGTGTTCGAGAAGATGCGGCGCTGCATGAAGCAGTACGGCCTGACGCCGCAAAGCCTGGGCGTGGAGATCAGCGAACGGGCTCTGGTGGAAGGCGGCGACAGCCTGGGCCCCACGCTGACGCAGCTCAAGGCGCTGGGGGTGGAAATCACCCTGGGCGACTTTGGCGCCAACTTCACCAACCTGGCCCTGCTGCGCAGCCTGCCGGTGGACGTGATCAAGGTAGACCGCTCGTGCGTGCCGGATGTGACGGCCGCGGTGGGCGCGGTGTCGCTCACCCGCGCCATCATCAACATGGGCCACAGCCTGCAAATGCAGGTCATGGCCGAAGGCGTGGAGACCACCGGCCAGCTCACGCTGCTGATTGCCAGCGGCTGCGACCGCATGCAGGGCCCGGTGCTGGCCCCGCCCGTCAACGGCGAGACCCTGATCCAGATGCTGGCGCAGCGAACCCGCCTGCCCGACAGCATGCTGTCGCGCCGACGCGAACGTACGCTGCTGCTCGTGGATGACGAGCCGAGCATCGTCTCGTCGCTCAAGCGCCTGTTCCGCCGCGACGGGTACCGCATCGTTACCGCAGGCAGCGGCGCCGAAGGCCTGCAGCGCATGACCGAGTACGAGGTGGACGTGGTGCTGTCGGACCAGCGCATGCCCGGCATGACCGGCGTGGAATTTTTGCGTCGCGCAAAAGACCTGTACCCCGACACCGTGCGGCTGGTGCTGTCGGGCTACACCGAGCTGCAGTCCATCACCGATGCGGTGAATGAAGGCGCGATCTACCGCTTCCTGACCAAGCCATGGGACGACGAGCGGCTGCTGGAGCATGTGCGCGAAGCGTTTGCGCACAAGGAAATGGCCGATGAGAACAAGCGCCTTGCCACCGAGGTGGTGGCCGCCAGCGAGGCCCTCACGCAGGCCAACGAGCGGCTGGAGCTGGTACTGAACAACCAGCAGCAGCAGATTGACCTCGAAGCCGCCCGCGCCAACACGGCCCGCGACCTGCTCGACTCGCTGCCCGTGGCACTGCTGGGGGTAGACCCCCACGGCACCATCGTTTTGACCAACCAGGAGCTGCAGCGCGCGCTGGGTGCCCACACGCCGCTGCTGGGCGAGTCTGCGGCGCACGCGCTGGGACACGACTTCGCGGCCCTGGCGGCTGCAGGTGTTGCCAGCGATGCCGCTGCAAGCCAGATCGAGCTGCCCCTGGGCGGGCGCACCTGGCAGGCCCGTGTACGGGCCTTGGGCGATACGCACCCGCGCGGCATCATCCTCACACTGATCGACCCCCTTTCACCCCAGGCACAACCATGACCTCCCTCGCCATCGCTTCCCCGCTAGCGCAAGCCACACGCACCGCTGCCCCGGGCACCTTGGCCGATGCACCGGCTGCAGCAAGTCCGCTCGCCGTCTCCGCCGCATCCGCCGCATCCGCCGCATCCGCCGACAACGCTACAGACGCGCCAGACCCTGCCGCACAAAGGCTTGCGCACCTGTTCCGGCGGGTCTCTGCCAGCCAGGTGCCGCCCGAACTTCAGCGCGCGCTGTACGCCCACCGCGGAGTCGCCCCATGAACGTCCTGCACGCCCCTGCCCTGCGTACCCCCTCCATTGCGCTCGACCGCGAAGCGCTCGCCCGCGATGTGAGTTCGCTGCCGTCGCTGCCCACCGTGGTGGTGCAGCTGCAGTCACTCATGCAGCAGACCGATACCCCGCTGGACAGCTTTGCCAACACCCTGCAGCTGGACCAGGCGCTGTCGGTCAAGGTGTTGCAACTGGCCAATTCGCCCTTTTACGGGCTGTGCAACCGCATCGGTTCGGTACGCGATGCCATCAACGTGCTGGGCCTGCGGCAGCTGGGCACGCTGGTGCTGGCGGCCGCGCTCACGGTGCAGTTTGAAAAGCTGCATGGCAAGGCGCTGCACATCGAGGCCTTCTGGCGCCACTCGATCTGCTGCGCGGTGGCAGCACGCCAGATTGCCCGGCTGCACGGCATGAACGAGCCCGCCGCCTTCACCGCAGGCCTGCTGCACGACGTGGGCCGGCTGCTGGTGGACAGCCGCCACCCTGAAGACGCCGCCGCCATCCTGGCCTGGGCCGAGTCGCAGGACATCGCGTACTGCGAGGCCGAACTGGCCCTTACCGGCATCGCCCATGCCGAGCTGGGGCAGTGGGTATGCCAGCACTGGCACTTTGCGCCCGAGATCACCGATGCCATCGCAGGGCACCACCAGCCGGGCGCCGCCACACAGGTGTCGCTGGCCGATGTGGTGCACGTGGCCGACGCCCTGGCCCACGCGCTTGACCTGGCCGGACTGGACAGCGAAGCTGTACCTGCCGTCGACCGCGGCGCCTGGCAGCGGCTGGCGCTGACCGAACAGCGCACCGCCGTGCTGCTGCGCGGCATCGAAGAAGAGTTTCAGCAATTGCAGGCGGTGCTTCGCCCCGGAAAGGAAACGACATGACCTCGCTCGCCCAGGTTGGCACGGCGGCCCCCGCCGAGTTGCCCGAAGCAAATGGCCCTGTATGCACCCTCGTGCAACCCTCCGAACTCACGCTCGCCGAAATGTCGGACGTACAGATCCGCGCGATCGTCGGCGAGCTGCTGCAGGCCAACAAGGAACTCAAGGTCCTGAACTCCAAGCTGTCGGACGCCAAGAACAAGCTCATCCAGTCGGAAAAGCTGGCCTCCATCGGGCAACTCGCGGCAGGTGTGGCCCACGAGATCAACAACCCCATCGGGTTCATCTTCTCGAATTTCGGGACGCTGGAGCAGTACCTGCAGGACCTGTTCCAGATGCTTGCCGCCTACGAAGAGGCGGAGGCCAGCATGACGGATGTTGACGCTGTCGCCCGCATCCGCGAACTGCGCGAGGAACTGGACATCGAGTACCTCAAGGAGGACATTCCGACCCTCATGCGAGAGTCGCGCGACGGCATCCAGCGCGTGCGCAAGATCGTGCAGGACCTCAAGGATTTCTCGCGCGTCGATGCACGCCAGGAGTGGGAGAGCGTGAACCTGCACCACGGCATCGACTCGACGCTGAACATCGTCAACAACGAGATCAAGTACAAGGCCGACGTCGTCAAGCAGTACGGCGACCTGCCCGAGGTGCAGTGCCTGCCGTCCGAACTGAACCAGGTGTTCATGAACCTGCTGGTCAACGCTGCCCACGCCATCACCAAGGAACGCGGCACCATCACCATCCGCACCGGCACCGAGGGTGCCGAGGCCTGGGTGGAAATTGCCGACGACGGCGCCGGCATTGCCGAAGAGAACCTGCAGCGCATCTTCGACCCGTTCTTCACCACCAAGCCCGTCGGCCAGGGCACGGGGCTGGGGCTGTCGCTTTCGTATGGCATTGTGCAAAAACACAGCGGCCGCATGGAAGTCACCAGCGAAGTTGGCAAGGGAACCACCTTCCGTGTCACCATTCCGGTACAGCGGACCGACACTGCACCGACGCCTGCCTGAGCGGCGTGCCGCAGTACCCCCCGAGCCAACGGAGCCTCGCGCAAGATGACCGATACGGACACACCTACCGCCCCACCCAGCCCGCCTGAACCGCAAGGCGCACTCTCCACACCCGCTCCGCCCAACCAGCAGGTGAAGGCGGCCCAGCCGCCTGCCCCTGCGACCAGCGCCCCCGAAGCGCCCTGGACCGTGCTCTGCGTCGATGACGAGCCGGGCATTCTGTCGGCACTCAAGCGCGTGCTGCGCGCCGAGGACTGCAAGGTGCTGCAGGCCAATGGCGGCGCAGAAGCACTGCAACTGCTGGAGCAGCACCCGGTGGATGTGGTCGTGAGCGACATGCGCATGCCGGGCATGGACGGCGCTGCCCTGCTGGCCGAGGTGCGCAAGCGCTGGCCCGAGACCGCCCGCATCCTGCTGACCGGATACGCGGACATGAACGCGACCATTGCGGCCATCAACAACGGGCAGATCTACCGCTACATCCACAAGCCGTGGGATGAGACCGAGCTGCGCCTGACCGTACGCCAGGCGGCGGAGCACCAGCTGCTGCAGCGCGACCGCGCACGGCTGCAGGCGCTCACTGCGGCGCAGAACGAGGAACTGCGCGTGCTCAACACGGGCCTCGAGGAGCGGGTCCAGGCGCGCACCGCAGATCTGGAAAAGGCCAATGACCAGCTGCGTCGCAACTACCTCACCAGCATCAGGATCTTCTCCAACCTGCTGGAGCTGCGCAGCGGCGTGCTGGCGGGACACGGCAAGCGTGCTGCGGGCCTCGCCCGCAAGGTGGCCAATGCCATGGACCTGACCAGTGAGGAGACCCAGGATGTTTTCGTCGGGGGGCTGCTGCACGACATCGGCTTCATGGCCCTGCCGGATTTCATCCTGGCCAAGCCGGTGGGCAAGCTCACAGCCGCAGAAATGGTGCAATACCAACGCCATCCGGTGCTGGGCGCGCAGTCGTTCATGGCGCTTGACGAACACCAGGCGGTGGCCGCGCTGATCCGGGCGCACCACGAGCGCTTTGACGGCACCGGTTTTCCCGACAAGCTGCAGGGCACGCAGATCCCGATGGGTGCGCGCATCCTGGCGATTGCCAGCACCTACGATGACCTCACGCATGGCCACCTCACCGGCATGCCGCTGACCGAAGCCGAGGCCCGCACCATCCTTCAGCGCGGCCGCGGCACGCAGTTCGATCCCGAGGTGCTGGATGTTTTCCTGCACGTTACACAGGAGGTCAAACCCAAGCCTGTGCGCATCGACAGCTTCACGCCTGAAAACCTGCAGCCCGGCATGGCACTGGCCAAGGACCTGCTCTCCAAGGAAGGCGTACTGCTGCTGTCGGCCGGGCACTCGCTGTCGGCCGAGATGATCAGCCGCATCCGCAAGTACGAGAAGTCCGAAGGGCTATCGCTGCTGCTGGACATCCGCATGCCGAACTGAGTGTGCTGCATTGGCGCTCGGGCAACGCCCGGCGCCAGGGATCGGCAGCACTGCAGACAGGAGGAGGAAGGCTGCACCCGCGAGGGGCTGCCTGAAAGGCGCCTTAATGCTGGTTTAAGGCCCCGCGCAGACGATGCGCTCCATGCCATCCATTCTTCCGCGGCTTCGGTCTGTCCGTCCTGCCCCCGGCAGCCTGCACCTTGACGGCGCTGCACCACCTACTTTCCCCTACTCCGCCCGGCTTGCTGTCTTCACCAGCCTGTGGATTGCCACCGTGTGCAATGTGCCGCTGTGGGCCGCTGTGCTGGACCTGGGGGGCCATGGGGCAGCGCTGCACCGGCTGGGCTTCCTGCTGGCCTTTGGCGCCGTGGTGGCCGCGGCCAACGTGGCGCTGCTCAGCCTGCTGGGATGGCGGGGCGTGGCCAAGCCGGCCGCCGCTGCGCTGGTGCTGATGGCGGCCTTCGGCGCGTACTTCATGCTGGCCTATGGCGTGGTGATTGACGCCACCATGCTCACCAACGTCCTCCAGACCGATGTGCACGAGGCAGGAGACCTGCTCAACTGGCGGCTGTTCACTACCGTAGCCGTGCTCGCAGGCCCGCCGCTGTGGTGGCTATGGCGGCACCCGCTGCCACAGCGCGCCCTGCTGCGGCAGGCACTGCACAACGCGGGCCTGTTTGCCGCGGCGCTGGTGGTGGCGGTGCTCAGCCTGCTGCTGGTGTTCCAGGAATTCGCGTCCACGATGCGCAATCACACACAGCTGCGTTACCTGATCAACCCGCTCAACAGCGTCTATGCACTGGGCAACATTGCCACCCGGCCGCTGCGCATGGACACGCGCCAGATCCTGCCCGTCGGCCGCGATGCACAGCTGGGCGCGAGCTACGCACAGCAGGCGCGCCCGCCACTGCTGGTGCTGGTGCTGGGCGAAACCGGCCGCGCCGGCAACTTTGCCCTGAACGGCTACGGCCGCCCCACCACCCCGCTGCTGTCGGCGCGCAGCGACCTCATCAGCGCGCGCAATGCCTGGGCGTGCGGCACCAGCACGGCGGCGTCGGTGCCCTGCATGTTCTCGCACCTGGGGCGCACCGGTTTCGAGGCCCGCAAGAACAACTTTGAAGGGCTCATGGACGTGCTGCAGCATGCCGGCCTCGCCGTGCTGTGGGTGGACAACCAGTCGGGCGGCAAGGGCGCCTGCGACCGCATTCCCAACGCCAACACGTCCGGCGAAAAAGACCCGGCCCACTGCCCCGGCGGCTCGGATTGCCTGGACACCATCATGCTCAAGGGCCTGGACGAGCGCCTGGCAGCGCTGCCCGCCGAGCAACGACAGCGCGGAACCGTGGTGGTGCTGCACCAGATGGGCAGCCACGGTCCCGCGTATGCCAAGCGGTCGGCCGCCGAGCGCAAGGTCTTCCTGCCTGAATGCCAGTCCACTGCGCTGCAGGAGTGCGGCCGCGAACAGGTGGTCAACGCCTACGACAACAGCATCGTAGAAACCGACTTTTTCCTCGATTCAGTGCTCAAATGGCTTGCAGCGCATGAAAAAAATGCCCAGACAGCTATGGTTTATGTAGCAGACCATGGCGAATCGCTGGGCGAAAAAAACATCTACCTGCACGGCCTTCCCTACTCGATTGCACCCGATGTGCAAAAGCATGTGCCGTGGCTGACGTGGCTCTCGCCCGCCATGCAGGCCCGCGCGCGTACCAGCGCGGGCTGCCTGCAGCGGCAACTGGCCACGCAGCGCATCACGCACGACCATTACTTCCATTCGGTGCTGGGGCTGATGGATGTACAGACCGGCATCTACGACCCGGCGCTGGACATCTTCAGGGACTGCACGCGGGCTGCTGGAGCCGCCAGCAGCGTGGCGCCCACAGCGCAGCCCGCGCGCAGCTGAGGACTTTGTCTCTCGCTCAAAACAGGCTGGTCTGCCCCCGCAGGTGACCCGGCCGGAACTGGCCCAGGTCCAGCCCCTGCCGCTCGCGGTTGAGCCCCAGCGTGCGGCAGGCCTTGGCAAAGCGCTGGCGCAGCAGGTCGGCCCATAGCCCGCTTCCCTTCATTCGCTGAGCGAAATCGCTGGTGTAGGCCTTGCCGGCAGTACGCTGGGCTTCGCTCAGGCCGTGCAAGTCCTGCACACGGGCCATCACGCGGGCTGCGCGCTGCGGGTAGTGCACCTGCAGCCATTCGCGGAACAACGCGTCCAGCTCCCACGGCAGGCGCAGCACGGTGTAGAACGCGCTGGTGGCACCGGCCTCGCGTGCAGCCTGCAGCACCTGCTCCATGTCTTCGTTGATGAACGGAATCTGAGGCGCCACGCTCACGCCCACCGGTATGCCCGCCTCCGCCAGCGTGCGGATGGTGCGCAGCCGCCGGTGCGGCGCAGCGGCGCGCGGCTCCATGCGCCGGGCCAGGGCCGGGTCCAGCGTGGTGATGGTGATGTACACCGCAGCCAGCCGCCGGGCCGCGAGCGGGGCCAGCAGGTCGAGGTCGCGCTCGACCCCGCTGGATTTGGTGATGAGCGAGAACGCATGGCCCGCTTGGCCCAGGACTTCGATCACGCTGCGCGTGAGCTTCAGTTCACGCTCCACCGGCTGGTAGCAGTCGGTGGCGGAGCCGATGTTGAGCATGCGCGGCACGTAGCGCGGCTGGCACAGTTCTGTGCGGAGCACGTCCGCAATGTTGTGCTTGGCGATGAACCGCGTTTCGAAGTCGAGCCCCGGCGAAAAGTTGAGGTAGCTGTGCGTGGGCCGCGCATAGCAATAAATGCAGCCGTGCTCGCAGCCGCGGTAGGGGTTGACCGACTGGTCAAACGAAATGTCGGGCGAGTCGTTGGCGCACAGGGCGCTGCGGGCGGTCTCGAAATGCACCTGCGTGCCGGGGCCTGCCGTGCCGGGGCCATCCCCTTGCCATTCTTCTGCGCCCAGCCCATCCCAGCCGTCGTCCACCACCGCGCGCACTTCGCGCGCAAACCGGTGGGCCATGCTGCTGCCAGTACCCCGCCCATGGAGCAGTACAGGCGCAGGCCGCACGGATTCAGCCGGGTCCGGCGAGTCGGCGGAGCGGTCGATGGTGATGCGGTCCATGGGAGGGCTCAGACATGGCAGGCGGCACTTGTACTGTTCATTTATACAGTATTTTATTGCTATCGTCGCCCACAGCGCAGTCGGCACCGCCTGCACGGCGCGCTGGGGATGTGCTGGCCGCTGGTGAAGACCGCGCGCAGCAGTGCGAGATTCGCGATGGTCTACAGTCGCGCGCTTTGCAACCACTACAAGGTAGTCTCGCCATGGCGCGCAAGCCCTCCATCCTCCTGTCGTCGCTCGATGTCGATCGCATCGAATCCCTGCTGGCCGTGATTCCGGCCAATGCTTTTCCGGGCAAGGCCGAGCTGCAGGCAGAGCTCGACCGGGCGGACGTGGTGCCGCCCGAGGAAATTCCGCCCAACGTGGTCACCATGAATTCCACCGTGCAGTTCTCCATCCTGGAGACCGGCAAGGAGTTCTGCCTGACGCTGGTCTACCCGCGTGATGCCGATGGCAGCGCCGACAAGCTGTCGGTGTTTGCGCCCGTGGGCAGCGCGCTGCTGGGGCTATCGGTGGGGGATGAACTGGCCTGGCCCGGACCGGGTGGCAAGACGATGACGGTGCGTGTAAAGGCCATCCTGTTCCAGCCGGAAAGCGCTGGCGAACTGCACCGCTGAGACGCAGCGCCATCGGCGGGCGGCAACGATGGCCGCCTGCTCAGCGATGTCCCTGGCTGCCGGTCGTCAAACCCACTGCGCCGGCACCGCCAGCAGCAGGCCAGCGCCGACCAGCCCGCACTGCCAGCGCAGCGCGGTGCGCCAGGTGGGCACGTGTCGCTCCACGCGCAGGTACAGCAGTCGCCCCATGGCCAGCGACAGACCGAACGCCAGCGCCATGCCCAGCGCGTTGATGACTGGCGATGCGGGCCACAGCGTGCCCACCACGGCATTGACCAGCATGCACACGGCAAAGTGCACCAGAAAGACCGAGTACGACATCTGCCCCAGCAACACCAGCGGGCGTACGCCCTGCCAGTTGCGAAAGGCCTCAGAGCGCAGCGCCCACACCAGCGACAGCGCCGTCAGCAGCGCCACCAGGATGCGGCTGCGGTAGTCGATGGTTAGCGCCACCCCGCCCAGCAGCAGCATCAGTGCCACCCACCCACGAGCGCGGGGCGCGTGCACCGCCCAGAAGGCCAGCATGCCCAGCCCGTAGGCGCCGAAGAAATACAGCGCCCACATGTCCAGCCCGCTCATGCGATTGAACACCCACAGCGATGCGGCCGTGCCCGCCACCACGAGGCCCTGCCCCAGCGGGGCGGCATACCGCGCGGCGGCGGGCCCGGGCAGCATCCGCAAGGCCGCCCAGATCAACGCCGACAGCGCAAACAGCTGAAAGTCGATGGCCACGTACCACACGCCGGCCGACAGGGCGTCTTCACCGAGCACATCCTGCAGGAGCAGCGCATTGGCCAGAAGCTGGGCAAGGGTGGGATCACCGGGCACCGAAGGATGATCAAACCATGGACGTACGATGGCAGAGACGGCCACGGTGAGGACCAGCGCGACCGCATACGGCACCACCAGCCGCACGAATCGTTTACCCACCGTGCTGTTCCACTGCGCAAAGCGTGCCATGCCCTGCGGCGCCATGCTGCCCGCAGCCAGATAGCCACCCACCACCAGAAACACCTGTACGGCAATGCGTGCGTGGTCGTACAACCAACCCATGAGGTCCGGCGCCAGCGGATGCGCGATGTCGGACATGGGTCCGTAGAAGGCCAGGTGATGCCACACGATGGCGATGCAGGCCAACGCCTTGACCATGTCGATCAGCGGCGTTCGGGAAGAGGCAGGCGGCATGGGGACGTGATGAAAGAGGTGGGCCGGTGCAGCAGGCGCCCGGTACGGCAAAGCCCTCTATTGTCTGCGGTCTTTCACGGGTGCGCCAGCGGGTGGGCGACACGCCCGCCAGCTCCTTGGCAGGCGCCCGGGACGGCCGCGCACCACCGCCGTCCGCCGCCACACAAACGACAGCGTGCTCAGCACGTGCAGCCGCCGCACCCCACTCGCAAGGTAGATACCGCCAATGCGTCGCGGCCCCTACGAGCGCGCCCCAACGTCAAGGGCGTTGACAGGCCCTCAGAGGCTGTCCATGGGTCAGTACCGCAGGTTGCCGTCCGCGTCCATGATGGCCAGCTCGACATAGGTCGAGCCGTTGTGGCTGCGCGGCGAGTAGCGCACGCTGAACCGGCCGAAAGTGATTTCGCCCGCATCTTCCATGGCCTTGGTGAAGCTCTCGGTGGAAAGGTTGCGCCCGGTACGGCGCAGGCCTTCGACCAGCAGCCTTGCATGGACGAAGCCATCGAACTGCGCCGCCGAGGGCCGCGCCTTCGGTGATTTGGCCTTGAGCAGTGCCAGGTATTCGGCCACCACCGGGATGGTCGTGTTGCGCAGCGAAGGGATGATCTGCGCCAGGATGATGCCGCGCGCCTTGGGGCCCAGGTCGCGGTGCACCGCGTCACTGCTGGCAACCGAAAACCCGTAGAACGACGGCCGGGCTGATGTGGCCTGCACCTGCTTGATGTAGTCGGTAAAGGTAGCGCCAGCTGTGGCCACGATCACGGCCTGGGCTTCGGTCTTCTCGGTCTGCCTGGCCGCCGCTGCGAAGTCAGGCTGCTTGGGGTCCAGCCTGATCTCCGCCACAAAGGGCAGCTTCTCCGCTTCGGAGGCCTTGCGCAGCTCGGCCAGCAGGGTCTTGGCCAGCCCGTCATCCGGGTAGAACACCGCCACGCGGCTCACACCCTGCTGGCGCAGCTGCGAGACGATGCGGGTCGCTTCGCTAGCGTAGCCCGCGCGTACATGAAACACCAGTGGGTCGAAGGTATCGCGGAACACCGACGCCCCGGTGACCGGCCCGAACAGCAGCGTGCGGTGCTCCTTGATGAGCGGCAAGATGGCTGCGGTCTGCGCGGTGCCGGTGCTGTGAAAGATCATGAAGACCTTGTCGGTCTCCAGCAGGCGGCGGGTGTTCTCGACAGCACGGGCCGGGTCGAACCCGTCGTCCAGCGTGGTGTATCGGATCATCCGGCCATGCACGCCGCCCTGCGCGTTGACGGCATCGAACAGGAGCCGCGATCCCTCGCCGTACTGCGCCGTCTGCGGGCCCAGCGGGCCCGAAAGCACTACCGACGCACCCAGCCGGATCTCATCGGCCGTCACGCCCTCGTTGCGGGCCAGGGCGCTGCTGCAAAGGCACACCGCCAGCAACGCCATCCATACGCGAACCATCATGAAAGCTCCTCGGGCAAGCAGCCAGACGTGCGCCTTCCAACAAGTTCCGCGCCTCCCTCCCGCTGTTTATTGATTATTTAACATCATCATTATCAGGGCCGCCACGGCTTTCGTGTTGGGGGTTTGCCCTGCCTTGGCGCGCCTGTCACGCAGGCATCAAAAACACCAACGCCCGCGAGCGCATGAGCGCGGCGGGCGATGAAGGAGTACATCAGGCCGGGCACTGCTGGCAGCCACACGGCCACGCAACGGCGACCGGGTGACCCGGTGCATGGGCGTGCGTACTCAGAGCTTGAGGCGGGCGCGTGCGGCTTCGTATTCGGCGCGGAACTTGGCCACCATCTCGGCGGTGCTGGTCACGGCGTTGATGGCGCCGATGCCCTGGCCGCAACCCCAGATGTCCTTCCAGGCCTTCTTGGCATCGCCGCCAAAGTTCATCTTGCTGGGGTCGGACTCGGGCAGGTTGTCGGGGTCCATGCCGGCTGCGCGGATGGAGGGCGCCAGGTAGTTGCCGTGCACACCCGTGAACAGGTTGCTGTAGACGATGTCGTCGGAGTTGCTGTCAACGATCGCCTGCTTGTAGGCATCGCTGGCACGCGCCTCGTGCGTGGCAATGAAAGCCGAGCCGATGTAGCCGAAGTCTGCGCCCATGGCCTGCGCGGCCAGCACCGCACCGCCGCTGGCAATAGAGCCGCTCAGGGCCAGAGGGCCGTCGAACCACTCGCGGATTTCCTGAATGAGGGCAAACGGGCTCTTGGTGCCGGCATGGCCGCCAGCGCCGGCAGCCACGGCGATCAGGCCGTCAGCGCCCTTCTCGATCGCCTTGTGGGCGAACTTGTTGTTGATGATGTCGTGCAGCACCACGCCACCCCAGGCATGTACGGCCTGGTTCACGTCTTCGCGCGCGCCCAGGCTGGTGATGATGATCGGCACCTTGTACTTGGCGCACACCTGCATGTCGTGCTCCAGGCGGTCATTGCTCTTGTGCACGATCTGGTTGATGGCGAAGGGCGCGGCGGGCTTGTCGGGGTTGGCCTTGTTGTAGGCCGCCAGGGTCTCGGTGATCTCGGCCAGCCATTCGTCCAGCAGCTCGGCGGGGCGGGCGTTCAGCGCAGGCATGGAGCCCACCACGCCGGCCTTGCACTGCTCGATCACGAGCTTGGGGTTGCTGATGATGAACAGCGGCGAGCCGATGATGGGCAGCGACAGGTTTTGCAGGACGGGTGGCAGTTGGGACATGGCAACGACTTCCAGGAAACGGTTTTTGATCGAAATAGCCCGCTAGCGCTTTATTTACTTGCACCAGATGCTACTATTTTTATAGTAAAGGCCTGTAGAGCGCACAGGCCTTGTCTCACCTCAACGGATGCGCCAGCGCAGCTTCAGAAGGACTCCAGCGCCAGCTCGGTCACGCTGGATGCGCCTTCCACAATGCTGTCGCGCAGGCACGGCGCCTTCACCAGGATGTGCTCGGCATAGAACTGGGCCGTGGTGATTTTTGCGCGCATGAAGGCTGCGTCCTGTCCCTTTTGCAACAGCTCCTGCGCCACGAGCAGGCTGCGCGCCAGCTGCCAGCCCGCCACCACGTTGCCCGCCAGCATTAGGTAGGGCACGCTGCCCGCAAACACGGCATTGGGCTGGGCCTTGGTGCCACCGGCCACAAAGTCGATAACATCCAGCAGTGCCTTGCGGGCAGCCGTGAGGCGCTTGCCCACAGCCAGTGCGGCGGGCGTGCCGCTGGCCAGCAGGTCGGCCTCGGTCTTCTCGATCTGGGCAGCGATGCCCTTGGCCACTTGGCCGCCATCGCGCGCCGTCTTGCGGCCCACCAGGTCGTTGGCCTGGATGGCGGTGGTGCCTTCGTAGATGGTCAAAATTTTCGCGTCGCGGTAGTACTGCGCCGCGCCGGTTTCCTCGATGAAGCCCATGCCGCCGTGCACCTGCACGCCCAGGCTGGTCACTTCCAGGCTGGTCTCGGTGCTGTAGCCCTTGACCAGCGGCACCATGAATTCGTAGAACGCCTGGTTCTGCTTGCGCGCCTCGGCATCGGGGTGGTGGTGCGCGGCGTCAAACGCCGCCGCTGCCACGGTGGCCATGGCGCGGCAGCCTTCCACGGTGGCGCGCATCGTCATCAGCATGCGCTTCACATCGGGGTGGTGGATGATGGCTGCGCTGGCGTTGATGCTGCCGTCCACGGGGCGGCTCTGCACGCGGTCCTTGGCGTACTGCACGGCCTTCTGGTAGGCGCGTTCGGAGATCGCGATGCCCTGCATGCCCACCGCGTAGCGCGCGGCGTTCATCATGATGAACATGTATTCGAGGCCGCGGTTTTCCTGGCCCACCAGGTAACCCACCGCGCCGCCGTGGTCGCCAAACTGTAGCACCGCGGTGGGCGATGCCTTGATGCCCAGCTTGTGCTCGATGCTCACGCAGTGGGCGTCGTTGCGGGCGCCCAGACTGCCATCGTCGCCCACCATGAACTTGGGCACCACAAACAGGCTGATGCCCTTGACGCCCTCGGGCGCGCCCTGCACGCGGGCCAGCACCAGGTGGATGATGTTCTCGGCCATGTCGTGCTCACCGTAGGTGATGTAGATCTTGGTGCCGAAAATCTTGTAGGTGCCATCCGGCTGGGGCTCTGCGCGCGTGCGCACCAGGGCCAGGTCAGAGCCGGCCTGGGGTTCGGTCAGGTTCATGGTGCCGGTCCACTGGCCGGTGACCAGCTTTTCCAGGTACTTGGCCTTGAGCTCATCACTGCCGGCCGTCAGCAGCGCCTCGATGGCGCCGTCGGTCAGCAGCGGGCACAGCGCAAAGCTCATGTTGGCGCTGTTGGTCATCTCGATGCAGGCCGCGCCGATGGTCTTGGGCAGGCCCTGGCCGCCAAAGTCGGCGGGGTGCTGCAGGCCCTGCCAGCCGCCTTCGCCGTACTGGCGGAAGGCCTCCTTGAAGCCGGGCGTGGTGGTCACAACGCCTGCGTTGAAGCTCGACGGGTTCTTGTCGCCTTCCCAATTGAGCGGGGCCAGCACGCCTTCATTGAACTTGGCACACTCTTCCAGCACGGCAGCGGCCGTGTCCAGGCCGGCGTCTTCAAAGCCGGGGATCTGCGCGATCTGTTCAATGTTGGCCAGGTGCTCGATGGCGAACAGCATGTCCTTGACGGGGGCGGTGTAGCTCATGGGTGTCTCCGGGAAAGCGAAATTTCGTCAAAAAAAAGGCATCGCGAGCGATGCCTTTGTGCAATCAACAGGGCTTTAAAGTGCCTTGACCAGTTCCGGCACGGCCGCAAACAGGTCCGCCTCCAGCCCGTAGTCGGCCACGCTGAAGATCGGGGCCTCGGCATCCTTGTTGATCGCCACGATCACCTTGGAGTCCTTCATCCCAGCCAAGTGCTGGATGGCGCCCGAGATGCCCGCTGCCACGTACAGCTGCGGCGCCACGATCTTGCCGGTCTGGCCCACTTGCCAGTCGTTCGGTGCGTAGCCTGCGTCCACCGCGGCGCGGCTGGCGCCCAATGCGGCGCCCAGCTTGTCGGCCAGCGGGGTCATGACTTCGTCGAACTTTTCCTTGCTGCCCAGCGCGCGGCCACCGGAGACGATGATCTTGGCTGCGGTGAGTTCGGGGCGGTCGCTCTTGGCGATTTCGCTGCCGATGAAGCTGCTCTTGCCGTTGTCGGCGGTGGCGGCTGCGGTTTCGACGGCTGCGCTGCCACCCGTTGCGGCTGCGGCGTCAAAGCCGGTGGTGCGCACGGTGATGATCTTGACGCTGTCTGCGCTTTGCACGGTGGCAATGGCGTTGCCGGCGTAGATGGGGCGCTCGAAGGTGTCGGCGCCCACCACCTTGGTGATGTCGCTGATCTGCGCGACGTCGAGCTTGGCGGCCACGCGGGGGGCGATGTTCTTGCCGCTGGCAGTCGCCGGGAACAGGATGTGGCTGTAGTTGCCGGCGATGGCCAGCACTTGTGCGGCTACATTTTCGGCCAGGCCGTGTTCCAGGCCGGCTGCGTCGGCGTGGATGACTTTGGCGACACCGGCGATCTGGGCGGCAGCTTGTGCGGCTGCACCTGCGTTGTGGCCGGCCACCAGCACGTGCACGTCACCACCGCAGGCGACGGCTGCGGTGACGGTGTTCAGGGTGGCGCCCTTGATGGACGCGTTGTCGTGTTCAGCAATAACGAGTACCGACATTTAGATCACCTTCGCTTCGTTCTTGAGTTTCTCGACCAGGGCGGCCACGTCGGCCACCTTGACGCCGGCGCCGCGCTTGGCGGGTTCGGTCACCTTGAGGGTTTTCAGGCGGGGAGCCACGTCCACGCCGAGGTCTTCGGGCTTGACGGTATCGAGCTGCTTTTTCTTGGCCTTCATGATGTTGGGCAAGGTGACGTAGCGGGGCTCGTTCAGGCGCAGGTCGGTGGTGATGACGGCGGGCAGGCTCAAGGCCAGGGTTTCCAGGCCGCCGTCGACTTCGCGGGTCACGCTGACCTTGTCGGCTGCGAGTTCGACTTTGCTGGCAAAGGTGGCCTGGGGCAGGTCAGCGAGGGCAGCCAGCATCTGGCCGGTCTGGTTGGCATCGTCGTCGATGGCTTGTTTGCCCAGGATGATGAGCTGGGGTTGTTCCTTGTCGACCAGGGCCTTGAGCAGCTTGGCCACGGCCAGGGGCTGCAGTTCGACGTCGGTTTCCACCAGGATGGCGCGGTCGGCGCCAATGGCCATGGCGGTGCGCAGGGTCTCCTGGCACTGGGCCACGCCGCAGCTCACAGCGATGACTTCGGTCACCAGGCCTTTTTCTTTCAGGCGCACGGCCTCTTCAACGGCGATTTCGTCAAAGGGGTTCATGCTCATCTTCACGTTGGCGATGTCCACACCCGTGTTGTCCGACTTGACGCGGACCTTCACGTTGTAGTCCACCACGCGTTTGACAGGGACCAAGACCTTCATTGCTGCGGCTCCTAGAGTTGATTGAATTGACGTTTACGTAAACTGGAACATTCTATGCCGCACTGCACCAAGCAGGCCGCAGGGCAGAACGCATCGCATGCAGAAAAAAAGAACGATCGTGCTTTTTCCGGATTATAGGCCAGTAAACCCATCCTGCGTACATCCCCACGGGAATACGGGCCATGGCCTTGTGCGAAACCGTTTAAGGCAGGGGTCCGCGGCGAGGCGCCTTGGCGTGCGGGCTTGTGCGTCAGGGCGGAAGTCCATGGCCCTGTGACGATTCGTGTAGCGAAGGCGACGGAACCCCGGGTCGTGCGCTGGTCGGCAAATCCGCAGCCTGGAAATGCACCACGCGCTGGGGAAACGGCACCTCCACATGGTGCTCGCGCAAGGCACGAAGAATCGCCATGTTGATCTGCGATCGCAGCCCCAGCGTGCCGTTCTCGGGGTCGGCAATCCAGAAACCCACCGTGAACTCCAGCCCGTCTGCGCCAAACGCGCTCAGCGCCACGGCTGGCGCAGGCTCGCGCAGCACGCGCGGGCTGACCAGCGCGGCCTCACCCAGCAGGCGCGCAACCAGATCGACATCGGAGTCGTACGCCACGCTGACCACCGTGGAAATCCACACCTGCGGGTCCGAGAGCGACAGGTTTTCCACCCGCTGCGTGATCAGCAGCTCATTCGGCACGATGGATTCGCGGCCCGACGGAGACCGGATGACGGTGTAGCGCGCGTTGATCTGGGTGATGCGGCCCTCGAACGCGTCGAGCTTGACGTTATCGCCAATGCGCATGCTGCGCTCGGCCAAAATCACAAAGCCGCTCACGTAGTTGGCCGCGAGCTTCTGCAGGCCAAAACCGATGCCCACGCCCACGGCACCGCCCAGCACCGACAGCGCCGTGAGGTCGATGCCCACGGCCGACAGGGCCATGATGAGCCCCACGAACACCAGCACCGCGCGCAGGGCGTTGCTGATGGCCTTGCGCAGCGACAGTTCGCTGCCGGTGGCCGCGCGCAGCAGCCGCGCCTCGATGGCTGCAGAGATCCACAGCGCCACCAGCAGCACGGCCCCAGCGGTGATTGCGCCCTCTATCATCGTTCGCACCGACAGCGTCGATGCACCCACCTTCCAGCTGATCTTGTCGAGTTCCTGCAGCACCAGCGGCAGCAGGCCGGTGACCCACAACACCATGCCCAGCCATGCCAGCCATGAGAATGCTGCGCTCGATCGGCCGCACCCAGGCCGACTGCGGAAACGCCACCTGCAGCACCTTGACGCCGATGCGGATCACCACCAGCGACACCAGCACCGGGATGGCCACCTTGAACACTGCCAACGGCACCCACTGCGCGGCCAACGTGCGCGCCAGATATCCCAGGCTCAACAGCACCAGCGGAAACAGTGCGCCATCGACCATGCTTGATCCGAACCAGATCGACCGCGGGTCTTTGTCATGGATGCGGCGACGCAGCGCCCACACCACCGTCCAGGCCGATGCCACGCACAGCACCAGCAGACCCAGCTCGACCAGCACGGAAGGCTGGGTGAACGCCTGCGCCCACTGGCCCAGGTCGGTGATCATCGACGGGTCCTCGGCGGCAGGTGCCGGCGTACCAGACCCGGTGCCGTGGGCAGTAGCGCCCCCAACAACAGCAGGGTTTGCCATCAGCGCTTCCAGTCGGGCTGGCGTTTTTCGGCGAATGCGCGCGCACCCTCCTGGGCCGCTGCATCCATCATGTTCACTGCCATGGCCTGGCTCGCGAGCTGGTAGGCGGCGTCGATACCGAGTTCGCGCTGCTGATGCACTAGCGCCTTGCCCATGGCCACGGCCACACGCGGTTTTTCGAAGATGGACTGCACGAGTTTTTCCACCTCGGCATCCAGCAGGTCAGCGGGCACCACGCGGTTGACCAGGCCCTGCGCCAGTGCCGTCTGCGCATCGATGAAGTCGCCCGTGAGCAGCATTTCCATGGCACGCTTGGCCGGTACGTTGCGCACCAGGGGTACGCTGGGCGTGGCGCAGAAAAGGCCATAGTGGATGCCGCTGGTGGCAAACGTCGCGGCGTCGGCCGCGACGGCCAGATCGCACTGCGCCACCAGCTGGCAGCCGGCCGCAGTCGCCATGCCATGCACGCGCGCAATCACCGGCACCGGCAGCTTGTGGATGGCCAGCATGACCTTGCTGCACTGGGCAAACAGCGCCTGGTACCAGGCCAGATCCGGGTGTGCAGCCATGTCCTTGAGGTTGTGCCCCGCACAGAACGCCCGGCCGCTGGCTGCCAGCACCACGGCGCGCGCCGTCTCGTCGCGGGCCACGCCGTCCAGCGCCTGCTGCAGCGCAGCCAGCATGTCGCTGCCCAGGGCGTTGAAGCGTGCGGGGTCGTTCAGGGTGAGGGTGACCACGCCGCGGTTGTCGCGGGCGGTCTGTAACAGGTCATTCTGATTCGTGGGTGTCATGCGTATATCTCTCCTTAGAGGCTGGCCACCGAAACCGGCGCGGCCCAGGCCAGCGGACGCCGCGCAAGGGCCGCCCCGCCGCGCTGGCGTCGTCCCCCTTCCCGGCGAAGCCGAGAGAAGAGGGAAGCCGCGCAGCGGCTCAGGGGGTTGTCACAAATCAGCCAGGACCCGCAAGTGGGCTTCCACGCTGCGCGCCAGCGGAGACATGACATAGCCACCTTCCAGGCACGACACGATGCGACCTTTGGAAAACCGCTTGGCCACATCCATGATGCGCTGCGTGATCCAGGCGTAATCCTGCTCGGTCAGGCCCAGCTGGCCCATGTCGTCTTCGCGGTGGCCGTCAAAGCCCGCGCTTACAAAAATCATTTCGGGCTTGAAGGCCTCCAGGCGGGGCATCCACATCATTTCGATGAGCTCGCGGATGTCCATGCCGCGCGTATAGGCGGCCACGGGCACGTTGACCATGTTGGGCGCCGGATCGTGGTCGCCGCTGTAGGGGTAGAACGGGTGCTGGAAGATGCTGACCATCAGCGCCCGCGGGTCGTGCGCCAGGATGTCTTCGGTGCCGTTGCCGTGGTGCACATCAAAGTCCACCACCGCCACGCGCTTGAGGTTGTAGCGCTGCAGCGCGTACTTGGCAGCCACCGCTACGTTGTTGAAAAAGCAGAAACCCATGGCCTTGCTGCGGCAGGCATGGTGGCCAGGCGGGCGCACGGCGCAAAAGGCGTTTTGGATCTCGCCGGCCATCACGGCGTCGGTGGCTGCCAGCGCCGCACCCGCTGCACGCAGGGATGCTGCCCATGTGTGGGCGTTGATGGAGGTGTCGGTGTCGATCTGCGCGTACTGGGGGCCGCCGGCCAGCAGTTCTTCGTTGAGCCGGTCTGACATCCCGCGCATCGCTGCCACGTGCATGCGGTCGTGCGCCAGCTCGATGTCGGCCAGCGAAGCCTCGGGGGCCTCGTAGCGCTCCAGCGCGTCGGCCACGCCGGTGATCAGCAACCGGTCTTCGATGGCATCGAGCCTTTCGGGGCACTCCGGGTGGCCCGGCCCCATCTCGTGTTTCCAGCAATCCCGATGGGTGAAATAGCCCGTCTTGCTCACAGTCTTGTCCCCGCGTGTCACGTTTGGCCTGTTTTTTCGGATAACGTCATGCCATGAACGCACAGCACAAGATTAAATCCCTTTTGGATCAGCTTAACACGGTGATTGTGGGGAAATCGGCCCAGGTTCAGGACTGCGTGGCCTGCCTGCTGGCAGGAGGGCACCTGCTGATCGAGGACGTTCCGGGGGTGGGCAAGACCACGCTGGCCCATGCGCTGTCGCGCACCTTTGGCCTGCAGTTCTCCCGAGTGCAGTTCACGGCCGACCTGATGCCCAGCGACCTCACGGGCGTGTCGGTGTACGAGCGCGGCAAGGAGGCCTTTGTGTTCCACCCCGGCCCCGTGTTTGCCCAGGTGCTGCTGGCCGACGAGATCAACCGCGCCAGCCCCAAGACACAAAGCGCGCTGCTCGAAGCCATGGAGGAAAAGCAGGTGTCGGTGGAGGGTGAAACCCGTGCCCTGCCCCACCCGTTTTTCGTGATTGCCACGCAAAATCCGCACGACCAGCTGGGCACGTTTGCGCTGCCTGAATCGCAGCTCGACCGCTTTCTGATGCGCATCTCCATCGGCTACCCCGACCGGGCCGCCGAACGCATGCTGCTGGCGGGCGCCGACCGGCGTGACATGGTCGACGGCATGCTGCCCCTGTTGTCCGACGACGAGCTGATGCAACTGCAGCGCGAGGTGCAGGCCATCCACACGGCCGAGCCGCTGCTCAACTACGTGCAGGACCTGATTGCCGCCACGCGTTCGGGCCGCTGGTTCCTGCAGGGGCTGTCGCCCCGCGCCGGCATTGCCCTGGTGCGTGCAGCCAAGGCGCAGGCGCTGATCAGCGGGCGCGACTATGTGGCGCCTGACGACGTACAGGCCATCCTGCCGCAGACCATTGCCCACCGCCTGGTGCCTGTGGGCGATGCCGGCCGGGGCGCTGTGGAGCAGGTGCGCGCCATGGTGGACGCCGTGCCACTGCCCTGAAGGCGGGCCGCACCGTGAGTACCGCCATCGATCCCCCCGGCGCACCCGCCGCTGGCGTTGCGCGCGCCGGATGGCGCACGGAACTTGCCGCCGTTACCCCCTGGGCGGCCATGCGCCGCCGCTTTCGCCGCTGGTGGGAGGCCCGCCTGCCCCTGAGCGACACGCTCGTCCTCACGCAACGAAACGTCTACATCCTGCCCACCGCATCGGGCTGGATGCTGGCGCTCACGCTGCTGGTGCTGCTGGTGGCCTCCATCAACTACCAGCTCAACCTCGGTTACCTGCTGACCTTTCTGCTGGCGGGCAGCGCCGTGGTGGGCATGCACATCTGCCACGCCAACCTGCGCGGCCTGACGCTGCACCTCAACGCACCCGAGCCGCATTTTCTGGGCAGCGCCGCGGCGGTCGAGGTACAGCTCTCCAGCGACCGCAAGAGCGCCCGCTACGGCGTGGCGCTGTCGGTGCATGGCGACGGCAGCGAAGCCCACCACTGGGCATGGACGGATGTGCCTGCCCAAGGTAGCGCCACGGTGCAAATTGCCTTCAAGCCTCCGCGCCGCGGGCTGCACCGCATTCCCACCCTCACGGCCGAAACACGCTTCCCGCTGGGCACCTTTCGCGTGTGGACCTACTGGCGCCCGGCGGCACAGGTGCTGGTGTACCCTGCCCCCGAGTCGCCAGCCCCGCCCCTGCCCGCGGGCGAGCCGCGCGGTGGCGGCACGGGCAGCGCCCAGTCGCAGGGCATCGGCGAGTTCGATGGCGTGCGGGCCTACCGGCGCGGCGACCCGCTCAAGCTGGTGGTCTGGAAGAAGGCCGCCAAGTCGCTCGGTACCGGTACCGACGATCTGGTCAGCCGCGACGCCCAGCAAGCCCAGCGCCACGAACTGTGGCTGGACATGCAGCAGGCCAGCTTGCAAAACCCCGAGGCCCGCATTTCCCGCCTGGCGGCCTGGGTGCTGCAGGCCGATCGGCTGGGCCTGGACTACGGCCTGCGCGTGCCGGGCACCGAAATCGCGCCTGACACCGGCCCGGCCCACCGGCGGCGTTGCCTGGAGGCCCTGGCGTTGCTCTGAGCAACCCCACCAGCCTGTTTTTGAATGAAAACGGCCTGAGGCCCTTTTATCATCATCCCCGATAGCTATCAATTAAATAGCAAACACCCATCCAGCGGCACCACCCGATGACTCTGCGCCAGACCTTCGCATCCCTGCCCCGCGACGCGCGCGACACGCTGTTTCTGCTGTTTGTGATCGTGTGGGTCATCGCGCCGCAGGTCGGCAACCTGCCGGGCTGGGCGACGCTGATGGCTGCCGGCCTGATGCTGTGGCGGGGCTGGCTGGCCTGGAAGGGCCTGCCCCTGCCCAGCCGCTGGACACTGCTTGTCTTCGTGGCGGCGGCCGTTGCGGGCACGCTCTTCACCCACCGCACCATCCTCGGGCGCGATGCGGGGGTGACGCTCATCGTGATGCTGCTGGCGCTCAAGATGCTGGAGCTGCGCGCACGGCGCGACGCCATGGTGGTGTTCTTCCTGGGCTTCTTCACGATGCTCAGCAACTTCTTTTACTCGCAGTCGCTCGTAACCGCCGCCGCCATGCTGGTGGCGCTGGTGGGGCTGCTCACTGCACTGGTCAATGCCCACATGCCGGTGGGGCGGCCGCCTCTGGCGCAGTCACTGGGGACAGCGGCGCGCATGGCCCTGCTCGGCGCGCCCATCATGGCCGCGCTGTTCATGCTGTTTCCGCGGATGGCGCCGCTGTGGGGCGTGCCCAGCGACGCCATGGCCGGACGCAGCGGCCTCTCGGGCGTGATGAAGGTCGGTACGGTGGCGCAGCTCGCGCTGGACGACAGCGTGGCGATGCGGGTGCGCTTCGACACGCCGGACGGCGCGGCGCCGCCCCAGCGGGACCTGTACTTCCGCGGCCCGGTGTTTGGCAGCTTCAACGGTACCGAGTGGCTACCACTGTCGTACGGCCCGGGCGACCTGCGGATGGACCGCCTGCCTACGCTCGCCAACCTGCGCACCGAAGGTGAACCACTGCGCTACGAGGTGACCCTGGAGCCCCACAAGCAGCCGTGGCTGCTGCTGCTGGATGCGGCGCCCGAGCAACCCCGGCTCCCCGGCATGGGCCTGTTCATGACGCAGGACCTGCAGTGGTTCTCCACCCGCCCGGTGACCGACGTGCTGCGCTACCAGGCGGTCAGCTACCCCCGCTTCACCCACGGCCCCATGGCCATGACGCCTGCCCTGCGCACCTACACCGAGTTGCCGGCGGGTTTCAATCCGCGCACGCTCGCGCTGGCCCAGCAGATGCGCAACGATCCGCGCATCGCCCCCGACCCGGCGCAGGACAACACAGTGGCGCTGGTCGAAGCGGCGCTGACGCGGCTGCGTACCGGCGGGTTCGTGTACTCCCTGGACCCGGGCCTGTACGGCCAGCACACGGCCGACGAGTTCTGGTTTGACCGCAAGGAAGGCTTCTGCGAGCACATTGCCTCGGCCTTCGTTGTGCTGATGCGCGCCCTGGACATCCCGGCGCGCATCGTCACGGGCTACCAGGGGGGTGAGCGCAATTCGGTAGATGGACTGTGGACAGTGCGCCAGAGCGATGCCCACGCCTGGACCGAGGTGTGGATGGCCGGACAGGGATGGGTGCGCGTGGACCCGACCAGCGCCGTGTCGCCCGGGCGGACCGGAGCGTTCCAGCGCCTGCAGGCGCCGCAGGGGGCATTTGCCACGGCCGTGGGCACACTCAGCCCTGGCCTGGCGCAGAACATGCGCGCCGTGTGGGAGGCCGTCAACAGCCGCTGGAACCAGTGGGTGCTCAACTACACCCAGTCGCGCCAGATGGACCTGCTCAAGGCGCTGGGGTTCGAGTCGCCCAGCTGGCAGGACCTGACCATGGTGCTCGGCTTCATCGTGATGACCTTTGCGCTCGGCGGCGTGGGCTGGAGCCTGTGGGAACGCAGCCAGCACGACCCGTGGCTGCGGCTGCTGGCGCGGTCGCGCCGGCGCATGGCGGCGGCAGGCCTGAACCTGCCGGATAACCTGCCGCCGCGGTCGATGGCGCAGCGCGTGCAGGCACAGTTCGGGGCGGAGGGAGCTGCGGTGGCCGACTGGCTGCTGCGCCTGGAGCGTCTGCGCTACGCGCCCAACGCGAACGCAGCGCACGCAGCGTTGGCCGACCTGCGCCGCGAGTACCGCGCGCTGCGCTGGCCCAAGGCCGACCCGAACCGCAGCTGAGGCATGGCTGACGCGGTAGAGCCGCCCAATCGGCCGAACACCCGGGCGCACAGCGCGACAATGCATGGCAATGAACACCGCAGCACGAAGCATCACCATCGCTATTACGTTAGTAGCAGCCAGCACAATCGCGGCAAACGCTACCCCGCAAAAACCCTCCAAACCCGTCAAGCCTGCAGCCACCCGGGCTGCAGCCTCGGCGGGCCAGGCCGCAACGGGCACGAAGGCACCAGTGCTCTACGCGTCGCGCCCCGAGGCCATGCAGTTTGCCGACGACCTGGCCGCCCGGCGCGACCTCGACCGCGAATGGGTGCGCCAGGCCATCGGGCAGGCCCGCTTTCTGCCGCAGGTGCCCCGGCTGATGCTGCCGCCGCCCAAGGGCACGCCCAAGAACTGGCGCGCCTACCGTGGCCGCTTCATCGACCCGATCCGCATCCGTGCGGGCGTGCGTTTCTGGCAGGAGAATCTGGCCGCACTGGAGCGGGCCGAACGCGAGTACGGCGTGCCCGCCGAGATCATCGTGGGCATCATCGGGGTCGAGACCATCTACGGGCAGCAGATGGGCACCTTCCGCGTGATGGATGCCCTGGCCACGCTGGCGTTTGACTTCCCGGGCGCGCACCCGCGCGCGCCGGAGCGCACCGAATTCTTCCGGCGCGAGCTCGAGCAGTTCCTGAGCCTGTCCAACCGCAGTGGCACCGACCCTTTTGAAGCACGCGGCAGCTACGCCGGGGCGATGGGGCTGGGCCAGTTCATGCCATCGAGCTGGGTGCGCTACGCCATCGACTACGACGGCGACGGGCGCGTGGACCTGTTCAAGAGCCCGGCCGACGCGATCGGCTCCGTGGCCAACTACTTTCGCGGGCATGGGTGGACACCCGGCATGCCCACGCATTTCGCCGTGGAGTTCGACCCCGCGCGCCTGCAGCTCGATGACCTGCTGGCCCCGGACATCCTGCCCACCTTCAGCGCGGCCAGCATGCAGGCCAAGGGCGCCATGCTCGACGCTGCAGGCGCCCAGCACACGGGCCCGCTGGCGTTGGTGGAGCTGCAAAACGGCGCCGAGCCGCCGAGCTACGTGGCCGGTACCGAAAATTTTTACGCCATCACGCGCTACAACTGGTCCAGCTACTACGCCATGTCCGTCATCGATCTGGGCCGCGAGGTGACCGCCGCACGCCGCGGCCAGTGAAGGCCCAGATGCCCCGGTGCAGGTACCGGGGCTGAAAGCGGCAGCCCCCACCCCAGGGGGCCGCGCCATGTTTCAGGAGGGCCGCTGCATGTTGCAGCTGTGCGGCTGCTGCGCCTTGGCCGCGGGTATCTGCCGCACCACGCGGAAGCCGTAGCCCGAGCCTTCCACATCGAACTTGACGCCGGGCGCACCCTTCTTATCCATCACACCCACGGCCAGCGCCTGCTGGAACTGGTGGTCGCCCGCACGCATGCTGCCGGCCTGGCCTGACAACTGCACGCTGGCGGTCTCCATCTGGCGCGCGATGGCCAGCGTGTCGGTGCTGCCCGCGCGCTCGATGGACTGGGCCAGCGCCTCCATCATGAGCTGCATGCGCATGTGCACGTAATCGTCCTGCGGCTTGGGAAAGCGCGTGCGGAACGACTGGTAGAACGCCTCGCTCTGCGCACCGGGGACGTTGGGCAGCCAGTCAGCCACGGCAAACACCTTGCCGATGCCCGCATCGCCCATGGCCGCAGGGGCACCGAGCGCATTGCCGTAAAAGGTATAGAAGCTGCCGTCATAGCCCACCTCGCGCGCGGCCTTGACCAGCAACGTCAGGTCGTTGCCCCAGTTGCCGGTGACCACGGCCTGCGCGCCGCTGGCCTTGATCTTGACGGCGTATGGCGCAAAGTCCTTCACGCGGCCGATGGGGTGCAGCTCGTCCCCCACGATGGCCACATCAGGGCGCTGGGCGGCCAGCTGCTTTTTCGCCTCGCGCAACACGGCCTGGCCAAAGCTGTAGTCCTGGCCGATGAGATACACGCTCTTGATGGCCTTGTCTTCACGCATCACCTCCATCAGCGCCGCCATGCGCATGTCGGCATGCGCATCAAAGCGGAAGTGCCAGAAGCTGCACTTTTCATTGGTAAGGATCGGGTCTACGGCCGAATAGTTGAGGAACAGCACGCGCTTGCCGGGCTCGCGCTCGTTGTGCTTGTTGATCGCGTCGATCAGCACCGCCGCGGTGGCCGACGAATTGCCCTGCAGGATGACCTGGGCGCCATCATCGATGGCGGCGCGCAGCGCGGACAGCGCCTCTTCGTTCTGGCCCTTGCTGTCGTAGCGCTCCAGCGCCAGCGGGCGTGGGCCGCCTGCGGCTGCTGGCAGTTGCACGCCACCCCGCGCATTCACGCGCTCCATGGCCCAGTACACGTTGCGGTACACGGCCTCGCCGGTGTTGGCGAAGGCGCCAGACAGGCTTTCAATGAGCGCGATCTTGACCGGGCGGACCTGCGATGCAGGCACGGTGGCTGGCGCCGCAGAAGGCGCAGTCTGGGCCCAGACGTGTGACGCAGGCAGCAGGCAGGCCAGGGCCGCAGAAGCGGCGCAAACCGCCGGACGTAATGCCGCAAGGCCCGTTTTCAAGCCTGCAGGACGCAATTTATTCATGCCAGTGATTCCCTTGAAATGCGTTGTGGGCGCACACACCTCCCTGGCATGCGGCGACCACGTCGAGAGCCGCGCAGTGTATAGGAGCCCCTCCATGATCTTCGCCCCCATGATTCCCCGCGCCGCCTATGTGCATCACCCACGCCGTGCTGACCTGGCGCTGCAGCGCTTCCTGATGGGCGCACTCGCCAACCCGGCCCCTGCATCTTCCGCAGGATGCACCGTGACGCAGGACGACAAGACCACCACGCTGGCCCTGGACGTACCCGGCCTGGCGCGCGAGCAGCTGCAGATCAGCATCGAGGGCAACACCGTCACCGTGCAGAGCGTGGAAGGCGCACCCCGCAAGCTGCACCGAGCCTGGGAACTGGCCCAGGACGTGGACGCCGCGGCCAGCCGCGCCACGCTGGAAAACGGCGTGCTGACCCTTACGCTGGCACGCGTCGAGCCCGCGAGCAAAGCCACCCGCCTGGCCATTGACTGAAAGCGGATGGGCGATGCGCTGCGAGCACTGCGCACGCGCAGCGCTCTCCGGTCGCTTTGAAACCCGCAGGCTGCGGCCTGCTGGCCTGGCTTGATCAGGCCGCGGCCAAGATGGCATCCAGCGGCCAGCGCGGCTTCACGTCAAACGCGTAGTCGGTGTTGGCCTGCTGCTGCCCTGCCTGCAGACGCATGGCGGCGGCCATGGCGATCATGGCGCCGTTGTCGGTGCACAGGTGCAGCTCGGGGTAGTGCACGCGCACCCTGTTTTTTTCGCAGGCGGCATTGAGCTGCGCACGGAGGTGCCGGTTGGCCCCCACGCCGCCCGCTACCACCACGCGCTGCAGCCCGGTCTGTTTCAGCGCGGCCAGGGTCTTTTTCACCAGCACGTCCACGATGGCCGCCTCGGTGCTGGCGGCCAGGTCCGCCTTGCGGGCTTCCAGCTCGTCGCCCAGCTTTTTGGCCTGGGTCAGCACGGCCGTCTTGAGGCCCGCAAACGAAAAGTCCAGATCGCCGCTGTGCAGCAAGGGGCGCGGCAGCTTGAAGGCCGTGGCACTGCCCTGCTCTGCCAGCCGCGACAGCGCCGGCCCGCCGGGGTAGCCCAGGCCCATGAGCTTGGCGGATTTGTCAAACGCCTCGCCAGCCGCATCGTCAATGGTTTCGCCAAGAATCTCGTAGCGGCCCACGCCGTCCACGCGCATCAGCTGGGTGTGGCCGCCCGACACGAGCAGTGCCACAAACGGAAATTCAGGCGGGTCCGCGCTGAGAAACGGCGACAGCAGGTGCCCTTCAAGATGGTGCACGCCCAGCACCGGCTTGCCCAGCGCAGCACCCAGGGCGCAGGCCACGCCCGCGCCCACCAGCAGCGCACCGGCCAGCCCGGGGCCGCGCGTGTAGGCCACCACATCGACATCGGCCAGCGTTTGCTGCGCCTCGGCCAGCACCTCTTTGGCCAGCGGCAGCACGCGGCGGATGTGGTCGCGGCTGGCCAGCTCGGGCACCACGCCGCCATAGGCCTGGTGCATGTCGATCTGGCTGTGCAGCGCGTGCGCCAGCAGCGTGGGCACGGCATGGTCCGTACAGCGGACCAGTGCCACGCCCGTCTCGTCGCAGGAGGATTCGATACCGAGGATCAGCAAGCTCATGCCCCGAGTGTAAAACCCGGGGTTCCGCCCCTGCGCGGCGGTGGCCCGTTACCAGCGGTCGGAGCGCATGCGCAGCTCCCACGTCCCGGCGCGCAGTTCGTACACGCCCACGGCGCCGTAGCGCTGCTCGCCCTTGGCATCCCAGGTCATGGTGCCGATCACCGGCGCATAGCCGTTGATGCTGCTCATGGCCTTGGTGATCTCCTTGGGGTCGGCGGACTTGGCCTTCTGGATGGCGGCCGACAGCACATACATGCTGTCGTAGCTGTAGTGGCCGCCGTAAGCAGGTGGCTTCTTGTACGTGGCCACGTACTTTTCAAGGAAAGGCTTGCCGGTGCTGAACTCCTTGGCCTCCAGCACGGGCGACGTGGCGTACACGCCTTCGATCATGCCCATCGCCTTGGTCATGTCGGTGGTCTTGATGGTGTCGCCGCCCAGCAGACTGACCTTGGTGTAGTCGATCTTGCGCAGTGCCTCCAGCAACGCCAGCGCCTGGAAGTCGTTCAGGGTCGACACAATGACTTCGACCTTCGCGGCCTTCAGCTCTGCGGCCAGCGCATCGAAGGCCACGGTCTTGTCGTCAAACGACTTGCGGACCAGGACTTCCTTTTTCTCGGCCTTGAGCTGCTCGGCCGCGCCATCGGCCAGCCCCTTGCCGTAAGGCGTACCGTCGTCCAGTGCCGCGTAGCGCGCAGCCCCCAGCTGCGTGGCCGCAAACGAGCCGATGGCCCGGGCCTGCAGGTTGTCGTTGGCCACCATGCGGAACGTGGTGGGCAAGCCGAGCTGGGTGAACTTGGGGTTGGTCGAGATGGCGATCTGCGCAATGCCCTTGGCCGCGTATATGGGCGCGGTCTCGATGCTCACGCCCGAGTTGAGGTGACCGATGACGGCCACGACGCCCGAATCCACCAGCTGCTGGGCCACCGTCTTGCCGGTGGCTGCATCGGCCTTGTCGTCCACGGCCACCACCTCCAGCGTCACGCGCTTGCCGTCCACGGTGTAGCCGCCCTTGTTGAGCTCTTCCACGGCCAGGTTGACGCCGTTGAGCAGATCCTGCCCCAGCGCGCCCAGCGGGCCGCTCAGCGGCTGGGCCACACCGATCTTGATGGTGTCGGGCACCTTGCCGCAACCCGAGAGAAGCGTGGCGGCGGCCACAGACAGCACAGCCATGCTGGCCGTGAAACGGCGCCGGTCAAGACGTTTGTTCATGCAAGAAGCTCCAATCAATGTATCAATGTGAGCGGAGGTATATGCGACGCGGCTGTGAGGCCACCATCGGGTATGCCCTGCCGTGTAACCAAGTATTAGCAAGTTTCAGGCCCCGCAAACCCGACGCCCCAGTGTTAACCCTTGAAAAAACGGCCTTTGCACCGCATTGGGGCGCAGCGAAGGCGTGAAACTTGCTTGCGCTGGGCCCATGAACGAGACCTTGCGCATCGTGGTGGTGGCCCCGGACCTGGCGGTGGCTGACCCCGACGACGACCATGCCGTGCTGCAGGCCGAGCGCTCACGCGCGCTGCGCATCGGGCTGCTCGAAAACAACTTCAACCTGGTCGCCACTTTGCCGGCCGATGTGTTCCTGAGCGACCGCCTGGCACAGCTGCAGCCGGATCTCATCATCGTGGACGCCGAAAGCGAAGCCCGCGACGCGCTGGAACATGTGGTGATGGCCACCCGCGACGAGCGCCGCCCCATCGTCATGTTCACCAACGACGAGGACACCTCGCACGTGAAGGACGCCGTGGCGGCCGGGGTGTCGGCGTACATCGTGGCGGGGCTGGCCCCGCAGCGCATCCGCCCCATCCTGGACGTGGCCATGGCGCGCTTTCAGCACGAACAGGCGCTGCGCGCCGAACTGGCCGACGCGAAGAGCGAGCTCAAGGACCGCAAGGTCATCGACCGCGCCAAGGGTCTGCTGATGCAGCGCCAGGGCCTGACCGAAAAGGCCGCTTATGAAAAGCTGCGCAAGACTGCCATGGACAAGGGCCTGCGGTTGGCCGAAGTGGCCCAGCGCATGCTGGACGCCGCCGAGCTGCTGGGCTGAAGACCGCACTGAGCGGGCTGCGCTGACCCGGTGCGCAAAACGCACGCACCCTGACCCTGATACCGGTCGTGGTGCAGCGCACAACTAGCGTGCAGCCATCGGTCAGCCGCCGGCGCAACAGCCCAGTGCGTCTGTACGGCTTCCAAATGTGCAATTTCAAGCCCTATAGGCCTGAATCCCATGCAAATCAATGCCCTATAGCTATGTTTTTAATAGCATTTTGATGATGAAATAGCGCTTGACGGACCTGGCACGCTGTTTGCAACAAGCTATCCAAGACCAATGACGGTCCCCCGGCAGCACCGGCCCAATGGCGGGCAGGTGCTGTCCCGAAGCCCCCAAGGCTTCCCCAGGACAAAGGCGTCCCCACCTACCCGGAGCATGCACAGCATGGCCCCGGGTGCGGTGAGGACGCCTTTTTGCTTTTCTAACGCTGCGAGGAACCGCCCCATGACCGATCTGTTGAAAACCAGCCTCAACCGCCGCACCGTGCTGCAGGCCGCCAGCGTGGGCGCCGTGGGTGTGAGCCCCGCCCTGCGCGCCCTGGTGCATGCCCAGGGGTCTGATGCCCCCGAGAAGAAGGAAGTCAAGATCGGCTTCATCCCGCTGACGGACTGCGCCAGCGTGGTGATGGCCTCGGTGCTGGGCTTCGACAAGAAGTACGGCGTGACCATCATCCCCAACAAGGAAGCCAGCTGGGCCGGCGTGCGCGACAAGATGGTGAACGGCGAGCTGGACTTTGCCCACGTGCTGTACGGCCTGGTGTACGGCGTGCACATGGGCACGGCCGGCCCCAAGAAAGACATGGCTGTGCTGATGAACCTGAACCACAACGGCCAGGCCATCACGCTCTCGAAGGCGCTGGCCGACAAGGGCGCTGTGGACGGCCCCAGCCTCGCCAAGCTGATGGCCAAGGAAAAGCGCGAATACACGTTTGCGGGCACCTTCCCCACCGGCACACACGCAATGTGGATCCACTACTGGCTGGCCGCCGCGGGCATCAACCCGCTGTCGGGCGCCAAGCTGATCACCGTGCCGCCGCCGCAGATGGTGGCCAACATGCGCGTGGGCAACATGGACGGTTTTTGCGTGGGCGAGCCCTGGAACCACCGCGCCATCATGGACGGCATCGGCATCACGGCCAACACCACGCAGGACATCTGGAAGGACCACCCCGAGAAGGTGCTGGGCACCACGGCCGAGTTCGTCAAGAAGTACCCCAACACCACACGCGCCGTGATGATGGCCATCCTGGAAGCCGGCCAGTGGATCGACGCCAGCCTGTCCAACAAGATGAAGATGGCCGAGACGGTGGCCGGCAAGGCCTACGTGAACACCAGCGTGGACGCCATCAACCAGCGCATCCTGGGCCGCTACCAAAACGGTATGGGCAAGACCTGGGACGACCCCAACCACATGAAGTTCTTCAACGACGGCACGGTGAACTTCCCGTACCTGTCCGACGGCATGTGGTTCCTCACGCAGCACAAGCGCTGGGGCCTGCTCAAGAGCCACCCCGACTACCTGGCCGTCGCGAAGGAAGTCAACCAGGTGGAGCTGTACAAGTCGGTGGCCAGCGCGATGAAGATCAACGTGCCCAAGGACGTGATGCGCACCAGCAAGTTCATGGATGGTGTGGTGTGGGACGGCAAGGACCCCGCCAAGTACGCCGACGGTTTCAAGATCAAGGCCTGAGCACCGCTCTGCCGCAGCCGCATTTCATCCACGCCCTCCAAAGGCACAGGAGAACACCATGGTCAGCGCCGTATTCCACAACCCTCTGGAGCCCACCCCCGGGCTCGCCACCGGCTCCACGCCCTCCGCTATGAAAAATGTAGCACCCAGCCCAATCAATGAAAGCGCCAGGGGCCAAAATGCCTCCAAAGCGGTCGCTGGAGCCCCTGTGCAGGCCAGCCAGCCCGCCGGGCGCGACTGGGCGGCCCTGTCGCGCAGCTTCTGGATGGCGGTGCTGCCACCGGTGTGCGGCCTGGGTTTGCTGGTCGCCCTGTGGGCCGTGGTCTCCACCACCACGGGCGGCAACATCCCCAGCCCCAAGGCCACCTGGCTGCAGGCGCTGGAGGTATTCAGCAACCCGTTCTACCGCAACGGCCCCAACGACCAGGGCGTGGGCTGGAACGTGCTGATGAGCCTGCAGCGCGTGGCCATCGGCTTTGGCATGGCGGCGCTGGTGGGCATACCGGCAGGCTTCATCATCGGGCGGTTCAAGTTCCTCTCGCGCATGTTCAACCCGCTGATCAGCCTGCTGCGGCCCGTGTCACCGCTGGCCTGGCTGCCCATTGGCCTGCTGGTGTTCAAGGGCGCCAACCCGGCCGCCATCTGGACCATCTTCATCTGCTCGATCTGGCCCATGATCATCAACACCGCTGTGGGCGTGCAGCGCGTGCCGCAGGACTACATGAACGTGGCCCGGGTGTTGAACCTCTCCGAGTGGAAGATCGCCACCAAGATCCTGTTCCCCGCCGTGCTGCCCTACATGCTGACCGGCGTGCGCCTGGCGGTGGGCACCGCATGGCTGGTGATCGTGGCGGCCGAAATGCTGACCGGCGGCGTGGGCATCGGCTTCTGGGTGTGGGACGAGTGGAACAACCTCAACGTCAAGAACATCATCATCGCCATCTTCGTGATCGGCATCGTCGGGCTGGTGCTGGAGTTCGCGCTCATCAAGCTGGCCACCGCATTTACGTTTGAAGAGGTGAAGGCATGACCACCACATCCACCCACGCATCACACACCACCAAGTTCATCGAGGTCCAGGGTGTGGAGCAGACCTTCAAGACCGCCAAGGGCCTGTTCCCTGCGCTCAGGGACATCAACCTGACCATTGCCAAGGGCGAGTTCGTGGCGTTGATCGGGCACTCGGGCTGCGGCAAGTCCACCTTGCTGAACCTGATTGCCGGGTTGACCACACCCACCAATGGCGCGCTGCTGTGCGCCAACAAGGAAATCAAGGGCCCGGGCCCCGAGCGGGCGGTGGTGTTCCAGAACCACTCGCTGCTGCCCTGGCTCACCTGCTTTGACAATATCTACCTGGCGGTGGAGCGCGTGTTTGGCGGCAAGGAAACCAAGGCGCAGCTGCGGGCACGCACCGATGCAGCGCTGGCGCTGGTCGGCCTCACCCCCGCTGCCCAGAAGCGCCCTGGTGAAATCTCGGGCGGCATGAAGCAGCGCGTGGGCATTGCCCGGGCGCTGTCAATGGAACCGCAGGTGCTGCTCATGGACGAGCCCTTTGGTGCGCTCGACGCCCTGACACGCGCCAAGCTGCAGGACGAGCTGCTGGAGATCGTGGCGCGCACGCAGAGTACGGTGGTCATGGTGACGCACGACGTGGACGAGGCCGTGCTGCTGTCCGACAAGATCGTGATGATGACCAACGGCCCGGCCGCTACGATTGGCGAGGTGCTTTCCGTCGACCTGCCCCGCCCGCGCAAGCGCGTGGAGCTGGCCGAAGACCCGCAATATGTGCACTACCGCAAGGCGGTCATCGACTTCTTGTACACCCGCCAGGGGCACGTGGAAAAGGCTGCCTGACTCGCACCACAGTCCGCCAGCCGGGGCTGCCGCCACACACAGCGCGCCGCACAAGCCGCCCTCACAGAACAATGCCCGCTGTCCTCTGCCAGCGGGCATTGTGTTTTTGGAAGAGCCCGGGTGATGGGGCAGCCCCTCACGCTGGCTGTGCAGGCGGGCCGCCCCGCATCACGCTGGCAGTAAAGGGCTGTGCTCGCCGGTGATGCAGCCCCCTTCAGCGTGCGCCCACGATGTATTGCTCGAGCTGCTCGATGATGTACTTCTGCTCCGAAATGATGTCCTTGACCAGGTCGCCGATGGAAATCATCCCGATGGCCTTGCCGTTGTCGACCACGGGCAGGTGGCGCAACCGGTGCGTGCTCATGATCTGCATGCAGTCTTCGCTGGTCTGGTCTGGCCGCACGAAAAGCACCGCCGATGTCATCACGTCCTTGACCTGGGTGACCGTGGAAGTGCGCCCCATGAGTGCGATCTTGCGGGCGTAGTCACGCTCGGTGAAGATGCCGGCAATGGTCTCGCCTTCCATCACCAGCAGGGCACCGATGCCCTTGTCGGCCATGAGCCTGAGGGCGTCGAACACCGAATCCGAAGGCCCGATCGAATACACGGCGGCCTCGGGTTTGGACTGAAGAATCTTTGCGACAACGGTCATGGGAACCTCCCTCAAAAACGCACAACGGCAGTGGTCATCTGCAGGCTTGGCTCAGCCTGCATCCACCGAGGCCGGACACGCCGGCCATTCGCATCAGCAGGGCTGCATTGCAAGCAACACCGCCACGCTGACTGAGGACCATTTCAGCCCATAAGTGGCCCCGGCGCAACCGGGCACAACCATGGCAGGGCACGGCTTGTTGCGCCCACCATGCCTGCAGTTACAAAAGTTGCGATTCACACGGTTTCTTGAATCTTAGCGGCCAGTGTTGCGGGCTTGTTGCAAGGCCCCGCGACCGAAACAAAACGAAAACAACCGAAACCGCAAAGAGACCCCTGCGCTGGTGCCGCGCTGCACCATAGCACCCATGTCCAGCACACAAAAGCAACTATCACCCAAGGATTCTGGCCTGCGCCAGGGTGGTGCGTTTTTGGCGCGGGGCATGCGTTGGGGGGAGACAAAGGCACCGTCGATTGTTTCCATTACCGGAACAGTCAGTTTGCGACTGGGTAGTTTTTCTCTTCCCCTCCCCCGCGTACAGTTCAATCCATCGATGAGCCGATCCCGCAAGGCGACTCACCGAACCCCGGTACCAAGGCCCTCGGGCCCGCCCTTCCGGTTTGTTTGTCTGGGACGCTTTTCTCCTGTCTTCAAAGGATTTTCATCATGAACAAGTCTGCTCGTTTCCTGTCCATCGCCGCTGTTGCTGCCGTCGCTTCTTTTGGCGCCATGGCCGATGAGGCCGATGCCTCGCAATTTGCCACCAAGTTTGATACCAACCGCACCCGCGCCGAAGTCGCCGCCGAGGCTGCCACCGTGGCCCAGACCCGCAGCATTGAGCCCGCCGGCTCGCGTGTGACGACCTACCAGAGCTCGGCCGACCGCAGTGCCGTGCGTGCCCAGGCTGCTGACGCGGTTCGCACCGGCCAGATCCCTTCGGGCGAGCGCGGCTGATTGTTTTTGCAAGGTTTTTGAATCCGGCACCGGCCCTGGGGCGTATTCCAAGGTGCCGGGGTTTTATTTGTTTCCACTGATCTGACTTACTGGAGTTTCACCATGAACAAGTCCGCACGTTTCCTGTCCATCGCCGCTGTGGCTGCTTTCGCTTCGTTTGGCGCCATGGCTGATGAGGCCGATGCATCGCAGTTCGCCACCCAGTTCGATACCAGCCGCACCCGCGCCGAAGTGGTAGCCGAAGCCGCCACCGTGGCCAAGAACAGCAGCACCATCCCTGCCGGCTCCCGCGTGCTGGCATTCACGTCCACCGCAGACCGCAGCGCCGTGAGCGCACAGGCTGCAGACGCGCTGCGCAGCGGCAAGATTTCCGCTGGCGAAATCGGCTCCCTGTAATCGGGGGTGCCGGGCAGACCATCGCGGCCTGCCGTCACAAAACGCAAAAGGCCAGGGCCCTCACGGGTCCTGGCCTTTTCTCATGCGCGCTGCATTCCAGTGCAATGGGCCTCAGCCCCCAGTGGCAGGCCTTACGACCCGTCAACGGTTTTTCTACTTGCCAGCGCGGGCCTGCGCCACGGCGCCCTGCACTTCCTTCCACAGGGTTTCGCCCACATTGGCAGCGATGCTGGCGTTCACGGCGCTGAGCTTTTCGCGCATGCGGTTGGCCTCGGCGGCTGGCAGCTCATTGACCTGCATGCCCTTGGCCTTCAGGTCGGCCAGCGCCTTGTCGGCCTCGGCGCGTGTGTCCTGGCGCTCGAAGTCACGGCTCTTTTTGGCGGCGTCCAGCAGCACCTTCTGCTCGGCTTTCGAGAGGCCATCCCAGTATTTCTTGCTCACCAGCACGATCCAGGGGCTGTAGACGTGGTTGGTCACTGTGAGGTACTTCTGCACCTCATAGAACTTGCTCGACAGGATGGTGTTGTACGGGTTCTCCTGGCCATCCACCGTCTTGGTTTCCAGCGCGGTGAAGAGTTCGGAGAACGGCAGCGGCACCGCGTTGGCACCCAGGGTCTTGAAGCTGTCCAGGAACACGTTGTTCTGCATCACGCGCAGCTTGATGCCGTCCATGTCTTCGAGCTTGTTGACCGGGCGCTTGCTGTTGGTGAGGTTACGGAAACCGTTCTCCCAGTACACCAGGCCCACCAGGCCTTTTTCCTGCAGCTTGTCCATCACCTTCTGGCCTACCGGGCCATCCAGGACCACGTCGGCTTCACGCGCGTTGTTGAACAGGAACGGCGTATCCCAGATCGCCATTTCCTTGGTGATGCCCACCAGCGTGGCGGTGGAGCCCACCATCATTTCCTGCGCGCCTCCGATGAGGGCCTGTTGCATCTGCACGTCAGAGCCCAGCGCCGCGGCACCGATGGCGCGCACCTTCATCTTGCCGCCCGAGGCCTTCTCAACCTCTTCGGCAAAAAGCTTGGTGGCACGGCCCTGGTTGGACACTTCATTGAGGCCGTAGCCAAAGCGGATGATGCGCGGCTTGAAGTCTTGCGCTGCGGCCTGGAACGAAGCGGCAAGGGCAGCCACCGACAGTGCGGCGAGCAGGGAGCGACGGAAAGTTTTCATGGTTGTCTCCATTGGCAAAGGGGGGGGGAAGGGAACGGGGAACAAACGGCTATCTCATCCAGACCACGGGCGCAGTCACGATCTGCGGGAATGCGACCAGCAGGGCAAGAATCAGCACGTAGGTGAACAGGAACGGATTGACGCCCTTGATGACGCTGTGCATCGAGATGCGCCCCACTCCGGCCACTACGTTGAGCACAGTGCCCACGGGCGGAGTGATGAGGCCAATGGCGCCGTTGAGCACGAACATCAGGCCGAAGTAAACGGGGTCGATACCAGCCTTGACGGCGATCGGCAGCATCACCGGCGCAAAGATCAGGATGGTCGGCGTGAGGTCCAGCGCGGTGCCGATCAGCACCAGCACGATCATCATCACGGCCATCAAAAGGCGGGGGTTGTCCACCAGCGGGCCCAGCCAGCTGGTGAGCACGTTGGGCAGGTCGGCCAGCGTGATCATGTAGCTGGCCACTTGCGCACCAGCACAAAGGAACATGACGATGGACGTGGTCTTGGCAGCACGCACCAGCACCCCATAGACCTCGGCGAATTTCATCTCGCGGTGAATGAACAGGGCCACAGCCAGCGCGTAGAACGCGGCCACGACAGCCGCCTCGGTCGGCGTGAATACCCCCGACTTCAT
Source organism: Acidovorax sp. BL-A-41-H1 (assembly GCF_051942715.1). NCBI lineage: Bacteria > Pseudomonadati > Pseudomonadota > Betaproteobacteria > Burkholderiales > Comamonadaceae > Acidovorax > Acidovorax sp. BL-A-41-H1. The sequence continues at coordinate 768,013 of NZ_JBPVJQ010000006.1, read as the reverse complement.
GCCACCAATGATGATGAGCGGCATCAGCAGCGCCCAGAAGGCGCGTGCCGTGGCGCGCAGCCGTGCCTTCACAGGCAGAGGCTCACCCTGGGGCAGGTCCATGCCGCGCAGCACCCAGCGCCACGCAAAGATCAGCCCCGCGCCCATCATCAGCCCCGGCACGATGCCCGATACGAAGAGCGCCGAGATCGAGGTGTTGGTCGTCACGCCGTAGATCACGAACGGCATCGACGGCGGGATGATGGGCGCGATGATCCCGCCCGAGGCAATCAGCCCGGCCGACGTGTTCATGGGGTAGCCCTGCTGGCGCATCATGGGCAGCAGGATGGTGGCCAGCGCGGCTGTGTCGGCGAGGGCCGAGCCGCTCATGCTGGCCATGAGCACCGCGGCGCCGATGGCCACATAGCCCAGCCCGCCACGGATGTGCCCCACCCAGGCCTGTGCCATGTCGATGATGCGGCGGCTGATGCCGCCCGAGTTCATCAGCTCACCGGCAAGAATGAAGAACGGCACGGCCAGCAGGGGAAAGCTGTCCACCCCCGCCACCAGGTTCTGGGCGAGCAGTTGCGTGTCCCAGAAGTCGAGCACGAACGCCATGCCGGCACCGGTGAGTACCAGGGCCAGGCCCATGTTCATGCCGGTTGCCATCAGCACCAGCATGCCCAGCGAGAAAACGATGAATGCCTGCGCCTCAGGCCCGATGGGGAGCATCATGGTCATTCCACCTCTGCGCCGTGACCCAGGTCCAGCGGCTTGCGTTGAAGAAGCTCGAGCAGCGCCATGGCACCGATAGCCACGGAGCACAGGAGCGCTGGCAACGGCAGCAGCGCGGCCGAATAGCCCAGCACCACAGAATGGCTGCCCATGCCCACCACCACCTGCTGCCAGGCGCCCCAGCCCAGCATGGCGCAGGCGGCCAGCACCAGCACGCGCACCAGGCCCGTCAGCAGGGCAAAGGCAGCGCGGCGTTTTGCCAGCAGCCCCGCAAGGCTCGTGAACGCCATGTGCTCGCCCGCCGGGTAGGCTGCCGCCGCTCCGATGAACACCATCCACACAAACAGCAGGCGCGAAAGCTCTTCGCTGGCAGCGATACCGCTGCCAAAGCCGTAGCGCAGCACCACGTTGACGAACACTGCCAGCGCCATCACGGCCAGGCAGGCGGCCATCAGCACATGCGACGTTTTCTCGAACCGGCCGGGAGTTCGCGGTGCGTGGGGGTCGGCAAGCCGGGTGGAATCGCTCATGCGGCCTCCGCAGGGATGATCCAGGCAGAGACCTGCTGCTGGAGGGTGGTCAAAGGCGCGAGCGCATCCACGCGCAGAACGCCGGGTTCGCCCTCCGGCGGCTCCAGCGTTGCAAATTGGCTGTCCACCAGCGCCGCCGAGAAGAAGTGGACGCCTGCACGGGCGGCCACACGCTGGCCAGCGGTGGCGCGGTCGATGTCCAGGTACACAAAGCGCAGCGCGGGGCATGCTGCACGAAGCCGGTCGCGGTAACTCTTCTTGAGGGCGGAACACGTCAGCACCGCGCCGGCGGGGTGGGCCTGCAGCAGCAGCCCCAGGGTATGCAACCAGCCATCGCGGTCGGCGTCGGTCAGGGCAATGCCCTGCCGCATCTTTTCGCGGCTGGCCGGGCTGTGGTGGTCATCGCCTTCGATCAGCGGCAGGCGCTCGGCAGCGGCCAGCGCCGCACCCAGGCTGGACTTGCCGCATCCAGCGACGCCCATCACCACCAGAAACAACGAAACAGGGGGAACATCCATGATTGGTAGCGCTATCCAACGAACTTATAAAAAAGCACCCCGACCGGATGCGTCAAAATAAAACCTGCTGCGGGCTGCAGCGCGTCCATATCGCAGTGGAATGTGTTGCCACTGCGCATGGACAGCGCTATCCTAACCAGATCAACCTCCTCAACAATTACGGGTTTACCCTTGACCAAACCGGACGCCAGACGCCGCTCCAGCGGGCGCACCACCCTGAGCGATGTCGCCAGGCTTGCCAGCGTGAGCCCCATCACCGCATCGCGCGCCCTGCGGGGGGAACGCGGTGTAGCGCAGGAACTGGTGCAGCGCGTGAAGGATGCCGCCCAGCAACTCGGGTACGTGCCTGACCCGGCCGCCCGCGCGCTGGCGTCCCAGCGCAGCGTGCAGGTGCCGGTGCTGGTGCCGCTGCTCTCCAACACACTGTTTGTTGACGTGCTGGACGCGGTGCACCGCACGTTGTTCCCCCACGGGTATCAGGCCCTCATCGGCGTGACGCACTACGACCCCGGCGAAGAGGAACAGCTGCTGCGCACCTACCTGGCGCACCGCCCGGCCGGGCTGCTGGTCACGGGGTTTGACCGTACCGAAGCCTCGCGCCAGCTCATTGCCGCCAGCGGGGTGCCCTGCGTGCACCTGATGGAGATGACCACCGCCAGCGGCGTGTACTGCGTGGGCTTCTCGCAGCAGGATGCCGGGCATGCCATGACGGCCCATCTGCTGCAGCGCGGCTACCGGCGCGTGGCATTTGTGGCGGCGCAACTGGACCCGCGCACCATGCAGCGGGCCGAGGGCTACCGCCGCTGCCTGCGCGAGGCTGGGCTGTATGAGCCGCGGCTGGAACTGCTCAGCCCGCAGCCCTCCTCGATGCGCCTGGGCGGCGAGCTGCTGGAAGAGTTGCTGCGCACGCGCCCCGGCGTAGATGCCGTCTTCTTTTGCAACGACGACCTCGCACAAGGCGGCTTGCTGGCCGCGCAGCGCCTGGGCATTGCGGTACCGGGCAGCGTGGCCATCGCCGGGTTCAACGACCTGGCTGGCAGCGACCAGATGCTGCCACCCCTGACCACCGTGCGGACCCCCCGGTCTGCCGTGGGCGAAGCCAGCGCAACGATGCTGCTGGCGCTCATGCGCGGAGAAACGCCGGTTCAGAACTCGGCCGATCTGGGTTTTGAACTGATGGTGCGCGCCAGCACTTGAGCACGCACCATCGGGCGAGCCGGTAGCCGGCTCGGGTTGCCCTGGATACCAAGGGCGGACTGAAGCCCATGCTCGCCCACAAAGGCCCGAAGCCCTCGCGATGGCTTATGGCTCTCGCCTTCGCATTGCCCCCCACTCGGCTCCCCAACGCCGCACAGGGGACTCGGCCCCGCATCGAGGGGCTCCGAGCCTCGCAGACTCCGCCCCTGCACTGCCGCCCAGAGCGGGCTTGGAATCCCGCTCCCGCCAGCGAGCGTTTCAGGACGATGCCAGTGCCCGTGCGCCCGACGCTGCCTTCATCTCGCGGCGCAGGGCTACCGCGTCGCGGCCCGGGGCGGGCGCCGATGCGTCCACACGGAACACCTGCACCGTTTCGGTGACGGTCTGGGCCAGCTCGTTGAGGTGCATGGCAGACGCGGCATTCTGCTCGACCAGCGCCGCGTTCTGCTGCGTGATCGTATCGAGCTGCGCCACCGCGGCATTGACCTGAGAGATGCCGCTGAGCTGCTCGCTGGAGGCATTGTTGATCTCGCCAATGAGCGTACCCACGCGGCGCACCAGCTCCAGGGCTTCCGACATGGTCTTCTGGGCCTGGTCGGTCTTCTGGTGCCCTTCCGATACCGTGGCGGCCGATGCATCGATCAGCTGCCGGATTTCCTTGGCGGCAGACAGCGTACGGTGCGAGAGGCTGCGCACTTCCGCGGCCACGACAGCAAAGCCGCGCCCCTGCTCGCCCGCACGGGCGGCTTCCACAGCAGCGTTCAAGGCAAGGATATTGGTCTGGAACGCGATGCTGTCGATCAGCTGCGTGATCTCGCTGATGCGACTGGATGAGGTCTGTATCTGCTGCATGGTGATGGCCACGCCATCCACCGCAGAGCTGCTGCGCTCGGCCACTGCCGTCGCCTGCGAGGCCAGCGAAGTAGCCTGCCGCGCGGACTCGGCCGTCTGGCGCACCGTACCGGTGATTTCCTCCATGGAGGCTGCCGTCTGCTCCAGATTGCTGGCTTGCGACTCGGTGCGGGCCGACAGGTCCTGGTTGCCTTCGGCAATCTCGCGCGTGGAGACCTGCATGCGGCCGCTCTCCTGGCGCGCATCCCGAACAATCGACATCAGGTTCACGTTGAGTTGCGCGAGGGCCTGCTGCAGGAAGCCTACGGTGTCATCGCGCGTCACGGTGATCTTCTGGGTCAGGTCGCCAGCCGCCATGCGATTGGCCCATGCCAGCATCTGGCGCAGGGGTGCAATGGTCATGGTGTGCAGGTACACGGCTGAACCTGCAGCCAATGCGAGGACGCCCAACCACGAGAGCACCGCCCACATCGACAGCGATGCCCCGCCCACCATGGCCGCGCCAAAGGCAGCCAGCACCACCATCGTCTGCACCACCACCATCTTGGCGGCCGGCCCAAGGCGGGCCAGCAATGCCAGGCGCCCCAACAGGTCCATCTTGACCAGCCTGCCCCCGCGTAACACGTGCACCGCCTTGCCGGCGGCTTTTTCATCGCGCATGGTCTTGTACAACTGCTCGGCGTTCTGGATCTGCTCGCGGGTGGCCTCGGTGCGTACCGACATGTAGCCCAACGGGCTGTCGCCATCCATCAGGGGCGTGACGTTTGCCATGACCCAGTAGAAGGTGCCGTCCTTGCGGCGGTTCTTCACCGGCGCAGACCACGGAATTCCCTTTTCAATCGTGGCCCACATGTCGCGAAACGCCTCTTCAGGCATTTCGGGGTGCCGGATCATGTTGTGGGGCTGGCCCAGCAACTCCTCCTTTTCATAGCCGCTCACCTCAATGAAAGTGGGGTTGCAGTAAAGGATGCGACCTTTCAGGTCGGTCGTCGAAACCAGCGTTTCCCCCTTTGGAAAAGGGTACTCGTGCTGGCTTACGGGCAGGTTTACGCGCATGACGTTGTCTCCTTGGGGGGCCCCTTGCAGGATCTGTGCCCTGTCTGGTGGCGAAATGTTGATGCCCTCAAATTCATCTTATGAGGCATGCCAACAAAAGAATACAGAAACATCCCGTTACCCCGCAAGCGAGTTGACCCAGATCAAGCCGAACGCAGGGGATGACCGGGAGCGCGAGCCCAAGAGGACCGTTTTCACGGCCATGCCCCGCAACGGTGCACAAGCTCTGGCACGCACCTTGCATTGATGAACGCATGCAGGCCCGCTCAAGGGCCTGATGCCCGGTGCAACGGCGCACCTTGCGGCAGACCGGACGAAGGCGTCCCCACATGCGGTTTCGAGATCCTCGAAGCAGCATCGTGTGGACGCCTTTTTTGTTTTTTGCAACGCGCCAACGGCCCGCCGTGGCGCAGGGGAATCACGATGACGAAAAAGCTCAAGCTGGTGATGGTGGGGAACGGCATGGCCGGCGTGCGCACGCTGGAAGAGCTGCTCAAGATCGCACCCGACCTGTATGACATCACGGTGTTTGGCGCCGAGCCTCACCCCAACTACAACCGCATCCTGCTGTCGCCGGTACTGGCGGGCGAGCAGACCATCGACGAGATCATCCTCAACGACTGGCAGTGGTATGCGGATAACCACATCACCCTGCACACGGGCTTTACCGTGACCGACGTGGACCGTGTGCGCCGCGTGGTCAGCGCCACCAGCAAGGACGGCGACGTCATTACCGCCGAGTACGACCGCCTCATCATGGCCACGGGCTCCAACCCGTTCATCCTGCCCATCCCCGGCAAGGACCTGCAGGGCGTGCTGGCCTACCGCGACATTGCCGACACCCAGGCCATGATTGATGCGGCAGCCACCTATAAACACGCGGTGGTCATCGGCGGTGGCCTGCTGGGCCTGGAAGCAGCCAACGGCCTGATGAAACGCGGCATGCAGGTGAGTGTGGTGCATGTGGGCGACTGGCTGATGGAGCGCCAGCTCGACGATGTAGCCGGCAAGATGCTGCAGAAGTCACTGGCCGAACGCGGCATGCAGTTTTTGATGGGCGCGCAGACGGCTGAACTGGTGGGCAACGCAGAAGGCCGTGTGGCAGGCGTGAAGTTCAAGGACGGTACCGAGGTCCCCGCCGACCTGGTGGTGATGGCCGTGGGGATCCGCCCCAACACGGCCTTGGCTGAAAAGATGCGCCTGCACGTCAACCGTGGCATTGTGGTGAGCGACACCCTGCAGACCACCACCGACGCCCGCATCTACGCCGTGGGCGAATGCGCTGCGCACCGTGGCATCGCATACGGGCTGGTGGCGCCGCTGTTCGAGCAGGGCAAGGTACTGGCCAACCACCTGGCTGAGTTCGGCATTGGCCGCTACCAAGGCTCGCTCACGTCCACCAAGCTCAAAGTGACGGGCATCGACCTGTTCTCGGCAGGCGACTTCCAGGGCGGCGAGAACACCGAAGAGATCGTGATGAGCGACCCCTTCGGTGGCGTGTACAAGAAGCTCGTGATCAAGGACGACAAGCTGGTGGGCGCCTGCCTGTATGGCGACACGGTGGATGGCAGCTGGTACTTCAAGCTGCTGCGCGACGGCCGCAGCGTGAGCGACATCCGTGACAAGCTGATGTTCGGCGAGAGCAACATCGGCGACGTGGGTCACCAGGGCCAGAGCAAGGCATCGGCCATGGCCGACACCGACGAGGTGTGCGGCTGCAACGGCGTGACCAAAGGCGCGATCTGCAAGGCCATCAAGGACAAGGGCCTATTCACACTCGAAGAAGTGAAAAAGCACACCAAGGCCAGCGCATCGTGCGGCTCGTGCACAGGTCTGGTGGAGCAGATCCTGATGTTCACGGCAGGCGGCGACTACAGCGCCACCCCCAAGACCAAAGCCATGTGCGGCTGCACCGACCATGGCCACCAGGCTGTGCGCGACGCCATCCGCAGCCAGAAGCTCCTGACGATTGGCGACGTGTTCAAGGCGCTGGAGTGGAAGACGCCCAATGGCTGCGCCACCTGCCGGCCGGCCGTCAACTACTACGTCACCAGCACCTGGCCCAAAGAGGCAAAAGACGACCCGCAAAGCCGCGCCATCAACGAACGCAGCCACGCGAACATCCAGAAAGACGGCACCTACAGCGTGATCCCGCGCATGTGGGGGGGGGAGACCACGGCCGACGAGCTGCGCCGCATTGCCGACGCCGCCGACAAGTACAACATCCCCACCATCAAGGTCACGGGCGGCCAGCGCATCGATTTGCTGGGCGTGAAGAAAGAAGACCTGGTCAACGTGTGGAAGGACATCGGCATGCCCAGCGGCCATGCCTACGCCAAGGCGCTGCGCACCGTCAAAACTTGCGTGGGCAGCGAGTGGTGCCGCATGGGCACACAGGACAGCACCCAGATGGGCAAAGACCTGGAGCGCGCCATGTGGCGCATGTACGCCCCGCACAAGGTCAAGTTTGCCGTCAGCGGCTGCCCGCGCAACTGCGCCGAGGCGGGCATCAAGGACGTGGGCATCATCGGCGTGGACAGCGGCTGGGAGATGTACATCGCCGGCAACGGCGGCATCAAGACCGAGGTGGCGCACTTCTTCACCAAACTGAAAACCGCCGAGGAAGTGCTGGAGTACACCGGCGCATTCTGCGAGCTGTACCGCCAGGAAGGCTGGTACCTGGAGCGCACCGTGCACTACGTGAACCGCGTGGGCCTCGACTATGTGAAAAAGCGCATCCTCGAAGACCACGAAGGCCGCAAGGCACTGTGGGAGCAGCTGCAGTTTGCGCTCGATGGCGAACCCGACCCCTGGTTCGAATTTGACAAGGCGGCCGTGGATACGCGGCAGTTTGTACCCCTGGGCGCCTGACCCACCGAAGGAGGCCACTCATGCAAAGACGCGCTCTTTTGTCGGCCGCAGGCTGCACGACGGCCTGGGGTGCCATGGGCCTGCTCATGCCCGGCGCCAGCGCCCATGCCCAGGTCACCGACCTGAACGATGCCATCAACAAGGCCGGTCGCCAGCGGATGCTGAGCCAGCGCATGGGCAAAGCGTGGCTCACGCTGGCCCACAAGCCCGACACCCCGGCGGCGCGCAGCGTGATGGACCAGTCGGTCGCGCTGTTCGAGCGGCAGTGGGCCGAACTCAAGGCCTTTGCCCCCACGCCCGCCATCCGCGAAACGTATGACAAGCTGGGCGCTGCGTGGGCCCTGCAAAAGGCCGCGCTCCTGGGCACGACGCCGTCGCGCGACGGCGCGGCAGCGCTGCTGCAGGCCGACGCGCAGGTGCTGGCGCTGGCCCACCAGGGCACCGTGCAATACGAAGCCGCGTCGGGCAAGCCCGTGGGGCGGCTGGTGAACATTGCAGGCCGGCAGCGCATGCTGAGCCAGCGCATGGCCAAGTTCTGCCTGTCGGCCATGCTGTCGGTCGACGCAGCAGCCGCCACAGCCGAGATCGCCAAGGCCCGCACTGAATTCCTCGCTGCGAACGAATTGCTGCGCAACGCCCCAGAGGCCACCACCCGCATCCGGCAGGAGCTGCTGCTGGCCGATGGGCAATGGGTGTTTTTTGACGCGGCCCTGCAGCGCCTGGGCGAGACCAGCCAGAACAGCTTTCGCCAGGTATCGGAAGTGTTTGTGAGCAGCGAAAACCTGCTCGCCAGCATGGATCGCATCACCGGCATGTACGCCGCGCTGGCTGCCTGACGACCTGCGAAGCAACCAGAACAACCCGAAACGACGAATAGAAAGCCTCCCATGACCGAATGGAAACCGATATGCCGTGTGGACGACATCCCCGTGCTGGGCTCACGCCGTGTGGCACGCCCGCAGGGGCTGGATGTGGCGATCTTCCGCAATGACAGCGGCGGCGTGTTCGCCCTGCTGGACCGCTGCCCGCACAAGGGCGGCCCGCTGTCTCAGGGCATTGTGTTTGGCACGCACGTGGCCTGCCCGATGCACAACTGGACGATCGGGCTGTGCGATGGGCAGGCGGCTGCGCCGGACGAGGGATGCACGCCGAAGTTTGCCGTGAAGGTGGAGGACGGCATGGTGTTTCTGGATGTGCAGGAGCTGGCGACCGTGGCTACCGATCTGACGCGGCCGGTGGCGGGGCCTGCGCGCAGGGTTTCGGTGGCTTGAGGAGGCGCGTGATGCCGGCGCCCCAACCGTTCGGGCTGAGCTTGTCTCAACCTTCGTTGGTTATGGCTACCGCATGCCTGTGTTCAGGGAGGGAGCCGGGAGTCGCCCGGCGTGCGAGTAACTTTCTTTTGGCTCGCCAAAAGAAAGTCACCAAAGAAAACGCGACCCCGCTGTCTGCGTCCCCTGCGCTTCGCTACGGGGCAACCTGCGGTGCTCGTGCGTGGGGCGCGCTGCGGAACTCGCTGCGCGCCTGCGGCGCTCCGCTCAGACAACCGCAGCGAGTCAGTCCACGAAGCGTGTGTCCTTCGGCACACGCCGCCCCACGCCCTGCGCTCCTCGGCGCATACAGAGGGGATGGGGAGCGGACATCCATTCGGGCCTTTGCTTCGCTCGGCCCCACTTCGCGGGTACAAGCGCCTCGCGCAGCCAAGCGTCGTTGGCGCTTTGCGCGGCCCATGCCGGGTCGAGCGCAGCGACGACCCGTGTGGCTGTTCGGCTGTTCGGTGCCCCACCCCCTTCTGGCTGCGCCTGCGCCGGGGCGGTTGCGGGGTGGCACGCGCGTCGGAGCGCGCGTGCTTCGTAATCTGACTCGCCGCGGCTGTCCGAGCGGCGCTGCGCAGCAGCAAAGCGAGTTCCGCGGCGCACCCCGCAACCGCCCCGGCGCAGGTCTGCCCCGCAGCGAAGCGAAGGGGTCGCAGACTGAGGGTCGCCTTTTCTTTGGTGACTTTCTTTTGGCGAGCCAAAAGAAAGTTACTCGCACGCCGGGCGACTCCCGGCTCCCGCACTGAGCAAACTCACGCGGTAGCCACACCCAAAAGCCAAAGAAAGCTCATCCGGACGCCAAACACCAGCCAGCTATCGAAATAATAGCTACAAGCGCTTATGAATCAAGCGCTAAGACCCAAAAACACCCCAAACACGCCATGCAAGAAACCAAATCCACCTGCCCCTACTGCGGCGTAGGCTGCGGCGTGATCATCGAATCCGAAGGCCCGCAGATCACCGGCGTTCGCGGCGACCCCGCACACCCCGCCAACTTCGGCCGCCTGTGCACCAAAGGCTCCACCCTTCACCTCACGGCCACCAGCCCCGTCACCCTGCAAACCCGCCTGCTGCAACCCTTGCACCGCACCCAGCGCAGCGCCGCACCCGCACCGCTGGCATGGGATGCAGCCCTGACACTGGCAGCCGACAAATTCGCCAGCACCATCGCGCAGCACGGCCCGGACTCGGTCGGCCTCTACGTCAGCGGCCAGTTGCTCACCGAGGACTACTACGTCTTCAACAAGCTCGCCAAGGGCCTCATCGGCACCAACAACATCGACACCAACTCGCGCCTGTGCATGAGCAGCGCCGTGGCCGGCTACAAGCAGACACTGGGTGCCGACGCGCCTCCCGCCTGCTACGACGACGTGAACCACGCGCAGTGCCTGTTCATCGTGGGCAGCAACGCGGCCTGGGCGCACCCGGTTTTGTTCAGACGCATCGAAGATGCACGCGCAGCCAACCCGGGCATGAAGGTGATCGTGGCCGACCCGCGCCGTACCGACACCGCCGGCATGGCCGACCTGTTCCTGCCCATCCAGCCCGGTAGCGACGTGATGCTGTTCAACGGCATGCTGCACCTGATGCTGTGGGAGGGCTGGAGCAATGCCGAATACATCGCCGCCCACACCACCGGGTTTGACGAACTGAAGGCCCTGGTGCGCGACTGCACGCCAGAGCGCGTGGCGCAGGTGTGTGGCATTTCCGTAGCCGACCTGACCACCGCAGCAAAGTGGTTTGCGACATCCAAGGCCACGTTGAGCCTGTACTGCCAGGGCCTCAACCAGAGCAGCAGCGGCACCGCCAAGAACGCATCGCTCATCAACCTGCACTTGGCAACAGCACAGATTGGCAAGCCGGGCGCAGGCCCCTTCAGCCTGACCGGGCAGCCCAACGCCATGGGCGGGCGCGAGGTGGGCGGTCTGGCTAATCTGCTCAGCGCTCACCGCGATCTGTCCAACCCGCAGCACCGCGCCGAAGTGGCTGCACTGTGGGGCGTGGCCGATGTGCCATCCAAGCCTGGCAAGACGGCCGTGGAGATGTTCCAGGCCGCTGCCGACGGCGAAATCAAGGCCTTGTGGATTGCCTGTACCAACCCCGCGCAGAGCATGCCCGACCAGGCCACCGTGCGCCGCGCGCTGCAGCGCGCCGAGTTTGTGGTGGTGCAGGAGGCCTTTGCCACCGCCGAAACCTGCGCCTATGCCGACCTGCTGCTGCCCGCCACCACCTGGGGCGAGAAGACGGGCACGGTGACCAACAGCGAGCGCCGCATCTCGCGCGTGCGCATCGCCGTGCCCGCACCGGGCGAGGCGCGCCACGACTGGGCCATTGCGGTGCAGTTTGCGCACCAGCTGGAGGCACGCCTGCGGCCCGGCGCGCCCACGCTGTTTCCATACACCACCAACGCCGCCGATGCCGGCGCCCAAACCATCTGGAACGAGCACCGCGCAACCACCCGCGGGCGAGACCTGGACATCACGGGCTTGTCATGGGACCTGCTGGAATCAGCAGGCCCCCAGCAGTGGCCGTTTGCCGCAGACGCCACCACCGGCAAGGCCCGCCTGTACGAAGACGGCGTCTTCCCCACTGCCGATGGCCGCGCACGTTTTGCCGCGCACGCCTGGAAGCCCACGGCCGAGCAGCGCGAGTCGCGCTACCCCTTCAGCCTGACCACCGGCCGCTTGCGCGACCAGTGGCACGGCATGACGCGCACCGGCACGCTGGGCCGCCTGTTTGGACATGTGGCCGAGCCCAGTGTGCAGATGCACCCGCAGGACATGGACCGGCGCGGGCTGAAAACGGGTGATCTGGTGCACCTGACCAGCAAGCGCGGCTCCATCGTGGTGCCCGTGCAGGCCGACGCCACGCTGGGCCTGTCGCAGGTATTCATGGCCATGCACTGGGGCAGCCAGTACCTGAGCGGTATCTCGTCCACCGGCGAGCGCCTGGCGGGCGTGAACGCGCTCACCACCTCGGCGTTCTGCCCCACCTCGAAACAGCCCGAACTGAAACATGCCGCCGTCAAGCTGCTCAAGGCCGAGCTCCCTTGGACGCTGCTGGCCATGGCCTGGCTGCCTGCCGACAAAGCCATTGCTGCCCGCGAAGCGCTTTCGGCGCTGATGGCGCAGTTCCCGTTTGCCAGCTGCGTGCCCTTTGGCAACAACACCCCGCTCGATGAGCCCGGCCGTGAGCGCACCGGCGTTCTGCTGCGCGCCGCCGCCCACGAGGCACCGCCCGATGCATGGATCACCCAGGTCGAAGCGCTGCTGGGCATGACAGGTGCGGATACCCTGCGCTATGCCGACCGCAAACGCGGCCAGCGCCGGGCTGCACGGCTGGTGCGCAACGGTGAGAACACCACGCTTGAAGGCATCGTGCTGGCGGGCGACACCAGCGCCGAAGGCTGGCTCAAGACCCTGCTGCAGGAAGAACTGCCCGCACAAACCTACGGCCGCCTGTTGCTCGTGCCCGGCGCCAAGGCGCCGGTGGCGGTGCAGTCCCGCGGCAAACCGGTGTGCACCTGCTTCAACGTCACCGACGCCGCCATCACCGCCGCCCTGGCGCAGTGCCATGGCACCGATGACGACCGCCTGGCGCAGGTGCAGGGCCAGCTGCGCTGCGGCACCAACTGTGGCTCGTGCGTGCCGGAACTCAAACGGATGGTGCGCAGTACCGGGCCGCTCGCACCCAGGCCGCAGGCGCAGGCAGCCTTATAACCAGAAGTTGGCTTGACTGCGCCAAAATAGCCATCCACCCCACCACTCACGCACCAGGACTTGTGCAACAGGGCACCCGCTAGGCGCTTTCGGCGCAGACAGTACGCCTAGTACGGCAAGCCGAAACAACGACGCTGGTGCCCTGTTTCACAAGTCCCGCCACCAGACCAACATGGGCATTAGCCAGTACATCAAAGAGATCGGGCGCGGCGCGCGCGGCGCCAAACCACTCTCGCGCGAGCAGGCAGCCGACCTGTTCGGCCAGGTGCTGGACGGTCAGGTCACCGACCTGGAGATCGGAGCCTTCTGCCTGGCCATGCGCATCAAGGGCGAGACGTCCGAGGAGATGTGCGGCTTTCTGGATGCCACGCACCAGCGTGTGGCACAGCTGCCCGCCACCGACCGCCCCCTCATCGTGCTGCCCAGCTACAACGGTGCGCGCAAGCTGCCGGTGCTGACGCCGCTGCTGGCGCTGCTGCTGGCGCGCGAAGGCCTGCCCGTGCTGCTGCACGGCATGCGTACCGAGGCGCGGCGGGTTTTGGCGTCAGATGTGCTGCTAGCGCTCGAAATACCTGCCCTGGAAGCTCCTGAATTCATAGCGAACGGAGCAGTCCGCCATATCCACACACAGAACCTGCATGGTGGACTGGCACGCCTGCTGGCGGTGCGCGAGGTGGTGGGCCTGCGCAACCCGGGGCACAGCGTGGTCAAGCTGATGAGCCCGGGCGCGGGGTCGTCCGTGGTGGTCACGGCGTACACGCACCCCGAATATTTCGAGATGCTGCAGACCACGTTCCGCACGCTGGGCATGAGCGCCCTGCTGTCGCGCGGGCTGGAGGGCGAAGTGGCCACCGACCCGCGCCGCACGCCACGCTACGACGGGTTTGTACACGGCGCGCATGCGGTGCTGGATTCGCAGCAGCCCGGCACCGCCAGCGAGGTGCCCGGCCTGCCCGCCGAAATCGATATCGCCACCACCGCGGCGTACACCCGCCGTGTGCTGGCGGGCGAACTGCCGGTTCCACCCGCGATCGAGCGGCAGGTGGAACATATCTTGCAGATCGCTGTTCGAACTGCGGAACCCACCGCTTCGGAGACAACGCCATGAGCCGCCCCACCAACGACAACGCCCTCCCCACGCACCGGCCCCACCTGGGCACCGGCGGCAGCTGCACGCTGGTGGGCGCCGGGCCCGGCGATCCGGAGCTGCTGACGATCAAAGCCCTCAAGGCCATCCAGGCCGCCACCGTGCTGCTGGTGGACGACCTGGTCAGCGACGCCATCGTGGCCTACGCATCGCCCAAGGCCCGCGTCGTCTACGTGGGCAAGCGCGGCGGCTGCAAGAGCACACCGCAGGCCTTCATCGAAAAGCTGATGCTGATGGCAGTGAACGAGGGCGAGAACGTGGTGCGCCTCAAGGGTGGCGACCCGTTCATCTTTGGCCGCGGCGGCGAAGAGGTGGAGCACCTGCGTGCCGCGGGCGTGCAGGTCACCGTCATCAACGGCATCACGGCCGGGCTGGCGGGACTCACATCGCTGGGCGTTCCGCTCACGCACCGCGAGCACGCACACGGCGTGGTGTTTGTCACCGGCCACGCGAAACCGGGCGACACGGGTACCGACTGGCGCCAGCTGGCTGCCACGGCGCGCGATGCCAAGCTCACTCTGGTGATCTACATGGGTGTGAGCGGCGCCGCCATGATCCAGCAGGAACTGCTGACCGGCCTGCCGGCCGTCACGCCCGTGGCCATCATCCAGCACGCCAGCTTGCCCCAACAGCGGCATGCCGTGACCACGCTGGGCACGCTGCACGACACCATCGTGCGCGAAGGCCTGGCAAGCCCATCCGTCATCGTGGTAGGGGATGTGGTGCAGGGCGTGGCACTGGCCAGCGCAGACGCCAGCGCACGCGCTGCACACAGCCACAACAACACCGGCTTGGCGCAGCAACGCGCGGTCTGACCGCGTTGGGCCCGCAGGCCCACGCTGGCGCGGCTATTGCTTGATGGGTGTCACCCGAATGCAATCGGAACAAGGAACACCATGGCCGCCCTTCCCGACTCCATCCGCCCGCGTGCACTGCCCATTGCTGCCATTGCACCGACATCGCCCGCCCGACCCGCATCGCCCGGCGACAGCGGCATGTCACTCGTCAACATTGCTGCGCGCCAGCGCATGCTGTCGCAGCGCATGGTGCTGCAGACCGTGCTGGCCGCACGCGGCAGCGATCTCCACATGAAGGCCGCGCGCAGTTCTCTCAAGCTTTTCATCGACAGCCAGGCCAAGCTGGTCGACACGCCCCGTCATCTCGACGCCGTGGGCGCGGACATCGTTCGCACCGCCTACCAGGGCCCGCAGGGCGTGGGCAGCACCATCGAAGCGTTTGCGCAGCAGGTAGGCACCGTGCTGGACCTGGCCGAGCGCCAGAGCCCGCGCACCGAAGAAGCGCTGGGCAAGCTGGTCGAGACCACCGACGCCGTGCTCGATGCGCTCAATACCGCCACGACCGCGTTCGATCAGGTGAGCAAGGCCCAATCAGAACGGCTCATGAAGGAGCTGGCAAGCATCGTCGCATCCATACAGACCGTGGCGCGCGAGGCCAAGGTAGTGAGCTTCAACGCACAGGTAATGGCAGCCCGCGCAGGTCAGCACGGACGCGAATTCGCTGTGGTGGCGAACGTGCTGTCAGGCATCACGCACGAGATTGACGGCCTGTCGCTGCAGGCGGTGTCGCTGGCGGGGCGCAGCCGCGGCGCGGCATAGGGACTCCGCGAAGTTGATCACTCCACCGGGGTGTTTCGCACCTGCTCGAACCGTTCGGCCAACTCCTTGCGCAAGGATTTGCGCAGCAGGGCGGCATCCCAGCGACGGCGCTCATCGGGCGTGGATGGCGACAGGCGCGGCACCTGCACGGGCTTGCGTGACTCATCGACCGCCACCATGGTGAAAAAGCAGCTGTTCACATGCCGCACCACCTGCGAGCGGATGTCCTCGGCCACCACCTTGATGCCGATCTCCATCGACGAAGAGCCCGTGTAGTTGACGCTGGCCAGAAAGGTCACCAGTTCGCCCACATGGATGGGCTGCAGGAACATCACTTGGTCCACGCTCAAGGTGACCACGTAGCAGGCCGAATAGCGGCTGGCGCACGAGTACGCGACCTGGTCGAGCAGCTTCAAGATGGCACCGCCATGCACATTGCCCGAAAAATTGGCCATGTCAGGGGACATGAGCACGGTCATGCTCAGCTGGTGTGAAGGGATGTTCATGGGCGGGATTCTAGGGGCCCGGTGGCGCAGCCGGCGCGCCTTCCAGTCGCTACACTCGCGCCACAAAAGCACATCAATGGCCGCAGCAGGCCGGGAGGGAACCGATGCTCGAAATCGACAAGCTCAACGAATTCACCGAAAGCCACGGCGCCTTGCGGCGCGGGCGCGGGCTGGTGTCTGGCGTGATCGCGCTCACGCTGGCCATCCTGTGCTTTTTGGGCGTGCTCGCGTTTCACTTCCCCGAGTACCTCACCACGCCCCAGCTGCGCAAGAGCTATGACGTGGCGGTGATCCGCAACATCATGCTGGGCGCCATGGCAATTGCGGGCGGCATCTCGCTGGTCAACATCCTGTTCAACCGTGCACGCTGGCTGGCCAGCTTTGCATTTGCAATGGTGGTGCTCACCGCGCTGCTGGGCGGGCACAAGGTCGAGGTAGACCCGAACTTCCCCGACAACACACCCTACATCGGCCTGGACTGGTTCATCCTTGACCTGCTGGGCAGCTCGCTGATCTTCATCTTCATCGAGAAGCTGTTTGCCCTGCGCAAGGATCAGCCTGTGTTCCGCGCCGAGTGGCAGACCGACTTCCACCACTTCATCGTCAACCACATGGTGGTCGGCTTCGTGCTGCTGGCCACCAACCTCATGGTGCACAAGTTCTTTGGCTGGGCCGCCAGCGACGGCATCCGGGGCTGGGTGCAGGGGCTGAACTTCTGGGTGGCGCTGTTCCTGATCGTGCTGGTGGCAGACCTGGTGCAGTACTGGACACACCGGGCCTACCACGAGGTGCCGGTACTGTGGCGCCTGCACGCCGTACACCATAGCGTCAAAAGCATGGACTGGATGGCTGGTTCGCGCCAGCACATCCTGGAACTCGTCATCACCCGCACCCTGGTGCTGGCACCCATCTACGTGCTGGGTTTCAGCAAGGAAGTGATCGACGCATACATCGTGATCGTGGGCTTCCAGGCGGTGTTCAACCATGCCAACGTGAGCGTGCGCCTGGGGCCGCTGCGCTACGTGCTGGTCACGCCCAACTTCCACCACTGGCACCACAGCCAGGACCACGAAGCGCTGGACAAAAACTACGCGGCGCACTTCGCGTTTCTGGACTACCTGTTCGGCACCGCTGTCAAAAGCACGAAGCTCTGGCCCGAACACTACGGGGTGCTGGGCGACTACGTGCCCAATGGGTTTGTGAAGCAGTTCAAGTTTCCGTTTGTCTGGAAGGGTTGAGGCCCGTCAACGCGGCACTTGAGCCGTAGCGGAGGCAGCGACTCCCTGAGGGGCTGACGCCAAGGGGGCGCGAAGTTACAGCGCAGCCAATTCTTTCTCAAGCGACTGGAGCTGCTCGCGGAGCGCCTCTGTACGGGCCTGGCAGGCGGACTTGCTATCGGCAGCCTTCTCGGCTCCTTCTTGGGCAAACTGATTGCCCGAAGCAAGCGATCCCCTTCGCAGCGGCCCGGCCTGCGCGACCACATCGCCTTGGGCTGCGCACTCCCGCTGGTTGCGATCTACGGCCATGCGTGCCTGTGGAATGCCCTGTGTCTGCAAAAAGTTCTTGCGCTGCCATGTGGGACCGAAAGCTCCCTCGGACGTTACGCTGCTGGGGGCTTGCACAGGCGTGGCGCCCTGCATGCTGGGTCGCACCTCGATCTTTTCGCCTTTGCCCGTACACGGCGCGTCCTGGAACGAGACCCTGCCGTTGGCATCGGTGCACTTGTTGATCGCCCAAGCTGGGGCGAAGAAGCCCAGCACGCAAATCCAGCAAGCCCAACGGAAGGTGTTCATGGAACGGTCTTTATCAACGGGCAAAACGCCATGTTAGCGTGGTGCTCACGGCGTGGAGCCTGCCGCAGCAGGCCGCATCTGTGACGGCTCGGACAGATGTCCCCCACATGACCCTGTACCGGTAAAAACCCCCGTGGATGCATGCGGACCACACCCCTACCATCGCCGCACTTTGTGGCTGTGCCACGCCTTCCAGGAGAAGCTGTTGATGAAGACGCCGACAACGATGCACACCGGGCTACTTCCAACCTTGGGCAGCCGGCGCAGCATCCTGCGGGCCCTTGCCAGCACAGCCGCGCTTGCCGCCGTGCCCGCGATTGCACAGCAGGGGCCAGCCCGGGGCGACATCCTGATCGGGCGATCCACAGCGATGTCGGGGGGCATGGCGCCTTTTCTGGCGCCCATCCACGAGGGGCAGGACGCCGCCATCGAGGACTTCAACGCCAAGGGCGGCGTAGGCGGCCGCAAGGTGCGCCTGGTGACGATGGACGATGGCTTTGACGCCCGCCGCACGCTGGAGAACGCCAAACAGATGACCGAAAAGGACGGCGTGCTGGCGCTTTTCGGGGTGTCGGGCACCACACAGGTGATGACGCTGCTGCCCTACCTCGCGCAGGCACGCGTGCCGCTGATTTCGGTGTACACCGGCAGCCCGGCCGTGCGTGCGCAGCAGCACCCCTACCTGTTCACCACGCGCGCAAACTACGCCGACGAGCTGGTGAAGATCGTGCGCAACCTGGTGGCCGTGCAGACATCCCGCATTGCAGTGGCGTACGAAAACAACGACTTCGGCAAGCTGCTGCTGCCACTGGTCGAAAAGACCATTGCCGCCGAGAACGCCACGCTGGCGGGTTCGCACGCACTGGCCTCCAGCGGTGAGGATGCCGCGGTGGCAGCGAAGGCGCTGTCTGCGAGCAAGCCGCAGGCGGTGCTGCTGGTGGCGGCGGGCCCGTCGGTGGTGGCTTATGTACGGGCCAACCGGGCGCACATGGGCGTGCCGGTATACACGCTGTCGCTCGGCGCAGGCACGGCGGTGCTCAAGGCCCTGGGTGACGACGCGCGCGGCCTGGCCGTGGCGCGCACCGGTCCCTCGCCTTCGCGGCCCAACATCCAGCTCACGCGGGATTTCCAGGCGTCGATGAAGCGCCACGACAAGCCGGTGGACTACGACCGCTACACCGGCTACATGGATGCGCGCGTGCTGATCGAGGGCCTGCGCGCGGCGGGCCCGAACGTGACGCGCACCAGCCTGGTGCAGGCCATGGAAGGCCTGGGCAACCTGGACCTGGGCGGCTATGTCTACCAGTTCAGCGCGCAGAACCACCACGGCTCCAACTACGTGGACATTGCCGTGGTGGGTGCCGGCGGCGTGTACCGCCAGTAGCTGCCCACCGCGGCGCAGCGTGACTACCGGGCCCCGGGGGCGCCGGGCTGGCACGGGCGACAATGGCGGCCTTCGCCCACCGCCAACGCCCCTTCGTACCCGTGCCACATCCCGATCATTCTTTCGACGCAGTCATCATTGGTGCGGGCGCCGCCGGGCTGTTCTGCGCAGCGCAAGCCGGGCAGCGCGGCCTGAAGGTTCTGCTCATCGACCATGCCGACAAGGTGGCCGAAAAGATCCGCATCTCGGGCGGCGGGCGCTGCAACTTCACCAACCGCGACCTCGACCCGGCGGCGCCGCACAAATACTTTGTGGGCCAGAACCCGCAGTTTTGCCGCTCGGCGCTGTCGCGCTACACGCCTGGCGACTTCATTGCCCTGCTGCAAAAGCACGGCATCGCGTTCCATGAAAAGCACAAGGGCCAGCTGTTTGCCGACCGATCGGCCGAAGACATCATCGCCATGCTGCTGGCCGAGTGCGCAGCCGGCGGTGTCGAGCGCTGGCAGCCCTGCAGCGTCAAAAAAATAGTGTTTTTGCCGTCAAGCCTAGGTTCCGATTGCCTCGGCAGCTATCAAATTGATACCACCCGCGGCCCGGTGAAGGCACGCTCGCTGGTCATCGCAACGGGCGGGCTTTCCATCCCCAAGATTGGCGCCACCGATTTCGGCTACCGGCTGGCCGAGCAGTTCGGCGTGCCGCTGGTGGAGCGGCGGCCCGGCCTGGTGCCGCTCACGTTCGACGGCGACGCGTGGCAGCCCTACGCGCAGCTGGCAGGGCTTGCGTTGCCGGTACGGATCAGCACAGGCAGCAAGAAGGCCCACATGGCCTTCGATGAAGACCTGCTGTTCACGCACCGAGGCCTGTCCGGGCCGGGTGTGCTGCAGATCTCCAGCTACTGGCAGGAGGGCACGCCGGTGGCCATCAACCTCGCGCCCGGCGTGCCACTGGCCGAGGCACTGCCCAGGGCCAAAGCCCGCTCGCGCAAGCTGATTGCCAACGAGCTGGCCACGTTGGTGCCAAGCCGCCTGGCCGACACCTGGGCCCAGCGCGACGCCGAATGGCAACGCCCGGTGAACGAGGCATCCGACAAGTCCCTGGCGCGGCTGGCCGAGCAGCTGGCGCGCTGGGAGCTGACGCCGACCGGCACCGAGGGCTACCGCAAAGCCGAGGTGACGCTGGGCGGCGTCGACACCCGGGCGCTGTCGCAGCAAACCATGGAGTGTCGGTCCCAACCCGGCCTGTATTTCATTGGCGAGGTGGTGGACGTGACGGGCTGGCTGGGCGGCTACAACTTCCAGTGGGCATGGTCCAGCGCCTTTGCCTGTGCGCAGGCCCTGCCTGCAGCGGTCGCGTGAGGCCCATCGGGTAAGCAGGCCCAGTGATGCAGCTCCCGCGCACAACGCATCGCCCCAGTGTGTGCCAGCACAGCCATGCTACGGGGAAGTACTGCCATGGATGGCTTTGAACGGGCCGAGCGGTGGCAGGCGGCCGCCACCGCCGTGGGGACGCTGCTGGCAATCGTCCCGGCGGCCAGCGTCTCGGGAAACATCTTTGTTGCCATCCTGGCGGCGCTGGGGGCAGGGTCGCTGGCGGGCGGCGCCGTCATGCTGTGGTGGCTGCGCACCCCCGAGGGCGATGCCTGCCTGCGGGCCGATGCACGCATTTCCGGCCGGTCCACAAAGCGCCGGGCACTCTGGCTGGGGAACCTGTCGCCCGGCATGGTGTTGATGCTGCTCTCCTGGGCGCTGCACATGCGCGTGGGCTGACCGCGCACAAGCGCGGCGCCGTCATGCCTTGTGCGGCGCCCCAGTTTGCTGCGCCAGATGCCGGGCGGCCCATGCCAGCAGCTCATCTTCGGGCAAGGGGCGGCTGAAGTAAAAGCCCTGCAGTTCCTCGCAGTCGAGCGCACCCAGCACCTGCGCGGTGGCCATGTCCTCCACGCCCTCGGCCACGATGGCCAGGCCGAGGGTGTGGCCCAGAGCGATGATGGCGCGGGTGATGGCCATATCGGCCGGGTTGTTCAGCATGTCGTGCACAAACGATTTGTCGACCTTCAGCCGGTCGATGTCAAAACGCTTGAGGTAGGCCAGGCTGGAATAGCCTGTGCCGAAATCATCGATGGCCAGCTGTACACCCAGCGCCTTCAGCGCCGCCAGCTGCTGCTCGGCCGCATGGGCGTTGCCCATGAGGTGCGACTCGGTGATTTCCAGTTCGAGCCGGTGCGCTGGCATGCCGGTGCGCGCGAGCAGCGCCTCGATGTCGTGCACGAGCATGGGGTCGGCCATCTGCGCGGCAGACAGGTTGACCGACACGCTGGTACCGGCCAGCACCGGCGGCGCGGAACCATCGCACTGCACCGGGCCCGGCGCGGCCTGCCAGCGTACCCACTGCTCGCATGCCTGTTGCAGCACCCAGCTGCCAATGGGGCGGATCATGCCGGTCTCTTCAGCGATGGGGATGAATTCGCTGGGCGGAATGCTGCCCAGCACGGCGTTGTTCCAGCGCAAAAGGGCTTCCATGCCCAGCAGGCGGGCGCCGCGGGCGCTCACGCGTGGCTGGTAGTGCAGGCTGAACTCGCCGCGCTCCAGCGCGCGCCGCAGCTGCTGCTCGAGACCTTGGCGCGCCAGGGTCCGCTGGTCGGTCTCGACCGAGTAGAACAGCGCCATGTCCCGCCCCGTGGTCTTGGCCTCGTACATCGCGGCGTCGGCCCGGCGCATCAGTTCGTCGATGTCGTCGCCATCGTCCGGATACACGGCAATGCCCACGCTGCACGACACGTTCAGTTCATGCCCCTGCACCGGGTGGCTTTGCCGGATCAGCGGGATCAGGCGGCGCTCGACCAGCTGGCGGACGTCGTCGGGCCCGGCCACGTCGCGCATCACCACGACGAACTCGTCGCCCCCCAGGCGGCTGACGGTGTCGCGCGATCGCACCGCCTGCGTCAGCCGCGCCGCCACCGAGCGCAACAACCCGTCGCCCACATGGTGCCCCAGCGTGTCGTTGATGGCCTTGAAGCGGTCCAGATCGATGAACAGCACGGCCACTTTTTCGCCCGTGACAGATGCCTGGCCCAGCGCAGCGCGCAGCCGCTGCACGCACAGCGAGCGGTTGGGCAGCTCGGTCAGCACGTCGTGGTGCGCCAGAAACTGGATGCGCTCCTCGCTGCGCTTGCGGTCGGTGATGTCGATGGCAATGCCGATGTGGTTGGTCACCTCGCCGCCCTTGCCCTCGCGCACGGCAGACACCATCAGCCAGGCGGGGTAGGTCTCGCCCGAGCGGCGGCGAAACCGCACTTCGCCCTGCCAGGATTCCTTGTCCTGCATGGCCCGGCGCACCACGGCAGCCAGCGGCTCATCGCCAGGCTCCTGCTGCAGCAAGAAACCCAGGTCTTCTCCAACGATTTCGTAGAAGTCGTGGTGCGTGCTGCGGCACAGCGCGTGGTTCACGCTGACGATCCGGTGGTCGGCATTCATGATGATGATGCCCTCGGACGAGGCCTCGAACACCTTGGCCCACAGCTCCAGGCGCTGCTCCATCACCTTGAGCACGTTGATGGGCGTGAAGGCCGTGAGCATGGCGTCGCGTCCCTGGAACAACAGGCGCCGCGCCGACAGCACCGCCCACGATGGCTCGGGGCCGGCCTTCCAGCGCACCTCGAACTCATCCACCGAGCCGTGATCGGCCAGCCGCTGGAAAAAGCGCGCACGCACCCCCGGCTCCAAGCCCACGGCCCAGGGGTCTGCGCGGCGGCCGCCCAGCCATTGCGCGGCCGGCGCGTTGGAATGCAGCACCTCGTGCTCCGGGATGGACGTGACCACCATCGGCATCGGGAACGCCTCGACCAGCTCACGCTGGGCCTCGGCGGCGCGTGCACTGGCCGCCAGCTCCTGCTGCAGCAGCCGCTCGCGGTCGAGCTGGGCCAGCATGTCGTTGAACGCGGTGACCAGCCGGCCGATCTCGTCGCGGCTGGCCCAGCTGGCGCGCAGCGTGTGGTCGCCACTGCGCCGCACCTCGTCGGCCACACGGGCCAGGTGCTGCAGCGGCTTGGCAATCTGGCGCGCCACCAGCGTCACGAGGCCCAAGATGCAGCCCAGCAGCACCAGCGCAGTGCCCAGGTGCAGCCACATGCGGGCAAACAGGCTGTCCACACGCTGCAGCAGCAGGCCTTCCAGGTCGGTGATGCCCACGCCCCAGGCGTCGCGCAGGGCTTCCAGCACCCGGGCGTGCTGGGCAGCCGCCTGCACTGCGCCCAGGCGCGACTCGCCTGCCGCCGCGTCCTGCAGCTGCGCCTCGAATGCCGCCATGGCCGAGTGCAGGGCCTGGCGCGCGCGGCTCTGCGACGCGCGCAGGTCGGGCGAGCCGGCCGCAAACGCCTGGTCGTAGTCCGACTCCACCCCGAGCATCACGGCATTGAGCCGGCCGGCCAGCGTCAGCAACTCGGACGACCACTGCGGCCCGCGCCTTGCAGGGCTGGCGTCCAGAAAGCTCACCGTGTCGTGCACGGCCTGCAGCAGCTCGGGAAAGCGCAGCACCACCAGGGACATCACGTAGTAGCTGTCCAGGTCGGGGTCCAGGATCAGGTTGGACTGGTTGCCGACGGTCGTCAGCAGCGCCCGCCCTTCGCGCAACAGTGCGCTGCGCTGGCGGGAGATCCCCCGCACTTGCTGCGCATCCAGGGAGGTGCCGGGGTCGGCCCCCTGCACAGCCTGCAGGGTGTCGGCAAAGCGCTGGGCAGCCTCACCGGTGTGGAGCATGTCGTCGTGGCGCACCCGCACGTCGGCCAGGCGCTGCTGCACCGTGGGCAGCACCGCCGGCTGCGAGCCCCCCGGCGCAAACTGGCCCATCAGGGCGTCGCGCACCACCGCGGCGTAGGTGGTGCCGACCACCTCCTTGCGCGCGAAGTCGATGGCCAAGTACTTTTCATGGATCAGGATGCCCGACACATAGATCACCGCCGTAAGGTCCAGCAGATAGATGAGCATGAGTTTGCGGCCCACACTCAGGCGGCCCAGCCAGCCCGATACGCGATGCATGAATGCCATGGTCAAGCAGGATTCACCGGGACGCAGCGCAGGACGGGTTGCCCTGCAGCGCACTCCGGATAGTTATGACCAGTACCGATGCAAGTTCTGCGCCACTGCCCCCTGTCGGCCATGCCAAGGCCGGGATTGCGCTCAGCGGCGCCGATCACGCTATAATGCTCGGCTTTGCTGGCAATGCCCCGTCGGCCAAATACTAGTTACAGACGGGGAAACCGCTTTGTACGGACTTGAGGCCCGATCTCCCCAAGCCCCTCTGCAGGCACCATTTGGAAACCATTAGCTAATGACCACGATCCGCGTAAAAGAAAACGAACCCTTTGACGTCGCCCTGCGCCGCTTCAAGCGCACCATTGAAAAGCTCGGCCTGCTGACCGATCTGCGCGCCCGCGAGTTCTACGAGAAGCCTACTTCCGAGCGCAAGCGCAAGAAGGCAGCCGCCGTCAAGCGTCACTACAAGCGCGTGCGCAGCATGCAGCTGCCTAAGAAGCTGTACTAAGTACCGCTTCGGCCTCGTCAGTCCTGAACGGACGACAGCCGCCAAACCCGCGCTAGGGACGCCAAGCGCGGGTTTTTGTTTTTTCGGGTCTGCACAAAGCCCCTCTGGCGTCGTTGCGGCGCCTTGCCGTAGGGGCACTACTGTCTGCGGCGTTGACGCCTAGCCAGCGGAGCTTTGTGCAAACCCTCCGTCCCTGTCTGAAACCAAAAAAAGGAAGCCCGACATGAGCCTCAAGGAACAGATCACTGAAGACATGAAAACCGCCATGCGCGCCAAGGACAGCGAGCGCCTGGGCACCATCCGCCTGCTGCAGGCCGCGATGAAGCAAAAGGAAGTGGACGAGCGCATCGTGCTGGACGATGTGGCCGTGGTGGCCATCGTGGACAAGCTCATCAAGCAGCGCAAGGATTCGATCACCGCCTTTGAAGGCGCGGGCCGCCAGGACCTGGCCGACAAGGAAAAGGCCGAGATGGCGGTGCTGCAGGCCTACCTGCCCGAGCGCATGTCGGCGGAAGAAGCGCTGGCCGCCGTGAAGGCGATCGTGGCGGAGATCGGTGCTTCGGGCCCCGGCGACATGGGCAAGGTCATGGGCGTGGTCAAGACCCGCCTGGCGGGCAAGGCCGACATGGGCCAGGTGTCGGCAGCGGTGAAGGCTGCGCTGGCAGGCTGATCGGCCCTGCGGTCGCGCCCACGCTGCGGCCAGTATCGTTTTGATAGCTGCTTACGCTTGCAAGACGGGCGCTGGCAGCTATTTTTACTTCAAACCGACGCGTTTGCGCCGACACCGGTCTCAGCGCTGCGCGATGCCCACCCAGCGCAAAAATGCGCCTGCAGAAACTCCACGCACACCCGCACCTTGGCTGAGCGCTCCAGCCGCGTGGGGTACACCGCCCACACGTTGGCCTCCTGCTGCCACTGCGGCAGGACCTGCACCAGCCGCCCGGCCTGCAGGTGCGCGTCCACATCCCACAGCGAACGCAGTACCACGCCACGCCCGTCCACCGCCCACTGCACGGCCATTTCGCCGTTGTTGGCTGAGAGGGGGCCGCGCACCTTCACCGATGCTTCGTGCGCGCCGCTACGCAGGCGCCACACCCCAAACGGATGGTCGCGCTCCTTGATCACCAGGCAGTCGTGCGCGGCCAGGTCGGGGACCGTGCGCGGCGTGCCCTTGCGCTGCAGATAGGCGGGGGCGGCGCACAGCACACGGTGGTTGTCGGCCAAGCGGCGGGCGATGAGGTGCGGGGCAATGTCGTCGCCCACGCGCACATCCAGGTCAAACCCTTCGCCAGCCACGTCCACCAGCCGGTCAAACACCTCCAGCCGCACCTGGAGCCCCGGGTGCTGCTCCACCAGCGTGGACAGCGCGGGCGCCACGATCTGGCGGCCAAAGCCAAAGCTGCTGCTCACCCGCAGCAGCCCGCGCGGCACGCTGCGCGTCACAGCCACCTCTTGCAGCAACTGTTCCATGTCATCCTGGATGCGCTGCGCCCAGTGGAACACCCGCTCGCCCTCCTCCGTCACGGCCACGCGGCGGGTGGTGCGGTGCAGCAGCTTGACCTGCAGGTCCTGCTCCAGCAGGCGGATGCGCTTGCTTACGTAGGCCGGCGAGGTGCCCAGCTCTGCGGCGGCGCCGGCAAAGCTGGCCTTGCGTACCACCGCCGTGAACACGCGCAGGTCTTCAGCGGCAGGATTTTTATGCACGAAGTGTGAAGGATGAGGCCACGGCCAGCGCATTGTAGTTTTTGGCGGCGCTGGAACAATGTGCAGCAACGGCGTTGGCTGCATGGTGCAGTGGCGCTTTTTAAACCCTTCACGAGGCCTGCCATGACCCCATCTGCCCAACCCAAGCCCTTCCGCATCGCCCTCATCGCCGGAGACGGCATCGGCAAGGAGGTGATGCCCGAAGGCCTGCGTGCAGTGCAGGCCGCCGCAGGGCGCTTTGGCATTGCGCTGGAAACCACGGCCTTTGCATGGGCCAGTTGCGACTACTACGCCGCCCACGGACAAATGATGCCCGACGACTGGAAGGCGCAACTGTCGGGCATGGATGCGATCTTCTTCGGCGCCGTAGGCTGGCCCGCCACCGTGCCCGACCATGTGTCCCTGTGGGGCTCGCTGCTCAAGTTCCGGCGCGAGTTCGACCAGTACATCAACCTGCGCCCCGTGCGCTTGTTCGCGGGCGTGCCCTGCCCGCTGGCGGGACGCCAACCCGGCGACATCGATTACCTGGTGGTGCGCGAGAACACCGAAGGGGAGTACACGTCGGTCGGCGGCATCATGTACGAGGGCACCGACCGCGAAATCGTCATCCAGGAATCCGTCTACTCCCGCCACGGTGCCCACCGCCTCCTGAAGTTCGCCTTCGACCTGGCCCAAAGCCGCCCCAAGAAGCACGTCACCTTGGCCACCAAGAGCAACGGCATCGCCATCAGCATGCCCTGGTGGGACCAGCGCGCCGACGATGTCGCCCGGGGCTACCCCGAAGTGACGCTGGACAAGCAGCACATCGACATCCTCACCGCCCGCTTTGTGCTGCAGCCCGGGCGTTTTGACGTGGTAGCCGCCACCAACCTGTTTGGCGACATCCTCTCTGACTTGGGCCCGGCCACCACGGGCACCATCGGCCTGGCGCCCTCGGCCAACCTGAACCCCGAGCGCGCCTTCCCCAGCCTTTTCGAGCCGGTGCACGGCTCCGCGCCCGACATCTACGGCCAGAACATCGCCAACCCGATTGCCATGATCTGGTCGGGCGCGCTGATGCTGGACTTCCTGACCCACGGCCAGGGAGCAGGCCGCGCGGCCCACGATGCCATTGTCAAAGCGATTGAAGACGTGATCCAGAGCGGGCCGCGCACCCCAGACCTGGGCGGTACCGCCAGCACCACGCAGGTGGGCGAGGCGATCGCAGCGAGGGTGGCCGGGGTGTGAATCCATCGGCGTCGCCACTCCTTAATCGATAGCAACAGGTGCTTATTTGACCTGGGCTTCACGGCGATTTGGCCTTTAAGAGTGAAAACCGCTGCTTCCCTGGCCCCTGTGGCGGCAGGCCGCATATTCCAGTGCCACGGGCCGCCACCCAGGCGCCCAAGCGCTGTGTGATATACCATTGCGTATTTTTTGCGACCATACGGTTTAAATATGTCCACCTTGTTTTCCCCCGCCCGGCTGGCGTCATTGGCGCTGGCTGGCGCGGCCGTGGCCCTGCTGGCGGGTTGCTCCTCGACCCGCCCCCCTGATGGCATTCAAGCGGTGGCACCGTTCGAGCTGGCCCGCTATGAGGGCCGCTGGTACGAACAGGCCCGGCTGGACCACCGCTTTGAGCGCAACATGAACGATGTGAGCGCCACCTACCAGCGGCAGCCCGACGGCAGCGTGCGGGTGGTCAACCGCGGTTTTGACGAGGTCAAGAAAGAGTGGCGCGAGGCCGTGGGCAAGGCGCTGTTCACGGGCAGCCCACAAACCGCGTCCCTCAAGGTGTCGTTCTTCGGCCCCTTCTACGGCGGCTACCACGTGGCCGCGCTCGATGCCGACTACCGCTGGGCCATCGTGGTGGGGCCGGACCGCAGCTACTGCTGGATCCTCTCGCGCGACCGCCAGCTTGCGCCCGTCCTGCGCGAACAGCTCATTGCCCGCGTGGCGGCACTGGGCATCGATCCGCAGAACCTGATCTGGGTGAGCCAGCAACGTAAGGACCCGCAGCCATGACCCTCGCCAAGCCCCTTCCTGTGGCCGTGATCGGCGCCGGCCTCTCAGGCCTCTCGTGCGCGCACCGGCTGCTGGCCGCAGGCCACACCGTGCATGTGCTGGACAAGAGCCGCGGCCCGGCGGGCCGCATGAGCACCCGGCGCGCCGAGGACTCCACGGGCCCATGGCAGTGCGACCACGGTGCCCAGTACTTCACTGCGCGCGACCCCGCCTTTCGTGCCGAGGTGGCACGCTGGGAAGCCGCAGGGGCCGCGGCACGCTGGGACGCGCGCCTGGCCAGCTTTGATGGCACCGCCTGGTCCACCCCGCAAACCCCGCTGGAACGCTTCGTGGGCACGCCGCGCATGACCTCCCCGGCCGGCTGGCTTGCATCTCGCCTGGGCGACCACGGAACGCTGCAGTTGCAAGCCACCGTGCAACAGCTCGAACGCACCGCCGATGGCTGGGTCATCGCTTCTGCCGAGCACGGCCGGCACGCGCCCACCTACAGCGCGGTGGTACTGGCCATACCCGCACCCCAGGCCGCGCCACTGACAGCAGCGGTAGCGCCTGTAGCCGCCGCAGTGGCACGCAGCGCCCGCATGCGCGGCAGCTGGGCGGTGATGCTGCGCTTTGCCGCACCGGTGCCTCTGGCGTGGGATGGCGCCTTCATCAACGCCGGCCCGCTCCGGTGGGTGGCCCGCGACAGCAGCAAGCCGGGGCGGGAAGGCGAGGAAACCTGGCTGCTGCACGCCAGCCCCGAATGGAGCGAGGCCCACATCGAGGACGACGCCGCCGCAGTGACCCAGACACTGGTGGAGGCCTTCGTGGCCATCGGCGGACCATCGCCCGCCGCGGCCACAGCGCACCGCTGGCGCTATGCCGATACCGAGCCGCCGCTGACCATCGGCTGCTGGTGGGACGACGCCGCCCGACTGGGTCTGTGCGGCGACTGGCTGCACGGCGGCAAGGTCGAAGGCGCGTGGCTGAGCGGCCAGGCCGTGGCTGAACGGCTGCTTGCCACGGCAAGCTAGTACCACCCCCAGGCGATTCCCGGATGCGCAAGAAACACGACCTCCCCCAGAAAACTTGCCAGAGCTGCGGCCTGCCGTTCACCTGGCGCAAGAAGTGGAGCAAGGTGTGGGACGAGGTCAAGTACTGCTCGGACCGCTGCCGCTCTGAACGCAAGCGCACCGCCCCGGGCCAGCCATGAGCACGGTCATCTTCTGGTTCCGAAGCGACCTGCGCTTGCACGGCCAGCCTGCCCTGGCTGTGGCACTGCGCAGCGGCGCCACGCACCTGGTGCCCGTGGTGTGCCACCCGCCCGAGGCGGAATCCACCCCCTGGGGCTTCCCCCGGTGGGGTGTGCACCGTCGCGCCTTTGTGACGGCGGCCGTGCAGGCACTTGCCGACCGGTTGGCCGCCCTCGGTACGCCACTGGTCCAGTTGCAAGGCAGCGCCGCACAAGTGCTGCCCGCACTGGCCCGGTCCGTGGGCGCCACGCGGGTGGTGTGCGAGGACATCGCCGCCCCTTACGAGCAGGACGAGATCGCCGCGCTGCGCGCCGCCGGCCTGCAGGTGCGCACCGTGTGGCACAGCAGCCTGATCGACCCGGTAGCCCTGCCCTGGGGCACCCGCAACCTGCCCGATGTGTTCACCGCCTTTCGCAACGGGCTGGAGCGCAAGGGTGTGCAGCCGCCGCTGCCGCTGGCAGAACCGCCCCGGCTGCTGCCACCACCGCCGGGCATCGATGTACTGGCGGCATCCGGGCTGGCAACAGCCGGAGTGGAACCCGCAGCGCCCCGGTACGCCGCCGGTGCCACCGACGCGCGATCGTCCTTCCCGTACGGCCTGGCGGCATTCAATGGCAGCGAGACCGCGGCGCGTGCCCACCTGGCCCAGTACCTGGCCCGCAAGCTGCCGCACAGCTACAAGGCCACGCGCAACGGGTTGACCGGCATCGACTACTCCAGCAAGTTCTCGCCCTGGCTGGCCACTGGCGCGCTGTCGGCCCGCCAGGTGATGACTGAACTGCGCGCCTTCGAGCAGGCGCACGGCGCCAACGACGGCAGCTACTGGCTGTGGTTTGAGCTGCTGTGGCGCGACTACTTTCGCTTTCTGCACCTGCAGCACGGGCGCACGCTGTACCGCGCACGCGGCCTGGGCACCCTGCCACCGCCCACGCACAACCCGCTGGGCTTTGCACGCTGGTGCGAAGGCCGCACGGGCGAGCCCCTGGTCGACGCTGCCATGCGCGAGCTGGCTACCACCGGCTACCTCAGCAACCGCCTGCGCCAGATGGTGGCCAGCTACCTCATCCATGACCTGCAGGGCGACTGGCGCGCCGGCGCCGCGTGGTTTGAGGCGCAACTGGTGGACTACGACCCCTACAGCAACCAGGGCAACTGGCTGTACGTCGCCGGGCGCGGCACCGACCCACGGGGCGGCCGGCGGTTCAACCCGCAAAAGCAGGCGCAGGAGCACGATGCCGACGGCAGCTACCGCCACATGTGGGGCACGGCATGACGGCCGGAGGTACCGCAGTGCCTGCACCAGCCCACACGCTGCGCCTGCTGTTGGGCGACCAGCTCAACCCCCACCACAGCTGGTTTGCCACGCCGGACGATGGGGTGGTGTACGTGTTGATGGAGGTGCGGCAAGAGACGGACTACGTACTGCACCATGCGCAGAAGATCCTGGCCATCTTTGCCGCCATGCGTGACCTGGCGCGGCAGCTGCGCGAAGCGGGACACCGCGTGCGCTACGTGACCATCGACGACGCGAGCAACCGGCAGTCGATCCCTGCGAATCTGGAGGCGCTGATGGCGCACTACGCCGCCACACGGCTGCAATACCAGCAGCCCGACGAATGGCGGCTGGATGCTCAGCTGCGCGAATGGAGTGCGGCGCAGCCGTTTGCCGTGGACTGCGTTGACAGCGAGCATTTCTACACCACACGCACCGAGGTGGCCGAGCAGTTCAAGGGCCGCAAGCAGTGGCTGATGGAGAGCTTCTACCGCCGCATGCGCGCCCGCCACGCGGTGCTGATGGACGATGCAGGCGAGCCCGAGGGCGGGCAGTGGAACTTCGACCACGACAACCGCAAGCCCTGGCCGGGTACGCCCGCCCTGCCGCCGGATGCGCGGCCCATGCACGACCACAGCGCGCTGTGGGCCACCATCGAGGCCGCAGGCGTCAAGAGCTTTGGCAACCCGCACGCCGCGGCGTTGCGCTGGCCTCTCAACCGCGCCGAGGCGCTGGCGTGGCTCGACCACTTCATCGACACCACGCTGCCCGACTTTGGGGCGTACGAAGACGCCATGAGCACGCGCAGCGAGCGGCTGTTCCATTCACTGCTGTCATTTGCGCTCAACACCAAGATGCTGTGCCCGCACGAGGTGGTGCAGCGTGCCGAGGCCGCGTACCGGGCGGGCCACGCGCCGCTGGCGGCAGTGGAAGGCTTCATCCGGCAGATCCTGGGCTGGCGCGAATACGTGCGCGGCATCTACTGGGCGCAGATGCCAGGGTATGACGAGCGCAACGCGCTGGGCCACACCACGCCGCTGCCCGCGTGGTTCTGGACGGGCCAGACGCGCATGCGCTGCATGTCGCACGCGGTCGGCCAGTCGCTCGACGGGGCCTATGCCCACCACATTCAGCGGCTGATGGTGATCGGTAACTTTGCGCTGCTGGCCGGGCTCGACCCTGCGGCCGTGCACCACTGGTACCTGGGCGTCTACATCGACGCGTTTGAATGGGTGGAGTTGCCCAACACCCTGGGCATGAGCCAGTTTGCCGACGGCGGCCTGCTGGCGACCAAGCCGTATGTGAGCAGCGCAGCCTACATCGACCGCATGAGCGACTACTGCAAGGGCTGCGCGTACGACCGCAAGCAGCGCACGGGCGAGTCTGCCTGCCCCTTCAACGCGCTGTACTGGAATTTCTTTTTGCGCCACGAGGGCACGCTGGGCAAGAACGTGCGCATTGCCCTGGTGTACCGGCAGCTGCAGAAGATGCCGGAGGCCGACACGGCTGCCATCCGGGCCCAGGCGCAGCGGCTGCTGGGCCAGCTGGACGACCTCTGACGGAATGCGCAGCGCGCGCCTTGCCGGGCGCGGCCGCTGCGCAGAGTGGCTTTAGCTGCCCGCCACCTTCATGCGATTGACAAGGATGGAGCCCACCGTCTTGGCACCGTAGTTGTAGGCGTCTGCGCCCACGGCCTCGATGCCCTTGAGCATGTCCTTGAGGTTGCCGGCAATCGTGATCTCATGCACGGGGTAGGCAATGCGGCCGTTTTCCACCCAGAAGCCGCTGGCGCCGCGCGAGTAGTCGCCCGTGACGTAGTTCACGCCCTGCCCCATCAGCTCGACCACGAAGAGGCCCGTGCCCAGCTTTTGCAGCATGGCGTCCAGGTCGTCACCGGGCTGGGTGAGGCGCGAGGTCATGACCAGGTTGTGCGAGCCGCCGGCGTTGCCGGTGGTTTTCATGCCCAGCTTGCGCGCTGAATAGCTCGACAGGAAATAGCCCTCCACACGCCCGCCCTTGACCACCTTGCGCGGCGCCACGCGCACGCCCTCGTCGTCAAACGGCGAGCTGCCCTTGCCGCGCAGGATGAACGGGTCTTCCAGCACGTCGATGTGCTTGGGGAAGACCATCTTGCCCAGCGAATCGAGCAGGAAACTGCTCTTGCGGTACAGCGAGCCGCCGCTGACGGCCTGCACGAAGCCACCCAGCAGGCCTGCGGCCAGCGTCGATTCAAACAGCACCGGGCACTGCGTGGTGGGAATCTTGCGGCTGCCCAAACGGCTCAGGGCGCGCTGTGCGGCATAGCGGCCCACGGCCTGGGGTGAGGCCAGCTCGTCGGCATTGCGCATGGAGCTGTACCAGGCGTCGCGCTGCATCTCGGCGTTCTTGCCGGGCAGCGAGGCGATGGGCGCCACCGAAAAGCTGTGGCGCGAGCTGGCATAGCCGCCGCGAAAGCCACGCGTGTGGGCGCTGAAAAAGTGGCTCTGCTGGGCCGAGACGCCCGCACCTTCGCTGTTGGTGATGCGCCGGTGGGTCTTGAGCGCTGCCGCCTCGCACTCCATCGCGATACGGGCAGCGCCCTCGCTGTCAATGGCCCAGGGGTGGAACAGATCCAGGTCGCGGTGCGTCTCGGGCGGGGCGATGTCGTCGGCGTCGGGCAGGCCGGCCACAGGGTCTTCGGCAGTGAACCGGGCAATGTCGTAGGCCGCCTGCACCGTCTGCTCGATGGCGCGGGTCGAAAAGTCAGACGTGCTGGCGTTGCCCCGGCGCTGGCCGATGTAGACCGTGACGCCCAGCGACTTGTCGCGGTTGCGTTCCACGTTTTCCAGCTCACCCTTGCGCACGCTGACCGACAGGCCGCAGCCTTCGGAGGCCTCGGCCCCCGCATCGGTGGCGCCCAGCTTTTTGGCGTGCGCCAGGGCGCGGTCCACCAGTTCTTCAAAGAAGGGGCGGCTGTAGCTGAA
This sequence comes from Acidovorax sp. BL-A-41-H1, assembly GCF_051942715.1. NCBI lineage: Bacteria > Pseudomonadati > Pseudomonadota > Betaproteobacteria > Burkholderiales > Comamonadaceae > Acidovorax > Acidovorax sp. BL-A-41-H1. The sequence continues at coordinate 734,083 of NZ_JBPVJQ010000006.1, read as the reverse complement.
GCCCTGTTCAGGCGCGTCGGACGGGGTGGTGCGGGCGGTCCCGGCAGCGTGGGCGCCGGCGGCGCGCACGGCGCCAATAGTGGGTTTGTTCATATCGGCAGCTATGATACTTGCCACTGCGGCGCACCCTGCGCCCGCCTCTCTTTGCCCCCACCCCATGTCACGCAAACCCAAAAAAGGCTACTTTGTGCGCGGCCAGTTCGTTGCCGAAGGCAGCGAACTGGACCTCCAGCTCAAGGCCGAACTCAAAGGCACGCCCGATGCCAGCCGCACCGACCTCAAGCGCGAGAGCGACGAGCTGCAGGACCTGGGCAAGGAGCTGCTGACGCTGCGCACCGACCTGTTCAACGCTGTGGGGCTGCCCGACAAGCTGGTGGATGCCCTGGCCGAAGCCAAGCGCATCACCAACTTTGAGGGCAAGCGCCGCCAGATGCAGTACGTGGGCAAGCTCATGCGCAAACTCGACCCCGAGGTGGTGCAGGCCGCCCGCCAGGCACTGGAGGAGCAGCACAAGGGCTCGGCCACCGAAAAGATGCAGCTGCACCTGGTCGAACACTGGCGCGACCGCCTGATTGCCAGCGACGACGCGCTGGCGCCCTGGATGGCCGAGCACCCCGATACCGATACCCAGCAGCTGCGCGCCCTGATCCGCCAGGCCCGCAAGGACGCGCAGCCTGCCGGCAAAGAGGCGAACGTGCAGGTCTCGCAGGGCCTGGCCCCGCGCAAGGGCCGCGCCTACCGCGAACTTTTCCAGCTGGTGCGCGAGCACCTGGGCGGCCCTGCAGCGGCCGATGACGACAGCACCGGTGCGGAGGACGAGTTCAATGACTGACCCGCAGGCAACCCAAAGCTTTGACGCCATCCGCATCGGCATCGTCTCGGTCAGCGACCGCGCCAGCACCGGCGTGTACGAAGACAAGGGCCTGCCTGCGCTGCAGGATTGGCTCACACGCGCGCTGCACAACCCCATCACCTTCGAGCCGCGCCTGATCCCCGACGAGCAGGACCGCATCAGCGCCACGCTGATCGAACTGGTGGACGCCGGATGCAACCTGGTGCTGACCACCGGCGGCACCGGGCCAGCCCTGCGCGACGTGACACCGGAGGCCACCCTCGCCGTGGCACACAAGGAAATGCCCGGCTTTGGCGAGCAGATGCGCCAGATCAGCCTGAAGTTCGTACCCACGGCCATCCTCTCGCGCCAGGTGGCGGTGGTGCGTGGCCAGAGCCTGATCATCAACCTGCCAGGCCAGCCCAAGGCGATTGCCGAGACGCTGGAAGGCCTGAAGGACGCTGACGGCAAGCAGGTCGTGCCGGGCATCTTTGCGGCCGTGCCCTACTGCGTCGACCTGATCGGCGGGCCCTACATGGAAACGCGGGACGAGGTGTGCAAGGCGTTTAGGCCGAAGAACGCGGTGCGGGCTCCCAGGCCATAAGGACCGTCTTTTAGCCTCCCCTCTGCGCGATAAGATCGCCCCCCAAAACATGAGAGGGAGGGTTGAATGATCTACATAATTCAGCTTTTTGCGGTCGCCTGCCTGGTGTGGGTGCTGTGGCAGAACCGGCAACAAAAGAAGCTGCAAGACGCCTTGGTCAAGCCGTTGCGGGGGAAGCGCTTTTGGCGTATTCACCTGGCAAGGCCCAGCTACCACCAGCGCTTCTGGCGTTTTTCTCCTGTCGAGGCCACCGGTGCCCTGATCGACGAGGACGACAAGATCCGCTTTTTGGGGTTTCGGCTCAGCAATAAACAGAGCATCGACATAGTCCTGAACAAAAGCGACGTCACGATCCAATGGCTGGGTCGCCAGATGTCCAAGGGACCTTTTTACTGGGCTGAATGCGTCAGTCCGCAAGGGAGCCTGCTCTTTTGCGCGGACAACCGAAACGTCCTGGAGTCGCGGTCAGCACTGCGCGACATGCTGGCTGGCGCCTTCCCTGCGCTCGAGTTCGACGAAGAAAAAACCGCCGATTTCGCGCTGGAAAAAAGCCCGCGCAGCGTTGCCACGATTGTGGCGTTCTTCGGCCTGTTCTTCTTCAGCATGATCGACTCCTTCGCGATCAACCGCTACGAGCTGACCGACGCCCAGATTGCATCCCTGATCTTCAGCCCCCCGGTGATGGCCGCCGCATTGCTCGCCACCGGCACCCTCGGGTTCGTGACCTTTCAATGGCTGCGCCGTGGCAGTGTCCCATCCATGGAATCCTGGGGGCTGGTCGCGCTGCTGATGCCCGCTCTCCTGGGAGCGGCCTTGCCGGGTGCCAAACGGGTCGACCAGTGGCTGGCCGGTGCGCCTTCGCAAGAGTACCGATACCGCATCGTGGCAGTCGCACGGCTGGAGCCCGTCGACCCCGCGCTGGGACTGCCGGTGATGCGTTTCCCACGGGGCAAGGACTACTGGCAACAGTTCCCGGTGGGCAGCGAATACGCCATCCCGTTTCTCCACGGCCCCATGGGCCTGTGGCAACTGGACCACGAACTGTTCGATCCGCCGCTGCGCAAGTTCTACGAACAAAAGAAATAGCGGCTGCAGCGGGGGCATGCAACGAGTCGGGGCGACACACCGCAGCCCGCTGCTACTTCCCCACCAGCTCGTTGAGCCTGCCCGCTTCGAACTGCTCCTTGAGCGCCGCGTCGCAGGGCACGCAGTCCTTGTTCTGCGGGTTGGCAGACAGCTTTTCGATGGCCTGCCACAGCAGCGCAATCTGGTGCTCCTGCGACGACGCGTTGTCGATCAGGCCGCGCATGGCCTGCGACAGCGGGTCGTCTTCCTGCGTGATGCCGTAGGCCGTGAACTTGCGGGCCTGCTGGGGCTCGGTCACGTCGGCGCTTTCGCCGGCCTTGGACGGGATGATGCGCGCCGGGATGCCGACGGCCGTGGCACCCGGGGGCACGGGCTTGATGACCACGGCGTTGCTGCCGATCTTCGCGCCGTCACCCACTTCAAAGCCGCCCAGCACCTTTGCGCCAGCACTGACCACCACGTCCTTGCCCAGCGTGGGGTGGCGCTTGGCGCCCTTGTACAGCGAGGTGCCGCCCAGCGTGACGCCTTGGTAAATGGTGCAGCCATCACCGATCTCGGCCGTCTCGCCCACCACCACACCCATAGCGTGGTCGAAGAAAACGCGTTCGCCGATCTTTGCGCCGGGGTGGATCTCGATACCGGTGAACCAGCGCGCAAAGTGCGATGTGAAGCGGCCCAGCCACTTGAACCCGTTGTTCCAGAACCAGTGCGCCGGGCGGTGCAGCCAGATGGCGTGCAGGCCCGGGTAGCAGGTGATCACCTCCCACGTGCTGCGGGCAGCAGGATCGCGGTCGAGGATGCACTGGATATCGGAACGCAGGCGATCGAACATGGGCGGTTTCTTTTTCTCGTGGGGCTGGCAGTCTAGCGTTTTGCCTCTGCGGCCTCGATCATGGCTTTGGCGACACCGCGCAGGATGTGGATTTCCTCGGGGGCGAGCTGCGCCCGGTTGAAAAGCTGGTTAAGGCGCGGCATGAGCTTCTTGGGTGCGGCGGGGTCGAGAAAGCCGATCTGCGTCAGGGCCTGTTCCCAGTGGGCCAGCATGCCGGCCACCTGGGCGGCGTCGGCGGCGAGGCGGGCTGGCGCGGCATCAGGCACCGCAAAGCTGCCCAGCGCCTGGCGCCATTCGTAGGCGATGACCTGGATGGCGGCACCCAGGTTGAGCGACCCGAAGCCCGGGTTGGTCGGAATAGACAGTGCCACGTGGCATCGGTAAACATCCTCATTGGCCATGCCAAAGCGCTCCGAGCCAAACAGGAAGGCGACGCCGGCCTGCACACGCGGCAAATCTTCGTGATTCTCTGGATTTTTGGTGTTTTCGGCCTGCAGTCCAGCATTCATAATGCCTGACCGCTCTCTTTTTAATAGCATCTCGAAATGCTGGCGGGGAGCGCTGGTGGGCGGGCCGAAGTCGCGCGGGGTCATGGCGGTGGCGCAAAGGTGGCTCATCCCGTCCAGCGCTTCGTCCAGGGTGGCGACGATGCGTGCGTTCTCCAGCACATCCAGGGCGCCGCTGGCACGCTGGATGGTTTCCTCGCGCCGCAGCACGTTGGGCCAGCGGGGGGCCACCAGCACCAGGTCATCAAAGCCCATGGTTTTCATCGCGCGCGCGGCAGCGCCTACGTTGCCGGCGTGGCTGGTGTTGATCAGGATGAATCGGGTCTTCATGGACGGGGCAATCAATGGGGAAAGCGCTGCAGCTAGGTGAAAACGCGCACTACAGGTAAAATTTCGCCCTCATTGTCGCCGCCCGCATCGCCGGGCGTGCCGATCCGCTCCTGATTTGCAGCGCGCCCCGTTTTGCGGTGCGCTGCGTAACACCACAACCGAATGTCGTCCAACCTGCACCCCATGCTTAACGTGGCCATCAAGGCCGCACGCGCCGCCGGCGCCATCATCAACCGCGCGGCCCTTGACGTGGAATCGGTGCGGATCTCGCAAAAGCAGATCAACGACTTCGTGACCGAAGTGGACCACGCGTCCGAAAAAGTCATCATCGAGACGCTGCTCACGGCCTACCCCGGCCACGGCATCCTGGCCGAAGAGTCGGGCAAGGAATACGGCGCCAAGGATTCGGAATTCGTCTGGATCATCGACCCGCTGGACGGCACCACCAATTTTATCCACGGCTTTCCCGTGTACTGCGTCAGCATCGCGCTGGCCGTCAAGGGCAAGGTCGAGCAGGCCGTGGTGTACGACCCCACCCGCAACGACCTGTTCACCGCCACCAAGGGCCGCGGCGCCTACCTGAACGAGCGCCGCATCCGCGTGAGCAAGCGCACCCAGCTCAAGGACTGCCTGATCTCCACCGGCTTCCCCTTCCGCCCGGGCGACAACTTCAAGAGCTATCTGAACATGATGGCCGACGTGATGCAGCGCACCGCCGGCCTGCGCCGCCCCGGCGCTGCCGCGCTGGACCTGGCCTACGTGGCTGCGGGCTATACCGATGGTTTCTTTGAGACCGGCCTGTCCATCTGGGACGTGGCTGCCGGTTCGCTGCTGGTGACCGAAGCCGGTGGCCTGGTGGGCAACTTCACGGGCGAGGCAGACTTTCTGGAGCAACGCGAATGCCTGGCGGGCAGCCCGCGCATCTATGGCCAGCTGGTGCCTATCCTGGGCAAGTACAGCAAGTTCGCGAGCGCGGGTGACAAGGCCGCCGTGCGCCAGGCCGCGCAGGTTGCCGATCCCGACGCATCCACTGCAGATGCGGCCGACGATGCCGCAAACACGGAAGCGGAGGCACCCACCGCCACCCCTGGCAACGCAGCAGCAACACCGTCAGCCAGCAAGGACGACAGCGCGCCGTTCTGACATCGACCCCATTGCGCTGGCGCGCCCGTCAAGCGCGACCAGCAGCGCAGCCGGGCCGCGCGCAACAGCGTGTCATGCCGGGCCCTGGATGGCGCCTGCGGTCAGGACGGGTCGGGATACTTTTCGGCAATCTTGCGGAAATCTTCTGCAAGGTCCACAAAGGCATCGACCATGTCGGGGTCGAAGTGCGTGCCCTTGCCGCGGATGATGGTGTTGCAGGCCTGGTCGTGCGAGAAAGCGGGCTTGTACACCCGCTTGCTGATGAGCGCGTCGTACACATCCGCCACCGCCATCAGCCTGGCTGATACCGGGATGGCATCACCCGCCAGCCCTAGCGGGTAGCCCGTGCCATCCCACTTTTCCTGGTGGCTGTAGGCGATCTCCTTGGACACGCTCAGAAACGCCACCCGCATGCCCAGGCGGCGCTCGGCGTCTTCGATGGCGTCGCGCCCCAGCGTGGTGTGGGTCTTCATCACCTCGAACTCTTCCACCGTCAGCTTGCCGGGTTTCAGGAGGATGCTGTCGGGTATGCCGATCTTTCCGATGTCATGCAGCGGCGCCGACTTGTACAGCAGGTCGATCATCCGGTCGTTCAGGAGATGCTCGAAGCGGGGATGGTGCCGCAGCCGCTCGGCCAGCGCCTTCACGTACAGCTGTGTGCGGCGAATGTGGTTGCCGGTCTCGTTGTCACGGGTTTCGGCCAGCGAGGTCATCGCCATGATGGTCACGTCCTGGATCGCCTGCACCTCCAGGGTGCGCATCGCCACTTCGCGCTCCAGATAGGCACTCTTGTCGCGCAGGAAGTCTGCTGTGGCCTTGAGCGCAAGGTGGGTGTTCACACGCGCGAGCAGGATGGGCGGGCTGATGGGTTTGGTGATGTAGTCCACCGCCCCCAGTGCGAGGCCAGCGCGCTCGTCGTCAGTGTCGGAGCGCGCCGTGAGGAAGATCACCGGGATGTTGCGCGTGGCGGCGTTGTCCTTGAGCTGACGGCACACCTCGTAGCCGTCGAGCCCGGGCATCACGATGTCCAGGAGGATCAGGTCCGGCTGCGGGGCCGATTGCGCGATGCGCAGCGCCTTTTCGCCGCTGTTGGCCACCTTCACCGTGTAGTGCTCCTTGAGGAGCGTTCCCATCAGCGTCAGGTTGTCGGGCGTGTCGTCCACCACCAGGATCGTGGCAATGGGCTTGTCGACCAAGCTAGCCTGACTGGAAGCAAAAGGCGCGTTGTCCATGGGAGTGTCCTGCGTGTTTCAGGGGGGCGGCTCGTCGGGCGGCAGCATGTCCAGAGCCAGATCGAAATCAAAGTTGAGGATGTGCGTCTCGACCCTGTCGAAGGCGCTTCCCATCAAACTTGCCAGCACCGGGATATTGTGCTGAAAAAACTCCGTGGCAGCGGGGTCGTCCTGCGCAAGCAGTGCACGCAGGTGGGTCAATACTTCGGCCGGATCTGCCACGGCCTGCTCGTTGGCAGGCAGCACCGCGACCGCGGCCGCGTCCAGGCCAGCGGCCTGCGCCTGCCACTCGTGCAGTCCTGCAAGCAATGGCTCCAGCGCTGCCGCAAGCGCCTCCAGGAGCGGCACCGCAGTGGTTGCCCCGCCGCGCAGGGCGGCTTCCACGGCCTGGGCGCGCTCGGACACGGCTTGCGCGCCGATGTTCGCGGCGACGGAACGCAAGGTATGCGCCAGCCGCTCTGCCAGTGCCGTGTCCTGTTCGGCCAGCGCCTGCTGCAGGCGCGCTACGACGTCTGCCTGGCCGCTGGCGAACCGGCACAGCAATTGCAGATACAGCGCAGGGTTGCCCAACGCGCGCTGCTGACCCAGCATGGTGTCGAGCCCGGGCACGACAGGAAGGCTGACCTGCGGCGCTGCTTGCGCTGCGTCGGCACGGATGTCATCGCGGGCACCCGTATGCACTGCCGGGCCCGCCAGCAACTGCCCCAGGCCCGGCCTGGGGCGTATCCAGCGGGCGAGCGCCGCCCACAGCGCAGCCGGCTCTATGGGCTTGGCCACGTGGTCGTTCATGCCCGCAGCAAAGCAGCGCTGGCGGTCTGCTTCCATCGCGTTGGCGGTCATGGCGATGATGGGGAGCTGCGCATGGCGCGGGTCCGCGCGCAGGGCGCGCGTTGCGGCCTCGCCATCCATCACCGGCATCTGCATGTCCATCAGCACCAGGTCGTAGTGCTTGCGATCTGCAAGGTCGATGGCCACCTGCCCGTTCTCGGCTACATCGACCGCAAAGCCTGCGTCGTGCAAAAGCTCCACCGCCACCATCTGGTTGAGTTCGTTGTCCTCCACCAGCAGCACATGGGCGCCGCGCAGCTCCAGCGGCAGTTGGTCCGCCGCAGGCGGGGCCGCAGCCGCGCTCGCGGCAGACCCGATGGAGTGCTCGCTGGGCTGCATGAGCGTGTCGAATAGCAGTGATGCGTTGACGGGCTTGATGAGCACCGTCTCGATGCCTTGAGCCCGCGCCGCCCGCATCACGTCCTCACGGCCATAGGCGGTGACCATGAGCATCTGCGGCACCCGCTCCATGCCCAGCGCACGGATGTGGCCCGCCAGTTCGACCCCGTCCATGCCCGGCATGTGCCAGTCCAGCAGCAGCAACCCGAAGTGCCGGCCCTGCGCCATCGATTCGCGCAGGCGGCTCAGCGCCTGCAGGCCGGAGTGCGCCTGCTCGACGATGAAGCCCATGGACTGGAGCATGTCTGACAGCACCGTGGCCGCGGTGTGGTTGTCGTCCACCACCAGCACCCGCTGACCGCGCAGGTCGGGCGGAGGCACCAGCTGGCGCGCGGGCGCGCCGCGTTGCAGGGGAACCGTGAGGAAAAAGGTGGAGCCCCGCCCCGGGGTACTGTGCACACCCACCTCTCCGTGCATGAGCTCCGCCAGGCTCTTGCAGATGGCCAGGCCCAGGCCGGTGCCACCGTAGCGGCGCGTGGTCGAGGTATCGGCCTGCTGGAAGCTCTGAAAGAGCCGGCCAATCTGCTCGGTGCTGAGCCCGATGCCTGTGTCGCGCACCTCAAAGCGCAGTACCACCGTGTCGCCCAGGTCATCGTGCAGGCGCACCGCAATGCTGATCTCACCCTGCTCGGTGAACTTGATGGCGTTGTTGGCGTAGTTGATCAGGATCTGTCCCAACCGCAACGAGTCCCCCACCAGGTTGGGGGGCACATCGGCGCCCACATCGCACACCAGCTCCAGGCCTTTGGCACCGGCCTTGTAGCCCACCACATCGCTCACGCTCTCCAGCATGCGGTCAAGCACGAACGGCCGGTTCTCGACCTCCAGCTTGCCGGCCTCGATCTTGGAAAAGTCGAGGATGTCGTTGATGACGCCCAGCAGGTGTTGCCCGGCCTGCTGGATCTTGCTCACATAGTCGTGCTGGCGCGGGCTCAGGCCCGAGCGCAGCGCCAGGTGCGACATGCCGATGATGGCGTTCATGGGCGTGCGGATTTCGTGGCTCATATTGGCCAGGAAGGTCGACTTGAGGGCCGTGGACTCTTCGGCAAGCTCCTTGGCCCGGCGCAGTTCCTGCTCGGCCTCCTGGCGGTCCGAGATGTCCACGAAAGTGCCGATGGCGCCGCCCGGCGAGCCATCGGCCCGCGAAAACCCATGCAGCCAGAAAAGCGTGTGGTGGGTCTTGCCGTCTGCGTACGGCAGATCCACCACCTTGTGCACCGATCTCTCTCCCTGCAACGCCTCGCGTGCATCCGCGTCGAAACGGGCGCGGTCTTGCTCCGACAGGTAGTCGAGGTCGAGCACGGTCTTGCCGATGAGCTCTTCGCGCCGGATGCCAAAGGCCTGCTCGTACGCCCGGTTGAAGCCCAGGTAACGGCCATCGGCGTCCTTGTAGAAAAGCGGCACCGGCACGGCATCGATCAATGCCTGCTGGAAATCGAGTTGCTCAGCCACCTTGGCCTCCAGCAACTTCTGGTCGTGGATATCGACGTTGACGCCCACCACGCGCACGGCACGCCCGGCATCGTCGCGGAAGATCCGTGCCGCAGACAGGAACCATGGCACCGAGCCGTCAGGCCGCACGATACGCCATGAATCACGCACATAGCTGCCGGTACCGGCGATGGCCTGCGCGATGTGCTGCACGGCCCGTTCCCGATCCTCTGGATGCAGGCGATCGGCCCAGTCGCTGGTGCTGCGCACCTGGGTGCCCGGCGGCAGGCCGAACATGGCAATCAGCTTGTCGCTCCACAGAACGGTGTCCGATACAGGGTCGACATCGAACACACCGATTTTCCCGGCCTCCTGCGCTATTTCAAGACGCTCGCTCGCTCGCCGCACCGCCAGCTCCGCTGCACGCTGCTCGGTCACGTCCTCGATCACCCAGATGGACGCCAGCCCCACACCCTCCATCTTGAGCGTGCGGCCGGCCAGGCGCGCCTCGAACTGGCTGCCATCGAGCCGGTAAAGCGTGGCGCTTTCCCGTACGGCGCGCCGGGCTGCCAAGCGAGCGGCCGCCTGCGCCAGAAACTGCTCGGCACGGCCGGCCCCGCCCAGCAGCCGCGAGACCTCCATACCCTGCAGCTGCGGTGCAGTGCCACCCATCAGCTCCATGAAGGCAGGGTTGAATTGCCGGAACCGTCCGTCGCATACGAGCAAGATGGGGGGCGCGTTGTCAAAGATCGCCGTCTGCTGCTCCAGCAGTTCATTGAGCAGAAGCTCGCGCCGCTGCAGTTCCTCCTGCGCACGGATGCGCTCGGTCACGTCCTCATGCAGGCCCACGATGCCGATGCGCCTGCCGCGCCAGTCCAGCACCGCCGACAGCGTCGCTTCATCGTGGTAGACGCTGCCATCCTTGCGGCGATTGACGAACTGGCCGCGCCACGACTGCCGAGACAGCAGCGCCGACCACATGGCCTGGTAGGTGTGTGCCGGGGTCTGGCCACTGGAGACGATGGAAGGCTTGTGGCCGCGCACCTCAGCCAGCGTGTAGCCCGTATTGCGCTCGTATTGCGGGTTCACCCAGTCGATCAGGCCGTCGCCGTTGGTGATCACGACGGAGACCGGGCTGTTCTCCAGCGCCGCGCCCAGCAGCCGAAAGCGCTCGCGGGCATCGCGCACACGCAGGCGGCTTCCCACCAGGTCCAGCAGCAAAAGCCCCAGCAGGCACAGCGCCACAAAAGCGCCAGCGCCCCACCACAGCCGGTGGGTCAGCGGCATCAGGGCGCTGATGTCGTCCAGCATGACCAGCTGCCATTGACCGCCGGGATCGTTCCAGTCCAGTGCGCGGCGGTCTACCGCGTAGGGCACACCGTTTAAAACTGCCTCATCCGCATCGGGCTCAAAAGGCAGCGCCGACGCAAGGCCGTTGTCGAAGTGGCTGCCGAACTGTCTCGACGCACGAATGGCATCGATGCGTGCCTGCGTGAGCGGGGGCGCCACGGCAAACTCCCAGTCGGTGCGCGTGGCGGCAAAGGCCACCCCCTGCGGCGAAAGCAGCAATGTGGTGAACCCCGAGCGCTTGAGCAGCAGGTCGACGGTGTCGAAACTTGCCTTGAACATCACCACGCCAATGATGCTGCCCGATGGGGTTTCGCCTTCATACAGCGGCGCCGCGTAGTACAGCCCGCGCTCGCGCGAAGTGCTGCCCACCGCTGCATACACGCTGATGGCGCCGTTGATGGCCTGCTGGAAATAAGGCCTGAACGCCAGATTGCGGCCTGTGGACCGCTCGCCCGCCGTCTCGTGGGCCATCACCGTGCCATCGGCCGCAATCACATACACGCCGCTGACCAGAAACCGCCCCCGCGCCACTGCCAGCCGGGATAACACGCGCGAGTCGTCCTGCGCGAGGCGGCCACGCGCAATGTCCTTGAGGAGCGGCTCGCTCAACCCCAGCAGCGACACCGCGCCCAGGATGCGGTCCCCCGTGGTGTGGCTGACCAGGGCGTCGGTCGTTTCCCGCAGCAGCGCTGCCCGGGCTTCGGCACGGTCAGCAGCACGCCCGTGCGCCACAGCCTGCACCACAAGCCAGGCTCCCAGCAACGACATGGCCGCCACGATGAGCAGCAACCGAAGGCCCGAAGGCCCGTGCCGGGCGCGCAACCCGTCCACCAGAAAACCCGACTCGACCGCGCCAATCTTGTCCATGGGATCAGCCATTCACCCTGCCACACGCAAGGCGCGGTGATGCGTGCAAAGAGGCGCTAGGCAACCGGGCGCAGGATGGCATCAATGTCCTCCGCGGGGGCGGGCCTGCCAAAGAGGTAGCCCTGGAAGCCCTCGCAGCCATGCAGCCGCAGGAAGGCCAGCTGCCCGGTGGTTTCCACACCTTCGGCCACCACGTCCAGGTCCATGCTGCGGGCCAGCGCCAGAATCGTGCGCACGATGGCCGCATCGTTGGGGTCGGCCAGCACGTCACGCACGAAGCCCTGGTCGATCTTGACCTGGTCCAGCGGCAGTCGCTTGAGGTAACTCAGCGACGAGTAGCCCGTACCGAAATCGTCCAGCGAAAAACCGACGCCTTCGCTCTTGAGCTGCGCCATGCGTGAGATGGTGTCCTCAATGTCCCCGAGCAACAGGCTCTCGGTCAGCTCCAGCTTGAGTTTTTCGGGTGGTACCTGGTGGTCCCGCAGCGCCTGCAACACCTCGGATACAAAACCCGGCTGGCGGAACTGCCGCGCGCTCACGTTGACCGATACGGACAGGTGCGAAGTCTCCGCGTGCTGGCCCCACTTGTGCAACTGGGCACAGGCAGCGTGCAGCACGAACCGCCCCAGGGGCAGGATGAGCCCGGTCTGCTCGGCCAGCGGAATGAAGTCGGCCGGGCTGATCATGCCGCGCTGCGGGTGCCGCCATCGCACCAGTGCCTCGGCCCCCAGATACAGCGCATGGTGGTTGACCACCGGCTGGTAATGGACGAGCAGCTCGCCACGCGCCAGGCCCTGGCGCAGGTCGGCTTCCAGGTTGGAGCGCGCGTTAACGGCCGCCTGCATGTCGGGGTCGAAAAAGCGCTGTGTGTTACGCCCGGCAGCCTTGGCCTGGTACATCGCCAGGTCAGCCCGCTTGAGCAGTTCGTCCACCGACAGGCGTTCGTCGCCAAACAGCGTGATGCCGATGCTCGGGGTGCTGTAGTGCTGGCCGCCATCGAGTTCAAAGGGCTGATTCAGGCTGGCCAGCAGCTTCTCGGCCACCACTTCGGCCTGGGTGGCGGCACCTGCCAGCTCGGGGGCCAGGGCCTCCAGCATGACCACGAATTCATCGCCGCCGAAGCGTGCCACCGTGTCGGCCTCGCGCACGCTTCCCACCAGGCGCGCGGCCACCTGCGCCAGCAGCTGGTCGCCCATGTCGTGCCCGAGGGTGTCGTTCAGGTCCTTGAAGTTGTCGAGGTCGATGAACAGCAAGGCACCGAGGTTGCGCGTGCGCTGGCAGGCGGCGACGGCGCGCTGCAGACGGTCCAGCAGCAGCCTTCGGTTGGGGAGCCCGGTGAGCGCATCAAAGAACGCCAGCCGCTCGATCTCATGCTCGGCGCGCTTGCGGTCGGTGATGTCCATCGTGAAGCCGTGCGACACCACGGCGCCGTCGGCCTCGCGGTGGGGAATGGCATTGGTCATATGCCAGCGCACGCTGCCATCGGGCATGCGCACGCGGTACTCGCACTGCCAGGGCACCAGCTTGCGCACCGAGGCCATGGCCGAACGTTGCACATGCGGCAGATCTTCGGGCAGCACGCGGCGGAGCAGCACGCCGTGGTCGGCCGTCACCTCACTCGGCTCGACCCCCATGAACTCGCGCACTGCATCACTGATGTATTGCACGCTGACGGGCTGGCCAGGACGCGATCGGTACTCGTAGATGAAACCGGGGATGCGGCTGGCAATGCGCCGGATGAACAGCAGCTGCTCCCGCAGCTGCTCGGCGGCGCGGTGCTCTTCAGTCACATCCTGCACCACCCCCATCACCGACCGCACGCCTTCGCGTGCCAGTGCGCGGCTCACACGCGAGCGCATCCACCGGATCTGACCGTCTGGGCGGCGCCAGCGGTACTCCACGTCGGTGCTGCCCCCGGCGTGCGACGCGGCGTCAAATGCCTTGCGGTCTTCCGGCAGGATGCCGCTCACGGCATGGGCCGGGTCCAGCCATTCCTGCCGCTCGAACCCGGCGATCTCGCACAGGCCGGGCGACCACAGCAAGACCGTTTCTCCCGGGTCTTCGATACGGCGCCAGTGGCCGGTTCGGGCCATGCTCTCCATGGTGTGGAACACCTCGGTCTGCTCGCGCAGCTCGCGCCGCGAATCCTCCAGCGCACGCTCGGCAGCGGCCAGGGATGCGCGCAAGGTCTCGGCCTCGGTCGCGTCGCGCACGGTGACCACGATGCAGTCGCTGGTGACACGGCGGGCCGAAAGATCCCAGGCCAGCAACAAGCGGCCGGGCTCGCGGGCCACCTGGCGGCAATCCAGCGGAACGCCCACGCGCACCACGCCCATCAGCTGCTCGAGCAGGGGGGTATCGGCAAGCAGATCAAAGACCTCGGCAGCGTCGGCGCCCGGATTGCGCACGGCCCCAAGGCCCGGCATGCGCCGCGCGGCAGCATTGGCAGCCAGCAGCATCAGGCGCCCGTGCTGCAGACGGAACTCCACCAGCGCCACCGGAACGGCATCCATCAGCGCCTGCAGGCGCGCCCTCGCCATGGGCTCGATCGGCCCCTCGCCAAAGGGAGCCAGTAGGTCGGTCAGCAGTTCGGACGAGATCACGGTCGCTCTGAAGCCTCTGAAACCTGCAGTGGATGGTCTGCCCGACGGGCCGGTGGCTCCGCCCTGAAGGCAAAACTGTCAGCATAACGCCAAGAACAGGAATATGTCCAAACGTAACCGGACCAAAATTGCCGCCCAGTGACACCACGGGAAAACCCTGATCCAACAGCCGGTCAGCGTGTGAGGCACGCCCCGCGGCCCGGCCAGGGTGAACTGCTAAAGTCCACCGCTCCTTTCGCCCCCTCGCCCCCCAGCCGCGCATGCCGGACACGCTTGACCACCACACCCCCATGATGCAGCAGTACCTGGCCCTGAAGGCCGGGTACCCCGAAACGCTCCTCCTGTACCGCATGGGCGACTTCTACGAGCTGTTTTACGGCGATGCAGAGAAGGCGGCGCGGTTGCTGGACATCACACTCACGCAGCGCGGCCAGTCGGGAGGGCAACCGGTGGTGATGGCCGGGGTGCCGTTCCACGCGCTCGAGAACTACCTGGCGCGCCTGATCAAGATGGGCGAGTCGGTGGCGATTGCCGAACAGGTGGGCGAGGTCGGCACCACCAAGGGCCCGGTGGAGCGCAAGGTGGTGCGCGTGGTCACGCCTGGCACGCTGACCGACACCGAGTTGCTGTCCGACAAATCCGAATCGATGCTGCTGGCCGTGCACCAGGGCCCGCGCGCCCGCTGCGGCCTGGCCTGGCTGAGCGTGACGCAGGGGCGCATTCACCTGGCCGAATGCACGCAGGACGAACTGGCCCACTGGCTGGGCCGCGTGGCGCCCAGCGAGCTGATCTACAGCGCAGGCGTGACCGAGCGCTTTGAACAGCAGCTTGTGGTGCTGCGCCAGGCCGGCGCCTTCACCTGCCCCATGAGTCTGCGGCCCGACTGGCAGTTTGACAGTGCCCTGGGCGAGCGCAAGCTGCTGGAGCACCTGGGCGCCGCCAGCCTGCAGGCCTGGGGCGCCCACGGCCTGGGCGAAGCGCACGCCGCCGCCGCCGGGCTCCTGGCGTATGCCGAACACACGCAGGGCCGCAGCCTCACGCACGTGCACAGCGTGCAGGTGCAGCGTGGCGACGACCTGATCGACCTGCCCTCCACCACGCGGCGCAACCTCGAGCTGGTGAAGACCTTGCGCGGTGAAGACACGCCCACGCTGTTTTCATTGCTGGACACCTGCATGACCGGCATGGGCAGCCGCCTGCTCAAGACCTGGCTGCTGGAGCCCCGGCGCGACCGCACTGAAGCCCGCCACCGCCTGTCGGCCACCACGGCCTTACGTGGCGCAGGTGGCGCTGGTGGCGGCTCCGGCCCGTGGGTCGCGTTACGGGCACAGCTCAAGGGCGTGAGCGATGTGGAGCGCATCACCGCCCGCATCGCGCTGCGCCAAGTGCGCCCCCGCGAGCTGGTGGCGCTGTGCAAGACGCTACAAAAATCAGAGCTACTGGCGCTTTCAGGACAAACGCCAGAGCCGTATTTGATCGAAATATTCAGCCACCTGCACCCGCCCGAAGGCTGCACCGCGCTGCTGTGCGCCGCCATTGCCGAAGAGCCCGCGGCGCTGGTGCGCGACGGCGGCGTGATCGCGGGCGGGTTTGACACAGAGCTGGACGAGCTGCGCGCGATCCAGACCAACTGCGACGCCTTTTTGCTGGACCTGGAAATCCGCGAGAAAGCCCGCACCGGCATCCCCAACCTGCGGGTGCAGTTCAACAAGGTGCACGGCTTCTACATCGAGGTGACCGGCAGCCACCTGGACCGCGTACCCGAAGACTACCGCCGCCGCCAGACCCTGAAGAACGCCGAGCGCTTCATCACGCCCGAGCTCAAGACGTTTGAAGACAAGGCCCTGTCGGCCAACGAACGCGCCCTGGCCCGCGAAAAATGGCTGTACGAGCAGATCCTGGACCAGCTGCAGCCCCATATTGCCGCGCTGACGCGCCTGGCGCAGGCCCTGGCCGCGCTGGATGTGCTGTGCACGCTGGCCGAGCGCTCGCTCACGCTCAACTGGTGCGCGCCGCAATTCGTGCCCGAGCCGTGCATCGACATTGAAGCCGGCCGCCACCCGGTGGTGGAAGCCCGGCTGGCCGAGACATCGAGCACCGCCTTCATCGCCAACCACACGCGGCTGAACGCCAACACGCGCATGCAGGTCATCACCGGGCCGAACATGGGCGGCAAGTCCACCTACATGCGGCAGGTGGCCCTGATCGTGCTGCTGGCCAGCATCGGCAGCCATGTGCCGGCCGCCAGCTGCCGGCTGGGGCCGATTGACGCCATCCACACCCGGATCGGCGCGGCCGACGACCTGGCCAACGCGCAGTCCACCTTCATGCTGGAGATGACCGAGGCGGCGCAGATACTGCACGCCGCCACGCCCCATAGCCTGGTGCTGATGGACGAGATCGGCCGCGGCACCAGCACGTTTGACGGCCTGGCCCTGGCCAGCGGCATCGCCACGCACCTGCACGACAAGACGCGCGCCTTCACGCTGTTTGCCACGCACTACTTCGAGCTGACCGAGCTGCCCGCCCGGGCCCGGCATGCCGTGAACATGCACGTGAGCGCGGCCGAGGCCGGCGCAGACATCGTCTTCCTGCACGAGATCCAGCCCGGCCCCGCCAGCCGCAGCTACGGCATCCAGGTCGCCAAGCTGGCGGGCATGCCCTCGCCGGTGCTGCACCACGCCCGCCACACGCTGGCCGCGCTGGAGGAACGCGCGGGCGAGGACGACCTGCAGGTCGACCTGTTTGCCGCCCCCGCCGCGCCGCCTGACATGGGAGCGAGCGCGGCCGAGGCCGCCCTGGCCGCACTGAACCCCGACGCCATGAGCCCGCGCGAGGCGCTGGATGCGCTGTACCAGCTCAAGAAGCTGGCGGCACGATAACGGCAGCACCGGCTTGCACTCTCCGCGGGATCCTTCCACCGGCCCCACAGGCCAATTAAGTGTCAAATCGGGCTCAGGCGCTTTATTCATAATGCCTGGTAGCTATCATTTTTGATGGCCGCCGGCA
The DNA here is from genome assembly GCF_051942715.1 of Acidovorax sp. BL-A-41-H1. Classification (NCBI taxonomy): domain Bacteria; kingdom Pseudomonadati; phylum Pseudomonadota; class Betaproteobacteria; order Burkholderiales; family Comamonadaceae; genus Acidovorax; species Acidovorax sp. BL-A-41-H1. Next base: position 717,031 of record NZ_JBPVJQ010000006.1, on the reverse strand, counting down.
TTCGGCCGCGATACCTCGCGTTGGCTGACACGGCGCCTGCACCCGGGGGACTAAACTCGCGGCTCCTTTTTCAACATCTCCCCACCCCTGTACATGACGTACTGCGTCGCTATCAAACTCAATGCCGGGCTGGTTTTCCTGTCCGATTCGCGCACCAACGCCGGCCTCGACCAGATCAGTTCGTTTCGCAAGATGATGGTCTATGAGAAAACGGGCGACCGCTTCATGGTGCTGCTGTCGGCCGGCAACCTGTCGATCTCGCAGTCGGTGCGCGAGATCCTGCAGACCGAGCAGCTCAAGGACAGCGACACCGGCGAGAGCCTGACCATCTGGAACGCCAAGAGCATGTTCGACGCCGCCCGCGTGCTGGGCGCCGCCGTGCGCCATGTGCACGAGCGCGACGGCGCGGCGCTCAAGCGCTCGGGCGTGGATTTCAATGTGTCGATGGTGTTCGGCGGCCAGATCAAGGGCGAAGGCATGCGCCTGTTCCAGGTCTACTCGGCGGGCAACTTCATTGAGGCCACATCGGAAACGCCGTACTTCCAGGTCGGCGAATCCAAGTACGGCAAGCCCGTGCTCGACCGCGTGCTCACGCCCGAAACCCCGCTGGACGAAGCCGCCAAATGCGCACTGGTGTCGATGGACAGCACCCTCAAGTCCAACCTGTCGGTAGGCCTGCCGCTGGACCTGGTGGTGTACGAGGTGGACCGTTTCTCGACCGAGAAGGTGATCTGCATCGACGAACACAACCCGTACTTCCGCATGCTGCACGACAGCTGGGGCCACAAGCTGCGCCAGGTGTTCGACAGCATCGAGGACCCGGCCTGGAGTGGAGGCACCACCAATGTCCCGATCATGGTGACACCCTCGCGCAGCAAGCCCCTCAAGAAGATCACTAACCACCTGGACAAGCTCATCTGAGCTTTTTTCAGGCCCTGCGGGCGCCAGCCAGTTCGCCCTTTTCCATGCTCCCCATCGTTTTCTCGCACGCCAACAGCTTCCCGGCCAGTACCTACCGCGTGCTTTTCAGGCACCTGAACGCCCGCGGTTTCGACGTATCCGCGGTCGAGCGCTACGGGCATGACCCGCGCTACCCCGTCTCCAATAACTGGCCGCACCTGGTGCAGCACCTGGCCGACTTCGCCACCGAGCAGGTCGAACGCCTGGGTGAGCCGGTGTTCCTGGTGGGCCATTCGCTGGGCGGGTTCCTCAGCGTGATGGCCGCCGCCCGCCACCCGCACCTGGTGCGCGGCGTGCTGCTGATCGACTCACCCCTGATCGGCGGCTGGAAGGCCAACGCCCTGGGCATGGCCAAGCGCACGCAGGTGGTCGGCTCGATCTCGCCGGGCAAGGTCAGCCGCCAGCGCCGGTTCAGCTGGGCCAGCAACGAAGAGGCGCTGGAGCACTTTCGCCGCAAGAAGACGTTTGCACGGTGGCACCCCGAGGTGCTGGCCGACTACATCGCGCATGGCCTGCAGGACCACGATGGCAAGCGCGTGCTGGCCTTCGACCGCGCGGTGGAAACCGCCATCTACAACACCCTGCCGCACAACCTGGGGCGTCTGCTCTCGGCGCATCCGCTGCAATGCCCGGCGGCTTTCATCGGCGGCCGCGATTCTGACGAGATGAAGCAGGTGGGAATGACCATGACGCTGCGCATCACCGAGGGGCGCACCATGATGCTCGACGGCAGCCACCTGTTCCCGATGGAAAAGCCATTGGCCACCGCGGCGGCCATTGAGGCATCGCTGCTCAACCTGGAATCGCTGCGCGGCTGAGCCGGCCTGATTCGGGCGTCGGTCAGAGGCTACCCACTGGTCGGCCCGGCCCGCTTGCTTAAGCCGACCAGGCTGTTTCCCGCCTCAGGGGAAACAAGGGCATGGCCCCCTCGGGCCATCCCCTACACTGTCAGGAGTTACACCCCGATACACGACATGTCCGTCCCTCTGCTGCCGGCTGCAAGACTGCCCATGGTGAGCCTCGCTCTGGGCATGGTGCTTTTGGCCGTGATGACAGCCAACGGCGCCAGTGGGACCACCCTGGCCATCGCGGCGGCTTCGGTGGTGATGTTTGCGGCCTGCTGGGCCAATGCGGCCCGGTTGCTGGGCAGTGCCAACGCGCTGCGTTTCGTGGTGATTGCCGTGGGCGCCGGCTGGTTTGCCGAGCAGATGGGCTCCACCCACGGCTGGTTCTTTGGCGAATACCACTACACCGATGTGCTGGGGCCCCGCGTGGGCAGTGTGCCATTCGTGATACCGCTGATGTGGTTTGCGCTGACGTACATCGGCTTCGTCATGGCCAACCTCATCGTGTGGCATGCGCCGCTGGACGGCGCGCAGGGCCTGGGCCCTGCCGTTTTGCTGTCATTTCTGGCAGCCATGATCGTGACTGCGTTCGATCTCGGGGCCGACCCTTATTTTGTCTTTGTCCTGAAGGCCTGGATCATGGTCAAAACGGACGGCGCCTGGTTTGGGGAAACGGTGCAGGGTTTCCTGGGCTGGATGTTCGTGGCCTTCGTCATCATCGCGGTGTTTCGGCTGTGGGCGCGCGGCCCCGCCGGGCGCACGGCGGGCGCTTTCACGGCACGCCATGCGCTGTTACCCCTTGGCATGTACGCATCCGGCATGGTTTTTCAAATGATCTACGGCCACCCGGTCGAAATCCGTTCGATCGCTCCGTTCGCCATGGGCATCCCGCTCGTCTGTGCATGGGCGGGGCTGCAACGCTGGCGCGCCACGGGCGGGGCCGCTGCATGAGCCGCAGCGTGCGTAGCCACGGCAGTATGCGCTCCGCAGAGCTGGACGCGTTCCAGCTCCAGGCCGACCCGCTGGCCGACCAGACTGTCGCCGCCATCCTGGGCGAATGGCCGATGGGCGTGGCCCATGAAACCGCTTTGCAGTGGGAGCGCATCCAGACGGTCAACATCCTGCTGGACCAGTGGGTCGACAACGCAAGCCTGTCCTGGTGGACTGCACCGAGGGGCGCGATCCGGGGCACCGTCGGCAACCGGGAAATCGAAGGCCATGTGGACGACGCCATGGCCGACGCCCTGAACCACTACATCCAGGCCGCGCAGATACTTCCGTCCTGGGCGGATGCGGCACAGATCGAGCGCGCCGAAACGCTGTTCATGGAGCATGGGGCGCTGTCGTGCATCCTGCTTTTCTGCTCCAGCCTGCCCGAGTGCTATGTGGTGCCCGACCTGTCGAGCGTGCTGCACGCCACGGGCCAGCTGGAGCAGAACACCGAATACCGCATCCGTTCCACCGCAGCCATGATCTTCCCCGTGATGATGCACGGCGGCCTGGCGGCGCGCGGCGCGGGCATCGCCCAGGTGCTCAAGGTGCGGCTCATCCACGCCATGGCGCGCAACCTGATCCTGCACGGCTCCCCGCAAGACGTGGTGCGCAGTGTGCAGGCAGGCCAGGACGGCATCATCAAAGCGCAGCCCCGGCCTGCAGCCACGGGCGGACGCGGCGTGATGTACCAGACGCTTTTTGCGCATGGCTGGAACACATCGCGCGACGGCCTGCCCTGCAACCAGGAAGAACTGGCGTACACGCTGCTCACCTTTGGCTATGTGTTCCTGCGCAGCCTGCGCAGGCTGGGCATTGGCCTGCCACGGCAAGACGAAGAAGCCTATCTGCATGCCTGGAACGTGGTCGGCCATGTACTGGGCATCGAGCGCGCGCTGATGGTCCACACCATGGACGAAGGCCAGGCGCTGATGGCCGCCATGCAGGCCCGCGGCCGCGCGCAACCAGTCACGCCCGACCCCCGGCCGGCGCTGGGCCAGGCGTTGATGCAGACGATGGCTGGTGCACTGCCTTGGAAGATCGTCAAGCCCTTCCCGCCGCTGATGACGCGCTACCTGTGCGGCAGCGCCACTGCGCACGACCTCGGCCTGCTGGCGCAGCCCGTGCCCTGGCTGTCGGTCGCGCTGTTCTGGGCCGTGCTTGCGGTGGCAAGGGCGCTGGACACGCTGGCTCGGCTCGTCGTGCCGCAGTTTTCGCTGGTCCGGGCGCTCACGCGGGTGGTGGGCTATCACTTCATGAGCCGGGTGCTCATGAGCCAGACCCGCCCCCTGCAGCTGCCCGTGGGCCTGCTGTCGCAGGTGGATGCACTGGTGCACGGCTGGAGTGATGACGTGCGCGCTCCGCGCTGGCTCAACCGTCTGGAAGACCGGCTCACCACCCGTGGCAGCTGGAGCGCCGACCTGGCGGGCACCGCGGCAGCGCAAGGTGCAACCGGGCAGCAGTCCCGCTAGCAGCAGCCACGTCACGCCTCATGCTCCTGCTGCTTCGCCATCTCCTGGTCGTGGTCCGAATGGTCCGTACCGGCCGCGCGTACCGCTGCATAGCGCAGGCTGCTGCCGCAGCGCTACTTGTATTCGCCACGGGCTTGCCTCTTCCGGCACAGGCGTTGGCGCCCCTGGTGTTGACCTCCGAGACCACCCGCGTCAATCCCTGGGAAACCATCACGCTCAAGGCCGACCCGACCTACCAGCTCACCGCACAGGACATGCTGGGGCGGCTGAACGAGTTCGAGCAGCCCGCCCGGCGCGGCGGTTCGCTGGGCATCCACAAGGCGGCTATGTGGCTGCGTATCCCAGTGATTGCGCCGCAGGCATCGAACACGCCCTGGGTGGTCGACATCGGCTACGCATCGCTTCGGGCAGACATTTACCTTGCCAGCGGTGGCAAGCTTGTGCAGCAGCTGAGCGACGACGCGGCGACAGCGCAGCTGTCCAGCCGCACGCCCGCCATGGCGTTCGAGTTGCAGCCCGGACAGCCATATGACCTGCTCATACGCATACAGGCCACCGGGCCATTGATTCTGCCGATCACCATCGGCACCATGCCAAGCCAGCTGCACCACGCCTTGCGCGACCAGATGCTGCAGGGCCTGCTCAACGGGCTGGCTTTCTTCCTGCTGGCGTACAGCCTGATCCAGTGGATCACGCAGCGCGAGCGTCTTTTCGCCTTCTATGCACTGGTAGTGATCGGCAGTGCGGGCTTTTCGCTACAGTTCTTCGGGATCGGGGCGCAGTTCCTGTGGCCGGACAACGTCTGGATGGCGCGGCACGGGGGCGTGGCCGCGGGCCTCACGGCCCTGGCGGGATCGTTCCTTTTCCTGGGCCACGCGCTTTCTGACAGCCGCCGCCCTACCCGGTACACGCGCATCATGCGCTGGGGCGCCGCCATCACCGGCACCCTGTGCGTTGCCATGATGCTCGGCTGGGTCAGCGTGCCGATCGCGATCGCCTTCATGAGCCTTGTAGGCCCCCTGCCATCGATTCTGAGCGTACCCGCGGCGCTTGCACTGGTTCGAAAGAAAGACGCCATCGGCGCCACGCTGCTCGTGGCCTGGGTGGCCTATGGCGTGGCCGCAGCGGTGATGGTGTGCCTGGTCCAGGGCTGGGTGCCCGCGAACTTCTGGACGATGCACTCGTTCCAGTTCGGAGCCACCGTCGACATGCTGCTGTTCCTGCGCGTGATGGGCCTGCGTGCCCGCGCGATCCGGGTCGAAGCCCAGGAGGCCCGGCGCGACGGCGAGATCATGCGGCGCCTGGCCCACAGCGACCCGCTCACGGGCCTGAGCAACCGGCGCGGGTTGCAACGCGAGCTCAACACCGCGCTGGAGTGGTGCAGCCCCAACCGGCTGGTGGCGGTCTACCTGATCGATCTGGATGGATTCAAGCCGATCAACGACAAGTACGGCCACGACGTGGGCGACGACCTGCTGGTCGCTGTGGGACACCGCCTGCAGGCCAACGTGCGGCAGCACATTGACGTGGTTGCGCGCCTCGGTGGAGACGAATTCATCATCCTGGCGCACGACCTGGAAACGCCGCAGCAGGCGGAGGACATCGGAATGGCTTTGCTGACCGCTTTCGACCATACGTTTGCACTGGGTCCGCTGCAGATCGACGTGGGCCTGACCATTGGCTATGCGCTGGCGCCGCTGGACGCACAGGACGCGCAGGCGATGGTGCGCCTTGCTGACTCGGCCATGTATGCCGGCAAGCAGGATGGCAAACGCACCCTGCGGCGCGCCCGGGGGAGCAACGCCCGTGCTGGCAAGGAGACCGCAGCATGACCATGGGCACGGAGCGTACGAAGGCGTGGGTCGCACCCGGCCTACGGAGGCCAGCAGCGGACCTGCCGCTGCGCCAGCCGGCCCTTGCTGCCGCGTGGAGGTGGCTGGCGGCGCTGTGGCTGGGCCGGGCAATCGCAGCTTTTCTCTTGTTCGGGACGGCGACGACTCAGGCGTGGGCACAAAGCGCCGCACTGTTGACCGATGAGGTCCCGGTGTCAAAGGTATGGCCATCGGTCACCGTGCTGCCCGACCCCACCCGCGAGCTCACGGTGCACGATGTGCTGGCGCGGCTGGCAGCATTCGAGCCCCCGTCGGGCAACAGCGGCACACTGGGCGTGCGTGCAGAGCCGGTGTGGCTCAGGCTGCCTGTGGCGGTATCGCCCGCTTCAGACGGCCACTGGGTGCTGGACATTGACTACCCCGTGCTCAACCGGGTGGATGTGTACCTGGTGGCCGCGGGCGAGGTGGTGCAGCAGGTGCGGCTGGGCAGCCTGCAGCCGTTCGCCGAGCGCCCCATGCGCAGCCGCTCGCATGCAGCCACGCTGGCCGTGAAGCCGGGCGGCCAGTACGAGGTGCTGCTTCGCGTGGAGACCCGCGGCGCCATGGTGCTGCCCATCCGGCTGATGAAACCGGCCGAATGGAACAGCGCTGCACTGAACGAGCAGATGCTGCAGGGTGTACTGACCGGCCTGGCGCTGTGCCTGCTGATCTACAGCCTGGCCCAGTGGGTGAACCTGCGCGAGGTGCTGTTCGTGCAGTACGCCCTGCTGACCATGGGCAGCCTGCTGTTTTCGGTGCACCTTTTCGGCCTGGGCACGCAATACCTGTGGCGAGACCTGCCGTGGGTCGAGGCGCACGCAGCGGGCCTGTCGGCCCTGATGGCCACCTGCGGATCATTCCTCTTCATCAGCCAGGCCCTGGCAGGCGACCGACCCCGCAGCCTGCTGCTCAAGAGCATGCGTGGTGGTGCCATGCTGTGCGCCTTGCTGGCGCTGGTGTATGCACTGGACGTGCTCAGCACCCCGGCCATTGCCGCCATCATCAGCATCATGGGGCTGGTGCCGGCACTGATGGGCATCCCTGGGGCGGTGCAGCGCACCCTCCGCGGCGATGCCGTGGGCAGCAGCCTGCTGCTGGCGTGGCTGGTGTACTTTGTGGCCACCGCCATCGTCATCGGCGTGATCCGCGGCTGGGTGCCCGTCAATTTCTGGACGCTGCACTCGTTCCAGTTCGGCGCCACGCTGGACATGCTGCTGTTCATGCGCGTGCTGGGTTTGCGCACCAAGGACCTGCGCATCCAGGCCGTCAGCGCCAACCGCGAGCGCGATGCCATGCGCTCGCTGGCGCACACCGACCCGCTCACAGGCCTTCCCAACCGCCGCGGCCTGCACACGGCACTGAACACCGCCCTGTCACGGTGCAGCCCCGACCGCATGCTGGCCCTGTACGTGATGGACCTGGACGGCTTCAAACCCGTGAACGACCAGCACGGTCATGACGTGGGCGACGAGCTGCTGGTCGCCGTCACGCGAAGGCTGCAACGCCACGTGCGCCAGAGCGACGTGGTCGCGCGCCTGGGTGGCGATGAGTTTGTGGTGATGACGGGCGAGCTGGGCAGCGAGGACCAGGCGCACGAACTGGGTCAGAAGCTGCTGGAGGCCTTTCGCCTGCCGTTCTCGCTGGGCACGGTGCAGGTCGAGGTGGGCCTGACCATTGGCTACGCCCTGGCACCCGCAGACAGCCACGATGCCGTAGGGTTGCTCAAGCTGGCTGATGCAGCGATGTACAGCGGCAAGCAGGGCGGCAAGTTCTGCCTGCGCCGCAACAAGGGTGACCTGGCGCTGTCTTCCGTTTGATGCGGCCTGACAGCAGCGCTCAACTCAGCGACAGCAGCGGTACGCAAGCCCCAGCGATACCGAGTACCCCGTGGGCTCGATCGTCAACGGGCTGCGGCGTGCATCCCCGCGCAGCTGCGATGCCCGCACCGCTCCCAGCGCCACCCAGTGGCGGTTGAGGGCGGACATCACCTCCACACCGCCATCCACGCTGTACAGCCCCCCGCCCGGCTCGAACGCCGGCAGCGCCCCCACGCCACCGGCGGGCACACCGAAATGCGAGCGCAGGTAGGTGCGGTCGGCAAAGCTGGCCCCGGCACTGAACGACATGCGTGTCTGCTCGGTCAGGGGCCATGTGTAGCCCATGCTGGTCGTCCACTGTGCGCCACCGTCGCGTCCCAGAATATCCTGCGACAGCCCCGCCCCCAGCGACCAGCGCGGGGTCAGCGCATAGCCCGCACTGAGCCGCCCACGCAGCGTGGCGCGCACGGGCGGCAACCCTGCGAGGATGGGCGCGTCAGACTCATCGCGGCCCCGGTCGATGCGCAGCGAGGCGCTCAGGTTGAACTGGTCGCTACGCGCCAGCGTGGCGCTGGCCCCCGATTCGCGCGGGCTGAGCCCATGCCCCAAAAAGGCACTGCCGCGCGAACTGCTGACCCGAAACCGCCCGTACTCGATCGCCCACGCGGGCCTGAGCCCCGTCGTGCGGCTGCCGCCACCGGCATAGTCAGGGCCATTGGTCACCAGCAAGCCGAGCGCGTAGTGGATGGCCGCGGGCGAGGCTGCAGCAGGGGCAGGCGCCACGTCTTCGCGGGCCAGGCTGGGCGCGGCGTGGTCGGCAGGCGCCAGCGCGGCATCGGCTGCCTGGGCGCGGGCCGCCAAGGGCACGGTGCCCAGCAGCAGCGCCAAGGCCAGCGCCAAGGCCAACGTTAAGCCCGTGCCGGCGGGCACATCCAAAATCCGCTTGTGGTTCACCACGGTCATGTCACTCTGCCCACTGCACCCAGCCTGTCCACGCCGTGACCAGCACCACGATGCCGAACACGATGCGGTAGTAGGCAAACGGCACAAAGCTGTGCGAGCTGATGTAGCGCAGCAGCCAGCGCACGCAAAGCCACGCGCTCAGAAACGAAAACACCAGCCCGGTGGCAAACATGGGGATGTCGGCCACCGACAGCAGTGCGCGCTCCTTGTACAGGCTGTACACGCCGGCGCCGATCAGCGTGGGCATGGCCAGGAAAAACGAATAGTCGGTGGCCGCCTTGCGCGACAGCCCGAGCAGCATGCCGCCGATGATGGTCGCCCCGCTGCGGCTGGTGCCCGGCACCATGGCCAGGCACTGCACCAGCCCCACCTTCAGTGCATCCAGCGGCGTCATCTCGTCCACTGTCTGCACGCGGGTGTGGGCAGGCGAGCGGCGCTCGGCCCACAGGATGATGAACCCGCCAATGATGAACGTGCTGGCCACCACCACCGGGGTAAAGAGGTGCGCCTTGATCGCCTTGCCCAAGAGCAGCCCGAGGATGACCGCGGGCAAGAAACCGATGAACACATTGAGGGCAAACCGCTGGGCCTGGCGCTCGGTGGGCAGCGCCACCAGGGTTTCGCGGATCTTCTGCCAGTACACCAGGATCACGGCAAAGATCGCGCCCGTCTGGATGGCAATGTCAAACACCTTGGCCTTGGCATCGTCAAACCCCAGCAGTGCCCCGGCCAGGATGAGGTGCCCGGTGGATGAAATGGGCAGGAACTCCGTCAGCCCTTCGACAATGCCCATGACAGCGGCCTTGGCCAGCAATACGACGTCCACTCGTGTTCCTTGGAAAAATTGGGCCAAAATGGCCTAAAGCCCTTACTCCATAATGGCATATAGCTATCAAAACAGGAGTAAATGAAGGTCCATGGAGCCTCCGCTTGCATCCAGCGGAAGCGCTGCGACGCAGCCCGCCCGGGACCGCAGATGCGCACACCGCCGTGATCGTGCGGAGGATGCCTGGAGGTGCGGGATTATCGTTCAGGGCTGCGGCTGCCAGGGCGCCTGCCACCCGCCGCCCAGCGCCTGCACCAGTGCCACTGCCGCCAGCTGGCGATTGACCTGCAGCTGCAGCAAGGCCCGCTGTGCCGACAGGGCTGACGCCTGCGCCGCCACCACCTCGGAATAGCCCACCTGCCCGGCGCGGTAGCGGTTGAGCTGCTGCTGGGCCGCACGCTCTGCAGCCGCCACGGCGTCACGGCGCAGGGGCTCCTGCTCACGCAGTGTGCGCAGCGCCGTCAGCTGGTCTTCCACGCCCTGAAAGGCTTCCAGCACCGTCTGACGGTACCGCGCCACGCGGGCATCGCGGGACGATTCGGCCTCCTGCACGCGCGCGGCCGTGGCACCGGCATCAAACAGCGTCTGCGCCACCGACAGCCCCAGCGACCACACGCTGGTGGATGCGCGAAACAGGTCGGCCACATTGCCGCCGCCCGTGCCCAGCGATGCGCCCAGGCTGATGCTCGGGAAGTAGGCCGCCCGCTGCACGTCGATCTGCGCATTGGCGGCAGCCACGGCACGCTCGGCGGCGGCGATGTCGGGCCGGCGCTGCAGCAGCGCCGACGGCACCGACAGCGGCACGGGTGGAACCTCTGCCGACCATGCCGGCGCTGGAGCCACGGCAAAACCTGCCGGTGGCTGGCCGGTCAGCACCGCCATGGCGTGCTCCAGCCGCGACCGGTTCTGGCGCACGCCCGCCATGTCGGCCTGCGCATTGACCAGCTGGGTGCGCGCCTGCAGCACGTCTGTCTCGGCGACCACGCCTGCGGTATAGCGGTTGCGCGCGATCTGCAGGTTGCGCTCGTACCCCTGCACGGTGGCATCGAGCAGGGCCAGCTCGGCGTCGGCTTCGCGCAACTGGAAATAGGCCGACACCAGCGTGCCTGCGGCCGACAGGCGGGCCGAGGCCAGGTCGGCCTCGCTCGCCTGTGCGCTGGCCTGGGCACTGCTGATGCTGCCTGCAAGACGCCCCCACAGGTCTGGCGCCCAGTCGGCCGCGAGCGTCGCCTGCGTGCTGGTACCCGAGCGGCTGGCGCCCTCGCCGCCCGCGCGGGACGCCCCGCCGCTCAGCCGGACCCCCGGCAGTAGCCCGGCGCGCTCCTGGCGCACCACCGCCTGGGCCTGGCTGTACGCGGCCACTGCGGCCGCAATGTTCTGGTTGGACAGCTGCACCTGCGCGGCCAGGCGGTTGAGCTCGGCATCGCCAAACATCTCCCACCAGGGGCCGCGGTCCATCGCATCGGCAGGCGCGGCGGGCATCCAGGTGGCCGAGGCCTCTTTGAACGCGGCTGGTACCGGGGCCGCGGGCGGGCTGTACGGTGGGGGGGTGGAACACGCCGCCAGCAAGCCGCACAGCGCAGCGGTTGCGACCGTGCGCACTAGGTGGAGCGGTTCAGCAAGGGCCGGTGATGGCTCAGGGGTGGGTGCAGTCATGGAATCGGTGATCAGGTGGGTCATGCAGCGGCCCCGGTTTCGTCTTGCCCGGCGGCGCGGCTCAGCCTGCGCTCATCCGGCGTGCGGGTGCGCAGGCGATCCAGCAGCACATAGACCACGGGGGTGGTCAGCAGCGTGAGCAGCTGGCTGGCCACCAGCCCGCCGATGATGGCAATGCCCAGCGGCTGGCGCAGCTCAGAGCCCTGGCCGAAGCCGATGGCCAGCGGCAGCGCGCCCAGGGCAGCCGCCAGCGTGGTCATCAGGATGGGGCGAAAGCGCAGCATGCAGGCCTCGCGCACGGCCTCCAGCGCCGTCAGTCCGCGGGCTCGCTCGGCCTCCAGCGCAAAGTCGATGATCATGATGGCGTTCTTCTTGACGATGCCAATGAGCAGGAACACCCCGATGAGGGCAATGATGGTGAACTGCATGTCAAACAGCATCAGCGCCAGCACGGCGCCCACGCCGGCCGATGGCAGCGTCGTCAGCACGGTGATGGGGTGGATCAGGCTTTCGTACAGCACGCCCAGCACGATGTAGATGACCACGATGGCGGCAATGATCAGAAAGGTCTGCTGGTTCTCCGACTCCTGCGCGCTCAGCGCCGTGCCCTGGAAGCTGCCGCGCACGTTGATGGGCATGGCGATGTCGGCCTCGGCCTGCTCGATCACGGCGCGGGCCTGCGCGAGCGAGGTACCGGGGTCGATGTTGAACGAGATGGTGGTGGCCAGCTCGCCATCCTGGTGGCTGATGGACGTGGGTGACGCGCGCTCCACCACACGTGCGATGTCGCTCAGGGGCACCATGGTGGATGGCGCGGTGCTCAGCACGTTGCCGGTAGATGCCCCGCGCTGCGCCGGATTGGCGGCGCTGCCCACCGCGCCCGTGGGGTTGGCCGCCACATACACATCCTTGAGGGCCGGCGGCCCGCGCGTGTACTCGGGGCCCCATTCCATGATGACGGCGTACTGGTTGAGCTCGCTGTAGATGGTGGCCACCGACCGCTGCCCGAACGCGTTGTACAGCGCGTTGTCGATGGCCTGCGAACTCACGCCCAGGCGCGAGGCGCTGGCGCGGTCCACCTCCACATAGGTCTCGACGCCGTTCTCTGCCTGGTCGGTGTCCACGTCCTGCAGCAGCGACTCGGTCTTGAGGCGATCGGTCAGCCGGGTGGCCCAGAGCTTGAGGTCGGCGAGGTTGTCGCTCTTGAGGGTGTACTGGTAGGTGGAGTTGCTGGACCGCCCGCCCATGCGCAGGTCCTGCACCGGGTTCAGAAACACGCGCAACCCGGTGATCTGGTTGAGCTGCGGGCGCAGGCGCGCAATCACGGCCTGGGTACTGTCCGCCTTGTCCGTTCGATCCTTGAGCGGCTTGAGGTTGACGAACATGAAGCCCCCGCCTGCGCGGCTGCCACCTGAGAAGCCCACCACCGTGTCCACCGCCGGGTCCTTGCGGATGATGTCCACCGCCTGGCGCAGCTTTCGCGCCAGGGCCTCTGACGAGATGCTCTGGTCGGCCCGCAGCCCGGCGTTGAGCTGGCCGTTGTCCTGCTCGGGGAAGTAGCCCTTGGGGATCTTGGCAAACAGGTACACGTTCATGCCAACCACCGCCAGCAAGATGGCCACCACGATCCACTGGCTGGCCAGCGCCCAATCCAGGCTGTTCGCATAGCCGCGCAGCACGGCCTGGTAGCCGCGGTCTGCCCAGCGCGCAATGCGCCCCGGGGGCTTGTCCCGGGCGGGGTCGTGGGCGCGCAGCAGCAGCGCACACATCATGGGCGTGGTGGTCAGCGATATGACCAGCGAAATCATCACCGCGACCGAGAGCGTCACCGCAAATTCGCGGAACAGCCGGCCCACCTGCCCATCCATGAACAGCAGCGGGATGAAAACCGCCACCAGCGACAGGCTGATGGACAGCACGGTAAAGCCCACCTCGCGCGCGCCCAGCAGCGCCGCCTGCACGCGGTCCATGCCGGCCTCGATATGGCGCGCGGTGTTCTCCAGCACCACGATGGCGTCGTCCACCACAAAGCCGGTGGCCACCGTCAGGGCCATGAGGCTCAGGTTGTTCAGGCTGAAGCCCAGGAAGTACATCACCCCGAAAGTACCCAGCAGCGAGACCACCGTGGCCACCGCCGGGATCACCGTGGCGCGCGCCTTGCGCAGGAACACGCCCACCACCAGCACCACCAGCACGATGGACACCATCAGCGTGAGCTCCACCTCTTTCAGCGACGAGCGGATGGTATTGGTGCGGTCCGAGGCGACCGCGATCTTGATGTCCTGCGGCAACTGGGCCTGCAGGTCGGGCAGCAGCGCCCGCACCGAATCCACTGTCTCGATGATGTTGGCAGCGGGCTGGCGCGTGACGAGCACGATGATGGCGGGGCTGCCGTTGAACAGGCCCACCGTGCGCCGGTTTTCCACGCCATCGATCACCCGCGCCACATCGCCCAGCCGCACGGCCGCGTTGTTGCGCCAGGCGATCACCAGCGATTCGTACTCCGCGGCCTTGCGGGCCGGGGACGGGGTGTAGATCTGCAGGCGGCGTCCGTCGCCCTCGATGGCGCCCTTGGGCCGGTTGGCGTTGGAGGCCTGGATGGCGGCACGCACATCCTCGCTACTGATGCCGTAGCGGTTGAGGGCAAACGGCAGCAGTTCCACGCGCACCGCAGGCAGCGAGCCACCGCCAATCTCGACATCGCCCACGCCCTCCACCTGCGATAGCCGCTGGGTGACCACGTTCGACACGGCGTCGTAGATCTCGCCGGGTGTGCGCGTCTCGGACGTCAGCGCCAGGATGATGACGGGCGACGCCGCCGAATTGCGCTTGCGGTAGGTGGGGTTGCTGCGCAGCGTGGCCGGCAGGTCGATACGGGCGCCGTTGATGGCTGCCTGCACTTCGCGGGCAGCTGCGTTGATGTCGCGGCTCAGCTCGAACTGCAGGCTGACCCGGGCCGAGCCGTTCGAGCTGGTCGAGGTCATCTCGTTCACGCCGGCGATCACGCCCAGGCGCCGCTCCAGCGGCGTGGCCACGCTCGATGCCATGGTGTCGGGGCTGGCGCCCGGCAACGTGGCCGACACCGTGATGGCCGGGTAGTCCACCTGCGGCAACGGTGACACGGGGAGCGCAAAAAACGCTGCGATGCCCGCCAGCGCCACGCCAATGGTCAGCAATACCGTGGCCACCGGCCTTTCGACAAACGGACGCGAGAGATTCACACGCGCTCCCCGGGTGCCATCGGAGCCGCCGCGGTGCCGCGGCCCGTCCAGCGCCGGCCCAGGCGGTCAAACCCCAGGTAGATCACGGGCGTGGTGAAGAGCGTGAGCATCTGGCTCACGATCAGCCCGCCAAAAATGGCCAGCCCGAGCGGGCGCCGCAGCTCGGCGCCCTCACCCCAGCCCAGCATCAGCGGCAGTGCGGCAAACAGGGCCGCCAGCGTCGTCATCAGGATAGGCCGAAAGCGCAGCAGCGCGGCCTGGTGGATGGCCTGCTCGGGGCCCATGCCCTGGTGGCGCTCTGCATCAATCGCAAAGTCGATCATCATGATCGCGTTCTTCTTGACGATGCCGATCAGAAGGATGATGCCGATGATGCCGATCACGCCCAGGTCGTTGCCGGTCACCATCAGCGCCAGCAGCGCGCCCATCCCGGCCGAAGGCAGCGTCGAGAGGATAGTGACGGGGTGGATGTAGCTCTCATACAGCACCCCGAGCACGATGTACACGCACACCATGGCGGCCAGGATGAGCCAGAGCTGGCTGGACAGCGATTTCTCGTACGCGCCCGCCGCACCCAGGAACTCCATCGACAGCCCCGCAGGCAAGCCGATGTCGCGGGCGGCCTGGCGCACGGCGTCTACCGCGCTGCCCAGCGATACGCCCGGCGCCTTGTCAAAACCAAGCGTGGCGGCCGGATACTGCGCCACCCGCGTGATCTGCAGCGGGGCCAGCTGTTCGCGGATGCTGGCCACGGCCGACAGCGGCGTGGGCTTGCCTGCGCCCGTGCGCAGCTGCAGCGTGCCCAGCGCTTCGGGGCTGGCCAGGCCCTCGGGCTGCGCCTCCAGAATGACGCGGTACTGGTTGGTCTCGGTGAAGATGGTGGAAACGATGCGTTGGCCGAAGGCGCTGTAGAGCGTGTCGTCGACGGCGCTCGCGGTGATCGACAGGCGCGACGCCGTGTTGCGGTCGATGTCGACAAAGGCCGACAGTCCCTGCGCCCCTGCATCGGTAGTGGCATTACGCACCCGCGGCTCGTCCTTGAGGCGTTCCACCAGCTTGTTCGTCCAGCTGTTAACCTGGGCTGAATCGACTCCGCCCATCGACACGCGGTATTCGGTGGGGCCGGTCTCGGCGTCGATGGTGAGGTCCTGCGTGGGCTGCAGGTACAGCGTGATACCGGCCACGGAGCGCACGCGCTCGCGCAGGCGTTCCATGATCGCGTCCTGGCTGTCCCGCTCAGGCTTCAGGTTGACCAGCATGCGACCCGTGTTGAGCATGGTGTTGTTGGCCGCATCCACGCCCACAAACGAGCTGAGCGACGCCACGTCGGGGTCCGCCAGGATGGCGCGTGCAGCCGCCTGCTGCAGTTCGGTCATGCGGGCGTACGAGACATCCTGCGATGCCTCCAGCCGCGCCTGCAGCTGGCCGGTGTCCTGCGTGGGGAACAGCCCCTTGGGGATCAGCACGTACAGCAGCGCCGTCAGCGCCAGCGTGAGCACCGCTGCCACCAGCGTGGCGCCCTGGTGGCGCAGCACCCAGCGCAGCCAACGGTCATACCCGGCAATCACGCGCTCGAACCCGCGGTTGATGCGCCGCGCAAAGCCACTGCTGCCCCCCTCGGGCTCGGCACGCAGCCAGCGCGCGGCCATCATGGGCACCAGCGTGAGCGACACCACGCCCGAGATCAGGATGGTGATGGCCAGCGTGACCGCAAACTCGCGAAACAGCCGCCCCACCACATCGCTCATGAACAGCAGCGGAATGAGCACCGCAATCAGCGACACCGTGAGCGAGATGATGGTGAAGCCGATCTGCGTGGCGCCCTTGAGGGCCGCGGTGAAAGGCGGCTCGCCCTTTTCAAGGTAGCGGGCGATGTTCTCGATCATCACGATCGCGTCGTCCACTACAAAGCCGGTGGCGATGGTGAGCGCCATCAGGGTCAGGTTGTTGAGGCTGTAGCCCAGCAGGTACATCACCCCGCAGGTTCCGATGAGCGAGATGGGAACGGCCAGGCTGGCAATGACCGTGGCCCGCAGGCTGTGCAGGAAGAAAAAGATGACCAGCACGACCATGAGCACGGCCAGCGCCAGCTCCATCTCCACATGCAGCAGCGACGCGCGGATGCCCGTGGTGCGGTCTGACAGCACCTCGACCTTGAGCGACGCGGGCAGGCCGGCCTTGAGCTCGGGCAGCTGCTTCTTGATGCTGTCCACCGTGGCGATCACGTTGGCGCCCGGCTGGCGCTGCACATTCAAAATAATGGCTGGCGTCTCGTTCGCCCACGCGCCCACCCGGTTGTTCTCGGGCGCATCCACCACGCGAGCCACTTCCATCATGCGCACCGGCGCACCGTTGCGCCACGCCACGATGAGGTTGCGGTAGTCGTCCACCGTCACCAGCTGATCGTTGGCGTTGATGGTGTAGGAGCGCTGGGGCCCGTCAAAGCTGCCCTTGGCGCTGTTGGCGTTGGAGGTGGTGATGGCAGTGCGCAGCGTGTCGAGCCCGATGCCGTAAGACGCCAGCGCCTTGGTGTCGGCCTGTATGCGCACGGCGGGCCGGTTGCCGCCCGCCAGCGTCACCAGCCCCACGCCCGTCACCTGGCTGATCTTCTGCGCGAGCCGGGTGTTGACCAGGTTCTGCACCTCGGTCAGGGGCAATGTGTCGGAGCTGATGGCCAGGGTCAGCACCGGCGCATCGGCCGGGTTGACCTTGGCATACACCGGCGGCGCGGGCAGGTCGGCGGGCAGCAGCGACGTGCCTGCGTTGATGGCCGCCTGCACCTCCTGCTCTGCCACATCAATCGCCAGCCCCAGGCCGAACTGCAGCGTGATGATCGAGACGCCTGCCGCACTGGAAGACGCCATGCGCTCCAGGCCCGACATCTGGCCGAACTGGCGCTCCAGCGGCGCACTCACGGTGCGGCTCATCACCTCGGGGCTGGCGCCGGGGTACAGGGTCTGCACCTGGATGGTGGGGTAGTCCACCTCAGGCAAGGCCGACAGCGGCAGAAACCGGAACCCCAGCAGCCCTGCCAGCACGATGGCCAGCATCAGCAGGGCGGTGGCTACCGGCCTTTCAATGAACGGACGCGAAGGACTCATGCTTGGCGGCCCGCGATCACGGCGTCTGCACCGGGCGCTGGCGCCGCTGTCCGGCTTCGCCCTCGGCCCCAGCCTGAGGCGCCGAAGCCCCGCCCCGGGGGCCGCTGGCCGCACCGCGGGGCCCGCTGGCGCCACCGCGGGGGCCGCGCGCACCTTGCGCTCCCGGCAGCTGCACGGCCATGCCGTCCTGCAGGCGGTCGCCGCCCTCGCTCACCACCCGCTCGCCTTCCTTCAGCCCCTCGGTGATGGCCATCTGCCCCACCGTGGCCTGGCCGCGCACCACCTTGCGCAAGGACACCTTGCGGTCTTCGTTGATCACGTACACATAGTCGCCATTGGCGCCCGTGCGCACGGCCGTCACGGGCACCACCACGGCCGACACCGTGCGCAGCATCAGCTGCACGTTGACGAACTGGTTGGGAAACAGCGCGCCCTGGGCATTGTCGAAGCGGGCCTTGGCCTTCACGGTGCCGGTCGTAGTGTCGACCTGGTTGTCCAGCGTGGAAAAGCGGCCCTTGTCCAGCTCGGTCTTGCGGGTGCGGTCCAGCGCCGTGACCACGAGGGCGGGCGACGCCGCCTGTGCAGCGCGGATGTCGCCCACGCGGTCCTGCGGCACCGAGAACTGCACATCAATCGGGTTGACCTGCGTGATGGTGGCCAGGCCTGTGGCGTCGCCCGAGGTGACGTAGTTGCCCGCGTCCACGCTGCGCAGGCCGATGCGGCCCGACGCAGGCGCCACGATGCGGGTGTAGCCGAGGTTCAGCCGCGCGGTGCCTTCCTGCGCGCGGTCGGTCATCACCGTGCCCTCCAGCTGGCGCACCAGGGCAGCCTGGGTGTCCACGTCCTGCCGGGCAATCGAGTCCTGCGCCAGCAGGGTGCGGTAGCGCTCTAGTGTGAGGCGCGCGTTCTCCAGCTGCGCTTCGTCGCGCTGGCGGGTGCCCTGGGCCTGCAACAGTGCCTGCTCAAAAGGCCGGGGGTCGATTTGCGCCAAAAGCTGCCCCTTCTTCACCATCTGGCCTTCGGTGAACAGCACCTCGGTCAGCAGGCCCGACACCTGCGGGCGCACCGTGACCGACGTGGCCGGGATCACGGTGCCCAGCGCATCGATGATGACCGGCAGCTCGGCGCGGCGCGCCACGGCATCGCCCACCGTCACCATGGGCCGGCCGCCGCCGGGCCGTGCAGGGGCATCGCTGGCGCCGCCGTTGGCCCGCTGCACCAGATACCAGGCACCGCCACCCACCAGGGCCACCAGCACCAGCGCCACCAGCGTGCCCACCCAGCGGGAACGCCGGGGTTTTGCACCCGGGGCCGGGGGTGGGGACGCGGGCACGGGTGCGGGGACTTCTTGCGGATTCATGGCGGTATTTCTGGGGAACTCGGTACGGATCGGGGCGCGGCGGGCCCGCGCTGTAGCAAGGCGGCGCGTGCCGAATCGTAGAGGGTGAACTGGGGCGCCGTCCTGAACGCTGTGCGAAGAAAAGTAAACCTCGGGGTTAAGAGCCTGTTCAAAGAACCCGTGCCAACAGGCATTGAGGGCAGCGCGGTGGCGCTCCCCAACCCGATCTGCACCGGGCGCAGTACACCGGTGGCGGCCCCGCCGTTCGCGCCGGGCGATGGCATTTCACGCCGCCCGCCCTGCATTTCGTCGCACGTTGGTGGTGGCGGCCGGTGGGTGGCGGCACAGTCCGCTCCATCGAACGACAGGAGCCCCGCCATGCAGATCACACCCGCCATCGCCATCCACCTTGCCGCCGCACTGGCGGCTGTGGCCTTGGGCCCCGTGGCCCTGTGGGCGCGCAAGGGCGCGCAGCAGCGCCCCCGCCTGCACCGTGCGGCCGGTTATGCCTGGGTGACCACCATGGTGGCCACCGCCGTGTCGGCCCTTTTCATCAGCGGCAGCGTGGGGCCCCGCTGGGGCAGCTTTGGAATCATCCACCTGCTGATCCCTGTGACGCTGGGGATGCTGGTGATGTCGTTTGTGTATCTGGCCCGCCGCAACATAGCGGGTCACCGGAAAACGATGCAGAACATCTACATCGGCGCCTGCGTGGTGGCAGGCGGTTTCACCCTGCTGCCCGGCCGGTTCCTGGGCAATGTCCTGTGGTCCGGACTCGGACTCATCTGACGGGCATGCCGCCTGTCACCCACGCCATCAAAGAACAATGAACGGAGCTGTTTCCATGCTGATTGAACTTCTCATCCGCCAGCCGGGCGCCATGGTCCAGATCGTGCAACAGACGCCCTACTGGGTCTGGGGGCTGCTGGCCGGACTGCTCGGGCTGGGCGCAAGCCAGATGTTTGCGCGCAGCGCCGGCCTGCTGCGCGTGCTGGCCACGCCAGTGGCCATGGCCATCCTTTCGGCGTACGGGGTGATCTCGGCATTCGGGCCGGCTGGCGAGGGCACCCGCGCCGCAGCGGTATGGCTCGCGGCTGCACTGGTCACCGCTGGGCTGGCCCTATGGCTGCAGCCCCACGCTGCGCCGGGCACGCGGTATGAGGCCGACACGCGCAGCTTTCACCTGCCGGGCAGCGCCATGCCCTTGGCGTTGATCCTGGGCATCTTCATGACCAAGTACCTGGTAGGCGTGGAACTGGTCATGCAGCCGGCGCTGGCGCGCGATACCACTTTTGCGCTGCAGATTGCAACGCTCTATGGCGTGTTCAACGGCGTGTTTGCCGCCCGCTCGGCGCGACTGCTGCGCATGGTCTGGCGCCCTGCCGCCCTGCCCTCGAGCGGCGTGACCGCCTGAATGCAATGCCCGGCGTCCGGGCGCAACAAACCTCCGGGCAATCACCTTCTTGCACCTTGGATACCGAAATGGATCGCACCATGAGCCCCCTCTCTACCGACCCCACCCACAACCCGCTGGAGCGCCTGGCGCGCCGACGCGCCCATGCCAGGCTGGGCTGGTACACCCATGCCTGCGTGTACGTGCTGGTCAACCTTGTACTGGTGGCTATCTCGTCAGCCAGCGGGCGCAACTGGGCGATCTTCCCTGCGCTCGGTTGGGGCCTGGGGCTGGCGATTCATGGCACGATGGTCTTCGTGTTGGCAGGCGGCACCGACCTGCATGAGCGCATGGTGCAGGCAGAGCGCGACCGCATTGCTCGCAGCGGGCGGGGCAGCTGAAGCAAGGGCGCACCTAGAATGAGCCGGCCACTACCCAAGCCGTCCTTTTCATGACCCCCGAAGACATCGAACAACTGGCCCGCCGGCGCGCCAACGCCAAGCTGGGCTGGTACATGCATGCCCTGGCCTTCGTGCTGGTGAATGCCGTGATTTTTGCGATGTCGCGCTATGCCTTCGGCACCCGGCCCTGGTCGGTGTATCCGCTGCTGGGCTGGGGGCTGGGGCTGGTGCTGCACGGGGTGTCGGTGTTTCTGCTGGGCAGCGGCAGCGGCCTGCGCGAACGCATGGTGCAGCGGGAGCGCGAAGCCCTGCAGCGCCGCCAGAAACGGCCATGACAGCGCAGCGCGCCATCAGCTGGATCAGCAAGCTTCGGCACTTTCTGCAGGTGCTGGCGTTCACGCTGGCGGTGGCCACCATCCAGTACGCCTTCATGCCCGACAAGCCCTACGGGCCGCCCGTGGTGTATTCGGTGCTGATCGGCACGTTTACCTGGGCCATCATCGACCTGGGGCGTGAACTGCTGCCTTCAGCCCACGAAACCGGGTGGTCGCAGGGCTGGCAGGCACCTGTGCTGGTCGCGGTGGGCATCGTGGTCGGCTACCTGGCGGGCACCAGGTTGGCAGACGCCCTGTGCACGCAATACTTTCACTTTTACCCGCCGGGGGGCGAGGTGTCGGACGCGGACCAGCGCACGTCCATCCTCATCACCGTCATCGCCGGGCTGGTGGGCACCTACTACTTCTACGCGATCAACAAGTCTTCATACCTTGAAGGCAAGATGGTCGAGGCACGCCAACACGCTAACGATGCACGCCTGAAGCTGCTGGAAACCCAACTGGAACCGCACATGCTGTTCAACACCCTGGCCAACCTGCGGGTGCTGATCGGCACCGACCCGGCCCGCGCACAGGACATGCTGGACCGCATGATTGCCTACCTGCGCGCCACGCTCACGGCCTCCCGCAGCACCGAACATCCGCTGGCGCACGAATTTGACCGCCTGCGCGACTATCTGGAGCTGATGGCGGTGCGCATGGGGCCCCGGCTGGCCTACACGCTGGAGCTACCCGACGGCCTGCGCGATGCACCGGTGCCGCCCTTGCTGCTGCAGCCGCTGGTGGAAAACGCCATACGCCACGGGCTGGAGCCGAAGGTGGAGGGAGGCCATATCCTGGTGCGCGCCCATTCCACGGGGCCAGAAGGCCGAGCGCCCGGCACGCAGCGTCTGCAGATCGAGGTCACTGACACCGGCGTGGGCTTGCCGCCGGTGCTGCCGCCGGCTGGGCCGGGCCAGAGCTTCGGCCTGGCGCAGGCGCGCGAGCGGCTTGCCACCCTGTACGGCGCAGACGGCACTATTGATTTGATAGCTACCAGCACAGGTGGAACGAGCGCCAGAGCCACATTTCCCTTGAAATTTCCATCCCAACCATGAATGTCCAAGCCCCGCGCGCCCTGATCGCCGAAGACGAGCCCCTGCTGGCCGCCCAGCTGCAGCACGAGCTGGCACAGGCATGGCCCGGGCTGGCGGTCGTGGCCACGGTGGCGGATGGGCTGTCGGCCGTGCGCCAAGCGCTGGAGCTGCTGCCAGATGTGCTGTTTTTCGACATCCGCATGCCGGGCCTCAGCGGGCTGGATGCTGCGGTGGAGCTGGCAGATGCCTGGCCTGCCGGGCGGGCGTTTCCGGCGCTGGTCTTCGTTACGGCCTACGACCAGTACGCGGTGCAGGCGTTTGAGGCGCAGGCGGTGGACTACCTGCTCAAGCCTGTGCAGACGGCCCGGTTGCAGAAAACTGTGCAAAAACTGCAGCTGGCGCTTGCTGCAAATGCCTCTTCTGCTATCAATATAGAAGCAACGGTGATGCAGTTGCGCCACCTGCTGGAATCACAGGCCCTGGGCGCGGTTCAGCCGTTGCAGCCGCCAGCCCAGGCATCGGCAAAGGCAGCAGGTATGGCAGCGCCGCCGCTCACGCTGATCCAGGCCAGCCATGGCACACAGATCCACATGGTGCCCGTGGCCGATGTGCTGTATTTCGAGGCCGCCGACAAGTACGTGCGCGTGCTGACCGCCGAGCGCGAATACCTCATCCGCACTCCGCTCAAGGAACTGACGGGGCAGCTTGACGCCAGCGTGTTCTGGCAGGTGCACCGCAGCATCCTGGTGCGCGCGGGCAGCATCACCACCGTGACCCGGGACGAGTCGGGCAAGCTGCACCTTGCACTTGCAGGCCGGCCCGAGCGCTTGCCCGTCAGCCGGCTGTACGCCCATCTGTTCAAGGCCATGTAGCGGCCGGGCGCTGCATTACCTTGGCTTGCAGCCCCGCAGCCTCAGTCGCCCAGATCGATGACCGCGCCCCACTGCGCGCCGGGCAGCGGCTCGTAATGCGCCACGAGCACCACGCGCACGGGCTGCGCAGCTGCCGATGAAAGCGCCCTGGCCAGGTACGCGGCCGAGGGCTTGTCGAGCCCGCTCACCGGCTCGTCGATCAGCGTGAGCGCTGCGCCCGAGGCCAGCGCGGCAGCCATCAGCACCTTGCGCTTGCTGCCGGTAGACAGGGCGTACAGCGGCTTGTCCGCGTGCTCGTGCAGGCTGAAGCCGTGGATGTGGGTGTCGAGCGCCCTGGCGTCCCACGCAGGGTACCGGGCGGGCAACCCGTTCCACCAGGCGCGCGCGCTCAGATTGTCCAGGCTGGTCGAACGCGCATCGGCCCAGAACACATGCTGCGCGTAGGCCTGCGGGTCTGCCGCCTGGTCCACGCCGTGCAGCACGATGCTGCCGCGCTGCGCTGCCAGTTCACCGGCCAGCAGCCGCAGCAGCGTGGACTTGCCCCGGCTCTCGCCCCCCTGCACCAAGGCCAGCCCGCCCGGCAGCTCCATGCCGAAGCCATCGAGCACCTTGCAGCCCGGGTAGGCAAAATCCAGATCCCGCACCTGCAGCACCACTGCGTTGTCCACCATGCTGTCTCCTGTCTGTTATTCAAGCCGCGTATCGATCTTGCTGCGTGTGCCACGTATGGCCGAGGCATTCTAGGAGCCGGCGCGCAGGCCCCGACAATCGCCCCATGACCCTCGACTACCTTGACTTTGACTACAGCGAAGACGCCGACGGCACCGGAACGTTTGATGCCATGGCCAGCGTGCAGCCCGCGCAGCTGGTGCATCTGCAGGCCGAGGTGGCGCGCGTGCTTGCCTGGGCACACGCCGGGTTTCCTGGCGAATGCCAGCCGCTCGAAGACGGTGGCACCTGGCAGTACGACCTGCGCGGCAGCCAGGAGATCAGTGCCCCGCTGGCGCTGGAGTTCGACGCCGAGACCTCGCGGCTGTTGGCCACGGCGGGCCCGGCGGGAGTACCGCGCACCACGGTGTGCGTCACCTTGAGCGGCAGCGCCAGCTTTTGCGCTGCCTTTCGCGACGCCTTTGGCGTGGATTGACGCTCGCCCGCCCGCAAAACCCCACGCTGCGCACAGGTTAACGGCGCCCTTAAGTGCAGGGTGACTGGCTCAGCTAAAGTGAAAACTTATCAGTTTTTATTCATCCCGGAGAGTTTTCATGATGCACCGCCGTAATTTCCTGGGCGCCGGCCTGGGCTTGGCCGCTTATGCGGCCGGTTCCTTTGTGCCCGTCTGGGCGCAAAATGCACCGAGCTTTGGCACGCCCACGCTGCCGACGCCCGGGTTCCGCCGCACCAAGATCGGCGACGTTGAGGTGATCGCGCTGAACGACGGCATCACGCGCCGGCCGCTGGGTGAAGAGTTCGTGAAAAACGCGCCCATTGCCGAGGTGCGTGCGCTCCTGGCCTCGCAGGGCCTGGCCACCGACTACATCGACGTACCCTACACGCCGTTTCTGGTGATCGCCGGGGCACGCAAGATGCTCATCGACACGGGCCTGGGCGAATTCGGTGGCCCCACCACCGGCAAGCTGCTGGACAACCTGCGCGCCGCCGGTCTGCAGGCTTCGGACATCGACACCGTGCTGATCAGCCACTTCCACGGCGACCATATCAACGGCATTCGTAACAAGGCCGGTGAACTCACGTTCCCCAAGGCCAAGGTCATGGTCCCCGCCGCCGAGTACGCATTCTGGATGGACGATGCACGCATGGCCGCCGCACCGGCCGGTATGAAGGGCGCGTTCGACAACGTGCGCCGCACATTCAGCACCATGACGGCAGACACCTTGGTGCAGTTTGCAGCGGGCGCTGAAGTCGGCCCCGGCATCCAGTCCGTGGCCGCCTACGGCCACACACCCGGCCATTCGCTGTTCGAGCTGACGTCGGCCGGGCAAAAGTTCTTCTATGTCGCTGACCTGACCAACGTGCCCGCGCTTTTTGCACGCAACCCCGACTGGGCCGTGACCTTCGACATGGACGCAGAGGCCGCGCGCAAGGTGCGCCGCGACGTGTTCCAGCGCGTGACCGCCAGCAAGGCCATGGTGGGCGGGTTCCACTTCCCGTTCCCGGCATTTGGCCGCATGGCGGCGGCGGGCAACGGCTATGCCTTCGAGCCACTGGCCTGACGGGTGCCGCACGGGCTGCTGCGCGGCCTGTGCCCCCCCTGCCCCGCCTGCGGCTGACGCTGCGGCCAGATTGCCCAGGCGCGCACTGCTAGCGGCCGCCGCCACGGGCGCGGGCCTGGCGCTGCTGCCCTGGCAGGCCCGTGCTGCGGCAGAGGCGCCCGAGGCAGCGGCTCTGTTGCGCCAGGGCGGTGTGGTGATGGCCTTTCGCCATGCCTTGGCGCCAGGCACGTTCGACCCGCCCGGTTTTCGCCTGGGCGATTGCAGCACGCAGCGAAACCTGAGTGACGGCGGTCGCGTGCAGGCACGCCGCATTGGCGAGTGGTTCAGCCAGCAGGCGCTGGTGCCAGCGCGGGTGGCCTCCAGCCCGTGGTGCCGGTGCCTGGACACCGCCAGCCTGGCCTTCGGGCAGGCTCCGGAGAGCTGGGCAGCACTGGGGTCGCCGCGCGGCTACTCCGAAGTTACCGGCGCAGCCCACCTTCAGGCGCTCCGTAAGTCGCTGACGGCGGCATCGGCCCGACCGGACCGTTTCGAGGTGTGGGTCACGCACATGTTTGTGCTGTCAGACCTGGCCGGAGCGAACGCTGCCTCGGGCGAAGGGCTGGTGTTGCGCATGGGCCGCAAGGGCAACGTGGAAACGCTTGCGCGTCTGGCAATCCCTGCCTGAGCGCGCGCCGTCGGCCTACAGCCGGGCATGCGGCTGAAATCTATCCTTGAAGCACGCTGGCGGATGAGCCGCCGGAGCACCCGCACCGGCCTCGGCCCAGCCAACGCGCTTCAACAGGATTCCCATGGTCTGCCGCTCCCTCCCCGCTTCCCGATCGTCTGCGCCTTTCGGCGCACGGGACTCTCATCTTTGCTGCACAGGGGCCTGCCCATGAGCGCGCGCCCTGCACTCTCGTCCGCACCAAGCGCGGCCCCTCCTGTTCTGTCCAGGGCGTCGCATGACTACAACGCCGCCGAGGCGGTTGCTGACATGCCGCCCTTGCTGCGCGCGCTTCACAGCCGCGTGCGCATCGAGCTGGAGATCGACCTGCGCTATCAGATCGACCAGTACGGGGCCGATTTCGTCTTCAACATCCACCCTGCGCAGACTGCCAGCCAGACACTCCACGACGAGCGGCTGCACATCAACCAGGATGTGCCCTACGACGTGCACACCGACCCGGCCACGGGCAACCGCCACCTGCGCCTGCGTGGCGAACCCGGGGTACTGGAAGTGTCGTATTCAGCGACGGTGGACATCGCGCACTACCACGGCGACCCGTCGTTGCTGGCAGAAGTACCGGTTCGGCTGCTGCCGCACGAGGCCCTTGGCTACATCTACCCCAGCCGGTATTGCCAGTCCGACCGGCTGTTGCGCCTGGCCTTCAACAAGTTTGGCGGCTTGCCCCAGGGCTACTCGCGCGTACGCGCCATCTGTGACTGGGTGCAGGCGCATGTGGCGTTCACGTCCAACACCTCCAACTTCAACACGTCGGCCGTGGACACGCTGGTGGAGCAGGTGGGCGTGTGCCGCGACTTCGCCCACCTGATGATCGCCCTGTGTCGCGCGGTGAACATCCCCGCACGCTTTACCACCGGCACAGACTACGGCGCCGACCCCGCGCTGGGCCCCCCTGATTTCCATGCGTATGTGGAGGTCTACCTGGGCAACCGCTGGTACATCTTCGATCCGTCCGGCACGGCCGTGCCCATGGGGCTGTTGCGCTTTGGGAGCGGGCGCGATGCTGCCGACGTGGCGTTTGCCACCATGTTCGGCGGCGTGCGGGGAGACGCGCCGGTGATCCGCACAGTCGCCATCGAAGATGCCGCACAAGGTCTGGTGCTGCCGCACCACTGCAGCACAGCGCTGTCGACCGATCCGGGGCCTACCTGAGGACCAGCGCGGCCCTGCGTTGCAGCAGTGCGGGGCAGCGCTGACACCGCAACAAGGCCTTGCCGGACCGGACCACCGTGAGGTATGGCCTAATATCGGTTTTTTCCAACCTACGCAGAGACCACCATGGGCAACAAGATCGTCACCGAAGCAGACCGCAAGCGCACTCCCCAACCTACCCCCCTGCCCGGCTTCTCGCTGCGCACACAGGGCCGTGGCCAGCGCGTGAGCCTGGAACGCGGCGTGGCTACGCGCAGCAAGAAGAACCCTGGCAAGCGTTCGCGCAAGGGCGGCTGATCTGCCCATGCCGTGCCCTCGGGCACGGGCCTCGTGTCAAAACGCCCTCAGCAGAGGGCGTTTTTATTTGTCCAGCAGAAAGCGCCCGGGACTTTCACGCCAGACACCGCCATCCGTACTGCTGATGGCATACATGCAGCTTCCGGTGCCAAAGCATGCCAGCGCTACTCCAGCGGCATGGGCTCCGTCTCGGTCTGGCCTCGGGCGGGCAAAACAATGTGAAAGGCCGTGCCGCCGCCTGTGACATTGCGCGCGTAAATCTGTCCGTTCATCGCTTCCACGATCTTGCGGCAGATCGCCAGGCCCAGGCCGGTGCCGCCTGAGCCGTCCTTGGTCTTGGTGGACTGCACGAACGCTTCAAAGATGTGCTCCAGCTCGGGCTCGGGAATCCCTGGGCCCTGGTCGCGCACGACCAAATGCACCTGCCCTTTGGAGTCAAGCCGGCCGGTCAGCGTGATCTTGCCGCCCGGTGGAGAGAACTTGATGGCGTTCGCCACGACATTGCGGATCACCTGCTCAAAGCGCAGCGGGTCAGCCTTCGCCATCAGCGGCACGTCTGCCAGCTGTACGTCCAGCAGCAGGCGGCTGCGCGTGAGCAGCGGGTCCAGCTCCCGCAACACCGGCCGTATCACGCCGCGCAGGTCGATGCGCTCCAGATGGAACGTGCCCACCGTACTCTCCAACCGGGACACCTCCAGCAGGTCATTGACCAGGTTGAGCATGCGCTGGCCAGCCAGATGGATGGATTCGAACATCGACGCCAGCTTGGGCTGTGCCGCGCCGCGCAGCACCCCCAGTTCCGCAAACCCAAGGATGGACTGAAGCGGGGTGCGCAGCTCGTGGCTCATGTTGGCCACAAATTCCGACTTGGCTCGCGATGCCTCCTCGGCAATGTCACGCGCCTCCTGCGTGGCGCGCTCTGCTTCACGGAACTCGCTGATGTCCATCAGGATGCTGAGCACCCCCGTCACGCGGCCGTGCTCGTCGGCAATGGCGGCTTTCTCCACCCGTGTATCGCGCCGCGAGCCATCACCGCGCAGCACCTGCACTTCAAAGAATGTGCGACCGCCCCATCGCACGAGTTGCGAGTTGGCCGACGCATGCACCCGCACCTCCTCGGGCGGCAGGAATGACTGGAGGGTGTGGCCGAGTACGTCTTCGCGGGCACGGCCCTTGTACTCTTCCCAGGCCCGGTTGACCCGCACCACGCGGTCGTGCGCGTCGGTCACGGAGATCGGCAGGGGGTTGGTTTCCAGGAGCAGCTCCTGAAACGCAATTTGTGCCTGCAACTGGTGCTGCGCCGTCCAGCGCTCGGTGACATCGACCGCACTGCCCGCAAATCCGGTCAGTCGCCCATCCACCCGCAGCGGCACCACGGCCACCTGCACCATCAATTGGCGCCCGCCGGGAAATTGCGCCATTGCCTCGCAGTGCCGAACGGTTTCGCGCGACTGGCGGTCCAGCAGGCGTGCCACCTCGCCCCGGCTTTCGGGAGCAATGAAGTCCTGCATCTGCTTGCCGATGGCGTTCGCTGCCGACTCGCCCGTAAACACGGTCCAGTGGGCGTTCACGTAGGTGATGAAGCCGCGCGCGTCCGTGCGGAAGATCAGCTCCTGCACGCTGCGCATCAGCACGCTCAGATCGTGCTCGCTCTGCGAGATGCGGCGCTGGGCAGCCTGAACCTCGGCCATGGCCGATTCGCGGGTGCGCGCGCCGCGCCAGACCGCCAGGGTGAGCCCGATGGTGAGCAGCGTGAGCGCGGCCCCGATGCCCAGCAAGGCGCGCGACTCCGAAAGCCACCGGTCTACGGCGCTACGGTAGGGCTCCTCCACCATCACGACCAGCGGTTTGGTGCCTGACACGCGAAAACCCAGGATCTGCCGTTCACCGGTGACTCCCTTGCCCACATAGGTGCCGTGCTCCTGCCTGGGCAGGTACTGGCTGAACACCGGAATGCGGCTGATCGACTGCCCGGCCATGGCAGCGGCCGCACCCGAACTGGCCAGCACCTGGCCGCTGTAGGATGCCACCACCGACTCGAACGTGTCGGTCTCCAGCGTCAGGCGCTGGAAGTTGGACAACGCATCCGGGTTGATCAGCGCCACGAGAGACATCAGGTCCCCACTTTCGCTTTTGAAGCCGTGTTGCACGGGGATGAAGCCCACACCGGGCGGCGCGGGTACGGAGGCGCCGTTCAGGCGAATGCTCAGCAGGCTCCGGCCGGCCACCCAGCCACCCAGCAGGGTCTGCCCTGCGCTTACGGTGGGCCCCAGGCGGGGAATATCGACAAACGTCTCGGCATCGCCTGCAAAAGTGCTGGCTACCACGCGGCCGCCAGAGTCCATCACCGCCAGCCCCCTGAGAAAGGTCAGCCCGGCCAATGCCTGTTTGAGGGCCTCTTCCATGCGAGGTGGAACGGTGCCCGACGACATCACCGCAGGCGAACTCGACAGTGCATCCAGCGCCAGTTCGGTGGTCTCGAAGGTGCGCGTGGCCTGGTCCTCGAGGATGCGCGCCAGCATGGCGGCGTGGGCGTGATTGCCCCGCATGGCCACACGAAAATCGTTGAAGGCGAGCGCAACAATGGCCGCAAACACTGCCGCAGACGCGAGCGCACCGACCAGCAGGACCAGATGGCTCGGCTGGGAAAACCAGGCGCGCAGCGAGCGGGGGGACGCCACCTTCATACGGTCCATCTCAGCGCACGACGATGGCCGCAAGGCCATTGCGGCCTGCTGCCTCTACCAGCCTTCCGTCGCGCTTGATCCGGGCCACAAAGGCGTCCATCTGACCAAGCCAGCGCTCGTCGCCCTTTTTGACGGCATAGCCGTAAGGGAGCACCGAAAACGGTTGGGGTGGCTCGACCAGCCGGGCCCAGTCTGCGTTGTCCAGCAAGCGACGGCTGTAGGGGTAGTCGGTCATGAACACATCCACGCGCCCGGCCATCAGTTCCCGCTCGCGCGTGGCCGGGGGCTTCACGGTCACCATGGTGGCCTTCTTGAGCCGCTGCGCCATGACCGGCTCCATGAAGGTGCCGGCCTGCACGCCCACCAGTACGCCGGGCTGGTCGATGTCGGCCCACTGGCGCACGACCGTATTGCTCTTGGTGGTGATGCCATAGATGTCGCTCTTCATGTAGGGCTCGGTGAACGCCAGCTTTTCCATGCGCTGGGGCAGCATGCCCACGGCAAACATCGCCACGTCGCAACGGTCCTGTGTCAGATCGTCAATCAGGCCGGGAAAGCTCGACTCCACATATTCGACGCGGGCCTTGATATCCTGCCCCAGGGCCGCAGACAGTTCGATGTCGATGCCCGCCAGCGCCTGCGTGCGCGGATGCCGGTACGTCACGCCGTAATAGTCGGGCCAGATGCAGACCTTGACGGTCGAGGTGGCCTGCACACGGTCTGCCACCGGCCCCGCCACCGCAGCAGGAACCAGAAAGCCAAGCACGCCTGCGGCAAGGCACAGGCCCGCCAGCAGCCTCGCGGCACACGGCCTGGTGTGGCCGCTGCGGCCGGTAGACGAAGGCATCATGGTCTCTCCAGTTGGTGGGCAGGCGCCCGCTTGCTCAATGGGAATCTATCAGGTCATCGAAGGACGGGCGCTCAACCGTAACCTTGCAGCGCAGGGCATCGATCTGCACCACATGAGCCATGAAAGCATCGACCACAACGGGATCGAACGCCCGAGCGCGCTCGTCAGCCAGCATCTGCAACGCGACGTCCACCGCGAACGCGGGGCGGTAGACCCGGTCCATCGTGAGCGCATCAAAAAAGTCCACCACGGCGGTAATGCGGCCCGACAACGGAATGGCATCGCCAGCCAGGCCAGCGGGATAGCCGGAGCCATCCCAGCGCTCATGATGTGTGACGGCGACCTCGGCCGCCATCCGGAACACGGGGATATTGTTCGATCGACCCAGAATCTCGGCGCCCATTGCGGCATGACGGTTCATCAGCTGACGCTCATCAGGTGTGAGCGTACCGGGCTTTTTGAGCACATGGTCGGGGATGCCTATCTTGCCGATGTCGTGCATGGGTGCGGCCTTTCGCAGCATGCGCGCGTAGCCCGGGCTTTGGCCGAGGATGAGCGCCAGCGCTTCTGCCAGATAACCGATGCGAACGATGTGCACGCCCGTGTCGTCATCCTTGAGCTCGGCAGCGGCCGACAGCTGCAGCAATGCCCCGTGGTGCGCGCGGGTCACTTCGCGCAGCGCATTGTTGCGCTCGCGATACATTCGCCCGAAGTCCTGGACGAACAGCTCCATCTGCCGTGCGGCTGCCTCGTCGAAGCAACGCGCCTCGGGCGAAGGCTCCCCGCAAACCAGGTGGCCGCTGTCCATCATTACAGGGCCGCTTCGAGGCGGTAGATTTTTTCCAGCACCTGCAGCGTGCTGAAAGGCTTCATGAGGTAATCGTCCGCCCCGGCGGCCATGCCCATCTCGCGGTCGCTGGCCTGCACACGTGCCGTCAGCATGATCACCTTGGTGTGCCGGGTGTTCGGGTCGGACTTGATGCGGCGGCAGACATCCAGGCCGGTGAGGGTGCCGGGCATCATCACGTCGAGCAGCACGATGTCTGGCCGGAGTTCCTGCGCAAGTTCCCAACCGGCATCACCGGTGGACGCTTCATGGATCTCGAAATCATCGAACTCGAGCGTCATTTTCAGCAGTTTGCGGATGTCCAAATGGTCTTCGACAATCAGGATTTTTTTCATGTGCAACTTTCAAGTGGACAAGAACGGGACAGAAAGAAGGAGTTAAAACAACTTTTTTCGTATGATTGAGATCATATCAATCATTTTTATCAAACTCAAGCCCACAGAACAAGATTTTCGCGACAAAATGGAGGCGTTATGCAAACTGAAACATCCTCCCCCATTCCTGCAGTGCCAGACCACTACACCACCCTGGAAGTCGCCAAACTGCTGGGAATGGCGGTTCGGTCGGTCCAGTTGATGGTTGACCGCAACGAACTCGATGCCTGGAAGACTCCGGGCGGGCATCGTCGCATCTCGCGCGCTTCGGTCGAGCGCTGGATCAACGCCCGTGGCCCTGCCGCCATCCAGGGTGGCTCCAACGGCACATCGGCGTCTGCACCGGGCGCTGCACGCCGCGCCGGCGGCGGGGCGGCGGCACAGGTGCTGCTCATTGAGGACTCCATCCACTTCCAGAATCTGGTGTCGCTGATCGTCCAGCAGCATTTCCCCGGGGTGGCCCTGCACGTGGCCAATGACGGTATTGCGGGCCTGGCGCTGTACGGCCAGACCCAGCCCGACGTCCTGATCGTGGACATCCTGCTGCCGGGCATCGACGGCGCCACGCTGATCACCACGCTACGCTCGCACCCGCAATTCACACGCAGCCAGCTGATCGTGGTGACCTCGCTGGATGAACAGCAGCGCGAGCCCTACGCCTTTGCACTGCAGGGCGTGCGAGTGATCCACAAGCCCAGCCTGGTGGCCGAGTTGCCCTCTGCACTCGCTGCCTGCCTGCCTGCGCAGCGGGGCGTGCAGTGACCCTGCCGAAGGTCCTGCTCATCGAGGACGACGCATCCATTACCCAGTTTGTCAGGATGGCCCTGGAAGACCTGGAGATTGAACTCCTGGCCTGCACCAATGTCGTCGACGCATGGCAGGTGCTGGAGGCGGGCGGAATCCGCCTGGTGCTGACCGACCTGATGCTGCCGGGCGAATCGGGCATCGACCTGATGCACCGTCTGCGCAACCACGCAGGGCGCGTACCGGCTGTGCCCGTGGCGGTATTCAGCGCGGGCCTGACGCCACCGGTGCGCGACGAGCTGACCGCGCTGGGCGTCTGGCGCATGCTGTCCAAGCCCATCCCGGTGATGGAGCTTGAGGGCTGCGTGCGCGAAGCGCTGACGCTGACAGGTGCTCCGGCCCCCTCCCCCGCCGGAAATGCCGTGCAAGGTGCGCCAGGCGCGCCCCTCACGCCGGCCGAAAGCGAAGCAGTCGCCACCCATTTCGGCGGCGATGAGCGCCTGTTTCGCGCGTACCGCGAGCTGCCACACGCAGTTTGCAGCCGATGTCAAACAGGGCGATGCTGCCCACGCGGCCGGCGACTGGCAGGCCTTGCGCCGCCTTGCCCACAGCCTTGGCACCGTGCTGCTGACGCTGGGACACCCCGGGCACAGTGCCGTGGCCAGGGCACTGGAAGACGCTGCAAGCCACCCCGACATTCCAGCCTGCCAGCAGGGCTGGGCGCGCCTGCGCAGCTTTCTGACAACCCTGTAGAGCCAGCCTGTCGGCAGCGAAGGGCGCGGTGATCTAACATCGCCCGCATGATCACCGTCCACCACCTTGAAACGTCGCGCTCACAGCGCATCCTGTGGCTGCTGGAAGAGCTGGGCCTGCCCTATGAGCTCAAGGTCTATCAGCGCGACAAGGCCACCAGGCTTGCGCCCGCTGCGCTCAAGAAGATCCACCCGCTGGGCAAGTCCCCGGTGATCACCGATGGAGATGACGTGATCGCCGAGTCCGGCGCCATCATCGAATACCTGGTGGAAACCTATGGCGGGGAGGCCACTGGCGAGCTGGCCCACCTGCAACCCGCTGCAGGCACGCCAGCCCACCGGCAATGCCGCTTCTGGATGCACTACGCAGAGGGCTCGCTGATGAACTGGCTGGTGATGAAGCTCGTGTTCATGAGCATTCCCACGCAGCCCATGCCGTTCTTCGTCAAGCGCATTGCCCGCGCGCTGTGCGCCAAGGTGCAGGAAAAGCTGATTGACCCGAATCTGGCCACGGCGCTGGCTTTCATGGAAACCCACCTGGCCAGCCACGCGTGGTTTGCGGGCGACCACATCAGCATGGCCGACTTCCAGATGAGCTTTGCGGTGGAAGCAGCGCTTTCGCGCACTGGCAACTCCGCCAGCGTGGGACGCCTGGCGGCCTACCGTGACCGCATGGTGGCGCGCCCTGCCTACCAGCGCGC
This sequence comes from Acidovorax sp. BL-A-41-H1, assembly GCF_051942715.1. NCBI lineage: Bacteria > Pseudomonadati > Pseudomonadota > Betaproteobacteria > Burkholderiales > Comamonadaceae > Acidovorax > Acidovorax sp. BL-A-41-H1. The sequence goes on along the minus strand of NZ_JBPVJQ010000006.1, from coordinate 682,534 downwards.
CATCGCCAAGGGCGGGCCGGTGGTGATGGGGGCATGACCACCCGCCCACCCGGCGCCTGGCCCGGTGGCTACGGCGTGCTCTTTGTCTGCATGGGCAACATCTGCCGCAGTCCGACAGCGCACGGAGTGTTCCGCCACAGGGTCGCGGCGGCCGGCCTTGCCGACCATGTACGCGTGGATTCGGCCGGCACCCACAACTACCACCCGGGAGAGCCGCCCGACGCGCGCAGCCAGCGGCATGCGCTGGAACGCGGCTATGCGCTTTCCGACCTGCGGGCACGGCAAATCACCGAGGACGACTTTGCGCAATTTGACCTGGTGCTGGCCATGGACTGGGACAACCTGGCCCTGGCGCAAGACCTGTGCCCACCAGCCCACCGTGGCAAGGTGAAGCGGCTGACGGAGTTCTGCGTGCGGCTGAGCAGCCCGGTAGTGCCCGACCCTTACTACGGTGGCGCGCAAGGCTTCAGCGAAGTGCTTGACCTGGTGGAAGACGCCTGCGAAGGCCTGCTGCAGCATGTACAGCGCCAGCTTGCACGGGCACCGGCAGGCTCGGCACGGCACTGAGCCACTTCAAGCCGCCTCAGCGTACGCCGCAGACCAGCGCGCCCGGGTCGTTGTGGATCAGATCCCGCTCGTTCTTGGCCTGGGCCACTTCCATGTCCCGCGGCAGGGTCACGCCGTTTTTCACGGCCAGGATCTCCGCCATCACGCTCACGGCGATCTCGGGTGGCGTCTTGCTGCCGATGTAGATGCCGATGGGCCCGCGCAGGCGCGCCAGGCTGGCTTCGGTCTGGTCGAAGTGCTCGATCATGCGCGCGCGGCGGGCTTCGTTGTTGCGGCGCGATCCGATGCCGCCCACGTAGAACGCCTCGGTGTTGAGGGCTTCCAGCAACGCCAGGTCATCGAGCTTGGGGTCGTGTGTGAGGGCCACCACGCAGGTGCGGCGGTCGGGCTTGAACGCCAGCACCACATCGTCGGGCATGTCACTCACCACCGTGGCTCCAGGCACGCTCCAGGCGCCGCGGTACTCCTCGCGCGGGTCGCACACTGTCACGGCAAAACCGTTGAACAGCGCCATGGTGGCCAGGTACTCGGCCAACTGGCCCGCGCCGATGAGCAGTATGCGGTACTCGGGTCCGAACGTGTTGGTGATCTGCTGCGCGTCCACCACCAGATCGGCCGGGGCGGCGGCGGGCTGCAGGCTGGCCACCCCATCGGCCAGGCGCACGGTACGCTGCATCAGGCGACCGGACTCCAGCGCCGCAATCAGCGACGCCAGGGAAGCTGCGTCGGGGTCGTATTCGAGCAGCAACTCCAGCGTGCCGCCACAGGGTAGGCCGAAGCGGTGGGCTTCGTCCGCCGTGATGCCGTATTTCACGAAGGAAGGCGGGCCGCTGGGCATGTGGTGGTCGCCGGGCGATCCGGCCTGCGCATCTGTCGCGGCATTCACGGCGCTTGCTGCGTAGGCACGGGTGTGGCGATCGATCAGGTCGTCCTCGATGCAGCCGCCGGACACCGACCCCACTACCGACCCGTCTTCGCACAGCGCCATGATCGAGCCCACCGGCCGGGGCGACGAGCCCCAGGTGCGCACCACCGTGGCCAGCAGCGCACGCCGGCCTGCAGCACGCCATCCGTGCAGCGTGCGCAGCACCATCACATCCAGGTTTTCCATCCGTCTTCTCGGTGTTGCAGCAACCCGGTCGCGGCTGCTGCGGTGTTTCGTCGTAGCAACCGCAAGGCGCAGTGTGTCAGCGGTTGAGCCACCAGCCCAGTGCGGCCAGGGCCGCCGCCCCCACAGCCCAAACCCACACGGGTATGCCACCCCCATTGTCCTGCGGGCCCGCCGACGCGGCCATGGCCATGGCGCCGGGTTGCGTGGGTTCGTCAGAGAGCGCGGACTCTGCCACGGCCGCGCGCGGGTGGCGGCGCTGCATTTCGTCATCAAATCGCTTGAAGAAATCCTCGGCCATCGACTTGGCCGCGCCATCGATCAGGCGCTGGCCCAGCTGTGCGATCTTGCCGCCCACTGTGGCGTGCACGGTGTAATTCAGCTCGCAGCTTTCCTGGCCGGCAGCATCTGCGGCCAGCGGCACCAGTGATACCTTGGCATTGCCCTTGCCAAAGCCAGCCACACCGCCCGACCCATCGAACGCGATGGTGTAGCTCTGGGGCGGCACGATCTCGGACAAGGTGATCTTGCCCGCGAACTTGGCCGACACCGGACCGATCTTCAGCGCCATCGCCACGGTGTACTGGTTTTCCGCTGTGGGTTCGACCTTGTCGCAGCCGGGGATGCACAGCTTGAGGACTTCGGGGTCGTTGAGCGCGTCCCAGGCCTGCTGCTGGCTGACGGCAAGGGTGCGGCTGGCTTGCATTTCCATGATGGTTTCCTCTCGGACTGTCTGTGGTTGTCGTAGTGGGTCTTGGGCGGACCTGCAAAGGGTGTGAGCTGTGGCTACGGCCTTACCGCGCCCCGGGAGATCGCAGCAATGCGGCTAGGCTGCCCGCCAGATCCTGCAGGCGCGCCAGGTTGTGTACTGCCACCATGCCATGGGCCTGGCGGTGCAAGGCGGCTGCGCCGCGCGCCGTGGGTGCATACCCGTCAAAGCGCAGCAGCGGGTTGAGCCACAGCAGGCGGCCTGAGTGGCGGCGCAGCCAGCCCAGTTCGCGCTCCAGTTCTTCGGGCGCGCCCGTGTCCAGCCCGTCGCTCACCAGCAGCACCAGCGTGCGGCGGCCCACCAGGCGACGGGCATGGGCGGTGCGTAACTCGGCCAGGCAGGCGCCCAGCCGGGTGCCCCCGGCAAAGTCGGTGATGGCCACGCTGGCTGCCTCCAGCATGGCGTCGGTATCGGCCAGGCGGAAGGCAGCGCCCAGGTCGGTGAGCGTGGTGCCGAACGCAAACACGTCGCGCCGCAGGCCGCCGCCGGCATGGCGCGCTGCCGTGGCCGCATGCAAAAACGCCAGCAGCAGCCGGGTGTAGCGCTCCATGGAACCCGATACATCCACCAGCACCACCAGCGGCAGCGGCTGCTGGCGGCGCTGCAGCAGGGGCACGCGCAGCAGCTCGCCACCGGTGCTGGCCGCCAGCTGCATGGCGCCGGCCCAGTGCGGGCGCTGGCCACGCACACCCGGCCGCGTGCGGCGCGCTGCGTAGTGCGGCAGGGGCAGCGTGATGTCGCGGGCCAGCCGCTCCACCAGCAGGTATTCGCTGGCTGAGAGCTGGTTGAAGTCGGCATGGCGCAGGCGCTGCAGGTCGCTGGCCGTCATGGCGGCGTCGAACTCGATCTTGTCGTCCTCGCGGGCAGGCGGTGCACTGCGTGCCGCGCGCACCGGCGCCAGCGCCTCGTTCACGCGCGGGCGCCGCCGGGCGGGCTCGGCCTTGGCGGGCGCGCTGGGCAGCATCTGCGCCAGCAGTTTCTGCGCCACCTCGGGGTTGCGAAAGTACGCGTTGAACAGCTCCTGAAACACGGCGCGGTCCTGCTCGCGGCTCACGAGCACGGCCTCCAGCGCCGCGCAAAAGTCAGCCCGGCCGAGCCCGGTCAGCATCAGCGCCTGCTGGGCCAGCGCCATGCGTGCGGCATCCACCGGCACACCGGCGCGGCGCAGCGCACGGCCGAAGCCGCTCACGTTGTCCGCGAGCTTGCCGCTGCGCACATCGCCCAGCTGCGAATAGGTGGGTGCGGCCTGGTCCATGCGGGCAGCTGCCGTGGTCACGCGGCAGGTTCGGGTGCCAGCAGTTGGGTCGACAGGTCGCGCGTGAGCGCGGCCACGTCTTCACGCTGCTTGAACAGGATACCGGCGGTGTCGGACACCACCTCCGGGTCTACTACCAGCGTGTCGAGTGCGACGAGCGCCTTGGCCCATTCCACGCTTTCGGCGATGCCCGGTGCGCGGCTGAACGCATTGGCAAAGGGCTGGCTGCGCAACCGGCTGACAAACTCGGCCACCTGGCGGGCCAGTGCTTCGCTGGCACCCGGCGCCTGGGCGCGGACGATGGCCAGCTCGCGCTCGCGCTCGGGGTAGTCGAGCCAGTGGTACAGGCAGCGGCGCTTGACGGCATCGTGCAGATCGCGCGTGCGGTTGCTGGTGAGGATGGTGACCGGCGCTGCTGCAGCGCGCACCGTGCCCAGTTCGGGAATGCTGACCTGGTATTCGCCCAGGTATTCCAGCAGGAAAGCCTCGAACGGTTCGTCTGCGCGGTCCACCTCGTCGATCAGCAGCACAGCGCCGGGCGCAGGGGCCTGCAGCGCCTGCAGCAGCGGCCGCCGGATGAGGTAGCGATCCTGATAGACCTCGGCCTCGATCTGCGCGACATCGGCAGCGCCACGGGCTTCTGCCGCACGCATGTGCAGCAGCTGCGCGGCATAGTTCCACTCGTACAAGGCCTCGCGCTGCTCCAGCCCGTCGTAACACTGCAGGCGGATCAGGCTGCGGCCCAGCACTTCGCCCAGCGCCCGGGCCAAAGCCGTCTTGCCCACGCCTGGCTCACCCTCCAGCAGCAGCGGGCGCTGCAGCTGCAGCGCCAGGTACACCGCGGTAGCCAGGCGACGGTCTGCAAAATAGCCCACATCTTGGAGTGCGAGTACCAGGTCATCGACAGAAGTGGGCAGACTCATTGCTTCTTTTTTGATAGCTACAGGAGAATAAAATGAAAGGGCTTGCGGCCTGTTTGATCCAAAAATGGTGCCATGGTGGCTCCTGAAGCCGCAAAAGCCGCTGGCCGCTGGCCGCTGGCCGCTGGCCGGTGGCCTGGCCCTGGCCTCGCCGCGCCGCGCCGCGCCGAAGGCCGGCTCCCTTCTCCGGCCAGACCGGCAAAGCCGGAGGCCGGGAGAGCGAGCCGGCTCACCGCTCAGGAGGCAGCGTTCATCTGCGCGACCGCCCGCTGCGTCTGCACGCTGATCAGGTTGGCGCGGTAGGCAGCACTGGCGTGGATGTCGCCATTGAGGTCACTGGCGTCAATCTTCACGGCGGCCGCGGCGGCAGGGGTGAAGCTCTGGTTGAGCGCGGCCTCCAGCCCTGCATGGCGGAAAACGCTGCTGGCAGCGCCGGTGATGGCCACCCGCACACCGCTGTCGGTTTGTGCGGCAAACACGCCCACCAGCGAGAACCGCGACGCGGCCTGCTTGAACTTCATGTACGCCGCCCGCTTCGGGATGGGGAAGCGGATGGCAGTGATGATCTCGCCCTCGTCGAGCGCGGTGGTGTACATGCCCACAAAGAAGTCATCTGCCGGAATCTCGCGCCGGTTGGTGATGACCGTGGCCCCCAGGCCCAGCACAGCACTCGGGTAGCACGCGGCCGGGTCGTTATTGGCCACCGAACCACCGAGCGTGCCGCGGGCGCGCACCTGGCGGTCGCCAATGTGTGCAGCCAGGTCGGCCAGTGCAGGAATGGCAGCCTTGACCTCGGCACTGGCGGCCACGTCCATGTGGCGCGTCATGGCGCCGATGACCAGGGCATTGCCCTCACGGCGAATGCCGGCCAGCTCGGCCACACCGTTCAGATCGACGATCTTCTCGGGGTTGGCCAGGCGCAGGCGCATGGACGGCAGCAGGCTCTGCCCGCCCGCCAGCAGCTTGCCGCCCTGGGCGATGAGCTGCGCGGCAGCGCTTGTGGAGGATGGCGCTTCAAAGGTGAATGCGTACATGGTCGGTCTCCTTATGCCTTGGCACTTTGAATGGCTTCCCACACGCGGTGTGGCGATGCTGGCATGTCGAACTCCTTCACGCCCAGCGGGAGCAGGGCGTCCAGCACGGCGTTGATGACCGCAGGGGGCGAGCCGATGGCCCCCGCCTCGCCGCAGCCCTTGGTGCCCAGCGGGTTGTGCGTGCACGGGGTGCACACATGGCCGAGCTTGAACTCGGGGAAATCATCCGCGCGGGGCATGGCGTAGTCCATGAAGCTGCCGGTGAGCAGCTGGCCCGTCTCGCGGTCGTACACGCAGTTTTCCATCATGGCTTGGCCGATGCCCTGCACGAGCCCGCCATGCACCTGCCCTTCCACAATCATCGGGTTGATGATGGTGCCGAAGTCGTCCACCGCGGTGAACCTGTCCACCCGCGTGCTGCCGGTGGCGGGGTCGATTTCGACTTCGCAGATGTAGGTGCCGGCCGGGAAGGTGAAGTTGGTCGGGTCGTAGAACGCGGTTTCGTTCAGGCCCGGCTCCAGTACATCGAGCGGGTAGTTGTGCGGCACATAGGCCGCCAGCGACACCTGGGCAAACGGGATCTTCTTGTCGGTGCCGCGCACGCTGAATTCACCGCCCGCAAAGTCGATGTCGGCGTCGCTGGCCTCCATCAGGTGGGCCGCAATCTTCTTGGCCTTGGCCTCGATCTTGTCCAGCGCCTTCATGATGGCCGCGCCGCCCACGCTGATGGAGCGCGAACCGTAGGTGCCCATGCCAAACGGCACGCGGCCGGTGTCGCCGTGCACGATGTCCACGTTGTCCACCGGGATGCCCAGGCGTGCCGCCACCACCTGCGCAAACGTCGTCTCATGCCCCTGGCCGTGGCTGTGCGAGCCGGTGAACACCGTCACGCTGCCCGTGGGGTGCACGCGCACCTCGCCGCATTCAAACAGGCCTGCACGCGCGCCCAGCGCACCGGCAATGTTCGATGGCGCAATGCCGCAAGCCTCGATGTAGCTGCTGTAGCCAATGCCGCGCAGCATGCCCTTTGCTGCACTGGCTGCCTTGCGCTGCTCGAAGCCCGCCACATCGGCCAGCTTGTTGGCGCCGTCCATGCACGCAAAGAAGTCGCCCGTGTCGTACTGCAGCGCCACCGGTGTCTGGTACGGAAAGCTGTTGATGAAATTGCGGCGGCGGATTTCGTCTTGCGATAGCCCCATCTCCCACGCGCAGCGCGTGACCAGGCGTTCCAGCAGGTAGGTGGCCTCGGGGCGGCCTGCGCCGCGGTAGGCATCCACCGGCGCGGTGTTGGTGAACCACGAGTCCACCTCCACATACACCTGCGGCGTGCTGTACTGGCCTGCCAGCAGCGTGGCGTAGAGGATGGTGGGTACGGCGCTGGCAAAGGTGCTCAGGTAGGCGCCCAGGTTGGCGTCGGTGTGCACGCGCAGCGCCAGGAACTTGCCGTCCTTGTCCATCGCCATCTCGGCGTGGCTCACGTGGTCGCGGCCGTGGGCATCACTCAGGAACGCTTCGCTGCGGTCGGCCACCCACTTGATGTTGCGGTTGAGCTTCTTGGAGGCCCAGGTCAGGCACACGTCTTCGGCGTACAGGTAGATCTTGGAGCCGAAGCCGCCGCCCACATCGGGCGCAATCACGCGCACCTTGTGCTCGGGCAGGCCCATCACGAAGGCCGTCATCAGCAGGCGCTCGACGTGCGGGTTTTGGTTGCTCACATAGAGCGTGTATTCGTCGCTGGCGCGGTTGTAGCTGCCGATGGCCGCACGGGGCTCCATGGCATTGGGGATCAGGCGGTTGTTCACTAGGTCGAGCTTCGTCACATGCGCGGCGTTGGCAAACGCAGCATCCACCGCGCCCTTGTCGCCAATGGCCCACTTGAAGCAATGGTTGTCGGGGGCGATGTCGTGCAGGCCGGCACCAGCCACTGCGCCTGCAGCCGCGTCGGCCACGTTGACCACCGCGGGCAGCACGTCGTAGTCCACCTCCACCAGCTCGGCCGCATCGCGCGCCTGCTGCTGCGTATGGGCCACCACCATGGCCACGTGGTCACCCACGTAGCGCACCTTGCCCTGGGCCAGGATGGGGTGCGGCGGCTCCTTCATGGGCTCGCCGTTGGTGCTGGTGATGAGCCAGCCGCACGGCAGGCCGTTGATGCTGTCGGCCGCCACATCGGCGCCCACGAACACGCCCAGCACGCCGGGCGCGGCCTTGGCAGCATCAATGTTGATGCTGTTGATCTTGGCGTGCGCGTGCGGCGAGCGCACGAAAACAGCGTGGCTTTGCGCAGCCAGCACCACGTCGTCGGTGTACTGGCCAGCGCCGGTCAGAAAACGGTAGTCTTCCTTGCGGCGAACGGACTCACCGATGTGCGGAAGGTTCGAGAAATCGGATGCACCCATGGTCGTGTCTCCTTGGCGTTGTTGGTGGCGTGCGCTCAGGCCGACGCGGCCATGGCCTTTTGGCCCTGCTGCACGGCGCGCACGATGTTCTGGTAGCCGGTGCAGCGGCAGATGTTGCCCTCCAGCAGCTCGCGGATTTCGCCTTCGGAGGCGGCTGGGTGGTTCTTGCACAGGTCCACCGCGCTCATCACCATGCCGGGAGTGCAGAAGCCGCATTGCAGGCCGTGACACTCCTTGAACGCTGCCTGCATGGGGTGCATGGTGCCGTCGGGCGCGGCGAGCCCCTCAATGGTCTGCACGTCTGCGCCCTGGGCCTGCGCCGCCAGCATCGCGCACGACTTGACCGCGCGGCCGTTGACATGCACGGTGCACGCGCCGCACTGGCTGGTGTCGCAACCCACGTGGGTGCCCGTCAGTTGCAGGTGTTCCCGCAGGGCATGCACGAGCAGGGTGTTGGGAGGTACGTCAACACTGGCAGCGCGCCCGTTGACCGTGAACTGGACTTGCATCTGGCTGTCTCCTGGAATGGTTTTGGCTGGACTTGCACATCGAATCTTGTGCCTCGCCGTTTTCGCCATCCCTAGGGACAACCCTGAATTCACCCCGACCTGCGCCGGATATTCTCAATTTGAAACATGTTGCACTGCACAGCAGCGCATCATCCCGGCGGTTCGAGTCCGTCACCACCAAAAGCCTTCCGGGGGTCCGATGCAATTTTCTGCGGCGCCATTGCCTGTCGACCGCCATGCGCTGATTGCGCAGGCGCGGGAGGCGTTACTGGCACAGGGCACGGCCCCCGTGCGTGCTGGCGTGCAGTCGTGGATCACCCGCTCGTGGCAACGCTGCCTGGCCAACGGGCTGAGCCCAGCCCAGCGCGCATCTTTCGAGATGGTGAGTGCTCCGGCACTGCGACGCACCCAGGAGCAAAACCGCGCCCTGCTGGATGCGGCCCGCCCCGTGCTTGCACAGCTGACCCATGCCATCTCGGCCATGCGCTATTTCTCGATCCTCACCGACGCCCGCGGGATTGTTGTGGACGTGCAGGGCGCTGTGGACCGGCAGGATCCGCGCGCCAGCGCGATCGGGCGCGTGGGCATCGACCTGTCGGAAGCCGCAGTGGGCACCACCGCCATTGGCGCGGCGCTGGCCGAGCTGCAGCCGGTATGGCTGCACCGCGGAGAGCATTTTCTCGATGACAACAGCAGCTACAGCTGTGCGGGCGCGCCGCTGTTTGGCCCGCAGGGAGACTGCATCGGCATGCTGGACCTGACCGGTATCGATGTGCCCGAGCGGCCCGAGCTGCGCCATCTGGTCGCACGATCTGCCCGCGCCATGGAAGATGCATTGCTGCAGCAGCAGCCGCACGCGTTGCTGCTGCGGCTGAACTGGCCGGGCTGCGCACTGGGCGGCGAAGGCGACGGCCTGCTGGCGCTGGACGCTGATGGCGTGGTGCTGGGCGGCAATACCGCAGCACGCCAGTTGTTGCCGCTGTGGGCCACATCGCCTGCTGCACCCACGCATTGCAGCGACCTCATCGCATTGCCGTGGATGCAACTGTTCGATGCGGCACGCAGCCGCAGCGCCCATGCACCGCTGGATCTACCCCTGTGGTCGGGCCTGCGCCTGCAGGGTCTGGCCCGGCAGCCCGCGCACGCCGCGGGGTACCTGGCCGATCTGCACGTCCCCACGTTGGCCGCATCGCACCCTGCAATGCGACGCCCCGGGACAGCGCTGGAGGCTGGCACCGATGCATCCCTGGCGACTGCACCGCTGCGGCAGGCAGAAACCGCACTGATCCGCCGGGCCGTGCAAGAAGCGCGCGGCAATGTGGCCGAGGCCGCGCGGGCGCTGGGCATCAGCCGCGCCACGGTGTACCGCAAGCTGGGCACCCCGAAAGGGCCGGGGCGCAGCTGACTACGCGACCGCCGCATCCGGCCTTGCGCAGCAACGCAGCAGTGTCAGACCTCCGCCAGCGCCAGCACCACCGCACTGTCTTCCACCGTAAGCGCCACCCGGCTGCCTGCACGCAGCCCGCTGCCGGCTGCGGCAAAGCCGACCATCTGCACGCCGGCATCGAGCAGGGCCGACACCTCGTCGCCCGAGGTGCCACGCGCCACGCGCACTGCCCGGGCGGCAAAGCAGAACGCGTCTGGCGTCACACCCTGCGCCGCCCTGGACGGGACCGTAGCGCGCACAACGCGCACCGCTGTGGCCTTGCACAGCGCCTGTACGGCTACGCCGGGTTGCAATCCCATCAGCTGCGCGCTTTCCTGTGTGATGCGCGAAGCCAGCGCCGTCGGGGCGCTGCGCAAGTCGCCGCCTGAAGCCAGCACCTGGGTCTCCAGCGCCAGGTGCACACGCACGATCTGCCCCTGCAGTTCGAGCCGCTGTACCACGCAGGGCCATTGGTTGCGCATGCTGGTGCGCACCGCCAGGCGCGCAAGGGCCGTGCCGGTGCAGGCTGTGGCCTGCCAGCGCGACAGCACCGCCCCACGTGCCTGCGCCATGGCATCGGCCGCCGCCAGCAGCTGACGGCCCGCTTCGGTCAGCTGTGCTCCACCACCGCCCGCACCTCCCACGGCGCGCGCCACCAACGGGGTGCCTGCCAGGTTGGTCAGCGTATCCACCGCCTGCCAGGCGGCCTTGTAGCTCACCCCGGCAGCACGGGCCGCCTGCGAGATGGAACCGCCCTCCCCGATCTGGCGCAGGATATCGATGCGCTTGTCGGCAAGCGCGTTGCCAAGGGCGGTGGCAATGGACAGCGGAGCAGTCACAGCGATCCTTGGAGATGGATGGGGCGGGTGTCCGCACTTGCGCTATTCTATGGATGAATAGCGCTCCTTCACGACATGCTGCACGCCGGAATGCTCCGCCTCCTTCAGCCGTTTCGCCGTCTCGCCTGCCTGGTGCTGGGTGCCACCTTGGCCCAGGCAGCCGGGGCGGCCACGGTGTCGGTAGCCGTAGCGGCCAACTTCATGGCGCCCATGCAGAAGATCGCTGCAGCGTTCGAAGCCGACACAGGCCACCAGACCACGCTGTCGTTTGGCGCGAGCGGAAAGTTCTATGCCCAGATCACGCACGGGGCGCCCTTTCATGTGCTGCTGTCGGCCGATGAAGCCACGCCCGCGCGCCTGGAGCGCGAGGGCAAGGCAGTGGCAGACACACGCTTTACCTACGCCACAGGCGCACTGGTGCTGTGGAGCGCCCAGCCCGGGCTGGTGGACGAGCAGGGCGCAGTGCTGCGCACTGGCAACTTCCGGCACATCGCACTGGCCAACCCCAAGGTCGCGCCCTACGGTGCGGCAGCCGTGCAGGTGATGGACAAGATGGGCCTGGCCGCCAACCTGCAACCACGCTGGGTGCTGGGCGAGAACATTGCCCAGACGTTCCAGTTTGTCGCTTCGGGTAACGCACAGCTTGGCTTTGTAGCGCTGTCGCAAGTGATGGCGGACGGGCGCATTGCACAGGGCTCTGCTTGGCCCGTGCCCGCCAGCCTGCACGCCCCCATCCGGCAGGACGCTGCCCTGCTGCTGCCCGGGCGCGGCAACGCGGCAGCCGTTGCACTGCTGCAATACCTGCGTGGCGACAAGGCCCGTAGCATCATGCGGGCACATGGCTATGGCGCCTGATACCGCCCGGGCTTGTGCCCCCAACGCCCATGCCGTTCACCAGCGCTGACCTCGCCGCCATCGGCCTCACCCTGCGCCTGGCGGCCACCACCATGGTGCTGCTGCTCGTGCTGTGCACGCCGCTGGCCTGGTGGCTGGCGCACACCCGCTCGCGCTGGCGCGGCCCGGTGTCGGCCGTGGTAGCGCTGCCGCTGGTGCTGCCGCCCACGGTGATCGGTTTCTACCTGCTCATCACCATGGGGCCCAACGGGCCGCTGGGCCAGTTCACGCAGTGGCTGGGGCTGGGCACCCTGCCGTTCACGTTCTGGGGCCTTGTGGTGGGCTCGCTGATCTACTCGCTGCCGTTTGCCGTGCAGCCGCTGCAGCACGCCTTCGAGGCCATCGGCCAGCGCCCGCTGGAAGCCGCAGCCACGCTGGGCGCCGGGCCGATCGACCGCTTCTTCACGGTGGCCGTGCCACTGGCGCGGCCGGGGTTCATCACGGCCGCCATCCTGAGCTTTGCGCACACCGTGGGCGAGTTCGGCGTGGTGCTGATGCTGGGCGGCAACATACCGGGCGTCACGCGGGTGGTGTCGGTGCAGATCTACGACCATGTGGAGGCCCTGGAATACACCCAGGCCCACTGGCTCGCCGGCGGCATGGTGGTGTTTTCGTTTGTGGTGCTGCTGGGGCTGAACCTCACGCGCCGCAATGCAGCCGCGTCGGTGGTGCGCTGATGGACACGCTCCCCGATTCCCGCCACATCACCGCGCGCCTGCACCTGGCGCGCCCGGGCTTCACCCTTGACGTGGACCTGCGCCTGCCCGGGCGCGGTGTGACCGCACTGTTCGGCCCGTCGGGCTGCGGCAAGACCACCTGCCTGCGCGCGATCGCGGGGCTGGAGCGCCCACAGCCCGGCAAGGTGGTCGTCAACGGAGAGGTCTGGCAGGACGACGCCGCGCAGGTGTGGCGCCCCACGCACCAGCGCTCCCTGGGCTATGTGTTCCAGGAGGCCAGTCTTTTCGACCACCTCACGGTGGGCGGAAACATCACCTACGGGCTGCAGCGCACGCCTGCAGCAGAGCGCAAGGTCGCGCTGGACCAGGCGGTGGCCCTGCTGGGCATCGGTGGCCTGATGGACCGGCGGCCCGCGGCGCTGTCGGGCGGCGAGCGCCAGCGCGTGGCCATTGCCCGCGCGCTGGCCACCAGCCCGCGTTTGCTGTTGATGGACGAGCCGCTGTCCGCACTGGACCCGGGCCGCAAGGCCGAAGTGCTGCCCTACCTGGACAACCTGCACCGCAACCTCGACATACCCGTGCTGTACGTGAGCCACGCCATCGACGAAGTGGCCCGGCTGGCACACCACATGGTGCTCATTGATGCCGGCCGCGTGCGCGCGGACGGCCGCACCGAAGACCTCATCACCCGCCTGGACCTGCCGCTGGCGCATGGCGACGCTGCCGCCACCGTCATCGAGGGCACGGTCACCCGCCATGATGCGCACGACCATGTCACCACGGTCGTCTTTCAAGGCGGCGAGCTGCTGCTGGTGAGCCCGGCAGCCCGCACGCCGGGCGACAGGATACGGCTGCGGCTGCAGGCGCGCGATGTCAGCCTGGCGCTGGAAGCGCCTGCCGGCACCAGCATCCTCAACGTGCTGCCAGCCACGGTGGCGGCTGTGGCGCAAGACAGCCCCGGCCAGTGGATGGTGGCGCTGGACATGGGCGGCGTGCGGGTGCTGGCCCGCATCACCCAGCGCTCTGCAACCGCACTGGGCATCGCGCCGGGGCAGCCGGTGCTGGCACAGATCAAGGGAATTGCCGTTGTGAACTGAGCGGCCATCGGCCGGACATAACGGCATTTGTATCCGGCTTGCCAGCCGGGTATGCCCCACCCCGGTACGGCCCGCCACGGGCTCCTTCAATCGTATGATTCGCCCCACAACGGGGGTGGGTGATGCTTTCAGGATCGCAGGGGTACGGCATGCTGGCGGTGGAGTTTCCGCCGCTGGGCTACGCCATGCTGTTCTGGGTATTTGCCACGCTCGTCGTGGTGGTGTGCCAGCGGCTGGTGGAACACACAGCCCATTCGGTAGACCCGTCGAGCCGGCGCATCAGTGCATCGCACTCGGCGCTGTGCATCGGCTGCATCGTGTGGGCGCTCGATGTGGTCGGGCTGTTCATGTATGCCGAACTCAAGCCCCACGCGATGGCCCTGGACCTGCTGCCAGCGCTCAGCGGGTTGATCATCATGGTGGCGAGCACACGGCTGGCACTGCCGGTGCTCAGCACCAGCACGAGCAAGCTGCGCATCACCATGGCCAGCGTGCTCCTGGGCGCGGGGATGCTGGCGGCGCACTTCATGGTGACACGCGACCATGTAGAAAGCTTCCGTACCGTCCAGTGGCTTGCCATCGGGATTGCGCTGGTGTTGGCCACGAGCATCGCGGTGGTCACATCGCTGCACCACCGCCTGACCCGCTATACCCCGCTTGCGCTGCACCCCCAGCACCGGCGAGAGGCCTGGCACCAGCACGCACTGGCCGGGCTGGCAGTGGTGGTACTGCACTGGCTGGTGGTCAACGCTTTTCCCCTGCACGCAGATGGGCCGAGCCAGCCGAGCGGCGGTAACGGGCTGATGCTGATCGTGCTGCTGTTTGGTGTGGCGCTGGCCGTAGAGCAGCTGAGCAACATGCGCTCCGATGCCAGCCGCCAGGCCATGCTGCGCAAAGGCATGTCGATGATGCGGGCCTCCAGCGTCCTGCAGTCGGAACGCCTGGACAGCCAGCTGCCGCTCATTGCCGACAACCTGGAGCGGCTGATGCAGCGCAGCGCGCTGGCCCTGCATTTCCAGCCCATGGTCGACGCCAGCCAGCGCGGGCCCGCGCAGTTCGAGGCGCTTCTGCGCATCAATGACACGCGGCTGGGCGCCATCAACCCCGAGGCATTCCTGCTGGTATGCGAACTGCAGGGCAAGACAGTGGTGGTGGACAAGCTGATCCTGCGCAACGCCATGGACTGCATCGTGCAGTGGCAGGCGCGAGGGCTTCATGACGCGTCGGTCAGCGTGAATGTGGCACCGGCCACGCTGCTCGATGTGGGCTTTGTGCCCTGGCTGCGCGAGGAGATGGCTGCCCGCAAGCTCTACCAGACCGCGCTCAAGCTCGAAATCACCGAACACGCCTTCATTGCGCTGGGCCCGCAGATGCTGCTGGCGATCCGCGACCTGAGCGCGATGGGCGTTGCCGTGGTGATGGACGACTTCGGTGCAGGCTATTCCTCGCTCGGCATGCTGGCCGACCTGCCCATTGCCGGCATCAAGTGCGACCGGCTCTTTGTGCGCGAGCTGGCCAGCGACAAGCGACGGCAGCTGCTGCTGGGCCACATCGGCACGCTGGCTGGCGCGTTCGGACTCACGGTGGTGGTCGAAGGCGTCGAATCCGCCGCCGAACTGCGCGCGGTGTCGGCGGCCGGGTTGCACATCATCCAGGGCCACCTGCTGAGCAAGCCCATGCCTGCCGACGACGTGCCCGCATGGTGCGCCGCTCAGCTGGAGCCCCGGCGTTCGGCACTGCAGGCACTGCTGGCGCAGCCGCTGCCCGCAGAGCCCGTACCCGGTCCATCGGGCACCCCCCCGGGCGCCGCGGTGCTGCCGCAAGCGGAGGCGGGTCGCTGAAGGTAGCCCAGAGTCAGGGCTGCCCGAAACCCAGCTTCTGCAAAACCGCGCGTGCTGCCGGCTCCCGCAGCGTTGCCGCGAACGCCAGCGCAGCCGGGGACGCATCGCCACGCACGGTCAGGCCGTAGGCGGCACCAACCTGTAGCGCAGCCGGGAGCTGCACCACGCGCAAGCGGGGCACCTCGGTCTGTGCGGCCACGGCGTTGGTGCAGTACGTCAGAAACACATCGGCCTGGCGCTGGTCCATCACCCATGCGTAGGTACCGCGGCCGGCGGGCGGCTTGGGCGAATCCGCACCACCCGTGAGCTTCAGTGCCTTGCGATCGAGCTGGGCATAGGCGCCTGGCTGAATCGTCTCCGCCTGGCGGAACAACGCCCAGGCATAGTCGCCCGACGGGTCGGCCCGCGGGGTGGAGGTGCCCAGGCGTACATCGCTGCGCAGCAAGGTGGCGAGCAAGGTGTCAGGGGTTGCGCTGATCTGGTCGCTGGTCAGTGCGCACAGTGCATTGCGCGTGAACACCACCGGTGGCTGCCACCCGCCACGCTCGGCGAGGCGCTGCGGGTGGCTTGTATCGGCCGACGCAAAAACCTGGGCAGGCTCGCCCTTCTCGATGCGCTCGCGCAGCAAGCCCGATGCGCCAAACGTGAGCGCCACCCTCTGGCCCGTACGGGCCTCGTGGTCGCGCGCGATCTCGGTGAACGCCTCACGCAGGCTGCCAGCGGCATACACCTGCACGGGGGTACTCTCAACCACCGGGGCCTGGGCACGGGCCATGGAGCAACCAGCCAGAGAGAGGGTCAGAGCGGCGGCAGCCACCGCGCTCCATGTCTGTGGGGGCTTGGGCATGGCCGCGCATCAAGGCGCTGCATTCGGGAAGAACAATTGCTCGCCGCCGATCTTGTAGCCCGCAATGGTTTGCTGGCCGGCAGGAGACACCACCCAGTCCACGAATTTCTGCGCATCCTGGGCTTTCACATGCGGGTGCTTTGCCGGGTTCACTGCCATCACACCGTACTGGTTGAAAAGCCGCGTGTCGCCCTCGACCAGGATGGCCATGTCTGCACGGTTTTTGAAGTTCAGCCATGTCGCCCGGTCGGCCAGCACATAGGCACCGCTGGATGCCGCAATGTTCAGGGCGGGGCCCATGCCGCAGCCGCATTCCTTGTACCCGCTGCCTTTGGCAGTGTCGGCGTTGGCCAGCTTCCAGTAGCGCAGCTCAGCGGCATGCGTACCGCTCTTGTCGCCGCGCGAGACAAAGTTGCCATTGCCTGCGGCCAGCTTTTGCAGCGCCTGCACGATGTCTTTGCCCTTGGTGCCGGCAGGATCGTTCCGGGGGCCGATCAGGATGAAATCGTTGTACATCACCGCGAAACGTTTCACGCCCCAGCCGTCGGCCACAAACTTTTCCTCGGCCGGCTGGTCATGGACGAACAGCACATCGGCATCACCGCGGCGGGCCATGTCCAGCGCCTGGCCGGTACCAAGCGCCACCACCTTCACATCCAGCCCGCTCGCCTTCTTGAATTCGGGCAGCAGGTGGCCAAACAGGCCAGACTGCTCGGTGGACGTGGTGGACGCCATCGTGATGCTTTGCGCATGGGCCATGCCATTTTCTATTGAATACATAGCAACACAGGCAAACAATACTTGGACTACAGGGCGATTTGATCGAAATTTCATGAAACAAGCTCTCCTTTGACGAACAGGCGGGCCGCCTCGGGCAGCGGGCCGTTGAAGAAGTCATGCACCGGCAGGTCGGCCACCACGCGGCCATGCTCCAGATACACCACGCGGCTGGCCAGCCGCTTGACCTGGCCCAGGTTGTGACTGCTGAACACCATGGTCATGGGCACAGTTTGCGGGGCCCGGCTGCCGCGTGCTTCGCCTGCCTCAGCCTTTTCCTCTTCGCCTTCGCCCCGCACGGCAAAGTCGGCCATCAGCGCTTCGACCTCTCGCTTGGCATGCGGATCAAGGCTGGCGGTGGGCTCGTCCAGCAGCAGCACATCGGGGCGCAGGGCCCACGCGCGCGCCAGCGCCACACGCTGCTGTTGCCCACCCGACAGCGTGCGGGCGTTCTGCCCCGCCACATCGGCCAGACCTACGCGCTGCAGCGCCAGCACCGCCTGTGTGCAGGCCTCGCGCCAGCGCGTGCCACGCAGCCACAGCGCCAGCGCCACGTTGTTGCGGGCGCTGGTGCGCAGCATGTGCGGCCGCTGGAACAGCATCGCCTGGCGCAGTGCCGGGTCGCACCGCAAGCCGCCGCCGTGCGTATCTGCCAGACCATGCAGTACACGCAGCAAGGTGCTTTTGCCGCTGCCGTTGGCGCCCACCAGTGCCACGCGCTCGCCGGGCGCGATGCGCAAGCTGACATTCGCCAGCGCCTGTACGCGGCCATAACACACGTTGACCTGCCGCAGGTCTGCCCATGCACCGGTTGCAGGCGCTGCAGCCAACCCTGCCGCCGCCACTTGCCCCGGCTTCATGCCGCCACTCCTACGGGCGTGCTGGACGCAGCTCCGTCCACACGCTCGCGCCAGCGGCGCACCAGGGCGATCAGCACGTTGAGCGCCAACACCACGGTCAGCAGGATGATGCCCAGCGCCAGTGCCAGCGGCAGGTCACCCTTGCTGGTTTCGAGCGCGATCGCAGTGGTCATCACACGTGTGAAGCCGTCGATGTTGCCGCCCACGATCATCACCGCCCCCACCTCCGAGATGGCCCGGCCGAACGATGCGATGAGCACGGTAAGAAGGGCATACCGCTCGTCCCACGCCAGCAGCAGGCTGCGCAGCAGGGGCGATGCGCCCATGGAGCGAAGCTGCTCGCCGTGGGCGCGCTCGGCGTCCTCCACGGCCTGGCGCGTGAGCGCCGTCACCACGGGCAGCACCAGCAGGGCCTGCGCCAGCACCATGGCCTTGAAGCTGAACAGCCAGCCCAGCGCGCCCAGCGGCCCGCTGCGCGACAGCAGCAGGTACACCAGCAGCCCCACCACCACCGACGGCACGGCCAGCGAGGTGTTGAGCAACGCCAGCACCGCGCCCCGGCCCGCAAAGCGCGCCACCCCCAGCCACGCGCCCAGCACCAGGCCCAGGCCACACGCCACCAGGCAGGCCGTGCCGCTGACGGCCAGCGAGCGGCCCACGATGGTCCACAGCGCGGGATCGGATTCGGCGATGAGTTTCAGCGCCGTGCTCGCGCTATCGGTCAGACTGGACATGTGTTCGGCTATCGTAGGCACCCCACCAATGTCCTGCGATATGAACACCTGTGCATAGGGTCCAACTCCACTACACGCTCAGCCGCGATGCCGGCACCGCGATGATCCGCAACCCCCTGCCCGAAATGCTGCAGGCTGTGGCCGAGCAGGGCTCCATCTCGGGGGCTGCGCGCGGGCTGGGCTTGTCGTACCGGCATGTGTGGGGTGCCCTCAAGCGCTGGGAAGACCAGCTGGGCGGCGAGCTGATCGTCTGGGGAAAGGGCCAGTCAGCGCAGCTCAGCGAATTTGGCAGCAAGCTGCTGTGGGCCGAACGCCAGGCCCAGGCCCGGCTGGCGCCGCAGATTGCCGCACTGCATGCCGACCTGGAGCGCGCCTTTGCCGTGGCGTTCGATCCCGATGCCCATGTGCTCACGCTGTATGCCAGCCACGACGATGCGCTGGGCGTGCTGCGCTCGCACGCGGCCGCACCGGGCGAAGCCGGGGCGCTGCACCTGGACATCCGGTTTACGGGCAGCGTGGATGCCATCCGCGCGCTGAACGAAGGGCGCTGCACCATCGCCGGATTCCACACGCTGGAGCAGCCGGCCGCCGGCTCGGTGGCGGCACGCACCTACCGCCCGCTGTTGCAGCCGGGGCGCCACAAGATCATCGGGTTTGCACAGCGCACGCAGGGCCTGGTGGTGGCCCCAGGCAACCCGCTGGGCCTGCACAGCCTGGCCGACGTGGCGCGCACGGGCGCGCGCTTCGTCAACCGCCCCCTGGGCTCCGGCACGCGGGTGCTGCTCGATGAGCTGCTGGCGCAGGCCGGCCTTGCGCCCGGGGAGCTGGCCGGCTACGAACGCGATGAGCCATCGCACACCGCCGTGGCCCAGGCGGTGGCGGCCGGCGCCGCGGATGTGGGGCTGGGCATTGGGCTGGCGGCACATGCGCGGGGGCTGGGTTTTGTGCCCCTGGCACAGGAGCGCTACCACCTGGCCTGCCTGAAGGACAGCCTGGAGCAACCCGCCACGCGTGCGCTGCGCACGCTGCTGCAAACGCCCGAGTGGCTGGCGCAGATGTCATCGCTCGAAGGCTATGCGCCGCTGCACTGCGGGGAGGTGCTGGCCATGAGCCGCGTGCTGCCATGGTGGCAATTTGCACGTCGCAAGGCTGTGACAGCGACTAAGAAGAAACCCTAATTGCTATTATTTTTATAGCTTTAAGTCCTTTACCGACAAGCACCATCCGCCGTCACACTGATGTCAGAATCGCTCTGCGCCCGCTCCGTAGAATCCGTGGCGTTGTAAGAATTTGTCGACTGTTGCGCCCATCTGCAAGGCAGCCGGCACATCGCATACACAGCCTTTCTATTGGAGACACCATGCAGGCTTTATTGAAATTTTCCAGAGCCATTGACGGGCTCAATGCCTTCGTCGGCAAATACGTCATCTGGCTGATCTTTGCCGCCACGGCCGTCAGTGCCATCAACGCGCTGGTGCGCAAGATCTTTGGAGTCAGCTCCAACGCCTACCTTGAAGCACAGTGGTACCTGTTTGCCTGGTCCTTCCTGGCAGCAGCCGGTTTCACGCTGCTCAATCGCGAGCATGTGCGCATCGACGTGGTCAACAGCCGCCTGCCCAAGCGCGTGCAGGTCTGGATCGACGTCGTCGGATTTGCATTCTTCTTGACCCCCCTGTGCGGCCTGGTGCTGTATCTCAGCTGGCCGCTGGTCATCCAGATGTACGAGACGGGCGAGGTCTCCGGCAACCCCGGCGGGCTGATCCGCTGGCCCGTGTGGGTGGCGATCCCCTTCGGCTTCACCTTGCTGATGCTGCAAGGCTGGTCCGAACTGATCAAGCGCATTGCCTTCCTGCGCGGCCAGGGCCCCGACCCCATGGGCCGCCTGGTGGAAAAAACCGCTGAAGAAGAACTCGTCGAACTCCTGCGCAAGCAGCAGGAAGCCGCTGCCGCCGAGAGTGCTGCGGGAACCACACCACCCGCCACGCCAGCGCGCTGAGCACGGAGCAACTTCATCATGGAATTCTTCGCGTCCAATTTCGCCCCCTTCATGTTTGCGGGGCTGATCATGTTCCTGCTGCTGGGTTTCCCGGTGGCATTCAGCCTGGGTGCCTGCGGCCTCTTCTTCGGCTTCCTTGGCATCGAGATGGGCATCTTCCCCAGCTCGGTCATGGCGTGGCTGCCCCAGCGCCTTATCGGCATCATGGCCAACGACACGTTGCTGGCCGTACCGTTCTTTACGTTGATGGGGCTCATCCTTGAGCGAAGCGGCATGGCCGAGGATCTGCTCGACACGGTCGGCCAGGTGTTCGGCCCCATGCGCGGCGGACTGGCCCTGGCCGTGATCTTTGTGGGTGCCCTGCTGGCCGCAACGACCGGCGTGGTGGCTGCATCGGTGATTTCGATGGGCCTGATCTCGCTGCCCATCATGCTGCGCTACGGCTATGACCGACGCCTGAGCAGCGGGGTGATCGCAGCATCCGGCACATTGGCGCAGATCATTCCGCCATCGCTCGTGCTGATCCTGATGGCCGACCAGCTGGGCCAGAGCGTGGGCGACATGTACAAGGGCGCCTTCCTGCCCGGCTTCCTGCTGATGGGGATGTATGTGCTGTACGTGCTGTTCCTGGCGGTGTTCAAGCCGCACCAGGTGCCCGCACTGCCCCCTGAGGCACGCACCTACCGCGAAGCCGACGGCGGTGGCGGCTACACCTCGCTCGCCGTGCTGGCGGGCCTGTCTGCCACCGTGTCCATCTTTCTGGCACGCCACATGGCCGAAGTCCACACATGGTGGGAAGGCCAGCTGGTCACTTCGGTGCCCACCGACGAAAAAGTGGTGGTCGCCATGTGCGGCGGCACGGCGGTGGCCCTGGCCATCGCGTTGCTGAACAAGGGCCTCAAGCTGGGCCTGCTGTCCCGCCTGGCAGAGCGCGTGACGTTCGTGCTCATCCCGCCCCTGCTGCTGATCTTCCTGGTGCTGGGCACGATTTTCCTGGGCATCGCCACGCCGACCGAAGGCGGCGCCATGGGTGCGATGGGCGCGTTGATCATGGCCTGGGCCCGCAAGCGCCTGGACATGAAGCTGCTCAAGCAAGCCCTGGCATCCACCACCAAGCTGTCCAGCTTCGTGATGTTCATCCTGATCGGCGCCACGGTGTTCAGCCTGGTCTTCCAGGCGGCAGACGGCCCGATCTGGGTGGAGCACCTGCTCACCACCCTGCCCGGTGGCCAGGTCGGCTTCCTGATCGCCGTGAACGTGATGGTGTTTTTCCTGGCGTTCTTCCTGGACTACTTCGAGCTGTCGTTCATCGTGGTGCCATTGCTGGCACCGGTGGCCGACAAGCTGGGCATCGACCTGATCTGGTTCGGCGTGCTGCTGGCCGTGAACATGCAGACCTCGTTCATGCACCCGCCGTTCGGCTTTGCACTGTTCTTCCTGCGCTCGGTGGCGCCTGACAAGCCTTACGTGGACCGCGTCACGCGCAAGACCATGGAGCCCGTGACAACCATGCAGATCTACCGGGGCGCCATTCCGTTCCTGCTGATCCAGCTGACCATGGTGGGCGTGCTGATCGCGTTCCCGCAGATCGTGACTGGAGCGCTGGACGCCAAGGTCGAATACAACCTGGAAAGCCTGGGCGACCAGATGCGCGAGACCCTCGGTGCGCCAGCTGGAGCCGAGTCCTACGGCGAGGAGCCGTTCGGCGCAAGCACCGAGCCCGCTGCGCCAGACGCTGCTGCACCAGGAGCTGCAGCGCCCGCTGCGGCCGCTGACGACCCGCTGAAGGCAATGGAAGATGCGCTGAAAAAGCCAGCGAACTGAAGGTAGTGAGAACTCCGGTTCTCCTCCATCCACAAAGGCCCCTCGGGGCCTTTTTTTCGTCCTGAAGCAGCGAGCACTGCTGCCCTCACAACCGATCTGCTGCGGACCACCGGGGGATACCGCATACACGCGTTGAGCACTTCAAACACTGTCTGCAAGTGACGGCACCAGATCTTGGCTCTGCCCCCTCCGGGCGCCACAGACGCTGCAAGCACGGACACCGGCTTGAGCATCGCTGCAAGCGCAGTAGGGCGCACCCGGCGACTGGCACTCAGCCGTCTAGTCTGCCCGCGCCATCCTCGTGACGACCACGGCTGGCGCATCAATCCGGGCCGCAGGCTCGCAAATCGCCTTGGAGAGCCGTCGCATTGCGTGGATGTGTCGAGGGCCGAGTTCGGGCTCAAACACTGTGCACCAGCAGCGGCCCGCGTCAGCCGCATCCAGGTTGCGCTGTGGTCGGAGCGGCCTCCGGGCCCTGAAGGCCTGCGCACGGTCCACTCACCGACCCCGCAGCGCTGCCATCAGAACGCCTCCGAGCTATGCTGGCCGACGCCGCGCTCCGGCACTGCGTCATAGCATCGCGATCAACGTGCGGTCCATGACCGGGCGCACTCGCACATCGCACTTCACCTTGCGTGTCCCCGGCGGCGCACGGCACGCAGGGGCGCGGCCGATACCTGCAAATCGGTGCGCCATGAAAAAAGCCGCGACATGCGCGGCTTGGGGGGGTGGGGAAACGGCCCGGAGGCCGTTACGGCACCAGGGTCAGATCTTGACGCCGTTCATGTACTGGTTGAACGGGTATTCGGAGAAGCGGTTCCACAGGATCTGGTCGCGCTGGAACGCACGCATGTCTTCGTAGATCTTCTTGAACTCAGGCGACTTGGCGCTGTGCTCTGCGTAAACTTCCATGCAGGCCTTGAAGCCGGCATCGATAAGCGCCTTGGGGAAGGCTGTGAGCTTGGTCTTTTCGGCCACCAGCTTCTTCAGGGCGATCGGGTTGTACGCGTCGTACTTGGCCGTCATGTCGGCAGCGGCGACGGTCATGGCAGCGTTCAGGATGGCCTTGTTTTCGTCCGACAGGGTCGCAAACTTCTTGTTGTTCACGAAGAACTCAAGGTCTGCGCCACCTTCCCACCAGCCGGGGTAGTAGTAGAACGGCGCCACCTTGCTGAAGCCCAGCTTGGCATCGTCGTAGGGGCCCACAAATTCGGCGGCGTCCAGCGTACCCTTTTCGAGCGCCTGGTAGATGTCGCCGGCCGGCATGTTTTGCGCCACCACGCCCAGCTTGGCCATGGCCTCGCCGAACACGCCGCCGCCCATGCGCATCTTCAGACCCTTGAGGTCTTCGACCGTCTTGATTTCCTTGCGGTACCAGCCGCCCATCTGGGTGCCGGTGTTGCCGCCACTGGCGGTGAAGAAGTTGTACTTTTCAAAGAACGCGTCCATCAGCTTGGCACCGTTGCCGTACTTCTTCCAGGCAGCGGACTGGCGTGCGGTAAGGCCAAAGGGCACTGCGCAGCTGAAGGCAAAAATGGGGTCCTTGCCGGTGAAGTAGTACGCAGCGGACTGCGCCATGTCGATGTTGTCGGCCTGCAGGGCGTCAACCACGCCAAAGGCGGGCATCAGTTCGCCGGCAGGGTGCACGGAAATTTCAAACTTGCCGCCCGACATGGCCTTGACCGTCTTGGACAGCATTTCGGCGCTGCCGAAAATCGTGTCCAGGGACTTGGGGAAACTGGAGGCCAGGCGCCAGCGCACCGCAGCCTGCGCGTGCACGGCAGGCGCAGCGCCCGCGGCGAGCACACCTGCGATACCAGCGTGCTTGATGATTGAGCGACGATCCATAAGTTCTCTCCGAGATGTAGTTGGCAAAAGCTGACCGGAAGTGTTGTGCACTCCCGGCCAATGGGTGGTTGTCCAAATCGATTGTAGGAATACGACCCCGCCAAACCCTGCGGGTTTTCCCCCGCAATCGGGCCAAGCGCCCCAAGCCTTCAGGATTCTGCAAGCCTCGTCTTCAGGCCGCATTGCGCAGCGCGAACTGTGCATGGAGGGCCTGTGGGTGCAGGCCGTTTTCAGATCCGCTGCGCAGACATGAAGCTGTCGTAACGGGCTTCCGCGAAGCGATACCAGAATATCTGATCACGCTGGAAGTTGCGCATGTCTGCGTAGATTTTTTTCCATTGCGCGCTTCGGGATTCATTCACCGCAAATACATCCATTGCCGCGCGAAACGATGCATCCAGCACGGGCAGTGAAAAGGGCAGCACCTTGGTTTTGGCAACCACCAGCTGTTTGAGCGCATTGGGATTCAGGGCATCGTACTTGGCCAGCATGTCGGCGTGCGCCAGCGAAGACGCAGCCCTGACGATGGCCCGGTAATCGGCCGGAAGCGCCTCGTAGGCCTTGCGGTTGACGAGGAAGTCGAGTTCGAGCCCGCCCTCCCACCAGCCGGGGTAGTAGTAGTAAGGAGCGACCTTGTTGAGCCCCAGCTTCTGGTCGTCATACGGGCCGACCCATTCGGCCGCGTCGATGGTCCGCTTTTGCAGGGCCTCGTAGATTTCACCGCCCGGCATGTCCACAGGAATGACGCCCATCGCGGCCATCACTTCACCCACAAGCCCGCCGCCGAGGCGCATCCGCATCCCCTTGAAATCCGTGACGTGCCGGATTTCCTTGAGGTACCAGCCCCCCATCTGTGTGCCGGTGTTGCCCCCGGCAAAGCTGACCATGTTGTAGCCCGCATAGAACTCGTCCATGAGGCGCCGGCCGTTGCCGTGCAGCATCCAGGCATTCATCTGCCGCGCATTGAAACCGAACGGGATGGCAGACCCCAGGGCGAATGCCTGGTTGCGGGCGTAGAAGTAGTAGGGAGCGGTGTGGGCAATCTCCACTGTGCCGCCCTGCACGGCATCCAGCACGCCGAATGCGGGCATCAGCTCGCCCGCGGCATGCACCTCGATCTCGAACCGGCCGGCGGACAGCGCCTTGACCTCCCGGGCGAACACTGTGGCGCCACCATAAATCGTGTCGAGCGACTTCGGAAAGCTGGACGCCAGGCGCCACCGCACCGCGGTCTGCGCATGTACCGCAGGGGACATGCCAGTCGCAAGCACGCTGGCGATGCCTGCGTGCCGAATGGCGGAACGACGATCCATGGGGGGTGTCTCCGAGATCAAGGACGTGGCGCAAAGCCACGCTGACGGGTGAGGGGCCGCTGAAGGCCCTGAGCCATTCTAGGTCTGCACCCGGAGCGCACCCGTTGTCGATAACCCCAACGCCCGCCTTGGGGCCGTCACCAACGGCCGATTACGGCACGAAGCGTGCCCGGATGGACCGCTCGATGCCCGCGGCATCCAGCCCCTGCAGCGCCAGCAGACGTGCGGGGTCGCCGTGCTCGATGAACACATCCGGCAGGCCCAGCTGGAGCACCGGGCGGACGATGCCCATGGCGTTCAGCGCCTCGGTCACCGCGCTGCCAGCGCCGCCCATGATGGCACCCTCTTCGACAGTGACCAGTGCGTCGTGGCCTTGCGCCACCTCGCGCAGCAGCGCCTCGTCGACCGGCTTGGCCCAGCGCATGTTGACCACGGTGGCATCGAGCTTCTCGCCGGCTTCCAGCGCCGGGTACAGCAGGGTGCCGAATGACAGGATCGCGATGCGCGGCATGGGGGCTGAGGTATCGGCAGCACCCTTGCGCACGCGGCGCACCTCGCCCTTGCCAAAAGGCAGGCCTTCCAGGCTGGCCAGCGGTACAGCACCTGCGCCGCTGCCGCGCGGGTAGCGCACGGCCACCGGGTGGTTTTGCTCAAAGGCTGTGGTCAGCAACTGGCGGCACTCGCGCTCGTCGGCCGGGCAGGCCATGCTCATGTTGGGGATGCAGCGCACAAAAGGAATGTCGTACGCGCCCGCATGGGTGGCGCCGTCTGCACCCACGAGGCCCGCACGGTCCAGCGCAAAAACCACCGGCAGGTTCTGAAGCGCAACGTCGTGGATGAGCTGGTCGTACCCGCGCTGCAGGAAGGTGGAATAAATGGCCACCACAGGCTTCACGCCTTCGCAGGCCATGCCGGCTGCAAACGTGACGGCGTGCTGCTCGGCAATGCCGACGTCGTAGTAGCGGTCGGGGAACCGCTTTTCAAACTCGACCATGCCCGAGCCTTCGCGCATGGCGGGGGTAATGCCCACCAGACGGCCGTCCTGTGCCGCCATGTCGCACAGCCACTGGCCGAAGACCTGGGTAAAGGTGAGCTTGGGCGCGGCGGAGCTGGCCACCAGCCCTACGGCGGGGTCGAACTTGCCAGGGCCGTGGTAGGCCACAGGGTCGGCCTCGGCCAGCTTGTAGCCCTGGCCCTTTTTGGTCACCACATGCAGAAACTGCGGGCCCCCCAGGCTCTTGATGTTCTCCAGCGTCGGGATCAGCGAATCCAGGTCGTGCCCATCAATCGGGCCGATGTAGTTGAAGCCGAACTTCTCGAACAGCGTGGCGGGCACCACCATGCCCTTGGCCTGCTGCTCAAAGCGCTTGGCAAGCTCCAGCAGGGGGGGCACGGGCTTGAGCACCGTCTTGCCCACGTTCTTGGCGGCGGCGTAGAACTGGCCGCTCATCAGCTGGGCCAGGTAGCGGTTGAGCGCACCCACGGGCGGGCTGATGCTCATGTCGTTGTCGTTGAGCACCACCAGCAGGTTGGCGTCGGACACACCGCCGTTGTTCAACGCCTCGAACGCCATGCCGGCACTCATGGCGCCATCGCCGATGATGGCGACCGCATGGCGGTTCTCGCCCTTGCGCCGGGCGGCCATGGCCATGCCCAGCGCAGCAGAAATGCTGGTGCTGGAGTGTGCGGTGCCAAAGGTGTCGTAAGGGCTCTCGGTGCGCTGCGGAAACCCGGAAATGCCGCCGAGCTGGCGCAACGTATGCATGCGGTCGCGCCGGCCGGTCAGGATCTTGTGCGGATAGGTCTGGTGGCCTACATCCCACACCAGACGGTCTTCCGGCGTGTTGAACACGTGGTGCAGGGCCACCGTGAGTTCGACCGTGCCCAGGTTGGAGCTCAGGTGCCCGCCGGTGCGCGAGACGCTTTCCAGCACGAAACCACGCAGTTCGGCGGCCAGCACCTTGAGGTCGGCGCGCGAGAGCTTGCGCAGGTCCGCGGGGTCGTTGATCGTCTGCAGCAGGGGAAAGGTTGTCGTGGACATTGCTATATTTCTTGTAGCTTAGAGCGCTTATAAATCATGGGCTACAGGCCATTCAGGCACCAAAACCGCCCCGTACTGGCGCAAGAGGCAACCGGGCGGCGGTATCGGCAGGGGTCCATGTCAATGCGAGCGGCGCACCACCATGGCAGCCAGTGCTGCCAGTGCGCGCGTGTCTGGCAGGCCGCTGCGATCCAGGGCCCCCAGGGCTTCGGCCAGCAGCTCCTGCGCATAGGCCTGCGCCCGCTCCAAGCCCAGCAGTGAAACATAAGTGGGCTTGTCTGCAGCAGCATCCTTGCCCGCCGTCTTGCCCAGCGTGGCCGAGTCCGCCACCACATCCAGGATGTCGTCGACGACCTGGAACGCCAGCCCCACGGCCGCGCCGTAGTCGGACAGCGCGCCAAAGGCGCCGGGCGCGGCCTGGCCGCAGACCGCGCCCATCAGCACGCTGCCCTGCAGCAGCGCGCCGGTCTTGAGGCGGTGCATGTGGCGCAGCTCGTCTTCGGTCAGGGCGCGGCCCACGCTGGCCAGGTCGATGGCCTGCCCACCCGCCATGCCGGCCGACCCGGCAGCACGTGCCAGCACACGGCACAGCGTGGCCTGGATGGCCGGTGGGATGCCGGCTTCGGCGTCGTCCGGGGCCAGCAGTTCAAAGGCAAAGGCCTGCAGCGCATCGCCAGCGAGCAGGGCCTGCGCCTGCCCGAACTTCACATGCACCGTGGGCTTGCCACGGCGCAACACGTCGTTGTCCATGCAGGGCATGTCGTCATGCACCAGCGAGTACGCATGGATCAGCTCGACAGCACAAGCGGCGCGCAGGGCCGCCTCCGCGTGGGGCTGGGCACCCTGCCCTGCCGCGCTGCTGGCTGCCTCCTGCGCAGCCAGCACCAGCAGGGGTCGCAGGCGTTTGCCGCCGTCGAGCACGGCATAGCGCATGGCTTCCCCCAGCCCGGCGGGCGCGCCGTGGCCCACCCAGCGGCCCAGCGCGGCCTCCACCGCAGCCAGATGCGCCTGGCTCCAGGATGTGAAATCCAGCGCTTGCATCTCTGGGGTGTGCCGAGGCACAGGCGCGGCGACGGCACTCATTCCTGCGTCCATGGCTGGAGCTGGCCCTCGTCCAGCACCTTGATCTGGTCCTGCACGGCTTCCAGCCGGTCGCGGCAAAAAGCCAGCAGGGTGGCGCCGCGCTGGTAGCCCGCCAGCATCTGGTCGAGGGGCATCTGGCCCGACTCGATGCTTCCCACGAGCTGCTCCAGCTCCTGCAGGGCAGCCTCGTAGCTGACCGGTTCAGAGGGAGGCGCGGGAGGGGCAGGCGTTTTGGGCATAGAGGGCGACGGGGGTGCGCAGATGCAAAACCGAAGATTTTAGGCGCAGCCCCGGGCACCGGTTTGCCCGGCGTCCCCGCAGGGCCATGTGCCCGTGAACCCTCTGTACAAATTGGCGCAGCCGGGGGACACGTTGCGTGGAATTGCGCTAGATCAGGGATCCGCGGACCGGAGCTTTTCAATACACATAAACGAGATGCGGGAATAACCCCACCGCCTATAATCCCATTCCCTTTCGAGCCGGCCGTCTTCTGAGCCGGTTTTCTTTTTCCAGATGCGCTCTCATGGGCGCACCTCCCGCACTTTTTTCCTGTGGGGAGTCTTTAGGTCAGGTCACCCATGTCTGATTTAAGTCTTCAACTGCAGCAGGCTGCAAGCCAACTACCAGTTTCAAGCTACTTTGACGATGCGCTGTTCCAGCGCGAGCTGGACACCATCTTCCAGCGCGGGCCCCGTTATGTGGGGCACCAGCTGGCCGTACCCAACGCGGGCGACTACTATGCGCTGCCCCAGGAGGGCGAGGGCCGCGCGCTGGTGCGCAATGCACAGGGCGGCATCGAACTGGTCTCCAACGTGTGCCGCCACCGCCAGGCCGTCATGCTCAAGGGCAAGGGATCGCTGCACACCCAGCAAAAGGGAAGCGCGGGCGGCAATATCGTGTGCCCCCTGCACCGCTGGACCTACAGCCCCAAGGGCGAACTGCTGGGCGCCCCGCATTTCGCCAACGACCCGTGCCTGAACCTCAACAACTACAAGCTGCGCGAGTGGAACGGCCTGCTGTTTGAAGACAACGGCTACGACGTGGCTGCCGATCTGGCCCACATGGGCCCGAAGGACGACCTGAGCTTTGAGGGTTACGTGCTGGACCATGTGGAAATGCACGAGTGCAACTACAACTGGAAGACCTTCATCGAGGTCTATCTGGAGGACTACCACGTGGGCCCCTTCCACCCGGGGCTGGGCAGCTTTGTCACCTGCGACGACCTGCGCTGGGAGTTCGGCAAGAACTATTCGGTGCAGACCGTGGGCGTGGCCAACCGCCTGGGCAAGGCGGGCAGCCCCGTGTACGAGCGCTGGCACGAGGCGCTGCTGGCCTACCGCGAGGGCAAGCCGCCCAAGCATGGCGCCATCTGGCTCACGCTGTACCCGCACATCATGGTCGAGTGGTACCCGCATGTGCTCACGGTGTCCACGCTGCACCCTATCAGCCCGACGAAGACGATGAACATGGTGCAGTTCTACTACCCCGAGGAGATCGCGGCATTCGAGCGCGAATTCGTCGAGGCGCAGAAGGCCGCGTACATGGAAACGTGCATCGAGGACGACGAGATAGGCGAACGCATGGATGCCGGCCGCAAGGCGCTGCTGGCGCGGGGCGACAACGAAGTGGGCCCCTACCAAAGCCCGATGGAAGACGGCATGCAGCACTTTCATGAGTGGTACAGGGAAGTAATGCCCCCCCCTGAGTCGCCTTTGGTGCCTTCCCCCTGAGGGGGACGCTCCCGGCGCGGCGGGGCGGGGCGGCCCTTGCGCGGGGGCGCTGGTCTGGGCCGCGCCAGTTTTTCAAGGCCTGCGCCTAGGGCCATTTTTTGAAATCCCAAACAGCGTCCTCAACACCACCCATTCGTCGGGATGGCCCCAATCGCTCTCATTACAATAGCTGCCACTGCTTGACTAACAAGCGCTGGCGGCTGTTTTCTTATCTGCACCTTGTGGTGCGCTCACCCGACTAACTGCTCCCTGATGCAAGCTCTCTGGATGGTGTTGGCCGCGTTCCTGTTTGCAAGCATGGGCGTGTGCGTGAAGATCGCTTCTGGCTTCTTCAATTCGGCCGAGCTCGTGTTCTACCGCGGCCTGATCGGCATTGCCATCCTGTGGCTGCTGGCGCGCGGCCAGAAGGTGACGCTGGCGACAAGGTACCCCGGCATGCACGCCTGGCGCAGCCTGGTGGGCGTGGCATCGCTGGGGGCCTGGTTTTACGCCATTGCCCACCTGCCGCTGGCCACCGCCATGACGCTCAACTACATGAGCAGCGTGTGGATCGCGGCTTTCCTCGTGGGCGGCACGCTGCTGGCATGGCGCCCTTCAGCTACGTCGCCGCGCCCTGCCCTGCAAGGCACCTTGATCGTGACCGTACTGACCGGCTTTGCCGGCGTGGTGATGATGCTCCGGCCCAGCCTGGATCAGAACCAGGGCTTTGCCGGGATGATCGGCCTGATGTCGGGCATGACCGCTGCGTTTGCCTACATGCAGGTGGTGGCGCTGTCGCGGCTGGGCGAGCCGGAATCCCGCACCGTGTTTTACTTTGCCGTGGGCTCGGCGGTGGCGGGCGGCGCTGCACTGCTGTTCACCGGCACGTCGGCCTGGCCGGGCTGGCAAGCGCTGTGGCTGCTGCCCATCGGCATCCTGGCCGCTGGCGGGCAGCTGTGCATGACGCGCGCCTATGCCAGCGCCAAAACCCAGCGCGGCACGCTGGTGGTGGCCAACCTGCAGTATTCGGGCATCGTGTTTGCCGCCGCCTACAGCGTGGTGCTGTTTGGCGACCAGCTTCCGCCCATCGCCTGGGCGGGCATGGCGCTGATCGTGGGTAGCGGCATTGCGGCGACAGTGCTGCGCGCACGCGCCGCGCCAGGCACACCCGCCGAAGAGCGCTGATTCGGGCCCGTGATGGGCGCGCGAACGGTCACCAAAGAAAACCCCGGCCGCAGTCTGATTGGCCACAATGTCGGCATCCGATCAACCCATTGGCGAGCACCCGCAGATGACCCCCTACACCACCCTGATTTCCGCCACTGAACTGCAGGCACTGATGGCCGGCGGCGCACCCCTGATGGTGTTCGACTGCAGCTTTGACCTGATGCAGCCCAGCGCCGGTGCGCAGCAGTACGCTGCCGCCCACATCGCCGGCGCAGTGTTTGCGGACCTGAACGAGAACCTCAGCGCAAAGCATGGCTCGCCCGGCGCCACCGGCACCCTGACGGCGCAGGAAGCCGACATGCCCGCATCCGGCGGGCGCCACCCGCTGCCCAGCCGCGAACGCTTTGCCATGTGGCTGAGCAGCGTGGGTTTTGCCAACGGCATGCAGGCCGTGGTGTACGACCGCCAGGGTGCCAACTACTGCGGCCGCCTGTGGTGGATGCTCAAGTGGGCTGGGCACGATGCCGTGGCCGTGCTGGACGGCGGGCTGCAGGCATGGCAGGCGGCGGGCGGCGCCGTCAACGCGGGCGACGAGCCGGCGCACTTCCAGTCGAATTTCATTCTCGGCGCGCCGCTGCGCCAGCTGGCCACGGCCGGGCAGGTGCTGGCCGGGCTGGGCCAACCCGGGCAAACGGTGATCGACGCGCGGGCCACACCCCGTTTTCGTGGCGAGGTCGAGCCGCTGGACCCGGTGGCCGGGCACATCCCGGGCGCACTGAACCGGCCTTTTGTGCAGAACATTGGCGAGGACGGCCGCTTCAAGCCCGCGTCCGTGCTGCGTGCAGAGTTCGACGCCCTGCTGGCAGGCCGCGATGCGCGCACCGTGGTGCACCAGTGCGGCAGCGGCGTAAGTGCCGTGCCCAACCTGCTGGCCATGGAGATCGCAGGGCTGGGGCCCACTGCCCTGTTTGCTGGCAGCTGGAGCGAGTGGTGCAGCGACCCGGCGCGGCCGGTGGAGCGCGGTTGAGGGATCTGCGGGATGCGCGGAGCTCCGCGCTGACGAGATGGCTGATGCCGCGGGGCGGGACGCTGGTCTGAGGAACTCCCAAGCAGCGCGCCCAGCCAGCATTACGGCGCGCCGCACGCATCACTGCCGTGGCGATCTGTGCAGATGCCGTGTTTTTTACATATCGGCGGATCGGGCGCCAGGCCCGGACCCGAGGGGGACGGCGAGTCCACGGCAGCACGCCTAGCCCCCTGCCATGCGGGACATTGCCTTGGTCGCGTGTAAGGCAAATTCTTACAAGGCCCACCGCACAACCAGACATGCGGCGCAGCAAGACGCCGACTTAATTTTTGATTGGGGCAGTTTCACAATCCATTTCACCGGATCACGCAAAGCCTGCAGTCTGCAGTCCACGCAAGCCCCCGGTAACTGGAACAAAGGAAGCCGCCATGACCAACGACCAAATCCTCGCAGAAATCCGCGAAGCCAATCTCACTTACCTGATGCTGGCCCAGACCCTGATTCGCCAGGACAAGGCCGAAGCGGTTTTCCGCCTGGGCATGAATGAAGAGTCTGCCGATATTCTGGCATCGCTGTCGGCAGCGCAAGTCATGAAACTGGCCTCCCGCAACACCCTTCTTTGCAGCTTCCGGGTGGACGATAACCTGGTGTGGAGCTTGCTGACCAACCACTCGGCCAAGAAGGTGGGCAACGAGGCGACCAACACGCTGCACGCCAACATCCTGATGGCCAGCCGCGTATCGGAAGTGCTGTAAGACGCACCGTCCTCAGACCTCCTTCACCTGATCGCCGAAAGCCCGCCATGACCGCCACCGCCACCAAAGCTCCCGTCAAGAGTGTCCTCAACGAGTCCAAGCAGATCGAACGCGCTGCGCTGCTCATCCAGATGGGCGCCCGCATGCAGGTGCTGGAGTCGGAAACCACGCTGTCGTACGAGCGGCTGATCCGTCTGTACAAGGAAATCGCGGGCAAGTCGCCGTCGAAGGGCCAGCTGCCGTTTTCGACCGACTGGTTCCTGACCTGGCAGGAAAACATCCACAGCTCGCTGTTTCTGAACATTTACGAGTACCTGTCCAAGGGCGTGGACCTGGATTCGGTGGAACTGCTGACCAAGGCCTACCGCCTGTACAGCGAGCAGGTGGCCACGGCCGAGATCGAACCCCTGCTGTCGTTCACCCGCGCATGGCGCCTCGTGAAGTTTGTGGACGCAGGCATGCTGACGCGCACCAAGTGCAGCCAGTGCAGCGGCCAGTTCGTGACCGAGCTGTACGAAAACCGCCACTTCACCTGCGGCCTGTGCAACCCGCCCGCCCGCGCTGGCAAGAGCAAGTCGGCAGGTGCGCTGATGCTGCACTGAGCGAGCAAACCCCAAATGCTACATAGTTGATAGCGAACAAGGCATACAAATCAAGCGCTACAGGCCGATTTCACTTGAAATCGGCCTTTTTTGCGGTCTGGGGCTGCCAATAGCCCATGCACCGCTTGCAAGCAGGCAGCGCACCGGGGGCGCACAAACGTACAGGTTTCAACGCCCCACCAAAAGCGCCCGCACGTTGTCGTCGATCGGCACCGCATAGTTGTGGGCGCTCACCACCACGTTGCCCTCCGGGCGCACCAGCTTGATGCTCACGTAAAGAATGGATGCGGAAACCGCGTAGGTCCCCACCACCACGGCCTGGGCGTCGTGCGAGCGGCTGACATCGCGCAGTTCGCGTGACAGCAGCAGTTCGCCTTGCTCGCGCTGCATGGCCACGTTGTCGCGCAGCTTCAGCTCCGTGACCGGCAGCCCGCGCTGCACCAGGCGTCCCGCAATCTGCTCCGAAAAAATGCGCCCAAGCCGCGATGATTCGCCGAGCCGGTCCACATTGACCAGCGTCGCCACCAGCACGGACTGGGTCCGGTCCAGCGGTGCACCCTGCACCAGCATGTCGGCGGCATGGTGGTTGGCGGCGATGACCGAAGTGCGCATGGCCCCACCGGAAACGCCCGCGCCCCCCGCGCTGTCGCCGTAGTAATAACTGGCGCACCCGCCCAGACACACAGCCGTGGCCATGCAGGCGGACAGGCGCAGCAGGTGGTTTGCAAGCCTGCTCATGGGCTCACCACCCGCCAGGTTTTCAGCGGCGCAGGCTGCGGCCCCGGCAGAAGTGGCTCGGGGGCCAGATACAGGAGCGCATCGTCATGGGCCACCGAATACACGTCCGATGTGCCCGCCAGATAGCGCCCGCCACTCTCGAGCGACACCACCACCAGCACCTCGGACCGGTCGGGCACGCCGGGGCGTGGATACAGCACGGGGGTGTCTTGCGCGGCCCCGCCTGCACGCCGCACCGCGGCAACTGCTGGCACAACGGACGCAGGGGCCGCCGTGACAGGCATGGGCGGCAAGATGGCGCCGAAGGCACTGGGTGCCGGCACAGGAGCCGTCTCAGCCGGTGCCGCAGCGGCAGCCACCGCAGCACCGCCCTCGGCTACCGGCGCTGCGCTGTATGCATTGGCGCCATGGAAATGCACGCCATCGCGCGCCACGCTCACACCCGCTGCCAGCGGCATCCAGTGCAGTGCACTGGAACCTGGCTGGATGTGCTGGACCACCTGCGCATCCACCACCAGGTGCACGGCGGCGGTGGGCTCGGTGGCCACCGTGATGCCACGGTCCACCAGGCGCAGGATCAGCAGCTTGCGCAGGCCCTGGTTGAACCGCGCATCGCTGCGGGCAGCAACATAAATCGGGTGCGCGCCCGGCGGCCATTCGCGCGTCTTGTCGGCAATGCGGCTGGCAATGTCGTCGGCCAGCACATCCCAGTGCTGTACGGCCCGCATGGTCTTCTGTCCCTTGGGCGCATGGCTTTCGGCAAAGGGCACATCCGGCCCTGCACACGCGGCACACAGCAACGCAAGGCCCAGAGCAGGCCATCGGCGCCAGCCACCCGTGCGTGCGCCACACGGTTCAAGTGGAGATGAATGCATGGTGGTGATGCTATGCCTGCGCGGCTTGCACCATTGCCCGAACAGGCGGGTTTTTGCGGCGCACTTTGGAGCTGAAAGCGCCGAATCCGCGCTCCAGAGCCAGCCGCCGCCGATGGCATGGCCGCCTACAAGCCGTTTGCACTTTGCTACAGCACAATCCGCGCATGACTGCGCCCGCCACCGACACCCCGCTGCCCGCTCACTCTTCCTGCCCCTCGCCAGATGCCAGCGCCGAGGCCAGAGCACCGGAGGGTGATGCAGTAGGCAAGACATCGCTTGACGGCACGGCGCCCGAGATCGCGGCGGCTGCGCAGGTGGCGCCTGGCGCAGCGCACGCAGCAGGCGCTGCCGGCGCCAGCGCGCTCCCGGCGGGCGTACCAGGGCTATCCGGCCCGCTCATGCTGCACATGCCCGTCGACGTACGCAACCTTTCGCTCGCTCTTCTGGCGCTGTTCGCGACGGTGGCACTGCTGCACTGGGCCAGCGCCGTGTTCATCCCCATCATGCTCAGCCTGCTGCTCACCACCGCCCTTCGGCCGGCGGTGGAAGGCATGTGGCGCCTGCACATTCCGCGGTGGCTGGGCGCCGGGGTGCTGCTGATCTCGATCGTTTCGAGCCTCGCGGTGGCGGGATGGTCATTGAGTGACGGGGCAGCGCAACTGGTCGAATCTCTGCCGGTGGCCGCCAAGAAGGTACGCGACAGCATCCGCGCCGAGAGCAGCCAGACCAGCACGCTCAACACGGTGCAGCAGGCCGCGACCCAGATCGAGCAGGCAGCCAGCGAGAACACCACAGCCGCCCCCCCGCGCCGAGGGGTGCAGCGCGTGATCATCGAGCGCCCGCCCTTCAATATCCGCGACTACCTCTGGAGCGGCACCATGGGCCTGGTGTCAGCGCTTGGGCAGCTCACGGTGGTGGTGTTTCTCACGTATTTCGCGCTGGCGTCAGGGAACCTGTTTCGCACCAAGCTGCTGCGCATCGCGGGCAGCAGCCTGGAGCGCCGCAAGGTCACCATCCACGTGCTGGAGGACATCACCCACCAGATACAGCGGTACCTGCTGCTGCAGGTGTTCACCAGCGTGCTGGTAGGCGTGGCCACAGGCCTGGCGTACTGGGCGCTGGGCCTGCAGAACGCGGCCGTGTGGGGCACGGTGGCAGCGGTGCTGCATCTGGCGCCCTACATCGGCTCGGCACTGGTTACGGGGGCGTCGGCCCTGGTGGCATTCCTGCAGTTTGGCACCCTCGACATGGCACTCGCAGTGGGGGGTACATCGCTGCTCATCCACACCATCATCGGGAACCTGCTGACGCCCTGGCTTACCAGCCGTGCCAGCAGCATGAGTCCGGTGGCCGTTTTTGTGAGCGTGCTTGTATGGGGCTGGCTCTGGGGCCTGTGGGGCCTGCTGCTGGGTATCCCGGTCATGATGGCTGTCAAGGCTATCTGCGACCGGGTGGAAGACCTGCGCGGGGTGGGCGAGCTGCTGGGGGACTGAGGCCTGCCAACGCGATTCGTCGCCGCGGCTTGTTCGGGGCGCGGCCTTTGCGTCCGGGTTGGCACCAGCGGACGGCTTTCGCGATGACAAAATAGCATTCACGAGCCCAAAGCAGCCGAGATCAGCGGCGCCAGGCAACCCCGGCTACCAAGCTCCCCTAAAGACAGCAAATTGCGGCGGCTCTGTCCGCGCCTGAGCGCTGCGGTGGGATAGAGGCGATGTGATACAACTCGACACAATGCCTTCCACCCTGATTGATGAGCTGCGGACCGTAGCCAATGGCGTGCGCACCCTGTACGGTGACGACGGCGCCACGGCGGGGCGCATGCGGTTCGAACATTTGACTGCGGTGGTTCGCCTCACCCCGGTGGCCATGGCCGCCAATGTGGGCAACGCCAGCCTGTTGCTATGGGCTTTCCATGGGCAGTGGACGGTAGGGCTGGTGGCCTGGTGGTGTGTGATGGTGATCATGGCGTCGATGGCAACGTGGCGGTGGCTCACGTTCCGGCGCAAGCCGCTGGCGGTTGTCTCGTGCAGGGGTATCCACCGGGCCACCTTGCATGCAGCGCTGCTGGCAGCCAACTGGGCGGTGTTGCCCATCGCCTGGTTTGCGGACGCCAGCCACGGCCAGCAACTGGCCATTGCCACGCTGTTCACCGGCATGATGGGCGCGGGCACCTTTGTGCTCGGGGCTTTGCCCCTGGCCAGCCTGGCCTACGTGCTGCTGTTTGCAGCCTCGTCGCTGATTGCGCTGCTCATGACCCACGACCCCATCATGGCGGGCGTGGCCGTTCTTGTGGGCCTGTACGCAGTGATGGTGTATGTGGGCGGCATGTCGTACTGGCGCAAGGCAACGGCACTGATGCTCTCGCAGGGCGAAGCGGTACGCCACGAACAGATGCTGGAGGTGATGCTGCGCGACTTTGAGCAGAACGCCACCGATGCCCTGTGGGAAACCGACCGCCAGGGCCATTTGCGCCACCCATCCCCGCGCCTGGTCAAGCTCATGCGCACCAGCGCCGAGCAGCTGGTCACGCTGTCGCTGGAGCAATGGCTGCACCAGCACTGCACCCAGGGGGCGCAGGAGGTGGCGGGCGCATTGCGCAAGGGCCTGCCGTTTCACAGCCTCATGGTCACGCTGGAGCACGAGGGGCATCGCCACCACCTGGCCTTCAACGGCAAGCCGCTTTTCGACGAACTGGGCCAGCCAGGCGGCTGGCGGGGCGTACTGGCCGACCGGACGACCGTGGTGCGCGCACAGGATCAATTGCACCGCCTGGCGCATACCGATTCGCTCACCCAGCTGGCCAACCGCTTTGCGCTGCACACGGCCATTGCCGAACAGCTGCACGCTGGGTCACACGGTGGCGCGCTGCTGTTGCTCGATCTGGACCACTTCAAGGCCGTCAACGACAGCTTCGGCCATTCGACCGGAGATGCATTGCTGTCGGGCGTGGCTGCGCGCCTGCGCCAGCATGCCCCTGAGGGCAGCCTGGTGGCTCGGCTCGGTGGGGACGAATTTGCCGTGCTGCTGCGGCCCGCCACAGACGCGGCGGTACAGGGCGACGCACCGGAGAGCGATGCGGAGCAGCTGGCGGCCTCGCTGGTCAGCGCACTGGGGCGGCCGTACCTCACAGGCGAGCGGCGCCTACGCATCGGCGCCAGCATCGGCGTGGCCCACATGGACGACGAGGTGACCAGCGTGGACGAGCTGCTAGTGCGCGCTGACATTGCGCTGTACGAAGCCAAGGGCCAGGGCCGCGGGCGCGCCGCGGGCTACACGTCCGCCCTGCGCCAGCGTACCCAGCGCCGCGCCACCATCGAGGAAGGACTTCGGCAGGCGGTGCAGCAGGACCAGCTATCACTGCACTGGCAGCCGAAGGTGGACCTGGCGACCTGGAAGGTGAACGGCGCCGAGGCGCTGATGCGCTGGGACCACCCCGAGATGGGGCGCGTGAGCCCCGGAGAGTTCATCCCGGTGGCCGAACAGGGCGGCCTGATCGAGCTCATTGGACTGTGGGGCCTGCGCCATGCCTGCGAATGCGCCCAGCGCCAGTTGCCCGGCATTGTGGTGGCCGTCAATGTGTCGGCAGTGCAACTGGCGGACCCACAGTTCGTGCAGCTGGTGCAGTCGGTGCTGGAATCCACGGGCCTGCCGGCTCACCGGCTGGAGCTGGAGATCACCGAATCGATCTTCATCGAGGACACGGCAGCAGCGCTGCAGCAACTGCACGCGCTGCACGCCATCGGGGTGCGCATTGCATTGGACGACTTCGGCACGGGCTATTCGTCGCTGAGTTATCTGTGCCAGTTTCCCTTCAGCACCCTCAAGATCGATCGCAGCTTCGTCGAGGAAGCCATGATTCGCCCTGAAGCACTGGCCGTGGTGCACGGCATCGCCCAGCTGGCGCGGTCACTGGGAATGAAGACCGTCTGCGAAGGCATCGAAACGCCGGAGCAGCTTGCCATGGTGATTGGTGCCCGCATTGACGAGGCACAGGGCTATTTGCTCTCTGCGCCGCGCCCGCTGGAGCACTTCAGAAGCTTTACCGAAGGCTGGGATACCAACCTTGCGCCGCTCGAATTTCTGCCCCCCCTTGCGGCGGGCAAATCCGCTACACCTGCGCCAGGGCGGTAGCTACGCCGCACCGCGGACGGGCACACGGGCGCTGCGCAGCCCGTTTGCCGCCGATGTCCGCCCACCGGCCAATCTTTGCCTGGCCGAGAACAGCCTTCGCTGCCTTCAGCCCGTGTTGCGCAGCCCCGCCGCAATCCCGTTGATCGAGATGTGGATACCGGTCTGCACGCGCTCATCGCCCTGCCCCGCGCGCCAGCGGCGCACCAGCTCCACCTGCAGGTGGTGCAGCGGGTCGATGTACGGAAAGCGGTGCTTGATGGACCGCGCCAGTGCCGCGTTATGCGCCAGGCGCTGCTTGTCGCCCGTGATGCGGGTCAGGGCCTCGGCAGTGCGGTGCCACTCGGCCTCGATGGCGGTGAACACCTTCTTGCGCAGACGTGCATCGGTCACCAGCTCACTGTAGCGCGAGGCCAGGGCCAGGTCGCTCTTGGCCAGCACCATGTCCATGTTGGACAGCAGCGTGCCAAAGAACGGCCACTGGCGGTACATCTTCTGCAGCAGCGCCATCTGGGCCTTGGGGTCCTTGCCTTCTGCGTTCACAAACGCGTCCACCGCCGAACCAAAGCCGAACCAGCCGGGCAGCGTGAGGCGGCACTGACCCCAGCTGAAGCCCCATGGAATGGCACGCAGATCCTCGATCTTCTGGCTGGCCTTGCGGCTGGCGGGGCGCGAGCCGATGTTCAGCTCGGCAATCTCGCGGATGGGCGTGGAGTTGAAGAAGTAGTCGGTGAAGCCTGGGGTCTCGTACACCAGCGCCCGGTAGCTGGCCATGCTGGCCAGGGAGAGCTGCGCGGCCGCGTCCAGAAACGCCTTGGTCGCGGGCTTGGTCGGCTGCAGCAGCGTGGCCTCCAGCGTAGCGGCCACCAGGGTTTCGAGGTTGCGGCGGCCGATCTCGGGGTTGGCATATTTGGACGCAATGACCTCGCCCTGCTCGGTCAGGCGGATCTGCCCGCGCACCGTGCCCGGAGGCTGGGCCAGAATGGCCTGGTAGCTGGGGCCGCCGCCCCGGCCCACCGTGCCGCCGCGGCCATGGAACATGCGCAGCTGGATGCCATGGCTGGTGGCAAGCTGGTCGAACAGTTCCACCAGTGCGATCTCGGCGCGGTACAGCTCCCAGTTGCTGGTGAAAATGCCGCCGTCCTTGTTGCTGTCGCTGTAGCCCAGCATGATGTCCTGCTCGCCGCCGCTGCGCTGCACCAGGGCTGCAATGCCCGGCAGCGCATAGAACTCGCGCATGATCGGCGCGGCATTGCGCAGGTCTTCGATGGTCTCGAACAGCGGTACCACGATGAGGTGGTTTCTGGATTCGGCATCCAGCGTGCCGCTCATCAGGCCCACTTCCTTTTGCAGCAGCAGCACCTCCAGCAGGTCGCTCACCGTTTCGGTGTGGCTGATGATGTAGTGACGGATGGCCTCGTGCCCGAAGCGCTCGCGCATCACGCGGGCCGTCTCGAAGATCGCAAGTTCGCCTTGCGCATGCGCGCTGTAGTCGGCGCCCACCACGCGCAGCGGCCGGGCATCGTTGAGCAGGCCCATCAGCAACTTGCGCTTGGCGTCTTCCGTCAGGGCTGCGTAGTGCGCTTCGATGCGCGCAGTGGCCAGCAGTTCGGCCACCACTTCCTCGTGCTTGTCGGAGCTCTGGCGCAGGTCCACGGTGGCCAGGTGAAAGCCGAACACCTGCACCGCGCGGATCAGCGGGTGCAGCCGCTCGGCCGCCAGCGATTCGCCGTGGTGAGACTTGAGTGAGGCCTCAATGACGCGCAGGTCGGCCAGGAATTCGTCGGCGCTGATATAAGGGTTTTGCGGTGCCACGGCATGGCGCGCGGCATCACCACCGGTCAGCTGCTTGAGCGATGCGGCCAGGCGCGCGTAAATGCCCGTCAGGGCGCGTCGGTAGGGCTCGTCCAGGCGGTGCTCGCTCTGGTCGGGCGAGCGTTCGGCCAGCGCTTCCATCTCGGCCGACACCTGCATCAGCCGGGCCGACAGCGACAGCTCGCCGCCCAGGTAATGCACTTCCGTCAGGTAGTGCCGCAGCGCCACCTCGGCCTGACGGCTCAGGGCGTACTGCAGGGTCTGCGCCGTCACATTGGGGTTGCCGTCGCGGTCGCCGCCAATCCACTGGCCCATGCGCAGAAAACTGTGTACCGGATACTGGCCCAGCTCGCTTTCCAGGTCGGCATAGATCTTGGGGATCTCGCGCAAGAACGTGGCTTCGTAGTAAGACAACGCGTTTTCGATCTCGTCTGCCACCGTGAGCTTGCTGTAGCGCAGCAGGCGGGTCTGCCACAGCTGTGCCACGCGGGCACGCAACTGGGCCTCGTTGGCGGCCAGCTCGCGCGGGGTAAGGGCATCCTTGGCGGTGTTGTAAAGCTGTGCCCGCACACGGATGTCGTCGCGTGCGGCGAGGAGCCGTGCGATGTCGCGCTCGGCATCCAGAATGCTCTTGCGCTGCACTTCGGTGGGGTGGGCGGTCAGCACCGGGGCCACGTAGCTGCTCGCCAGCGTCTGCGAAATCGTCTTGGGCGCAATGCCGGCCCAGCGCAGACGCGACAGCGCCACTTCGATGCTGCCCTCCTGCGTGTCGCCCGCGCGCTCGTGCACGGCGCGGCGGCGGATGTGGTGGCGGTCTTCGGCCAGGTTGGCCAGGTGACTGAAATAGGTGAAGGCTCGGATCACGCTCACCGTCTGGTCGCCCGACAAGGCCTTGAGCAGCTTCTTGAGCGCGCGGTCGGCTTCCTGGTCGGCATCGCGGCGGAAAGCCACGGACAGCTTGCGCACCTGCTCGACCAGCTCATACGCGGCCACGCCCTCCTGGTCGCGGATCACGTCCCCCAGAATGCGCCCGAGCAGGCGGATATCATCAATCAGGGGCTGGTCCTTGTCGGATCGTTTCATCGGGTTGTCTCCGGGATGGATGGGGGGCCCGGCGCCGCCAGCCCCCGTTTTCCGGGCGCACCGGCCCCAGTGCGGGCGGATGCTAGCATCGCCCGCCGCCGAATAATTACAAACAGGTTACGAACTTGAACCCCAACAACGACGCCCCCCCCATCGTCATTGCCACGCGCGAAAGCCGCCTGGCCATGTGGCAGGCCGAGCATGTGCAGGCGCTGCTGCAAGCACGCGGCCACACCGTGCAGCTGCTGGGCATGACGACCAAGGGTGACCAGATCCTGGACCGCTCGCTCTCCAAGGTGGGCGGTAAGGGCCTGTTCGTGAAAGAGCTGGAAACCGCGCTGGAAGAAGGCCGCGCCCACATCGCCGTGCACTCCCTCAAGGATGTGCCGATGGAGCTGCCCCCCGGCTTTGCCCTGGCCTGCGTGATGGAGCGCGAAGACCCGCGCGATGCCTTCGTCTCGCCTGCCTACGCCAGCATCGACGCGCTGCCCCAGGGGGCGGTGGTGGGCACCTCCAGCCTGCGCCGTCAGGTGCTGCTACAGGCACTGCGGCCCGACCTGCGCATCGAGCCGTTGCGCGGCAACCTGGACACCCGCCTGCGCAAGCTCGACGAAGGGCAGTACGACGCCATCGTGCTGGCAGCCGCGGGCCTCAAGCGCCTGGGGCTGGAGTCCCGCATTCGCGCCACGTTCGAGCCTGCCCAAATGCTGCCGGCTGCGGGCCAGGGCGCGCTGGGCATTGAAGTGCGCAGCGACCGGCAGGACCTTGTCGACGCGCTGGCGCCGCTGGCCGACCAGACCACCTGGCTCACGGTGGCGGCCGAACGTGCCGTGAGCCGCGCCATGGGCGGCAGCTGCTCGATGCCGCTGGCGGCCCACGGCACTTTTACCTCCGGCACGCTGCAGCTCGATGCTGCGTGGGGCGACACCGATGGCCGCCTGCCGCTGGTACGCGCCCACGCCAGCGCCCCCGTGGCCACACTGGCACAGGCCGAGGCGCTGGGCCTGGCCATTGCACAGCGCCTGCGCGAAGGCGGCGCGCGCGGTGCAGAGCACGCTGCGCCACAGGCTTAGGCGGCGCCGTGCCCCTTCCACCGCGCGTGATCGTCACGCGGCCCGCCCGCGAAGCTGCGCATTGGGTGCATGGGCTGGCCGGCCACGGCATCGCCGCCGTGGCGCTGCCGCTGATTGCCATTGGCCCCTGTACCGCCCCTGATGCCATCGAAGCGCTGGAGGCGGCGCGCGCCAGGGCTGGCAGCTACCGGGCATGGATGTTCGTCAGCAGCAACGCCGTAACGCACTTTTTCGAGTCAAGAAGCGCTCAAGCCCAATCACAATCACCCCTCACAGCTATCAAATCAAGAGCATGGGCCCCAGGGCCGGGAACGGCCCGGGCACTGGCAGAGGCGGGCGTGCCCGCCGCGCTCATCGACGGCCCGGCGCCGGATGCGCCGCAGTTCGATTCCGAAGCGCTGTGGCAGCAGGTGGGCCCGCAGCTGGCGCCGGGCGACCGCGTGCTGATCGTGCGCGGCCACTCGGGCGGCGTGCACGACGTGCAGCAGGGCACCGGCCGCGACTGGCTGGCCCGCCAGATTGAAAGCGCCGGCGCCAGTGTGGATTTTGTGGTGGCATACCAACGCGGCGCGCCGATATTCGATGCGCAGCAAACCGCGCTGGCGCAGCAGGCCGCCCACGACGGATCGCTGTGGTTGCTCAGCAGTTCAGAAGCCGTGGCCCATCTCGCAGAGGCGTTACCGGGGCAAAGCTGGGCAGACG
The DNA here is from genome assembly GCF_051942715.1 of Acidovorax sp. BL-A-41-H1. Classification (NCBI taxonomy): domain Bacteria; kingdom Pseudomonadati; phylum Pseudomonadota; class Betaproteobacteria; order Burkholderiales; family Comamonadaceae; genus Acidovorax; species Acidovorax sp. BL-A-41-H1. The sequence continues at coordinate 638,202 of NZ_JBPVJQ010000006.1, read as the reverse complement.
CCCGTGCGCTGGTCACGCACCCGCGCATCGCGCAGGCGGCACGTGCCGCCGGTTTTGGTCGCGTGGACGAATGCCGTCCGTCATTGGAGGACGTGGTGGCGTCGATAGAATCGGCCGCATGAGTTCCGTGCCGCCCATTGCTTCGCCTTCATCGCCCCCCGCCCCTGTGGCGGCCCCGGCAGATGCGGCCATGCAGGCGGCGTTGCCCACGGCCCCACGCGGCAATGCCCTGCAGTGGATTCTGGCGGCCATGGCGGCCGCGGCGCTCGTCAGCACCGGCCTGCTATGGCAAAAGCTCAGTGGCATCCAGGAACAGCTGGCACGGCAGTCGGCCGACTCCGGCGCGCTGGCCATCGAGGCCCGCACCATGGCCCGCCAGGCTGAAGACCTGGTGCGTGAGACGGCGGCCCGCCTGTCGGTGGCCGAAGCCCGCGTGAGCGAGGTCGCCCTGCAGCGCAGCCAGCTCGAAGAACTGATGCAGAGCCTGTCGCGCTCGCGCGACGAAAACCTGGTGGTCGATATCGAGTCGGGCATCCGGCTGGCGCAGCAGCAAACCCAGCTCACGGGCAGCCTCGAACCGTTGGTGGCGGCCCTCAAGTCGGCCAACCTGCGCATCGAGCGCGCCGCGCAGCCCCGGCTCGCGCCCGTGCAGCGCGCCATCGGCCGCGACCTGGATCGCCTGACCCGCGCCGCCGTCACCGACACCGCAGGCCTGCTGGCCCGGCTGGATGACCTGGTGCGCCAGGTGGATGAACTGCCCGTGCAAAACGCCGTGGCCCAGGCCGCAGCCACCCGCCGACTGGGCGCCGGGCCGGCCACAACGCCTGCTGCATCTTCGGCAACGCCACAAGACACCACCGCCTGGTGGCAAACCGCCCTGCAGCGCAGCTGGGAAGTGGTGCGCGACGAGGCCCGTGGCCTGGTCCGCGTGAGCCGCATCGACCAGCCCGAGGCCATCCTGCTGGCGCCAGAGCAGGCGTTTTTCCTGCGCGAAAACCTCAAGCTCAAGTTGCTGAACGCACGGCTGGGGGTGCTGGCCCGCCAGTACGACTCGGCCCGGGCCGACCTGACGGCGGCCACCGCGGCACTGAACAAGTATTTCGACCCGGCCTCGCGCCGCACGCAAGCCGCGGCCAGCACGCTGCAGGCCGCGCAGGCCAGCATGAAGGTGGCCGAGCTGCCGCGCCTGGACGAAACACTGGCGGCGCTGGCAACCGCCGCTGCAGGACGATGATGAGCCGCCAGGAGTCGCTCCGCGCCTTCCCAGCAAGGGGGACGGCGCCCTTGCTGTGGGGCCGTCCTTGCCCGGTGTTCCTGGCCTGCGCTGCGGCTGTTCCGATGGTCGCGGGCGCACCCTGCGCGATGGGCGACCACTGACATGCGCGCAGCACTCTGGCTTCTGGCGTTGTTTGGCGTGGCCGTGGCCGCTGCGCTGTTTGCGGGCAACAACCAGGGCACCGTCACGCTCTACTGGCCGCCCTACCGCATCGACCTGTCGCTCAACATGGTGGTGCTGTTGCTGGTCGGCAGCTTTGTCACCCTGTACGCGGCGCTGCGCGCCCTGGCCGCGCTGCTGGAACTGCCCCGGCAAGCCCGGCGCTGGCGCCTGCAGCAAAAGGAACGCGCCATGCACGCATCGCTGCTCGATGCCCTCACCCACATGCTGGGCGGGCGCTTCATCCGTTCGCGCAAGGCCGCGGCGGCCGCGCTGGCACAAGAGCACGCGCTGGCCGCCGCCAACGAACCGGTGCCCCATGCGCGCCAGCTGCGCGCCCTCTCGCACATGATTGCCGCTGAGGCCTCGCACGCGCTGCAGGACCGCGCCACGCGCGAATCGCACCTGCGCGATGCCCTGCAGGAATCGCCCCTGCGCGGCACGGTGATGGAGCAGGAACTGCGCGAAGGTGCGCAGATGCGGGCCGCCCGCTGGTCGCTGGACGACCGCGATGCCAGCGCTGCCCTTGACCGCCTGGCCGAGCTGCCCCAGGGCGCCGCGCGCCGCACGCTGGCACTGCGCATCAAGCTCAAGGCCACGCGCCTGGCGCACCAGACGCGCGAGGCACTCGACACGGCCCGCCTGCTGGGCAAACACCGGGCGTTTTCGCCCAGCGCGGCGCAGAGCATCGTGCGCGGCCTGGCCACCGAACTCATCAACAGCGCACACGACACGGCCCAGCTGCAGCAGATCTGGCAGTCGCTGGAATCCTCGGAACGCCAGATGCCCGAGATCGCCATCCACGCCGCCCAGCGCCTGGCGCTGCTGGGGGGTGAAAGCGCGCAGGTGCGCAGCTGGCTGCTGCCCGTGTGGGAGCGGCTGGTGAACACGCCCGATGCGCTGGCCGAGCAGCACGCCCTGAAGCTGGTGCGTGCGCTGGAGGCGGGCCTGGGTGCCATCGATGCCCCGTGGCTGGCCCGCATCGAAGCAGCCCAGCAGGCCAACCCGCGCGACGCACGCCTGCAGTACCTGGCGGGCATGGCGTGCCTCAAGCGCCAGCTGTGGGGCAAGGCGCAACAGCTGCTCACGCAGTCGGCCCAGCAACTGGCCGACACGGGCCTGCGTGCCAGCGCCTGGCGCCATCTGGCCGAACTCGCCGAGCAGCGCGGCGACGCAGCTGCCGCTGCCGCTGCCTGGAAGATGGCAGCCCTGGGCCAGTAGCCTAAAGGCCTCACCGGGAACCAGGCCGCGGCGCTTGCGGCTCCGCAGTCACTGCCAGCGGGGCTAACAGGACAGCTGGGCATGCCCCGAATCGCGCCCGGCACCGACACAGGCTTCCGACCTCCTGTTGCCCCATCGAACGAGCCTTGTCCCGCACGTCGCGCTTCCACGGCGGGAACATTACGTTACTTTGTTGATCCACCCCACTTCAATTCAGTTTTTTTGAATCGAAGCATCAATACGTATGAAACGCCGGTGGGCAAGCCGTTCCTACACTGCCCTCAATCCAGCCCGCCCCGCGGAACCTGCCACGGCCAGCCCACGGTGCGATGCAAGCACCCCGCCTTCCACTGTCAATCCGTCCCATGACCCTTGCCGTCAACCCTTCTGCCGACAAAAGCGCCCGCTATACCGGCACTGCCATCCTGCTGCACTGGGTGCTGGGCCTGGCCATCCTCGGGCTGCTGGGCGTGGGCATTTACATGACGGGGCTGCCGTTTTCGCCGCAGCGGCTCAAGCTGTACAACTGGCACAAGTGGGCCGGGGTCACGCTGCTGGCCCTGTCCGCGCTGCGCCTGCTGTGGCGGCTCACGCACCGGCCACCTCCACTGCCTGACCGCATTGCCCGCACCATGCCCGGCTGGCAGAAGCTGGCGCACCACGGCACCCACTTTGCGCTGTACGCGCTGTTTTTTGCGGTGCCGCTGATCGGCTGGGCCTACAGCTCGGCGGCCGGCTTCCCCATCGTGTTCCTGGGGCTCTGGCAATTGCCTGATTTTGTGCCTGTGAGCAAAGAGCTGGCAGACGCGATCAAGCCCTGGCACCAATACACGGCCTTTGCCCTGGGCGGCCTGGTGCTGCTGCATGTGGCGGCAGCGCTCAAGCACCAATGGGTGGACCGCGATGGTCTCCTCCAGCGCATGTTGCCGGGCAGGCGTAGCTGAACGCAACCCGCACTTTGCGCGCACCACCTCATCCAACCATGGCGCTGCACCCCGCGCCCTCATTCCTGCGCCTTCGGAGTTAGAACCATGCAAGCCTTGACCCTCATCGCCCGCCTGTCTGTGGCCAGCGCCCTCCTGCTGGGCAGCCACGTTGCCCTGGCCCAGCAGCAGCTGGTGCCCGCCCAGAGCGAGGTTCAGTTCACCGCCCGCCAGATGGGCGTGCCGCTGGATGGCCATTTCAAGAAGTTCAGTGCCCAGGTGGCGTTTGACCCGGCCAAGCTGGCCACCAGCAAGATCACTTTCACCGTGGATACCGGCAGCGCCACGCTGGGCTCGCGCGAGACCGATGCCGAGCTGCCCAAGCCCACCTGGTTCAACGTGCCCAAGTTCCCTCAGGCCACGTTCGAATCGACCAGCATCAAGGCGCTCGGTGGCGGCAAGTTTGAAGTGGCGGGCAAGCTCACCATCAAGGGCAACGCGCAAAACGTGGTCGCCCCCGTCACGCTCACGCAAAGCGGCACGGTGACCACCGCTGCCGGCTCGCTGCCCATCAAGCGCCTGGCTTTCAAGATTGGCGAGAACGAGTGGGCCGACACCTCGATGGTGGCCGACGACGTGCTCGTGAAGTTCAAGCTGGCGCTGACGGGTGTGGGGAAGATTTGATACTCCCCCTGAGTCGCTTCGCGCCTTCCCCCTCTCTCGCGTTGCTTTGCAATGCGGGAGGGGGACACTCCCAGCGCGGCGGGGCGGCCCTTGCGCGGGAGCACTGGCCTCGGCCGCGCCCAGTTCCAGCGTGAGCCAGCAGCTCAATCCGTGTTCGTGTTTTTTGTATTCATCAACGTCCCTTTACCTTCAGGAGTTTTAACCATGCGCAAGTCCCTGTTCTCCCTGCTCGCCGTGGCTGCCGCCACCGCCATGACCGCTGGCGCCGCCCAGGCCGCACCGTATGCCATCGACCCCACGCACACGTTCGTGACGTTCGAGATCAGCCACTTTGGCGCCTCCACCAACCGCGGCCGTTTCGACAAGAAGCAGGGCACCGTGGACTTTGACCGCGCTGCCAAGACCGGCAAGGTGGACATCACCATCGACACCACGTCGGTCAACACCGGTACACCCGCTTTTGACAAGCACCTGCAAAGCGCCGACCTGTTCGACACCGCCAAGCACCCCACCATCAAGTTCGTATCCGACAAGTTCACGTTCAGCGGCGACAAGGTCAGCGAAGTGACCGGCCAGCTCACGCTGCTGGGCAAGACCGGCCCCGTCACGCTCAAGTCCACGCAGTTCGCCTGCTACGACAGCCCCATGCTCAAGCGCGAAGTGTGCGGTGGCGACTTTGAAACCACCATCGACCGCACCCAGTGGGGCATGAACTACGGCGTGGAATGGGGCTTCCCCAAGAACGTGCGCCTGGTGATCCAGATCGAAGCCGTCAAGCAGTAAACGCGGCGCACGCCCGGCAGATGCCGGGCGCCAACGCGAAAGCCACCGCGGCGGAAACGCCCGGTGGCTTTTTTCGTGGGGGGATTGCTCCGGACAATGCTGCAAACCCGTGGCGCGACCACACAATGTGGCATTAAATTAACTTAACGTAAATCAATTACGAATAGTAGAATCAGGCCATTATTCGATGGAGACCTGCATGACCCCCGTTGCCAAGCCAGACCTCGCCACCCTGCCCGCACCTGCCGCCATCCAGCAGCTGCACCACTATGCCTACAAGGCCCGCGATGCGGAAGAGACGCGGCAGTTCTACGAAGACATCCTGGGCCTGCCGCTGTACCACATCATCCAGAGCGACTATGTGCCCAGCACCGGCGAATACTGCCCCTACACGCACTTCTTCTTTCGCCTGAAAGACGGCTCGTTCATCGCCTTCTTTGACCTGGGCGATGACGTGAAGGCCGAGCCCTCGCCCAACACGCCGCTGTGGGTCAACCACATCTCATTTCGCGTCGATACGGTGGAAGAGCTGCAAAACACCAAGGCGCGCCTGGAAGCCCACGGCATTGAAGTGCTGGGCGTTACCGACCACCACATCTTCAAGAGCATCTACTTCTTCGACCCCAACGGCATCCGCCTGGAGCTGACCGCGCAGCTGGCCAACGAAGAGCAGATGGCCAAGGACAGCACGGTGGCCCACGACCGCCTGAACGAGTGGACAGCCCGCAAGGAACAGTGGCGCAAGGAGCGCGCCGAAGGCAAGGTGGCCGAGCCCCTGAAGCCCCAGCAAAACGATCGGCCGGAGTTTGTGCGGGCCTAAACGCCATCCCAACGGGTGCAGCGGCACTTTTCAGGTCAAAACGGCCTGTAGCGCTTGATTCATATGCACCCATTGCTATTACTTAAATAGCATCTGATGCACTGGGCAGTTGCAGCCTTGGCACAGGCTTCCTGCGCGCTGCAACGCCTTCTGCGCAGTCACTGCACCTCGTCGCGGTGGGCACGTTTGAGGGAGCGATGGTGACCGGTCACCACAGTCCCGGCAGCGGGCAACCCACGCCAGCAAGCAAGGCCTGCGGCCCGGAATGCCCCGCCCCAAGCCTGCCGGGCCTGCCCCGCTGCGCGGCGTGCCGCTCCCTTAAAATGGCCGGTTCATTCCTCTGACCAGCGAGGCACGCCCCAGCGGCCTGCCCGCCTCACCGCCCTACCCCCATGAGCACGCCCCTGCAACAACCCGGCCTCGAAAGCCTGTCCAAGTCGTTTGAACCCGCTGCGCTGGAAGCCCACTGGGGCCCCGAATGGGAAAAGCGCGGCTATGGCACCGCAGGCCACCGCGGCACGGGCGCTGCGCAGGCGGGCGAGCCGGCGTTTTCCATCCAGCTGCCGCCCCCCAATGTGACGGGCACGCTGCACATGGGCCATGCGTTCAACCAGACGATCATGGACAGCCTCACGCGCTACCACCGCATGCGCGGCTTCAACACCGTGTGGGTGCCGGGCACCGACCACGCGGGCATTGCCACGCAGATCGTGGTGGAGCGCCAGCTGCAGGAACAAGGCATCAGCCGCTACGACATGGGCCCCACCCCGCCCGAGGCACGCAAGAACTTCGTGAGCAAGGTGTGGGAGTGGAAGGAAAAGTCGGGCAACACCATCACCACGCAGATGCGCCGCATGGGCGACAGCGTGGACTGGAGCCGTGAATACTTCACCATGGACGACAAGCTCAGCAGCGTCGTCACCGAAACCTTTGTGCGCCTGTACGAGCAGGGCCTGATCTACCGCGGCAAGCGCCTGGTCAACTGGGACCCGAAGCTGCAGTCCGCCGTGTCCGACCTGGAAGTCGAGAGCGAGGAAAAAGACGGCTCGCTGTGGCACATCGCCTACCCACTGGCCGATGGATCGGGCAGCCTGACGGTGGCCACCACCCGCCCCGAAACCATGCTGGGCGACGTGGCGCTGATGGTGCACCCTGAAGACGCGCGCTACACCCACCTCATCGGCAAGATGGTGAACCTGCCGCTGTGCGACCGCCAGATTCCGGTGATTGCCGACGACTACGTGGACAAGGAATTCGGCACGGGCGTGGTCAAGGTCACGCCTGCACACGACCAGAACGACTATGCCGTGGGCCAGCGCCACAAGCTGCCGATGATCTGCGTGCTGACGCTGCAGGCCACCGTCAACGAAAACGCGCCCGCCAAGTACCAGGGCATGGACCGCTTCGTGGCGCGCAAGGCCGTCGTGGCCGACCTGGAAGCCATCGGCGCACTGGTCGAGGTGAAGAAGCACAAGCTCATGGTGCCGATTTGCACCCGCACCGGCCAGGTGATCGAGCCCATGCTGACAGACCAGTGGTTCGTGGCCATGAGCAAGGTTGGCGATGGTGACGCCACCGGCAAGAGCATTGCGCAAAAGGCGATTGACGCCGTGGCCACCGGCGAGGTGACCTTTGTGCCCGAGAACTGGGTCAACACCTACAACCAGTGGATGAACAACATCCAGGACTGGTGCATCAGCCGCCAGCTGTGGTGGGGCCACCAGATTCCGGCCTGGTACGACGAAGATGGCAACGTGATCGTGGCCCGCAACGAAGCCGAAGCACAGGCCAAGGCCCCAGGCAAAACGCTGCGCCGTGACGAGGACGTGCTGGACACCTGGTATTCGTCCGCCCTGGTGCCGTTTTCCACCATGGGCTGGCCGAACCAGGGCGACAGTGCCACCGATGACTTCAACCTGTACCTGCCTAGCAGCGTGCTGGTCACGGGCTACGACATCATCTTCTTCTGGGTGGCCCGGATGATCATGATGACCACGCACTTCACCGGCCGCGTGCCGTTCAAGCACGTGTACATCCACGGCCTGGTGCGCGACGCGCAGGGCAAGAAGATGAGCAAGAGCGAAGGAAACGTGCTCGACCCGGTGGACCTGATCGACGGCATTGCGCTGGAGCCCCTGCTCGACAAGCGCACCACCGGCCTGCGCAAGCCCGAGACCGCGCCCACGGTGCGCAAGAACACGCAAAAGGAATTCCCTGAGGGCATTCCAGCCTACGGCGCCGATGCGCTGCGGTTTACCTTTGCCGCGCTGGCATCGCTGGGCCGCAGCATCAACTTTGACAGCAAGCGCTGCGAGGGCTACCGCAACTTCTGCAACAAGCTCTGGAACGCCAGCCGCTTTGTGCTGATGAACTGCGAAGGCCAGGACTGCGGCCTGAAAGAGCACACCAAGGCAGAATGCCAGCCCGGCGGCAGCGCCCATGGCTACATGCAGTTCAGCCAGGCCGACCGCTGGATCAGCTCGCTGCTGCAAAAGACCGAGGCCGAGGTGGAAAAGGGCTTTGCCGAGTACCGCCTGGACAACGTGGCCAACACGATCTACGACTTTGTCTGGAACGAGTACTGCGACTGGTACCTGGAGATCGCCAAGGTGCAGATCCAGAACGGCACCGAAGCACAGCAGCGCGCCACCCGCCGCACGCTGATCCGCACGCTTGAAGCCATCCTGCGCCTGGCCCACCCCATCATCCCATTCATCACTGAGGCCCTGTGGCAGACCGTGGCACCCGTGGCCGGAATTGCAGGCGAGTCCGTCAGCATTGCCCGCTACCCGCAGGCCCAGCCCGAGAAGATCGACGACGCCGCGATTGCCCACATGGCCCGCGTCAAGGGTCTGGTGGACACCTGCCGGGCCCTGCGCGGCGAGATGAACGTGTCGCCCTCAACCCGCCTGCCTTTGTTCGTGGTGGGCGATGCCGACTTCATGCGCGGCGTGGCCCCGGTGCTGCAGGCGCTGGCCAAGCTCAGTGAAGTGAAGGTGTTTGACGACGAGGCCGCCTGGGTCGCAGCCGCCCAGGCCGCGCCTGTGGCCGTGGTGGGCGAGGCGCGCATGTGCCTGTTCATGGAGATCGACGTGGCGGCCGAAAAGGCCCGCCTGTCCAAGGAAGCGGCGCGCATCGAGGGCGAAATCACCAAGGCCAACGCCAAGCTGGGCAACGAGGCCTTTGTGGCCAAGGCCCCCGCTGCCGTGCTCGACCAGGAGCGCAAGCGCGTGGCCGACTTCACGGCCACCCTCGGCAGATTGCGCGATCAGCTGACACGGCTGGGCTGACCGCCGGGCCATACTGGCCGCCGATTGCCATCCCGCAACTGCCACGCCCGGGCACCCCACCCGGGCTTTCGCATCGCCTGAAGGAAACCCATGTCCGTTGTCACCACCGTTCGCAAAGCCGTGTTCCCCGTTGCAGGGCTGGGCACACGCTTTTTGCCCGCCACCAAAGCGTCTCCCAAGGAAATGCTGCCCGTGGTGGACAAGCCGCTGATCCAGTACGCGGTGGAAGAAGCCTACGCCGCAGGCATCCGCCACATGATCTTCGTGACGGGCCGCAGCAAGCGCGCCATCGAAGACCACTTTGACACCGCCTACGAGCTGGAAAACGAGCTGGAGGCTGCTGGCAAGCACGATCTGCTGAAACTGGTGCGGTCGGTCATGCCCGACGACATGGACTGCGCCTTTGTGCGCCAGCCCCGGTCACTGGGCCTGGGCCACGCCGTGCTGTGCGCCGAACCGCTGGTGGGCAACGAGCCCTTTGCCGTGCTGCTGGCCGACGACCTGATGGTGGGCCCGCAGGATGGCGAGCCCGTGCTCAAGCAAATGGCTGCGGCCTTCCGCCAGCAGGGCCGTTCGGTGATTGCCGTGCAGGAGGTGCCAGAGGATCAGGTGCACAAATACGGCATCGTGGCGGGCGAGCCCGCGGGCGGCCCGCTGATGCGCATCGAGCGCATCGTCGAAAAGCCCAAGGCCGCCGACGCGCCATCGCGCATGGGCGTGGCGGGCCGCTACATCCTCACGCCCGGCGTATTCAACGAGATCCGCAACCAGCCGCGCGGCGTGGGCGGCGAGATCCAGCTCACCGACGGCATTGCCCGGCTGATGGAGCACGAGGCGGTCTACGCCTTCGAGTACGCGGGCAAGCGCTACGACTGCGGCAGCAAGGAAGGCTTTCTGGAAGCCACGGTGGAGCTGGCCCTGCAGCACCCGCAGGTGAGCGAACACTTCCGCGCGTATCTGAAGGGGCTGAGCCTGTAAGCAGCGGCCACAACGGCGCACGCCGTTGTTTCGGGTGCGCACGTAAAAAATCCTCCGCCAGCAGCCGCGCTGCTCCGGAGGATTTGTTTTTGGAGCCGAGCCCCTGGGCTGGGGCCGCAGACCGCGGTGACTGCCCGCAGGGCCCTGCGCCTCTCAGCGGCGGCGCAGCACGTGGATGAATTCCTCGCCCACCGTCTGCTGCTCGACCAGCTCATTGCCCGTCTGCTTGGCAAAGGCAACAAAGTCACGCAGCGAGCCGTTGTCGGTGGCCACCACCTTCAGCAGCTCGCCGCTGGCCATGTCCGACAGCGCCTTCTTGGCCTTGAGGATGGGCAGCGGGCAGTTCAGGCCGCGGGTATCGATTTCTTTGTGGATGTGCATGGTGGTCAGGTCGTCCGTCGTGGTCAGTTCTTGGGCAGCGCGGCATCCAGGCCGCGGCGCCGTTCCTCATTTTCCTCTTTGGTGAAGAACACCGGCTCGTGCCCCCGGGTGCGCAGCCAGTCTGCCAGCGCGTAGCCCGTGCCCGCAGGCCAGCAGCGCAGGTCGGGCAGGTCGTACAGGCGGTAGTCCACCAGCTCGGGCGACAGCCGCACCTCGCCCGTGGCCACCACATGGTAGGCAATGATGACCTGGTTCATGCGCATGAACTCGTAGGCACCCACCAGCGTGGTGGCCTGCACATCCAGGTTGGTTTCTTCCTTCACCTCGCGGGCAATGCCCTCTTGCGGCGACTCGCCGGCCTCCATGAAGCCGGTGATCAGCGCAAACATCTTGCCCGGCCAGGCGGCATTGCGGGCCAGCAGCACCTTGCCGTCCACCTCCACAATCGCCGCCAGCACGGGGGTGGGGTTGTTCCAGTGCGTCCAGCCGCAGGCCGGGCAGCGCAGCCGTTCCTTGTCGCCGCCGTCTTCCGCCAGGGTGATGGGCTGCAGCCCCGTGCCGCAGTGGGTGCAAAAGCGCGTCTCGTAGTGCATATGCTCTTATTTTGATAGCGTAAGGGGCAATAAAAGCAAGCGCTACAGCCTGTTTTTATCCAAAAACTGCTTTCAGCGACCCAAAAATCAGGCCGGGAAAACGCCGGTGGACAGGTACCGGTCGCCGCGGTCGCACACGATGAACACCACCGTGGCGTTGGTCTCGCGCGCGGCAATCTGCTGCGCCACCCAGCACGCACCTGCGGCCGAAATGCCGGCAAAGATGCCCTCCTCGCGCGCCAGGCGGCGGCACATCTCCTCGGCGTTGTCCTGGCTTACGTACACCAGCTCGTCCACCGTGCTGGCGTCGTAGATCTTGGGCAGGTATTCCTGCGGCCATTTGCGGATGCCCGGAATGCGCGAGCCTTCCTCGGGCTGCGCGCCGATGATCTTCACGCCGGGGTTCTTTTCCTTCAGGAAGCGCGACACCCCCGTGATGGTGCCCGTGGTGCCCATGGCGCTCACAAAATGCGTCACGCGCCCGCCCGTCTGCTCCCAGATCTCGGGGCCCGTGGTTTCGTAGTGGATGCGCGGGTTGTCGGCATTGGCAAACTGGTCCAGCACCTTGCCCTCGCCGCGCTTTTGCATGGCCTCGGCCAGGTCGCGGGCGTGCTCCATGCCACCGCTCTTGGGGGTCAGCACCAGCTCGGCGCCAAACGCCTTCATGGTCTGCGCGCGCTCAATCGACAGATCCTCGGGCATCACCAGCACCATGCGGTAGCCCTTGATGGCCGCTGCCATGGCCAGCGCAATGCCGGTATTGCCCGACGTGGCCTCGATCAGCGTGTCGCCGGGCTTGATGTCACCGCGCTCCTCGGCCCGGCGGATCATCGACAGCGCAGGCCGGTCTTTGACCGAACCCGCAGGGTTGTTGCCCTCCAGCTTGCCCAGCACGATGGTGCCCCGGGCGTTGTTGTCTTGCGCCCCAATGCGCTGCAAAGCCACCAGCGGCGTGTGGCCCACCGCGTCCTCAATCGTCAGGTATTTCATGCGCCCTACTGTGCCATAATTTGCGGCTTCACGAATTCCCGCCCGGGTGGTGAAATTGGTAGACGCAGGGGACTCAAAATCCCCCGCCGCAAGGCGTGCCGGTTCGATTCCGGCCCCGGGCACCACAGACAAGGCCGGTAGCTTCCACAAGCTTCCGGCCTTTTTCTTTTTGCCTATGGGAAGTGGCTTTGACCAGTGCGCAAACGTGCGCCGAAATGTGCCCGAATCCGGGGGTGGTGCCCGATATCGCCAGAAGAGGCATCCATGGAACTGACGGATTGGCGGAGGCTGCAGAATATGGCGCCAAGCCCGGGCCATCAGTAGCCACGATTGCAGCGACGCACCGCATCAACGGGCATGGACATCCTTAGGAGCTCCATTTCGCGATGAACTGGAAGAGTCTCCCAGGTGCAGTGCATCACTGCGCTACGCCAGCCTTCGCATCGGCATGCTGATGGTGAAAACGCACCCCTTGCCCGGCAGGTCTTGTACGGTCAATCGCCCACGATCCGCTTCCACACTGCGCCTGGCGATCGACAGCCCCAACCCGAGACCGCGCTTGTCGTCGAAGCCCTGCTGGAAAGGCTTGAAGACCGTATCGACACTACCCTCGGGGAGTCCCCCGCAGCAGTCCTCTACGTCAATGCGGATCCAGTCTGCGGACGTATGCGCATGCAGCGTGACTTCGCTCCCAGGTCGCGTGAACTTGAACGCGTTCTGCAGCAGGTTGCCGAGCGCTGCCAGCAGCAGTTCGCGATTGCCTTCCATGGCGATTTGCGGATCCACCTGCGCGATGCTAAGCGCGCACCCTGTGTCAGCCGCGTAGAGCTCGGCTACGCGGCCCGCGTCGGCCAGGAAGACCGCGAGCGAGAAGATGCGTGGATGCACAGGTGCAAGAGCTGCTTCACGAACAGCCGCCAGCGAATGGTTGATCAAACCTTCCATCGAGCCAAGGCTGCGTTTGAGCACGGCGCCAGTGGAGCCGCCCACCGGCAGCCTGCCTGACTCCAGGGCTGCAAAGGCGAGCTTGGCAACTTGCAGGTGATTGCGCAATTCGTGGGCGATAAAGCCCAGGCGTTCATTCTCGTCTTCGGCCTGTTGTCTCGCCACTTTGACGTCGCGCTGGGCGGCAAATTCGGTCACTGCGTCGGCAATGGCGTTGTCCAGGCAGCGATTCAACGTGCGGAAATGATCGACCGAAAAAGGCGCGTCACGCTCCACGGCAAGGTCTGTAATGGCTTGGCACAGATCGCCATAGTCATGGACGACTTGATCCACGGTATAGCCGAGGGCCAGCAGTTCGCCGCCATGCACGGTGGCCGAAACGCCCATCTCAGACAGCGCCGAGCCCTCACCGCCCGATGCGCCTGAAATTTGGAGGCCACCGACGGCGTCGCCCCCATCCTCCGCTTCCAGCGTGCGCGTCAGCTGGTCGAGAAACATCGGCACGCCGTGCGAAAGCTGGTCCGGGGTCGCGTCGCGTGAAGGCCTCAGAGCGACCTTGTCCTTGCATCTTCGGATCAGTTCGTCGCGATTGTTGAGTAGAAAGCCGCGCATGTCAGTGTCCCCGGTGGGCTGCGGCGTGACGCCGGTCGCCGCGAGGTGAAGGCGGAATCATCTCGCGTCGCCTGAATGGAATACCCAGTATGCGCGAGTGTCAGGGTTGTCTTGTTACTGATTGCGGGGCTCGACTGTTTCCGTCCGCGCAGGCCGTGGACAAGGGGAACTTGCACAGAAAGCTCCGACGGTTGTGGCTGCATGGCGTGATGTTGAACCTGACAAGAATGCGAAAGGCCTCGAACACGGCCTCGGTCGATGTGTCCAGCGGTCGCACCAGGGCCTTCAGGACCGCGGCGCGCACAAAACTTGACGGCGGTGAGAAGCCACCCGGCAAGCCCACAATGCCAGACCCTACCGAACGGAGCCAGACGCACGCTGTCCATGGTGAGCGGCTCTGAGGGCGCTTGACTCGGTCGTGATGCGCGTCGCTCAGCCCACTCGACGGTTCGTGCACCTACAGAGCCGCCGTCGGGCGATTACAGAGAGATGCCAGTACGCACCAAGATCCAGTCTTAGGGGCGGGGCTGGGGTCTGTTCAGGCCCTAAAGCATGCCTTCAATAGGCAGCCACGAGAGAACCCGCGCGCCCACGCGGCGCAACAGGCCGGTTTTGGGTTCGCTGGCATACACCCGCTCGCCCGAGGCATCGCGTTCGGTCCATTGCAATGAGCCATCGGATGCCAGCGTTACCCTGTAGCTGGTGTCCGGCAGTTCCCGGTCAATGCCTTCAGCGAGCGATCGGGCCATGGCTTCGTTGTCCACGATCAGACCCATTTCGGTGTTCAGATAGGTCGAGCGAGGATCAAGGTTGAACGAGCCCACAAACAGCTGCCGCTTGTCCACCACGAAAGTCTTGCCGTGCAAGCTGGCGGTGGACGACGCCCCCAGCCGCACGCCGGTGGGCAACTTGGGGCGGCGCGTTTCGGCATCGGGTTTGAGTTCGAAAATCTGCACGCCCGCTGCAAGCAGGGCCTTGCGGTGCCGTGCATAACCCGCGTGAACGGCCAGCACGTCCGTGGCCGCCAGCGAATTGGTAATCACGCGCACAGACACCCCCTTTTGCACCAGCGCAGAAAGCTGCTCCACGCTGATATCCCCGGGCACAAAGTAGGGCGACACCAGGTCCAGCGTTTTCTCGGCGGCACCCAGCCAGGCGCTGAGGGACTGGAACACGCGCCGGTCGGCGCCCGCCAAAGGCGCAGCCCCGCTGGCCTTGTGGGGCGGGTCGGACAGGACTTGCACTGGCGCCCACTGCAAAAGCGGGTACGCCGACACGGGGGCTGTCAGCCAGGGTGTCTTTTGCAGACGGGCCAGCAGCAGCGCCGCCTCTGGCATGTGGCTCAAATCGGCCATTTGTTGCTGGAGGCGGGCCAGTTCGGCAGGATCAACCGCAGACACCAGGGCTTGCAGCGGATACGCCAGCGGGCTGTTCCAGTACCCGTCAAACTGGACAGCGGTGGTTTGCGCCGCCGGACCAATCGCCAGGAGGTCGAGGTCCGAGAAGAGCACGTTGGCATTCACGCCGTAGTAGACGTCACCCACGTTGCGCCCGCCAACGATGGTCGCCTGGCTGTCGGCCGTGAACGACTTGTTGTGCATGCGGTGGTTCAACCGGTTGAAATCGGTCAGGTACCCCATGGCCTTGAAGGTGCGCTGCCTGAAGGGGTTGAACAACCGGACCTCGACCCCCGGCTGGGCCGCCAGCGCCTGCAGCCAGATGTCCATTCCGGCGCTGCCGTTGTCATCGATCAGCAGGCGCACCCGTACGCCGCGCTGCGCGGCGCGCCGCAGCTCATGCAAAAGGACATGGCCCGAGACGTCGGGCTCCCAGATATAGACCTGTACATCCAGCCCCTGCTGGGCAGCGCGTGCCAGCAACACACGGCTCGCCAGCGCCTGTGTCGGATCGCTCAGCAAGGCCACGCCAGTGAGGCCGCTGTTGCCAGAGGGCGGGCTGTACGCCCGCCCCAGGGGGCTGTCAGAGCCAGCAACGATGTGCGACGAGGCCTGCCGGTCGGACAGCGTCGGGAGGCCGTGGCCGCAGCCGGGCAACACCATGCAAGCTGCCAAAGTCAGGGCCAGAAGCCTCCATGCGCCACGCAAAGGTTCAGCAGCGCGATGGACAACCATGCCAATCGGAGGATGGCCTGGGGTGCCGCGTTTCATGGGTGTGCGCAATCCAGTGAGAAATCGGCGTACAGCCCGTCTGCTTTCTCGCCCGTGTTGTCCGTATCGGTCATGGCTGCAATGCCCAGCACCGGGCCTGGTGATGTGCCAAAAGCGCGGACATAGTCCTCGCGAAGATTACGGCTCACCTGATGCCACTGGCCAAGGCCCTCGGTACCTGACTGCACGACCAGCATCTTGATCTGGCTGGTGTGTGCCGAGGGGATGATGGTGCCGGGCGCCTCGCGGCTCCCCCAGATGTACATGAGGGCGGCAAAAGGAGGTGCCCGACCGGAGATCGTTTGGGCCAGCCTGCGTTGGGCGCGTTCGCCAAAAGGCAGCTGGGAGGCGTCCCCGTCGAACGCGACCACCACCCGAAGTGGTGCATCTTCGCGATGGCGATCGGTGTTGTCGGCCCGGGGCACCAGGGCGTCGGTCTTCCAGGCCCAGCTCAGCCAGCCATGGGCTCGGCGCGGTGACTTCAACGTGGTGCCGAACATCGATGCCGAGCCCTCCGCATGCGCACGTAGCACCTGCCGACCGTCTTGCGCGATCAACGTGTACTGGGTGTCTTTCTTGAGTTTGGAAAAAGATGCACGCCCCCAGGGGCTCGATGCAGCATCAAAAGGCAACGCCAGCGCGACACAGTCATCGGCCCAGGCCGCCGAAGGGAAGGCGCCCAGCACCAAAAGACCCAGAAGACCTGCCAAGACCCACTGTTTGCTGCACTGAATGCCCACTTGTGCTCCCTTTTGATGGTGTCCAGCCCTGTCGTGGCGAAACCGAAGTACAGCAACCACCGTGGCGCAATGCGTTGCCCACTATACCTTTCCAGGCACGTTTTGAAAGAGACCCGTCCTGCCCCTCCGCTCGGGTTTCCTGAACGGTTACCAAGACGTTCTTTCAGTGTGCTTTCGGCGCTGTTTCCTCGAAGTAAAGGGGCTGAGACCGTTGGGTTCGCGAGTATCCGTAACGGGTCCAGAACCACTTGATATGGGCGCACACGTCCGCTCTGACCTGTTCAGGGAGCGGTGTTTCCATTGTCGCGACGTCCCGCCAATCACCGCACCGGCTCATGCAGCAGCTGGTTTTTTGGCTCGCCAATCACTGCAGGAACTCGTCGATGGTGTGAGGGCTGCTTGGGTCCGATGGGTGCATCACGGCGCCGCTTTGCCGCTTTCCCGCTTTGCCGCTTTGCCGCTTTGCCACAAGGCAATCAGCAGCGTCGCACGCCGATCGGGCCTGCATGGTCTCGCTCAGCCGCGGGGCGCCCCACCCTTTGCCCTCTACAGCGGCGAGCCTACTGATGCTTCCAACCGCTCACACAGAATATTATTTATGTCATTAGCATCAAATGCTTTGCGTCATTTACACCAAATCTTTGCCATTTATATTACATTTTGAGCATCTACCCGCAGGATCGTTACCCGTGGGCATCTTTGACGGAGGTTCCCTTTGACAAACTTCAAAATCTCCATGCGCCTCCTGGGCCTTCTGGCGGCCCTTTGCACACTGGTTCTGCTGGTGGGAGGGCTGGGCCTGTTTGGGCTTCAGCAATCCAACAACGGGCTCCGGTCCGTGTACTACGACCGGGTCGTGCCGCTCAAGCAACTCAAGATCGTTTCCGACATGTATGCGGTCAACGTGGTTGACGCCGCGCACAAGGTTCGTGACGGGGGCATGACGCCCGAGCAAGGGCTCCGGTCGATTGCCGATGCACGCAAGCTGATCGAACAGAACTGGCAGGACTACCTTTCCACAACCCTGGTGCCCGAAGAAGAGAAACTGGTCGCGGAGTTCAAGCCACTGAAGACGAAGGCCGACGCTGCCAATGAAGCCCTGGAGAAACTGGTGCGTGCCGCAGACATGCCGGGCCTGACCAGCTATGCCGCGAAAGAACTGTATGTGGCAATGGACCCGCTGCAGGATGTACTTGCGCGATTGATCCAGGTCCAGCTCGACACCGCGCAAGCCGAATACACCAGCGCAGAAGCCCGCTACAAAAGCATTCTTGCGCTCACCATCGCGGCCATCGTGGCAGGACTGCTGCTGGCGATCCTGGTGGGGGGCAGCATGACACGCCAGATATCACGATCCCTGGCCCAGGCAGTGGATACAACCAATGCCATCGCCAAAGGAGACCTCTCCATCAGCATCCAGCCCGTGGGCAAAGACGAGATCGCGCACCTCATGGGCGGGCTCAAGGTGATGCGGGGCAGCCTCTCCAATGTGGTCGCCGGAGTGCGCAGCCACTCCGAAGGCGTGGCCGCCGCCAGCACAGAAATCGCAAGTGGCAACAATGACCTGTCGATGCGCACGGAACACCAGGCCAGCGCCCTGGAGGAAACGGCAGCCTCCATGGAAGAGCTCAGCTCCACCGTGAAGCTCAATGCCGACAATGCCCGCCAGGCCAACCAGCTCGCCGTCAGCGCATCCAACGTGGCCGTCCAGGGCGGCAATGTGGTGGCAGAGGTCGTGCAGACCATGAAGGGCATCAACGAAAGCAGCAAAAAGATTGCCGACATCATTGGGGTGATCGATGGCATTGCCTTTCAGACCAACATCCTGGCGCTCAACGCGGCTGTGGAGGCCGCGCGGGCCGGCGAGCAAGGCCGCGGCTTCGCGGTGGTGGCGAGTGAGGTACGCAGCCTGGCCGGGCGCAGCGCCGAGGCCGCCAAGGAGATCCGGAGCCTCATCCTGGCCAGCGTGGCCCGGGTCGAACAGGGCAGCCAGCTGGTGGACAAGGCCGGGACCACCATGACCGATGTGGTCAAGTCCATTCGCCGCGTGACGGACATCATGGGTGAGATCAGCTCGGCCAGCAGCGAGCAAAGCACCGGCGTGTCGCAAATTGGCGAAGCCGTGACCCAGATGGATCAGGTCACCCAGCAAAACGCCGCGCTGGTGGAAGAAATGGCCGCCGCAGCCAGCAGCCTGAGCCAGCAGGCGCGCGCTCTGGTGGAGTCGGTCGCAGTGTTCAAGCTCGACCCGGAAGACACGCACGCCGCGATCACCACAGGGGCACTGCAAGCCGCAGCGCCGCACCGCGGAAGCCGCTTGTTGCTCGCAACGCCCTGACACGTCCGCCGATAAAAGGCTCGTTGACGGGGTTTCACCACAGATACGCGGATGGCTGCAAACTCTGGCATCACTCCCCGGGTGCTGACGAACCAGTGCAGGCCAGGGGCTATGCGCTCGTCGTGATCCTCAGGCTGCGTGACAGGGGAATCGGAGCGGCATGGGGCCGTGGCCCCTGCTCGCCAAAACACCGGGAAGCTCAGCGGCTGGGGGTATCTTTCAGGATGCGCAGCTGCCGTTCCGCCTCGGCCAAATCGGCGCGCAGGGCACCGATCTCTTTTTCGAGGCTGGCGATGCGTGCTGCACGGCTCTGGTCTCCGTCGAGCGGCTTGCAACCCGCCTGGAGCACGGCAAGCTGCGCAGCCAGTTCGCGTCGCTGCAGCATGCGCCCTTTGGACTGGGCCTCTGCAATGCGCTTTTCCAGATCGGCCTTTTCAGCAGCGCACGCCGCGGTGTCTGCAGCCTTGACGGCGGGTTGCGCCATGGCAAAGCCCGAGAGGAACATCAAGAGGGCGAGAATGCAGCTGCGGATAGGCATGACGGTAGTGGAACAAGCGGAGCCTGAGCATGACAGCATTGTCTGCATCCGCTGCCGCTGAAAGCCAGATGACCCGTGTTGGACAGG
Source organism: Acidovorax sp. BL-A-41-H1 (assembly GCF_051942715.1). Taxonomy (NCBI): domain Bacteria; kingdom Pseudomonadati; phylum Pseudomonadota; class Betaproteobacteria; order Burkholderiales; family Comamonadaceae; genus Acidovorax; species Acidovorax sp. BL-A-41-H1. The sequence continues at coordinate 618,676 of NZ_JBPVJQ010000006.1, read as the reverse complement.
GGGCGTCTGCGCCGCTGGCAGATGCGGGAGTGGTGCGCAACGGTGGCGCCGGGTTGCCTCCCAGCCCGCTCAGCCGGGCCTCACGATGCGCACTCAGCGCCCGGCGAGCACCCAGAAGTCCTGCGCGTACCCGGCCACCGATTGCACGGCTTTCGCACGCTGCGCGGCGGTCATCACGTTGTGCACGCGGGCGAAACCGGCGCAGCCTTCGTCTACCAACTTGCGCGCGTAGCGCTGGTAGTCGGCGTCGGGTGAGGCGTTGAATCGCTCCAGGTAGCCGCGCAGCAGCTCACTGTTACGCTCGGCGTTGGCAGGCTGCGCAGAGACCTCGCGCAGTACCTGCACCAAGTCTTTTTGCCGGCGCAGGCGTTCGACATACGTGCGCTGCGCATCAAAGCTGGACTGCGCCACAAATTGCCGCAAGGCCTGCTTTTGCGGCGCCTCCAGCGGGCCGTAGAAGCCTTCGGCGCGGGAGAGCAGTTGCTTGTAGCGTCGCTCGGCCAGCTTTTCGGGCGTCACGCTCACCCATTCCTTCCTCCAGTCGGCGTTGCTGTCGGCCTGCTTTTTTTCCAGGTTACGGATCTGGGCATCGGTCAGCTGCGCGGCCACCACTGCCAGTTTGGGCTGCAGCTCGTCGATCACCCGGTCGATCTGGGCCCGCACGTCGGCGTAGGTGCGGCAAGCCTGGTCCCCAGTGATGTCGGACGGCAGCTGCTGCTGCACCTTTTGCAGCAGCTCGGCGTGGCGAGGGAGCATGGTGTCGCGGTGCCACTGGTGCAGGTCGCCGAGTTCGCTGCGCACCCGCTCGGCCTGCGCATCAGACAGGCCCAGGTAGCTATTGATCTGCCAGTACGCCAGCTGCGGCGCCTGGTTGTAGGCCAGCTTCACGGTGCTGCAGGCCTGCAGCAGCACGGCGCTGGCCACCAGAGCGGCCACCCGCAAGGCTTTGGATGAAGGAAGCAACAGTATGTGCACGAAGGCTCCTTGACGAGAACAGCTGTGCCAGGTCCGGCAGGATAGGGGCAATGCGGCTGCGATGCCTGGGACCCTCGGCATAACCCTCGCGAGAATGCTGGCACGCACCGGGACGGGCTAAATGGCGTCTTTTGCAGCCAATCTCCGCGCTATTGCCACGAAAAGCAACGCGGTCGAAGGCCGGCGGCCGTGTCGGCACACCACAGGGAGTGATGCAGGGGTTACCCACCGCAGGTGCAACACCCGCCTCGATGGTGGGCCATGCGCGCCCTGCACCGCCCCACACAGCGCGCTCAATCCGTGTCGGACAGCGCCGCGCCCGTGTGCGTGGCAGTGCGGGGCGGCGCACCGGCCATGCGCTGCAGCCACTGCGAAAACGTGGCCAGCACCGGCGGCGGGTTCTGTGCGGGACTGATGAGGTAGTAGGCGCGCTCGCCGCGCAGCGCGCGGGCGCAGGCCACCACCAGCTCGCCGCTGGCCAGCTCGGCCTCGATCAGCAACGGCGGGATGAGCGCCACGCCCATGCCGTGGGTCGCGGCCACGGCTAGCATCGAGAAAAGCTCGTAGCGCGGGCCATCGAGCGCATGGGGTGCCTCCACCCCCATCGCATCAAACCACTGCCGCCAGCCGTAAGGGCGCGTGCTTTGCTGCAGCAGGGGCAGGGCCGACAGCGCTTGCGCCGGCAGTGGCTGGTGGGCGCGGCCCCGGCCCCGGGGCGCGGCAGATTCGAGCAGGCGCGGGCTGCACACGGGCACCACGTCTTCGTGCATGAGCAACTGCGCCTGCACGCCCGGCCAGTTGGCCACCTGCTCGGCCGTGCCGGCGTACAGGGCGGCGTCAAACGTGGTGTCGGCAAACAGAAAGGGCCGGGTCTGCGTGTCGATGTGCACCACGATGTCGGGGTGCTCCTGTGCCAGCTGCGGCAGGCGCGGGATGAGCCAGCGCGTGGCAAAGGTGGGCACTGCCGCCAGCGCGATGGTGCCGCCCTCGCCCTGGTGGGCCATCACGTCAAGCGTGTCGCGCTCCAGCCCCTGCAGCCAGCGCGCCACCTGGCGGCCGTAGTGCGCGCCCGCCGGCGTCAGCACCACGCCGTGGCGTGTACGGCGAAACAGCTGCACGCCCAGAAACTCTTCCAGCGCCTGGATCTGGCGCGAGACGGCGCTTTGCGTGAGCGAGAGTTCCTGCGCGGCGCGGGTATAGCTTTCGTGCCGGGCAGCGACTTCAAAGCACGCCAGTGACTGGATGGACGGGATGTTGCGACGCATGACGGATATGAACTTGATACCGGCCACTGCAAAGGCAAACCGGTATGCGCTCAGTATTCCATATATTCCAGAAACGCATTTCTGGATGAAAAGAAGTCGCTTGCTGGAGCTGTGCACCGCGCCTACGATGCGTCTCAAGCAGGTTCAATCAAGACCTGCCACCACCCGAATTCTTTCCCTGTACCGATCTGGAGACACGCACATGGCCCACGCCGCTTTTCAATGGGATGACCCGTTCCTCATCAGCCAGCAACTGACCGACGACGAGCGCGCCATCCGCGATGCCGCCGCAGCCTACTGCCAGGACAAGCTGGCCCCCCGCGTGCTCGAAGCCTTCCGCCACGAAAAAATGGACGTGAGCATCTTCCGCGAGATGGGCGAAGTAGGCCTGCTCGGCCCCACCATCCCCGAGCAGTACGGCGGCCCCGGCCTCTCGTACGTGGCCTACGGCCTGATCGCCCGCGAAGTGGAGCGCGTGGATTCGGGCTACCGCTCGATGGCCAGCGTGCAAAGCTCGCTGGTGATGGTGCCCATTTATGAGTTTGGCAGCGAAGCCCAGCGCCAGAAGTACCTGCCTAAGCTGGCCACCGGCGAATGGATCGGCTGCTTTGGCCTGACCGAACCCGACCACGGCTCGGACCCCGGCAGCATGGCCACCCGCGCCTACAAGGTGCCCGGCGGCTACAAGCTCAAGGGCAGCAAGATGTGGATCACCAACAGCCCGGTGGCGGATGTGTTCGTGGTCTGGGCCAAGGAAGTAAGTGAAGGCGGCGCCGTGGGCCCCATCCGCGGCTTTGTGCTGGAAAAGGGCATGAAGGGTCTGACCGCCCCCGCCATCCATGGCAAGGTGGGCCTGCGCGCATCGGTCACCGGCGAGATCGTGATGGACGACGTGTTTGTGCCCGAAGAAAACGCGTTTCCTGAAGTGCAGGGCCTCAAGGGCCCCTTCACCTGCCTGAACAGCGCGCGCTACGGCATCGCCTGGGGCGCACTGGGCGCGGCCGAGTTCTGCTGGCACACCGCCCGCCAGTACACGCTGGACCGCAAGCAGTTTGGCCGCCCCCTGGCTGCCAACCAGCTCATCCAGAAGAAGCTGGCCGACATGCAGACCGAGATCGCCATCGGCCTGCAGGCCTGCATGCAGTTTGGCCGCATGAAGGACGCCGGCACCGCCAGCCTGGAAGGCACCTCCATCATCAAGCGCAACAGCTGCGGCAAGGCGCTGGACGTGGCCCGCATGGCCCGCGACATGATGGGCGGCAACGGCATCAGCGACGAGTTTGGCGTGGCCCGCCACCTGGTGAACCTGGAAGTGGTGAACACGTATGAAGGCACGCACGATGTGCACGCGCTGATCCTGGGCCGCGCCCAGACCGGCATCGCGGCATTTGCCAACTGACCTTTCGGTCACCTGCATCGGGCAAAAACACCGCTTTTGCGGTGTTTTTGCGTTGTAGCCCAGGTAAATCAATCCCTGACAGCTATTATTTTCATAGCAAACAAAACCATGACGCAACCTTCCACGAACCAAGGCGCCCTGGCTGGCATCAAGGTGCTTGACCTTTCGCGCGTGCTGGCTGGCCCCTGGTGCACGCAAATGCTGGCCGACCTGGGGGCCGACGTGGTCAAGGTGGAGCGCCCCGGCCTGGGCGACGACACGCGCCAGTGGGGCCCGCCCTTCTTGAAGGACGCCGACGGCAACGACACCACGCAGGCCGCGTACTTCACGGCCTGCAACCGCAACAAGCGCTCGGTGACCATCGACATGGCCACAGCCGAAGGCCAGACGCTGATCCGGCAGATGGCGCAAGAGGCCGACATCGTGGTCGAGAACTTCAAGGTGGGGGGCCTCAAACAATACGGCCTGGACCATGAAAGCCTGCGCGCGCTGAACCCGCGCCTCATCTACTGTTCGGTCACCGGCTTCGGGCAAGACGGCCCTTATGCCGAGCGCGCGGGCTACGACCTGATGGTGCAGGCCATGACCGGGCTGATGAGCATCACCGGCCAGGCCGATGGCCAGCCCGGCGGCGGCCCCATGCGCGTGGGCGTGGCCGTCATCGACCTCTTCACCGGCATCTACGCCAGCAACGCCATCCTGGCCGCGCTGCACGTGCGCGACAACGCCACCAGCGGCACCGGCCAGGGCCAGCACATCGACATGGCGCTGCTGGACGTGGGCATGGCCGTGCTGGCCAACCAGGCGGCGGGCTTTCTGGCCACGGGCAAGGCGCCCGGCCGCATGGGCAACAGCCACCCCAGCCTGGCGCCCTACCAGGACTTCCCCACCGCTGACGGCAACATGCTGCTGGCCATTGGCAACGACGGGCAGTTCCAGCGCTTTTGCGCCGCGGCCGGGCAGCCCCAGTGGGCCAACGACCCGCGCTACGCCACCAACACCCTGCGCGTGCAGCACCGCGCGGACCTGATCCCCGCCATGGAGGCCGTCACCCGCACGCGCACCACAGCAGCGTGGATTGCGCTGCTGGAAGACAAGGCCGTGCCCTGCGGCCCCATCAACACCATTGCCCAGGCGTTTGACGATGAGCAGGTCAAGGCCCGCGGCCTGGCGGTGACGCTGCCGCGCTGGAAAGAAGGCGATGGCGGCGACGGCGTGGCGCGCATCACCGGCGTGGCCAGCCCGCTGCGCCTGTCGGCTACGCCGCCCGTGCTGCGCAACGCACCACCCGCGCTGGGGCAGCACACCGACGAGGTGCTGGCGGAGATGGGGCTGGATACCGCACGCATTGCGGCATTGCGCGCCAACAAGGTGTTGTAGGGCGCAAGCGGGACGCAGGAGGGCGCTCTCGCTGGCTGCAGGGAAGCGGCCGTGCGGCCGACGCCCGTTCAGGGGAAACCTGCCGAAGCACAAGGTGCGCACGGCCGCCACGCCGGCTGAGCTGGTCAGGAGCGCCCCACAGGCTCGAATATCAGCATTTTCAAGCCATATTGGGCTATAGCGCACGTTCTGATTGCCTCTATTGCTATATTTTTTATAGCAATAGAGGAATGGTGGCTACACCACTTCGGCCGCCACCACCGCGGGCTCTGCCTGCGCTGCAGCCTTGCCCACCGTTGGCGAGGCCAGCTTGCGCAGGTACGCCATGGTCTGCAGGCAGGCCTGCGCCACCTCAGTGCCCTTTTTCACGAAGTGCCCGCGGAAGAACTGCAGGTGGTCTTCATGGTCGTGGAAATCGCGCGGCGTGAGCACGGCCGACATCACCGGCACTTCGGTGTCCAGCTGCACCTGCATCATTCCGTCAATGACGGCCGAGGTGACGAACTCGTGGCGGTAGATGCCGCCGTTGACCACCAGCGCACAGGCCACGATGGCGTCGTAGCGCCCGCTGCGGGCCAGCTTGCGCGCCAGCAGCGGTATCTCGAACGCGCCGGGCACGTCGAACAGCGCTACCTGGGAGGGTGGAAGGCCGTTGCGTTCGAACTCGGCCAGCGCCGCATCGCGCGCCTGGTGGACGATGTCCTGGTGCCAGCTGGCACTGATGATGGCCACACGGGCGCCACGGTGCGCGGCAACGGGTGTGGGTTGGGAGAGGGAGAACTGATTCATGGGTTCCTCAAAGCAAGGTGGGGCCAGAATCAGGGCGCGCGCGAACACGGCTGCCGCCGGGCGACGGCGCAGCCGGCAGGCGCACAGGCGCCCGCCAGCCGGCCACCCACCAGGGCACCGGAGCTTTCGCGATCTCTTTCATCCGGACTGTGACCGTCGGCCCTGGCCTCTCACCAGGTCTGCTGACCCCGCCGCCCCGGCCAGCCGCCACCCGAAGGCAGCGCCAGCAAGGCACCGGGCGCTCGCGGGCTGCTGCAGTGCCGCCGTGAACACAGCCGCCTGCAGATACCGCCGGTGGGGAATTCCGCCCCGCCCTGAGAACGCTGCCTGCCGGGCAGGCGCAGATGCTGCGCAAACCCGGTCGACGCCCAAATTTTAGGTGGCGCGCCGCACCGGCGCAGTCACCAGCGCGATTGCCGGGCGTGCCGGCGCAGGGCGGCAGGGCCTCAGCGCGGGCGCTCGAAGTCGCCCTCGGCCCAGGCCGTGGCGCTGGCCATGGTCAGCCGGAAGGTAGGTGGCACGGCCACGCGGGCCAGCTCCTCGCCCAGGTCGTCGGTGGCGCTCAGCGTGGCCGTGGCGCCCTCGTCGTCGGGCACGATGCTCAGCGCCACCCGCAGGCGCCTGCCCTGTACGGTGACCGCCACGCTCTTGTTCAGCTGCGCATGCAACTGCTGTTCATGGCGCCTTACCACCTCGCTGGCGGTCTTCACCAGCGTGTTGAAAGCCGATACGTCGAGCGGCTTGGGGTTCTTCTTGTCGCGCCCCATGGTCCAGGGGCCCACCAGCGCGGGTTCGGCCTCGCCGTGCAGGGTCATCGATACCGCCCAGCCGTCGTCGTCCTCGTTCTTGATGACGCGCGCGGTCCACTGCCCGTCGCTCCACAGGCGGGGTTCCTGGATGGTGGCGGGCGCGCCGTCGTCGTCGGTGTCGCTCATGGAAGGATGCCTGCTTTCAAGTCAAAGGGCGCCGAGCATAAGCCACCCGGCACCCCTGCGAAGCGAGGTGGCATTGGGATACAACAAAAGCGCAGATTCAATAACCGGAAGTTATCGGTCTGCAAGCCGTGCCACGCACATCAGCTGGCGTCCGGGGCCCGCCCGGCCGTGCCGCACAGCACCTCGATGAAGGCCTGCGCAGCCGGGGTGGGCGGCTCGCTCAGACGGGTGATGAGACCGTAGCCCGGCATGTGGTCGGGCCAGTCGACCGGGATGCGCGCCAGAAGTCCGCGGTGCACGTACTTCTCGACCAGCGCCGCGGGCTGCAGCGACAGCATGGGCGTGGTGTTCATCAGCTCCAGCGCGAACAGGAACGACGGTGTTTCCACCACGCCCGCGGTCAGCGAGAGCCCGGCCCCGCCAAAGAGGTCGTCGGACACCTTGCGCACTGCGGTGGAGGGCGGGTACAGGATCCACGGCCAATGGGCCAGCTCCGTGAGCGACAGGTCTGCCGCGCCGCGCAGCGGATGGTGCAGCCCCGCCACCACCGACATCGGCTCCGCCGACAAGTGCTCGTAATGGAACTGGCTGCGCTGCGCCTCGCTGGTGAAGCGGCCGATCATCAAGTCGATCTTGCGCTCGGCCAGCCAGGCAATGAGCTGGTCGCTGCTCTGCTCCAGGATCTTGAGCACCAGGAGCGGGCGCAGCCGCTGGATCTCGACCACCGACGCCACCAGCAGGTGGGCGGCCGAGCCGGTGATGGCGCCGATGGTGAGGTGGCCGTGGCCGCCCTGCTTGAGGGCGTTGAACTCGTCCACAAACCTGCGCTGCCCGTCGAGCGCCGCGCTGGCGTAGCGCAGCGTGAAAAGCCCCAGTTCGTTGGGTCGCATGCCGCGCGACAGGCGGTCGAAAAGCCGCGCTTCCAGGATCGCTTCGATGTCCATCAGGATCTTGGTGGCCGCCGGCTGCGTGACGTGCATCTGCTCGGCCGTCAGGCGCAGGTTGCGCGTGCGCCCAAGGATGTCCAGAAACTGCAGATGGCGAAACCGCAGCCGCGCACAGGCCTGTGCAAGCGACAAGGGTTTACCCGGAAATTCGTCTGGACTCATAAGCGTTTGGAATGGATCGTAGCAAAACATTCAGTGGACCAGGACCAGGTCGCTACCTAACCTGTGGTCTGCGTCAGGACGGCCTCGCAGAGGGCCTGCACGACGCCGGTGCGCCGCCCCTTCCGGCACGACACAGCCATTCCAACGGAGACAAAGACATGCATTTCAAAACCCTCGCCGTGGCCGCCACGGTGCTTGCTGCCCTGGCCGCCCCCGTTGCCGCGCAGATCAAGGAACACACCTTCAAGGTGGGTATCGGCCTGAGCGAAGACCACCCACAGGCCCAGGCCGTGCGGCACTTTGCCGAGCGGCTGCAGGCCAAAAGCGGCGGCAAGATGAACGCCAGGCTGTTTGCGAGCGGATCGCTGGGCAACGACGTGAGCATGACATCGGCCCTGCGGGGCGGCACGCTGGAGATGACGATTCCGGATTCGTCCACGCTGATGTCGCTGATCAAGCCTTTTGGCGTGCTCAACCTGCCCCTGACCTTCAACAACGAGCAGGAGGCGGACGCCGTGCTGGACGGGCCGTTTGGCCAGAAGCTGCTGGCCAGCTTGCCCGACAAGGGCTTGATCGGCCTCGGATTCTGGGAGAACGGCTTTCGCCATGTAACCAACTCGCGCCGGCCCATCAACAAGGCCGACGACCTGGCGGGCCTGAAGCTGCGCGTCATCCAGAGCCCGCTGTTCCTCGATACCTTCAACGCGCTGGGCGCCAACGCCACGCCCATGCCGTTCACCGAGCTGTACACGGCCATGGAACAGTCGGCCGTGGACGGCCAGGAGAACCCGCCCGCCACCATTCTGGCCAGCAAGTTCTACGAAGTGCAAAAGCACCTGGTGCTGTCGCGCCACATGTACAGCGCCTGGGTGCTGCTGATGTCCAAAAAGACCTGGGACAGCCTCTCGGCGGACGAACGCAAGATCGTGCAGGAAGCCGCGCGCGAAGCCACGCTCTTCGAGCGCAAGACCATCCGCGCCTTCAGTGAAACGGCGCTGGGCGAGCTGAAGAAGGCCGGCATGCAGATCACCGAGCTGCCCGCCGCCGAGCAGGCCAGGCTGCGCACCAAGCTGCAGCCCGTGCTGGCCAAGTACGCCAAGGAGTTTGGCGAAGACACCACGAGCGAGCTGATGAGCGAGCTGGCCAAGGCACGTGGCGGAAAGTAGTCCTTCGCCCACGTGTGCGATGTGATGCTGTCGGGGCGTGGATCTCTGAATCCACGCCCCGACAACACCCGTTCCGGCCGAGCCGGTCAAAGCGCTGCGCGCGGCTTCACCCAGCTCAACGTGACCCGATTGGCGTAGTAGCCCCATCCCAAAAAAGCACTCGCTACATAGCGTTGTGCCCCCGCTTTGCTGCAACGTCGCTTTCCATGACAAAAACTCCCCGCCGCCCTTTCCGATCCCGCGACTGGTTCGCCGCGCCCGAGCGCTCGGACATGACTGCGCTGTACCTGGAGCGGTTCATGAACTACGGGCTCACGCCCGGGGAGCTACGCTCGGGCAGGCCCATCATCGGCATTGCGCAGACGGGCAGTGACCTGTCGCCGTGCAACCGTATTCATGTGGACCTGGCGCGCCGGGTGCGCGAAGGCATCCGCGATGCGGGCGGCATTCCGATGGAATTCCCGGTCCATCCCATCTTCGAGAACTGCCGTCGTCCCACGGCTGCGCTGGACCGCAACCTGGCGTATCTGGGCCTGGTGGAGATCCTGTACGGCTACCCCATCGACGCGGTGGTGCTGACCACCGGCTGCGACAAGACCACACCGGCGGGCGTGATGGCCGCATCCACGGTGGACATCCCGGCCATCGTGCTCTCGGGCGGGCCCATGCTGGACGGCTGGCACGACGGCGAACTGGCCGGATCGGGCACCGTGATCTGGCGCAGCCGCCGGCAGCTGTCAGCGGGTGAGATCGATGAAGAAGAGTTTCTGCAGCGCGCCTGCAGCAGTGCACCTTCGGCAGGCCACTGCAACACCATGGGTACGGCATCGACCATGAACGCAGTGGCCGAGGCGCTGGGCCTGTCATTGCCCGGGTGCGCCGCCATACCCGCGCCTTACCGCGAACGCGGACAGATGGCCTACGAAACCGGGCGGCGCATCGTGGACATGGCGTATGAAGACCTGCGACCCTCGCGCATCCTCACGCGCGAGAGCTTCCTGAACGCCCTGTCGCTAGTCAGCGTGGCGGGCGGCAGCAGCAACGCGCAGGTGCACATCATGGCCATGGCGCGCCATGCGGGGGTAGACCTGAGGCCCGAGGACTGGACGCGGCACGCCTACGACCTGCCGCTGTTGCTGAACATGCAGCCGGCCGGCAAGTACCTGGGCGAGCGTTTCTTTCGCGCCGGCGGCGTGCCAGCGCTGATGTGGGAGCTGCAACAGGCCGGCCGCCTGCACGAAGAGTGCGCCAGCGTGACCGGCAAGACCGTGGGCGAGAACCTGCAGGGCCGCGAATCGCGCGACCGCGAGATGCTCCGGCCTTTTGCGGAGCCACTGATGGAGAAGGCAGGGTTCCTGGTGCTCGGCGGCAACCTGTTCGACTTCGGGATCATGAAGACGTCGGTGATCTCCGAGGCGTTCCGACAGCGCTACCTGAGCCGCCCGGGCCACGAGGGCATCTTTGAAGCCCGCGCGGTCGTTTTCGAGGGTGCCGACGACTACCACGCACGCATCAACGAGCCAGCGCTGAACATCGACGAGGGCTGCATCCTGGTGATGCGCGGCGCCGGCCCCATCGGCTGGCCCGGCTCGGCCGAAGTGGTGAACATGCAGCCGCCCGACGCGCTGATCCGGCGCGGCATCCACACGCTCCCTACGCTGGGCGACGGGCGCCAGTCGGGCACGGCCGACAGCCCGTCCATCCTGAACGCGTCGCCTGAGAGCGCGGTAGGCGGGGGCCTCTCCTGGCTGCAAAGCGGCGACACGATCCGCATCGACCTCAATACCGGGCGCTGCGATGCGCTCGTGTCAGACGAAGAGATAGCGCGGCGAAAGCGCGAGCATCCCGCGCCGCCCACGCCGGCCAGCCAGTCGCCGTGGGAAGCCCTGTACCGCGAAAAAACCGGCCAGCTGGCCGATGGCGCAACGCTGGACTTTGCACTGGAATTCCGCCGCATCGCTGAAAAGACGCCGCGGCACAACCATTGATGGGGATGCGGATTGCAGACCAGGACGTGCGCCGCACAACTACTCCCCGTCGGGCTGAGCCCGCCCAAGCCTTGTGCAGCGCCCCGACACGCCCAGCGTGAATGGTTCATCACGGCCGACGCCGAGTCCATGAAGGACACAGGGTCGCGTTCGCATCAGCACCCCGAGGGTCAGCCCGACATCGTTCAAACACCTTTGTTCCATCGAAAGAACCTCCATGAATGACACGACAGCGGCTGCGACGGCCGACACAGCCCTGCACGACCACATGCTGCCGGACGACGGATTGGCAGGCACTCTGGTCGGCCGCGTCTGGATGCCCGGCGCCGTGCCCGGCCCGGCCGTGGTGGTACTGCGGCCCGCCGGCGTGTTCGACCTCAGCGGGCACTACCCCACCATGAGCACGTTGCTCGACACGCCCTGCCCCAGCGAAGCCGTGCGTGCAGCCTCGGGCCAACACCTGTGCAGCGTTGACGATCTGCTGGCCAACAGCCTGCCAGGCACGCGCGACACCACGCGCCCCTGGCTGCTGGCCCCGTGCGACCTGCAGGTGGTGAAGGCCGCAGGCGTGACGTTTGCCGCCAGCATGATCGAGCGCGTGATCGAGGAGCAGGCACGCGGCGACGCCAGCCGTGCGCAGGGCCTGCGCGCCCAGGTGGTCGGACTCATCGGGGGCAGTCTTGCAGACATCCGGCCCGGCTCGGCCCAGGCGATGGCGCTCAAGGTGCTGCTGCAGGAAAAGGGCCTTTGGTCGCAGTACCTGGAGGTCGGAATCGGCCCCGACGCAGAAGTGTTCACCAAGGCGCCGGTACTCGCTGCGGTGGGCTGCGGGGAAGACATCGGCATACGCTCCGATTCCGCCTGGAACAACCCCGAGCCCGAGGTGGTGCTGGCGGTGAACAGCCGCGGCCAGATCGTGGGGGCTGCACTGGGCAACGACGTGAACCTGCGCGACATCGAAGGCCGCAGCGCTCTGCTGCTGGGCAAGGCCAAGGACAACAACGCGTCGTGCGCCATCGGTCCGTTCATCCGGCTTTTCGACGACGGCTTCGGCATCGGGCAGGTGCGCAGCGAGACCGTGCACCTGCGGGTGGCGGGTACCGACGGTTTCGAGCTGCGCGGGATCAACACCATGGCCAGCATCAGCCGCGATCCGCTCGATCTGGTCGCTCAGACCATCGCGGCCCATCAGTACCCGGATGGCTTCATGCTGTTTCTGGGCACGCTGTTCGCACCGGTGGAAGACCGGGACCAGCCCGGAGGTGGCTTCACCCACAAGCTGGGCGACCTGGTCACGATCCGCAGCGCGTGGCTGGGTGCACTGCACAACCGCGTGACCCACAGCGAAAAGGCGCCACCGTGGCGGTTCGGCCTGCGGTCCCTGATCGGCAACCTGCAGCAGCGCGGCCTGCTGGAGCGCACAGCGCTCTGAACCGCGCGAGAGCACCAATCCAAAGCGCCGCATCAAAGCGTCACGTCAAAGCCCATCGCAAGGACCCGCACCATGCACCTCCCACCTTCCTGCACCCATGCCACCCATCCACCCATGGAGACACCACATGTTTGACGCACTGATGGACCGGATCTGCCGCGGGATCAAGGTGCTCATTGCTCTGGCACTTGCCGTGATGGTGCTGCTGGTGTTCGGCAACGTCGTGCTGCGCTACGTCTTCAACTCGGGCATTTCCGTGAGCGAGGAGCTCTCGCGCTGGCTGTTTGTGTGGATCACGTTCCTGGGCGCCATCGTCGCCGTGCGGGAGCGCGGCCACCTGGGCACCGACGTCCTTCTGGCGCGCCTGCCCCCGCTGGGGCAGCGCATCTGCCTGGCCGTGAGTTACGCGCTGATGCTGTTTTGCACCTGGCTGCTGTTCAGCGGCGCCGCGACGCAGGCAAAGATCAACTGGGACGTGCAGGCCCCCGTCACCGGCGCTTCGATGGCGATCTTCTACGCGTCCGGAGCGGTCTTTGCAGCCGCGTCGGGGCTGATGCTGCTGCGCGACCTTTGGCGCCTGCTTTCCGGGCAGATGCGCGACGACGAACTGGTACAGGTGACCGAATCCGAGGACCTTGCCGCTGCCCACGATCTGCCCCCGGCCCCCGGGCAGCCCGCGCGATAGCCGCACCGGAGACGCACCGCCATGACCATCTTTGTTTTTCTCGGGTCCCTTCTGGCCGCCATGGCCATCGGTGTGCCCATTGCCTATGCGCTTCTGGTCTCTGGCGCCGCACTCATGTGGCACCTGGACCTGTTCGACGCCCAGATCCTGGCGCAGAACGTCATCAACGGGGCCGACTCGTTCCCGTTGCTGGCCGTGCCGTTCTTCATGCTGGCCGGCGAGATCATGAACGTGGGCGGCCTGTCGCAGCGCATCGTCAAGCTGGCGCTCACGCTCGTCGGGCACAAGCGAGGCGGCCTGGGGTTTGTGGCCATCCTTGCGGCCTGCATGCTGGCGGCGCTGTCGGGCTCTGCCGTGGCCGATACCGCAGCCCTTGCCGCGCTTCTGCTGCCCATGATGGTCAAGGCCGGGCACGACAGGGCGCGAGCGGGCGGGCTGATCGCTTCGGCAGGCATCATTGCCCCCGTCATTCCACCCTCCATCGGTTTCGTGGTGTTTGGCGTGGCAGCCAACGTGTCCATCAGCAAGCTTTTTCTGGCCGGCATCGTGCCGGGCCTGCTCATGGGGCTCTCGATTGCCATCGCCTGGTACTTGGTGTCGCAGCGCGAAGACGTGACGCCCCCTGCCCCGGCGACCACCGCCGAGAAGCTGCAAGCTCTCAAGGAATCGACCTGGGCGCTTTTTCTGCCGGTGATCGTGATCGTCGGCCTGAAGATGGGCGTGTTCACCCCCACCGAGGCGGCGGCGGTGGCGGCCGTCTATGCCCTGCTGGTAGCCACGCTGGTCTACCGCGAGCTGCACTGGCGCCAGCTCACCGCAGTGTTTGTGAGCGCAGCAAAAACCACCGCCGTGATCATGTTCCTGGTGGCTGCGGCGATGGTGAGCGCCTGGCTGATCACGGTGGCCGACATCCCCCGGCAGCTGGTGCAGCTGCTGCGCCCCGTCATGGACCACCCCAAGCTGCTGATGTTTGCCATCATGCTGCTCGTGATGGCCGTGGGAACGGCCATGGACATGACGCCCACCATCCTCATCATGACCCCCGTGCTGATGCCGCTGGTCAAGGCCGCTGGCATTGACCCGGTGTACTTCGGCGTGCTCTTCATCATCAACAACGCCATCGGGCTGATTACCCCGCCGGTGGGCACGGTGCTGAACGTGGTCGCTGGCGTCGGCAAGATGCGCATGGACGAGGTGACCCGCGGGGTGATCCCGTTCATGCTGGCGCAGGTCATCGTGATGTTCCTGATGGTGATCTTCCCCTCCATCGTGCTGGTGCCAATGCGCTGGTTCACGGGGTGAGTGCCAGGGCAGGTTTGCGTCGCCCGCCCCTCGAGCGCCTGAGGCGATCGCACCAACGTTGCGCCACCACCGGCCGGCGAGCGCCCGGCAGGGGTATCGTGCAGGCGTGGCAGACTACCTAGCAGCAGGCTGTGCGGGCGCGAGCCGCTAGCGTTTTTGCCGACTTTTCGCGGAGCACTGCTTGATGCGTGAGGACCTGCCGCGCGATGACAGGGATCGGCGCACCCTCGAATGTTTGTAACAACGCAGCAATACGGCGTTTTTTGTCCCTATTCGGGTATTGCCTGAACATTTACCGAACCGCACCGTTCGTTCTGATCCTAAAATTTGTAAAGAAGCGTATTTTTCAATTTGCGCGAAGGACTCATCATGAAAGCAGTGCAGCAGGACATCGACGAACGGACAAACCTCACCAGCACGAACAAGTTCGAGCTGTTGCTGTTTCGTCTGGGCACGGACGCAGCACTGGGGAAGTCGGAGCTGTTCGGCATCAACGTGTTCAAGATCCGCGAGATCGTGGCCATGCCCAGCATCACGCCGATTGCCGGTACCACCGCGCACTCTCTGGGGGTGGTCAACCTGCGCGGCCAGGTGATCCCGGTGCTGGACCTGCCGGCTATCGTGGGTTGCAAGCCCGAGACCGGCCTGAACATCATGCTGGTGACCGAGTACGCGCGCACCACCCAGGCCTTTGCGGTGGAGTCCGTGGAAGACATCGTGCGGCTCGACTGGAAGCAGGTGCTGTCGGCCGAAACCAGCGGCGCTGCCGGCAAGCTGGTGACCAGCATCGCACGCCTGGACGGCAATACCGACGAATCGCGCCTGGCGCAGGTGCTGGACGTCGAAGCCATCCTGCAGATGATCTCTCCATCGGACGGCCATGAAGTCACCGAAGAGAAGGTGGGCCCCAAGCTCAAGCTCAAGCCTGGCACCATCGTGCTGGCAGCAGACGACTCGTTTGTGGCCCGCTCGCTCATCGAGCGAGAACTCAAGGTACTCGCAGCGCCCTACGAAATGGTCAAGTCGGGCAAGGAGGCATGGGATCGCCTCAACGCTATCGCCAAAAGCGCCGAAGCCGAAGGCAAAACGGTGCTCGACCGCGTGGCCATGGTGCTGACCGACCTGGAAATGCCCGAGATGGACGGCTTCACCCTGACCCGCAACATCAAGCAGGACGCGCGCTTTCACGGCCTGCCGGTGGTCATCCACTCGTCGCTGTCAGGCTCTGCCAACGAAGACCATGTACGGAGCGTGGGTGCAGACGGCTACGTGGCCAAGTTCGTGGCCGAGGATCTGGCCGAAACCATCCGCCGGGTATTGCCCAAGTAAGCGGTTACTGCGGTCATCCGGGCCGGACCGGAGTGCATTGCACAGGGGGCAGGATGCATCTGAAAAGGGCACCTGCCCTTTTCACGTGCAGACCCCCTGCGATTCGCTGCCGAGGGCAGGCACCGCAAAGGACTCGAGGCAAGCAGTGCTATCGGGGGGGTGCGCCCCGCATCCAACGCACCTGAGCGGCGGTCCGCCAGATACCCGCGCCTCCGGGCGCCGTGAGGCTTTCGCAAATGGCCTGTTACGGATCCACCGCACTTGGGCCTCCCCCTGCTGTGTCAATGTCCTACCCCAGTGATCGCAAGCCCGGTCAACCGGCAACCCCTCTCAAACGCTACATTGAGAGGGCGTGTGCAGTCATGCCGCCATCGGTTACGAAGGTGGCGCCACTTTTCGGCAGCTTTACGATCGCGATGGAACGCACGCCCTCCAACCGGGTTCTGACCACCATGAAACACTTCCTCTTCCGCCTTGTCTCCCTCGTGGCACTCGGCGCGGCCGTTACCGGTTGCGCCACGGTCCCCGGGGACCCGTACTACCAGGCCCCGGGCTATACGGTGTACGAGCAGCCGGGCTACGTGTACGGTGGCGGCACTGTGTACCGCGCACCGCCCGCCCCCATCGTGTACCCCTACGGCACACCTCCAGCTCCGGTGTACTACGGCGGCCGAGACCGCTGGGACAATGATCGCGACCGGGATCGCCACTGGCGTGAACGCGAGCGCGACCGGGACCGCGAGGCGCGCGAACGCGACCGCGAACGCCGCGAGCAACTGGCCCGCGAAGCTGACCGCCGTGCACGCGAGCAGGCCGAGCGTGACCGCCGCGCTGCCGAATCCCGCCGCCCCGATTACCAGCGCCCCGGACAGATGGCGCCCGGCAGCTATGCACCCCACCCGCAGGACTGGCGCAGCCGGCAGCAGACCAACAACCCCGACAAGCCCTGACCGATATCAGGCAGAGGCCGTCCACCAGCCACCGGGAAACCCACGCCATGCATAAACTCTTTAGCGTTGCCGTGGCCGTAGCGGGCCTTGTGCTGGCGGCCACGGAGGGGCAAGCCCAGGTGGTACGCTGTACCGACCCGGCCACCGGCAAGGTGACCTATACCGACGGCGCATGCCAAAGCGGTGCGGCTGCGCGCGAGGTGGAAGCCCGCAAGAGCGCCGCCGACATCCAGCGGGAGCGGGCCGAGGCAGCGCAAGCGCTGGAGCGCAAGCAGCAAAGGCTGCAGGCAGAAGCCGCGGCGCAGGCTCAGGCGGAACGCAATGCGCCGGCACCTTCCCCCGCAGCCCAGCAACGTCCCGACTACGCGCGGTCGCCAGAATGCGCACGCTCCCGGCGCAATCTCGACACAACGATCAGCGCCGGCGACTCCGGCACGTACGAGCAGAACCAGCGCGTTGAGGCCGCCCAGCGGCAGGTGGACCTGGATTGCCTGGGGCCTGCCGCGTATGCCGAGCTGGAAAAGACCCGAGCGATGCGGCCGGTGGTGGTGCCGCCCACCACCATCGTGGTGCCGCCACGGTATCCGCGCCCTGTGCCCCCACCGGTGGTGGTGCAGCCGAACCCGCCCAAGTTCACCCAGTGCAACGTCTTCCGTTGCTACGACAGCCAGGGCAACAGCCACCCGCGCTGAACATCCCGCCAACGCGGCCCGTCAGCGCGCGATGAAAACTGGTTATCCGTGCGGCGCCTGGGCTGGCCCCCGTCGACCCCTTACAAGATCACGACACTGCCAGCCAGGCACGGCAATCAAGCGACTCAAAGACCGGAACGCAGCCCCGCCGCCACGTCGGGATAACGCAGCCGCACGCCCAGTTCCTCCAGCATGCGCCGGTTATCCAGCCGGCGCGACTCGCTCATGAAGCTCAGCAGCATCAGCGACAGCTGCTCCCTCGCTGCACTGCGCGGCACGCGTGGCGGGCGTGGCAGCGCGTACAGATCAGCCGCCAGGTCGAAGTAGTCGCCCATCTTCATGTGGGTGGAATCGCTGGCGTTGTAGATGCGTTGCGGGCGCCCGCGCCACAGCGCAGCCATGCAGGCCCGGGCCAGATCGTCCGCATGGATGTGGTTGGTGTAGACGTCGTCTTCGCTCACCAGCACGGGCGTGCCCCGCCGCAGGCGGGCCTCGGGGGTGCCGCCTTCGCGGTCGGGTGCGTAGATGCCGGGAATGCGCAGCACGCTCGCCCGCACGCCCGTGCGCCCCAGGTGGCGCACCGCTCGCTCTGCGTTCACGCGCCGCTGGGCACGCGGGGTGGCGGGGGCCACAGCCCGTGTCTCAGCCACCAGGTCGCCCTGGCAGTCACCGTACACACCGCTGGTGGAGGCATAAACGAGCGACACCGGCTTGCTGCGCAGACGCAGAACCCTGGCCAGCGCCACGGTGCGCGGATCGCGCCACCAGGCATCGCCACCTGCGCCTTCGCCCGGGGGCGGCGCCAGGTGCATGACCCGGGTGGCGATGCCCGCCAGGCGCCTGAGCGACTTCTCCACGTCCAGATTGCCCACCAGGGGGCGAACTCCCAAGGCACGCAAGCTGGCCCTGCGGTCCGGGCTGGACGTGAGGGCCATCACCTGCAGTCGACCAGCGCCCGGCCGGGCATTCAGGTCGCGTGCCACGCGCTGACCTACGTCACCACATCCCACAATCAACAGGCGTTCGCGCCGAAAGCGCGCCGGCAGCGCGCCAAGAGGGCTTTGGTTTGAAGGCAAAATCGGTCCCGTTTGCTTGACACCCGGGCCACCTGTTGCAGGGCTGCACATGCAGCCGCGCTGGCGCCCGTGGCGGATGAAAAAGATATACGTTCCGAGGATACCCACAACATGACCAGCCCAGACGCGGCTGCCGGCTCCGGCGCGGCATCGTTCCAGATCACCGTGCAGCCCAGCGGGCGCGCATTCAGCACCCAGGCGGGCGAAACCATCCTGGCCAGCGCCATCCGCAGCGGGGTGGGCCTGCCCTACGGTTGCAAGGACGGGGCGTGCGGCTCGTGCAAGTGCAAGAAGCTCAGCGGCGCCGTGCACCACGGCGAACACCAGTCCAAGGCGCTCACGGCCGACGAGGAAGAGGCCGGATTTGTGCTGACCTGCTGCGCGCAGCCACTGACTGATGTGGTGCTCGAATCACGCCAGGTCACCGACGAGAGCGCCTTCCCCATCAAGAAGATGCCCGTGCGCGTGTCCAGCCTGGAGAAAAAGTCGCACGACGTGATGCAGTTGCGCTTGCAACTGCCGGCGGCAGACACGTTCCGCTACCACGCCGGGCAGTACATCGAGTTCATCCTGCGCGATGGCGCGCGCCGCGCTTACTCCATGGCTAACGCACCGCACACGCAAAGCGATGTGCCCGGTGTGGAGCTGCACATCCGCCACATGCCCGGCGGCCGGTTAACCGACCACGTGTTCGGCGCGATGAAAGAAAAGGAAATCCTTCGGGTCGAAGGCCCGTTCGGCAGCTTCTTCCTGCGCGAGGAGTCGACCAAGCCCATCGTGCTGCTGGCGTCAGGCACCGGCTTTGCCCCCATCAAGGCGCTCATCGAGCACATGCAGTTCAAGGCCATCACGCGCCCTACGGTGCTGTACTGGGGCGGGCGCCGCCCGGGCGACCTGTACATGCACGAATGGATGCTGGCCCGCACGGCCGACATGCCCCACCTTCGCTACATTCCTGTGGTGTCGGATGCACTCCCCGAAGACGTCTGGAAAGGCCGCACGGGCTTCGTACATCAGGCTGTGCTCGATGACTTTGCAGATCTCTCCGGCCACCAGGTGTATGCCTGCGGTGCGCCCATCGTGGTCGAGAGCGCCCGTGACGCCTACAGCGCGCACCGCGGCCTGCCGCCCGACGAGTTCTTTGCGGACTCGTTCACCTCCGAAGCCGACAAGCACGGCGGCTGACTGCCCGCTGGACTGCACCGCCCCGGATGTGCCATGCGCAGCCTGCACTGTGTGGTTCACGGCCCCGCGCCGGAGCGGTGTAGCAGCCTGACGTGCCGCAGGAGCGGCATCCCGCAGTGAATCCAGCCGAGCAAGTCACCGTACAGCGCCGCGGCTGGGCCGTTGCGGGCACTGCTGCCACGATGCTCGCCCTGTCGGGCCTCCTCGTCTGGGGCGCGGGCGAATGGGCAGCACAAGCCGAGCTTGACAACCAGTGGGACAACCTGCGCCGGTCCAGTGAAGTGCAGACGCTGGCCTTGCGCGGTGTGGCCACGCGTTACAGCTTTCTGCCCTTTACGGCCGCGCAGCAGCCGCTGGTGACGGCGCTGCTCAAGACGCCGGATTCCGAGCGCGACCGCGCGGCAGCCAATGTGTACCTCGAAACTGTCAACGCCCACGCGGGCTCCGACGTGCTGTACGTGATGGACACCAGCGGGCGCACAGTGGCGTCCAGCAACTGGCAGTCGCCGCGCAGCTTTGTGCACCAGAACTACAGCAACCGGCCGTATTTCAGCGATGCGCTGGCAGGGCTGGCAGGGCGCTTTTATGGCGTGGGCAAGACCACCGGCGAGCCCGGGCTGTTTGCCTCGGCCCCCGTGCGCGAAGGCGACCGCGTCATCGGCGTGGTGGCCGTGAAGATCGACATGCAGCCCATCGTGGCCACCTGGGCACAGTTGCGCGACCCGGTGTTCGTCACCGATGCGCAGGGCATCGTATTCCTGGGGTCGGTGTCCCCGTGGCTCTACAAGACCACGCGGCCCCTGGCAGCCGCAGACGTGCAGCGCGTGCGCAACGCAGAACAGTACGGCAGCGACTGGACCCCGGTGGCAGTGCCCTGGACCCTGCGCCAGCAAGGGGACGAGCGGGGCATGGAACTGGCGCTCCCCGAGGGCGGCAACCGCTACCTGGCGCTGAACGAGGCCCTGCCCGACCTGGGCTGGACGCTGACGCTCACCGCCGACAGCCGGGCCGTGGCCCTGGCACGCCAGCAGGCCTGGGCGCTGGCCAGCCTGGCCTCAGGCCTCCTGGTACTGGCGGCGCTGTACTGGCGTCTGCGCGAGCGGCACCTGCAGGAAAACCAGCGCGCACGCATCGACCTGGAGCAGCGCGTGCAGGAGCGCACCCATGCCCTGCAGCAGGCGCAGGCGTTTCGCCAGTCCATGGAAGATGCCTTGCTGGTGGGCATGCGTGCCCGCGACCTGGAAGGCCGCATCGTCTACGTGAACGCAGCGATGTGCGAGATGGTCGGCTACCAGGCCGAGGAGCTGATCGGGCAAATGCCGCCCTACCCCTACTGGCACCCCGACGAGCTGGACCGTCACTGGAACGACAGCGACACCGTGCTGGCCGGCAACGCATTTCCGCAGGGGCGGGAGAACCGGCTGCGGCATCGCAACGGCGCAGACGTGTACACCATGTTCTACACCACGCGCCTCGTCGACGGCAGCGGCCAGCACATCGGCTGGATGAGCTCGGTGGTGGACATCACCGCTCAGAAGCGCGCCGAAGAGATGCAGCAGCAGCGCGAAGCCCAGCTGCAGCGCGTGCAGCGCGTAATCACCGTGGGCGAAATGGCATCCACCCTGGCCCATGAACTGAACCAGCCGCTTGCAGCGCTGGTGAACTACGCGGCAGCGGCCCGCGCGCTGGCCGCCCAGGGCCGCAACGACCTGCTGACCGACAGCCTGGCCGCCCTGTCGGACCAGGCCCTGCGCGCCGCCGACATCGTGGGCCGCATCCGCCGCTGGGTGCGCCAGCAGCCGCAGTCCCGCGAGCCCTGCGACCTCAACACGGTGGTGGACCAGTCTCTCGCGCTGCTGCTGCGCGCGGAGGCACGCCGGCATGGCATTGGCGTTCAGCTGGACCTTGCCACCACGCGGGTGTGCGTCAACGCCGACCGTGTGCTGCTCGAGCAAGTGGTACTCAATCTCGGACTCAACGCATTGCAGGCCATGCAGGGCGCGAACGCAGGCGACGGCCGACTGGAGCCGGAACCGTCACCGCCCGAACTGCTGCTACGCACCCGGGCCGAGGCGGGCCACGCGCTGCTCGAAGTGCTGGACCGCGGCCCCGGCCTGCCACCGGAAATCGCTGCCCGGCTGTTCGAGCCCTTCTTCACCACCCGGGCCGAGGGCCTGGGCCTGGGCCTGAACATCTGCCGCTCCATTGTCGAGAGCATGGGTGGCGAACTGCAGGCCTCCAACCGCGAAGGCGGCGGTGCCGTGTTCGTGATCCGCCTGCCCGAGGCCCCTGAAAAATGACGCCAGCCGCTGCTCTTGATCCCCTTTCCACCCAGGTCTGCATCGTGGATGACGATGACGGGGTGCGCCACTCGCTGGCGGCGCTGCTACTGGCCGGGGGCCACAGCGCACAGCTGTTTGCCAGCGGGACCGATTTTCTGCACCGGGCCGACCTGCAGCACCCGGGCTGCGTCCTGCTGGACTTGCGCATGGACGGGATGAGCGGGCTGCAGGTGTTCGAGGAGATGCGGCAGCGGCGCTCTGCGCTCAAGGTGGTCTTCCTGTCGGCGCATGGCGAGCTTTCGTCCGCTGTGGCCGCCGTGAAGCAAGGGGCGGTGGACTGGCTGGAAAAGCCCTGCAACGAGCACACCCTGCTGGCTGCCGTGTCCCGCGCCACCGAACTCTCGCAAGCTGAGGCCGTGCGAGCCCGGCAGCAGCAGCAGCTGCGCGAGCGCTGGAGCGCGCTCAGCCCGCGGCAACAGGAAGTGGCCCGGCTGCTGGCCACCGGCCAGAGCAGCAAGGAGGTGGCCCGCACCCTCGGCCTGCGCGACCCCGGGCGCCCGATCGACCCGCGCACGGTGGACACCCACCGCTCAGCCATCTTCCTCAAGCTGGACATCCGCTCCTCGCACGAGCTGGGGATGCTGGTGGAAGATCTGGGAGCCTCTGCACGAATCACGCGGTAAGTGAGCGCTGCGGATCGGGATGGGCCGCTAGGCGCAAAACGCAGCAATAGCCGTAGCTATTGCGAGTATTTGCAACGACGCAGACCACCCGAGACCGCAGATGCACACGGCGCGGTGATTCGTGCAGAGGGTCCCATAGGGCTGGCCCGGGAAAGCTGGCCCGCGCAATGAGTCTGGGCGCTACGGCCCGGATGGCCCCGTGCACGCCACGGGTTATGCCCGACGACAGCAGGGCGGCACCTTTGCACAATGGCGGCATGACGCGCAGACACCTCCTCCTTACCAGCACCGCGGTTGCCGCGGCCCTTTTCTCATCCTTTGCGGCGCCGCTGGCGCTGGCGCAAGACAACGCCGGCCAGCCCATCAAGCTGGTGGTGCCCTATGCCGCCGGCGGCCCGATCGACGTGACCGCACGGGCGCTGGCCGAGCGCGTGCGCGAATCACTGGGTACCGTGGTCATCGACAACAAGGCCGGTGCAGGCGGCAACATCGGCGCAGACGCCATCGCCAAGGCCGCGCCCGACGGCCTGACCATCGGCATCGCGGCCACCGCCACGCATGCGGTCAACCCTTGGCTGTATTCAAAAATGCCCTACGACGCCGGCAAGGACTTCGCCGGCATCACGCAGATGGTGCGGGTGCCCAATGTGCTGGTCATCAATGCCGCGCGTGCCGAGCAACTGAAGATCAACACCGTGGCCGACCTGATCGCCTACGCCCGGGCCAACCCGGCCAAGCTGAACTACGGCAGCGGCGGCAACGGCAGTGCGGGGCACCTGGCAGGCGAGATGTTCAAGCAAAGGGCTGGCATCTTTGCGCTGCACATCCCCTACCGCGGCGCCAACCCCGCGCAGCTGGCGCTGCTGGCGGGCGAGGTGGATTTCAACATCGACAACCTGGCAGCCGCTGCGCCCAACATCCGCTCGGGCAAGCTCAAGGCGCTGGCCGTGACCTCGCTGGAGGCCTCGCCCTCGCTGCCCGGCGTGCCATCGCTGTCGGCCACGTTCAGCGGCTTCTCCATTGACACCTGGTGGGGCCTGGTGGCCCCAGCTGGCACGCCACGGCCCGTCATCGACAGGCTCAACAAGGCTTTTGTGGCGGCGCTGAATGCGCCCGAGACGAAGACCCGCTTTGGCGCATTGCTGGCCGAACCCGTGCCCACCACGCCCCAGCAGTTTGACGCCTTCATGGCCAGCGAGCGCGCCAAGTACCAGCAGGTGGTGAAAGCGTCGGGCGCCAAGGTGGACTGACGGTCAGGCGCCGCACTGGCGGGCTTCGCAAGCCCGTTGCGCCCATGGCGTTGCGCCGCCCCTGGCGCGGTCTGTTCGGGTGTGTTGGAAGGGCAATAGCGGACGCCGCCTGGCCGTATGAGCGGCGGAGCGCTTCTGCCCGCAGCAGGTTGCCTGTCAGTCGTTTTCAGGTCTTTTTGGTCTGAAGCCCTTAATTTATCTGCACCGAATGCTCACTTTTCAGGAGCATCCAATCCGCTCTGCCGATCGGCCCATCCAGAGCCTTCCAGCATGCGGATCGCCTGCAATGCCACGGCTTCCAGGGCTGCGGCGGTCACCCGGTGCGGCGCCAGGTCGGACAGCGGGCGCAGCACGAAGGCGCGCTCCATGATGCGTGGATGGGGCACGGTCAGCTCGGGCGTGCCGATGCTTTCATCCCCGAACCACAGGATGTCCAGGTCGAGCGTGCGCGGTGCGTTGCGGTAGGGGCGCTCGCGGCCTGCATCCAGCTCCAGCGCCTGCAGGGCCTGCAGCAGGGGCAGCGGGGGCAAGGTGGTGGCGAGCTCGGCCACGGCGTTGAGGTAATCGGGCCCGCCCGCATCCACGGGGGCGCTGGCGTACAAGGCAGACACGCGCTGGACGCGTGTTCCGGGCAGACGGTCCATGGCGGCCAATGCGGCGCGCAGGGCACCCTGGCGGTCGCCCAGGTTGGCCCCCATCCCCACATAGACCTGCACCGGTTGCGATGCAGGTACGGCACCCGATGGCAGCACCGCGCCAGGCGTGGGCGTGTCAGTCACCGGCCGCTGCAGAGGCCGGGGCGTTGTCGCCGCCCGCAGACTCACCACCGCCGGGCTTGCGGCGACGACGGCGGCGCTTCTTGGGCGCATCGCCCTGGCTGGCCAGTTCGCCCTCGCCATCACCCTCGCCGGCGGGGCCTGCACTGCGGGGTGCAGAGTCTTGCCCGTCGGGCGCGCGGGCGGGCGCGGGCGCTGCACTGCGCGGCACGCGCTTGACCACCGGCTGCGCCTTCTGGCGGGCCTTCTGTTCTTCGCGGGCCTGGTCCATCAGGTCTTCGCGGCGCTCGTCGTCGGCGGTCTGGAAGTCCTGCCACCACTCGGCCAGCGCTTCCTCGACCTCGCCCACATCGGCACGCAGGCGCATGAAGTCAAAACCTGCGCGGAAACGCGGCTGCATGACCATGCCGAACGGCGTGCTGCCCACGCGCTTTTCAAAGCGTGGCTGCATGACCCAGATCTCGCGCATGTCGGCAGCCAGTTTGCCGCGGCCCGACACATCGCCAATGCGCTTGTCGAACACTTCGTCGATGGCGTCCTGCAGCGCGGGCAGCGGGTGCTGGCGCTGGTTCAGGCGCAGCTCCCAGCCATTTCGCACGTCTTCCCACAGCACGCAGGCCAGCAAGAAGCTGGGGGCCACGGGCTTGCCTTCATTCACGCGGCGGTCGGTGTCGATGAGCGCGGCTTTCACAAACGGCGTATCGGCGCGCTCCACGGCCACGTCCAGCAGCGGGTAGATGCCCCGGGCCATGCCCAGCTTGCGCAGCTGCTCGATGCTGGCCAGCGAGTGGCCGGTCTGCAGCAGCTTGAGCATTTCGTCAAACATGCGGCTTTGCGGCACATCGGCCAGCAGGGCCTGCGACTGCACCAGCGGTGCGGCCGTCTTGCTGTCGATGGTGAAGCCCAGCCCGCTGAGCTTGGCGGCAAAGCGCACGGCGCGGATGATGCGCACCGGGTCTTCGCGGTAGCGCGTGGCGGGGTCGCCAATCATGCGCAGCGTCTTCTTCTTGGCGTCCTGGATGCCCTTGTGGTAGTCCACCACGATCTGGCTGACCGGGTCGTAGTACATGGCGTTCACGGTGAAGTCGCGGCGCGTGGCGTCTTCGTCCTGCGGGCCCCACACGTTGTCGCGCAGCACGCGGCCGCTGGCGTCCACCGCATGCTGCATGCCCGACAGTTGGGCCTTGCTGGTCTTTTCGTTGCCGGTGACCTGGCCGGCCGTGGTGTTATCAAGATACGCGCGGAAGGTCGAGACCTCGATGACTTCATGCTCGCGGCCCCGGCCGTGCACCACGTGCACGATGCGAAAGCGCTTGCCGATGATGAAGGCGCGGCGGAACAGCCCCTTGACCTGCTCGGGCGTGGCGTTGGTGGCCACGTCGAAATCCTTGGGGCGCAGGCCCAGCAGCAGGTCGCGCACAGCGCCGCCCACGATGTAGGCCTCATACCCTGCCTGCTTGAGCGTGGCCACCACCTCGGCGGCACGGCGGTCCACCAGCTCGGGGTTGATGCCGTGGACGGTGACGGGCACCTCTTCGCGCTTGCCGAAATGGGGCTTGCCGCCCGAGGTGCCGGGCGTGGATTTGCCCATCAGCTTGTCTAGGAACTTCTTGATCATGGGTAGGGGAGGTGTCAGGGGGTCTGCGCGCGCGCAGTGGTCAGGCCGTTGCCGGGCTGGCTGGGGCTGCAAACAGGTCCAGTATGCGCCAGCCGCGCTCCTGGGCCAGGGTGCGCAGGCGCGGGTCGGGGTTGGTGGCCACGGGGTGGTTCACCTTTTCCAGCAGGGGCACGTCGTTCATGGAGTCGCTGTAGAAAGTGCTTTCCACATCGCCCCAGGCCAGCTGCCGCGCTGCCAGCCATTGTTCCATGCGGCGCACCTTGCCTTCGCGCATGGTGGGGATGCCGTCGATCTCGCCGGTGTACCAGCCGCTGGCATCGCGCACCAGCTGCACGGCCAGAAGCTGCGGCACGCCCAGCGCCTGGGCGATGGGCGTGGTCACGAACTCGTTGGTGGCCGTTACGATCAGCACCTCGTCGCCCGCTGCCTGGTGCTGGCGGATCAGGTCGAGCGCCTGGGGCTTGATGGCCGGGGTGATCACTTCGCGCATGAACTGCTGGTGGGCGGCCGCTGCAGCCTCGGGCCCGCGCAGGCGCACGGCCTCGGTGGCAAAGCGCACGTAGTCGTGCACATCCAGCGTACCGGCCTGGTAGTGGGCATAGAACTCGTCGTTGCGGCGCGCGAACTCCACGGGGTCGTTCCAGCCGATGCGGATGGTGAACTCGCCCCACTCATAGTCGGAGTCGAGCGGCAGCAGCGTATGGTCCAGGTCAAACAGCGCAAGCCGCAGACGACGGGGTTCAGAAGTCATTCGGATTCACAAAGGGCAATAAGGGGCGCGCAGCATCATTCCGACTCGAGCATGGTTTTCAGCAGCGGAATCGTGATGGCGCGCTGGGTGCGCAGCGCAAAGGCATCCAGCTGGTCCAGCAGCTGCATCAGGCTGCCCAGGTCGCGCGAGAAGCGGTTGAGCATGTAGTCCATGACGTCGTCGCCCAGGAACACGCCGCGGGCGTCGGCCTCCTGGCGCAGCACGGCGCGGCGCTCGGCCTCGCCCAGCAGCTGCAGCTGGAACACATGGCCCCAGCCCAGGCGGCTGCGCAGGTCGTCGCGCAGCGGCAGGTCGGCCGGGGGCAGGTTGCCGGCGGCCAGCACCCAGCGCTGGCTGCCGCTGGCCGGGCTGATGGCGTTCACAAACCAGTTGAAGGCCGTGGCCTGCAGGGCGGTGCTGTACAGATGCACGTCGTCCATCACCACGGCGGCCCAGTTCTCGTCGAACTCGGGTGGCTCGGCCACAGAGGGGTCGAGCCAGCCCACGCCATTGCCCTGTTCGCGCAGCGCGTGGCGCACGGCCTGCAGCAGGTGCGTCTTGCCACTGCCGGGCTCGCCCCACAGGTAGGTGGGCACCGGCGAACGCGTGGCGACGCTGCTGCCATCGCCAGCGGCCAGGCGCAGGTGCTGCAGGGCGGCCTCGTTGGGGCCGGCAAAGAACCGGGCCAGCGTGGGGCCCGAGGCCAGGCCGATGTCCAGCGCCAGCTGCTTCATGCGCGGCAGGCGGCGGGCATGAAGCCCTCCGGCACGGTGGATGCGAAAGCGGCGGGCATGGGCAGGTTCGGGATCAGGATCGCAAGGGGAAAAGAAGGTGTCCGGGGGCGCCTGCCGCAGTAGCAACGGGCGCCAGCGACGCACTGGCTCCGGGCTCAATGCGGCCCGAGGGCGCCCGGGGTGCGGCGACAATGCTACGGATTTTAGTCTGCCGCCAGCGCCCGGGCTGCCGGCCCGCCGCCGCACCACCCCACTCCGCCCAAGACCCGCCATGACCCCTGCCGATCCCGCCTCCCGGCGCCTGCCCGGCGCCATCTGGGCCCTGGGCTTCGTGAGCCTGCTGATGGATGTCTCGTCCGAGATGATCCACAGCCTGCTGCCCGTGTTCATGGTGGCCACGCTGGGGGTGAGCATGGTCACCGTAGGCCTGATTGAAGGCGCGGCCGAGGCCACGGCCCTCATCGTCAAGGTCTTCTCGGGCGCGCTCAGCGACTGGTGGGGCAGGCGCAAACCGCTGGCCGTGCTGGGCTACGGGCTGGGCGCGCTGTCCAAACCCCTGTTTGCGCTCGCCACCACCACCGGCTGGCTGGTCACCGCCCGGCTCATGGATCGCGTGGGCAAGGGCATCCGCGGGGCGCCGCGCGATGCCCTGGTGGCCGACATCGCGCCGCCCGAGCAGCGCGGTGCGGCCTTCGGGCTGCGGCAGTCGCTCGATACCGTGGGCGCGTTCCTCGGCCCGGTGCTGGCCATTGCGCTGATGTTGCTGTGGGCCAACGACTTCCGCGCGGTGTTCTGGGTGGCCGTGATACCCGCCGTGCTATGCGTGGTGCTGCTGGTGGTGGGCGTGCGCGAACCCGAGCGCGCCCCCGGCGCCGTGCGCACCAACCCCATCCGCCGCGAGAACCTGCGCCGGCTGGGCGGTGGCTACTGGTGGGTGGTGGCGCTGGGCGCCATCTTCACCCTGGCACGTTTCAGCGAGGCGTTTCTGGTGCTGCGCCTGCAGCAGGACGGGCTGGGCCTGGCCTGGACGCCGCTGGTGCTCATCGTGATGAACGTGGTGTTTGCGGCGGGCGCCTACCCGCTGGGCAAGCTGTCCGACCGGGTCAGCCACCACCGGCTGCTGGCCGCCGGGCTGGTGGTGCTGATCGCCGCTGATGCCCTGCTGGCCTGGCGGGGCCACGGCCCGGCGGCCTGGGCTGGCGTGGCGCTGTGGGGCCTGCACATGGCCATGACGCAGGGCCTGCTGGCCGCCATGGTGGCGCACCACGCCCCCGCGGACCTGCGCGGCACGGCTTTTGGCATGTTCAACCTGGTCAGCGGGGTGGCGCTGCTGCTGGCCAGCGGCGTGGCCGGGCTGCTGTGGGACCAGCTGGGCCCGCGTGCCACGTTTGCGGCCGGAATGGGCTTTGGCGCACTGGCGCTGGCGGGCGTGCTGTGGCGCGGCGCCACCGCGCGGCAGGCGCCAAAGCCAGACCTGCCGCAGGGCTGACGGGTTACTGCCGGGCCGCACCCTTAAAATCGCGGATTCCCGCCCCGTCTGCGGGCCACCTGCACATTTATCTTCCATGAGCTCTTCTGCCTCCTCCACCCCCATTTCCTACAAAGACGCCGGTGTTGACATCGATGCAGGCGACGCACTGGTCGAGCGCATCAAGCCGCTGGCCAAGAAGACCATGCGCGAAGGGGTTCTGGCAGGGATCGGCGGCTTTGGCGCGCTGTTTGAAGTGCCCAAGCGCTACAAGGAACCCGTGCTGGTGTCGGGCACCGACGGCGTGGGCACCAAGCTCAAGCTGGCGTTTGAATGGAACATGCACGACACCGTGGGCATCGACCTGGTGGCCATGAGCGTGAACGACGTGCTGGTGCAGGGCGCCGAACCGCTGTTCTTCCTCGACTACTTTGCCTGCGGCAAGCTGGATGTGGACACCGCCGCCGCCGTGGTGGGCGGCATTGCCCGCGGCTGCGAGCTCTCGGGCTGCGCGCTGATTGGCGGCGAAACCGCCGAAATGCCCGGCATGTACCCCGCAGGCGAATACGACCTGGCTGGCTTTGCCGTGGGTGCGGTCGAAAAATCAAAAATTCTGACCGGCAAGGACGTGAAGCCCGGCGACGTGGTGCTGGGCCTGGCCTCGGCCGGGGTGCATTCCAACGGCTTCAGCCTGGTGCGCAAGTGCATCGACCGCGCGGAAAGCCAGGGCACGGTGCCCGCCACGCTCGACGGCAAGCCCTTCAAGCACGCCGTGATGGAGCCCACCCGCCTGTACGTGAAGAACGTGCTGGCTGCGCTGGCCGCCCACCCGCACGCGGAAGGTGCCGGCGGCATCAAGGCGCTGGCCCACATCACCGGCGGCGGCCTGCTGGAGAACATCCCCCGCGTGCTGCCCGAAGGCACTGCCGCCCACCTGAAGAAGGGCAGCTGGCCCCAGACCGAGCTGTTCGCGTGGCTGCAGACCACTGCAGGCATAGACGACATCGAGATGAACCGCACGTTCAACAACGGCATCGGCATGGTGGTGGTGGTTGACGCCGCCGCGGCTGCGGCCACGGCCGCCACGCTGCGTGCCGCTGGCGAGGCGGTGTACGAGATCGGCGTGATTGCCGCCCGCGGCGACGGCGCTGCCGTGACGGTGGGCTGAACACAGCCCCGCGCGCTCCCTTAACCCGCCCTCCACACCCGGCCCCGCAAGCGCATGGCGCTCCCCCCTGCCCTGTACGAGACCAGCCCCGACGCGCCCCCACCGCCCGGCAGCGCCCCGGTGGCCGACCCTGCAATTGCATTGCCCGCACCACCGGGCCCTGTGCTGACGCGCGGCGTGGTCATGGCCAGCTACCTGCTGGTCGCAGGCACGCTGCTGCTGGTGATGTGGCGCGGCCTGCTGCCCGGCCTGCTGTGCGTGTGCCTGGGCTTTTTGCTCACGCGCTGGCTCACCGGCTGCCTGGTGAAGGCGGCGCGCCGCGTCAGCAACACGCCGGTGCGCACCTTGCGCCTGGCGCAGGTGGCCGCGGCCGGGGTGGTGATGCTGCTGCCGCTGGCCCTGCTGGCCATCGGACTGACGCATTCACGCGGTTACCTGGTGGAAGCGCCCCAGCAATACCGCGAGCTGCTCGACTACATGGCCCGCACGGTGCTCGAATTGCGCCTGAAGCTGCCGCCCGACATGGCCGCCCATCTGCCCGAAGGCGCCGCTGAAATCCAGCGCACCATCGCTGCCTACCTGGGCGCCAAGGCCGGCGCGCTGGCCATGGCGGGCCGCGCGTGGCTGGCCGGGCTGCTGTTTGCCTACGTGGGCCTGCTGATCGGCGCGCTGGCCGCCGTGCGCCCACCCCCGGTCGACCTGGGGCCGCTGGCGCAGGCGCTGCGCACCCGCATCATCCTGTTTGGCGAGGCCTTCCGCCAGATCGTGGCCGCGCAGTTCTGGATTGCCGCGTTCAACACCGTGCTGACGGCGCTGTTCCTGCTGTTCGTGCTGCCCATGTGGGGCATGACGCTGCCCTACACGCCCATGCTGATCACCTTCACGTTTGTGGCGGGGCTGGTGCCCATCGTGGGCAACCTGGTGTGCAACGTGGTCATCACCATCGTGGGCCTGTCTGTGTCGCCGCTGACGGCTGCCGCCTGCCTGGGTTTCCTGATCCTGATCCACAAGGCCGAGTACGTGATCAACGCCAAGGTGGTGGGCCGCCGCACGCACATGGGCGTGTGGGAGCTGCTGTCGGTGATGTTTGTCTCCGAGGCCGTTTTTGGCCCCGCCGGGCTGGTGGCGGCGCCGCTGTTCTACGCGTACCTCAAGAAGGAACTGGTGGCCGTGCGGCTGGTGTAACGGCCCAGACACCGCCACCCAGCCATCACAAGCCCGGTACCGCCGGGCTTTTTTACGCCCGTGATAGCGGAGCGGCGTTGCCCGATGCCGAGAGGGCTCCACGCGGGTGGCGCGGGCACCCATCACCAACCCGTCAATTTGCTATTTTATTGATAGCAATACAGGCAAATAAGCCGAGCACCATCGGCCTGTTTGACCTCAAACCACTGCTTTACGGCCCTGAAACTGCCGCGCAACAAACGCCCAGACCAGCGCAGAAGCGTCCGGCCCATCCGGGTCGCTATAGGGAAGGCTGGCAGCGCCGCCGCTCCAGGCGTGGGCCAGGCCATGCACTTCGCGCAGCGTGACCACCGTGCGGCCGCGGGCCTTGAAGTCGGTCACCCGCATGGCGTACCGCTGGCCGCGCTGCAGCGTGCGCACCGGGCCAGGGCGGGCCCCCAGCGCGTCGGCCCACAGCGCAGCCGCCGCGGTGGCGTTGCGCAGCGACACCACACCATCAGCATCGCCGTGCACCACCAGCAGCGGGGGCAGGTGCCGGGCGGCCTGCTCCGTGCGCGAAGCTGATGCCGTCGCGGCGACCACCGCACGGGTCGCACTGGCGCCCTCCCCCGCTGCATCCACCGGCGGCAGGTCGGGCAAAAAAGCCTCGCGCCGCCCCTGCATGGCCACCAGCGCGGTGCCAGACGATTCGGCCGTGCCGGGCGCCACGCCCGAATGCATCACCACCGCGCAAAAGCGCGACGGGTACAGCGCTGCCATCAGCACGGCCATGCTGGCCCCGGCTGACAGGCCCGCCACCGCCACCCGGCCCAGGTCCACCGGGTAGCGCAGAGCCACCTTGTCGACCGCGGCCAGCAGCGTGGCGGCTTCGGCGTCGGCCTTGCCGCTGCGCCGCTCAAACCAGTTCCAGCAGCCATGCGCGTTGGCCACACGCTCCTGTTCGGGGTACAGCACCAGAAAGCGCTCGCGTGCGGCCAGCCGGTTCATGCGCGTGCTGACGGCCAGGTCCCGCCCCGTCTGGCCGCAGCCGTGCAGCATCACCACAAGAGGCAGCTTCTCGCCCGGGCGCAGGGCCAGCCCGGGGGGCACAAACAGGTGGTAGCGGCGCGCCCCTGCCGGCCCCGGGGCCAGGCCGCCCACCCATTCGCCGCGCGCCAGCGCGGGCTTGCGCGGCGCGGGCCGCTTGCGCACCACGGCAGCGGCCAGGCGCGGCTTGGCCACCGCCTTGACCAGCGCCTTTTTGGCCGCCGGCCGCGCACGCGGCGGGCGAGTGGCGCGGGCCAGCACCTTCAGGTTGCGGTGGTAGGCCCGGGTCAGCGCCGACAACGAAAACAGGGAGGTACTGCGGGCCATGGGTAGGAGGATTAGGGTGCGGCCAGTGCAAGGCCACGATCACCAGAACAAGGGAAAACCCGAATCACCATAACAGCTTCCCTGGACAGGAGCTGTAGGCCAGGGTGCCCGGCAGTGGGTGCGAAGCACTCGGCCAGGGCGGGCGGGGAAGGTGGGGTGGCGCAGAGTCCGCCAGCAGCGCACCATTTACTATTACTTTCATAGCATCAGAACCAATTAATACATGGGCTACCGGCCTTTTCGTATCAAATGTGCGTTCCAGGGCCGTTTCTGGGCACCTGGGAACCCTCCCTCCCTCTGCGCCTATAGGGATGGAGCCGGCGGGTGCCGCGCCATGTCGGCGTGCCCCCATCGCAGGTGCCGGCAGCACCTCTGACCCGTGTGCACATACCTGGATGCCCTATCTGTCTCAAAATGACTGATATCCGGCCGCTACAGACCGGCCAGAACGCTCCAGCCGCTGGAAGATAAAGCCCTGTCCCACACCCATCTTCTGGAAGAGCTTCATGAAAACCTGTCTGATAGTGATTGATGTGCAAGAGTCTTTCCGCCACCGCCCGTACTTCACCGAGCACGGCCTGCCCGCCTATCTGGCCGCGCAGAACGCGCTGATCGACGGCTGTGTGGCGCGCGGGGTGCCAGTGGTGCGCATCTTTCACAGCGAAGGCCCCGAGGTGGAAGCCAATGCGTTCTCGCAGGTGTCGGGCCATGTGCGGCCGCTGCAGGGCCTGGCCGCATTCGAGGCCGCCGCCACCTTCACCAAATCGCGCCACAGCGCACTGGTGGGCACGGGGCTATCGGTGTGGCTCACACAGCATGGTATCCAGCGGCTGATCGTGAGCGGCATCCGCACCGAACAATGCTGCGAAACCACCACGCGCCATGCCTCCGACCTCGGCTTTGCCGTGGACTTTGTGACCGACGCCACGCTGACCTGGGACATGCAGCAGCCCGACGGCCGCACGCTGGCAGCCGCCGACATCAAGGTGCGCACGGCCACGGTGCTGCAGGACCGCTTTGCCACGCTGTGCACCGTGGCGCAGGCCCTGGGCAGGGCAGCCCCATGAGCAGCGCCGCCCTGCCTGCCACGCCCCTGCCCCGGCCGCTGCACGTCGCCATCCTGGTGTTTGACGACGTGGAAGCGCTGGACCTGGGCGGGCCGTACGAGGTGTTCACCACCGCCAGCCGCATGCACCATCGGCTGCACCCGGGCGCAGCCGACTTGTTCAGCGTGACATGCGTGGCGCGCAGCACGGCCCCGGTGCGGGCACGCGCAGGCCTGCGGGTGCTGCCAGACGCCGCCTTTGCAGACCTTGCCAGCGCACCGCCGCCCGATGTGCTTATCGTGCCCGGCGGCGTGGTCGATGCCGCCGCGGCCTGCCCCGAAACGCGGGCCTGGGTGGCGCAGGCCGCCGCGGGTGCGCAAATCACCGCATCGGTATGCACGGGCGCCTTCATGCTCGCTGCGGCCGGGGTGCTGACGCACGGGCCTGCCACCACCCACTGGGAGGACGTGGCCGACCTGCGCCAGCAGTACCCGACCCTGGATGTGCAGGAAAATGTGCGCTGGGTGGACTGCGGCGCCCTTGTCACCTCAGCCGGCATCAGCCCAGGCATCGACATGAGCCTGCACCTCGTCAGCCGCCTGGCCGGTGCCACGCTGGCGCAGCGCACGGCACGCCAGATGGACACGCCGTGGAACCCGCAGCCGTGAGCCCGCCGCCAGCGCGCTGCCCTCGTGGCTACCGGAACACGCTGGCTGGCAGCCTTCGGCGCATGGCATCCGCCCATGACCAGGCAGGCGCGCTGGCCCCGAGCGCTGCGCGCCCAGCATAAGGACCCATTGATGCAGGCCACCCTGTCTTCGCCAACCGGCTCACCCGCCTCAACCGCCGCATCCGCGCCCATCCATGTCTATTTCGCGCTGCTGCCCGGCAGCCTGGTGCTGGACTGGGCCGGCCCGGCCGAGGCCTTGCGCATTGCCAACCAGGCACTGGTGGCCCAGGGGCAGCCCGCCCGGTTTGTGCTGCACTTCGTGAGCCCCACACCCGAATCCGTTACATCGGTCGGCGCGGTGCTCACCGGCCTGGCCCCGCTGCCCACCACGCTGGCTGCACCCGCCTGGGTGGTGCTGGTGGGCCTGGCCGGTACGCACATCGACGTGCAGGGCGATGAAGCCCGCGCCCTGCTGCACTGGCTGCGCGGCCTGCGCCCGGTCGCGGGGCGGCTGGAGCTCATCACCGTCTGCGCGGGCTCGGTGCTGGCGGCGCATGCCGGTCTGCTGACTGGCCGCCGCGCCACCACCCACCACCAGCACCTCGATGAACTGGCTGCGGTAGACCCGGGCTGCGACGTGGTGGCCAACCGGGTCTTTGTGGCCGATGGCGCCGTGTACAGCAGCGCGGGCGTTACCACCGGCATCGACCTGCTGCTGCACCGCCTGTCGGACACCTGCGGCCCGGCGCTGGCAGCCCAGGTGGCGCAGGCCATGGTGGTGGCCTTGCGGCGCGGACCGGATGACCCGGAGTTTTCACCCTTCATGCACCACCGCAACCACCTGCACCCCGCATTGCACCGCGTGCAGGATGCGGTGGCCCAGCAGCCGCAGGCCGAGTGGAACGTGCCGCATATGGCGCAGGTGGCGCACACCTCGCCACGGCACCTCACACGGCTGTTTCTGGAACACGCGGGCATTGCGCCCCTGCAGTACCTGCGGCGGATCCGCCTGGCCACTGCCGAAGCCGCGCTGCGCTCGGGCCAGAACGTGACGCAGGCCGCGCTGATGGCAGGGTTCAGCTCGGACACGCAGCTGCGCCGCGCCTGGCACCAGTTCGGGCAGGGCGGAACGCCGTCACACAGCGCCCGGCAACGCCCGGCCGCCACCTGAGCCGCGTTCCGACCGGGGCGGGGCGGGGTCAGGCCAGGCGGAACCGCTGAAGCTCGGCCATCAGCACTTCTGCCTGCTGGTGCAGTGCGGCGGCGGCACCCGCGGTTTCTTCCACCAGCGCAGAGTTCTGCTGGGTGTCGCGGTCCAGCGTCTGAATGGCCTGCACCACCTGCTCAACCCCGGCGGCCTGCTCCCGCGAGGCGCCCGAGATGTCGGTCAGGTGGCCCTTGATCTGCTTGGCGTTGGCCACCACGGATTCCATGGTCTGGCCAGCATCACCCACCACGCGGGTGCCGCCTTCAACCTTTTCGACACTCGCTGTGATCAGGCTCTTGATCTCCCGGGCGGCTTCGGCACTGCGCTGGGCCAAGCTGCGCACTTCACTGGCCACCACTGCAAAGCCGCGGCCTGCTTCGCCGGCGCGCGCTGCCTCCACCGCTGCGTTCAGGGCCAGGATGTTGGTCTGGAAGGCAATGCCGTCGATCACGCCGATGATGTCGCCAATCTTGGCCGACGAGGCCTGGATGTCGCGCATGGTCTGCACCACCTGCGCGATGACCTCGCCCGCACGTTCGGCCACCTGTGCGTTGGTGCCCGAAAAATCCGACGCCGCCCGGGCGCGCTCGGCCGTACCAGCCACCGTGGTGCCGATCTGCTCCATGGCCGCAGCCTGTTCCTCCAGCGATGCAGCGCTGGCCTCGGTACGGGCCGAGAGGTCCATGCTGGCCGATGAGATCTCTTCTGCCGTGTGGTTGAGCTCGCGCGCCGAATGCCCCACGTTGCGGATCAGGTTGTAGAGCGAGTCGTAGGTGTGGCGCAGGTCCACGATCACTGCGGCGGGTTCGTCCTTGCCCCAGGGCTGCTCGGGCGCCTTGCGCAGGTCGCCCGACGCCATTTCGTTGAGGTGCTCGCTGATCAGGCGGAGCCCGCCGCGCGTCACCAGGAAGAAGCAGTAGAAGAAATAGGCGGCCAGCAGCACAAACACGGCGGCCACCGAGCCCAGCAACACCAGGCGCTGCTGCAGCCCAGCGATGCGGTCGGCGAGCAGCCTGTCGAGGGCGGGCAGCGCGTTGTCGCTCATGCGCATGAGCTGGGCGAGCGCGGCATCGCCGCGCTCGAAGAACGCAGTTGGCGTGAGCTTGTCGTCGGCAAGCAGCTTTTCCAGGTCGGACGCAAAGGCCAGATAGGTTTTGGCCGCTTCCAGCGGCTGCAGGTTCAGCGTGCCCTTGAGCTGTGGGTTGTGCGCGATGCTGCGCTCCATGAAACGCCCGATCTCGGCAGCACCCGCGTCCGCCTTGGCCGCCCAGACGGTGTAGCGCTTGAGGTCTTGCGTGGGCAAGGTGGCCTGCTTGAGCCGAGACTGTGCGAGCGCATACGTACCCCAGCCCCAGGTCTGGCCCATGTTCTCGGCCAGGGCAGGCATCACCAGCACCATGGAGTTGATGATGTAGAAACTGTCGACATCCGGGTCGAGCACCAGGCCGGAACGGTCTCCCGCCTCATTGATGAGCAGGGCAAGCGCCTTGCTCACGGGGCCAAAAACCGTGCCCCCCTGCGCGTCCACGCCATTCTTGGCGGACGCTGTTTCGGCCCACGCCGCCTTGAATTCCTTCACCCGTCCACTCAGGGCCAGGGGATCGCCGCTGTCGTTGACGTGTTTTTCAAGCGCTGCCAAGGCCGCGTCGGTTTCAGACCGAGCGGCGGCGTAGCGGCTGGACAAATCCAGGCCTCCCAAGGAAGCCCGCGTCACGTTGCGAATGGACAGCACACCCGCCTTGACAGCGTTCAGGCGGGCGATGACGGCCACGCCATGGCGCTCGTTCTTGGCAAACTGGATCTGGTCGTTTTGCGACGCCACGAAAAAGTAAAGCGCCATCGCCAGCGGCACGATGAAAAGCGCACAGATGATCAGCGCCTTGTAGGCAAAGCTGATGTTGCGCATTAATCGAACGCCCGGGGCCCACACCCCGTGTGCTGCAAAAAGGCTGGCTGGTGCTGGCTGGCTGGCCGGAGCAAAGGCCCCGGGGGCCTGAAAAGTCGTCAGGGATGCTGGTGGGGTAGCGAGCGTCATGGCGGGACAGGCAAACGTGGTGCGGAATGGCTTTGACCGAAGCCCACTCCCGGCCCATCCGGGGAGCAGGCCGATACACCGTATCGGGGCTCAGCCCGCGCGTCCAATGCATTATTGATACAGAATCAATGCGTTTGATACATATTCCTACCCGGAGACTCCCCCATGGATCTGCACCGCCTCCAGCACGTCATCGCTCTCGCAGAGACAGGGCACTTCGGCCGGGCCGCGCTGCGCGCGCACATCAGCCAGTCGGCCCTGAGCCGCAGCATCCAGGCGGCGGAGCGGGAGTTTGGATTTGCGTTGTTTGACCGCAACGGCGCGTCGGTAACGCCCACCACAGCGGGCAAATTCATCATCGAGCGCGCGCACAAGCTGCTGTTTGACAGCCGCTGCCTGATGCGCGACGCCGACCTGTACCGTGAGCGGCGCATCGGGGCACTGGCGTTCGGCACGGGCCCCTATTCGGGCGCGGTGTTCCTGCGCACGCTGTTGATCACGTTGCGGCAGCACTTTCCGCAGGTGCAGGCGCGGGCGGTCATGGGCGGCTCGGACCCGCTGCTTGCCCAGCTCAAGACCGAAGAACTCGACTTTTTTCTGGGAGATATGCGCACGCTCCGCTCCGATGCCGACCTTGTGGTGACGCCGCTGGTACAGATGGAGGCCGCCTTCTTTGTGCGGCCTGGACACCCCCTGTTGGCAGAGGCCGTCATCACCCCCGCCATGCTGCTCACGCACGGGATTGCCAGCGTTCGCGCACCGCACGACGTCAAAGTGGCCCTGGGCAAGGCCATGGGCCTGCAGAACGATACGCCCGTGCCCCAGGTGATTGAACTGGACGATCTGGGCGCGCTCAAGGACATCGCCATGCAGACGGACACCGTGATTGGCTGCGCGGTAGCGGCCACGCACGATGAGGTAGCGACCCGGCGGCTGGTGCGGCTGCAGGTGCCAGCCATGCCACCCATGCACGCCATGATCGGCATCGTGGTGCTGCGTGGCCGCACGCTCTCGCCCATGGCGCAGTGGGCCTGCGACCATCTGCAGCAGCGGGCCCGGCACATGCTGCCGGGGAGCGGTGCATAGCTGGCGCCGCGCCGGTTGCATGGCGCGCCTGCGCAGCCGCCTCCAGAAAAAAATCGGGGTACGAGCATCCGTAGCGGTGCGGCCCGGCACAGGTCTTCAAGGGACTGCGCATGCTCCGAGACAACGTCCTTTTGCCAGCGTCAGGGCAACCCCCGTGGTCCGTCCGCCATGAGCTGGCCGCATCGGCCAGCGGAATTCCCGAGGGCACTGCATCGCGCACCCTACAATCGCGCCCCCCGCACCGCCGGTGCCCACGCGCCCGCACGGTAGCAGATCATTGGCTGCAAAGTGCGACACACCGGCTTCGCGTCGACGCCTTTCTCCGCACAGGCTACTGGCCGGCCCTGACTCCCTGATCCCATCCATGAACATCGTCGTCAACGAAGAACTCAAAGCCTATATCGAGCCGCTCACACCCGATGAGCACGAAGCGCTGGAGCGCAGCCTCCTGGCCGAGGGCTGCCGCGACGCGCTGGTGCTGTGGGGCGATGTGCTGGTGGATGGCCACAACCGCTACGGCATCTGCCAAAAGCACGGCATCCCGTTCCAGACCGTGCAGAACCCGCGCTTTCAGTCGCTGGAAGACGTGCATCTGTGGATGATCGACCAGCACCTGGGCCGGCGCAGCGTGTCGGACTTCCAGCGCGGCGTGCTGGCGCTGCGCAAGCGCGAGATCGTGGCCGGGCGCCGGGCGCGCGCGCAGGGTGCCGCCCCCGCTGCGGGCTCGCAGCCTGGCGAGGCCCCGGCAACGGGCGGCACAGACCAGCCGGCCGACCTGCCCGAAGCCCAGGCATTGACCAGCCGCGAATCCATTGCAAGGGCGGCCCGGCTAAGCAGCAGCCAGGTGGTGATGATCGAAAAGATCCAGAAGCAGGCCGCGCCCGAGCTGGTGCAGGCCGTCAAGGCCGGCGCCATCTCGATCAACGCAGCCGCTGCAGTGGCCACTCTGCCCGCAACGGAGCAGGTGGCCGCCGTGGCCGCGGGCAAGGACGAGCTGCGCCAGGCGGCCAAGCGCGTGCGCGAGGAACAAAAACGCAACCGCAAGCCCCGCGAGGGCAAGGCCGAAACGGGCGAGACAAGGGATGAGGGTGAAGGCGCATCTGCGTCGGTTGCAGCCCATGGCGACGAAGAAGTGCACGCACTGCGCCAGCGCGTGGCCGAACTCACGGCCGAAAACGCCGAACTGCGCCGGTTACTGGCGCAGGCTCAGGCAGCACAGCCGGCAGACAGCCCGCCGTTTTAACCGGGGGCCGTGGCGCGCCCGGTTGAGCGGGAAAGCTCAGGTGCGGAAAGTCAGGTGAGAAAAGCGCAGCGGGTTCAGTGGTGTGGTCCGCGCAAGGCGCTCAGCCGGTCGGCGATCAGGTCCACATCCAGACCATCTTCCACGTTGTCCAGATAGGCCTCCAGGTCCGCCACGGCCTGGCTGGCATCGCCGCGCTCGGCATGGGCCAGCCCGCGGTCGCGGCGCTCGCCCCAGGCCTGGGGCAGCAGCACGATCAGCCGGTCCTGCACGGCCACCAGGCGCTGCCAGTCCTGTTGCGAGCGGTGCACTTCCTTGAGGTTGCGCAGCATGCGCGCAATGATGTCGCGTGGCGTGGCGGCCTGCAGGTACAGGCCCAGCGGCACGTCGTAGTCGTCCACCAGGCCGCTTTGGCGCTTGTAGGGCTCCAGCCGCTCGGCCAGCTCTTCGCGGCTGAGCGACTGGCCCGTGATCGGATCGAGCACCACCTGCCCCTTGGGCAGCAGCACCTTGACCATGAAGTGGCCCGGAAACCCGATGCCCCGGGCGTGCAGGCCCAGGCCCTGCGCAAGCTCCATCCATACCACCGCCAGCGATATCGGGATGCCGCGGCGCGTGCGCAGCACGGCGTTGAGGTAGCTGTTCTCGGGGTCGTAGTAGTTGTTGACGTTGCCGGCAAAACCCAGGTCCACGAAGAAGAACTGGTTGAGCGTGCGCAGCCGCTGCAGCGAAGGCGCATCGGCCGGGAGCCGGCGCTTGAGTCGGGCCAGCATCTGGTCGACATCGCCCAGCAGCTGTTGCACGTCCAGCTCGGGGTATTCATCCTGCGCCAGGCTGGCGGCCGCCTCCAGCAGCGGGAAGTGATCGTCGCTTTGCACCAGCGATGCAAAGTACTCCAGCGAGGTGGGCACGGAATAGCTCAGGGTCATGGCACAGTTTTAAGGGGGTGGCCCTGCGGCGTCAAGCAGCAGAACACGCGGTTTCAAGGGGCAATTCCGGTCGTCATGGCCCATGCATGCAGGTCAGCGGCGCAGCATCTGCCGCAGTTTGAGGCCCGCAGCCCAAAGTGCACCGAAATAGAGCACGGCAGAGGCCGCCATCAGCGCGGCCAGCAGGCCCACCCGCTGCAGGCTCTGGGCGCGCATGGCGATCCAGTCGAAGTGCTGCGAGCTCCACACCAGCAGCACCGCCAGCAGGGCACTGGCCGCTACCACCTGCAGCACAAACTTGCCCCAACCCGGCTGGGGCTTGAAACTGCCCCGGCGCAGCAGGCCCACCAGCAGCCATACGGCATTGATGAGTGCCCCCAGCCCGATCGACAGCGCCAGCCCCGCGTGCGCGATGAACGGCACGAGGGCAATGTTGAGCAGCTGGGTGATGACCAGCACGGCAATGGCGATCTTGACCGGCGTGCGCACATCCTGGCTGGCGTAATAACCGGGCGCCAGCACCTTGATGGCCACCAGGCCGATCAGCCCCGCGCCGTAGCCCGACAGGGCCACCGCGATCTGCCCCACATCCGAATCGGCCAACTTGCCGTGGTGGAACAGCGTGGCGACCAGCGGTGTCGAGAACGTGAGCAGCGCCACCGCACAGGGCACGGCCAGCAGCACCACAATGCGCAGCCCCCAGTCGAGCATGGCCGAATATTTCTGCGCATCGCCCGCCGCCTTGGCTGCCGTGAGCTGCGGCGTGAGCACCACGCCCAGCGCCACGCCCAGCAGTGCAGTGGGGAATTCCATCAGGCGGTCGGCATAAAAAAGCCAGGTCACGCTGCCCGGCGTGAGGTACGACGCAATCTGCGTGTTGATCATCAGCGAGATCTGCGCCACGCCCACACCCAGCAGGATGGGCCCCATCAGGGTGAGCACGCGGCGCACGCCGGGGTCGGCCCAGGCGCTGCGCACGCGGCCCCAGGTGACGCCAATGCGCGGCAGCAAACCCAGCCGCGCCAGTGCCGGAATCTGCACCGCCAGCTGCAGCACGCCCCCGAGCATCACGCCGCCGGCCATGGCATAGATGGGCGGGATGCCCCGGGCCTCCAGCTGGGGCGCGCCCAGCCAGGCGGCGCCGATCATGCACAGGTTGAGCAGCACCGGCGATGCGGCGGGCACGGCAAAGTGCTTCCAGGTATTGAGGATGCCCGCGGAGAGCGCCACCATCGACATGAAGCCGATGTACGGGAACATCCAGCGCGTCATCAGCACGGCGGCGTCATAGGCCTCGGGGGTCTGGCGCAGGCCGCTGGCCAGTGCCCATACCAGCGCGGGCGCACCCAGAACGCCCGCCACGCACACGATAAGCAGCACCCAGGCCAGGGCAGTGGCCACCGCCGCGATCAGCGTGCGGGTGGCGTCGTCGCCCTGCTGCGTGCGCGTGGTGGCCAGTACCGGCACAAAGGCCTGGCTGAAGGCGCCTTCGGCAAACAGGCGGCGAAACAGGTTGGGGATGCGGAAGGCAACGTTGAATGCATCGGTCAGGGCGTTGGCCCCGAAGACGGACGCCATGAGCAGGTCGCGCGCCAGGCCCGTCACGCGGGAGGCCAGGGTCAGCAGGGAAACGGTAGAGGCAGCTTTGAGCAGGGACACCCGTGGGAGTGTATGTGCTGCGGCAGGTACGGCAGTGGCGGCAGGGCGGCCTGCAGGCATGGGTGGCGACAAGGTTCACTCCGCAAGGAAAAGAACCAGTCTCCGATGGCTGTGTGAGCCAGGGATGAAGTCTGTGCGCCCGGCGTGAAGTGCACAGCCATGCGGCGGGCTGCCGCCTGCCGAATGTGCGACAGGCTGCAGAAATGCCGGCTGGGCTATAATCGTCGGCTTTGCTGGCAACATCCACAGACTCTAAGGAATAAACAATGGCATCCGCAAAACCCAAGAAGAAGAACCCGCGCCTGGCGTCGGGCCGCAAGCGCGTCCGTCAGGACGTCAAGCTCAACGCTGCGAACACCTCGCTGCGCTCCAAATACCGTACCGCTGTCAAGAACGTCGAAAAGGCTGTTCTGGCTGGCGACAAGACCAAGGCGACTGAACTGTTCGCCAAGATGCAAGCCGTGGTGGACACCGTGGCCGACAAGGGCATCTTCCACAAGAACAAGGCAGCTCGCGACAAGAGCCGTCTGTCTGC
The DNA here is from genome assembly GCF_051942715.1 of Acidovorax sp. BL-A-41-H1. Lineage (NCBI taxonomy): Bacteria > Pseudomonadati > Pseudomonadota > Betaproteobacteria > Burkholderiales > Comamonadaceae > Acidovorax > Acidovorax sp. BL-A-41-H1. The sequence goes on along the minus strand of NZ_JBPVJQ010000006.1, from coordinate 575,344 downwards.
CAAGGTGAAAGCCCTGGCCCTGGCAGCAGCCTGATTTTCATCGCCTGCTCCGGCAGGCAAACAGCCCGAACGGCATGTGCCGTTCGCCGTTTGTAACGGGTGCGCTGCCAGCAAAGAAAAACGACCAAACCGCCTTCGGGCGGTTTTTTCGTTTCCAGAGCAACCATTCCGATCGAAGGGGTCCAGCGTGCGGCCAGCCCATGCCTTTTGGGCGCGGTCGCAGGCAAAGTCGGGCAGGCTACGGTGTGACAACCGGTGCAAGCCAGCAAAGCGGGCCTGCCCACAGGCCAATGATGCGGAAAACTATGTTGCCTCGGTGCGCTCACCGGGCACACGCACCCAGAGGCTCAGGCCTTGGGCTGCGGGGGGGCGTCGGGCAGCAGGCAGGCCTCGGCCACCTGCAGGTTGTTGTCGCGCGCGAAATTGATGACGAAATCCCAGGCCATGGGCTCGTGGTCGCGCAGGTCGCTGTGCACCACCACGCACTTCACGCCATTGAGCGTGGTCGGGATGCACCAGGGCGAATAGCTCAGGTGGCTCCCGGGGCGGGCCCCGCCCGGGCGGAAGCTGCTCATCACCCCGGCCAGCCGTTCGGCCCAGTCGCTGGGTCGAAAGGTTTTCCCATCGTGGGTGATGCCCTGGATGAAGACTTCTTTGGCGGAGGGAGAAACCATCGGATTGGGTTGGTGGGGGTGGCGGAGGCACAGGATCACTGCATGCTGCACCGCAACGCGAGATTCTAACTCTTATATAAGAGCTGGCTCTCTAATTCCCCGCCAACGCGCTCCGGCGCTACCGCCGCAAAGGGATGGCCAGCATTGCAGTAATGCGTATTCGTCAACAGATGGGCTGCACGCTCCCCCTAGAATCGTGCTTCGATTTCAGGGGCACATGGCCACAAGCCGCCCCACCACCGTACCGTCTGGAGATTTGTGCAATGACCGCTTCCACACCGGCAGCTTCGCCCCACGTGATGAACACCTATGGCCGCGTACCGATTGCGCTGGCCCGCGGGCAGGGCAGCCGAGTCTGGGATGTGAACGGCAAGGAATACCTGGACGGCCTGGGCGGCATTGCCGTGAACACGCTGGGCCACAACCACGCCAAGCTGGTGCCCGCGTTGCAGGACCAGCTGACCAAGCTCATCCACACCTCCAACTACTACCACGTGCCCCTGCAAGAGCAGCTGGCAGCCAAGCTGGTGGAGCTGTCGGGCATGACCAACGCGTTCTTCTGCAACTCGGGCCTGGAGGCCAACGAGGCGGCTCTCAAGATCGCACGCAAGTACGGCGTGGACAAGGGCATCGCCAGGCCCGAGATCGTGGTGTACGAAAAGGCCTTCCACGGCCGCTCGATTGCCACGATGTCGGCCACCGGCAACCCCAAGATCCACAGCGGCTTCGGCCCGCTGGTAGAGGGCTTTGTGCGCGTGCCCGTGAACGATATCGAAGGCATCAGGAAGGCCACCGAAGGCAACCCCAACGTGGTGGCCGTGTTCTTCGAGACCATCCAGGGCGAAGGCGGCATCAACCCCATGCGGGCCGAGTACCTGCAGCAGCTGCGCAAGCTGTGTGACGAGCGCGACTGGCTGATGATGATCGACGAAGTGCAGTGCGGCATGGGCCGTACCGGCAAGTGGTTTGCCCACCAGTGGGCGGGCATCGTGCCCGACGTGATGCCCCTGGCCAAGGGCCTGGGCTCGGGCGTGCCGATTGGCGCCGTGGTGGCGGGCCCCAAGGCCGCCAACGTGCTTCAGCCCGGCAACCACGGCACCACCTTTGGCGGCAACCCGCTGGCCATGCGCGCCGGGGTCGAGACCATCCGCATCATGGAAGAAGACGGCCTGCTGGCCCATGCCGCCATGGTGGGTGACCATCTCAAGGCCGCGCTGCAGCGCGAACTGGGCAGCCTGCCCGGCGTGAAGGAAATCCGCGGCCAGGGCCTGATGCTGGGCATCGAGCTCACCAAACCCTGCGGCGCACTGATCGGCCGCGCGGCCGAAGCCGGGCTGCTGCTGTCGGTCACGGCAGACACCGTGATCCGCCTCGTGCCCCCGCTGATCCTGACCCCCGCCGAGGCCGACGAAATCGTCGCCAAGCTGGTGCCCCTGGTTCAAGCCATCCTGGCCGAGTAAGCGCCGGGCCGCGAGACATTGCCATGAAACATTACCTGCAGTTCACCGACCTCAACGCCGACGAATACGCCTACCTGTTCGATCGCGCGGCCCTCATCAAGAAGAAGTTCAAGGCCTACGAAAAGCACCACCCGCTGGTGGACCGCACGCTGGCCATGATCTTCGAGAAGGCCAGCACCCGCACGCGCGTGAGCTTTGAGGCCGGCATGTACCAGCTGGGCGGCAGCGTGGTGCACCTGACCACCGGCGACAGCCAGCTAGGCCGCGCAGAGCCCATCGAGGACAGCGCCAAGGTCATCAGCCGCATGGTGGACCTGGTGATGATCCGCACGTTCGAGCAAAGCAAGATCGAGCGCTTCGCCGCCAACTCGCGCGTGCCCGTCATCAACGGCCTGACCAACGAATACCACCCCTGCCAGATCCTGGCGGACATCTTCACCTTCATCGAACACCGCGGTTCCATCCGCGGCAAGGTGGTGGCCTGGGTGGGCGACGGCAACAACATGGCCAACACCTGGCTGCAGGCCGCGGCGCTGCTGGGCTTCAAAGTACACGTCAGTACCCCCCGCGGCTATGAAATTGACGAGAAACTGGCCGCTGGCGCAGGTGGAATCAGCGCTGACTGCTATCAATTTTTCAGCGACCCGCTGGAGGCTTGCAAGGGCGCCGACCTGGTCACCACCGACGTGTGGACCAGCATGGGCTACGAGGCCGAAAACGAAGCCCGCCGCGTGGCCTTTGCCGACTGGTGCGTGGACGCCGAGATGATGGCCGCCGCCAGGCCGGACGCCCTCTTCATGCACTGCCTGCCCGCGCACCGCGGCGAAGAGGTCGAGGCCGACGTGATCGACGGACCGCAGTCGGTAGTGTGGGACGAGGCGGAGAACAGGATGCACGTGCAAAAGGCGCTGATGGAGTATCTGCTGCTGGGCAAGGTTGCCTGAACCTCCGGGGCCACGCCCATGCCCTGGCGCCGTCAGCCCGCTCACTGCGCTGAACTGCTGGCGCACTGGCAGTCCCTCGGGCAGGCTCTCCACCGCGACAACCCTGCGTGGCGCGCCGAAGGCCGCCGCCTGATCCTGGCCTGGGCGCGCTGGCCCCGCGCGTACCACGACACCAGCCACCTCTGGGCCTGCCTGCGGCATTGGCAAACGGTGCAGGACCAGGAACCCAGCGCGCTCGACAACCCGCACGCGGTGGCGCTAGCCCTGTGGTACCACGACGCCATCTACTGGCCGTGGAGCCGGCACAACGAAGAGCGCAGTGCCGATTGGGCCAGCCGCTTCATGCTGAGCCAGGATCTGCCCCATACGCTGGCCCAGACAGTGCACCAGCACATCCTGGACACCCGCCACACCCCCGGCCCACTCATCGGTGATGCCCGATGGGTGGTGGATATCGACCTGGCCATCCTCGGCCAGACCGACGCGGTGTATCGCCAGTTCGAGCGCAATGTGCGGCGCGAATACTTCTTTGTGCGCTGGCCGCGCTACGTGGCCGGGCGCAGCGCCGTGCTGCGGGGGTTTCTGGACCAGCCGCGCATCTATGGCAGCGACTGGTTTTTCGACCGCTGCGAGGCGCAGGCGCGCATCAATCTGGGCAGCGCACTTGCAGCGCTGGCCGAAGGCAGGCTCCATCAGTGAGCCAGGCCGCTTGAACGCATGCAGCGGTGGTTTGGATGCGTCGCCTGCACTTGCCGGCCGCAGAGCACCCTGCCATGCGGCGCCCCGTCAAAACGCCCACGCCCCCAGCTGGTAGTAGTCAAACCCGCTGGTGCGCCCGCCCAGGCATTTCGCCAGAAAGTCTTCGGTCTTGCGGTACATCGTGAGGTTGTTGGGCCAGCGCTGGTTGCCGTGGCCGTCGCCTACAAACGTGACGTAATCCACGTCCTTGCCCGCCTTGCGCAGCGCAGCCACCATCCACTCAGACTGCTCCAGCTTCACGCGCGGGTCGTTCACGCCGTGCATGATGAGGATGGGCTTTTGTGCATGGTGGGCGCGATTCAGGGGCGATTTGGCGTCCATGCGGGCGCGGTCTTCGGGCACGGCCGGATTGCCCACGTAGCGATGCCACCAGGGCAGGCCCAGTTCCCAGTACGGCGGCGCGGCCTCCAGCAGGCGGGCGATGTCGGTCACGCCCACCACGTCCACTGCACAGGCAAACACCTCGGGCGTGAAGGTGGCGCCCACCAGGGCCGAATACCCGCCGTAGCTGGCCCCGTAGATCGCCACGCGCTCAGGGTCGGCCACGCCGCGCTCTACCGCCCAGCGCACGCCGTCGATCAGGTCGTCATGCATGCGGCCGGCAAACTCGCCCATGGCTTTTTCCATGTGCGCGCGGCCATAGCCGCTGGAGCCGCGGTAATTGACCTGCAGCACGGCGTAGCCGCGATTGGCCAGGAACTGCTGCATGGCACGGCTGGTGGCGCCGTCGCCCCAGCGATCCCGCGCCCAGGGGCCGCCATGCACCAGCAGCACCATGGGCAGCCGCTGCGATGCCGCGCCCACAGGCCGTGTGAGGTAGCCATGGATGGTGAGCCCGTCACGGGCCGCATACGTGATGGGCTCGGTGGGCGCCAGGTCCTTGGCAATCAGGCTGAGCCGGTTCTCGCCCAGAAATCGGGGCGCTTGCCCCTCGCGCAGCAGGTAGGAGCGCGTGCCCCGGTCGGTGGCGACCGCCACCGTGAGCACCTTGTCGGTCTGGTCCGCGCTCGTCACCAGCACTTCTGCGGGGCTGTCGCCCACCAGCGCGGTCAGCTGGGCATTGAGGCCCGGGTCGAACACCTTGCGCGCGGGGTAGCCCGGCATGAAGTACGCGAGCAGGGGCTCGCGGGTGCGGCGGCTCAGGGTCACGTTGTCCAGGTCCACATCGGGCGAGGCAAACCACTCCTCCTCGACCCCGGTGGTCAGGTCCAGCCGCACCAGCGCCAGCTTGTCGCGCCCCCGGTTCGACAGCGCCCAGGCCTTGCGCCCCTCGTCATGCAGGCCAAAGACGTTCAGGGTGTCCCAGCGGCTGCGTTCTGCCACGGGCACCCACGTGCCGGGGTCTTTGCCCGGCCGCTCCAGCAGCACCTGCTCGCCCTTGATCTGCGCACGGGCACGCAGCTGGCCGGTGGTGTCTACGCCCCACCAGCTCACGTTGCCAGGGTTGGTGGCCATGAGCACCGGCGCACCGCCCGCCGGGTTCACGCGGTACAGGTCAAACACTTTCTTGTCGCGCTGGTTGGAGGTGACGATGAAGTCCGGCGACGCATCCACCGCCTCCGCAAAATGCGCCACCGACCGCGGCGCAGGCATCAGCTCGCGCAGCTCGGTGCCCGGGCCATCCACCGGCCCGGCATAGATGCGGGTGTTTTCATCGCCCGTAGGGTCGGCTGTGACGCCAAGCCAGCGGCTGTCTGCACTGAAGCGGATGGAGCGTGCACGGATGCGAAACGCCTTGGCGTCACCCCCATCGATGGACTGCACCCACACCGCGGGCACCACGCCATCGGTGCCAAACCAGGCAATGCGCTGGCCGTCCGGCGACACGCGATAGCCGCCCGTGGACTGCCGGCTGGCGACGAAGTCGCGCACGGGCACCAGCTCCGGCAGCTGGGCGCCTGCCAGCGCCGGGTGCGTGGGCCCGGTGGCGCAGCCCGACAGGGCCAGCGCTACCGCCAAAGCCGCTGCGGCGCGCCACCTCCATTGCCACGCCGTTGCGTTGGGTTGTGCCATGTTTTTTGCTCCGTCCCGTTGAAGAAGGCCATTGTGCAGACGGGCGTCCGCCATGGCGAGCGTGGTGCACGGTGTTTTCGTTAGCATTCGCCTGCCCTGCAGCACCTGCCGCTGTGGCGGCCTCGCTCCATTTCCATCGCCGTTCTCCCATGTCGGACTCCACCCACCCCTGCCTTACCTGCGGCGCCTGCTGCGCCAGCTTTCGCGTGGACTTTGCCGTGTACGAGATGCAAGCCATGGGCGGCATGGTGCCAGACGACCTGGCGGTCGAGGTCAATGGCAGCACCTGCCGCATGCGCGGCACAGAGCACGTGCCCATCCGCTGCGTGGCACTGACCGGCAAGGTGGGCGAGCAGGTGGCGTGCAGCATCTACGAGCGACGCCCGTCGCCCTGCCGCGAGTTTGAGGCGGGTGACTATGCGTGCAACAAGGCCCGCATGCGCCACGGCCTGCCACCGCTGGAAGAGGGGGGGCTTTTCTGACCCGGCACCGCGCAAGCAGCCAGATCGTTTAAGCCTCAACAATTTTTCAGAGGCTGTTGGAAATAACCGACACCACGGTTTTTAGGGGACATGCAAACTTTGCCCCATGCCAGCCAGCCCACCCTTTCACGCCCGCCAGCTCTGGGACATCTCGCCCCCCGTGCACGCAGGCAGCCCCGTGTTCCCCGGCGACACGGCCTACAGCCAGCAGTGGTGCGCCACCATCGGCCCCGGCTGCCCGGTCAACGTGAGCGCCATCACGCTATCCCCCCATGTGGGTGCCCATGCCGATGCGCCCCTGCACTACGACGCTCAGGGCGCCAGCATTGGTGATGTATCGCTGGATGCCTTTCTGGGCCCCTGCCGCGTGATCCACGCCATCGGCTGCGGACCGCTCATCAGGTGGGAGCACATTGCCCACGCCGTGGACGACGCCCTGCCCCCCCGTGTGCTGGTGCGCACCTATGCCCAGGCACCGGCGGATTGGGACGGCCAGCTCACCGGCTACGCGCCCGACACCATCGAGCGCCTGGCCGACCGCGGCGTGCTGCTGGTGGGCATCGACACCGCCAGCATCGACCCGGCCGACAGCAAGACGCTGGACAGCCACCAGGTCATTCGCAGCCGCGGCTTGCGCGTGCTGGAAAACCTGGTGCTCGACGACGTGCCCGAGGGCGACTACGAGCTGATCGCCCTGCCGCTCAAACTGACCACGGCCGACGCCTCGCCCGTGCGCGCGGTGCTCAGAGCGCTGTAGCGCGCCCTTTTCAAGCCTTTTTGGCCTGTAGCGCTTGATTCATATGCACCTGCCGCTATCAAAACAGAAGCAGACCAACCTTTGACCGCCATGACGACCACTCTTGAAGACTGCCGCGCGCTCGACGCGCAAGACCCGCTGCGCGCCCTGCGCGAACACTTCAGCCTGCCCCCGGGCGTGATCTACCTCGACGGCAATTCGCTGGGCGTGCTGCCCAAGGCCGCCGCCGCGCGCGTGGCCGATGTGGTGACCCGCGAATGGGGCACCGACCTCATCCAATCGTGGAACACCGCGAGCTGGTTCGACCTGCCCCAGCGCCTGGGCAACCAGCTGGCACCGTTGATCGGTGCAGGCAAGGACGAGGTGGTGTGCACCGACAGCACCTCCATCAACCTCTACAAGGTGCTGAGCGCCGCGCTGAACATTGCGCGCGAAGACAGCCCCGCCCGCCAACGTATCGTGAGCGAGCGCAGCAACTTCCCCACCGACCTCTACATTGCCGAGGCGCTGTGCAAGGAGCGCGGCCTGGAGCTGGTGCTGGTGGAGCCCGAAGAGATCGCCGCCGCGCTGACCACCGACGTGGCCGTGCTGATGCTCACGCACGTGAACTACCGCACTGGGGCCATGCACGACATGGCGGCCATCACCGCCGCGGCGCACGCGCAAGGGATCTTGTGCGTGTGGGACCTGGCGCACAGTGCAGGGGCCGTGCCGGTCGAGCTGAACGGCGCAGGCGCTGATTTTTCGGTGGGCTGCGGCTACAAGTACCTCAACGGCGGCCCCGGTGCCCCGGCCTTTGTGTGGGTGCATCCGCGCCACGCCAGCCGTTTCTGGCAACCGCTGTCGGGCTGGTGGGGCCACGCAGCGCCGTTTGCCTTCACTCCCGACTACCAGCCTGCACCCGGCATCACACGCTACCTGTGCGGCACGCAGCCCATCATCAGCCTGTCGGCCCTGCAGTGCGGGCTGGATGTGTTCACCGCGGCCGAAAGCCTGGGCGGCATGGCCGCGCTGCGCGCCAAGTCGCTGGCGCTGACGGACCTGTTCATAAAGCTGGTGGAAGAGCGCTGCGCAGGCCATGGCCTCGGCCTGGCTACACCACGCAGCCATACCCAGCGGGGCTCGCAGGTCTGCCTGACGCGCGACGAAGGTGCGGGCGTCAACGGCCAGGGCAGCGGTGCCTATGCCATCGTGCAGGCATTGATTGCGCGCGGCGTCATCGGTGATTTCCGAAAAGGCGATGGCGGCAAGGGCCCGCACAAGGACATCCTGCGCTTTGGCTTCACGCCCCTGTATATCGGCTTTGAAGACGTGTGGAACGCGGCGGAGCACCTGCGCCAGGTGCTGGAGAGCGGCGAGTGGCAGAAGGCCGAGTTCAACCAGACGCACGCCGTCACCTGATCGGAAAGGCAAACCGCCATGTGCCCTTTCTCGCAAACCCCTGTGGGTGACAACAACAACGCGGCATCTGCCGCCCTGCCCGAATCCATCGTGCACGCAGAGCGCGCCCAGCTCGACTTCAGCCAATCGATGAGCTACGGCGACTACCTGCAGCTGGACGCCATCCTCACGGCGCAAAAGCCGCTGTCGCCTGCGCATGACGAGATGCTGTTCATCGTGCAGCACCAGACCAGCGAGCTGTGGATGAAGCTCATGCTGCACGAGCTGCGCGCGGCCATCGCCCACATTGCCAACGACGAGCTGCAGATGGCTTTCAAGATGCTGGCGCGCGTGAGCAAGATCATGGAGCAGCTGGTGCACGCCTGGGACGTGCTCGCCACCATGACGCCGCCCGAATACACCGCCATGCGCCCGTACTTGGGGCAGTCCAGCGGGTTCCAGAGCTACCAGTACCGCAGCATTGAATTTGCCCTGGGCAACAAGAACCGCGCCATGCTCAAGCCCCACGAGCACCGCGCCGATCTGCTGGCCCAGGTGCAGGCCGCGTACGAGGCGCCCTCGCTGTATGACGAGGCCCTGCGCCTGCTGGCCCGGCGCGGTATCCCCGTGCCCGCCAGCCACCTCGAGCGCGACTGGACACAACCCTACGCGGAAGACGCAGGCGTGGAACAGGCTTGGCTGGTGGTGTACCGCAACCCCAAGGAACACTGGGACCTGTACCAGCTGGGCGAAGAACTGACCGACCTGGAGGACGCGTTCCGGCTGTGGCGCTTTCGGCACGTGACCACCGTGGAGCGGGTCATTGGCTTCAAGCGCGGCACGGGGGGCACGGGAGGCGTGAGCTATCTGCGCAAGATGCTCGACGTGGTGCTGTTCCCGGAGATCTGGAAGCTGCGCACCGACCTGTAAGGCCGGCTGGCAGGGCCTGCGAGGGCGTTTTCAGGCCAAACTGGCTGCCAGCCCAGGCGAATAAATGCCTTGCAGCTATCAATATATGAGCAACTGACGGCCGTAAGCTGCGGCCGCCACCGGGCAGTGCAGCAATTACAACCCGCGGTGCGGCGCCGCCGCAAAGCGGTGCTCAGCGCCCGCCGGCCACCATCATCACGCCATTGCCGCGGCACCAGATGGGTGCCAGATGCCCGATCTGGATGGTGAGTTCATTGCCCTTGCCCATCACGGTGGTCGGGCCGTTGCTGAAGGCATAGCCGGTGTCGGCAGTCTGGCGGGGCAGGTCCACCGTCCAGCCGCTGCGCAGCAGCACGCCGCGGCCCTGCTCGGGGTAGAACTGCATCTCGACCTTTTCACCGTTGCCGCAGGCAAAACGCATGCTGCTGCCATCGGCCGGGTCGGCAAACGCCTGCTGCAGTGTGGGCTGGCTGGCGCAGCCTGTGAGCACTACCGCGGCCACTGCGCCGCACAGCGAAAACATCTTCTTCATCGCTTACTCCTGAGTTGCGCCATGCACTGGTGCACAACGCCTGCCTGGTCGCTGCTGCCGCCCGGGATGCCGAGGGCTACTGCTCTTCCAAGCACATTCCTTGCCACTTGCGCGCTCAGGCCCTGTGCACCTGATCGACTCGCTGGTCAACGTCTTTCGCGCTTTGGTTTGTGGCCTTCAGATTGCCTGACCGCTCCGGTCGCGTCATTGGGGTGATCCCCCAGATCGGGAGACCCCTCTAAAGTCTGCAGAGGGCGGATGGCATGGCGGTGACTGTGAGATGTGGGGCTGGCGGCGGCCGGATTGACCTCCCAGGTCAATGCAATCGCGCATGCGTAAGGCCGATTGGGCTGCGGAAGGGGCGTTAAGAGAGTCCAATGCCGCCGCACCGAGGGCCAGAGTCCGCCAGCGCCTGAGCCCCTGGTACATACCCGTATGCACGCCGTTTCACTGCAACGAAGCAGCCACAGCAAGCCGCGCGCACCCGCGCCGGAGCCTTGGCAAGCCGGCTCTGGATTCGGCGTTGCCCTTGCCTTTGCGTTGGCCGCCGGGTAGCTGGCCCCGGCATGGGGCACAGACCTGCATGGCGCAACCCGCGCACTTTGCGTGCCGCGCGCATGCTGGCCGTTGGGAGGCTTCGGCAGGCTGAAAGCGCTGCCGATGTCGGCCGCGCCGTGGGTATGACCGCATTAGCAAACACCCGGGGTGCCATTGCAGCGTGGCGCGGGTCCCCCCTTGGTGCCTTCCGGCCCTCTCCGCCCGGCCTGCCGCCGGTCTGAATCAGGGGATGTTCCGTGCTGCTGAGGGCGGCTCATGCAACTCGATGGGCCTGGTGCATGCTGGCCGGAAGGCAACGCCCTTCAAGCTCACCTGCACCTGCACTGGCGCAGCGTGAGGGCGTCAGAGCGACGTGGCGCCTGCGCCGTCGCCCCGGTACAGCCAGGGCACGTCCAGCAGTCTTTCGCCCAACAGGCGCAGCGATAGATCGCGCCCCCAGCGCACGGGCCCTGTGGCGTGGAAGATGCGTCCGTTGCGGATGGAGCGGGCCTGCACGCGGGCGTTGCGTTCCCACCGGTTGAGCGCGTAGCGGCGCAGGCGCAGGGGCACGTCCAGGTCGTGCATCGACAGCGCGCGCTGCAGTTCGGCCGCATCTTCAATGGCCATGCCCGCACCCTGCGCGAGGTAAGGCCGCATCGGGTGGGCGGCGTCGCCCAGCAAGGCCACCAGGCCCTGCGCCATGTCGTCTGCGCTCTGAACGGGCGGTCGGTCGCACAGCGGCCACAGGCGCCAGCCTGCGCCCCAGGCGGCTGGTGCGCTGGAAACACGGGCCGAGCTGGCCGGGTGATCGCCCACCCGCGTCGGCCCCTGCTGGCTGCCCACGCTGCGCACCAGGTCCTGCAGCGCGGTGCAAGTGCCGCGCAGGGCCTGCTCCAGCCCGGCGGCATTGGCGGCGTGGTCCCAGTTTTCCAGATCGGCCGGGGCGGGCCCCTGCACGATGACCACCAGGTTCATCAGCTCGCCGCGGCGCACGGGGTACTGCACGGCATGGAGGCGCGGGCCCAGCCAGGCGGTAACCTGGCTGGTGCGCAGGGCATCAGGCAAGGCATCCTGCCGTATCAGAGCGCGGTAGGCCAGGTGCCCGGTCACGCGCGGGGGCACGGCGCCCAGCAGCTGCGTGCGCGTGCGGCTCCACAGCCCGTCCGCACCCACCAGCGCGTCGGCTTCTATCTGCTTGCCGCGGCTGGTGCGCAGCGTGACGACGCCATCGGCATCGGCAAAGCTGTCGATGGCATGGTCCAGGTGGCATTGTGTGTCGGTGTATTTGCCCACCGCTGCCAGCAGCAGGCCGTGCAGGTCGGCCCGGTGGATGGAGGCATAGGCTGCGCCGTAGCGCTGCACGGCGGTGGCGCCCAGTGGCAGCGCGGCCAGCTCGTCGCCGCTGACGGCACTGCGCACCTGTAGGCGTGTGGGAAAGGCCGCCACATCCTGCAGCGGGCGCTGCAGGCCCCAGGCCTGCAGGCGGCGCACCACGTTGGGCCCCAGCTGCACGCCCGCGCCCACTTCGCTGAAGGCTGCGGCGCGCTCGAAGAGCCGCACGTCCCACCCCGCGCGCGACGCGCCCAGCGCTGCCGCCAGACCCCCGATGCCGCCACCTGCCACCACCACCTGTTTTTTCATGCGCGTGATTGTGACTTGGGCGCGATCAAGGAAGCGCTGGCCGCAGCGCGCGCTCCAGCACCTCGGCGGGCATCGGCCGCCCGAACAGATAACCCTGAAAGCCCGTGCAGCCATGGCGCTGCAGAAATTCGAGCTGGCCCGTGGTCTCCACCCCTTCAGCCACCACGGCCAGATCGAGGCTGGCAGCCAGGGCAAGGATGGTGCGCACGATGGCCGCGTCGTTGGGGTCGGTCTGCAGGTCGCGCACAAAGCCCTGGTCGATCTTGAGCTGGTCGAGCGGCAGGCGCTTGAGGTAGCTCAGCGATGAATATCCGGTGCCAAAGTCGTCGAGCGAAAAGGTCACGCCGAAACCGCGCAGGCGCTCCATGCGCGCAATGATGTCCTCCACATCGGCCAGCAGCAGGCTCTCGGTCAGCTCCAATTTGAGCCGTTCGGGGTTGGCGCCGGTGGCGTTCAGTGCACCAAGCACCTGCTCGACAAAGTTAGGCTGGCGGAACTGCCGCACGCTCACGTTGACCGACAGCACGAACTGCCGCGTGAGCGAGCTGCGCGACCAGGCCACCAGCTGCGCGCAGGCTGCCTCCAGCACCCACTGGCCCAAAGGCAGGATCAGGCCCGTCTGCTCGGCCAGGGGGATGAACTCGCCGGGCGACACCAGGCCGCGCCGCGGGTGCTTCCAGCGCACCAGGGCCTCTGCGCCCTGCAGGCGCCCCTTGGCATCCACCACAGGCTGGTAGTACAGGACCATCTCTTGCTCCTGCAGGCCGCGGCGCAAGTCTGTCTCCATCGCAGAGCGCGCGCTCACTGCCGCCTGCATGTCGGGGTCGAAAAACCGCTGCGTGTTGCGCCCCGCGGCCTTGGCCTGGTACATGGCCAGGTCGGCCTGCTTGAGGAGTTCGTCCACGCTGCAGGGCTCAAGCCCGAACAGCGCAATGCCGATGCTGGGCGTGCTGTGGTGGCTGGCGCCGCCCAGCTCGTACGCCTTGCACAGCGTGGTGATGATGTGGCTGGCCACCAGGGCGGCCTCGGCGCTGGCGTGGGCGGGCTCGGCACTCAGTCCCTCCACCAGCACCACGAATTCGTCCCCGCCAAAGCGGGCCACGGTATCTGCCTCGCGCACGCAACCCTTGAGTCTTTTGGCCACCTGCAGCAGCAGCTGGTCGCCTACGTCGTGACCGAGGGTGTCGTTGAGGTCCTTGAAATTGTCGAGGTCGATGAACAGCAGCGCGCCCTGGGTGCGGGCGCGCTGCGCGACCACCGTGGCACGTTGCAGGCGGTCCACCAGCAGGCGCCGGTTGGGCAGTCCTGTGAGCGGGTCGTAGAACGCCAGGTGCTCGATCTGCAGCTCGGCCTGCTTGCGCCCGGTGATGTCGCGCCCCACGCCGCGGTAGCCGCGCAGGGCGCCCTGGGCATCCAGCACGGGCACGCCGCTGACCGAGATCCAGTGCATGGTGCCGTCGGGGCGCTGGCGCTGCAGCTCCAGGTCGCGAAAGGGCTGGCACGACTGCAGCACGGTCCGGTGCGCAGCCCAGTCGGCCTCGGTCATGTTCAGCGCGCCGATCTCCCAGCGCGTGCGGCCGATCACGCTCGATATCGGGATTCCATTGGTGCTGAGGTCGCCCGCCAGCTGCACAAACCGTCCGTCGGCGTCGTGCTCCCAGTACCAGTCGGACGACAGGTCGCTCAGTGAGCGAAAGCGTGACTCGCTCTCGCGCAGTTCATTCTCGACCCGCACATAGTTGCTCACGTCGGCGAACGTGCGCACCAGCCCGCCATCGGGCAGCAGGCAGGTGCGTATTTCCAGCGTGCGGCCGTCGCGGGTGGTGCGCCAGTAGACCTCGGGCGAGGCGCCTTCCGCCCCCTGGGCGATGTAGTCATGGCCTCGCGGATCTACCAGCGAATAACCCGGGCCAAAGTCTCCCCGCTCTTTCTGGATGCGGGTGAGGTCGGCCAGCGAGGGCCGACGGGCCATCACGGATTCGGGCAGGTCCAGCAGCTCCAGCACACGCTGGTTGTAAATGGTGATGTGCCCGTCAGGCGCTGTCTTGAAGATGCCCTGCGTCATGCTCGCCAGCGTGCCCTGCAGCGCCGCACGCTGCTCTTGCAACAACGCCAGGGCCTGGCTGGAAATGACCGTGTCTGCCCCCGCAACCTGCTTGCGGCCTGCCCGGCGGCCCTGCACCAGTTCCTCCAGACGCCATGCCAGTTCGGGCAAGTGCGCGTGCTCTCCGCCCTGTCCCCGCAGCACGTAGTCACCGAGACCAATGCGGAAGGCGCGGGCCGCCAGCGCCTCTTGCGATACCCCGGCGCACATCAGCACTGCCGAACCCGCGAATAACTCAAGCAGCACGGGCAGGCTCAGCGTCGCGGGGTCGAGACACAGCACCACGGCATCCCAGGTGTGGGAGGCAAACGCGGCCGCACTGGCTTCCGGCGTCGTCGAATGCACCACACGCCACTGCGGATGCCGCTGGGCCAGGAACTGCCGTGCGTTTGCCGCGTGCGCCGTGTCACCATCGACCCAGAGAACGGCCGCCGCACTCATGGGCGCCGCGCCTCCCGCGCACGGCCTGCGCTGCCCTCACCGGAGATGCACGACGTGACAAAGAATCCGTCCGTCGCGCCTGAGGGCCTGCGGCGTTTGCGCGCGGGGACGACGCGGCACCTCGGGCCCTCCACCTGCTGCCCGGTCAGGCGCGGGCGGCCCTCTCCCGTCCTTGGCATGGCAGGCTGGGTACGTGGCGGGTGCAGTGAAATGGGCATGGGGGATGCGGTAGCCAGCAGGGTGGCTGGAATGCGTAACAAGTGTATCGAGCAGCGCCCTCCGACGCACGCATATCCCGTCAATACGGGGCATCGGCCGGGCTTGCTCCCACGACCCTGCACAGCCTGGGCTGCGACCGCCCATCGGCCGCGTAACCCGCGCAGCGGAGCCACGCCGAGAGATGGAGAGGGTCAGCCCCCCAGCAATTGCCTGAGCACGTACGGCAGGATGCCGCCAGCACGGTAGTAGTCGGCTTCGATGGGGGTGTCGATGCGCAAGGTCACCGGCACTTCCCGGCGGGTACCGTCGGCCCGGTGGATGACCAGCAAGGCCTCGCTTTGCGGGGTGAGGGCCGGGTCGGGGATGACATCCAGCGACTCGGCACCCGTAAGCCCCAGCGACTGCCACGAATCGTCGTCCCTGAACTGCAGCGGCAGCACGCCCATGCCGACCAGATTGGAACGGTGGATGCGCTCAAAGCTGCGTGCCACCACGGCCTTGATGCCCAGCAGTTGCGTACCCTTGGCCGCCCAGTCACGGCTGGAGCCGGTGCCGTATTCGTCGCCCGCCAGGATTACCGTCGGGGTGCCCTGCGCCATGTAGTCCATGGCGGCGTCGAAGATCGGAATCGTCCTGCCGTGTTGCGCGCCCTGGCCCTGGAAGATGGTCAGGCCGCCTTCTTCGCGCGAGCCATCGGCCGTGGGCGGCAGCATCAGGTTCTTGATGCGCACGTTGGCGAACGTGCCGCGCACCATCACATCGTGGTTGCCACGGCGCGCGCCGTAGCTGTTGAAATCCTGTTTCATCACACCGTTGGCGCGCAGCCACTGGCCCGCCGGAGAGCTCTCCTTGATGGAGCCGGCTGGCGAGATGTGGTCGGTGGTGATCGAGTCGCCAAACAGCGCCATGATGCGCGCGCCGCGCACGGCGGTCGAAGCCCCATCGTGTGCCGTCGGGTTCAGCGCAAAGTCTGCAAAGAACGGCGGCTCTGCAATGTAGGTGCTGGCGGGCCAGGTGTAGGTGGTGCCGCTCACGCCACGGATGGCGCCCCAGAGCTTGCCGGGCTCGGTGCCCACGCGGGCGTAGTTGTCGCGGTAGGCGGCGCCGTTCATCGCAAACCGCATCAACGCGTGCACCTCATCGCTGCTGGGCCAGATGTCGCCCAGGTAGATGTCGCGCCCGCCCCGGCCCTTGCCCACGGGTTCAGTCATCAGGTCCTTGAGCACCGTGCCGGCAATCGCGTAAGCCACCACCAGCGGCGGGCTGGCCAGAAAGTTGGCCTTGAGGTTGGGGTGGATGCGTGCCTCGAAATTGCGGTTGCCCGACAGCACGGCCGCACACACCAGGTCGTTGCTGGTGATGGCGTCGTTCAGCTCGGCCGTGAGGTCGCCTGCGTTGCCGATACAGGTGGTGCAGCCGTAGCCCGCCACGGCAAAGCCCAGCTTTTCCAGATACGGCAACAGCCCGGTCTGAGTGAGGTATTCGGTAACGATGCGCGAGCCCGGCGCCAGCGATGTCTTGATGTGCGGCTGCACCTTGAGGCCCGCCTCCACCGCCTTCTTGGCCAGCAGGCCGGCGGACAGCAGCACGCTGGGGTTCGACGTATTGGTGCAGCTGGTGATGGCCGCGATCAGCACGTCGCCGTTGCCCAAGGAAATGTCGCCCTTGCCCGAACCGGCCGGCTTGCCGGCCACGTCGGGCGGGGTATTGCCCCCGCCTCCGCGCACCTGGTGGCGCGTATGCAGCAGCTCGGCGGGGCGGTTGAATCCGTTTTGCGCATTGGGCTTGCTGAACAAGTCGGCAAACTGGCGGCTGACCTGGCCCAGCTCGATCCGGTCCTGCGGGCGCTTGGGGCCTGCCAGGCTGGGCGTCACATCGCCCAGGTTCAGCTGCACCACTTGCGAATAGTCGATCTGCCCGGCCAGTGGCACACCAAACAGCCCCTGGGCCCTGAAATAGGCCTCGAAGGCCTCGATCTCGGCTTCCGTACGGCCGGTGCCACGGAAGTAGTCGATGGTCTTCTCATCGACCGGAAAGAAGCCCATGGTGGCGCCGTATTCGGGTGCCATGTTGCCGATGGTGGCGCGGTCGGGCAACGACAGCGTGCGGGTGCCTTCGCCAAAGAATTCGACGAACTTGCCCACCACCTTGTGCTGGCGCAGCACCTCGGTGACGGTCAGCACGAGGTCGGTTGCCGTGACGCCTTCGCGCAATTGGCCAGTCAGTTCAAAGCCCACCACATCGGGCGTGAGCAGATACACCGGCTGGCCCAGCATGGCGGCCTCGGCCTCGATGCCGCCCACACCCCAGCCCACCACGCCAATGCCGTTGATCATGGTGGTGTGGCTGTCGGTGCCCACCAGCGTGTCCGGGTAGCAGACGTCGTCGGCGCGCCGGTGCACACCGCGGGCCAGGTATTCCAGGTTGACCTGGTGCACGATGCCAAAGCCCGGGGGTACCACGCCAAAGGTGTCGAACGCCTGCATGCCCCACTTCATGAACTCGTAGCGCTCGCGGTTGCGCTGGAATTCGAGCTTCATGTTGAGGTCGAGCGAGTTCTTCTTGCCGTAATGGTCGACCATGATCGAGTGGTCCACCACCAGGTCCACCGGCACCAGCGGCTCGATCTGCTTGGGGTTCTTGCCCAGCCGGGCGGCCACGCTGCGCATGGCAGCGAGGTCGGCCAGCAGCGGCACACCGGTGAAATCCTGCAACACGACCCGCGAGACCACGAAGGGAATTTCGTCCTTGCGCTCGGAGACCGGCTGCCAGTTGGCCAGTTGCGCCACATGCTCGGGCGTGACCTTGCGGCCGTCGCAGTTGCGCAGAACCGATTCGAGAACGATACGGATCGACACCGGCAAGCGATCGATGCGCGGGAACTGGGCGGCCAGCGCAGGCAGGGAGTACAGCTTGCCCCCTGGGCCGGACGCCGTCCTGAAGCTCTTGAGCGTATGGGCAAACGCATGGCTGGCGGGCGCAGCGGGGCGGGACGCACGAACGGACGACTTGGACGTTGAGGCCATGGGGCGCACTCCTTTCTGAGAGGACAAAGCTTATTCTGGCAGTCTGCCGTGTCCGTGCCGTCGTGGGGATATGCAACCCGTAGGCGACCATGCCGCGCCGGGGGCAAAGAGGGCGTCCCCTGCGACCCGAGGTCCGCAAGTGAGCGGTGAGCACCGCCTCTTGCAAACCAGGCGGCGGGGGCGAGGCGTATGCAAGCATGCACCACACCGCTGTCGCAGACGCTTTTCAGGCGTTGGGGGGC
This sequence comes from Acidovorax sp. BL-A-41-H1, assembly GCF_051942715.1. Lineage (NCBI taxonomy): Bacteria > Pseudomonadati > Pseudomonadota > Betaproteobacteria > Burkholderiales > Comamonadaceae > Acidovorax > Acidovorax sp. BL-A-41-H1. The sequence goes on along the minus strand of NZ_JBPVJQ010000006.1, from coordinate 557,203 downwards.
TGTAGCGCTTGAATCATATGCCCAGCTAGCTATAGTATGTATAGCAAAAAGTACAACGCGCCGTGTCATGCCATGGCCGCGGGAGCGCGAAGGCGCCGCAAACCACCCCACTGCGCCGCAGCCAGGACGGCCACCGACACCACATGCATCAGCAGGTACGCCTGCCCCCAAAACGGTGGTTCCAGCGCCGTGCCCAGCAGCAATCCCAGGCTGGCCAATGCCCAGCAGGCGTTGCCCAACACCAGTACGGCCAGCCAGCCACGCGGTATCCGGTCTGCCCGGGCAAGGGCCGTAGCCAGCAGCGCGAAACCCAGCAGCATCACCCCCGACACCTGCAGCAGCGCGGCGGGCAAGCCCAGCCAATGCATCAGCAGGGCCGGTGCCGCCAGATGCAGGGCGCCCAGGCCATAACCCGTGCTGGCATCGAACCAGAGAACGGCACGCAAAAAACGGAGAGAAAAAACATCACGCAACATGGCAGGCTCCTTGATTGAACAGGCCCTGATGTTTGCAACCGATCGGCAGTGCGTCGATGACCTGGCAGGTAATGGCAGGCAGGTCGGGACCGCTGGCAAACTTGCGCACCATGCTGCGATGACGGCTCAATCAGGCACCGCGCACATGCGACAGGCGGCCGCCCGCCTGCCCACCACAGTGCAGCGAAACGAGAGCCCATACAACCGCGGAGCAACCAGGATGCGAACCATGAAAGTCCCCACGACCGCCCTCGGAGCTCCGCGCACGGCGCGCGCGCCCAGCCTGCACAGCGCACTGCCGACAACACCCGAGCCTTTCGGCGCCCGCCTGCGCATCTGGCGGCAGCACCGGCACCTGAGCCAGCTTGACCTGGCCGATGCGGCCGATGTCTCGACAAGGCACGTCAGTTTTCTGGAAACCGGGCGGACCAACCCCAGCCGCGACATGGTGCTGCGCCTGTGCGAGCGGCTCGATGTTCCGCTGCGCGAGCGCAACGCGTTGCTGACAGCGGCCGGCTATGCCCCCATGTACCGGGAGCGCAGGCTGGACGACCCGGCCATGGCGGCCGCGCGCGCGGCAGTGGAACTGGTGCTCAAGGGGCACGAGCCCTGCCCTGCCATCGCTCTGGACCGCCACTGGAACATGGTGGCGTCCAACCGCGCAGCGCAAGCCTTGCTGTCCAGCCTGGTGGGCCCCGAGCAACTGGCCGATCCGGTCAACGTTTTTCGCCTCAGCCTGCACCCGCAAGGCCTTGCGCCGCGCATCGTGAATCTGGCGCAGTGGCGCGCGCACCTGTTCGCGCGCCTGCACCAGCAGATCCAGGCCACGGCAGACCCGCTGCTGGTGGAATTGCAGGCCGAGCTGATGCAATACCCTGCGCCAGCCGATACGGCACCAAGGTCAATGCCGGGCGAATTGCTCGGCGTAGTCATGCCGTTTTGCATTCAAACCCCACAGGGCCAGCTTTCACTGATCAGCACCACCACCATATTCGGCACACCGGTGGACGTGACACTGCAGGAGCTGGCAGTGGAATCGTTTTTTCCGGCAGACGAATTCACGGCGCAGGTGCTTCGCAACCTGACGCACCCGGCACAATCCACAAAAGCTGACTGAGGTATTACAGAATATCGAACGCATAGGTCTCGAAACCTTTGACCCTGTTGCATGCAATCACGGCATGCCCAATGCCTACGGGAGTGTTAGCGGCCGCACAGACTGGCCTGAAATCAGCGATGCGGGCGATATTCATCTACGCGGGTGGCGCATTGCGGATCGCGCGTGGTCGATCTGCGCAAGACCGCTCATCAAAAAGCCGTGCAGCAATTCAAGCCGCAGAAATCGACGCGCTTCCGTATTGGTATCGCTCACTAGCGCCTAGGGCAGAGCCAGCACACTGCCTGCGGATTCTGTGAGCGCAAAAAAGCCCGCTGCACGCGGGCTTTTTCGTTAACTATTATGGGCTCAGATCGCGAATTTTTCACGGCTCTCGTTTTGAATCCACCGAGGCGCCTTGCCACGACCCGTCCAGGTTTCACCGGTGGCGGGATTGCGGTACTTGGGGGCCACCTTGGTGCCCGCTGTAGAACTGCGCGCGCCCTTGGCTGCGCCGCGCGCTGCAGGGAACACGTCCTGTGCAGTCAGGCCAAACTCCGCGACCAGAGAACGCACTTGCGAAACAGCATCTGACAGCTCCCTGCGGCGAGCTTCGCTGATTTGCTGCTCAAGGGCTTCACGCTGCTTCAGGAGTTCTTTGTAGCTGGTCATGGTGTCAGTACTGCAGGGTTGGTTGGGATTTGCAGATTATAGGAATAATCTTCGGACTGTGTGAAACGACTTTTGCTTTTTAGCCAAATGACCGCGCGCACAAGCCTTAGCAATGCATTTGTCCACAGAATCTGAGTGCGCAATCGGTCAATTTCAGCAGTGGCCCGATATTGCCTGAAGCTGCCTGCTTTCAATGCACTGCGGGCCGGGTGTACGGAAAACGACTGCACCCTCATTGGGCTCAGGCGTGCCCGCAGCCGCCACGCAGGCAGACAGGCGCACTGCACAATAATCCTGCATATCGGGGCGCCATGGGGCCTCAGCGGCAACCGCAACCACCCCGCCACCCCGATAAACACAAGCATTTGACCGGGCTTGAAAATGCCCGAATGCCTCCGTACCGGGAACGCCGTTTCAGGCATTGAACAAACGGACCCATCAAGGAATACATGACCCTTTACTGCATTGGCGATGTTCAAGGGTGCGAAAGCGCACTGGAACACCTGCTCGATACCATCGGTTTTTCTGCCAGCCGCGATACGGTTTATCTGCTGGGTGATCTCGTCAACCGCGGACCCGATTCTGCGGCGGTACTGCGGCGGTGCATGGCTGCAGGCGATGCCATCCGTTGCCTGCTGGGTAACCACGACCTGCACCTGCTTGCCACAGCCCACGGCGCCCGGGCGCCGTCACGGCGCGACACGCTGGGGGCGGTGCTCGATGCACCAGACGCCCACGCATTGCTTGCCTGGCTGCAGGCCCAGCCGCTGGCCCGGGTGCATGACCATGCCGGTCAACAGTTGCTGATGGTGCACGCGGGCGTGCTGCCGGCCTGGTCCGCCAGCGACGTGCTGGCGCGGGCAGATGAAGTGCAAGCCGTGCTGCGAAGCGATGCGCTCCCCGGGTTCCTGCATGCCATGTACGGCAACACGCCCGACCACTGGCGCGACGATCTGGACGGAGCCGACCGCCTGCGCGTCATCGTGAACGCGCTGACGCGGTTGCGCTTTTGCACGCCAGCGGGCGTGATGGACTTTGAAAGCTCCGAAGCGGCCAGCGCAGCCCCGCCGGGGCTTGTGCCGTGGTTTGACGCACCCGGGCGCCGCACCGCGGGTACCGTGGTGGCTTTCGGGCACTGGTCCACCCTGGGGTGGCTGAACCGCAGCGAGGTGATCGGGCTGGACACCGGCTGTGTGTGGGGCGGCTGCCTGAGCGCGGTGCGCTTTGGCGCCACCCTGGCCGACCGCGAGCTGCTGCAAGTGCACTGCGAACAGGCCCAGAAGCCAGGCTGAACGACCGGCTCAGGAGACCGCGGGCTCCAGCCGGGCTGCCATTGAAGGCGATGTCCACACGCTCCCGTCGGCACCGGCCATCAGCACACCCACATCGGGTGACTTGCGCGCCAGGGCCTGGCCAGCGGCCTTGCCCTGGACCATCAACGCTGCGCCAAGGCCATTGACGGCCGCAACGCTGCTGGCCACCAGGCTTACGCCGTGCACGCCCGCCGAGGGGCGCCCCGTGCGGGGGTTGAGCACATGGTGCATACGCTGCCCCTGGCTCAGGAAGTACCGCTCGTAGTCACCAGACGACGCCACCACGCCTGCCCCCTTCACCGTCACGACGCCCAGCAGGCGCTCAGGCGCACGCGGGTCGCGCAGGCCCACACGCCACGGGCGGCCATGCCACAGGCCTTCGGCCAGCACATCGCCACCGCCATTGACCATGGCGTTCTGAACGCCCAAGGCCCGCAGCACGCCCAGGCCCGCTTCCAGAATGGGCAGCTTGGCAATGCCGCCCAGGTCGAGCGCCATGCCGCGCCGCGCCAGAAAGGCCGTACCGGCACGCGCGTCCAGCACCAGGCCATGTGCGCCCACCAGCGGAAGCTGCTGCGCAATCTCACGATCCGTGGGCAACACATGGGCACCGGGGCCAAACTGCCAGGTCTTCAGGGCGCCTATGGTCACGTCGAACGCACCCTGGCTCGCGGTCGACACGCGCTGGGCGGACTGCAACACGGCCATCACCTCAGGCGGAACTGCTACCGGAGAAATACCCGCTGCGAAGTTGATGAGGCTGACAGCACTGTCCGGCCGGTAGCGGCTCATCAGCGCTTCCAGCCGCTGCATCTCGGCATAGGCCTGATCGAGTGCATTGCGCAGCAACGCGGCATCCGGACCCTGCGCGGCAATGTCGACGCGCGTGCCCATGAGCGACCGGCTGTCGCGCAGCGACGTGTCGGGCGAGCCGGCCCAGGCTGACGGGCTGCCCGGCAGGCCACCACCCCACAGACCGCAGCCCAGCAGTGGCAACGCCATCACGAGGCTACGGCGTGTTCGGCTCGGGCTGGCCGGGCCGGAAAAAGACAGCGACATGGCGCGCTCCGTCACATCGACTTGCCAACCATGTAATCCACCGCGGCCTTGACCTCGGCGTCCGCCAGGCTGGCGGCGCCGCCCTTGGGAGGCATCATGCCCTTGGCGCCCGTAAAGCCCTCGATCGCATGCTTGTACAGCGTGTCGTTGCCCTGCGCGATGCGGGGCTGCCAGTCGGCCTTGTCACCGGGTTTGGGAGCGCCGGCTACACCCGCGGCATGGCACATGGCGCAGGTCTTGCCGAAGATGCTTTTGCCCAGTTCGTTTTCGGCCACTGCAGCCGCCGCCGCTGCAGGCGCGGCAGCGGGTGCAGGCGCCGCTGCAGGGGCGGGCGCGGCTGCTGGCGAGGGCTCAGGCCGCTTGTCGCCGCAGGCTGTCAGCAGCGCAGCCAGGGCAAGGGCTGCAACGGTCATCGTGGTTTTTTTCATGGCAAACATCCTTGTCAGTCATTCAATGGTTGGGAAGGGAGGGCTGCGCAATTGCGCGCCGCAAGCAGCCGTGCAGCACCCGCTGCGCACACTGCACGCGGGCTGAAAGTGCCGCAGTGCACAGGTCATCAATGTAGGAGCAAGCCGGCCCCTTGGGCAGGGGCTCACACCATCCAGACATGATCCAGATCAAATAGATTCATATAACGTGAATCTATTATCCAGCCCATGCAAAACGCACGGCAAGTCCTCCCCAAACCGAGTCTGCGGATGCTGGCCTGGTTGCTGGTGGCCCTGTGGGCATTGGTGGTGGCGCAGCTTGTCCAGGCCCGCACGGTTGAGCTGGCCTGCTCGGGCTCTGGCGCGGCCATGCTGGTGGTTCACGCCATGGACGGCACCCCCGTTTCAGACATGCCGGGCCCCGATTGCCCGCTGTGCCTGCCCTGCTGCATGGCGCCAGCCCCCGCTGACGACACGGTTGCCAGCGCCGGCGCTTCATCGATGACCACGGGCCACTTGCCCGGCGCCCCGCCGCCCCCCTTCACCCGGCACCGCCCTCCGGCGCGTGCGCCCCCGCTTTTTTCCTGAGCCCATCCTAGAGAGGTAAACCATGAGCAAGAACAAAGACCTGCAACCTGCAACCGTTGGCCTGGGCCGACGCAGCTTTATCAACACGGCCGCGCTGGTCGGCCTGACCGCAGGCGTTGCGGCTTGCACCGAAAAGCCCGGCTCTGCCGCTGCGCCCGCAGCCCCCGCACCGGCGGCTCCTGCATCGGCCCACGCCAGCGCTGGAGCAGCCACCCACCTCAAGCCCGGCGAGCTGGACACCTACTACGGCCTGTGGAGCGGTGGCCACACCGGCGACATGCGCGTGCTGGGTCTGCCCTCGGGCCGCGAGATCACCCGCATCCCCTGCTTTGTGCCCGACGCACTGGTGGGCTGGGGTATCACCAATGAATCCAAGGCCATCATGGGCACCAAGGCCGATGGCAGCCTCAAATACACGGTGGCCGACACCCACCACACGCACGCCTCGTACAAGGACGGCAACTACGACGGCCGCTACGCCTGGATCAACGACAAGATCAACAGCCGCCTGGCCCGCATCCGCCTCGACTATTTCGTCTGCGACAAGATCACCGACCTGCCCAACGTGCAGGGCTTTCACGGCATCTTCCCGGACAAGGCCGACCCGGTCGATCCGGCCATCAACTACACCACCCGCGTGTTCTGCGGCGCCGAATTTTCGATCCCGTTGCCCAACACGGGATCGGAAGACAGCACCAAGTACCGCTCGATGTTCACCTGCGTGGACGCCGAGTCGATGGAAGTGCGCTGGCAAGTGCTGATTGACGGCAACTGCGACCTCACGGCCACGTCGTACGACGGCAAGCTTGCTGCAACCAATCAGTACAACACCGAGATGGGCGCGAAGTACGAGGACATGATGTCCGCAGAGCGCGACGCCTGCCTGTTTTTCAACATTGCCCGCATCGAGGCGGCTGTGAAGGCTGGCAAGTTCAAGACCGTGGGTACCAGCAAGGTGCCCGTGGTGGACGGCACGCTGGAGGCCAACAAGGACCCCAAGACCGCACTGACCGCGTACGTGTCGGTGCCCAAGAACCCGCACGGCGTGAACGCCAGCCCGGACGGCAAGTACTTCATCTGCGCCGGCAAGCTCTCGCCCACCGGCACCGTGATCGAGCTGGCCAAGGTACTCGACTGGTTTGACGGCAAGCTCGAAAAGCTCGACGCCGCCATCGTGGCCGAAGTGGAACTGGGCCTGGGCCCGCTGCACACCGCGTTTGACGGCCGTGGCAATGCCTACACCACCCTGTTCCTGGACAGCCAGGTCGTGAAGTGGAACGTGGAAGCCGCCATCAAGTTCCACGCGGGCGACAAGGCCGCCAAGTACGTGGTGGACCGCATCGACGTGCACTACCAGCCAGGCCACATCAACGCCTCGCAATCGGAGACCAAGGCCGCCGACGGCAAGTACCTGGCCGTGGGTTGCAAGTTCTCCAAGGACCGCTTCCTGCCCGTGGGCCCGCTGCACCCCGAGAACGAGCAACTCATCGACATCTCAGGCGAAAAGATGGTGCTCATGGCCGACCACCCCGTGCGTGGCGAGCCCCATGACTTCATCATCTTCAAGCGGGACCTGGTGCGGCCCAAGCAGGTCTACACACTCGACGAGTCGCCCATCGCCGTCAAGGACCCCAAGGAATCGGGTGTGTTCCGCAATGGCAAGAAGGTCACCGTCAAGATCACGTCGCAGGCCCCTGCATTCAGCCTGCGCGAGTTCAAGCTCAAGAAGGGTGACGAGGTCACGCTGATCCTGACCAACCTGGACAAGATCGAAGACCTGACGCACGGCTTTGCGATCCCGAACTACAACGTGAACTTCATCGTGAACCCGCTGGAGACCAAGTCGGTGAGCTTCATTGCCGACAAGCCCGGTGTGTTCTGGTGCTACTGCACGCACTTCTGCCATGCGCTGCATCTGGAGATGCGCACGCGGATGATTGTGGAAGGTTGATGGGGCGATCCCCCTGAGGCGCTGGCGCGCCTTCCCCCTTCTCTCTGCGCGCTTCGCGCTCCGGGAAGGGGGACGCAGCCCTCGCGGCGGGGCGGCCCTTGCTTGGCTGCTCTCGCCTAGGGCGCGCCAGTTGCGCAGATTGCGCTTGTTGCGGATCGCGCTTGCCCCTCCCCCACCCGTTCGGGCTGAGCTTGTCGAAGCAATTCGCACCGCTCAGCGAGCGGCGCCCCCACAAATGCCGAGCATAGATATTTGAACCAAATTGGCCGCTAGCGCTTGATAGATAAGCGCGAACAGCTATCAAAAAGATAGTTCACATGACTTCCCTCCGTCGGCGTTTCGCCACGCTTCTTCTGGTCTTGCTCGCCACGTTTTGGCTGGCGCCGCGCGCCCACGCCGCGGCAGGCGCCTACGAGGCCGAGCTGCCTGCAGAGCTGGCCACCGCGCGCGACATGTGCGCGCTGGTGCCGTGCAAGGACGTGTTTCCGGGGGCAACCCATTTTTCGGAACGCAAGGGGCAGCCGCCCTATGTGGAGGCCTACGACCAGGCCAGCGAGCCGCGCAAGCTGCTGGGCTACGTGATGCTCTCTACCGACATCACAGACACCCCCGCTTACTCCGGCAAGCCCGTGGTCACGCTCATCGGCATGGATGCCACGGGCCGCTTCGTGGGCGTCAAGGTGCTCAAGCATTCCGAGCCCATCTTGCTGCTGGGCATTCCAGAATCAGCCCTGCTCAATTTCAATGCCCAGTACCTGGGCAAGTCGGTGGCCGACAAGATCGAGGTGGGCCAGTCGCGGCCCGATGAAGACGTGCTGGGGCTGGACGCCATCTCGGGCGCCACGGTCACCGTCATCGCGCAGAACCAGGTCATGATGGCTTCGGGCTCGGCCGTGGCGCGGCAGGTGGGCATCTTGGCACCCACGGTGCGCGAGCCCGCCCGCTATGCCGAAACCGGCAAAAGCCTGAGCTGGGCCGAGCTGGTGCAGCAAGGCATGGTGCAACGCCTGCGCGTGGCGCCCGAACAGGTGGGCCTGGACAAGGGCCCCGAGCCGTTCATCGAACTGTGGTTTGGCGACCTGAACCACCCCGACGTCGGCAAGAGCCTGCTGGGCAACAACGGCTGGAACAACCTGCGCCTGCAGCTCAAGGACGGCGAACACGCGTTTTTCATCATCCGCACCGGCGGCAAGGAATCGTTCAAGGGCTCGGGCTTTGTGCGGGGCGGCATCTACGACCGCGTGCAGGTGCGCCAGGGTGCCGATTCATTCACCTTCCGCGACCTGGATGCGCTCAATCTGTATGGTATCGATGCCGCAGGCGCACCCAGCTACAACGAGTCGGGGATCTTCATCATCCGCTCCCCCTCGTTTTCTGCCGCTTATCCGTGGAAGCTGAGCTTTCTGGGCAACCGCGTGGACCGCGCCACGGGCACGCGCAGCTTCACCAGCTTTGATGCGCCCTACTGGCTTCCCGCTGCCACGCTGCAGGGCGGGCGCCCCACGATCCAGGAGCCCGATGCGCCCTGGGTGCGCGTGTGGAAGACCCGCGCCGTGGAGATCGCGCTTTTCGCCGCGCTGCTGATCGCGGTGACGGTGGTCTATGCCCTGCGCGAGAAGCTCACGCGCCTGTCCACCCACAAGAACAAGTGGCCTGTGAACGCCTTCAAGTACACCTTCTGGGCGCTGGCCGTGTTCTGGATCGGCTTTGGCGCCATGGCGCAGCCCTCCATCACGCAGGTGCTGACCTGGTTCCATGCGCTGCTGTTCCAGTGGACGTGGTCGCTGTTCCTGTCCGACCCGTTCATCTTCCTGTTCTGGGTCTTCATCATCGTCACCGTGTTCCTGTTCGGGCGCGGACTGTTCTGCGGCTGGATGTGCCCGTTCGGGTCGTTGCAGGAGGCGATCTACAAGGTCGCCCGGGTGGTGGGCTTCAAGCGCTTTCAGACGCAGCTGCCGCAAAAGTGGCACGACCGCCTCAAGTGGGTGAAATACGCCGTGTTCTTCGCTCTGCTGGTGGTGTCGATGTTCTCGATGGGCCTGGCCGAAAAGCTGGCCGAGGTGGAGCCGTTCAAGACCACCTTCCTGGTCGGCGTGCTCAACCGCGCCTGGCCCTACAGCCTGTTCGTGGCCGTCATCCTGGGGGTGTCGATCTTCATCGAGCGGCCGTACTGCAAATACATCTGCCCGCTGGGCGCATCGCTGGCCATGCCCAGCACATTCCGCTGGTTTGGTCTCAAGCGCAAGCAGGATTGCAACAGCTGCAAGGCCTGCGCCGTGGGCTGCGGCGCGCAGGCCATCGACGCAGACGGCCGCATCGACCACCGCGAGTGCCTGCACTGCCTCGATTGCATGATCCTCTACACCGACACCAAGGGCTGCCCGCCCCTGGCCAAGGAAAGGAAGCGCCGCGAAAAGGATGGCCTGGAAATCACGCCCATCGGCGCCAACGGCTACTTCATCCCGATCCACCCCGCCACGGTGGCGGACCAGATCTCGGCCAAGGCCTCCAAGGGCCCGGACCCCCGCATGCCTACCCCGCCCGTGGTGCCCCAGCACAAGGCTGGTTCGCGCGGCCTGGGTTGGGTAGCCAAGGAAATCGTGGATCACCTCTGGCCCTGGAGCCGCGAAGGCTGGGCATCGCGCCGCGCACTGCAGATCGCCGGCTTCTCGCTGGCGGTGGCCGCCAGCGTGGCGTGGGTGATGGCCGCCATGGGCACGCTGTCATCGGGCGCCATCATCGGCTGGTGGTTTGGCTGGAGCCTGTACGAGGTGCTGATCCGCCTGTCGGCCAAGCGCTATGTGAAGGACGGCCCGTGGTGGCGCGACCAGTACCGCCGCGCGGGCGTGATGGACATGCTGAGCTACGTGGGCTTCAAGAACCTGCTGATCGGCGCGGCGCTGTTCCTGGCCATCAAGGCTGCGGTGGGGCTGGCGTGATGAAGCCTTTGCAAGCGTTCCTTGCGCTACTGACGTCCAGCCTGGCATGGCTTGCGCCTGCCGCCAGCGCTGCCACCGTGCAGGTGCGCCCCGGGCAGGATTTGCAGGCCGCCATCGCGGCCGCCGCCCCCGGCGACACGGTGGAGGTGCTACGCGGCTTCTACCGCGCCAACCTGCGCATCGACAAGCCACTGACCCTGCGCGGTATCGATCGCCCCACGCTCAGTGGCGGGCAGGCGGGCGACACCATCCGCATCACTGCACCCGACGTGGTGGTCGAAGGCCTGATCGTGCGCGACTCGGGCACCAGCTTGAAGGGCCAGAACGCAGGCGTCTACGTGTACCCCGGCGCGCACCGCGCCGTGGTGCGCAACAACGACCTCACCTACAACCTGTTTGGCCTGTGGATCGAGAAGGCCAACGACGTGCAGGTGCTGCACAACACCATCACCGGCCTGCGCGATGTGAACTCGTCGCAGCGCGGCAACGGCGTGCAGCTGTACAACACCACCGGCGCGCGCATCGAGGGCAATTACATCAGCTTTGTGCGCGATGCGCTGTATGTGGATGTGTCGCACCGCGCCGTGTTTCGCGGCAACCGGCTGCACCACAGCCGCTACGGCACGCACTACATGAACTCCTACTACAACCTGTGGGAAGACAACGACACCTATGCCAACCGCGGCGGCCTGGCCCTGATGGAAGTGCGCGACCAGGTGGTGCGCAACAACCGCGCCTGGGGCAACAGCGACCACGGCATCATGCTGCGCACCCTGCAGGACTCGGTGATCGAGAACAACGTGGTGGCAGAGAACCAGCGCGGTTTTTTCATCTACGACGTCGAGTACATCACCCTGCGCGGCAACCTGGTGACGCGCAACGCGGTAGGCGTGCACCTGTCGGCAGGCTCCAAGAACAACAAGGTCGAGGGCAACGACTTCATTGGCAACCGGGAGCAGGTGCGCTATGTGGGCGCGCGCGACGAACGCTGGGGCACCGAGAGCGGCAACCACTGGAGCAACTACCTGGGCTGGGACCGCGACGGCAACGGCGTGGGCGACGTGCCCTACGAAGCCAACGACATGGTTGACCGCCTGACCTGGCGCCACCCCACCATCAAGCTGCTGCTGGCCAGCCCCGCCGTACAGGCGCTGCGCATGGTCGGCCAGCAGTTTCCCGTGCTGCGCGTACCCACCGTGGTGGACGGGAAGCCGCGCATGCATCCGAACCAACCCCAACGGAATTTTCAGCGTGACACGCAACCCACCCCCCATTGACCTGAGCAACCTGGGCGATCTCCCCGCCATCGAGGTGCGGGGCGCGCACAAGCACTACGGCGCCCTGCACGCCGTGGACGGCATCGACCTGCGCGTCGAGCGCGGCGAGATCCTGGGCCTTATTGGCCACAACGGCGCGGGCAAGAGCACGCTGTTCAAGATGGTCCTAGGCCTGGTGCCTGCCACCGCGGGCGAGATCCGCGTGGGCGGCGCCACCGTGCAAGGCCGCGACTTCCGCGCCGCGCGCCGCCACCTGGGCTACCTGCCCGAAAACGTGGTGCTGTACGACAACCTCAGCGGGCTGGAAACCCTGCGCTTTTTTGCAAAGCTCAAAGGCGCGCCGCTGGCCCAGTGCCCCGAGCTGATGGAGCGCGTGGGCCTGGCCCATGCCGGCAACCGCGCCGTGCGCGAATACTCCAAGGGCATGCGCCAGCGCCTGGGTTTTGCACAGGCCCTGCTGGGCAACCCGCAGGTGCTGCTGCTCGACGAGCCCACCAACGGCCTTGACCCCCAGGCCATCCGCGACTTCTACGCCACGCTGCGCGGTTTGCAGGCGGGCGGCGTGACGGTGGTCATCACCTCGCACATCCTGGCCGAACTGCAGGAACGCGTGGACCGCCTGGCCATCCTGGCCGCAGGCAAGCTGCAGGCCCTGGGCAGCGTGCAGGCGCTGCGCGACCAGGCCCACATGCCGCTGACCATTGCGCTGCGCGTGGACGAAGCCGATGTGCCTGCAGCGGAGCAGGCTCTTGCGCCCCTGGCTGGCGTCACCTGCGCAGCGCAGGCTGGCGGGCTGCGCATCAGCTGCCCGCGCAACACCAAGATGGCCGTGCTGGGCGCGCTGGCGCCACTGGGCGTACGGCTGCTGGACGTGAACATCCAGGAACCTTCTCTCGAAGACGTGTACTTCGATCTCCGCCAAGGCTAGCCATGGAAATCTCCCAAATCCTCACCATCGCGGGCAAGGAGTTCCGCGACCGCATGCGCAACCGCTGGGTGCTGGCCGTAGCACTGGTGTTCACCGTGTTCTCGCTGGCCATCGCCTACTTTGGCGGCGCACAGCAGGGCACCGTGGGTTTTCGCTCCATCGAATTCACCATTGCCAGCCTTGTCAGCCTGGTCATCTACCTCATCCCGCTGATCGCACTGCTGCTGGGCTTTGACGCCATCGTGGGCGAGCGCGAGCGCGGCTCGCTCGACCTGCTGCTGTCGCTGCCCATCACCCGGCTGGAGCTGCTGCTGGGCAAGTACCTGGGGCTGGCGGCTGCGCTCACGCTGTCCACGCTGGCGGGGTTTGCGCTGGTAGCGGTGCTGCTGGCGCGGCAGTTCAACTGGGGCGCGATATTCCATTTCGGCGGGTTCATGGTGAGCTCGGTGCTGCTGGGCCTGGCCTTTTTGAGTATGGCCGTGCTGCTGTCGGTGCTCACGCACGAGCGCACCCGCGCCTCGGGGCTGGCCATTGCCGCGTGGTTCTTCTTCGTGCTGGTGTTCGACCTGCTGCTGCTGGGCGCACTGGTGGCCACGGGTGGCAGCGTGGGCGGCGAGGCCATGGCCTACCTGCTGCTGCTCAACCCGGCCGACGTTTTCCGCATCCTCAACGTGTTCTCGCTCGACGACGTGCGCACCCTGTACGGCCTGACCAGCATCGTGCCCCCTGCCCTGGCCAAGCCATGGCTGATGGGCGCGGTGATGCTGGGCTGGATCGTGGTGCCCCTGGGCCTGGCGAGCTGGAGATTCAAACCATGACCACTTCCTATCAAAGCCGGTGCGCCTGCACCACACGCCGCCAGCTGCTGGGCTGGGGCGCACTTGCCACACTGGGCGCCCTCACCGGTGCGGCGGGCCTGGGCAGCCTCACCGGCTGCACACAGGCCGACAGCAGTGCGCAGGCCCTCCAGCCCGCGGACATCGAGCGCAGCACCAGCTGCGAGCTCGACGGCATGCTGCTGGCCGACTACCCCGGCCCCAAGGCGCAGGTGCGCTATGTGGGGCAGGACAAGCCTTCGTTCTTTTGCGACACCGTGGAGCTGTTTGCCGTGCTGCTCACGGCCGAACAGGTGCGCGCCGTGCAAGCCGTGTACGTGCAGGACATGGGCCAGGCCGACTGGAACGTGCCCCGCGGCCACTGGATCGACGCCAAGAACGCGCTATATGTGGTGGGCGGCAAGCGCCACGGCTCAATGGGCCCCACGATTGGCAGCTTTGCTCAGGAAGCCGATGCGCAGAAATTTGCAGGCGAGTACGGCGGCAAGGTGCTCCGGTTTGCCGAGATCACGCCCGCCATGGTGGACCTGAGCGGCGGCGCCCTGAACGACACGCGCATGTAGGTCCGCTGTGCAGCCTGCCCAGCCCTCGCCACCCCGCAGCCACCGCACTGGCAGCACCACCACGCGGCGTGCCGCGCTGGCTGCCCTGCTGGCCGCCACGGGGGGCCTGATGGCGTGGCGCTGGCCCGATCTGCAAACGGCGGCAGGCAGTGCAGCCCTGGCCGCAGAGGGTGCGTTACCCGCGCCTGACGAGGATATCTGCGTAGTGGCACCGCCCACCCCGTTCAACCCGACATCCGGCCAGCCGCTGCACGCGGCACGGGAGGTGCCACCCGATGCGCGCTGCCCCGTGTGCGGCATATTCCCGGCGCGCTCGCGCGCCTGGGCCGCGCAGGTGATCTTTGCCGATGGCGATGCGTATTTTTTCGACTCGCCCCTGAGCCTGAGGCTGTACCTGCTGGATGTACCCCGCTACACGCGTGGGCGCAGCGCCAGCGACACGGTTGCCCGCTACGTGACCGACACCGATTCCGGCCTGTGGCTCGATGCCGCGCTGGCGGCGTATGTTCTGGGATCGTCGGCGCGGGGGCCGATGCGGGCCGGCAACCTGCCGGCATTTGCCAGCGAGGCAGCCGCGCGGCGATTTGCACAGCAGCGCGGCGGGCGCGTGGTGGAGTTTGGCGACCTGGATGCGGCCCTGTTGCGGTCGATGGTGCCGGACCGCACGGCCGGCCATCAACAACACCAGGTGTGATGCCAACAGCAGTTTGCTATTATTTAAATAGCAATACAACCAATCAAAACGGGCGCTACAGCCCGGTTTGACCTAAATTACTGCGTGGAAGCCTCGGGCTGGGTTGCCTTGAACAGTGCGGCCACCTTGCGCTTGGGCTTGATGTTGGCCGACACGCTGCTGCGCGGAGCCGACTTGGTTGCCTCCCAGGCGGGCGCTGCATCCGGCGCCACGCTGGCCTCGTAGGGTTTTTCAAAGAACGGGTCGCGCGAGGCCACGGCCGGGCGAAAGCCACGGTGCTGCTCGCGCGGCTCGCGGGCCTCGCGGCCACCGCGGAGGTCGCGCTCGCGCTCGCGGCGGGGGGCCGAAGGGATGGCGTCGCGGCCATCGCCGGTCTCGCCCGCTTCACGCCAGGCGCGGCGGCCGTCGTTAATGCGACCCTTGGGCTGGTCTTCCTCGTATTCGATGGCTTCGAGGTCGATCTTCTTCTTGATCAGCTTCTCGATGTCGGCCACCAGCCGGGCGTCGCTGCCCGACACCAGCGTGACCGCCAGGCCCGACGCGCCCGCCCGGCCCGTGCGGCCGATGCGGTGCACGTAGTCTTCGGCGTTGAACGGCACGTCGAAGTTGAACACCGCCGGCACGTCCTTGATATCAAGGCCGCGGGCCGCCACATCGGTACACACCAGCAGGTCGACTTCGCCGCTCTTAAAGGCTTCCAGCGCCTTCAGGCGCTCGTCCTGGCTCTTGTCACCGTGCAGCGCGGTCGTCTTGAGGCCCTCGCGCTCCAGGCTGCGTGCCAGGCGCGCGCAACCGAGCTTGCTGTTCACAAAGATGAACGCCTGCTTGATGCCACGGGTCTTGAGCACCTGGTGGATAGCGCGGCGCTTGTCGTCGTCATTGGCGCTGTAAAAGCGCTGCTCCACCGTCGAGGCCGTCTCGTTCGGGCGGGCCACTTCGATGGTGATGGGGTTTTGCAGGTAGCTGCTGGCCAGGCGCTTGATCTCGGGCGAGAAGGTGGCGCTGAACAGTAGCGTGGTGCGCTGCTTGGGCAGGTAAGAGAGGATGCGCTGCAGGTCGGGCAAAAAGCCGATGTCCAGCATGCGGTCGGCCTCGTCCAGCACCACGTACTCGACCTGGTTGAGCACCGCGTTCTTGGCCTCGATGTGGTCCAGCAGGCGGCCCGGCGTGGCCACCAATACCTCGACGCCTTTTTTCAGCTCGATGGTCTGCGGCTTCATGTCCATGCCGCCAAACACGACGGTGCTGCGCAGCTTGGTGTACTTGGCGTACAGCGCGATCTGCTGGGCCACCTGGTCGGCCAGTTCCCGCGTGGGCAGCAGCACCAGCGCACGCACGGGGTGGCGGGCGGGCGATGTGGAACTGCTCTCGTGCTTGAGCAGGCGCTGCAGCAGGGGCAGCGAGAATGCCGCCGTCTTGCCCGTGCCGGTCTGGGCTGCGCCCATCACGTCTTGCCCCGTGAGCACCACCGGAATGGCCTGCTCCTGGATGGGTGTCATGGACTCGTAGCCCATTTCGGCTACGGCGCGCGCCAGCGGTTCAGCCAGCGATAAATTGGAGAAGGAACTTGTCATTTAGCCCGCTATTGTCGCACCGGCAGGCAAAAACACCATGTTTTGCGGATTTCGGTGGCCGGAGGCGCGGACCAGCGCGCATCGAGGGCACGTTTTGGCCGTCTTCCAGGCATCGAGATGTACAGGACCGGCACGCCCGTCGCGCTGGCCTGCATGAGCGCGCAGCGGGCGGCCACCCCCGCTGCAGTAGCGGCCACCAACCGCTTCAGACCGAGCGCGCCGAGAACGTGTCGCAGCCCTTGACGCTGCCGTTTTGCAGGCCGTTGTGAAACCACCGCTGCCGCTGGGCGCTGGTGCCGTGGGTAAAGCTTTCGGGCACCACCGCACCGCCGTTGGCGCGCTGCAGGGCATCGTCACCAATGCGTGCGGCCGCGTTCATGGCCTCTTCCACATCCCCCTGCTCCAGAATCTGCCGCGCACGCTGCGCGTGGTGTGCCCACACGCCTGCAAAGCAGTCGGCCTGCAGCTCCAGCCGCACCGAAAGCGCGTTGTATTCCGCCTTGCTGACGCGCCCGCGCATCTGGTCGACCTTGCCCGAAATGCCCAGCTGGTTCTGCACATGGTGGCCTACCTCATGGGCAATCACGTAGGCCTGCGCAAAGTCGCCCGGGGCGCCCAGCCGGTTCTTCAGCGTTTCATAAAAACCCAGGTCGATATAGACCTTCTGGTCCGCCGGGCAGTAAAACGGGCCCATGGCCGCCTGGCCGGTGCCGCAGGCCGTGCGCGTGGCGCCGCGAAACAGCACCAGCTGCGGTTCCTGGTAGCGCGCACCGCCCTGCTGGAAGACGCCCTGCCACACGTCTTCGGTATCGGCCAGCACGGTCGACACGAAGCGCGCCATGGTGTCGTCGGCGGGTGGCCGCTGCGCCGGGCCGGGGGCATGTGCTGCCGGAGGCGCCCCACCGCCGCTCAGCAGGCCCAGGATGGTCAGCGGGTTGATGCCGAAGATCCAGCCACCCACCAGCGCGATCACGATGGTGCCGATGCCGATGCTGCGCCCGCCAAAAATCGGCGATCCACCGCCACCGCCGCCGTAGCCCTCGCCACGGCGGTCCTCCACGTTGTCGGATTCGCGATTGCCTTCCCATTTCATGATCACATCTCCCTGCCGGCGAATGCGCGGCTTGCGCGCATGGTAAGCCCGGCCGATGCCCGTTGGCATTGCACACGCGCCCTCGTTTGCAGCTTGGTGGCGTGTCGTACCTTTTAAAACCAGGCCCTCCGCTGATGGAGCGGTTACGCTCGGTTTCCATTCAGGCTCTCTGATACATCCGCAAGGAGCACCCTTGATTTTGCTTACCGGCTTTGATCCGTTCGGCGGCGACACGGACAACCCCAGCTGGCGGGTGGCCCAGGCGCTCGCCGGCCAGCGCATCGCGGGGCATGTGGTGACGGCTGCGCAGCTGCCTACCGTGTTCGACGCATCGCTGACCGAGCTGGCGCGCCTTGTGCACCTGCACCAGCCCGCCATCGTGCTGTGCCTGGGCCAGGCCGGCGGACGGATGGCACTTTCCGTAGAACGCATCGGCATCAACATCGACGATGCCCGCATCCCCGACAACGCGGGCGCGCAGCCGGTCGATACCGCAGTGATTGCGGCCGGGCCCGCGGCGTACTTCAGCAGCCTTCCACTCAAGGCCATGCTGCGTGCCGTGCAACGCACCGGTGTGCCGTGCGAGGTGTCGCAGACAGCCGGCACCTTTGTGTGCAACCACGTGCTCTACGGGCTGCTGCACCTGCTGGCGCAGCACCCTTCTCTGGCGCACACACGGGGCGGCTTTCTGCATGTGCCGTGGTTGCCTGCCCAGGGCACGCCGCACCTTGCGCTGCGCGACATGGTGCGGGGTGTCCACGAGGCGCTTTGGGCCGCGATGCTGACCGGTCACGACATCCGGCTTGCAGCCGGCGCGACGCACTAAACGCGGCCGGGGGCCTTGCATGCGGCCGGGCTCGGCGGTCACGCAGGCGCTGTGTACATTGAGCGCATGACCGACGCAATCTTTTCCGCCGCCATCTCCGCCTCCACTGCGCTCGATGCCACCGCTACTGCGGCCCGGCTGCCGTGGCTGCCGCTGGCCACCGAAATCGAAGCCCTGCTAAGCGATGACAGCGTGGCTGTACCGGTGCGCACCGTGGTGCGGCTGCCGGGCGGCGCAGCGCTGTTTGTGATGCCTGCGGCCGACAACGCGGTGGCCATCACCAAGCTCATCACCCTCACGCCCGCCAATGCGGGCACGGGGCGCCCGACCATCCAGGGCGATGTGGTGGTGTTCGATGTAGCCACCGGCGAGCGCCGGCTGGTGCTCGATGGCCCCACCGTCACGGCGCGACGCACGGCTGCCGTATCGCTGCTGGCGGCCCTGCGGCTGGCGCCCTGCACCACCGGGCCGCTGCTGGTGGTAGGCGCGGGCGTGCAGGGGCTCGCGCATGTCGATGCGTTTGTGCACGGCCTGGGCGTGAAAGAGGTGTGGATCAGCTCGCGCAGCGCCACCAGCGCCGAGGCCCTGGCCCGGCACGCACGCAGCCTGGGTGCCCGTGCCCGCGTGACCGACGACCCAGACGCCGCGCTGGCGCACTGCCCGTTGGTCGTTACCTGCACACCCGCCCATGCAGTGGTCCTGCACGCCACGCCGCGGGACGATGCCTTTGTGGCGGCTGTGGGCGCCTATACGTCGGCCATGGCAGAGCTGTCACCCGCGCTGTGCCGGCACTTCGCGGCCCAGGGACGCATCGTGGTGGATACGAGCGATGCGGCCCATGAGGCGGGCGATCTGCTGCAGGCCGGGCTGGATGTGGCGGTGCTGCCCACGCTGCGCGACGTGGTGCGCGGTGCCGATGCACCCCGCCGCGGACCGATGCTGTTCAAAAGCTGCGGATGGGGAGGCTGGGATTTGGCCGCAGCGCGGCTCGCGCTTGCGGGCGATGTCGGGGCTGGAGAGCGCACAGCAGGCTGAATTTGCGGCGAAAGGCCGCTTCGCATGGAATGCGTTGCGCAGGCCGCAGGCGCCGGCCTCGGTGAGTCAGGCCCCGGATCAGGCCTTGGGCAGCGTCACGCCGACCTGCCCCTGGTACTTGCCGCCGCGGTCGCGGTAGCTCACCTCGCACACGTCGTCCTTGTCGCTTTCAAAGAACAGTACCTGTGCGCAGCCTTCGCCAGCGTAGATGCGCGCGGGCAGCGGCGTGGTGTTGGAAAACTCCAGCGTCACGTAGCCTTCCCACTCGGGCTCGAAAGGGGTCACGTTCACGATGATGCCGCAGCGGGCATACGTGCTCTTCCCCAGGCAGATGGTCAGCACATTGCGCGGAATGCGGAAGTACTCCATCGTGCGGGCCAGCGCAAAGCTGTTGGGCGGGATGATGCAGCTGTCACCCTCAAAATCCACAAAGCTCTTCTCGTCGAAATTCTTGGGGTCCACCACTGTGCTGTGGATGTTGGTGAACACCTTGAATTCGGGCGCGCAGCGGATGTCGTAACCGTAGCTGCTGGTGCCGTAGCTGATGATCTTGCGGCCCTCGACCTCGCGCACCTGGCCGGGCTCGAACGGTTCGATCATGCCGTGCTCGGCTGCCATGCGGCGGATCCATTTGTCGCTCTTGATGCTCATAGTTCACTCCTACTGCCATTGTAGGCAGGCAGGCATGGCGGGCAGCCGCGCGAAGGAATCTGCGCAACAGCCAGCCCACCCCGCAGAGCTCGAACTCAGCGCGTGATCGAATCCGAAGTTTCGGTATTCGTACCCGGAGCGTACGAATAACCGTCGAGGGTGGCACCGATCACTGTGAAGATGTAGGTTCCCTGTTGCTTGGTGTTCGGCGACGTGAATCGCGCTACTCCACTGGCGTCGGTAATGGCACTTACACCCCCCTTGTTGACAATGCCGCTCCACGCGCCAACCACGGACGCACCCATGACAGGTGCACCGCTGGCGTTCACCAGCTTCACTGCAGCAGTGGCCTGTCCATTGTTGCCCCCCTTTGCCGCCAATCCCATCGAGATGTCAGCTACCCGCATGGACAAAACCGCCACGGGAGATTGCGCAGTCACCGTGACCTGGCTCAGGCCGGTCAGACCGGCGTTGTCAGTCACCTTGAGTTGCACTGTGTAGGTGCCAGCGGTAGCGAAAACACGGCTCACCGTGGCGCCCGTGCCAGTGGTACCGTCCCCAAAATTCCAATCCCACGCCACGACCGTCCCGTCAGCGTCACTAGACCCAGAACCGGAAAAATTCACCGTAAGCGGAACAACGCCGGTCAACGCGCTGTTCGTGATGCGCGCGACAGGAGGCTGGTTTCCAGACGGGGAATATGTAGCGGTCAGCAGATACTGGCCAACGCTGCCATAGCTGGTATATCCATCAACCAGCGCGTCTCCCTTGCCCGTGCCCTTGACCGACGCGTAATACGTGCCAGTGGCAGGCAAGGTGACCGTGATCGAGGCGGTGAGCAGGTCGACCGGGTTCGCGGACGTGATGACGGCGCCTGAACCATTGTGCAGAGTGAGCACAGCATCCAGGTTGGCCGAGCGGGCCGCAGGATTGAGCGTCAGGCTGGCGCTACCCGCGCTGGCATTAAAGCTGAAGTAGTCCACATCACTTGCGCGCTCGATCACGCCCGACGCTGATGCCGTGACCTGGCCAAGACCGTTGGGGGCACCGACCAGCGCCGTGGCCGAGGCAGGAGTTTCGCCATGGTCGTCTGCACGCAACGGCAGTCCGTTCGTCTGCATGACGGCAAAGTCATCCTGAGCGTTGTTCGCGCCGGAATACTCGCCCTTGCTGAACTGGACAAGTGGTCTGCTGTACCCCACACCCATGATTGGGGCCCAGCCGGTGACGCCACTGCCCTGCCCCTGGTAGTAGCCTGTGGAGGAAGTGCCGTCGTGAGACAGGCCCATGTTGTGGCCGGCCTCGTGCGAGATCGCTTCGGCCACAGCCTTTTCGGAGCCTGAGGCCAGTTGGTTGTAGAACACGAGCGCGGGTTTGTAATAGTCGCTGGTGTCATCGAAGATACCAAGGTAAGCCACACCCCCACACGAACAGCTGTATACCCCATTGCTGTTAGTGATCAGTACGGTGGTACCGTACACATCGTCGGTGGTGCCACTGCGGGTAATCTTGTCAGGGCTGGGCGGCTCTGTGGTCACGTTCACATCGAACGGCGCGTAATCCTCGGCAACCCGCTGCCAGATGTATTGGATGCGCTGCAGTTCTGTGTTGGAAAAAGTGGACGGTACTCCGTCCAGATCGAAAGGCTGCGCGTTGATGCTGCCACCGCTGCTGTTCCACGCAGTGTTCAGAAGCGTCGCGCCCCTGAAATTCAGGTAGATGGTCCGCTTCGACCCGGGTCGGCTGTGCATCAGAAACGTCTGCTCTAACGGGAGTAACGTACCTTCGAGCAGACTGCCGTCCGCACCGGAAGGTGATGCAGACACCGGCTCATCGTGCTCGTCCACATAGAACACACGACCACGTCGGTCAAGCTTCATGCGCCTGTCTTGTTGCAGCATGCTCCTGAATTCGTCTGGTGACTTCCCATACCAGGCCGCCACTTCGGGTAGGCGTGATCCCAGCAAGTCGATAGCCCGTTGGCCACCTGCCACCTCCGGCAGCGACACCGAAGGAAATGGCCCTTTCTCCACGTGCGGAACGTTGGGTTTCGAAGGGCCCGCCCCCTGTGCGATGGTTCCGGTAAATGCGACGACTAATGCCAATATGGCAAGTCCGATCTGCTGGACATACTTGTTCATGACTCCCCCTCCAGACGGTGTTGTTCGGCAAACAGCGTCGATTCAACGCCGTTCGCAGCTTTGCTTGTTACCCCAGCGCGGAGTATTTACAAAAACCTACAACAACGGAAAGAAGTTACAACTTTTTGCTTGGTGCGGTTGTTTGTTGCCAAGCTTTCAGCGCATTGCGTTGCGAGGTGAAGGGTTTGCAATGTGGGTGCTTTGGATGACCCGGTCGTCGCCGATCACGATCAGCGCAAACAACAGCTCCGCCAGATTCCGCGCCTGCTGGGTCTTGCGGGCCAGCAGGGGCGTGGCCGCGGGGTTGAGCACCACAAAATCGGCCTCGCAACCGGGTTGCAGATTGCCCACCACGCCGCCCAACCCCAGCGCCTTGGCAGCCCCCGCGGTGTGCTGCCACCACAGTTGCTCGGGTGAGAGGCTCAGCCCCTGTTTGGTCTGCCCCTCGCGCCCCACGTAGTAGGCGGCCAGCATGGTGTGAAACGGGCTAAAGCTGGTGCCGCCGCCCACGTCGCTGGCCAGGCCGTAGCCAAAACCCACCCGGTCGGCGCCCGCGTAGTCAAAGAAGCCGCTGCCCAGAAACAGGTTGCTTGTGGGGCTGACGGCCGCCACCGAAGCGGTGTCCCGCATCAGGGCGCGGTCGTCATCATCAAAGTGGATGCAGTGGGCGTACACCGCCCGCTCGCGCATCAGCCCGAAGTCGTCGTACACGGCCAGGTAGCTGCGCGATGCCGGAAACAGCTCGCGCGCCCAGCGGATCTCGTCGAGGTTCTCGGCCACGTGGGACTGGATCCACACATCCGAGTAGCGCGCCGCCAGCTCGCCAGCGCCGCGCAGCTGCTCGTGCGTGCTGGTAGGCGCAAAGCGCGGCGTGATCGCGTAGCCCAGGCGGTCCACGCCGTGCCAGCGGCGGATGAGGGCTTCGGTATCGATCAGGCTCTGCTCGGTTTCGTCGCGCACGCCGTCGGGCGAATGCCTGTCCTGCAGCACCTTGCCGGTGATCAAGCGCATGCCGCGGCGCTGCGCCTGCGCCATCAGTGCATCCACGGATGCAGGATGCGACGTGGCAAACGTGAGCGCGGTGGTCACGCCGTTGCGCAGCAGTTCGTCAATGAAGAACTCGGCTACCTGCTCGCCATAGGCCGGGTCGGCGAACCGCGTCTCGTGCGGAAAGGTGTAGTTTTCCAGCCAGGGCAGCAAGCCATCCGCGGGCGAGCCGATCACATCGGTCTGCGGAAAGTGGATGTGCATGTCGACAAAACCGGGCGCAATGATGCGGCCCGGCAGGTGCGTGACCGGGTGACCGGCATAGTGCGACGACAGGGCCTGCCAAGGGCCTGCGGCCACCACGCGCTCGCGGCCCGCCGCATCGGGGGCCACGGCCAGCAGGCCATCCTGGTCGTAGAGGGCGGTGCCATCGTCGGCAAAACGCAGAAGGGCAGAACGGTAGACGCGCATGGTGACAAGCTTAGCGGCCCTCATGCGTGAGGGCATACGGCGAGGGAGATAGAGGCTATGGACCGGCAGCGCGGCGCAATCGTCAGCGTGTGACCTTGCCCTGCACGCCTTCCACCAGCCAGTTCATCTGCAGGATCTGCGTATCAGAGAGCGCTTGCCCGGCGGCCATCACCTCGCGGCCTTCGTTGTCGCGCACCGGGGCTTTGCCGGCACGAAACGGCTGCAGGCGCCCCTCACCCACCGCCCTTTGCGCGGCCAGCACTTCCTTTTGCACAGCGGCAGGCACGCGGGTGCCGAAGTCGCCCACGCGGATCATTCCCTCGCGCACGCCGCCCCACACGCTGGCGGTTTTCCAGGTGCCCTGCTGCACGGCGCGCACGCGCTGCGTGTAGTAGTCGCCCCACTGGTGCGTCACGGCCACGATCTGCGCATCGGGCCCGGTTCGGCGCATGTCCGAGTGGTAGGCCACTGCCATCTTGCCGCGCTCCTGCGCCGCAGCCATCACCGCGGTGGAGCCCGTGTGGAAGGCGATCACGTCCACGTTCTGGTTGAAGAGCGCCATGGCGGCATCACGCTCTTTGGGCGGATCAAACCACACATCCAGCCACACCACCTTGACCACCGCCTGCGGGTTGACCGAGCGCATGCCCAGCGTGAAGGCGTTGATGCCCTGCAGCACCTCCGGAATGGGAAAGCCCGCCACGTAACCGGCCACACCCGTCTTGGTCATGCGCCCGGCCGCAATGCCGGCCAGGTAGCGGCCTTCGTAATACCGGGCATTGGCCGCCGACACGTTGGGCGCCGTCTTGTAGCCGGTGATGGACTCGAACTTCACATGGGGGAAGTCCTGCGCCACCTTGAGCGTGGGCTCCATGTAGCCAAAGCTGGGCGTGAAGATGATCTGGTGGCCGGTGGCGGCCAGGTCGCGGATCACGCGCTCGGCATCGGCACCTTCGGCCACGTTCTCGACAAACGTGGTCTTCACCTGACTGCCCAGCGCCGCCTCGACAGCCTTGCGGCCCTCGTCATGCTGGCGCGTCCAGCCGGCTTCGGTGATGGGCGAGACATAGACAAAACCGGCCTTCACCGGCTCTGCGGGAGCGCCGACTTTACCGGGCGCCGTTTGCGAAAACACGGGGGAGAAAAAACAGGCGGCCGCGAGCGCGGCAGCGAGGTTTTTGTACATGGTGGTCCTCTACATGGTCCCGATGACAGAAAAAGCAAAAGGCTGCCGGGACAGCAGCCTTTACAAGCCGGATTTTAGTGCAGGCGGCTGCCGGCCCCGGCTACCATGGATGTTTGCCATGCCACAGGAGCGCGCAATCCATGCCCATGTTTGTTGACACATCGCCCCCGGGGCACTGCATCTTCTGCCGCCTGGTTGCAGGCGAAATCCCGGCCGCCCGGGTGTACGAGGACGCGCTCACGCTGGCTTTCATGGACATGGGCCAGGTTAACCCCGGCCACGTGCTGGTGGCTACCAAACGGCATGCGGCCACGCTGCTCGATATCACCCCCGCAGAAGCGGCTGCCGTGATGCAGACCGCGCAGCGGGTGGCACGCGCGGTGCAGGCGGTGTTCGACCCTCCGGGTCTCACCCTGCTGCAGGCCAATGGCCGCGAAGGGGATCAGACGGTCTTCCACTTCCACATGCATGTGGTGCCGCGCCACGCACAAGACGGCATTGCGCTTACCTGGCCGCGCAAGGAGCCCGGCGCCCCGGTGCTGCAAGAATACGCGCGCCGGCTCAGTGCCGAGTTGGCGCGGGGGAATGCTCAGTAGTCGTGCTCCACGCAGTTCTCGAAGGTTTCCTTGAGCTTGTGCTCCCACACCCGCTTTTGCGCATTGGTGGCAAAGCTGGCCTCGAAGCTGTTGAACGCCAGCTGGTAGGCGTGCCGTGCCGTGAGGCCGGTGGCGGCAAACACCTGCGTGAAGTTTTCGTTGATGTAGCCGCCAAAGTACGCCGGGTCGTCTGAATTCACCGTGGCCGCAAGGCCTGCATCCAGCAGCTTGCCCAGGTTGTGGTCGGCCAGGTTGGGGAACACGCACAGCTTCTGGTTGGACAGCGGGCACACCGTGAGCGCAATGCGCTCCTGGGCCAGGCGCTGCATCAGCGCGACGTCGTGCACAGCCTGCACACCGTGGTCGATGCGCTCGACCTTGAGCACATCGAGTGCGCTCCAGATGTAGGCGGGCGGGCCCTCTTCTCCCGCATGGGCCACCAAGCGCAGGCCCAGCTCGCGGCAGCGGGCGAACACGCGGGCAAACTTTTCGGGCGGGTGGCCGACTTCGCTCGAATCCAGCCCCACGCCCACGATGCGGCCCAGGTGCGGCATCGCCTGCTCCAGCGTCTCGAAGGCCGACTCCTCGCTCAGGTGGCGCAAGAAGCACAGGATGAGCGTGGCACTGATGCCAAGGTCTGCCTCGGCCTCCACGCAGGCGCGGTGCAGGCCGTTGATGACGGTCTCCATCGCCACGCCGCGGGCGGTGTGGGTCTGCGGGTCAAAAAAGATCTCGGCGTGCAGCACGTTGTCGGCTGCCGCACGCACCAGGTAGGCGCGTGCCATGTCGTAAAAGTCTTGCTCGTGCAGCAGCACGCTGGCACCTGCGTAGTAGATGTCCAGAAAGCTCTGCAGGTTGGTGAATGCGTAGGCGCGCCGCAGCTCCTCCACGCTGGCATAGGGCAGCTGCACGGCGTTGCGCTGCGCCAGGGCAAAGATCAGCTCAGGCTCCAGCGAGCCCTCGATATGGATGTGCAGCTCGGCCTTGGGCATGCTGCGCAGCAGGCCCGGCAGGCGCTCGGCAGAAATGGTCGGGATCTTGAACATGGCGGTCTCCTGGGATGACGTTGCCCCGCGTTGTCAGCAAGGCAGATACGGGCTGTGGATAGATGATGCCTCGTTGGCGCGGCTGCGCAACCATGGTGCCGGCGGTTTGCTTCGCAAGGCATGAAAAAAGCCGCCCGGAGGCGGCTTTTTTGCAGTCAGCAACGAAGCGGATTACTTCTTCTCGCCGCCGGGGATCTTGCCTTCCACGCCCTTGACGTAGAAGTTCACACCGCCCAGGAACTTGTCATCGGCCACAGCGTCCTTCGCCAGGATTTCCTTGCCGTCCTGACCCACGATCGGGCCCTTCCAGATCACGAACGTACCGTCGGCCAGGCCCTTCTTGATGCCTTCGACCTTGGTCTTGATGTCGGCAGGCACATCTTCGGCGATGGAGACGATGTCAATCGCGCCTTCCTTCACGCCCCACCAGCTCTGGCCCGAAGCCCAGTTGCCGTCCAGCACGTCCTTGGTGGCCTTGATGTAGTAAGGGCCCCAGTTGATGATGGCCGAGGCCAGGTGGGCCTTGGGACCGTAGGCGGTCATGTCGGAATCCCAGCCGAAGGCGCGCTTGCCCTTTTCCTGGGCAGTCTTGAGCACGGCCGGCGAATCGGTGTTCTGGAACAGCACGTCGGCACCGCCGTTGATCAGGCTGGTGGCGGCTTCGGTTTCCTTGGGTGGGCTGAACCATTCGTTCACCCAGACCACCTTGGTCTTGATCTTGGGGTTGACGGACTGCGCGCCCATGGTGAAGCTGTTGATGTTGCGGATCACTTCAGGGATCGGCACCGAGCCCACCACGCCCAGCGTGTTCGACTTGGTCATGGCACCGGCAATCACGCCCGCCATGTAAGCACCTTCGTAGGTGCGGCTGTCGTAGGTGCGCAGGTTCTCGGCCGTCTTGTAGCCGGTGGCGTGCTCGAACTTGATGCCCTTGTTGTCCTCGGCCACCTTGAGCATCGACTCCATGTAGCCGAAGGTGGTGCCAAAGATCAGCTTGTTGCCCTGGCCGGCCAGGTCGCGCAGCACGCGCTCGGCGTCAGCCGACTCGGGCACGCTTTCCACAAAGCTCGTGACGACCTTGTCGCCGAATTCCTTTTCGATCGCCTTGCGACCGTTGTCATGCGCAAACGTCCAGCCACCGTCCCCCACCGGACCCACGTAGGCAAAAGCGATCTTCAGTGGCTCGGGCTTGGGAGCCGGGGCTTCGGCCGCAGGAGCGGGCGCTGGCGCGGGAGCCGGTGCGGGCTCTTCCTTCTTGCCGCAACCCACGAGTGCGGCAGCAGCCACAGCGGAGAGCGCAGCCACCTTGAGCAGGGAGCGTTTCTGCAGATCAGTCATGTCGGTTTCCTTAGTGAACAAAGAGGTAACAAGTGCAAAAGCGGGAACGGAACTCTCGATTATGGGGCGATCTACCGCCCGGTAACCATCGCGGCCTGCGGGGACTTTTCAAGACCCCGGGTAGAAAGGCTTGCCCAGGGACGCCGGCATGTTGATGCGTATCCATGCCGGATTGCGCGATATGAGGGCCAGCACCACGATGGTGGCCACGTAGGGCAGCATGCTCAGCAACTGGCTGGCCACCTGCACGCCCGTGGCCTGCAGATGGAACTGCAGCATGGTCACGCCACCGAACAGGTAGGCACCAAGCAATACGCGTGCCGGCCGCCACGTGGCAAAGGTGGTGAGGGCCAGCGCGATCCAGCCGCGGCCAGCCACCATGCCTTCGACCCACAGCGGGGTGTAGACGGTGGAGATGTACGCCCCCGCCAGCCCGCATAGAGCCCCCCCCGCCACCACCGCTGCCAGCCGGATGCGGCGCACCGGGTAGCCCAGCGCATGCGCGGATTCGGGCGACTCGCCCACCGAACGCAGCACCAGCCCTGCGCGGGTGCGGTACAGAAACCAGATCAGCGCCAGCGCCAGCACCATGGTGAGGTACACCACCGGGTGCTGCCGGAACAGCGCCGGGCCCAGCAGGGGGATGTCGCCGAGCACCGGCACGGCATAGCGCGTCAGCTCGGGCAGCTTGGCCTGCACGTAGCTGATGCCGGCAAAGGCCGAGAACCCCACGCCAAACAGGCTGAGCGCCAGCCCGGTGGCGTACTGGTTGGTGTTGAGCCAGATCACCAGCACGCCAAAGATGGCCGCCAGCAGGGCACCTGCCGCCATGCCGGCCGCAAAGCCCAGCCACGTGTTGCCCGTGTGCACCACGGTGGCAAAACCGGCAATGGCGGCGCAGAGCATCATGCCCTCGGCCCCCAGGTTGACGATGCCCGCCTTCTCGTTGATGAGCAGGCCCAGGGCCGCAATGGCCAGTACGGTGCCCGCGCTCAGCGTGGCGCCAATGAGGAGTGCGTACGATTCCATTTATGCAGCTCCCTTGCTGGGTGCGCGGGTACCTACCCAGCGAATGCGGTAGGCAATCAGCGTGTCGCACGCCAGCAGCGTGAACAGCAGCAGCCCCTGGAACACGCCCGTGAGCGACTTGGGCAGCCCCAGGCGGGACTGCGCCAGCTCGCCGCCGATGTAGAACATGCTCATGAGGATGGCCGAAAGAATCATGCCGACCGGATGCAGCCGGCCCACAAACGCCACGATGATGGCTGCGAAGCCGTAGCCTGCGGGTACATACGGTGTGAGCTGGCCGATGGGGCCAGCGACTTCCAGCGCACCCGCCAGGCCGGCAGCGCCGCCCGATATCAGCAGGGCCGTCCACAGCGCCTTGCGCGACGAAAACCCTGCGTAGCGCGCTGCGGCGGGAGCGAGGCCACCCACCTGCTGCGCAAAGCCCACGCGGGTACGGAACAGGAAAACCCATAGCGCCGCAGCCCCCGCGAGCGCCAGCAGCAGCCCGATGGACACGCGCGAGCCCTGCATCAGCCGGGGTATCTGCGTGACCTTGTCGAACATCTTGGTCTGCGGAAAGTTGTAGCCCAGCGGGTCTTTCCACGGCCCGTACACCAGGTAGCCCAGCACCAGCGTGGCCACGTACACCAGCATCAGGCTGACCAGGATCTCGTTGGCGTTGAACTTGTCGCGCAGCAGCGCCGTGAGCCCGGCCCACACCATGCCACCCAGCACGCCCGCCAGCAAAATGGCGGGCACGATCCAGGGGCCCGTGGTCTTGTCGGCCAGCAGCGCCATGCCGCCCGCCGCCACCGCACCAATCACGAACTGGCCTTCGGCACCAATGTTCCACACATTGGAGCGAAAGCACACGGCCAGCCCCAGCGCAATGAGCAGCAGCGGCGTGGCCTTGACCATGAGTTCGCCAATGGCGTACTGCGACTTGATGGGCTCCCAGAAAAAGACCTGCAGGCCCCGCACCGGGTCCTTGCCCAGCGCCATGAACAGCGCCACGCCAATCAGTACCGTGACCGCCAGCGCGAGCAGGGGCGAGCCGTAAGTCCAAAGCCGCGACGATTGCGGGCGCGCTTCAAGCTTGAGCATGCTGAGCCCCCTCGGTTGTCGTACGGGCCTTGGCCAGGTGGGCCTGCACATCGGCATGCCACAGGCCGCTCATCCATTCACCGATGCGCTCCACGGTGGCATCGGCACGCGGCACCGAAGGCGACAGGTGGCCCTTGGCCACCACATGCAGCCGGTCACAGATTTCAAACAATTCGTCCAGCTCCTCACTGACCACCAGCACCGCGCAGCCGGCATCGCGCAGCGCCAGGATGGCGCCGCGGATCTGCGCGGCCGCGCCCACGTCCACACCCCAGGTGGGTTGCGAGACGATGAGCAGTTTGGGGTTGGCATCGATCTCGCGCCCCACGATGAACTTTTGCAGGTTGCCGCCCGACAGCGACTTGGCCGCCGCGTTGGGACCACCGGCCTTGACGTTGAAGCGGGCAATGATGTCGGCCGCATGCTTTTGCAGCGCGCCCACCTTGATCCAGCCGCTGCCGCTGACCGAACTGGTGCGCGTGAGCAGCAGGTTGTGAGCCAGGCCCATGGTGGGCACGGCGCCACGGCCCAGGCGTTCTTCGGGCACAAAGTGCAGGCCGAGCGCACGGCGCTGGCGCGGCCCCATGCGGCCGGCGTTCTGGCCCGACACCTGGATAGTGGCGGCATCGGCGCGCGCATCCTCGCCCGACAGTGCGTAGAGCAGTTCCTTCTGGCCGTTCCCCGACACGCCGGCAATGCCGACCACCTCGCCCGCCTTCACGTCGAAGTCGATGTCGATGAGGTCCACGCCAAACTGGTCGGCGCGCGGCAGCGACAGGCCTTGCACCCGCAGCACTGTGGCGCCGGTCTGCACCGTGCGGTGCTGCAGCGCCGGCGGCTCGGCGCCGATCATCAGGCGCGAGAGCGAGGCGTTGGATTCTTCTGCGGGGTTGCACACACCGGTCACCTTGCCGCCGCGCAGCACCGTGCAGGCGGTGCACAGCGCGCGGATCTCGTGCAGCTTGTGGCTGATGTACAAAATGCTGCAGCCTTCAGACGCCAGCTTGCGCAGCACCACAAAAAGCTTTTCCACCGCCTGCGGCGTGAGCACCGAAGTAGGTTCATCGAGGATCAGCACCTTGGGGTTGGTGAGCAGGGCGCGGATGATTTCCACGCGCTGCATTTCGCCGACCGAGAGGGTGTGCACCGGGCGCAGCGGGTCCACATCCAGCCCGTATTCGGCCGCCTTGGCGGAGATGCGCTGGGTAACTTCGACCAGGCTCAGGCTTTTGTCCAGCCCCAGCCACACGTTTTCGGCCACCGTGAGGGTGTCGAACAGGCTGAAATGCTGGAACACCATCGCAATGCCCAGGGCCCGCGCCTCTTGCGGGTTGCGCACCTGCACGGCCTGGCCGTTGAAGTGCACGCTGCCTTCGTCGGGCTTGACCGAGCCGTAGATGATTTTCATCAGCGTGGACTTGCCCGCGCCGTTTTCGCCCAGCACGGCGTGGATCTCGCCCGGCTGCACCGTGAGCGACACGCCGCTGTTGGCCACCACGGCCGGGTAGCGTTTGGTGATGCCTGACAGCTGCAGCCGCGGCGGCTGCCGGCTGCCCGCGTCAGGGGAGTTGGGGGGTGAACTCATGCGGTCGATTGTCTCTCAGTTTGGCTGGCGCCATTTATATGAAATCACCTTCTTGCGCTTGTTCAGCGTGCGCTGGTAGCTATTCTTTTCGTAGCGTTGCAGCCACGCCCTTCACGCATTCGCGCAGCCACATGGCTGCGGCCGAGTGGTGCGTGCGGGCATGCCACAGCTGGTAGTACATCAGCCGCGGAAACGGCACCGGGCAGGGCAGGATGGCCAGCGGCAGGCGCGCCAGGTAGCGCTCGCAGTACTGGCGCCCGGTGGTCATCACCAGCAGGCTCGATGCGACGATGTCCGGAATCAGGCTGAAGTGCGCGCAGCGCGCGGTGATGTTGCGCGCCAGACCCAGGCTGTCCAGGTGCGCGTCGATCACGCCGCGCGCGCCGGGGTGGGTGGGCGTGGGTGCGATGTGCTCGGCCGCCAGCCAGCTGTCCACATCCCAGCCGCGGCGCACCGCGGGGTGGCCCTGCCCCACCAGGCACACCACCTCGTCGCCAAACAGGCGGCCCATGTGCAGGTCTTCGGGGGGCTGCGGCCAGTTGCCGATCACCACATCGACCTCGCCCTGGGCCAGATGGGCGTGGTAGTGCGCATCGGCCGACAGCGGGTGGATCTCGATGGGGCACAGGGGCGCCTCGACCTTGATGCGGGCCACCAGCTGGGGGAGGAACAGCGGGTCCAGGTAGTCGCTGGCCGCCACGCGGAACGTGCGCGTGGCCGTGCGCGGGTCGAACCCGCGGGCGTCGGAAAACAGGGCTTCGGCAGACCGCAGGATGGCCGCCGCCGGCTCCACCATGCGCAGCGCGGCATCGGTGGGCATCATGCTGGCGCCCGAGCGCACCAGGAGCGGGTCGCCCGAGAGGTCGCGCAGGCGCTTGAGCGCAGCCGACACCGCCGGCTGGTGCATGCCCAGGCGGACGGCGGCCCTCGATACGCTGCGTTCGATCAACACGGTGTGCAAGACCCTTATGAGATGGAGGTCTATCTTGTCGAAAAGGGCGTGGTCTCTCATAGCAGTGCGTGCATTGATGTCATAAGCTTGGACTTATGGTGGGCGCCCCGGGGCGACTTACCCTCTTGGGACCTGTCAGGAAGACTTTGCGCTGGCACATGCAGGAGGCATGCCCGCTGGAGGCAACGCGAGTGTGCCGCCTGGGTGCCCACTGCGGGGCTGGGGCTACCCCGGGGGCTGCGAAAGCCGTGTCCGCATGGCAAAGAGGCAGTGAACATCTGCACGCTGCCCGCTCCGCCTGGGGTCTTCTGAAACGGTACCGGATCACACAGCAACCGAATTGGCTTTTCACATGACGACCACACGTCCCCTGCACTTCCTGCGCCGTGGCCAGCCCGTGGCGCTGGGCAATGTACCACCCGACCGCACGCTGCTGGAGGTGCTGCGCGAGGACCTCGGCTGCACCGGCACCAAGGAGGGCTGCGGCGAAGGCGACTGCGGCGCCTGCACCGTGGTGCTGGGCGAGGCGCAGGGCGGCAAGGTGCACTACAGCGCCGTCAACAGCTGCATCCGCCTGGCGCATTCCATCGACGGCATGGCGCTGTGGACGGTGGAAGATCTGGCGGAAGACCCGCTGATCCAGCCGGTGGGCAATGCGCCCGGCGTTTGCGCCAACGCTATGCATCCCGCGCAGGAGGCGATGGTGCAGTGCCACGGTTCTCAGTGCGGCTTCTGTACACCGGGTTTCGTGATGAGCCTGTTTGGCATGTACCAGAAGCACATCGCACCTTCGTTGACTGGTCCGAGTGCCTACGCGCACGGGGGGGCGTTGCCTCGCATCACCCGCGCGCTGGCACAGGAAGAACTCTCGGGCAACCTGTGCCGATGCACCGGCTACCGCCCCATCCTGGACGCCGCGCAGCAGATGGCAGCGCTGCCACCCCGCGTGGTGGACGAAGCCGCTTTGCTACAAAAGCTAGAGCATTTAGGGCAATCAATACCTGGGCCTGAGGCCGATTTGGTACAAACATCGCCCTACATGGCCCCCACCAGCCTGCCCGCGCTGCTGGCGGCCCGTGCCGCGCACCCCCAGGCGCAGGTGGTGGCCGGGTGCACCGATGTGGGCCTGTGGGTGACCAAGCAGCACCGGCAGTACGACCACATCCTGGATGTGACCCGCGCGGCCGAGCTGCGCCAGGTGCAGCACGATGCGCAGCACATCACCATCGGCGCCGCCGTCAACCTGACCGATGCCTTTGCGGCGCTGGTGGCGCAGTGGCCGCAGCTGCACAGCTTTGCCAGCCGGTTTGCCGGGCTGCCCGTGCGCAACTCGGGCACGCTGGGCGGCAACGTGGCGAACGGCTCGCCGATTGGCGACTCGATGCCGCTGCTGATCGCCCTGCGCGCCCGCGTGGTGCTGGCCAGCGTGCGCGGCGAACGCGACATGCCGCTGGAAAACCTGTACTCCGGTTACCGCCAGAACGTGATGGCACCTGACGAGTTATTGGTCTGGATCGTCGTGCCGCGACCAAGGGTGACTGAGGCGTTGCGGGCTTACAAGATCTCCAAACGGTTTGATGACGACATCTCTGCCGTGTGCCTGGTCATCAACCTAGACATCGATGCCGGCGCGGTGCGCCACGCCAGCATCGGCGCAGGCGGCGTCGCAGCCACCCCGGCACGCGCCCGCCTCACCGAAGCCGCCCTCACCGGCCAGCCGTGGACGGCCGAAACGGTAGCCAACGCGGCCCAGGTGCTGCAAGGCGAATTCACCCCCATCTCCGACATGCGCGCCAGCGGCGACTACCGCCGCACCGTGCTCGCAAGCCTGCTGCAACGCTTCTGGCTGGAGAGCCAGGGCGAAGCGGCCGTGAGCGTCGAAAACTTCCGCCTGGAGGCATCGGTATGAACCAGCGTGATTCCATGCCTCTGAGCCGCGATGCGGTCGACGACCCGGTGGTCAACGCCGCCGACGCCCACGCTGCCGAGCCGCTGGCCCCGCTGCAGCCCAGCGCGCCCGCCAGCCAGCGCGCCATGGGCCAGTCGCACATCCACGAAAGCGCCCGCGCCCAGGTAGCAGGCGCTGCACATTACATCGACGATTTGCCCGAGGTGAAGGGCACGCTGTATGCGGCGCCCATCCTCTCCACCGTGGCGCACGGCACCCTGAACGGCGTGGATGCCAGCGCCGCCTTGGCGCTGCCCGGCGTACGTGGCGTGGTGCTGGCCGCCGATGTGCCCGGCGGCAAGCTGCTGGCCGCCTTTGCGCATGATGAGCCCGTCTTTGCGCACGACACTGTGCAGCACATCGGCCAGGTCATCGGCCTGGTGGTGGCCGACTCGGTCATGCAGGCGCGGCGCGCAGTACGCAGTGTCAAGCTCGACATCACCCCGCTGCCCGCCGTGCTGAGCGTGCACGATGCGCTCAAGGCCCAGAGCTACGTGCTGCCCCCCGTGTTCGTGCGCCGGGGCGATGCCGCGCAGGGCCTGGCACAGGCCGCGCACCGGCTGCAGGGCGCGTTTGAAGTGGGCGGGCAGGAGCATTTTTATCTGGAAGGGCAGATTGCCTACGCGCTGCCGCTGGAGCAAAGGCAGTGGTGCATCTACTCCAGCACGCAGCACCCCGGCGAGGTGCAGCACTGGGTGGCGCACGCACTAGGCATTGACAACCATGCGGTCAAGGTCGAGTGCCGTCGCATGGGTGGCGGCTTTGGCGGCAAGGAGACGCAGGCCGGCCACCTGGCCGTGTGGGCCGCGGTGGCGGCAAACAAGCTTGGCCGCGCCATCAAGCTGCGGCTGGACCGCGACGAGGACTTCATGGTCACCGGCAAGCGCCACCCGTTTGCGTACGAATACGACGTGGGCTTTGACGACACCGGCCGCATCACGGGCCTCAAGCTGCAGATGGCGGCCAACTGCGGTTTCAGCGCTGATCTTTCGGGCCCCGTGGCCGACCGCGCCGTGTTCCACGCCGACAACGCGTACTACCTGAGCGACGTGGACATCGCCTCGTACCGCTGCAAGACGAATACGCAGAGCCACACTGCCTTTCGCGGCTTTGGCGGCCCGCAGGGCGTGATCGTGATCGAGGCCATCATGGGCGACATCGCCCGTGCGCTGGGCCGCGATGCGCAGGACGTGCGCATGGCCAACCTGTACGGCAAGGACGCGGCCGAGGGCCGCAACGTGACGCACTACCAGATGACGGTGGAGGACAACATCCTGCATGCGCTGCTGCCGCAGCTGGAGCAAACGGCTGGCTACCGCGCGCGGCAGGCGGAGATTGCGCGCTGGAATGCGCAGAGCACGGTGCTCAAGCGCGGCCTGGCCATCACGCCCGTGAAGTTCGGCATCAGCTTTACCGCCACGCTGTTCAACCAGGCCGGTGCGCTGGTGCATGTGTATACCGACGGCAGCGTGCAGGTGAACCACGGCGGCACCGAAATGGGCCAGGGCCTGTACACCAAGGTGGCGCAGATCGTGGCCGACGAACTGGGCGTGCCCCTGCACCGTGTGCTGGTCACCGCCAGCGACACCAGCAAGGTGCCCAACGCCAGCGCCACCGCGGCCAGCAGCGGCACCGACCTGAACGGCCGCGCCGCGCAGTTTGCGGCGCGCAACGTGCGCGACAACATTGCCTCGTACGTCTGCGGGCTGGATGCCTGCGGCGCGGGCGCCATCCGCTTCGAAGGCGGGCAGGTGATCTCGCCCAAAAAGGTGCGGCAGTTTGACGACGTGGTGAAAGAGGCGTACGCCAACCGCATCCAGCTGTGGAGCGACGGCTTCTACCGCACCCCCAAGATCCACTACGACAAGGCCACACTCACGGGCCGGCCGTTTTACTACTTCAGCTACGGCGCCGCCTGCTCCGAAGTGGTGATCGACACCCTGACCGGCGAGAGCCGTGTGACGCGCGTGGACATCCTGCACGACGTGGGCCACAGCATCAACCCGGCCATCGATGTGGGCCAGATCGAAGGCGGCTTTGTGCAAGGCATGGGCTGGCTCACCACCGAGCAGCTGGTGTGGAACGACAAGGGGTATCTGGCCACGCACGCGCCTAGCACGTACAAGATCCCGGCCACGGGCGACATCCCTGAGCAGTTCCGAGTGGATCTGTGGCCGGAGGCCAACCGCGAGGACAACGTGGGCGGCAGCAAGGCCGTGGGCGAGCCGCCGTTCATGCTGGCGATCAGTGTGTATGAGGCGCTGCGCAATGCGGTGGCTGCGGGGCGGGCCGGTGCAGATGCCGCTCAGCCCGTGGTGCTGACAGCCCCCGCTACGGCGGAGAATGTGCTGCGGGCACTGGGCAGGCTGTAGCCTCTGCGTTTCGGGGCGGTGCCGGGGCTCTCGCCTTCTCGGGCCCGGAACTGCCGAAGTCGCTCAGGCGGCCCCCAAAGCCGCCCTGCCCGACACACTGGCCTCCACCGCCTGCCGTGTTTCCACGCGGTTGCGACCTGCCCTTTTCGCGTCGTAGCAGGCCATGTCGGCGGCGTACAGCACCGACGGCACATCCTGCAGGCTGGCATCCAGCACCACCAGGCCAATGCTCACGCCCAACGTGAAGCTGCGGCCCTGGTACGAGGGTTCCCATGCATGCACTGCGGCGCGCAGCTGCTCGGCCACGGCCTGCCCGCGGGCGGCCGCGCAGCCGGGCAGTACCACGGCAAACTCGTCGCCGCCCAGCCGTGCCGCCCAGCCGATCTGGCGGACATGCGACTCCAGCAGGCGGGCCACGTGGCGCAGCACGTCATCGCCTGCGTCGTGCCCGGCCACGTCGTTGACCAGCGTGAAGTGGTCCAGGTCCAGAAAAAGCACCACCCCGTCGCCACCCGAGCCGGGGGCCTGCGCCGCTGCATGGCGTGGCCGGGCCGAGCGCTCGGCCAGCAGCAAGGCCAGCTTTTCGTCAAAAGCCGGGCGGTTGTACAGCCGCGTGAGGACATCGTGCGTGCGCTCCCACGCATGCTCGGCCTGCGCCTCGCGCGCGGCGGTGATGTCTTCCAGGATCCACACCGTGCCACCGGCCATTTCGTGGGGCTGCACGGCGCGCCCCTGCACGCGTGCCCACACGGGCGTGCCGTCCTTGCGGTTGAAGCACACATCGGCATCAAACGCCCCGTGGGCCGAAAACTCGGCCTGCACCCGGGCGCCGACGCGTTCGTAATCGGCATCGCTGGCGTACAGCACGCGCGCCGGGCGGCCCTGCAGCTCGGCTGCGCCGTAGCCCAGCATCACGGCGGCCTGGCGGCCCACCACCTCGAGCAGGCCGTTGCGCGAGATGACGATGCCGACCGATGCGTTCTCCAGAATGGCCTTGAACTGGCCATCCAGCGTGGCGCGGTGCAGTTGCTGGTCGGTGCCCTGCTGGGCCAGGCGCCGAAACACCTGCACGAGTTCGCCGACCTCGCCGCCTGCACGGGGCCAGTCAATGGCCGCGGATGCTCCAGCCCAGGCCCTGCCGGGCTGACCGAGCTGGCGGGCGCTGTGGGTCAGTCGCGCCAGCGGCCGTGCCATCCAGGCCATCACTCCGGCAGCCAGCAGCACACAGGCCAGCATGCTGGCGGCGGCCAGCCACCAGGCCTGCTGCTGCGCCCCGGCCAGCGGCGCCAGCAGTGCCTGCGATGTGCTGACGCGCGCCACCATCCATTGCGGCAGCGGCATGCCCGCGATGCTCACGATATGGTCTGGCTGCACATGCGTCACCCCACGGCCGACCACCGGTGCGGCCTCTTCGAGCCAGCGTGCATACACGGGGCCCAGGCCGGGCTCGTCGCTCACCTTGCCCATCAGGCGGGCCGGATCGGAGTGCGACAGGATGGTGCCGTCGCGTGTGAACACCACCAGGCGCGAATCGTCGCGCACGGGCAGCGTCATCGAGGGCGGCAGCAGCCCCTGCGACTGCAGCCGCAGCGCGCCGGCCACCACGCCCAGCACGGTGCCGTCCTCGCGGTGCAGCGGCATCGTGAACATGACCCGTGCCTCGGCGGTACGGCCGGCGATGAGCTCGGAAACCAGTGGCTTGCCGTCGACCAGCGTGCGTCGCAATGCGTCGCGCTCGGCGGGGTCCACCTCGGATGCGCTCTGCATCCGGCCGTTGCGCAAATTCAGGCTCAGCTCGCCGTTGTTGCGGGCCACCTGCATGGTGTCGAAGAACTGCACCGCGGGCAGGCCCTGCTGCAGCAGCCATTCGAGCAACGAAGGCGAGGCCAGCGCAGCCGGCGTGATACCGGATGCCACCGTGCGCAGCACCTTCTGGCTTTGTTCAATCTTGCTGGCCAGCAGGCGGGCTACCACTTCGACCTCATCCGTCTGCTGGCTGACCACCCGGCGCATGGCCTCTTGCGACGATGCCCGCGTGACCACCCAGGCCGCCAGCGCCCCCGACAGCACCACCGCCAGCATGGCTACCGCGATCAGGCGCAGCACCAAACTTCCGGGCACAGGCCATCCGGGCGCCTCAGGCTGGGGCGCGGGGTGGTGCGCAGGCGTCATGTGCACTCCGCAGCGGGGGTGCGCAGGGGCTGGCGCGTGGGGGTGTGGGCGGGCATGGGACGGGGTTCGGCCGGGTCAGGTCCGAACAAATATACGCAGCCCCCGCGGCCCGGGGCTTGGGTGGAACCCTCAGTGAAACACGGGGAAAAACCCTGCCCTGCAAACACTTCGCAACGGGTTTTTACCCATGCCGGACGCACCGGTGCAGGCCGTGCCAATGCAGGCCCCCAACAGAATCACGCGGTACCAGCGCGCCGCGCGCGGGGCAGGGCCGGCAGGACGCAGGCGGCGTCAGCAGCCCGCCATGGACTGCAGCGCGCGCGGCCGCGGCAGGCTCAGTACGTTGCCCGTGCCATCAACCAGGCCCGCCTCGCGCAGGTGACGGAGCACACGGGAGAAGGTCTCGGGGGCAATGCCCAGTTGTGCCGCGATCAGGCGCTTGCGCTGGTGCAGGGTGACCTGCATGGCCCCGCTCTGGTCGGCCTCGGCATGGTTGAGCAGCCATTTGGCGCAGCGCGCCTCGGCATCTTGCGCCAGCCGGCTCACCGCCAGTTCAGATTGCTGGCGATACCCGTGGGCCATGTCCAGCAGCAGGCCGCGCGCGTCCCCGGGCATCTGCGCCAGGCCGCGGCGAAAAACGTCGATGGGCAAGCGGCGCACCTGCACGCGGGTGTCGGCCACCATGTCCACCGGTAGCGGCAGGCCCAGCAGCGCCGAAGCTGCATCCAGCCAGAACGGACCCTCCACGGCCCCGAGCTGATAGCGCATCAGGCCCTCTTCCAGCACCCCCCGCAGCACGCGCCCGCTCTCCAGGTGCAGCACCGAGGTCTGCACCTCGTTTCGCCGGCGCAGCACTTCGCCTGCGGCGATGAGTTCGGTTTCCGGAGGGAGGGAGAAATAGGTAGAAGGCAGCATGAAAGGAAATGTGCCGTGCCAGCCACCCATGGGCATTGAGCGAGATCAAAGGGGTGACACGCTGGCGGCGGGGGCGTGCCGGTTGTTGCGCCAGTTCACGCATTGATCGGCCTGGATTGGCCTGGGTCCGCCTGTACCGCGCCTGCCTGGTTGGTGCACCGCATCGACCATGAACGGCCACCATGCCCTCTGCGGCGTCTGGAAGGGCAAAAACACCGGAAAATTGACGAAATCAGCCTCAAGCCTAGGTAATAAATGCCTATGCAGCTACAAAATCAATAGCACCCGGAAGTCATTGACATTGGTGTGCGTCGGGCCTGTGGTCAGCAGGTCGTCCAGCCCGGCAAAAAAGCCCCAGGCGTCGTTCCGCGCCAGATGGTCGTCCACGCGCAGGCCGGCCGCGGCGGCGCGTGCGAGGGTGTCGGGGCCCACGAAGGCGCCGGCGTTGTCTTCACTGCCGTCGATGCCGTCGGTGTCGGCGGCCAGCGCCCACACATTGGCCTGGCCCTGCAGCCCCTGCGCCAGGCCCAGGCAGAACTCGCCAGCCCGGCCGCCGCGCCCGCGTGCTACGCCTGGCGCGCGGGGCCGCACCGTCACGGTGGTTTCGCCACCCGACAGCACTACGCACGGCGCAGCAAAAGGCTGGCCGCGCCGCGCCACCGCACGTGCCAGGGCGGCATGCACCTTGCCCACCTCGCGCGACTCGCCCTCGATCTCGTCCGACAGCACATGCACCGCCAGCCCTGCGGCGCGCGCCATGTCGGCTGCGGCCTGCAAGGCGCTCCAGGGCGTGGCGATAAGGTGCACCGCATGCCCCGCAAAGCGGGCGTCGCCGGGCTTGGGCGTCTCCAGTGCGCCCGCCTGCAGCGCTGCATGCACGGCGGGCGGCACGTCGATGCCATAGCGCCCCAGTATCTCCAGCGCGTCGGCGCAGGTGCTGGCATCGGGCACCGTGGGGCCGCTGGCGATCACCGACGGGTCGTCCCCTGGCACATCGCTGATGGTGAGCGTGACCACGCGCGCGGGCGCGCAGGCTGCCGCCAGGCGCCCGCCCTTGATCTGCGAGAGGTGCTTGCGCACGCAGTTCATCTCGCCGATGTGCGCCCCGCTGTCGAGCAGCGCGCGGTTGATGCGCTGCTTGTCGTCGAGCGTGAGGCCATCACACGGCAGCGTCAGAAGTGCCGAACCACCGCCAGAGATCAGGCACAGCACCAGGTCGTCTTCGGTGAGCCCCTGGGTCAGCGCCAGGATGCGCTGCGCAGCATCAAGGCCAGCCGCATCGGGCACGGGGTGGGCGGCTTCCACCACCTCAATGCGCTGCGCCAGGCCCGGAGCCCGGGGCGGCACATGCCCGTAGCGCGTGACCACCAGGCCGGACAAGGGCGCATCTGCGGGCCACAGCGCTTCCAGCGCCTGCGCCATGGCGCCGCCCGCCTTGCCTGCGCCCAGCACCACAGTGCGCCCCTTGGGCGGCGCGGGCAACCAGGCACGCATGCCATGCAGGGGCTGCGCATCGCGCACGGCGGCATCGAACAAGGCACGCAGGAACGCGCGCGGCTGGGTGCGGTAGTCCGGTGTGGGGGCCAGCGGGGTGGAGGGCGACGGATGTTGCATGGGCGCATTTTGCAATGGCAGCCGCCCGGAGAACGCCCTCGGGCCACAAGGTCATGCGGGGTGACGTGTCGGGAGCCCCGCCAGTCTGGCGACGCTTTGCCGCGCAGCGCATGTGTCGTGCCCCTGTCACAAGCGCACGCTACGGTCGCTGTCACATTCCGACATTCACCCGATGCACAACCCCCTTCGCAGCCAGCTGCAGGCCATGGTGAGGCGGCTGTTGCCGCAAACCCGCCGCGGCACCGGCCCGCTGTCGCAGCTGATGCGTACAGGCGGCCTGCACTGTGTGTTCCAGCCCCTGGCCGACCTGCGCGAGGGCAGCATCTATGCGCACGAAGCCCTGATCCGCGGCCCCGAAGGCTCGCCCCTGCACACGCCCGACGCCCTGCTGGAGCAGGCCCGCAAAGAAGGCAACCTGCGCGACTTTGAACTGCTGTGCGTTTTCACGGCGCTCACGCAGTGGAGCCAGCAGCAGTCGTCCGGCCGGCTGTTTGTCAACATCAGCGCTGATGCGCTGGTGCATGGTGTACGCCTGCTGGGTGCGCGCCACCTGGGCGAGCGTGCCCGCAGCCTGGGTGTGAACTGCCGCCTGCTGGTGCTGGAGATCACCGAACACGAGCGCGTGACCGACATGCCCGTGCTGCGCGAGGCCATCAAGGCCGTGCATGGCAGCGGCGCCCGCATGGCCCTGGATGACTTTGGCGACGGCCGCTCCAGTCTGCGGCTGTGGTCCGAGGTCAAGCCCGACTTCGTCAAGATCGACAAATACTTCATCCGCGACATCAGCGGGCACCCCGAGAACCTGCAGATGCTGCAGGCCATCAAGGGCATTGCCGACGTTTTTGGCACCACGCTGATCGCCGAAGGCATCGAAACCCCGGACGACTTGCGTGCCCTGCGCGACCTGGCAATTCCTTACGGCCAGGGCTGGCTGCTGGGCCGCCCCGCTGCACAGCCGCGCGAGGCCGTCCTGCCCGAGGCACTGGACGTGATGCAGGACCGGCGT
The DNA here is from genome assembly GCF_051942715.1 of Acidovorax sp. BL-A-41-H1. NCBI lineage: Bacteria > Pseudomonadati > Pseudomonadota > Betaproteobacteria > Burkholderiales > Comamonadaceae > Acidovorax > Acidovorax sp. BL-A-41-H1. Next base: position 514,763 of record NZ_JBPVJQ010000006.1, on the reverse strand, counting down.
GTGGCGGTGTTGCCCCACCTCGGGCAAACGGCGCGCCCGGGCATCCTGCGCAGCCTGCTGGTGATGCAGGCGCCGACCGCATCGCCAGTCACCAGCAACGAAGCCGTGGCCGCAATGTTCCGACAGTCGACGGAGCTGCACGCCCTGGCGGTGGTGGACGGCACCCGGCCGGTGGCGCTGATCAACCGCCAGCAGTTCATGAACCACTACGCCACGCCATACTTTCGCGAGGTGCATGGGCGCAAGCCCTGCATGGCGTTCGCCAACACGGCCCCGCGCGTGGTGGAGCTGGACTGCGACGTGGAGCAGCTGGTGGGCATCCTCACGTCGCAAGACCAGCGCTACCTGAACGACGGCTACATCGTGACCGACAACGGCCGCTACCTGGGCCTGGGCACAGGCGAGCAGCTGGTGCGCGCCGTGACCGAAACCCGCATCGAAGCGGCACGCCATGCCAACCCGCTGACCTTTCTGCCCGGCAACATCCCGATCAGCCTGCACATGCAGCGGCTGCTGGACGGGGGCACCGAGTTCGTGGCCTGCTATGCGGACCTGAACCACTTCAAGCCCTTCAACGACCACTACGGCTACTGGCGCGGCGACCAGATGATCCGCCTGGTGGCCCGCCTGGCCACCGCCCATTGCGACGCGCGCCGCGACTTCGTGGGCCATGTGGGTGGGGACGATTTCATGCTGGTCTTTCAAAGCAGCAACTGGCTGCAACGCTGCAAGCACATCGTTCATGACTTTGCGCGCGAGGCGCTCGCGCTGTTTGACGACAGCGCCCGGCTGGCAGGCGGCATCCACGCCGAGGACCGGCATGGCGTGCGCCGCTTCTTTCCCTGCACCACGCTTTCCATCGGCGCGGTACGCATCACACCAGGACACTTTCGCCACGCCGAAGAAGTCGCCAACCTGGCCGCCGTGGCCAAGCACGAGGCCAAGCAGGATGCCACCGGGGTGGTGATGCATGGTGGGTGGAACGAATCGGGCCAGGGGCTGGTTGCGGCGACGGGGGCGCTGCGGGATGTGCTGGCGGCGTAGGACGGCGCCAGACCACAAGCTGCCGCTGTGACGCTCGATGGACGCCAGTGGGACGACGCCGGCCCGCGCGGGTCGGGGAACGCTGCTGCGTAAGCTAGACCGCTTTGAGCCCTGTGCCTCCGTTGCATACGGTAGCTGCTACTGACTCGCAGCACGCTGCTGGAATCTCGCCGTCTGCCAACGGCAAGCTATAGTTTGCCGAGCAAATACGTGCCGGGTTTCACAGAATTTTTATATCGGGACGTTTGAACAATCCGACCCTTGCAACCCTTTGCTGCAAGCCGCTTTCAGGAGGGACACATGAACCACTCAAGGAGCAGCGCTGTACTTATAGAGCAGGTTTTGCTCTGGACATTACGTTAGACGGCGAAATGCGCGAAACAAAAGACTGGCGTTTGTCCAACCAGGAGCAGTACCTGCTTGGTGTGACCCTCGTTTGGCACAAGTATTCCCCTAACAATCCTGCGAACGATCACGATCACTGCGAGTTCTGCTGCACCAAGTTCATGGCGAGCGAACCGGACACCCTGCAGGAAGGGTGGAGCACTGAAGACCGGTATCGTTGGATTTGCTCTACGTGTTGCGACGACTTTCAAGACCTGTTCCACTGGAACCGATGTCGCACGTAGTTAAGTCCGCGCCGTCTAACGGATCGCTCGACGCAGATACTCACCGGCAGTGCGCGGAAGGTGTGTGGACAAGCCTACGCCGTGCACCGCACTGCCGGCGCTTACCGGTCAACTCCGGCGTTAACCGTTCCAAAGCGAACCAGCGCCACATCTCGCCACGCACCGCCCATGAACGAAGCCGAAATCGCCGCAGGCATGCCAGGCACGCCGAGCTATCAATACGCGCAGCAGGTTGGAAACCAGCTCTTCCTTGTGGGCCAGGTGCCGCAAGCCGCCGATGGCTCGATCGTGGCGCCCGGGGATCCGCACGCCCAGGCATCAAAGTGCCTTGCTAATCTCGGCAAGCTTCTGGCGATTCACGGATTTGCCGTGCCGGACATCCGCCGCCTGGTCGTCTATGTGGTGGGCGAACAGGCCAACCTATCAACGGCCTGGAGCGCGGTAACCGAGCACTTTGGCGGGCAGGTACCTGCAGCGACGCTGTTGGGCGTGGCCCGCCTGGGATACCCGGGACAGGTGGTGGAGATCGACGCCACCGTGGTCAAGGGTCCATAGTCTGCGCGGCTTCGCATGGGTGCAGGGTGTTGTCGCCCCCTCCACAACCCTCAAGGCCCCGTAGGTGCCCCCGCCTCAAACCAGCGGCCAATCAGCGCTCGCTCTGCATCCGTGATGCCGGTGGAATTGTTCATGGGCATCAGCTTGGTCACCACCACCTGCTGGTAGATGGCCTGGGCATGCTGTTTGGCGGCCTCGGGCGAGTCCACGCGCAGGTTCTTCATCTGCACCTGGGCGCCGTGGCACATGTAGCAGCGCTGTTCCAGCACGGTTTGCACCGATTTGAAGTCCGATGGGGGCACAGCGCTTGCTGCATTTTCCCCCGTAGCTCCTGAAACAATAGCAGGCGAAGACACGGCGGCGACCGGGTCTGGGCGCAGCCACACGATGGTGCCCACGATCACGGCCACGCCCACCAGCGCATAGGGCAGCGGGTTGCCATTGCGGCCCAGCTTGTAGCCGTGGCGCATCACAAAGAACTGGCGGATGGCCGCGCCCGCGAACATCATGAGGATGAGCACCAGCCAGTTCTGCGGGTGGCTCCAGGTGAAGCTGTAGTGGTTGCTCAGCATCGCAAAGATCACGGGCAGCGTGAAGTACGTGTTGTGCACGCTGCGCTGCTTGCCGCGCTTGCCGTGGATGGGGTCCACCGGCTGGCCGGCCTTGATCTGGCTGATGACGGTGCGCTGGCCGGGGATGATCCAGAAGAACACGTTGGCGCTCATGGCCGTGGCGATCATGGCGCCCACCAGCAGGAAGGCCGCGCGGCCTGCAAACCAGTGGCATGCCAGCCAGGAGGCAATGCACACCAGCACAAACACCAGCGCGCCCACGATGGCGTCGCCATTTTTGCGCTGGCCGAAGATGCGGCAGATCGCGTCGTACAGCAGCCAGAACACCACGAAGAACGCCAGCGCCACCACGATGGCGGTGGCCGGAGCCCAGTCCATCTTGGACTTGTCGATGAGGTAGGTGCTGGCGCTGTACAGGTACGACACCGTGAACAGCGCAAACCCGCTGATCCAGGTGCTGTAGCTCTCCCAGAAGAACCAGTGGAGGTGTTTGGGCAGCTGCGGCGGCGAGACCGCGAACTTGACCGGGTGGTAGAAGCCGCCGCCGTGCACGGCCCACAGCTCGCCGCTCACGCCCTGCTTTTTCAGGTCTTCGTCTTCGGGCGGCGTGAGGCTGCTGTCCAGAAAGACGAAGTAGAACGACGAGCCAATCCAGGCGATGGCGGTGATGACATGGACCCAGCGCAGCAGCAGGTTGGCCCAGTCGAGAAAGTAGCTTTCCATATCTCAACCTCGGCGGCGCACGGTTGCGCCGCATTTGAACGTGGTGCGCCCCAAATGGGCGCACGCGCGTTACTGGCAACCTGCTCACCACTGCGGGCGCTCTGAGCAGAACAAGGGGCCGCGCACCAGGGCATGCATTGCCCGGCACCGCTGCGACCGTCCAGGGACCCTCTGCACGAATCAGCGCGCCGTGTGCATCTGCGGGCTCGGGCGGTCTGCAGCGTTGCAAATGCTCGCAATAGCTACGGCTATTGCTGCGCTTTGCGCCTTGCAGCCCATCCCGATCCGCAGCGCACACTTGCCGCTCGATTCGTGCAGAGGATCCCACACGCCGAAAGTGTATGCAGGAATTGTTCCCACTTCCAGCCCGGGCAGACCCGGATGCCCTTGTTTATGACGGTGCACCCGCCGTTTCCAGGCTTTGCAGCAACTGCGCGGCCACGGCCACGGCAATCACAGCGGGCTCTTTGCCGGTGATACCGGGCACCCCGATGGGGCAGGTCACCCAGGCCAGCTCATGCGGCGCAAAGCCGCGCTCGGCCAACCGGTGCGAGAACGTGGCCCACTTGGTCTTGCTGCCGATCAGGCCGATGAAAGGTAAATCCCCGCGTTCGCGCTGGCGGCGCAGGCAGGCGGCCACCACGTCCAGGTCTTCGGCATGGCTGAAGCTCATGATTAAAACGCGCGTGCCGGGCACCAGCGCAGGCACGGCCTGCTGCACCGGTTCGGAGTGCTCGCACACCACGCCCGTCGGCGGCGTTGCCGGAAAAATGCCGTCGCGGCTGTCGATCCACGTGAGCGCAAAGGGCAGCGGAGCGAGGGCCTGCGCCAGCGCATGCCCGACATGCCCGCCCCCGAACAGTGCCAACGGGTGCAGCGGCGGGGCCAGCCGGGCCCGCAGCGCGCCAGCCGCAGCGGCGTCCACCACGCCCAGCTGTTCGTAGGCAAGGTACACCACGCCGCCGCAGCACTGGCCCAGCGCCGGCCCCAGCGGGTAACGCAGGCGGGGCTCACCGGGCTGGCCCGCCAGGCGCCGCCGCGCCTCCGCAATGGCCTGGTGCTCCAGGTGGCCGCCGCCGATGGTGCCGACAATGTGATCGGCGAACACGGCCATCCAGGCACCGGCTTCGCGCGGCACCGAGCCCTGCGTGGCATCCACGCGCACCAGGCATGCGGGCTCGCGGACCACGCCTGCCACCAGGGCATCCAGATCAGTCACAGAGTGTGTTCCTTCATACAATGCGGGCCAGTAGGCCATACGGCCAAAAATGCCCACCGAACGCCATTGGTCTGCCCACATGTCCCAAGACGCCCCCCAACGCACTTCCGGCCCCCGCAGCCACTGGCTGACAGCGGGCGTCATGGCCGCAGTGGCCGCCCTGGTGGCCGCCTGCAAGTCGGCGCCCGAAACCCCGCCCCAGCCCCCGCAGGACAGCCGCACGCCCGGTGGCGATGCTGCGCCTGCCGTCAAGGGCCCGGTGCCGGCCGCGGCCGGGTCTGCCCGTGCGTCTGCAGCAGGCACGCCCCGCGCGTACCGGCAGGATGCCGCCACCCACCTGTATGGGCTGAATGCCGAGCGCGTGTTCAAGGGCAAGCTGCCGCCCATGCTCTACGCCATTGGCGTGCTGGAAGTGGAAGTGGACCGCACGGGCCGCGTCACCCGGCTGAACTGGCTGCGCGCGCCACGCCATGCGCCTGAGGTGATTGCCGAGATCGAACGCACGGTACGTGCCGCGGCACCGTTCCCGGCTCCATCGCGCATGGGCAAGGTCACGTATACCGACACCTGGCTGTGGGACAAGAGCGGGCGTTTCCAGCTGGATACGCTGACCGAGGGGCAGCTCTAAGAACCTGTTCAAGATCTTTTCGTGGTCGCACAAGCGCTTTGCCGGGATGAGATGCAAGGCGCGGGGTGCAGCCAATAGCTTGGCTATTGGCAAGCGCCGCAACGCCGCAGACCGCCCGGCAAGGCACTTGCCCGAAGGGTTGGAGTGAAATCGGGCGATTGAACGCCCCGGCCGCTTGCATGGGCATGAGCCCATGCAGCGCATCCGAAGCATCCACTCATCCCGATTGCACTCCAATGCGATTCCGAAAAGATTTTGAACAGGTTCTAGGTCCATCCCCCTGAGGCGCTGCGCGCCTTCCCCCTTCTCTCGAACGTCTAAGCCATTCGGGAAGGGGGACGATGCCCTCGCTGCGGGGCGGCCCTTGCTAGGCATCACTCGCCTTGCGGCGCGCCAGTTTTGACGGACATCTGTCATGTCAGCGCGCAGACATATCCATCAAGACCCACGGTAAGTGGAATAGCTCCAGGGGCTGACCAGCAATGGCACGTGGTAGTGCTGGTCGGCATGGGCAATGCCGAAATCCAGGTTCACGCGGTTGAGGAAGTTGGGCTCGGGCAAGTCCACACCCCGGCCCTTGAAATAGCTGGCCACGTCAAACTCCAGGCGGTAGGTGCCGGTGCGCAGGCTGGTGTTGTCAAACAGCGGGGCATCCGTGCGGCCGTCGTGGTTGAGCACCAGGCGCTTGATGACGGTGGCGGTATTGCCATCGGTGGTATACAGGGTCACCTCCATGCCCGCGGCGGGGCAGCCGTGCATGGTGTCCAGAACGTGGGTGCTGAGGCCCATGGAAATCTCCTGAGGTTGCAAGGCAAGACAATACCGGCGCGTTTCTCCGTAGAAACGCTAGGTGTAGACCAAAAGTGTATACACTTTTTGGTGTTGCACCGTATCATGCCACCATGGAATCCTCCTCTACCAGCGCCATTGTTGAAGCCCTTACACGCGCCATCGTGGAGCACCGCCTGCAGCCCGGCACCAAGCTGGCCGAGCAAAAGCTGGCGGACCATTTCGGCGTGTCGCGCACGCTGGTGCGCCAGGCGCTGTTCCAGATGGCACAGAACCGGCTGGTCACGCTGGAGCCCGCGCGCGGCGCATTCGTGTCCACCCCTTCGGTTGAGGAAGCCCGCCAGGTGTTTGCCGTACGCCGCATGCTCGAGACCGAGATGACCCGCGCCTTCGTGCGCAGCAGCACTCCCGCCAAGATCAAGGCCCTGCGCGCCCACGTTGCGGCCGAGAAAGCCGCCATGGGCACCGATGACGCCAGCAGCCGCACCGAGCTGCTGGGCGACTTCCATGTGCGCATGGCCGAGCTGATGGGCAACGAGGTGCTGGCGCAGATGCTGGGCGACCTGATCTCGCGCTGTGCACTGATCACGCTGATGTACCAGTCGGCCAGCGCCGCCGAGCATTCGCACGATGAGCATGCCGACATCGTGGCGGCCCTGGCCGCCCGCGATGAAGACCGCGCCGTATCGCTCATGCAGGCGCACCTCGAACACGTGGAAGCCAGCCTTACCTTTGACCGCAAGCGCCCTGTCAGCGACCTTGCCGCTGCCCTGGCCACCTGACCGAACCGCACGCCCCCATGATCTACGACACCACCGCCCCCTACCCCCGCGACCTGATTGGCTACGGCCGCACCGTGCCCCGCGCCCAGTGGCCCGGCGGCGCCCGCATTGCCGTGCAGTTTGTGCTGAACTACGAAGAAGGCGGCGAAAACGCCGTGCTGCACGGCGACGCAGGCAGCGAGCAGTTTTTGTCGGAAATGTTCAACCCCGCCAGCTACCCCGAGCGGCACATGAGCATGGAAGGCATCTACGAATACGGCTCCCGCGCTGGCGTGTGGCGCATCCTGCGCGAGTTTGAAAAGCGCCAGCTGCCGCTCACGGTGTTTGGCGTGTCTACCGCGCTGCAGCGCCACCCCGAGCTGACGGCGGCCTTTGTGGAGATGGGCCACGAGATCGCCTGCCACGGCCTCAAGTGGATCCACTACCAGCACATCCCTGAAGACGTCGAGCGCGCCCACATGGCCGAAGCCATGGCCATCATCGCGCGCATGACCGGTGAAAGGGCGGTGGGCTGGTACACCGGCCGCGACAGCCCCAACACCCGCCGCCTGGTGGCCGACTTTGGCGGCTTTGAATACGACAGCGACTACTACGGCGACGACCTGCCCTTCTGGATGAAAGTGCAAAAGAGCGATGGCACCGTGGGGCCCCAGCTCATCGTGCCCTACACGCTGGACTGCAACGACATGCGCTTTGCGCTGCCCCAGGGCTATTCGCACGCTGACCCGTTCTTCCAGTACCTGAAGGACACGTTCGATGCCCTGTACGCCGAGGGCGACCCCGCGGGCGACAACGCCCCGAAGATGATGAGCATCGGCATGCACTGCCGCCTGCTGGGGCGCCCCGGGCGCATCACGGCGCTGCAGCGGTTTCTGGACCATATCCAGCAGCACTCCCACGTATGGGTTGCACGGCGCATCGACATTGCGCGGCACTGGAAGCAGGTATACCCGTACCCGGGCAGCGCGGCCTGACCCGCACCACCACCACGGCAAACCCAAGGCACAAGGCACAAGGCACCCCCATGGCAATGACCATTGAACAACTCAACAACGCCAGCCTGGCCGACGCCATGCGCGCGCTCGACGGGGTGTACGAACACTCCCCCTGGATTGCACAGCAGGCGCTGGCGCAGCGCCCGCTGCGTTCGCTCACGCACCTCAAACATGCCATGTCGGACTGCGTTCGCACTGCCAGCAGCGACGCACAGCTCAAGCTGATACGCGCCCACCCGGAGCTGGCGGGCAAGGCCATGGTCAGCAACACGCTGACCGCAGAGTCCACCAACGAGCAGAGCAAGGCCGGACTGACCCACTGCACGCCCGATGAGTTCGAGCGCATCCAGCAGCTCAACGCCGACTACAACGCGCGCTTTGGCTTCCCCTTCATCCTGGCCGTGCGCGGCCCGCGGGGCAGCGGGTTGACCAAGCAGCAGATCATCGACACCTTTGCACGGCGGCTGACCAACCACCCCGACTACGAACGTGCCGAAGCCCTGCGCAACATCCACCGCATTGCCGAGCTGCGGCTGAACGACAAGTTCGGCGCCGAGCCCACGCTGGGCAATGACGTGTGGGACTGGCATGAATCGCTGGCGCAGCACAGCGACCCCGGCTACGCCGAGCAGGGCCAGCTCACCGTTACCTACCTTACCGATGCCCACCGGGCCTGCGCCGAGAACATTCGCCAGCGCATGCTCGAATGCGGGTTTGACGAAGTCGGCATCGACGCCGTGGGCAACGTGGTGGGCCGCTACCACGCATCGGCCCCCGGCCTGCGCAGCCTGCTCACGGGGTCGCACTACGACACGGTGCGCAACGGCGGCAAGTACGACGGCCGCCTGGGCATTTTTGTGCCCATGGCCTGCGTGCGGGAGCTGCATCGCAGCGGCAAGCGGCTCTCGTTCGGTATCGAAGTGGTGGCCTTTGCCGAAGAAGAAGGCCAGCGCTACAAGGCCACTTTCCTGGGCTCCAGCGCGCTCACCGGCCACTTTGATTTCCAGTGGCTGGACCAGAAGGACGCCAACGGTATCGCCATGCGCGCCGCCATGTCCCACGCGGGCCTGAAGATCGAGGACATCCCCCGCCTCAAGCGCGACCCGTCCCAGTACCTGGGCTTTGTCGAGGTCCACATTGAACAGGGCCCGGTGCTCAACGAGCTCGACCTGCCCCTGGGCGTGGTCACTTCCATCAACGGCAGCGTGCGCTACCTGTGCGAGATGACCGGCATGGCCAGCCACGCAGGCACGACCCCCATGGACCGCCGGCGCGACGCCGCAGCGGGCGTGGCCGAACTGGTGCTGTACCTCGAAGAACGCGCCCGGATCGACGGCGACTCGGTCGGCACCGTGGGCATGCTGAACGTGCCCGGTGGCTCCATCAACGTGGTGCCGGGCCGCTGCCAGTTCAGCCTGGATCTGCGGGCGCCCAACAATGCCCAGCGTGACGCACTGGCGACCGATGTGCTGGCCAGCCTGCAACGCATTGCTGAACGCCGCGGCCTGCGCTGCACGGTGGAAGAATCCATGCGTGCCGCAGCAGCGCCCAGCGCGCCCGACTGGCAGCACCGCTGGGAGCGCGCCGTGAATGCCCTGGGCCTGCCACTGCACCGCATGCCCAGCGGCGCTGGCCACGACGCGATGAAGCTGCACGAAATCATGCCCCAAGCCATGCTTTTTGTGCGCGGCGAGAACGCCGGCATCAGCCACAACCCCCTCGAATCGACCACCAACAACGACATCCAGCTGGCTGTCGACGCGTTCAGCCACGTGCTGCGCCAGCTTGCCTAGGAAACCCCATGACCGATTACTCCGCCCTCGATGCCTGGATCGACCAGCACTTTGACGAGGAAGTGCGCTTTTTGCAGGCCCTGGTGCGCGTGCCCACCGACACCCCGCCCGGCAACAACGCGCCCCACGCCGAACGCACCGCCGACTTGCTCCAGGAGTTTGGCTACGCAGCCGAAAAGCACGCCGTGCCCACCGCCGAGGTGCACGCCTACGGCATGGAATCGATCACCAACCTGATCGTGCGCCGGCCCTATGGAGCCGGTGGCAAGACGATTGCCCTGAACGCCCACGGCGATGTGGTTCCCCCAGGCGAAGGCTGGACGCACGACCCCTACGGCGCCGAGGTGGTGGACGGCAAGATGTACGGCCGCGCTACCGCAGTGAGCAAGAGCGACTTCGCCAGCTTCACCTTTGCGGTGCGGGCCCTCGAAGCTGTCGCCAAGCCCACGAAAGGCGCGGTGGAACTGCACTTCACCTACGACGAAGAATTTGGCGGCGAGCTCGGCCCCGGCTGGCTGCTGCAAAAGGGCCTCACCAAGCCCGACCTGCTGATTGCCGCCGGCTTCAGCTACGAGGTGGTAACCGCCCACAACGGCTGCCTGCAGATGGAGGTGACCGTGCACGGCAAGATGGCCCACGCCGCCGTGCCGCACACCGGGGTGGACGCGCTGCAGGGCGCGGTGCACATCCTTAACGCCCTGTACGCGCAGAACGATGCATACAAAAAGGTGACTTCTAACGTCGCCGGCATCAAGCACCCGTACCTGAACGTGGGCCGCATCGAGGGCGGCACCAACACCAACGTGGTGCCCGGCAAGGTGACCTTCAAGCTCGACCGCCGCATGATTCCCGAGGAGAACCCGGTGGAGGTGGAAGCCACCATCCGCCGCGTGATCGAGCAGGCCGCCGGTGAGCGTGCCGGGATCAGCGTGGATATCCGGCGGCTGTTGCTGGCCAATGCGATGACACCGCTGGCAGGAAATGCCCCCCTGGTGGAAGCGCTGCAAAAGCACGCGGCCGCCGTGATCGGCGAGCCGGTGCCGGCCGTGGGTACGCCGCTGTACACCGATGTGCGGCTGTACGTGGAGCGCGGCATCCCTGGCGTGATCTACGGCGCAGGGCCGCGCACCGTGCTGGAGTCGCATGCCAAGCGGGCGGATGAGCGGCTGGATCTGGAAGATTTGCGCCGGGCGACGAAGGTGGTGGCGCGGGCTTTGAGTGATCTGTTGGCGGGGTAACTCCCGTCTCTGGGCGATTTTTGGGCCTTTTTCGCCCATAGCGCAGGTATTTATTGCCTTGGATGCTATGTTTTTGGCAGTGCTTGACTAGCCTTTGGCTCACTGATCCCTTCCGGATGCGCCTGCCGCAGCCTGGTTTGGCGGTGAGCACCACATGCCTGTGCTGCGGGCGGAGGCCGGGAGTCGCCCGGCAGGCGAGTAACTTTCTTTCGCGTCGCCGAAAGAAAGTCACCAAAGAAAGGGCGACCCCGCTGTCTGCGTCCCCGGCGCCGCGCGCCGGGGCAACCTGTGGTGCTCGTGCGTGGGGCGCGCTGCGGAACTCGCTGCGCGCCTGCGGCGCTCCGCTCAGACAGCCGCAGCGAGTCAGTCCACGAAGCGTGTGTCCTTCGGCACACGCCGCCCCACGCCCTGCGCTCCTCGGCGCACACAGAGGGGATGGGGAGCGGACATCCATTCGGGCCATTGCTTCGCTCGGCCCCACTTCGCGGGCGCACGCGCCTCGCGCTGGTGACCACCGCTGGCGCCAGGCAAGGCCCACGCCGGGTCGAGCGCAGCGATGACCCGTATGGCTGTTCGGCTCCCACCCCCTTCTGGCTGCGCCTGCGCCGAGGCGGTTGCGGGGTGGCAGTCGCGCAGGTGCGCGGCTGCTTCGTGAACTGACTCGCCGCGGCTGTCCGAGCGGCGCTGCGAAGCAGCAAAGCGAGTTCCGCGGCGCACCCCGCAACCGCCACGGCGCAGGTCTGCCCCGCAGCGAAGCGAAGGGGTCGCAGACTGAGGGTCGCCTTTTCTTTGCTTACTTTCTTTTGGCGAAGCAAAAGAAAGTGAGTCGCTCGCCGGGCGACTCCCGGCTCCCGCCCTGAACACAAGCATGCGGTAGCCACCGACAAGCCAGGCTTCGACAGGCTCAGCCCGCACCCAATCCGACCGCTCAATCACTATCAAATCCAGCGCTTATAAATAAAGCGCCACAACCCAAAATCACCCCAAAACCCCAGAAACCAACCTCACTACCCGATCACACCGCGCCGCCAGCGCCCCATCGTGCGTCACCATCACAAACGCCGTCCCCTGGTCCCGCGCCAGCTGCAGCATCAGGTCGAACACACCATCGGCCGTAGACCGGTCCAGATTGCCGGTGGGCTCATCCGCCAGCACACAGGCAGGCCGCGTGACCAGCGCACGCGCAATCGCCACCCGCTGCCGCTCGCCGCCCGACAGCTCGGCTGGCCGGTGGTGCAACCGGTCCTTCAAACCCACCGACGTGAGCACCCGCTCGGCCTCGGCATGGCACTCGGCCAGCGGCATGCGGCGGATGCGCAAGGGCATGGCCACGTTGTCCAGCGCGCTGAACTCGGGCAGCAGGTGGTGAAACTGGTAGATGAAACCCAGGTGCTGGTTGCGCAACTGCCCCTGGCGCTCGGCCGAGAGCGTGGACATCAGCTCGCCCTTGAGGCGCACCGTACCCGCCGTGGGCGCATCCAGCCCGCCCAGCAGGTGCAGCAGCGTGCTCTTGCCCGAGCCGGATGCACCGACGATGGCCAGCGTCTCACCCGCACGGATCTGCAGGTCCACGCCCTTGAGCACCGTCACATCCAGGCGGCCTTCGGTAAAGCGCTTGGTCAGGCCCTGGGCTTCCAGGACAACTTGGTTCAAATCACTCATAACGAAGCGCCTCGGCGGGGTTCACGCGGCTGGCGCGCCAGCTGGGGTAGAGGGTGGCCACAAAGGACAGCACCAGCGAGATGACGCCGATGGGCACGATGTCGCTGCTTTGCGGCTCGCTGGGCATCTTGCTGATGAGATAAATGTCCTTGGGCAAAAAGCTGGCGTTGAGTGCCCGCTCGATGGCGGGCACGATCACGTCGATGTTGAGCGCCACGCCCAGGCCCAGCAGCAGGCCCACGCACGTGCCGATGATGCCCACCATGGCGCCCTGCACCACAAAGATGCCCATGATGCTTTTCGGGCTGGCGCCCAGTGTGCGCAGGATGGCGATGTCGGCGCGCTTGTCGGTCACGGTCATCACCAGCGTGCTCACGAGGTTGAACGCGGCCACCGCCACGATGAGCGTGAGGATGATGAACATCATGCGTTTTTCGAGTTGCACGGCGGCAAACCAGGTGCGGTTTTGCTGCGTCCAGTCGCGGATCAGCAGCTGACCGCTGAGCGTGCGCGCCAGCTCCAGCGACACCTCTCGGGCCTGGTGCAGGTCTTTGAGCTTCAGGCGCACGCCGGTGGGTCCTTCTAGGCGGAAGATGCGCTGCGCGTCCTCATGGTGCAGCATCACCAGGGCCGAGTCGTATTCATAGTGGCCCGAGTCAAACGTACCCGCCACCGTCATCTGCTTGAGGCGCGGCACCACGCCCGCGGGCGTCACCTGCCCGGCCGGGGCGATCAGGGTGATGACATCACCGGCCCGCACGCCCAGCGAGCGCGCCAGCTCGCCGCCCAGCACCACGCGGAATTCGCCGGGCACCAACATGTTGAGCACCTGCTCGTTGGTGGCGGCCAGGTCGGTCACCGCGCCTTCCAGGGCCGGGTCGATGCCGCGCACCAGCGTGCCCTTCATGTCCTCGCCGCGCGCCAGCAGCGCCTGCGCGGCCACAAAGGGCGCGGCGCCGATCACGTTGGGGTTCTGCTTGGCCTCGGCCAGCGTGCGGGCGGGGTCGGGCAGCGCCGCGCCCTGGGGCGCAAAGATCTCGATGTGCGAGACCACGCTGAGCATGCGGTCGCGCACTTCCTTCTGAAAGCCGTTCATCACGCTGAGCACGATGATGAGCGCAGCCACGCCGAGCGCGATGCCCAGCATGGACACGCCCGAGATGAACGAGATAAAGCCGTTGCGCCGCGTGGCGCGGCCAGCGCGCGTGTAGCGCCAGCCCAGGGCCAGTTCGTAGGGGATTTGCATGGATCGGGAAAAAGGGGATGGCCAGCCCGGGCAGGACGGAATGTCTCCCCGGGGGCCGCGCCGATTGTGGCATCCCGCAAAATACCGGGATGTCGGACACCCACCATTTGCTCATTCCCCACGCTGCAAGCGCCTCCGAGGGATGCCAGCAAGCCCTGAAGGCCCTGGCCCTGCCCCACCTGGACCGGCTGCTGGCGCGGCTGGGCGCCGTGCCCGCCCCATTCGGCGCCACCCCCATCGAGGGCGAGGAAACCAGTTTCACCCCACCGCACGAACGCGTGCTGGCCCGCCTGCTGGGCCTGCCCGCCGAGGACGGCCGTATCCCCTGGGCTGCGTGGCATCGCCACCAGCAGGGCGCGCCTGCTAGTGATGGCCACGCCTGGGCCTTTGTCACGCCCTGCCAGTGGCAGGTCAGCACCGACCACGTCACCCTGCGCGACCCCAAGGCCCTGGGCCTGGACGAAACGGCCTCGCGCGCGCTGCTGGCCATCGTGTCGCCCTGGTTTGCCGAAGACGGGATCACCCTGCAATACGACCAGCCCACGCGCTGGCTGGCCAGCGGCGATGTGTTTGCACAGCTTTCCACCGCATCGCTGGAACGCGTGCTGCTGCGCGATGTGCGTGCCTGGATGCCCCACTCCACCGAACCCGCCGCCGCACGCACGCTGCACCGGCTGCACAGCGAGATGCAGATGCTGCTGTACACGCATGCCTTTAACGACGCGCGCGGCGAACGCGGCCTGCCGGTCGTCAACTCGTTCTGGGTCCATGGTGCGGGCGTGCTGCCTGCAGGGGCTGCGACAGACGCTGCACCTGCGCTGCCCGCCATGCCCACCGGCCTGCGCGATGCCGCGCTGCACGAAGACTGGCGCGCCTGGGCCACCGCCTGGGTCGCTATCGACGCCGGCCCTGTGGCCGACCTGCTGCGCCACGCCGAGCGCGGCGCCACGGTGCAGCTCACGCTGTGCGGGGACCGCAACTCGCTGGCGTTTGGCAGCAGTGCCCCGCGCGGCCTGATGCAGCGCGTTCAAAGCCTTTTCAGGCCGCAGAGCTTTTCCGATCTGCACGGAAAGCTATGAAAATAATAGCAAGAGACATCCCGCCCCGCGCCGCCTGGGCGCTGGAGCAGGCGGGCGTGCATCCGCTGCTGGCCCGGCTGTACGCCGCGCGCGGCGTGCTGGGCAAAGACGAGCTGGACGACGGCCTGGCCCGGCTGCTGCCGCCCGCCGGGCTCAAAGGCATTGATGAGGCCGCGCGCCTGCTGGCCGATGCGGTGCAGCAGGACCGCCGCATGGTCATCGTGGCCGACTACGACTGCGATGGCGCCACCGCCTGCGCCGTGGGCGTGCGCGGCCTGCGCATGCTGGGCGGCCGCCAGGTGGACTACCTGGTGCCCGACCGCATCACCGACGGCTACGGCCTCACGGCCTCCATCGCCCGGCGCGTGAAGGAGCGCGGGGCCGACGTGCTGATCACCGTGGACAACGGCATTGCCAGCGTCGATGGCGTGGCCGAGGCCAAGGCGCTGGGCCTGACGGTGGTGGTGACCGACCACCACCTGCCCGGGCCCGAGCTGCCAGCCGCCGATGCGATCGTCAACCCCAACCAGCCCGGCTGCACGTTCGACAGCAAGTCGATTGCCGGGGTGGGCGTGATGTTCTACGTGCTGCTGGCGCTGCGGGCCGAACTGCGCGCGCGTGGCCTGTTTGACCTGACCACCCAACCCAAGCTCGACCCGCTGCTCACGCTGGTGGCGCTGGGCACCGTGGCCGATGTGGTCAGGCTCGACGCCAACAACCGCCGCTTGGTGGCGCAGGGCCTGCGCCGCATCCGCGCCGGGCAGATGCCCGCAGGCATTTCCGCCCTGTTCCACGCGGCGGGCCGCAAGGCCAACGCGGCCACCACGTTTGACTTTGGCTTTGCCCTGGGCCCGCGCATCAACGCCGCGGGCCGGCTGGCCGACATGACGCTGGGCATCGAATGCCTGCTGACCGACGACGCGGGCCGCGCCGCCGAGCTGGCCGGGCAGCTCGACACCATCAACCGCGAGCGCCGCGAGATCGAGGGCGGCATGCGCGAGCAGGCCATGCTGATGGCCGAGAGCCTGTTCCAGGAAGACGAAGACCCGCCGCCCGCCATCAGCGTGTTCGACCCCGACTTTCACGAAGGCGTGGTCGGCATCGTGGCCAGCCGCATCAAGGACAAGCTGCACCGCCCCACCTTTGTGTTTGCGGCCAGCAGCGCGCCGGGCAAGGCCCACGAGCTCAAGGGCTCGGGCCGGTCCATCCCCGGGTTTCACCTGCGCGATGCGCTCGACCTGGTGGCCAAGCGCCACCCCGGCGTGATCCTGAAATTTGGCGGGCATGCCATGGCCGCAGGCTGCACCGTAGCGGCCGATGGCTTCGAGGTGTTTGAAAAAGCACTGGCGCAGGTGGCGCAGGAATGGCTGGACGCCTCCACCCTCACCCGCCGCATCGAGACCGACGGGCCGCTGGCCCCCGAATACTGCCGCGCCGACATGGTGGACACCCTGCACCGCGAGGTCTGGGGCCAGGGATTTGCGCCGCCCACCTTCAGCGAGGAAGTGCAGATCGTGAGCCAGCGCCTGGTGGGCGAGGCCAAGAACCACCTGTCGATCAAGATCATTCACCAGGGCAACCCGGTCGATGCCATCTGGTTCGGCCACACCGAGCAATTGCCCCAGCGCGTGCTGCTGGCCTTTCGCCTCGATGTGAACGAGTGGAAGGGCGAGCGCAAGGTGCAGTTCCTGGTGGAGGGGGCACAGCTGTAGCGGCTGCGCCGTGGCGCGAATGGGAACGCCGCGGAGGCGCCCCACCGCACTGCCCGGAGGCCTGCCGGGTGGCCCCCGGGGCATCAAAACGGCCTGAATGAAGGCTTTCAGGCCGAAAACGGCCTCAAGCGCCCGTTTTAATTGCCCATTAAGCTATCATTAATGTAGCAATCAAACCTGACGTACCCACGGCAGGGTCAGAAGCTCTCCCACTCGTCTTCACCACCTGCCGGGCGTGGTGCCGGGGCCGGTGCAGGCCCGGCAGCCTTGGCTGGCTTGGGCGCTGAAGCCGGGGCCGGGGCTGACGCCAGGCGTGCGGCTGCGGGTGCGGTGCCTGCCTTGGCGGCAGGTTTGCCCGCAATCTGGCGGGCTGGGGCGCCGGCCCGGCTGGAAGACACGGCCGGTGCAGGGCGCGGGGCAGGCGCGCGGGCCGGTGCCGCAGCGCGCACCGCCACGCCGCCCACGTTGAACACCGACACCACTTCGGCCAGGCGCTGGGCCTGGTCGCGCATGGATGCTGCGGCGGCGGTGGATTCCTCGACCAGCGCAGCGTTTTGCTGCGTCATCTGGTCGAGCTGGGCGACAGCCTGGTTGACCTGGGCGATGCCGTCGCGCTGCTCGGTAGACGATGCGGTGATCTCGCCAATGAGGTCACTCACGCGGCGCACGCTGGAGACGATTTCTTCCATGCTCTGCCCGGCCTGCGCGACCTGGGCCGAGCCCGATTCCACGTTTTGCACCGATGCGCCGATCAGGGATTTGATCTCCTTGGCGGCCTCGGCGCTGCGGCCGGCCAGGCTGCGCACTTCGCTGGCAACCACGGCAAACCCGCGGCCCTGCTCGCCGGCGCGGGCGGCTTCCACCGCGGCGTTCAGCGCGAGGATGTTGGTCTGGAAGGCGATGCCGTCGATGACACCGATGATGTCGTTGATCTTGCGCGAGCTGTCGGTGATCTGCTGCATGCTGGCCACCACCTGGCCCACCACTTCGCCGCCGCGGGCTGCGGCCTCGGCGGCAGTGCCAGCCAACTGATTGGCCTGGCGCGCCGTGTCGGCCGACTGCGACACCGTGGCGGTCAGCTCTTCCATGCTGGCCGCCGTCTGCTGCAGACTGGATGCAGCCTGTTCGGTGCGGGCCGACAAGTCGTGGTTGCCGCTGGCAATTTCCACCGACGCCGACGACACCGAATCCACCCCCAGGCGCACCTCGCTCACCACGCCGCGCAGGCGCTCGGACATCGCGCCCAGGGCGCCCAGCATGTGGCCGAACTCGTCCTTGCGGGACGACTGCAGTTCGCGCGTGAGGTCGCCGGCGGCAATGGCATCGAGCGTAGCCACGGCCTCATCCAGCGGCACGGTGATGGAGCGCACCAGGCGGCGCGCCAGCAGCAGCATCACGGCAATCAGCGCGGCCGAGGCCAGCAGGCCCTGCACGCCGTAGTCGATGCGCCGCTGGGTGGCTTCAGCGCGGATCTGGTCGCGCCGCTTTTGCAGCACGGACACGAAGTCGTCCTGGGCCTTGAGGTAGCGGGCCACCAGCGGCGTCAGTTCGGTATCGGCAAAGCGCTGGGTGGCCACGGCGTCGCCAGCCGCCTTGAGCTCCCACGTCTTGGCCGTGGCATCCAGAACAATCTTGCGCTCCGCCTGCACCTTGTCGAGCGCGGCCTTTTCCTCGGGCTCGGTGGCCGAGGCCATGATCCCTTCCTGGATCTTGTTGATGGCGCCGATGATTTCCTTGACCTTGGCCCCGTACTGTTCAGCCAGCACAGCATCGGTGGTCACCGCGGCGCCCATGACCATGTTGACCGCCGTTTCGGTGGACCCCCGCCAGCGCACTGCCGTGGAAATGCGCTGCTCGATCTCGACCACCTGGTCCATCGCGCCCGACATCGACGTGTTGGCCCGGTACTGCTGGAAGCCCGAAATCACGAGCATGGCCAGCATCAGCGCAATGAAGGCGCCCCACAGCTTTCGGGAGACGCGGATGTTGTCTAGTTGCATGCTTTACCTCATCGAAAGCCCGGCGGTCATGCCAACAAACCGGGCCAGATACCTTTAATTACAAATAACTTACATGGTACGCCATGCCACCGCAGGAACGCGCTGCGCAAGCGCTGCCGCAGGCGGGCAGGGGCAACCCACAAGCCCGTGCCCAAGCGCGGGCGGGGCGGTGGCCGCCGTCACCCACGTTACCGCAGCAACAGCCACGTTGGGGTGCGGGGCAACCCGCCCCCCGTAGAATCGACAGCGTGCCCAGCTACCTCAACGCCGACCTGCATTGCCACTCTGTGGTGTCCGACGGAACCCTCACGCCCGAGGAGCTGGCCAGGCGCGCCAAGGCCAACGGCGTCGATCTGTGGGCGCTGACGGACCACGACGAAATCAGCGGCCAGCACCGGGCGGCCGAGGCGGCCCGGGCACAGGGCCTGCCCTACCTGACCGGCACCGAAATTTCGGTGACCTTTGCCAACACCACGGTGCACATCGTGGGCCTGGGGTTTGATCCGGACAACGCACAGATGGCTGCCGGCCTGGCCGCCACGCGCGGTGGCCGCGGAGAGCGCGCCAAGGACATGGCCCAGCAGCTGGCGCAGGTCGGCATCAAGGGCGCCTACGAAGGCGCGCTGCAGTTCGTGGGCAACCCGGCGCTGATCTCGCGCACGCACTTTGCGCGGTTTCTGGTGGAAACCGGCGTCTGCCGCGACACGCCCGAGGTGTTTCGCAAGTACCTCACCGAAGGCAAGCCGGGCTATGTGGAACACCGCTGGGCTGCGCTGGGCGACGCCGTGCGCTGGATCACCGAGGCGGGCGGCATGGCCATCATTGCCCACCCGGCCCGCTACAAGTTTTCGGCCAACGAAGAATTCGCGCTGTTTTCCGAGTTCAAGCAGCACGGCGGCCACGGGGTGGAGGTGGTGACCGGCAGCCACACGGCGGCCGAATACGTGACCTATGCTGCCATGGCGCAGGAGTTCGGCCTGGCCGCATCGCGCGGCAGCGACTTCCACAGCCCTGACGAATCGCACACCGATCTGGGCCAGCTGCCGCTGCTGCCCGGCGCACTCACCCCCGTGTGGGAACTGCTGCAGGACCGCATCCGCCATTGAGCGAAAGGCAAGCCCTTGCGCCCGCGCGACAGCGGGCCCTGCGCGGATTGAAGAGCCCACCGCATGCCAAAGTCTCCGTCTGTCGCTCACCCACCTGACCTGGCGGCATCACGCTGCCTGCAGGGGATGGCTGCCGACAGGCCGCCTCTGCAAAAAGCGCTAACCTTCTGCCATGGCCCAGTACTTTGAAGTTCATCCCGACAACCCGCAGCCGCGCCTGCTCAAACAGGGGGCCGTGCTGCTGCAAAAGGGCGGCATCATGGCCGTGCCCACGGATTCCAGCTACGCGCTGGTATGCCATCTGGACGACAAGGATGCGGTCGATCGCCTGCGCCGTATCCGCGGGGTGGATGACCGCCACCACCTCACGCTGCTGTGCCGCGATTTGTCTGAGCTGGCCAACTATGCGCGGGTGGACAACCGGCAGTACCGCCTGCTCAAGCTCGGCACGCCAGGGCCTTACACCTTCATCCTGGAGGCCACCAAGGAAGTCCCGCGCCGGGTGAGCCACCCATCGCGCAAGACCATCGGCCTGCGGGTGCCCGACCGCAAGGGCCTGCAGCTGCTGCTGGAGCTGCATGGCGCACCGCTGCTGGCCACCACGCTCATCCCCGCGAACGAGACCGAGCCGCTGAACGACCCGCAGGAGATCCGTGCGCGCTATGAAAAGCTGCTGGATGGCATTGTGGACGCGGGCGCCTGCCCTTTGGAGCCCACCACCGTGATCGATCTCACGCCCATGGGCACGGGCGACGACCCGCTGGTGGTGCGCGAAGGCCGCGGCAGCCTGCAGGCGCTGGGGCTGTAAGGCCACGCATTCCCCCGGCCCGACCCGACGGCTGGGTCGTTGCGGCCCTGGAACGTGGCTGCGCCCTTAAAGGCGAAACGCGCCCACCGCCTGCTGCAGCTCGCGCGCCTGTGCAGACAAGGCCGTGGCGGTACCCACCGCATGCTGCACCAGCGCAGCTGTTTCCTGCGTGGTGCCGTCCATGTGCGAAACCGCGTCGTTCACATGGCCGATGGCGCTGCTCTGATCGCGCAGCGCGCTGGAGATTTCGCCCAGCAGGCCGCTGACCTGCCCCACAGCACTCACGATTTCCTGCATGGTGCGCCCGGCCTGGCCGACCTGGCCTGCGCCGCTTTCCACCTGTTCGACCGACGCGCTGATCAGCGCCTTGATCTCCTTGGCGGCCTCGGCGCTGCGCCCGGCCAGGCTGCGCACCTCGCTGGCCACCACGGCAAAGCCGCGGCCCTGCTCGCCAGCGCGGGCGGCTTCCACAGCGGCATTCAGGGCGAGGATGTTGGTCTGGAAGGCGATACCTTCGATCACCTGGATGATGTCCACGATCTTGCGCGAGCTGCTGCTGATGGCCTGCATGGTCTGCACCACCTCGCCCACCGCCACACCGCCCTGCTCGGCAATGGCCGATGCCTTGACGGCAAGGCCGCTGGCCGAAGTGGCGCGCTCGGCGTTCTCGCGCACGGTGGCCGTGAGCTGGCCCATGCTGGTGGCGGTTTCGGTGAGCGATGCCACCTGGTCTTCGGCACGGCGCGACAGATCGGTATTGCCGTGGTCGATGTCCACAGCCGATGCGCTGATGGCATCGGTGCTTTGCTTGATGCGCGTGACCAGGTCGGTGAGCGTGTCTTCCATGGTACCCAGCGCCCCCAGCAGGCGGCCAAAATCGCCCTTCAGATCGGACTCGAACTCCTGGCTCAGGTCGCCGGAGGCCACCGTTTCGGCAATCAGCAGAGCCTGGTTGAGCGGCGCCACGATGCTGCTGCGCAAGCTGAACACAGCGAACAGCGCCAGCGCAAAGACCGCGCATCCCGTGCCGATGACCCATAGCCGTGCGCCCTGCAGCTGCGCCACCACAGCCTGCGGTGCCACCGCGGGGGCCGATGTGCCCGCCTGGGTAAGCGCCCGCTCCGCATCGGCAATGCCGGACAGCGCGCTGCCCATCATCAAGGCCACCAGCAGCGCCAGGCTGCCAAACGCCAGCGTCAGCCGCGTTCCGATTTTCAGATGGTTCAACACCGGTATCTCCAGAAGTGTGTATGCAGGCGCGCGCGGCCTGAGGCAGGGTGCAGCGCGGCGCAGGCGGGCGCTGCCTTGCAGGCATGGCACCCCGTGATGGCGGCTGCCACACTGTAGCGGTCGCAGGGCGTCCCGCCGATCATGGGCGCGACAGGTACAGGGGGCCATACGTAAAACCCACACCATTGCCTGCCCGCGGCCTTCGCATGGCCTGCCCACAGCCCGGCTGCGCGGCTACCGGCGCCGAAAGCGCTGTGGCCGCGCCGGGCGTCTGAGACAATCCCGGCGTGGACACCTCCAACCTCATCCAGACCGTTCTCATCTACGCACTGCCCGTGCTGTTCGCCATCACCGTGCACGAGGCAGCCCATGGCTACGCCGCGCGCCACTTTGGCGACAACACGGCGTACATGCTGGGCCGCATCACGCTCAACCCCATCAAGCACATCGACCCCATCGGCACCATCCTGATGCCCATCGTGCTGTACTTCGCCACGTCGGGCGCTTTCCTGTTCGGCTACGCCAAACCGGTGCCCGTCAACTTCGGCAACCTGCGCAACCCCAAGCGCGACATGGTGTGGGTGGCGCTGGCCGGGCCGGCGTCCAACTTCATCCAGGCCATTGCGTGGGCCATCGTGCTGGTGTCGCTGGTGGGCTTCGGCGTGGACGAGCGCTTTTTCATCGAGATGGCGCGCGCCGGCGTGCTGGTCAACCTGGTGATGTGGGCCTTCAACCTGTTTCCACTGCCGCCGCTCGATGGCGGCCGCATTCTGGTGGGCCTGTTGCCCTGGAAGCAGGCGCACATGGTGTCGCGCATCGAGCCCTGGGGCTTCTTCATCGTGATGGGCCTGGTGATTGCCGGCGTGGTGGGCACACTGTGGCTGCGCCCGCTGATGAGCCTGGGCTATGGCGTGATCAACGTACTGCTCACGCCCATCACGGCCCTGCTGCGCTGACGCCCCATACGGCCTGCGCACGCCACCGCTGCTTCTTTTCTGCTGACTGACTACTGCCCCTGTTTCCATGAGTACCACGCGCTTTCTCACCGGCATCACCACCACCGGCACGCCCCACCTGGGCAACTTCGTCGGCTCCATCCGCCCGTCGGTGGCGGCCAGCCTGCAGCCCGGAGTGCAGAGCTTTTACTTCCTGGCCGACTACCACGCACTCATCAAGTGCGAGGACCCGGTGCGCATCCAGCGCTCCACGCTGGAGATCGCCGCCAGCTGGCTGGCCGCCGGGCTTGACCCGGACAAGGTCACGTTCTACCGCCAGTCCGACATCCCCGAGATTCCGGAGCTGACCTGGCTGCTGACCTGCGTGACCGGCAAGGGTGTGCTCAACCGCGCCCACGCCTACAAGGCCAGCGTGGACAAGAACACCGCGGCGGGCCGCGAGCAGGACGACGGCGTGACGGCGGGCCTGTTCATGTACCCCGTGCTCATGGGCGCCGACATTCTGATGTTCAAGGCGCACAAGGTGCCCGTGGGCCGCGACCAGATCCAGCACATCGAGATGGCGCGCGACATGGCCGCCAGCTTCAACCACCTGTATGGCGAGCATTTCGTGCTGCCTGAAGCCGCCATCGACGACCATGTGGCCACGCTGCCCGGGCTGGATGGCCGCAAGATGAGCAAGAGCTACGACAACACCATCCCGCTGTTCAGCTCGCGCGCGCAGCTGAAAAAGCTGATTGGCTCCATCCTGACCGACTCGCGTGCTCCCGGCGAGCCCAAAGAGGTCGAGGGCTCGGCGCTGTTCCAGATCTACCAGGCCTTTGCCACGCCCGACGAGACCGCGGCCCTCCGCAAGGCGTATGCCGACGGCATGGCCTGGGGCGACGCCAAGGAGCTGCTGCTCGAACGCGTGGACCAGGTGATCGCCCCCATGCGCGCGCAGTACGAAGAACTGATCAATAACCCCGCCCGCATCGAGCAGACGCTGCTGGCGGGGGCCGAGCGCGCCCGCACGCTGGCCACCCCGTTCATGCGCGAGCTGCGCAGCGCCGTGGGCCTGCGCAGCCTGGTGCAGGCCAGCACAGCCACCAAGCCTGCGAAGGCAGCCAAGGCAGCACTGCCGTTATTCAAGCAGTACCGCGAGGCCGACGGCAAGTTCCATTTCAAGCTGGTGGCGGCCGACGGGCGGCTGCTGCTGCAAAGCACCGGTTTTGACGCGCCCAAGGACGCCGGCCAGGCCATCGGCCAGCTGCAAAAGGATGCCGCGGGCGCGCTGCAGGCGCTGGCCCCGCGCCTGGCCCCGGTGGACGGCGTGGAGCAGGCCGATGTGCTGGCCGCGCTGCAGGCACTGGCGGACTCGGCGTCTGCCACCTGATCCGGTGTGCTATATTTTTTATAGCAAAACAGGCAAGTAAATTTAGGGCTAGCGGGCTAAAACACCTGAAAGTGGCGCCCAAAGACCGGCCAACAGCCGCTTGCCGCCGCCGCGACCCGCGCGACCCGCCCGGCCCGCACCGCAGAGGGCCGAGGCAGGGTACGGCCTCGCTGCGCACCCACAGGCCCTGGCACCGGCGCCGTCCCTGTCTGATATCGCTCGTCGGCGGGGCCCCCGCCTCGCTTGTGCGTAAACTGGCCGCCTTCTACCGGAGCTGCCCATGAAACTGCTGACCCTGTCATCCCTGCTGTGTGTTTCTGCCGTGCTGGCGGGCTGCAATGCCTCGGGCGGGCACTACCCGTCGGGGCCCATGGCTTCCGGGCGCGACCGCACCTTCAGCGTGCCCGTGTACGGCCGCGACACCGCCCCCGCCTATGCGGCTGCCACGCGCGAATGCCAGCAGCTTGCCCTCTTCCCCAAGCTGCTGCGCGACGATGGCTCGCGGCTGATATTCGAATGCGTGAGCGAAGCGCCAGACCGCCGGCCGTGATGGCTCCCCGTCACCGGCGGGCAGGCCATCTGCGTTTTGCAGGCCTGCGTACGGGCGTTCTGGCGGCGTTGGCACTGGCTACCTGCCCTGCGGTAACGCTTGCACAGCAGGCAGGGCAGACAACGACGCAGCCTGCACCTGCTGCCCCCGCAGCCTCTGCTGCGGTGGCTGTGCAGGCGGGCACCTGGACCAATTCCCTGGGCATGCGATTTGTGTGGGTGCCCGCAGGCAGCTTCACCATGGGCGGCCCTGAAAGCCCGCAAGTGCTGGCGCAGGCCTTTCCGCTGCTGGAGAACCAGCGCTTTACCGAGCTGACCGACGAAGGCCCGGCGCACACGGTACGCATCAGCCGCCCCTTTTACCTGGGTCAGCACGAGGTCACGGTGGGGCAGTTCCGCCGGTTTCTGGCGGCCTCGGGCTACCAGCCCGAATCGGTGGCCGACGGCACGGGGGGCTACGGCTACAACGCGCAGTACGACCCGGCTGCCTCGGCGCGCGGCGATGCATTCGAGGGCCGCGACCCGCGCTACTCGTGGGCCAACCCGGGCTTTGCGCAGACCGATGACCATCCGGTGGTCAATGTGACCTGGAACGACGCGCAGGCCCTGGCGGCCTGGCTCAGCCGCACCGAGGGCCAACGCTACCGCCTTCCCACCGAAGCCGAGTGGGAGTACGCCTGCCGCGCCGGAACCCGTACGCGCTACCCGCATGGCGACGATCCGCAGGCGCTGACCCGGCACGGCAACACCTTCGACCGCGAAGCGGTACCGTTCTGGCCGCGCTGGCAGCAGCACGCACTGGCTGCCAGCGACGGCCATGCCTTCACATCCCCGGTGGGCAGCTACGCGCCCAATGCCTTTGGCCTGCACGACATGCTGGGCAATGCCTGGGAATGGGTGTCGGACTGGCATGGCGACACCTACTACGCCGAATCGCCAGCCGCCGACCCCCAGGGCCCGGCCGATGGCTCGGTGCGGGTGCGCCGCGGCGGCTCGTGGCACACCTGGGCCTTCTATGCGCGTTGCGGCTATCGCAACTGGAACAGTCCGGGAACGCGCTACACCCTGGTCGGCATCCGGCTGCTGCGCGAGGCCGCGGTCACGCCAGCAGTGTCCGTCGCACCACCGCACCGGTAACCGCGCCTCCCCGCACCACGGCAGGGACTATTGGCACCATGGTGCCAATAGTTTTTGATGCAGTTCTGCCACGATACAGCGTCAACAACTGTCAACCCGCGCCCGCCCGAGCGAGGCAGCGCGGCCATGTCGCAATAATCCGCGATTGCATTCCGAAGGGGAGAACATGCGCATAGCCGCACTGGACGACGATGCGCTTCAGCTGGACTTGATCAGGCAGGCCACTGAAGCGATGGGGCATGTATGCCATACCCACTGCAGTGGCGCCGAGCTGCTGCGCGAGCTTCGCCGCCAGACTTTCGATCTGCTCATCATTGACTGGCAGCTGCCCGACACCACGGGACCGGAAGTGGTGCGCTGGGTACGCCAGCAAGTTGATGCGAAGCTTCCCATCCTCTTCGTCACGCACCGCCAGGAAGAGCGCGACATCGTGGAAGGGCTGGGCAGCGGTGCAGACGATTTCATGGTCAAACCCGTGCGCATCGGCGAGCTCAAGGCGCGCGTGACAGCACTGCTGCGCCGCGCCTACCCGGACAACACCGGCGGCGTGGTCGATTTTGGCCGCTACCGCTTCCTGCCCGAGACCCGCTCCATCGAGATGGACGGTGCACCTGTCGAACTGAAGAACCGCGAGTACGAACTGGCCCTGTTCCTGTTCCAGAACATGGGCCGCCTGCTGTCACGCGACCATCTGCGCGAAATCGTCTGGGGGCAGACTGCCGATGTGATGTCGCGATCGCTGGACACCCACATTTCGCGTTTGCGCACGCTGCTGGACCTGCGCCCGGGCAACGGCTACATCGTCACCGCCGTGTACGGCGTGGGCTACCGCTTTGAGGCAGTGGAAGCCGTGTGACCATCACCTGCCTGGCCACGGGCAGGTTCGGATTGCACCGCGCGGGCTACCGTGGTCAACGCATGGCGGCCGGCATCTTCCTGCATGCAGTCAGCTGAGCGCACGAAACAAGCCCTAACATCCCACACAACCACACACAGGCGGTCACCCGGCACCCCTGCCCGTCCAGCCGCCCACTTGCCGCCCCGCGGCATGAAGGAGATTCGCGTTGGCAGTCCATCACCCAGGCCGGGCCCCATGGCCCCTCGTCGCCGCAGCCGCGGTGCTGCTGACACACGCGGCATGGGCAACCGCATCACCGGCTCCCGCCGCTCCCGCCACGGACCCGGTTCAAACGGATGAGATCGCGCACATCGTGAAACCGGGCGACACGCTGGAGGGGCTGGCCGCCACCTACCTGGACGCCCCACGCCTGTGGCCCCTGCTGCAGTCACGCAACAAGCTGCACGACGCACGGCGTCTCAAACCCGGCTCGGTCGTGTGGATCCCGGTGCGGCTGCAGCCGCAGTCATCGGCCACCGTGGATTTTGTACAGGGCACCGCGACGGCGCGTGCCCCGGGGGCTACCGCTGCAGCGGCCATTGCTGCGGGCCAGAAGCTTGAAGAAGGCACGGCACTGAATGTGGCACCCGATGCCTTCGTGACCGTGGCCCTGGCCGACGGAACGGTGGTGCGGATCCAGTCGCAGTCGGATGTCGTGCTGCGCCAGCTGCGGCGGCGCGGCCGCGCGGGCAGTGTGCAGGCCGTACTGGAGATGCGCAGCGGCGCCGTGGAGTCAGCCGTGCAGCCCGCCGCAGGCCCGCGGCGCTTCGAGGTCCGCACGCCCCTGGCCATCACCAGCGTGCGCGGCACCCGGTTTGGCATTGCCATGGGGGAAACGGGCCAGACCACGGCGTCGGTGCTGGAAGGGACTGTGGGGGTGCAGGCACGCGATGCCGCTGCGCCTGCAGGGCTGCCGCACGACCCGTCTGCCGGCGTCGCCCTGGCCATGGGCCAGGGGCTGGCTGTGGCGGCCGACGGCAAGCTGGGCACACCGCGGGCTTTACTGGCCGCCCCCGACGTATCGCAGATTCCCGAGATGGTGAGCGACGCCGGCATCCTGGCGCTGAGCGTGCCTGCGCTGCCCGGCGCGCTGCGCTACGAAGCCCAGGTGGCCCGGGACGAAGCCTTTCGGCAGGTGCTGCGCCAGGGCCGCTTCAGCAACGGTGAGCTGCGGTTTCGGGCCCTGGAAGACGGGCGCTACTACCTGATGGTGCGTGCGCTGGATGACGCGGGCATTGCCGGCCTGCCGGCCACGCGCGCCTTCACCGTGAAAACCCAGCCGGCGCCCCCTCTGTACCAGCAGCCCGCACCGGGCGCGGTGGTGGCTGCCGGTGCCAGCGTGCTCGAATGCACCGAAGTGGCCGGCGCCCGCTGGTACCGCCTGCAGGTGGCTACCGACGCCGCTTTTTCGGGCATCGTGCGCGATGAGCCCCGGCTGGCCCAGTGCAGGCTGGAGCTGGGCGCGCTGCCCAAGGGCAGCTACTTCTGGCGCGCAGCCAGCGTGGCAGAACTGCCCGGCGGCGCCGCCGACCAGGGGCCGTTTGCACCGCCGCAGGCCTTCACGGTAGCCGACCGGCCGCCCGCGATGTCGTCCAACGCCCTGGATGCCAACGATGGCGGCACGCGCGTGAGCCTGCACTGGCCAGCGCAGCCCGGCCAGCGGTTCCGGCTGCAACTGGCCGCTGCCGCGCACCCGGACTTCAAGACGCTGGTGCAGGACACCGAACTCGATAGCCCCACCTGGGCTGCGGGCGAGCTGCCTGCAGGCGAATACCTGGTGCGCATCCAGGTGCTGGACCCTACCGGGCTGCAAAGCGAATTCTCTCCGGCACGCAAGGTGCGTGTGGGCACCGGGCTGAGCACCGCCTTCGGTCTGCCGCTGTCCACCCAGGGGGGCGACCCGGTACGGCGGCCCTGATGACAGAACTGATCGCCCGGCCAGGCCGCTGTGTTCGTCCGGAGCTTGGCACGGACCGATGACGGACATCGCACGCACCCGTAGCCACCGGCGCCGCCTGGAATGGACACTGCTGTCGGCCGTGCTGCTGGCGCTGGTGGCATGGCTGAGCCTGCCCGGCAACCTGGACCGCGCCAACCATGTGCTGCACGATGCCGGAACGCGCTTCCTGACCAGGACCGCGCAGCCCGACATCGTGGTGGTGGCGATCGACGACCAGAGCATTGCTGCCATTGGTCGCTGGCCGTGGCGGCGCGCACTGCATGCTGAGGCCATCCGCCGCATTGACGCACAGGGCCCGCGCGCCATCGGGTTCGATGTGCTCTTCAACGACGAAGACCTCGACTACCCGCAGGATGACCTGCTGCTGGCAAACGCCATCCGCAGCAGTGGCCGGGTCGTGCTGCCCGTGTTGCGGCGCGAATACGGCCCTGCGGGCGACACGTCAGACCTGCCGTTGCCGGCCTTTGCAGATGCGGCGGCGGCGCTGGGCCATGTGCATGTGGCGCCCGATACCGACGGCGTGGTGCGCAGCCTGTACCTGCAGGAGGGCCCGGCGGCTGCACCGTGGCAGCACTTCAGCGCGGCACTGCATTGCGTGGCGCAACAGACCCCCGTGGGCGGCCAGCCGTGCAAGCCGCAGGCAACAAGCGCCCCGGAAGCCGCTGGCGCCCTCGGCAGCTGGCAGCGTACCGGACGCACGCTGATCAACTACGCCGGCGGGCCGTCGCATTTCCCTGCGTACTCCTACATCGACGTGCTGCGCGGGGCCATCCCGGCGGATGCGTTCAAGGGCAAATACGTGCTGTTGGGCGCATCGGCATCCGGGCTGGGCGACATGTTTGCCACGCCCACCAGCGCGCAGTCGCGCCTGATGCCGGGGGTGGAGGTGGTAGCCCATGTGCTGGACGCACGCCTTGCGGGCCTGCACGTACAACCCGCCACCACCGTCGGCAACCTGTTGTTCAGCCTGGTGCCTGTGCTGTGTGCCATGGTGCTGCTGCTGGTCGCGGGCCCCTTTGCAGCGATGGCAGGCAGTGCCGTGCTGGCAGTGGGCACCCTGTTGCTGAGCATGGCCCTGGCCCGCTGGGCCGGGGTGCAGTTTGCCCCGGCCGCCGCGCTGGCAGGCATAGTGCTGGCCTACCCGCTATGGAGCTGGCGCAGGCTCAATGCCGCGGCTGATTTCCTGCAGATGGAGATGGACCGGCTGAAGGCCGAAGGCCTCGGTATGCGACTGCGCAAGCGCCCTCAAGACGCCAGCGATCTGCTGGAGCGGCGCATCAATGCGGTGGAGCGGGCGTCGCGCCAGTTGCGCGAGCTGCACCACTTTGTCAGCGACAGTCTGCAACAGCTGCCATCGCCGACGCTGGTGTGCGACGAGGGCGGCGGCATCCTGCTGGCCAACCGGGCGGCCCATGAATACGCCGCCAGCGCACAGGGGCGGCCGTTGCGCGGACAGTCGGTAGTGGACCTGCTGCACGAGCTGGTGGACACCACATCGCGTGAACCCGTCTTCAGACTGGAGCGCCTGCAGGCCGCAGACATGCCCCCACAGACGGATGCCATCGACGCCCAGGGCAAAAGCCTGCTGGTGCAGTGCCGCCCCTTCAGCGCGTCCGCTCAGGCTGCGTGGCTCATCACGCTGGTCGACCTGACCGAGATGCGCAACGCCCTGCGCCAGCGCGACGAGGCTCTGCACTTCATCTCGCACGACATCCGTGCCCCGAATTCATCGATCCTGACCCTGCTGGAAATGCAGCGCGCCTACCCGGACCGCATGGACGGAGACGAACTGATGCAGCGCATTGAGCGCTACGCCCGCGCCTCGCTGGACATGGCAGAGAACTTTGTGCAGCTGGCCAGCGCCCAGTCGCAGGACTACCGCATGGCCCCGCTGGACCTGACGGCCTTGCTGGCCGAAACAGTGGACGACATGTGGGCGCTGGCGCGCAGCCGGTCGGTGCGCATCACGATCGAGAGCACACCGGAGTACGCGCCCATCACCGGCGACCGTGCATTGCTGGGGCGGGCACTCACCAACGTGCTGCACAACGCCGTCAAGTTCAGCCCTGACAACGGCACCATCCGATGCGCGATCGAGGCCTTGCCGGACCAATGGGCGGTGTCGGTGCGCGATGAAGGGCCGGGAATCGACCCCGCACTGCAAGGCCGTCTGTTCACACCGTTCCAGCGTCTGCACGACCGCAGCCATCCCACCATCGGCGGGGTAGGCCTTGGGCTTGCGCTGGTGCGCACGGTGATCGTGCGCCACGGCGGCGCCCTGGAAGTGGCGAGTGAACCGGGCCACGGGGCGGAGTTTCGGGTGCTGCTGCCGGCGGCCCAGGTGCACGCCATGCCGGAGTGATTGCTGCACGCAGCTCCATCACGCCCTGCCTGTGACCCGGTGCAGACGCGCGCGGCGACCGCCGTAGATCTGGCGACCCGTCCAGACAACACCTGACCGGCAGCTTGATCCGGGCGCACTCGCCGGATGGCGATGCACTCATCTATACCCGATACCGGCTGCCTGCCTAGAACGTATGCACCAACCCGCCAGAAACACCTGTTCCGCCCGTTTTGGCAGCGGCCCCCTGGTAGCCACCCTGCCAGCGGGTACGGTCCAGCTCGGCATACAGCTTCGTACGACGCGAGAGCTTGTACTCGGCAAACAGGATGGCACGGGTATACCCGTCGCCCTTCAGGCCGGTCCGCGCACGTTCAAGCCGGTACACAGCAGCCGTGAGGTCCACCATATCGGTCGCTGCCCAGGTAGCACCCGCTGAATGCACGCGCTGTACGGTGGTGGCGCTTGCCGAGGTAGCCGCTTCGCTGCGGGCCGTGTTGACCGCAAGCCGGATGCTTCCAAGCTGGTAGGCAGCGCCCAGGGTAGCGGCCTGCAGTTCAAGGTCACGGGAAGTCTTGAAGCGCTGGTAGGCACCTGACACAACCCAGCCATCCGCGGCGTATGCCAGGCCGGCGCCCACAGACGACTGGGCCGAGCCAGCACCCGCGTTTTCTCCGAAGCTGTACATCACGCGTGCGGTGACGGGACCGATCTTCCCGGCGTACTTGAGCGAATTATCAAGGCGGTAGGAACCAGTGGAGGATCCGGCAGCGCCATATTCAAGGCCAAGGCCGTGAGCGCTCAGTGCGGCCGTCGCGATATTGGGGTTGAAGGACGCAAAGCGCATGCCCACGGCATCCACCGGGCTGATGGCATCGGCCAGCACGTTGGTCTGACGCCCCGCAGTCACCTGGCCCCAGGAGTACCCGACGCCAACGACAGACGCCCGATCGAAGAATTTGTTGGCGTTGGCTGTACCGCCCGTGTCGATGTTCAGCCCGGTTTCGAGGTTGATGATCGCGTAAAGGCCACCACCCAGGTCCTCGCGGGCGCGAAATCCGAGCCTGCTTGTGGAGTTGACCCCGCTGGCAAGACCGGTTGACGCCGCGGCGCTGGGGGTGTTGGTCTGGGTCAGCCCGGAGGTATGTCGCACACTGGCGTCGACAACGCCATAGATCGTGGGGCCGGCCTGGGCCAACGCAAGAGCTGGCGCGCACAGCGCGGCAGCCAGGGCAAAAGTGTG
This sequence comes from Acidovorax sp. BL-A-41-H1, assembly GCF_051942715.1. Taxonomy (NCBI): domain Bacteria; kingdom Pseudomonadati; phylum Pseudomonadota; class Betaproteobacteria; order Burkholderiales; family Comamonadaceae; genus Acidovorax; species Acidovorax sp. BL-A-41-H1. Next base: position 482,494 of record NZ_JBPVJQ010000006.1, on the reverse strand, counting down.
AGGTGTCATGGGGTCTCTGTCGTGGTGGTGATGCGAGCGCAAAGCAAGGCCGCGCGGTGCCCTGCCAATGCGCTTGACGGCTGATGCGTTTTCTTCTGGGGGTATGGCGTGGGATGGCGCACCGGCAAGCGCCTTGACTGGCGCGCCGGCGCCCCCTTGCATCAAGGGCGCCCTGCCCTGACGCTCAGCGAGCGGCAGGTGGCTCCATGCCAGTGCTGCGGATGATCGGCGCTGCGGCCGGCGCGGCGAGAAAGCGGATCAGATGGCGTGCCGCGTCAGGACTGCGGGAACCCGCAGCGATGCCTGCCGAGAAGAACACGCGCTGCTGCACTTCATCGGGCAACGGGCCCACAAAGTCGAGTTCCTTGAAGGGAAGCAGCTCGCTGACCTGCTGAAACCCGATCTCGGCATCGCCGCGCAGCACCACTGCGCCCACGCGCTCGCTGAAGATCTTGGTAGCCTTGTCCTTGATCTGCTCTGCCACACCCAGGCGCGGGAACAGTTCTGTAGAGAGGTACACGCCGCTTGCGCTGGCCGAGTAGGCGATGGACTTCGCGTTCAGCAAGGTCTGTTTCAGGGCTTCCACAGTGCTGATGTCAGGCTTCGGAGTGCCCTTGCGCACGCTCATGCCGATCATCGAGCGGGCGAGGTCCACGCGGCTGCCCTGCACCACCTTGCCCTGGCCGATCAGTGCTTCAAGTCCCGAGTCGGCCAGGATGACGATGTCGAACTGCTCATTGCGGGCAAAACGGCTGGGGATGGAGTCAGGCGCATTGCCCAGCGACGCACCCCGCTCCGTCACTACCTTGTGGCCCGTGGCCTGCTCGTAGAGCGGAATCAGCTGATCGTAGGCGGCCGAAAAGCCGCCTGAAGTGACCACGCGTATTTCTGCGGCACGCGCGCCGGAGGGCGCGGCACCTGCCAGCGCAAGCCCCACGCCGAGCATGGTGCCCAGCAGGGCGTTGAGCATCCTGCGGCGTGGCATGGCCATGGCAATGAGAGAGGTGGTTTTCACGGCGGTCATGTGTTGTCTCCGGATCGTTGTCATGTGTTTGGCGCCAAGTGGCTTCAGTCGGCGGTGATCTTGCGTTCGCGGACGATGCGGCCCCACTTGGCGTGTTCTGCAGCAATGAATTTGCCCAGCTCGTCACGGGTTCCCGGTGCAGCCGTCTGGCCATGCTTGAGCAGACTTTCGCGCACTTCGGGGGTATTCAGGACCTTCACCAGCTCCTGGTTCCAGCGGTCCAGCAACGGCTTGGGCGTCTTGGCCGACGCCACGAACGCGTACCAGTTGGTCGCGTTGAAGCCTGGGAACATTTCGGCCACCGTGGGTACATTGGGCAGGTAGGCGGGGCGGGTCAGGCCCGTAGTGGCCAGGGGAATGAGCTTGCCCGACTCAATATGGGGCAAGGCGGTTGGAGGCGCCGCGTAAAAGGAGGTGAGACGCTCGCCCAGCACGTCCTGCAACGCGGGTGCGCCGCCTTTGTAGGGCACATGCACGGTATCAATCTTCGCCACGTCGTTGAGCAGTTCCCCGGCCAGGTGCGAGGCAGAGCCCGGACCGGTGGAAGCAAAGTCCAACTTGCCGGGTTCGCGCTTTGCCCGGGCCACGAATTCACCCAGTGTCTTGATGCCCGTGCTGGCCGGCACCACCAGCACGTTGGGGAAACTGACCCCCATGGTGATGGGCGCAAGATCCCTGAGCGGGTCGTACCGAACGTTCATGAAATGCGGCGCAATGGTGAGCGGCCCGATGGACCCGAACAGCAGCACCGAGCCGTCCGCAGCGCCACCGGCCACCTGCGCATGGGCCAGGTTGCCGCCAGCTCCGGGTTTGTTGTCCACCACGACGCTCTGGCCAATGTTCTCCCCCAGTTTCTTGGCGATCACCCGTGCGGCGCTGTCGGCAGAGCCACCCGCGGCAAAACCCACCACCAGGGTGACGGGCTTCTTCGGGGGAAAGTCTTGCGCCTGTGCGGCTGAATGGGCCAGTGGAACAGTGGCGGCGAAAGCGGCGGCTGCGATCAGGGAACGTCGTTGCATAGTGGTTTCCAGAAGCGGCCAAAACACGGTCGGCCTAGCGAAAGAACGCCAGTCTAGGTACGGCACAATGATCTGTGAATTGCAACTTTTGAAGGAACTATTGCATGCAACGCATCAAATTCGATCTGGGCGAATTGCAGGCTTTTGTGGTCACCGCAGAAAAATCGAGTTTTCGGCTTGCGGCAGACGCGTTGTTCCTGTCGGCACCGGCACTGAGTCGCCGTGTGGAACGGCTGGAATCGGCCTTGGGCGTGCGACTGCTGGAGCGCACCACCCGAAGTGTCGAACTGACAGCCGTAGGTCAGGAGTTTCTGCACGAGGCGCGTTCCGCACTGGCCGGGCTGGACCTGGCGGTGCAACGTGTCAACGACCAGGTCCACCTGCGCCGGGGACGCGTGACCGTGGCGTGCATCCCCTCGGTCGCAAGCCACGTGTTGCCCCGCGTCTTGCGCGCGTTTGCCGTGGCACAGCCCGAAGTGCAGGTGCATGTGATGGATGAGAGCGCCCGCCAGGTGCTGGATGCAGTCATGCAGGGTGCAGCGGACTTCGGGTTGAGCTTTACCGGCAGCCAGGAGTCGGCGCTGCGTTTTGAAGCGCTGACCCGCGAACGCTACGTACTGGCCATGCCGCGCAGCCACCGCTGGGCAAAGCGCAAGGAAATCGCCTGGGCCGATCTCGCCGGTCAGCGCCTGGTGTCGGTATCGCGCGATAGCGCCAACCGCCTGTTGCTGGACCAAGCCACCGCCGACCTGGCCGACCCACCGGTGGCCTGGTACGAATGCAACCATGTAGCGGGGGCGTTGGCACTGGTGGAAGGCGGACTCGGGCTGGCCGTTCTGCCGCAGCTGGCGCTGCCACCGGAGCATTCCGTCGTCTGCGGAGTGCCCCTCATCGACCCCGACCTGTGGCGTACCCTGGGCCTGCTGCAGCGGCGCGACCGTATCCTTGGACCAGCCGCTGAAGCACTGCGACAACGGGTACTGCAGCTGCACGCCACGGCTTGACCGCACGGCGACAAGTCGGCACGGTCACGCTGCAACCGCCGACATGGCCGCGCGATTGGCCAGACAACCCCAGGCAGCGCCCAAAGAAAAAGACCCGGTGCTATCGATTAAATAGCTACCGGGCCTTGATACTGGCGGAGAGGGTGGGATTCGAACCCACGGTGATACTGCTACCACGCCTGATTTCGAGTTAGATTGTCGTCAATAGTGATAGCAGGGAAGCCGCACCAGATAACGATTCTTTGCTGTGCATGGAGCGCGTCAGGTGCGTGAAATGCACCCAGTTGTCCAAATATTTACCAGCAGATTTCAGCGCGCCTGTGAGGGCCAAGCACAAAGGAATTGATATGGAATGGCAACCGATAGAGACAGCGCCAAAGGATGGCACGCATATCCTGGCGCACGGTACGTATCAGTGGGAGGATTACGTCCACAATCAAAAGAGCGGCAGCGTCGTCGTTGCGTGGTACGACGCAGAGGGCTGGGGTGTTTCATGCTGGGTGCTGGTGAATTCAAACCCATATCAAGACCGGTGCCAACCCACCCACTGGATGCCGCTGCCACCACCGCCAGAGGCTACTTAGGCCAAGCCTCAAGCATCATCACTGCGTCTGCAGCGTGCCGATCAGCCGATTCCGCCACGCTTCGATATTCGTTGACGCACGCTCCGAATAGCTCTGCAGCGGTGTCGGCTCGCGCAATGAGGGCGGCTGTGGAAGCTTTGGGGAGACTGGCGCGGAATTGGTAGAGGGTGCCGCGCAGCCCATCAACAGTACGGCGGGCAGCATCAGCATCAGCGCGCAGCTTCGTTTCGCGTTTGGTAGCGGCATTTTGTGCGTCATGTAGTCGTTGGTTGAATGAGGCTTCCTGTGCGCGTGTAGCGGCTTCGGCCTTGGCTGATTCGCTGGCGTGCTGCGCGTGGAGCTTGGATAGCTGCGCGTCATAGCGCCAGGCTTGGGTATGCCATGCACCACCGAAGCCGATAGCTGCGGCTGCAATGGCTGTGGCGGCGTAGGTGTAGATCATGATTTCCCCTCACACATGACCCGCTCTGCCGCCCGTCTGCGCACCAGCCCGGGCAGTTCCTTCCCCCCGGCATAGGTCCAGCGGGATAGCTCAGCGCAAGCGCCGCGCATGTCGCCTGCATTAGCCTTGCGGACTAGCGTGGACTTGCAGAAATTGCCGTTGCCCACGTTGAAGGCGAACGACAGGAATGCGGCGCGCTGGCCTTCGGTCATCGGTGTTTTGACGCAATCAAGGGCGGCGGCGTGTTTGAGCAAATCCTCATCCAGCATGGCCTGGCACTCAGCAGCAGTGAAGCGCTTGCCCAGCGTCATCGTCTGATCGTCATGCCCGTAGCACGCAGCAAGACGGCCTATCGGGTCACGATGCACCCATGGGACGTATCCCTCGAAATGCACAACCAGCGGTACAGCGAGCGCAACAGCACCCGCACCGATCTTTGCGGCGAGCTTCTGGCGCGGCGTCATTTCGGGCTAACCCCGCTCTTGATTGCTGTCCAGAACGCTGCAATGGACGCCCCCATCCCCACGATGTACCCGATAGGCTTTGCTGCCTTGCCGATCCACTCCAACACCTTGAGCGCGCCCTTGAAGCTGTGGAAAGCCTCCAGAAGCTCGGCTGTATCAGCTTTGATGGAGTTGGTAGCGTCCGTGTTCTCTTTGAGTAAAACGCGGAACTGCGCCTGCTCCAGCTTGATCGCCGTCACTTCATCCGTGAGCGAGTTCATGCGCTTGTCACCTTCTGCGAGTTCGCGGGCGAAGTGCTGTTCAAAGTCGTCATCAAGCGGCATCGGTCGCCTTCCGTTTCAGGAGGCTCCAGGGAAGCCAAGTCAGATTTGCAATCGTGTGCTGGTTGTGCAGAACGTTGTTGATCTTCCAGCCGACATTGCGACGGATGACAAGATCAAGCCAGACGTGCATCACCCATTCGCCCGCCCACGGATCCCACCATTTTTTCGGTAATCGCACCGCAAATGTCTTGCGCTCTACGCTCATGATTTGCCAGCACTCACCCATGCGGTACACGCACACGCCGGGGTTTGCGCGGGAGACTTCTTCATCGCCCCATGTGCTGATAGGTGCGCCCATAGGTTCGCCGAGGTCGTGCGCGAGCTTGGATGCTTTGTTGCGCCAGCCGAGCCACACGTATCTGGCCCACTTGCTGCGGGGGTGGTGGCCTTCTGCCCAGTAGCATTTCGCGCGGGCTTCTGGCGTGTCTTCCAGCGGTGCGGGGCGGTACCACGAGCCGTCTGGGCGTTGTGCCCATCCCCATGGGTCGCCGTTGATCGATATATCGTTGTCCCACTTCGCATACTTGGCTGGCAGGTTCTCAGCTTCCCACGGCAGGCGGGGCACAACCCATGCCATCACCAACGGTGCGGAGAGCTTGTAGGGTGTGACCTGCTTTGATGCCTGGCGGGATCGCTCAAGGCTTTCCAGCGCCTGCTCGTGCAGGGTGGGCGGTACGCCTGCCGCATCTAGGTACTTTTGGAGGTTCATTTGATAATGACGTGTACGGGCGAAAAAAAGCCCGCAAAGGAGCGGGCATGACGACTGATGAGATGGTTCGCGCTGCGGCTGTCGGCGCAGTGATCCCGATTTACTCTTGGCTATTCAAGAAGGCCAAGGCCCATCTGAGCGCCCGCAGGGATGAGACCGGGCGATGCTTGGAGCAGCGATTGGCGTATCGCCTCGGCAGAGCCTGGGCGAGCGGATACCGCCGCGCCAAGCAGGCGCTGCATAGGTGAGCTGTAGAGCGCCGCGCCACCCAGCAACCCCATAGGGATCGCCGGATTGATGAAGCCAGCACCCAGGCCGCCCGCGCCCAGCATCAGGCGATCAGCCGTGGCGCTGTTGGGCACCTTGTTTCCAAGCACTGATTGACCGGGGCCGGACAAGTCCTGTAGCAAGGCAGTGCCACGCGCGGTAGCCCGGTCGCGAACGCTCTGATCTGCTTGGCGCACGGCCATTTGCAGTTGAGCGGGCGTGAATACCCCGCCGTTGTTCATCCCCGCCTTTGACGCGCCTTCCAGACGAACCAGATTGGCCCAGCCCTTATCGGCTGCTTTGAACAGCGCCGCCGCATCAGGATTGGCGCGCTTTGCGTTTTCGGCCACCACGCGTTGCAGCTCTTGGAATGCCGTACCCAACTGCTGTTGGTAGGCATCCGGAGCGCCTGAGAACTTCGCCGCCTCTTTGCCGAGCGTGCTGTCAATGCGCTTGAACACGTCCGAGGTGACTGTCCCATTGGGGGAAATGTCGCCCTTGATCTTGTTTACTACCGCATTGAAGGCTGCTTGCTCTTGTTTAGGCAGAGATTTCGCCATGCCCATCACGGCGCTGATCTCTTGCGCCCCCTGCTGGTCAATGGAGAAATTGCCCAGCTTGTTTCGCGCTGCGTTGTAGGCGCTGGAGAGAGCATCCCCAGCCTCTGCTACGGCCTGCTGCCCGGTGCCTTGCACCTTCACATTGATGGGCGCTGTTGCCCGGTTGATCGCGGCGTTGTTGAAGTCGTCCAAGGCGTTGCTGCGGGCCTTGGCAATCATGTCGCCCATGATGGGCAGGCTCATCAGCTTTTCTTCGCCACGATTCCATGCGCCGCCCAGAGACTGGCCCACCGTAGGTTGCACGCCTTCTGCGCGCAGGGCTTGCAGCTGCGGATTGCGCGAGGCCGCAGGGCTGATGACACGACCCAATGCACTTGTGAGCGCGGGAACCGCGGCACCGCCAGCCGTGCCAACTGCCAGCTGCTTGAGCTTTTCGTCCGTAAAGTCGCCATTGGCTACCGGGTTGAGCAGACTGGAAGCAGCACCACCCAGCGCACCAACGCCCACACGGCCAGCCATGGACGCCGCAGCGGGAAGGCTTGCGCCAATCGCCAGGTTCGCGGGATTCAGCACGTTGCCAAGAATGCGATAGCCATCCAAACCAGCATCCTTGCCCCGGGCTTGCTGATAGGCGGCATCGCTCTCGCGCACTTGCTGATCTACACCGCCTGCTGGCAAGCGCCCCACCAGTCCGGTTTTGTCGGCCAGCCAGTTGTTTGCCGCGTTGCCAGCCTGCACCACGCCACGCGGCAGCATGTTGGTCAGCAGCTGGGCACCGCCGTCAATGGGGTCGCGCAGGCCGCGCGCAAACTTGTCCATGCGTGACAACGCGGGCGCTTGCGGCGCGGGTTCGTCATCCAACAGGACATAGCCCTTTTGCTTGGGTGCCGAGGCGGGTTCGTCGTCTAGCAATACGTAGCCTGCCATGCTTACTCCTTCACCCACTTGCCACCGGTGCTGCGATAGATAGAGCCATCAGGGGCGCGCATACGCTTGCCGTCAAACTCTGTCGCCTTGGGCAGCATGGAAAATTCCTTGGCAGCTGGTGCGGGTTGTTCTTTGGCTGGGGCATCGCCACCACCGCCACCGCCGTTCAACGATGCGTATTTGTCCTGCAGCTTCTTGACTTCCTTGGCTGCGGCCAATCGCTCTGCAATGGGGCGCGTGCGGTCGCCCACAGTGCCCGCCATGGTCTGATAGTTCAGCACGTCCACATTCGACTGCGGGCCTTCCATGCGCGGCACGTTAGAGACCAGCCAGCCGGAGAGCGTTTCCAGCTGCGAAGCCGCCACCGATCCGCGAGTGGAAGCGCCCACAGAACCCAATCCCTTATCCACCAGCGCACCCACGCCGCTTGCTGTGGGGCCTTGGTTGAGCAGATCAATCGCGCGGTCAATGCCTGCCGTCAGTTGGCCGTATCGCTTGGCCTCAGATTGCCGCCCGGTATCGCGCTCTACGTCGGCCTTCGCCGTGCCCACCATGCGCGCCCTAAGAGCTTCGGCAGATGCGGTTTCGTCAGCACTTGGCCCGGCTGCGAAGTTGCCCGACTGCGCAACTTGTTGCCCACCGCCAAGCCGCTGCATCTCGCGCATGATCGCGGGCCGGTCTGGGTGGTTAGGTGGCAGGCGGTTGAGTTCGCTCTGCATGATCTGCAACTGCTCAGGTGCAGCGGATGCAGCAGAGCCGCCGTTGTAGCCAGCGCCAGAGTATTGCGGCTGGGCAGTAGCGCCACGCAGAGCCGTCGATTGCGGGACAAACTCTTCGCGCTGCGTCTGTGGGTTGAACACCTTCAATGGCGTGTTGGCCGACTGAATGCCAGCTTGGATGCCCTGGTACGTGCCAAAGGTTTCCGGCGCGCCTTGTGGAGCAGACACCACCGGCTGACCGTCTGGACCAATACGCACTTGCGTGGCCTTGCCATCGTTGCTGATGTTCAGCTGTGGCAGATAGCCAGCGCTCAGGCGATTCTTGTCGTATGCGTAGCCGTTCGTGACCTGCATATCAGGTGCGCCGCGCTGCATCAGCATTTCCGCGATTTTCTTGCCGCCGTTGTTCTTCCAGTCAGCGATCAATGCGTCTTTAGGGATTCCGTAGAGGCGAGACCATTCGTCAAACTTGCCTGCAGACGGCACTGGCGAAGCATTCCCGCCAAGGGTTGGCGCGACCTGCCCGTTCGATTGATTGCCCGAAATGTAGCCAGCGCCCTGTGGATTAGGAGCCTGCTCGCCGAAGTAGTAAGACTGCTCCCACGCTTGCCTATCTGTGGCCGCCTTCATCTGCTGCTCGCGCATCTTGTTCTGCGTCTTGTTCTCATCAATTTGAGATTGCAGATACTGCTGCTGCAAAGCCTGCTGCTGCATCCGGTCTTGGTTCGCCATCACGTCATTGAGCCCGCGCAGCTTGGGCGAGGATGCCGCCAGCATGGACAGGCCCAGCCGTGCGCCGGGGTCGCTCAAGAGCCCGCCGAAGATGCCCCCCGGCTGCTCTGCATTGAAGTCAAGAAGTCCTGCCATGTTTTACGCTCCTTCGCCGCGATAGCCTTCACCGGAGATGCGACGGCGCTCCCACTCTTCGCGGGCGAGGTCGTCGGGCGACTTCTCGGGCGGCTTGGTGTCAACCGGAGTTGGGGGGATGCCGTTCGTTGTGGAGGTGAACGGATTCAGCTCTGGGAAGTCCAGAAGCCCGTAGGAGCCGCTAGAAGGCGCTGGGAAAGGCCCGCCCATGCCAGCCTGGCCCAACGCAGTCAAGAGCCCTTGCTGGTCGAATGACGCACTACCGCCAGGCATCCCAGCGCCGAAGCTCTGCCCGCCGCTCATGTCGCCGCGCTGCATCTGGCTTGCTTGACCCATTGCACCCATGAGGCCACCGCCACCCATGCCCATGGGCTTGGTGTCGTACACGCCGTCACCGCCCTGTTGCATCATCATGGGCTGCTTCATGTTGGTCTGCATACCACCCATGCCGCCGCCGTAACCACCACCGCCGCCCTGCATGGCTTCCATCTGCGAGTTACGGGGGCCGCGCTGGTAGTCAGACTGCATCATCTGGTTGGCAAACTGCATCATCCCCGGCGCGATCTGGTTGCGGAACGAATCGAGGTCGGTGAACAGGTTTTGATAGCCCTGCTGCTGCAGGCGGTTGAACGGGTTGCGCTGGTAGTAGCGCTCCAAGTCCTGCCCGGTGTTGAGCGAGTTGATAAGCGGCTTGCGCGCTGGCTCCCATGGTTCTTTGGACTGAGCTTGCGAGCTGCCGCCCTCATCGCCACCCATCAAACCGCCGACCACTGCGCCCGCTACGGGGCCGAGAATTGCTCCTGGCATATCAAAGTTCCTTTTCTGCTGTCACGCAACGAATGCGGTAATCGGGACGACGGCGCGCACAACCTGGGCGGCCTGAGAAGTAAGAGCGAACGCAGCCGATGGACTTGGCCCAATCGTTGGCTTCGTCCACCAGTTCGGGTTCGTAAACGCCTGCGCTGAACTTGAGATCGATTGCAAGGCCGCGCTTGGTCTGGACAACCATGGAAATCAGCCAGTAGTCACCCTTACGCCATAGCTGGGCCTTGTCCTCTTTGCACATGGCGATCCAGTCTTCTACATACTGGTCGTCGCAATAGTCGAACGCAGGCCGCAGCGCATCCACCGCTTCTGCGGGGATGGTGGAAGGCGTGTAATGCATCAGCCGTAGATCCAATCGATGTTGTCGCTGGGGCCGCGATTGGTGCCGCTGCCGCCATACGTCCATCCTTGGGTGGCAGATGACGAGCCGCCGATGTTGCCCATGCCACCAGCGATCCGGCTGCCCAGCTGCGCACCACCGAGCGCACCCATGATGGGGTTGCCCTGCTGGCTGCTGCTGCCCGTAGTGGTGCCGTAACCCTGGCCGATGCCGTTGTACTGGTTGGAGAACTGGCTCCAGTAATTCATCGGCGTGTTCTGAATGTTCGTGCCCGCGTTGATACCGGCTTGATTGCCCTGCTGCTGGCGGTCGTAGATGCCCAGACCAAAATTCGCGCCGTTTAACCTATTGTTGAAGTTGTTTTGGTTGATCTGCGCGTCAAGCCCTGCAAAGCCCAAATCGTTGTTGCGCAGGCCGAGGTCGTAGTTCAGCGAGGTGTTGAACCCTTGGCCGTACAGGTTGGTCAATGCGTTGCCGATCTGGCCGTTCAGGTCGTTCATGGCGTTGGCTTCGATCACGCCTTGACGCGAACCGCCGAAACCGCCTGTAGCCATCATCTGGCTACTGATCTGCGGCATCACCTTGCGATTGAAGTTCTGGGTCATCTGCCCAGCCATTACGTCACCCATCTGCGAGAGGTAAGGGTTCTGCCCCGATGGTGCGCCGCCGAAGCTGCCGCCACCACCCATTGCGCCGCCCTGCCCGCCTGGTGCGCCGCCCATCTGCATAGGTTTGTTGTTGTAAACGCCTGCACCACCAGCACCACCGCCCGCAGGCGCAGAAGCACCCCACGAACCAGCACCACCGCCCGGGATGCCGCTCAGGTCTTGCGTGCCTGAGCCACCCTGCCAAACTGGGCGCGAATCCCAGCCATTTGCGGCGTTGACGGCTGCACCTTGGTCGCCCATCATTGAGCCCACCTGTGCGCCAGTCAATGCCCATGACGGCCTGTCTGCCGTTCCGTAGTTGTGCGGGTTCTGGTACGTCGAGCCGTCCGCATATGTGTAGATGCCCGTTTTGGGGTCAAGTCCTGCCATTTTTTCTCCTATCCCAAGAAGCGCCACGACCCGGCGCGATACCCGTAAAAACCAGCACCAGAGCCGGGGTTCCATAGCGTCCCGTCAGCTAGCGCGAGATCACCGTCACGCGGCCTTGTCGGCGCTACGTAAAGCGTTTCCATCTTCAAAGTTGGCGTGTTGATCGCGCGGGCGATGTTTTCCAGCTCCACCATGAAAAAACCCGGCAACTGGGCCGGGTCTTGTGGAACGTTTCGCGGTAGGTAGGCCATCAGTAGCCCCCCATCATTTGCACGTCAACGTCATAGCTGCGGATGCGCCATGGCTGGTTGTCCAGCGACTGAAAGCGGATCGCCAAGAACCGGCCCGAGGCGAAGGTGTCTGCCTTGAAGGTGGAGCCAACAGTGAAGGTCACGGGGTCTGACCATGTGGGAGCCACTTCCACGTCATTCGTGCCGCCTACTTGAACCTGCACTTGCGTGCCTTTGGCTGCGTCAATACGGGGATAAACGGCCTTGATGAGCTTGACCTGATCCGGCTTATCAAACGCAAGCCCGATGCGCTCCAGCTTTGACGTGAACACGGAGCCATTGAAGGTTGCCGACACATCGACAGCGCGAATGGACGGGCCTAGATGGGTCGTGAGTAAGCGAGACTGCGCCGGGCTCAGTTCGTCCTGATTCCATGCGGTAGTTGCGTCGTTCCACGTATCGCCGTTCGCCGCCCATGTGGAGATGATGTTGTAGTCAATCTGCCCCACAGCGCCATACGTCACATTGTTGAGCGGGCGAATCGCCCATGCGCCGGTCGTCCAGTTCCACACCGCTGCTTGCGTGCAGGCTTGTTTCCCAAGCTCAGGGAAGCACACCCACACTTCATTCGCTGCTGGGTTCGTCGTGAGGAATGCGCGCTTGCGGTTCGTACTGTCGATCTGGTTGAAGATCCATTTCCGAAGCACTGCAGTGATGATCGATTTAGGCCCTTGGCCGTTGTGCACGATCACATCACCGGGCGTGAGAACCACATGGCCTACATCGGTATTCACGATGCAACCACGCGCCAAAGCACCGACCGAACCCGGCAAGCGCTGGAAGCGGAAAACCTGTTCGTTCCCAGTGGGCACCATCGACCACATGGAGCTTTCCTTGTAGATGATGTTCGCATCTGCAAGGGGTAGCTGATCCACCATCAAAGACGGATCTTCTGCCAGGTCGATTTCGCCCGCGTTCTTGGTCAGGTCGGTTTCGTCGTAGGACGAAGGCAGCGCACCAGGCACGGCAGGATCAGACCACTTCACCATATGCGGAAACCTATTGTTCGTGGTTCCCACGTTCTTGGTCACATCCAAGCCGACCAGTACGTTCTTGTATGGCCGCAGGGACGCTACACGGGTCGTAGCGGGCCATGCAGTGAGGTTGGTTGCAACACCGGTACCACCCCAGCCAACGGGCACATTGACGCCGTTATTCGCCACCAGCACCCCATTCAGCACACCACCTGTCCAGCGGTCATCTACGCCACCTGTCGGAGCAGATGCTGGGGTAATCGTGGTGCGGGATGTGCCGTCATCTGCATACAGCGCAGACGTACCGGCATGGACAAACCAGCGCTTGCCGCCTTGGTTGTAGCCCTGCAGCCAGTACGGCGTGACCACGGGCGTGTCGAATAGCTGCTTTTCACCCTTAAATCGTTCGGCCCCGTTCTCACGGAAACGAACGTTTGCCGAGTCGGACCATGCGTTTATCGGCAACTCGTGCGGCGGCTGGTCTTTGATGACGCCGTACTGCCCTGCCATGGGAATGGTGATGATTGGCATCAGTTTGCCCCCAGCTTCACCGCTACACGCAGCAAGCGCGGGTCGAACAAATGCGCGTCAGGTTCAGGAACCCCCAGCATCGTCGCGCAAACTTCGCTGCACATGCCGCGCGACACCTTCGGCGGGAGAATCCACAGCAAGTAACGCGCAATGGCTTGCCAGTCGTACAAGCGGCCCTCGTTGTCGCTGGCCCACTGTGCAGCCAACAAAGCATCTGCGCGGGATTCATCCAGTGCCCAATGGTCGCCGGATACGTCAATGCGCTTAAAGCGGACTCCACCGATGCGACCCGCCCGGCGCTTAGACCATGCGGGCATACGCTCCAGACCCACACTAGAGCAGCACCAAAGCGCCCCATTGGCATCCGGCTGGCAGGTGCCATCGGGCATCAGGTGATCCACACCATCGCCTGGTTCAAAGACAATCTCGCTGTGGCTTTCACGTCCACCGAGGCGAAGGCGGATCAGGACGTTACCAATGCCCATCAAGCCCTTGCGGGTGCCGATGTAGGAGGCGAGCTTCATGTGTCAACCGCCCCGGAAGCGTTCAATCTCTTGCACAGGGGCGTCAAGGATCTGCAGAGCACGGCCCGCGGCGATCAACCCAGCGGCCTCCAGCGCCTGCACGCCCGTCCGAAGGTCTGCGTGGTCTAGATCAATAAAGGTCGCGCCCTCTTGGTCTTTCAGGTCTGCGCGCAGCGCTGCGGACTGCTGGCGCTGGGCCAGGCTGGCTGCAGGGTTATCCAGCGCAGCCATTTCGAGCGCGACCTTTTCAGCGCGCGTGAAGCGGTTACGAAAGGCCAATTTGATGACGTGGCGTAGGGCGGGAACAGCAGCGGGCGGGGTGAATTGCTGCGTGATCGCGTTGTACGTCTGCCCCAGAAGATCGCTGCGCAGTCCATCGACCAACACCAGATTTGCAGCAGCAGGAAGAACGGCTGCGGTTTCCGTGACTGAGGTCACAACGCCATTGCCGTTAAGTTGTGCGTAATAAGGCATCAGAAATACTCCACAAGCTGCCAGCTAACGGCGGTGTCCGACGCAGCAGACGCTCGCGTCGCGGTCAGGGTTGTGCTGTTGGTCAGCTCAAGCCGGGCGCATACGTTGACCCCTGTGCCCGAGGCCGTCTGCCCCAAATCAATCAAGATGGATTTGCTGACGTTGACTGACGAAATCGTGGCTGTAGCGGAAGCAGCCCCTGAAGCGCTCAAAACGCCACGCTGAATAGACTTGATAGCGCTCATCCCATCGGGCCGCCAATTGGTGCTGTCTGCGCTTGGGTCGGTCGTACCAGCGCCAGCAACTATGCGGACATATCTTTGCTGATCCGCTGGAGATCGCACGATGCGGCCTTGCGAATATGTGGAGCCGCTTACCCAATAGGGAGGCTCGCCGCCTGCGAAGAACTGAGACAAATTGCTCATGCGAAAACCCATCCTCTCGTTGCATCTGCAAACACCAGCAAACCGGGGGCGTGGGTGGCGTCAATCGTCAAATCTTCGGCCAGCCCCATGATGTTTTGACCGTTCCTGGCAATCACAGGGCTAACCGTTCCGCTGCGATTGCTAAAGCGCACCCAATCACCAGGAGATGGCGACGAGGGGAGCGTCAGCGTGGTGGACGCCGTGAAGACGTAATGGCTACCTCTGACGGCATTGGTCGGCGTCGAAATCACAACAACCGCGCCCGTCACACTGGCCCAGCTTGCAACGGTGCCGTTTGTAGTCACGAAACGCCCTGCGTTGCCCGACTGACCTGGCAGCGCAGCAGAGAAGGCCGTGGCCGATACGAACGCAGTGGATGCGGCGTTGTTCGTGGCATCACCTGCGGTAGCCGTGGGCACAGTGATCGTCGCCCCGGTGTAGTTGTGCGTGCCTGTCCACGTCTGTCCGGAAATAGCGCCCTTGCTATCAATCTGCGTTTGCAGCGGTGAGGTAACACCAGCAAGGCGCAGCAGTTCAGCCGCAGTGACCACGCCAATCGTGGTTGCGGCAGGAAGCGTGACCGCTGTGGCTCCGCTGTAGTTGTGCGTGCCTGTGTAGGTTTCGCCTGCCTTGTTCGCCTTGGCGGTGAACTGGGGTTGAATGGCTGACGTGACGCCTACGCAGTAGTTCAGTTCGGTCGCAGAGGCTGTGACAGCCGTGGTGCCGAAGTTGGGGAACTGCGTTTTCAGGACAGTCTTTGTCAGCCGGATATGGTCGTCACCTTCGCTGATGAGGTCGGCAGCGGTAGGCAGCGTGGTGTCTAGCTGGCTGATGAATGTTGCGGTTTCGACGGTCATCGATAGCTCCGTGGCTTGATCTGCATCGCGCCCGCTGCGGGTAGGCGTTTGCGTGCGTCCTGCGATGCGATCTGACTCATGACCATGTTGAACATGGGCGCATATTTGTTGGCCTCTGCGTCGTCGCGCGTGTAAAGGTGAAGCTGTACCAACGTGCCGTACAGGTAGGCGTCTGGGTGTTCAGTCAGCAGAAAGTTGGTCGTTGTCGTGTCCGAAAGCGGCACCAGCTTTCGCAGGTAGTTCAGCGTGTATTGCCCACCTGTGGGAGCGATGAACTTGATTTCGCCGTCCAGTACCGTGTAGCGGTTGGGGTTGCCGCTGACGTATGCGCTGACCCCGTTGGGTGACGTGTAGTCCATCGGGTACTCGCGCCCGTTGGAGTTCAGCACCAGCAGTTCCACCTGATCGAAGTCGGCAGGCAGTGCAATCGTTCCGGTGCTGGTACCGGTCACAGCCGTCTCAAATGCCCGCAACGGCAGTTGGCGAGACATCTCGCGTTCAGCGCGCTGGATGAAACTCGGGATCTTGTCTGCCAGGTCTGTGCGGTGCGATTCCGAGATGACTTCCGCTTGCAGGGATGCGTAATCGGTGATCACTTGAGCGCCCGATCAAACATCACAAACGCAGGGTTCTCACGCAAGAAGGTCATGATTGCTTTCCTGCGTTCGGCAGGGTCGCGAATGACCGAGATGCGGGCGTATTCAACGGGTGGAATGTGGCCGATCATCTTGCCCTCTCCCCATCGCTTGCCCTCTGTCGATTCCCGCGCAATGCGGGCGTGTTCAAGGTGTGGCGCGGCGTCGTAGGTCTTTTGGACAATGACCGAATCACCCTCAAAGTGGACTTGCTGACGCACGCCGAAAGCGTTGACGCCTTCGTCTACCGTGACGTTCTCCGCATAGCCCGTGGGCGACATGCCGACAAGATTCATAGCTTCCCCTTGCAGCGTCTCGCGACGGATGCATAACGACAAAGGGGGGCCGAAGCCCCCCTCTCTTGCGACCGTTTAGGCGGTCAGGTCGGCGATCTTGAACATCGCCTTTTCTGCGTCAAGACGCAGGGTCACGTCAGCGGTGATCAGCTTCTTCTTGCTGTCGCCGGTGTCGCCGATTTCCTTGGGCTTGAAGCCGTCAAGGAACGCCATCGAGGCGTACTCGGGGTTCACACCAAATACCGTGGTCGCGCCGCTCATGATGTAGTGCGGGACGATTTCCAGTTCGCCGAAGTCGGACATGTAAACGTCAGCACCGCCGATGATGCGACCCTGTTCCTTCTTGCCCACCTGGTAGCGGTTGACCGCGATACCCGTGAACGCAGAGAACAGCGTCTTGTGGTTGGGCGACATGACCACTTGACGGGGGATCATCCCGCTCTGTGTGTAGGTCGATTGCACCACCGTCTTGAGCAGTGTTTCCGTGAAGGCGCGACCCGTGCCAGGCGTAGGGGCCACGGTAGCAGCACCCGACGTGTGCGATGGAGTCGAGCCGCCAGCACCGTGCGAGGTGTTGGTGTAGATCATCGCGCCCAGACCGGCCAGCTTCGATGCAGTGGTGGAGTTACCCGCCACGGCGACGTTGTTGGACAGCACAGCGGCTTCCATGTCGCGCTTCATCTCCTTCATCATCTTGGCCGTCTGGTAGGCCATGGCGGTCTTCTGACCGGCCTTGTTGACGATGTCAGCGCGACGCGAGACCACAGGCTGCTTGCTGAAGATCTGGCAGTAGTTGCCCACGCGCTCAGTGCCGGTCAGGGCAGAGCCTGCGAAGTCGTCACCGTCGATCAGGGCGTTGTCTTTGTTCGCAGCTGCGAGCGAATCACGCTGCCACTCGTGGTAGGTGTTCGATGCGGTGGACTTGCCCAGACCGGAGGTCACGGGGGTTTCTTCGGGCGACGTGTTGAAGATCTTGTCGATCAGGTCTTCACGTACGGAGTTGTTGACGTCGTAACGGTCAAAGGTATTTGCTGGTTGTGGCATTTCTCGATTCCTTTACCGGCCAGTGGCCGACAGGTAGGCCGCCAGGTCATCCAGCTTTGCGCCACCCTTGCGGGCAAATCGCGTTTCGAGCTGTTTGATCTTGGTTTCCGAGCGGGCTACGGGTTGTTTGGTCGCAGGCAACTTCGGCGCGGATTGCGCCTTCTGCTGTACTGCTGGCTTTTTGTCGTGCAGGGCGCGATACGCCACCGCATCACGCAGGGCAAGCACCAGGCGCGGGTCGTAGACGTTGGCGAACTCTTGTTCACCAAAGCCGTAACGCTTCGACGCTTCCTGATAAATCCCTGCCAGCTTGGGCTTGTCGATGCCCTTCTCTTGGAGGACGCCCCATGCGCGCTGAAACAGCTGCTGGCGTTGTTGCGCCTGCATTTGCTGTGACTGCATTTGCTCTGTCTGCATCCCTTGCTGGAGCTGCTGCAAACGGCTTTGCACGAGGGCTGTGCGCTGTTGCTCCTGCACCCACAAAGAGGGGTCGGTCTGCGCCAGGACAGCCATTTCCTCCGCTGATCGCAAGCCTGCAAGCTCTCGGACTGCGGCGTGAGCCAGTTGGGCCTGCTGCATGTAGTGGTTGCGAGACTTCTCAATCTCAGACGTGACCACTTCGAAGGCTTGCCGTTCGCGTTCTGCCAGTGCCTGCGTCTTGACCGTGTAGTCGCGCTGGCGCTGATAGCCTGCAATCAGCTCTTTTTGATCAACCTCCAGGGTTTGATCAGCACCGTCTTCGCCTTTGACAGTGACTTTGAAAATTGCGCTTGGTTGATCTTCGGCGTCTTCCTCCGAGGCTTCTGCTTCGGATTCATCAACTGCGCTTTCGTCCTCGTCGGGGTCCTCTTGCGAGTCCGTCTGAGGTTGTGCGTCGTCTTCTTGTTCATCAGGGGCCTCTAAGGGCTTGTCCTCAAGAAACGACGCGAGGTCATCCAAACTACCGGGTGCCGTTACAGCTTGTCCGTCCATGTTTTGCTTTCGCTCTGAACCCTTCCAAAGCCACCGGAAGGGCTACGGGGTCGCATCACTGCGGTTGCCCCAAAAAGACAAGGTGGCTTGTCTACAAAACGCGGCGCATCAGCTTTTTGGCTGTGCTTTCGTTTCTCATGTCGTCCAGTTCCAACTGGCGTTGGGCGAACTTGCCGCCTTCCACCATCCCGGACAGGACGCTCTCGAACTTGTCGGTCAGCTTTGCCAGTTGCAGCAACAGGACTTGGCCCTCTTTGTCACGCACTGGGCATTTCTTCCACGCATCGACGACATCAGTGCGCAGGGCTTCCATCGCTGCCTTGTAAGCAGGGTTGTCCAGCACTTGCGATGCTTCGAAACCCTTTTGGGCAATCTGTTGGTTGGTCATGTCAGTAGCGCGATCAGCGCGTCCTCTTCGTCTTGCTCTTGCTCTTCCTGAACGCGGCGCACCCAGAAGGCAACCTGCGCAAGAAACAACTGGTACACATCGGGCGTATCGGCCTTGGGCATCTCAGGCGCTTGGGCCTGCCACTGGCGCATGAGCGTTTTCAGCTTCTGTTCGCCATCTCCCGCCAACACAGCTTGCGCGGCTTCCACTTCGATGACCTGGGCGCGCTTCTTTGCCCTGCGGCCCTTGGGCTTGAACCGTTCGGCCCTTGCTTCAAGCACCTCTTGCAGATACGTCTTGCGATAGACGATCTGCGCGCCCATCTCAAACCCCGCGTTGCGGGGTGGCGCTTCTTCTTCGGGCGGCGTCTCGCCTGTTTGCGCGAAGAGTAGGAGCAGCATTTAGGTGTACGTGGTTGCTACTTTGACTTCGCCAGCGCCAATGGCGGTGGTGTCCAAGTCCCCGGCAGCGCCAGTGATCGCCAGAGAGATACCAGTACCGAAGCGGATACCGTTCGATCCACCGTTGACCAGCACCGTGCCGCCCGATGGGATAGCAACGGTGAAAACCGGCGTGGATGTGCCGACAGTCGGGGCGGTGGTCAGGTTGAACAGTTTGAGGAGCCGTGAGGCGGCATTGGTGTTGCTTACCGCGATGCTCCAGAGCGTGCCTGCCGTGTTCTTGACCAGCGTTGCATTCGTTGTGGCCGCGCTGTTGGTAAACAGGGTGGTAGGCGTGACAGGCAGTACCGTGCCGCCCGTTACCGTCGCGGTGACAGTTCCCGATACCGGCTGTGTGCCGCTGATCTGAGCGGCTGGAATAGGCTCTGTAGCGTAGGTGCCGGGGATCATCGTCCACACCTGAGTGCCGGAGGTCCAAGCGGACGCGCGGACCCGGAACCACCTCATGGCGTTGACCGACAGTTCCCACGCATACGCAGGCGCTGCACCCAGCACGCCAGTGGTGGTTTCAATCGTGTTCGCGTTGGAGCGGATGGCTTGCACACCAAACCAAGTGCCGTCCGTGCCGTTGGTCGAGTCGAGCGAGCCCTCGAATGTGGCATTCACGCCCGCAAACGTGCCTTTGCAGTGAATCATCAGGTTGGAGAACCGCTCCGTGTTCACGAATACCGTGCTGGTGGCGCTCGTCACATTGCCAACGGTCGGCGCATAACTGGCGGGCTTGCTGGCGACCTTCAACCGGCCTTCTTCATCCATCTTGAGAATGGTGTAGTCGCCATCGTTCGCGGTCGGCAAGTCGTTATCCGAGCGGATTGCGAGCATCAGATTGCCGGTCGCACCCGATATGTGTGGGGAGTCCTCGGCGTAGGCAGATGCAGACGTGATGGGCAGAGGATTGGCAGCAGAGATGCGGGACGATGCCCCATCGCCGCCAATGTCCAGCTTCACTACCTGATACTGCACACCGCCCACATCGTCGGTCGCTACCACATCGCCTGCGCCGGGCAGGGTTACGTTGTCCATTTACTGCACTCCAATCACTTTGCCGGATTCATCCCGCACAACTGTTCGCATCTGTGAGCCTTGCTGAACGCCAACGACCTTGCCGGTCTCATCACGAACGATTGCCTTTGGTGCGTTGGACTGCTCCACGAGCGCGCCAAGGGCCTGCATGACCGAATCCATGGGGTCGGGCTTCTCCCATACTTCGCCGGTCTCTGGGTTGATCTCCAAGCCCGTCAACTGCGATTCAGGGTGTGCAATGCGGGCCGTGATGATCTTCGTCTTGTTGTCGGCGTCCGTCTTGTAGCGATCCAACTCCAACTGCGCCATGGCAAGCTGCTGCTTGTGCATTGCCATCAACTGTTCGCGCTCTGCATCGCGGGCATCGTTTGCGGCTTGTAGCTCAAGCTGCATCTGCGTCTCGCGCTGCTTTGCCTCAGCCTGCAACGATTCACGCTGCATGGTCAGTTGCTGTTCGGCTTGGAACTTCTGGGCATCTGCTGCAAGCTCCATCTGCTTGACCAGCACTTGCGGCGGTGGTGGTGGAGGCTGCTGTGGTGGTGGCGGTTCTTTCGCGGGGTCTTTCCAGAAGTCGCCCACGTTCTTAAAGCCTGCGTTCTCCACCAGCTTGGCTTGCGTGTTGTAAATCTTGGTCGGGTCGATCAGCGCAGGGCCAAAAGGAGACTGGGCCAACGCCATCTGCGATTGGAAGATCGCGCTCAGGTGGCGCAGCTGCATGTCCTTGTCGCCAGTGCCAAGGCCCACATTGATCGTCATGTCATACGAATCGCGCCACTCTTGCGGGTCGTACTCCACGAAGTCATTGCGCAGGCGGAAGGCGATCTTCTGCATGTCGCCTTCGGTCAGCAGCTTCAAGATGCCTTGGAAGATCGGCTTCACCAGGCATTCGGCCATGATGCGAGCGATCAGCTTGATGCGCATCTGGCTAGCGTTCATCAATCGGGCTGATTCGCCATTCGTCTTTTCCAGACCATCCGCGCCCAAGCCCTGCGAGTAGCGCGTCACACCTGTGCGGTTCTCGCGCATGGCATCGACGTACTCAAGGATTGGCAGGGTTTGCCCACCCACAAAGGGCGTGACGTACTCTTGCAAGCCGTCCATGCTCTTGGTGCGCAGAACACCGCCCGGCCTGTTGTCCAGCAGGTCATCGATGTTCGCCATTGGCGAGCCTTGCGCATCGGTCAGCACCTTCGTGCGCGGCGTGTTCGCCAGATACAGCGAGTTCAACATCTGACGGGTCATTTCCGTCTTGAGCTGCTGAATGTCGCTGACTGTCTCGGCAATGCTCATGCCGTCCCAGCGGTGAGCAACCAGAATAGGGGACGCGGTAGCAATCGGGACGTGTGACTCTTCCTCGTTCTTGAGGATCTTGTTCTTCAAGCGGTAGATGCAGCGACGTTCGGCAATGCCGTCGCCGTCATAGTCCACCAGCACATACTCGATGCGCAGATAGCCTTCAGTCAGCGAGTCGTCTTCGACACTGACCATGGTGTCGTCTTCGTAGGCGTCACCGTTCTGGCTCAAGCGCGAAGTGCGGAACTCTGCGTCTGCCGATTCGCTGGGG
The DNA here is from genome assembly GCF_051942715.1 of Acidovorax sp. BL-A-41-H1. NCBI lineage: Bacteria > Pseudomonadati > Pseudomonadota > Betaproteobacteria > Burkholderiales > Comamonadaceae > Acidovorax > Acidovorax sp. BL-A-41-H1. The sequence continues at coordinate 460,925 of NZ_JBPVJQ010000006.1, read as the reverse complement.
TCGTCCGATCCGGCCAGGTCTTCTGCCGTCACATCGGTGTAGCCCATCTCCACCAGGTCGGAGAGCGTCACGCGCATGATGCGGGCGACGTACGGGCAATCGTGCAAGAGCGGCTTGGTCCAATCGCGCTTGACCAGCAGATCCTCGGGGGGGAAGGCTTCTACCTTGATCTCTTGGGTCGTTTCTTCCTGCTCAAGTGTGGCGTTGTAGATGGTCAGCGCTTCGCCCGTCATGGGGTCTTGCACTTGGCCCACTGGCTCGGCGTTGAGCAGTTCGCCCCCCTGCTCCAGCGCCATCGTCAGCTGCATCTCGCTCACGCCACGCAGCGGAGTCTTGACCTTGCGGCGCTTGGTTTCCTTGCGCCAGTGAACGGCACCGTTCTTGACCAGCAATGCGTCCTTGATCGCTGTGTAAAGGATCAGGAAGCCGTCATTCTTTTTGGTGAAGACGTAATTGCAAGTGTCAGTCGCTTGCTCTGCGCCCTTCACGTCCTCGGCCTTGGTGGGCTCAAACGACACGATGGAATCAGTAGCAGCGAATATGTCCAGCAGCTGCGGCAAGATCCATTCCACGGTGTCTTGCACGTCACTGGTGACAATGGACGACCAGCCGTCTTCCTCATTGCCGTAGGGCATGCGGAAATACTCGCGCTGGGCCTTCTCGCGCTCGCCACCAAGCGCACCCCACACGAATGCCGCCGAATCTTCCTCCAAGGTCTGGAGGTGGTTCAGCAGAGCCTCGTCGTCCATGCGCTTCACTTGCTGGCCTTCTTCTTGGGCAGTTCGACTTCAACAGTCGCAGTTGCAGGCACTTGCTTGCCGTCCAACACATCAGCCAGCAGATCAGCCAATGCCTCGGCAGACGCAGGGCGGCCCATGGCTACGCCCTTCAACAGCTCGCGCAGTTGTTCTTTCATATCAGTGGCTTTCTCTTGTATTGGATGGGCTTGGATGCTTCTGCATTGCCCATCTGGTCAACTGCCATGCCTGCGTAACGGAACATGTCCGCGCCGTGGCTGTGTTCGTCGTGAAGTGGCGCGCCTGGCTCATTCGTGCGCAGGTTGATCGTTCGCCGGTAGCGCTTCAAATGCTCCAGCAAAGCGCCTGTTTTCTCTTGGTCAAAGTACGTGCGCGGAAACATCATCCGCGTGGCCTTGATGCCTTCTTCGATGCTCATGCGAGGCAGGACAACAACGTCCTTGCCCATGGCTTTCAATATCTCTTCGGTGCTCTTGCCGGTCAGGTAGTTGCCCGAGGCGCCGTCGTGCGGGATGAAGTACGTCCCGATGCGATAGGGCCGCTTTTCAACCTCGGCGATGTACCAATCCAGTGTGCGGAATGAGTCCTCTATGTACTCAATACAACGAACCTCAGCACCCGAGCGCTGAAAGAACCCGATGGTCATCGAGTCATTCCAGCCCAAGTCCCACACCAGATGAACACTCAGCAGCGGGTCATACGGAACAGACCGCACCCGGCTCTGCGCATACGCCTGGTCAATCTCAAGCGCGTATATCGCACCCTCTGCGACTCGCTTGGGCTTGCCCTCCCAAATGTTCTCGTAGCTGTCAGGGTCGCGGCGCAATGTCTCTTGGCGTTCCGCCTCAAGCACAGAAGGAAACCAAGGGTTGTCCTTCCAGTTCACTTGTTCGACCAATGCGTTAGGCGGTGGATTCGCCACAAACCGCTGATAGGTCTCGTCCGTCTCCATGTCCGGGTTCAGACTGAGCCACACCTCCGACCCATCCTTGCGGATCGTGGGCAGTAGCACGTCATACGAACGCTTCGTGATCACCTGGGCTTCTTCAAGCCAGCAAATGTCCACACCTTCAAACGACTTGATTGATTCGACCGTGTGCTGGCTCAAGCCTGCGAACAGGAACAAGCTGCCGTTCTTGCCGCGTATCTCTGACTCCAGCACATCGAACGATGTACCCAAGCCCAATGCCTGTATCTGGTCGGTCAGCAGGCGGTGAACTGAGTCTTTGATGGACTTCTGCACTTCGCGGCCACACAAGATGCGCAATGGCTTCTGTGCGGCCAGCAGGATCAATGCGCGGGCGAAGGCCCAAGACTTACCGGAACCGCGCCCGCCATGGGCTACCTTGTATCGAGCGGGTGTGAATAGGAATGTGAGCTTCCGAGGAAACTCAGCCGTGATCCGCATCCACTACCTTGATGACGATCTCTTGCAAGACTGGCCCGCCACCATCGCCTACATGCTCCACACGTCCTAGCTTCGGAGCCGCGAACTCGGCCAGCTTGGCAAGCAGGTCAAGCGCTTTGGCAGGGTCGGCCTTGTTCTCGCCGTGGCCCTCTGCGACTTGCGCGATCCATGTGCCCACGTTGTCTGCGTTGTCATCGAGCAGCTTGCGGACAGTCTCGCGAAACTCGGTCGTGACCTTGTTCGGCATGCCCTTGGGACGACCGGGGCCTGCACCCATGGCGGCTGCGCCGGTCGGTTTTCTCTTGGTTTTTATTTCCATGGCTCGGGTTCCAGTCGGATTGTCCGAATTAAAGTAAGCACCCATAGGACTACCCTTGCGGGCTGGGTGATGCCGTCGCTTTCCAGCACCGAGCTTTCGGCTAAGGAGTCCGCTCATTTACCCGTGAGCAGCTATCGCTGGCTGACAGTCCGTGCGGGGGTGAAGGGTGCGGGCGCTGCCACAGAGGTACAGAGACCGATATGTGTGACTGGCAGGCCCGCGAACGCAAAAAAGCCCGCTAGGCGCTAACCTGCGGGCTTGTGTGTCTAGGTCTATCCTAGCTTACGAATCCAGAAATGACAGCCTTCTTAGGCTTGGGCAATCGCTTGCCGGGGAATGTGTCCCTGATCCACTCGTACACAGGAAAATCCTTGTATGCGGTGAAACTGAGCGGCTTTGCCATCCTGCGGCGTCTTGCTCTTCCCGACTGGCCGTGCTGCTTGGTGAGCTTGCGGCGGGCTGTTCGGTCAAAGCGATAGAACGGCGTCGGGGATGGTGCTACTTGGAACACCAGGTCTTTGAGATCAGTCATAGGTCACGAATTTTGGACGCACCTATGCAACCCGGCGCAATCGTATTGAAAAAAGATGTGCATTGCAATCACTACGGGTAGTGTTTTCACATCACTCCGGCGCTCAAAAGCCGCCGCGTTAGCTCGTTCTTTGCCTCCATGAGGATCACAGCACGCTCCATCGGATCGGAAGGCAAACGCGGTGACAGCCATACCTTGTGACCTGTGCAGCAGTTGCGGGCGTGGATGTAGATGGCAGACCGGTGCGGATCTTTCATCTCGCACACCTGGAAGTCAATCGCCTTCATGGTCTTGCTGCGCAGCTCGTCGTCAATCACATCTGTGGTGCTGTCCCATCCCTTACAGCTTTTGGCGTTGCGAAACATTGGGTCAGCCGTCCGGGAGGGTTGGAGCTTTTCAGCGCGTGCCCAGCTATGCCACTCCGACAGCAGAGAGTCGAGGATTTCGTGTTGCTCGTTTTTCATGGCTCTCCTTTGTCACTGGGGTTTCTGTCGTCGTGAAGCGGTGAAGGTTTGCGCATTGGTAGCGGCGGTACTTGCTGCCGTCATCCCTTTGCCGGGTCTCCAGCACTTCGGTGTAGGTCTGACATGTGGGGCACCTCATGCCTTCACCTCTTTCAGCTTCCTCATGCGGCGCAGGCGCTTGCCCATCACTTCCTTGAACCGGTAGAGGTATTCCCGGCTGAACTTCTGCGACTTGGGTTGGTTGTCGAGCCACTCGATGCGCTCAGGGCCGTAGCCAGGCTTAATGAGCAAGCCCTTGATGAACCCTTCGCGGTTGCCGCCCTTGAAGTAGTTGCACTGCTCGCAAGCCTTGTGGATGTTCCACAGGTTGAATTGCAGGGATGAACAGCCGCCGTGGGCGCGGTAGTGGGAGCCGTGCCATATGCCGCCGTAGTTCGGCCCCATGTGGCATGAGATGCACCCATCGTTCCTGTCACGTATGCGGGCGATCTCTTGGACGATCTTGCGGCACTCGCTTTCCAGCGTGGAGATCTTCTTGATGGCCTCCTTGCGCGTCTTGATCTTGGCGCGCTCTTCCATCTTGGCCTGGCGTACCTTCTTCATAGCGCACGCAGGGCGGCAGACAACCTGCCCCATGCGGTCGGGCACGAACAGGGTTTTGCACACCTCGCAGGGCTTGGCCTTGGGGTTCTTGTAGGTCAGCATCAGTGCCCCTGTAAGTCATAGAAGGTCACGCCCAGCTCAGTAGCTGCGTATGCCTCCACCTTGTCGGAGAACTCGCAGAACTGGGCCGTGTCCAGATCCGTGCTGCTCAGGCCCTGCACGCTTCCATCGGGCAGTTCAATGACTCCGATGAACATGCGCTTGAACTGCTCGTGCCAGATCTCAGCCGGGTACAGCTTCCCATTCGGTGCGGCCTGCTCTGCAATCTGCTTGAGAACACCGTTACCCCAATAGCGGCGGTTTTGTCTGCTGGTGCGCTTGCGGCGGGTGATCGTCAGCACCCAGCGGTGCCCGCCTTGCAGCACTTGCGCAAGGAATGGGAACACCTGAGCCTTGATCGCTGCCCATGCCTGCTGCCGGTTGTGTAGTTCAACGGTCAGGGTTTCAGCCATTGCGACGGCCCTCCTGTGCATCAAGCTCAGCAATCGCGCGCTTGAGGTAAACCGCTTGGTCTAGGCACTCTTCATACGCGTGGTTCAACCACTCGCGCAGGGAAAGCGGGTTCTCTGCAACGGTCGTTCCATACTTAGATTTGCCCAATTGCTGGCGTCTGCCGATATCTATGCAGACTTCGGCCTCTGTGCCTTCGGGGAGGAATACGCCTACAACGCTCATACGGAACTCCCTGTGATTTCGGCAGCACGAGCCTGATAGGCTTCATGAGCGGCCTCTGCGGTGTGGAAATACCCCAAGTGGTTGCGCTTACCGTCGGCACAAATCTTTGCTGTCCACTTGCCTTGACGCTTGTTAAAGCTCACACCAACAAAACCGCTGGTGTTGTTCTTGAAAATTGGACGGTTCCGCATGTTTTGCGATGCTGTTGCCTCGCGCAGATTGGCGATGCGGTTGTCATCCTTCACGCGGTTGATGTGATCCAAATCCATCGAGGGCCAAGCGCCGTAAACGTGCAGCCAAGCCAAGCGGTGCGCCTTGTACCGCTTGCGGTAAATCAAAATGCATCGGTAGCCCTTGTTGTCAATGCAGCCAGCCACTGACCCAGCGGTGGCCGCGCCAGTTCGCGTGACACGCCAGGTAAAGACACCGGTATCGCAGTCGTAGGCCAAAAGCTCACGCAATTGATCTGCGCTCAGAAGATCGATGCTCATGCATTCCCCCTTGCGCGGATGGCTCCAGCACACTTTTTTGCTTCGTTCGCGGATATATGGCTGGCGTCGAGGCTAAGCGAGCGTGAACGGCTCTCGCAAACCTGTGCACACGCCTCACGCTGCTTTGCTGCTACCAGTGCGGCGAAGTTCGCCAGTTGCGCCCATTGGTCGTCGTCCTCGCTCTGCACAATCTTGATTCCGCATCTTTCGGTGAGGTCGACAAGGGAAAAGCCAACCTCTTCAGCCATCGCGAACACTTCGTCTTGCGTCATCACTTCACCCCTTCGATTTGTTGAGCCAAACCACCCTTGCTTGCGTCACATCCTCCGCAGCAGCCTTGTGCTGGTTGCATGTGTGCTGGGGTGGGAAGAACTGCCAGCGCTTGCCCTTGAGGCAGATTGCTAGGCCGTAGCGGGCCATCTGGCCCGATTGCTTGGGTGACCAGTTGAGACAGGTTGAACAGTTCATTCATGCTGTCTCCCGGTGCGGCCAATTGCGGAAGTACATGAGTGGGTCGTTGGGGTCGCCCTTGAACTGCTTGGAGTCCTTGTCGAACCAGAGCCGAATCGTGGGTTCTTCTTCGCCGTTGCGCTGCTTGCGGCACAGGATTGCGGCGTCATGCTCTTGCAGCTTGGTAGAGGCACGGCCCTTGGCCTTCACGTCATCCTCTTTGCCCTTGTTGCGCCACACCAGCATGAGGTTGTCCACCAGGTCAGTGATTGCGCCGGAACCCTTGGTGTCGTGCTTGTCGGGAATGTCCGTTTCCTTCGCTGGCTTGCGCAGGTGGTGGATCAGGTGGATATGCACGTTGTTGTCACGCGCCAGGGCGGTCAGTTCGTCCACAAACGACTTCTGGCCGTTGTAGTCGTCCTCGCCCATGACGCACTTCATCAGGCTGTCAATCACGATGTGCGTGACGCCCAATTCCTTCGCGCAGTAGCGGGCCATGCCCAGCACATGATTGGCCGAAACAGTGCCTTGACGGTCGTACACCCACAGGCGGTTATCCGTCCACTCGCCAAACTCTTGGTACAGATCCGTGAGGGCCTGCACACCCGCCTCGCCTTGGTACTCAGGGCTGAACGGGTTGGTCTGAGCGTACATGCGGCTCATCATTGCCAGCGTGGTTCCGGGCTTCATCTCAAAGCTGCCCACCACCACCTTTTCCTCCTGGCCCATCAGCGACAGCACAACTTGCGAAACCACTTGGGTTTTGCCGTGGCCGTTCTGCCCGGCCCACAGGGTAACTTCACCGGGGCGAAAGGCGAACAGGCCGTGTGTCTGCTCCCACGGCAGAAGAACCTTCTTCGTGCGGTCTGGGTTCTGCAGCTTGAAGATGAGTTCATCCATCCACAGGGATGCGGGCTTGACGTTCGCGGCGGCGTCTGTCTCGCGCTCGTACATCGCAAAGTCGATTTCGTCAGACAGGAAATGCATTGATCGTCCTCATGAGTTTTTGAAGGAGTTGCGTGTGGTCGTCGTTGATTCCGATGACACCGGCACGGCTTGCGACTCCGATTGATTTGGGTTTGGCGGCTTCGATGCAGTCCAGCGTTTCCAGCAGCAGAGCGGCGTTGTTACCGACTTCCACCAGATCCACATGCAGGCTGACCACTGCGCGCCAGTCGATGGTTTTGGGGTTGCGCTCCACCACCATGACGTCAGGCTTTTGCGTGATGTACTTCGGCGGCTTGCCCACGTACACCCACACCGAGCGGGGCGAGCGACCCTTGCGGCGCATGTCCGCGAGCGCTGCGGTTGCCATCAGTTCACCGCCCCTGCCCAGACGTCACCAGCAGGCAAAGCCCTGCGCCCCGGCTGCGCACGCTGGTTGCGCACCCAGTTGCGCCAGGTCGCCTGCCAATCGGTCTTGCGTCCGTCCTTGCCGGGTTTGGCAATCCAGAAGTCGCGGAACGACTCGGCGACCGTCACCACGTCGACGTCCGGGCGCTCGTTCACAGCCCATGTTTTCCAGTCATCAGGGAGAGTCCAGTCGGCAGGCAAAGCCGTGCCGCGTGGCGACTTCGGAGAAGGAGCGGTATCTATTACTTCTTCTCTTCTCTTCTCTTCTCTGATCCGCATTTCGTCCGCACCAGATGCGGACAATTTGCGGTCGTTGCGCTTGCGCTCTGTTTCCTGAGCCCTGCGCTTAGCGGATTGGCCGTTGTGCGTCTCAAACTCAGGCGTTTGCAGCCCAAGATCAGACTGAACCAGCCATCCCACAGACAGCATTGCGGCAGAAATTCCGGGCAATCCGGCCAGATCGTCGAGCGCCTGCGGGGTGTATCCCTCAAGCAGTCCGTCTTCTGAGTGCATGTCAAACAGACACCAGACCGCATACAGTCCGCCGACAGTCCGTACCCTGTCCGCATTGAATGCGGACGACATGCGGACAACTTTCGGATGTGTCAGCAAATTGGCCCGCATCTTGATCCAGTCACCGGCCATTAGCAGCCCTTCGTGATGCGATAAGCCTTGACGCGCTTGCCACCGACTTCTACCCACTTGTCGGCAATGGCAACGCCAGCGCGGCGCAGTTCAGATACTCGCGTGGCGAGCTTCATAGTCCCGCAGTCGCGCAGGGCATCAAGGCCCGTTGTCCAGCCGCGACGAAGACGTTTGACGATTGAGTTTTGCTGGGTCATAATTTCCCTCGGTTGATGTGAAAGCCGGTCGGGTTGCAGCCCATATGACCGGCTTTTTCTTTGCCTGCACTTTCGGTAGCAGGCGGCACCGTTAAACCTTGAACTTGGCTGCGAGAGCCTTCATGGCGGCTTCGTACTGTTCGGGGGTGGCTGCTGGATGGCGCTTGATCCAGTCCAGCTTTGCGGCCACGTAGAGCTGCCAGTTCATAGACCGCCCTTCACCAGAGCTGCGCGCTTGTCGTTCTCTTTGCGGCCCTGCTCTTGGTTGGTGATGTGGAAGCCCAGATAGCGGCGGTCAGTGCTGACGATGCGAATGCGTGGCGAAGGCGCTGGGGTTGCCTTGGGGCGTGCTGTGGGGAAGCTCATGCCGCAACCCTCCCGGCCAGTAGTTGGCGCATCAGGCGGTTCTCTGCCTCTGCGGCTTGAGCGCGCTGCTCTGCCAGTTCGGCACGGCGCTCTGCTTCTGTCTTGATCATCACGAGCGTGCAGCCCACTTGATAGGCAGACCACTCGGGGTAAATCGTGTTGCCGACCAGCTCGCAGAACTGCGCCACCAGATCAGCCTGCAGGGTGGCCTTGCCCTTCTTGATGTTGGAGAAGTACCCAGCATCAATCGACAGAGCCAGATAGATTTCCTTGTCCTCAAGCCCGGAGACACTGCAGGCCAGCGTGAAAGCTGCTGCGGCTGTCTTCTGTGCGCGGATCATTTCAAGAGGCACGGAGGCGCGTTGTGGTGCGCGGGCCAGTGCCAATTCGTGCTGGTCTTCAATCGAAGTCATGATGTTTGAACCGGGTTGAGTACCCTGTTGGGTCAAAAAAAAGCCACCATCCGGTTCATGCGAAACACGAAACGAATGACGGGACATGGCTCAGGCCGTAGCGGTGGGCTTGGCTGGGCCGCGCAGGGTGTTGCAGCGGTCACACACGGGCTCGACAGCCCACGGCTTCAAGTAGTCGCGGTGGTCGTAGCAAGTAGCAGGAACACCGCAATCGACGCAGGCATGAGCGCTTGGCTTAGCAAGCACGCCCTGTTTGATCAGCAGCTGCACCCGATACATCGCAGTGCTTTGGAACTGGGCAACCACTCCAGCGCACGCATGGCAGCGCTTCGCGGACTTGGTGCGGTTGGTTGGCCTTCCGCAGTCAATGCAAGGCGATTGACTAGGTGCGCGTGCATACAAACGACGATTGGCGATTTGCATCTAAACGGCCTCCTGAGTCTTCGCCTTACGCGCTGTGGCTGCTTCAAAGTCCACCCCGGCAAGCTGCTTCTTGTGGGCTGCACGCAGGAACATGACGCGGGCTTGCGGGATGCCGTCACGCTTCCAATCACTCACGCTTGGCATGGAGAGGCCGAAGATGCGTGACACCTTTGCGGTGCCCCCAAGGCGGTCAATAATGGTTGTTGCTGCTACGTTCATGGACCATATATTAGCCCAGGCTAAGATAAAAAGCAAGCCTAAGCTAACGAACGTAAAGTTAGGCTAGGCTAATGAGCACGCTACAAAGCAGACTGGCGGAATGCTTCCCGCCGCCCCGCCCTCGGGGTATCAACACCGAGATTGCAAACCTGTGCGGCGTCAAAGGTGCAAGCGTCACAAATTGGTTCAACAACCCGGAAAAGGTCAGTACGATCAGCCGCGCAAACGCTGAAAAGCTATGTGCGCACTTCAAATTGGAAGTGGCTCCGGCATGGCTGGCGGAGGGCGTATTGCCAAAGCACGCAGCCTCTAACGTATCTGCAGGCCCCGACGAGCGTGGCCGCTACCCCCTGATTTCTGAGGTGCAAGCTGGGATGTGGACAGAACTTTGTGACGAATTTCAACCCGGCGACGCAGAAGAATGGCTACCTTCCACCAGGAACCTTGGAAAGTGTGGGTACATGCTCCGCGTCACAGGGGACTCCATGGAAGATCCAGGCGGGCGCTTTAGCTTTCCGGCGGGGATGGTGCTGCATGTCAACCCGGATATGACGCCACAACCCAACCAATTCGTCATCGTGCGCCGTGAGGCCACACAACAGGCCACCTTCAAGCGATATGTCATGCTGGATGGTGAGCCGTACCTTGAGGCAATCAACCCGGATTGGCCCAAGGACAAGAAGTTTTTAAAGCTCCAGCCAGGCGACGCATGGTGCGGCGTCGTGGTCGATGCTTCTTTGGGGAACTTGCCATGAATGTCAAAACGATAGCGTGTCTTTTTGCGTGCGCCCTGCTTTCCGCGTGTTCGTACAAATTGACCTTGCAGCAGCGTGGCGGGCCAGGTGTGGGCTCTGGCGTTGCAACCGAGAATGACAAGGGCGTGCAAATCACCATCGGCACGCGAGTGTTCACAGGCCAATATGCCTACGCCTCTGACGCCTCTTTTGGCTCTTTTGTCGGGGTCGGCAAGGGTCGCACCTCTACGGGCTTTGTTTCCACCAGCTCAGGCGGGGGTGGAAACATCATTGCGCGATCAGCCGATGGAATAGGTTTGCGATGCCAGTTCCAGTTTTCCGAGATGAGCGGGCAAGGCTTCGGAGAATGCGCGGATGACACCGGCGCTACCTACGACCTGCAGATTCGCATGGGCGGCTAAGACTAGATTGCAGGTGAAGCATGGATGTAATCAAAGATTTTGACCTGGGCGAGCTGCCGGATGGGTCGTTTCAGTTGAGCCTGCGCTACGCGGATAAAAGTAGTCGCGTGGGGATTGTGTCGCCCGACTTGCTGGCGTCAATGTTGGTCACGCTCATGACTGCCATACCTCAAGCGAAGGATGCGAACGTCAAGAAGTGGGCTCAGGCTCTAACCATTCGGGAGGTGTCTGGCCGCGTTGAGCATGGGCTCGCCACTTTGACATATGAGCTAGAGGGCGCTCAGAACGTTCGACTAACGTCAACGATACCAGCCGATTGCGCCACGGCCTTATCGCAGGCTTTGGCTGCGGCAACCATAGATCCATCGAAGCACTAGCGCTGTCCTTCATCACCATCTCCCAACCGCCCACCGAGGCGGTTTTTTGTTGCCCAGATGGTACTACCTAGGCTAACTTTCGCAAAGTTTCTTAGCCTAGGCTATTGACAGGAGGTTAGCTTAGGCTAATAATTCACCCATGCCGCAAACAAAGCGGAGCAGCAAAGGGAACGCCCCGACGCGAGGACCACCACAGAGGGTCGGAACACTGTGTGAGGCTGACGAGCTAGTGCATCGGGTGGTGCATGTTGAGCAGGCCAAGAAAAGAAATGAACAGCCCTTGGAGACAGGGGCGAATCAAGATGGCTTTCCACCGAGAGCCATGCTGATTTCAACCAAGGAGAGAAGCATGGACACTGCAGCCGATCATGACAAGCGCTGCCCGGCAGCATGGGATTCAAGCGTGAAATGCAATTGTGGAGCTGCGACAGACAAGGAAATCCAGCTCATAGAAAAGACGCTCGAGCGTGTCGGAATCACCAGCCTTCTGAATCATGGAGCCGCGTCGTGTGTGTTCACAGAGGGGTGCTGTGGAGTAAGTCAGGAACACATCGTTGCGTACACCAGAGAGATCGCTTTGCAGTGTGCGGTTGCGCTATGCACTTCCTCACCGGAAGTGGTAGCAAGTCGCATTTCAGAGCCTGTGAAATGAAGGGCTGCTTTTTTTTGCGAAAACCACCACCTGATGTGAATTTTTTGCTCAAGGTGCTGGACTGTTCGGATGTCATCGAGCTCGCCGAGATGTACGGCGAGGCACGCGACGGGTTTAAGAGCCAAACACTGATGCAGGCCGTAAATGATCGCATGGCTGAGGTGATGCGCGCCGCCTCGGCGATTGATGAGTTGCACGGGCCGCGCTGCAGGTAACAACCACCGCCCTGCCAACGCGGGGCAACAGTCAAGGATTGCTTGACAGCTCACAGCCTTTCTAACGAGAGGCATCACACAAGCCGCCCGATAGCGGGAGTCCTGCGGTGTAGCCCGCATAAGCAGGATGGCGGCTTGTCTGATTAAGGGCAAAAGCCACTTCATCCACCCGGGACGGTGCTTGAGATAACGGCGAGTAGCCCACCCAACACAGCCGCCTAGTGCGGCGCGACAATACAGCAGCACTGGAGTAAACATGACCACTGCATATCACCCCGAAATCCTCAAGACGTGCAGCATCTTCGGCTGCAAGCCAGAGCAAGCCCGCGCACAGTACGCAGCCAATGCAAAGCAGCTGCGTGCCGGTGAAGCCAAGGCCCGCGCCCTGCCAGCTGGCAAGAAGTTTCGCGGAGCTACTGCCGAGCAGTGGGCCGAGCGTGCTGCGAAGTTTGAAGAAATCGCAGCGTAAGTTACCCCCGACACACCACAACAAGCCGCCTAGTGCGGCTTTTTTCATGGAGCGCACATGCAGACAGTTGCAGTGTTGTTTGCGCGGGCAGATTCGATTTACAAGACGCTACCCGGCTGCGATGTGTACGACATGGAGCGCGATGCGCGGATCTATGACGGGCCGCATCCTGTGGTGGCGCATCCACCTTGCAGGGCTTGGGGACGGCTGCGCACCTTTGCCAATCCGCGCCCCGACGAACGCAACCTAGCACGGCTAGCAGTCGCCCTGGTGCGCGAGTTTGGCGGCGTCCTTGAGCATCCAGCTGGCAGCACCCTTTGGCCTTCGCAGAGACTGCCTAGACCTGGTGCGCGCGATCCTTGGGGCGGGTGGACATTGGCAGCGCCGCAGCAATGGTGGGGCCACAAGGCAGAGAAGGCCACATGGTTCTACATCGTTGGATGTGAGCCCTACGACATACCCGATGTGCCGCTAGTGCTTGGAGAGGCAACCCATGTTGTCCAAAGCAGAAAGCGCCAGGACTACCGCCCGCACATCACCAAAGCCGAGCGGGAACACACACCGCCCGAGCTTGCCGTGTGGCTAGTCGAACTAGCCCGCCGCTGCACCCTACAACCACAGCCCGCTTAGTCGGGCTTTTTTCATGGAGCAATCACATGAGCTTCGAGATCGACATGGCCCATTGCGCGGCCGAATACGACCGCATTGCAAAGCGCGATGAACTGATGCAGCGCGAGGAAGCCCGATTGGCTGCAATCGCTGTCATCGAAGCCCGCATGGGCAAGTACGACAGGCTGCTAGACGGCCTGAGCTACCGCGACCACGACGCCCAGGTTATGGCGGCACTGATGGACGGCTGCGCTGCTGGGGTGCCATCGTGCATTGCAGTGGTTAAGGCACTGGCAGACAAGCATGGTTATCACACAGCGGAGGTGGACGAATGAGCAACACAAACAACGGCGGGCCAGCGTTTCCCTGCAAGCAGTACGCACATGGCATCAGCCCATCGGGGCACAGCGAAGGCATGACCCTGCGCGACTACTTTGCTGCCGCAGCACTAACCGGAATGCTGTCAAACAGCAACAAGACTCCAAAAATGGTTTCGGGTACGGAGTACCGGTCGTTGCGCCATTACGCCGCAGCGGCCTATGAGCAAGCAGACGCAATGCTCGCAGCAAGGGAGACACCATGACCCACCCCAACTACTCCACCGCCCTCTACCTAGCCGCAATCTTTGCGGCTTTCTTTTTGGCGCAGCACTTGGATAACACCGACCACGCCAGCGAGTGGGCGCAATCAAGCGATCTTGCAGCGGTGCAGCAGGAGGAAGCGGCGAAGGCTAGCCGCGAGTTTGCTGGCCGACAGGTGTGCGGGCCGGGTGCTGTGCATGAGTGGATTGACGACAAGACCGTAACCTGCTCGCCAAAGCGTGGCAAGGTTTACACAGTAGCGGAGGTGAAGCCATGACCCCCGCAGAGCAGCTAGCCCTTGAATGCCTGCTGGGCCTTGTCGCCATTGCATCACTGTCTGTAGTGAGCTTTGCAGTGTGGGGGTTCACATGAGCTTCTTGATAGAGCTTTATCAGCTGTATCGCGCATACCGCACTTTTGACAGCCCGCTGCGAGCTTTCCGGCGGGCTTTTTTATTGGCCCGTAGCAAGTGAGGCAGACATGCACCCAACCCTGCGCGAATCGTGTGACGAGGCTATGGCCTGCGCACAAATGGATTTAGACCAATCACACCGAGGACACACCTATGAGCATCGCCACATTGATTCTGGGCAACAGCGGCAGCGGCAAGAGCACCAGCCTGCGCAATCTGGACCCAGCGCGAACCCTGCTGATCCAGTGCATCAAGAAACCCCTCCCATTCCGCACTAAGGGCTGGGTAACACGCGTCACTCTCAAGGGAGAGGGCAACGTGATCCAGACCAGTGACCCGGTGGTGATCGAAAAGATCCTGCGCACCGCACCCCATGACGTGATCGTGGTTGACGACTACCAAGCTGTGATGGTGGACGAACTCATGACCCGCAGTAGCGAAAAGGGATACGAGAAGTTCACCGACATTGGCAAGCACGCCTTCAACGTGTTCCAAGCAGCTGGGGCGCGGCCAGAGCATCGACGGGTTTACATCATGGCCCACACGCAAACCGACGACTTCGGCCAGGTGCGCATGAAAACGGTGGGAAAGATGGTTGACCAGACGCTGGTGCCAGAAGGCTATTTCACCATCGTTCTGCGCACCGAGATCATCAACGGCCAGTACCTGTTTGCCACGCAGACAAACGGGCAGGACTGCTGCAAGTCGCCTATCGACATGTTTGCAGACCAACACATCCCCAACGACCTAGCCGCCGTGGACGCAGCCATTTGCGACTTCTACGGCATCACAGAAACAGCCTGATTTTTTAACGACGAAAGCAAACCACCATGTACGCACTAGACACACAAGCAGCACGCCACGCAGACACCGCAGGCGCAACCATCAAAGAACTTGGCAAGTACGTTGGCGAGTTCATCCAGGCTCAGGACATTGTCACGAAGAAGGGCGGGCGCGGAGTCTCGTTCATCTTCAAGAGCGCATCCGGACAGAAGGCGAATCTGGCGATCTACACCACGAGCGCAGATGGCGAGCGTTATCAAGGCTACGACACGCTGATGGCCATCATGACGTGTATGCAACTGCGCGGCATCAAGCCAGCACCCGGCAAGGTCACACGCTACGACTACGAAGCCAAGAAGGAGGTGCAGGAGGACGGCACGCTGTTCCCCGACCTGCACAAGCCCATCGGCGTGTTGCTGGAAACCGAGGATTACGAAAAGCAGGACGGCAGCGTGGGCACACGGATGGTTCTCAAGAACGTGTTTCAGGCAAACACCGAACTGACAGCCAGCGAGATTCTGGACAAGAAGACGCAGCCTGTCGCACTGGCAAAGATGGTTGATGGCCTGCGCCATCGCCCACTGAAGGGCGCGCGCCCAGCCGCACCGCGCAATGAAGGCAGCGCAGGCGGTCCACCAGCTGGACACCCAGCATCGTCCGGCTTCGACAG
Source organism: Acidovorax sp. BL-A-41-H1 (assembly GCF_051942715.1). Classification (NCBI taxonomy): domain Bacteria; kingdom Pseudomonadati; phylum Pseudomonadota; class Betaproteobacteria; order Burkholderiales; family Comamonadaceae; genus Acidovorax; species Acidovorax sp. BL-A-41-H1. The sequence goes on along the minus strand of NZ_JBPVJQ010000006.1, from coordinate 445,625 downwards.
CATGGCCGATGACATTCCATGGTGACATGCCAGTCAGCGATTACAAAGCCTACGCTCTCACGCCCAAGGGCAAGGCTGCAAGAGCCAGGGCACACGCAAAGTACATCGCAAAGCGCCGGGAGATGACCCGGCAACCCAAGGCCAGCACTGCACAAGTCGCTGGCCTTCTTCTTTCATGGGGGAGAAATGACAGCAATCACACTATTTGACGCGGCGCAGGCCGTGCGCGAGTCGGTCAACCAGATTGATGCAGACACCGGCGAGATCATTGAAAGCTACACCGAGAGCCGCGAGCTTTTCCAAAGCAAGGCAATTGCCTGCGTGGCATACGCCAAGGAAGAAGCCGCAACCCTTGCCAGTGCTAAGGCGATGTTGAAAGACATGCTGGCAAAGGTGGAGGCGCGGGAAAAGCGGCTAGAGCGCTTTGAAGCGTACCTGGCCGACTGCATGAAGGCGACGGGCATCACCGAGGTCAAGCACGAGCTTGGATTATTCGGCGCAAAGCTCTACCTTGAGCGCGATGAGTCTGTGGAGATTGACGCCGATTCGAAGTTCCCTCCAGCGCTCTGCAATGACCCGAAGCCACCCACCCCTAGCAAGGCCAAGATCAAGGCCGCAATCAAGGCTGGCGAGGCTGTAGCGGGTGCGCGGATCGTGCGCAAAGACCGACTGAGCATCACCTAACGAAAGGCACGAGCATGACAAAACGTAGCTTTCATGCGCCAGAAGGCGACCGTCGACTAACCGTCAACGTATCCAAGGAACTTCACCAGAAGCTAAAGATGGCGGCGGTGATGGCCCACACAACTGTGGGCGAGTTGATTGAGAAGTTCGCCAAGGATCAGTTAGACGAAATGCTCCGCAAGGGCATCAAGTAACCCCACCCCCACACAGGCCCGCTACAGCGGGCTTTTTTACGACCATGCCAAAAGCAAGCACATGGACGCCGGAAATGCTCGCCTACGTCAGAGAGCATTACCCCAACAGCAGCACGAAATCTATTGCGGCACACCTTGGAAAACGTGAACTGCAAGTGCAGCAAAAAGCCTTTGAGTTGAAGGTGAAGAAAGCACCAGGAGCAAAGGGCCGCAGCACAGACAGATGGCGGGTGCTGGACGAGATCATCACGCTGATCTATGCCGACATGCACAACGACGAGATCATGGAGTTTCTCGGGATCAATCACGCCGATCTGATATCGCGGGCGTGTTTGTTGGGCGTGAAGAAGTCCAAGAAGATCCTGCGCGAGGTGGCGCAGCGCAGGGCTGTGAACTTCGACACAAAACACCAGTTCAAGCCCGGGCTTGTGCCTTGGAACAAAGGGATGCGGGGGTTTGATCCAGTGCTAGGCCGTGGCCTGTACCGCAATGGGCTAGGCGCGCCGCACGCAGTGCCGATTGGCACAACCCGGCTACGGGGAGCAACGCCGCAGTTTCCAAAGGCCCGGATGTATCTCGAAAAGAAGGTGGCCGAGCCGAGCATCTGGGTGCGCGTGCATCGCATGGTGTGGGAGCAAGCAAACGGCCCAGTCCCGGATGAACACATCGTGGTTTTCAAGCCGGGTCAGTACACCACGAAAGAAGAAGAAATCACTCTGGATCGGCTGGAGTGCATTAGCCGGGTGGAACACGCACACCGCAATCACCCGATGAACCACCACCCCGAACTGGTGCCGATCTATCAATTGAAGAGCGCAATCTCGCGCCAGCTAAACCGCATCAAAAAAGAATCGAAGGAAACAGCATGACCCCGAACATCACCGAACTGCGCGAAATCCTCATGGGCACGCTCAAGGGCTTGTCAGACCGCGAGAACCCCATGGAGCCCGACCGCGCCCGAGCTGTCGCGCAAGTTGCCTCGGTGCTGGTGGATACCGCGCGGGTGGAGGTGGACTACATCAAAGCAACAGACCACAAGGAATCAGCATTCCTGAGTGGGCCGGACGTTGCGCGCCTGGCATCGAATGAGCCCACAGCACACAACCCCTTCCCGCGTGTCGTGCGTCATCAGCTGGCGGGGTAAGCCATGACAGAGCCACGCGAGCCGACATTGAAGCAATGGAAGCGCCGCGCTTTGCAAGCTGAGCAGCAAGTCGAGTTCCTGCAAGGCGTGCGGGCAATGGAATCAAGCGAGGAAATTCGCAGATACCGCGAGCTTGCCGCGCTGCGGGTGGCGCTCAAAGAGGCGAGCGAGATCATTCAATGGGCATTGGAGCAACAGACATGACAGACACCACACAACCCGAAGCGATAAAGCTTGCCGAACGCATCAGCGACACCATGTGTGCATCTGAAGCAGATGCGCGAGCCATAGCCGCCGCCGCAGACGAGTTGTTGCGCCTCCACGCTCGCGTCACTGAGCTGGAGGCACAGGCCCCGGCAGTGCCAGCGGTGCCGGATGCTGTGCGCCACGCCTTGCATGTTTTGTGGGAGCTGCTGGGTGAAACCGACAGAACATTGCAGCAGCGACCTGAGCGCGCAGCCAAGGTGCGGCAGGCAGCAAGCGGCCTGGAGGCACTGTTTGAAGCAGCACCCCAGCCCGAGGCAGCGGCGGTAAAGCCTATGGGGTACGGCGGCAGCACGGGAATCAACGACTACTTGATGAACGATGGCACGATCAAAGCCATGCGCCCGGATGAGGTTGTTTGGGCAGCACCCCAGCCCGAGGCAATCCAAGGACTGCAATCTGCTCACGATGTAGTGACCATTGAGCTACTGAACGAGAGGGTTGCCTACCTAGAACAGCAGCTTGAAGCCATGCGCAACCTGCTCCGCGAGGTAGCAGCGTGCTTCACCCGCGATGACGATCTACCAAACAACCTGCTGCCACGAATCGACGCAGCTTTGCCTGCACAAGGAGGTGTGTGATGGACTCGTATCAACCAATCTTTGATGCTGTCCGCAGCCGCATCAGTGGCGGCGACGTTGGGCAGGCGATAGAAAACGTATTGCGCGAGTCCTTCGGGATGGCGCACCACGTCATGCAGGGCGTTGCTAACGAATACGCCAGCGCAGCAATTGAGCAGCAGCGTCCAAGCGCTATTTTCCGCCCTGTGCTGTCGATAGATGGCAATCAGTGGTGTGCTCTGTACGGGGACGATCTGCAAAACGGCGTGGCTGGGTTTGGCGACAACCCCGACAAAGCCATGCGTGACTTTGATGCTCAATGGCTCAAGCCTTTGGCTGCACAAGGAGACAAGCCATGACACCGACCGACAAAGACCTGATTGATTTTGCAGTAGCAGAGCAGTTCATCCTGTTCTGTGACACAGATGAGTTCGTGCAAATTGCCCGCGCAGTCCTTGCAAAGTGGGGCACACCCACACCAGCGGGGGAGCCGGTCGGGCATTTGCGAATGGGGCCTAAAGAGGAATTCGCTGCAACCAAGCGCGCCGAAGAACTGGACATCAACGTATGGCACGCCGTCTTCACCGCACCACCAGTGCGGGAGCCGCTGTCGGATGAGCAGATCGGCGCACTGTCATGCCGTGACGGGTTGACCAACGTAGAGGTTCCCGTCATCGCGTGGCTAGTGCGCGAAGTCGAGCACATGCACGGCATCACCAAAGGAGAGCCAACATGAACACGCGCAGATTCAAACAAGGGCTCAAGGACGGATTTCAGTCGGCCTCACTTGCGGCTCTGTCCGTGGCCCTATTCATCTTCGCTGGCGTTGGGTTCATCACAACAGTCGATGTGCTGCGGGGGAAGACTCCTGCGGCCTGCATCAAAGGAAAGCCACATGCTGACACCTGAACGACTCACCGAGATGCGCAGAGCCGACAACGGAGCGCTGAACTTTGTGTCGATGCGGGCTTTTGAGATCATTGCCCGCGCGGTTGAAGCCGAGGTGCGCAAGCAAGACGATGCACTGATCCGGCAGATGCTGGAGGCGCTGAAAACAGCAGGGTGCTACCCACCATCATCTCAAGCAGCAATCGCCGCAGCAAAGGCGCGGCTTGCCGAATCATGACGGGATGGCCCGCGCCGCCCCTGATGCAAGACAGCAGCAGGCCGCTATTCCGGTGGTTTGCATCCAAACCAGACGCCCGCAGACTTGTGCGTGAGCGGTGCGAGGAAATAAGGAGAGAGCAAATGTCACGTAGAGCGCGCGAACGCGGCGACAAGCACGACCGCTGGCAAGACGACAGGGATGCCGACGACGACGAACTGCCAGAGCGGGACGACGACGACCAGCCGAGCAAGAATTTTCACTGAGCCCCGACGAGGGGCTTTTTTCATTGGGGAATGAGATGACAGCAGAAGAGGGCGACGGGCATCTAGAGCTTTTGAGAGCGGCTTTCCGGCGTTCGTTTGATGTGCAGATGAAGCTGGACAGCCTCTACATGACGAAAAGCATGAAAAAGCACTGCACTTCATGTGGCGCGCCGCTGCGCTTGGCTATTTCCGAGTGCGATTACTGCAGAACCAGAAACTAGGAGAACAAGATGACCGCACAAGAAGCAGCAGCGTTCTTGCAGGTATCCAAGCGGCAGGTCTATACACTTGCCGCCCCACACGGCCCGATCCCGTGCGTCCGCATCGGCAAACGGGTCATCTTTGACGAGCCCGACCTCATGGAGTTCAAGCTGTCATGTCGATCTACAAAGACAAAGAGCGCGGGTGCTACGTTTTCGAGTTCTCGCGCCGTATCAATGGCGAGCGAGTCCGCGCTACAAAAGCTCTTCCGAAAACGTGGACTCGCGCCCAAGCTGACGCCTACGACCGGCAAGAATCCTCACGGCTTTATGCGACAGCTGCAGGAGTCGAGAAGCCCGAAAGAAGCATCGAAGACGCTGTCGCTTGTTACCTGACGGAGCGAGCGCCAAAGCTGAAACAAGGGGCCAACGTCGCGCGAGAGTTGGCCCTGATCTATTGGGTCTATCAAGGCAGGAACCTGTCCGAGTTGCCCGCCGTCTGCCGGGAGTACGCGCAGAAGGCCGTGACCGAGAAAGGCAAGCCACTAAAGCCCGCATCCATTCGGAACCGCATCCGGTATCTGACGGCGGCTTGCCGGTATGCGTGGAAGCACCACGACTACTGCGAACACGATCCGGGGGAGAAGGTGGTGGTGCCCGAAGTGAAGAACGAGCGGCAGCACTACGTGGACAGAAAGACCATGCTGCAGATAGCCAGGCTGACCCGGCACCGCATCACGCGCATGGCAATCCGCATGGCGTTCTATTCGGGCATGAGGCTGTCGGAGATCCTGCGGGCCGTGCCGCTGGGCCAAGCGTGGATATTGACAGACACGAAGAACGGAGAGCCCCGGCACGTACCCATCCACCCGAAGGTGGCAGTTTGCGCCAGAAGGTTTAGGCCCTGTCCAAAAGTTACCATTCAGCAGAACTGGTGCAAGGCCCGTGACGCAGCAGGATTGCCCATGCTGCACTTTCACGACCTGCGCCACAGCACGGCCAGTGCGATGCTGAAAGCGGGGGTGGATCTCTACACCATCGGCAAGGTGCTAGGCCACAAAGACAGCCGCAGCACTCAGCGCTACAGCCATTTGAGCATTGAAGCCGCGACTAGCGCTGTGCGGCGAATTGGCTAGTTGTCCAAATTTTTACCAGCACGCCACAAAGAAAAAGACCCGGTGCTATCGATTAAATAGCTACCGGGCCTTGATACTGGCGGAGAGGGTGGGATTCGAACCCACGGTGATACTGCTACCACGCCTGATTTCGAGTCAGGTACATTCGACCACTCTGCCACCTCTCCTGTGTGTCGAAGCCTGCGATTATAGCCAGATTTGGTGGGCACCAGATCAGCCAGCGGCAGTAGGCCCATGATGTGGGCATCGAGCCAACATTCCTCTACTGGCCGGCCGCCTCGTCTTCAGAGGGCGGTCCCTGAGCCGAGCTCACGCAGGTAATCCATAACCGCAGCCCTTTCACCCTCGAACACGATGCGCTCTGCGCGGCTTTGGCGCTGGTAGGCGTACATGGGGTCGTAGTAGTGCCTGAGCAGCTCAGTGATCCATTCGAGATGCAGCCCCACATTGGCATCGCTCTGTTGCTGCTGCACCAGCGCGGCCTGCATCACCGCACGCAGGCGCTGATGCAGGTCGCCGCCTAGGCGGCGCGCCAGCTTGTCCAGGCTGGCCAGCAGGCGTGCGGCATAGGCTTCAAAGCCCGCTTCAGGCCCCAGCATTGCTGCGAAGTCAGCGCACTGCAGCACCACGTAGTCGCGCAGGATGCGCTCCACGCGCGCTTCGAACGTGTCTTGCAGGTACACGATGGGCGCCTGCTCCAGGCGCAGGCGCAGCTCTAGCGGTACCGCACGGCTGCCTACATGCTTGCCTTCGTCTTCCAGCACAAACCGCGCATGGCCGCGCGCGCGCTTCTTCAGGAAGTCGATGGCCAGCTGGTTCTCGAAATCGATCTGTGCCGGCTGCGCCGTGGTGCGCTGCCCGAAGCTGGAGCCCCGATGGTTGGCGTGGCCCTCCAGGTCGATGCCGTGGGGGAGGTCGGCAATCACCTCCGTCTTGCCCGTACCGGTGGAGCCGCTGAGCACGACGAAGTCGCACTCCTGCGCTGCGGCCTGCGTGGTCTCCAGCAGAAAGCTGCGCATGGCCTTGTAGCCGCCGATGACGCGCGGGTAGGCAATGCCGGCCTCAGCCTGCAGCCACTGCTGGCTGATCTGCGAGCGCAGCCCGCCGCGAAAACAGTACAGCACGCCTTGCGGATGGGCCTGCGCAAAAGCCGCCCAGGCGGCAATGCGCGCACGTTTGATGCCGCCAGACACAAGCGAATGGCCCAGCGCAATGGCAGCCTGCTGGCCCTGCTGCTTGTAGCAGGTGCCGACCTTCTTGCGCTCGTCGTCGTCCATCAGCGGCAGGTTGACCACACCAGGGAAGGCGCCCTGGCCAAACTCGACGGGCGCGCGCACGTCCATCATGGGCACATCGTTCAGAAAAATGTGCCGGAAGTCGCTGAGGTTCTCGGCCATCAGCGGAACTCGACCGCCGGGGGCCGCTTTGCGACCAGCTCACCGATGGGGCTCAGTTGCAGGCCCAACCCGGCCGCTACGGCCAGGAATTCGCCCTCACCTTCCGGTGCCACGGCCACCAGCAGGCCGCCGCTGGTCTGGGGGTCGCACAGCAAATGCTTTTGCGCATCGGCCAGCGGGGCAATACGGGCACCGTAGCTGTCGAAATTGCGCAGGGTGCCGCCGGGCACGCAGCCCTGCTCCAGGTAATGCTCCACGCCCGGCAGGCGGGGCACGGCAGCGGTGTCGATGACGGCGGTGAGCCCGCTGCCGTCGGCCATCTCGACCAGGTGCCCCAGCAGGCCGAAGCCCGTCACGTCGGTCATCGCCGTCACGGCCGCCAGCTTGCCAAAGCGGCTCCCGGGCTTGTTCAGCGTGCACATCACGTCGCGCGCCACGCCCACATCCTGCGGGCGCAGCAGGGCCTTCTTTTCCGCCGTGGTGAAGATGCCGATACCCAGCGGCTTGGTGAGGTACAGCCGGCTGCCCGCCGTGGCGGTGTCGTTGCGCTTCATGTCCCGCCGGTTCACCACGCCCGTCACGGCCAGGCCGAAGATGGGCTCGGGCGCGTCGATGGAATGCCCGCCTGCCAGCGGGATGCCTGCGGCATCGCACACCGCGCGGCCACCGCGCACCACATCGCGCGCCACCTCGGGGGGCAGCACGTTCACCGGCCAGCCCAGGATGGCAATGGCCATGAGGGGGTCGGCGCCCATGGCGTAAATGTCGCTGATAGCATTCGTGGCAGCAATGCGGCCAAAGTCGAACGGGTCGTCGACGATGGGCATGAAAAAGTCGGTGGTGGAGACCACGCCGCGCTCGTCGTCCAGCGCGTACACAGCCGCGTCGTCGCGCGATGCATTGCCCACCCACAGGCGCGGGTCCAGGTGCTGGGCGCCACTGCCCGCCAGAATCACGTCGAGCACCTTGGGGCTGATCTTGCAGCCGCAGCCTGCGCCGTGGCTGTACTGGGTGAGGCGGATGGGGGTGCCGGTGGCGGCGGTGTCAGCAGGAGTGATGTCGGGAGAGGTCATGCCCACATTGTCCCGAATCCGCAGACCGTTGCCATGGCAGCCCGCAAAACACGAGGGCCTGCCCACGTTCTTGAGACCGCGGGCAGGCCCTGCCTGCAGTGCCCCGGGCGAGGCTACGTCGGGTGTGTCAGATCAGGCTACGGGCGCCAGCTCCGAGACGCCCCCCATATAGGGCCGCAAAACGGCCGGAACCTCGACGGTTCCGTCTGCCCGCTGATAGTTCTCCAGCACCGCCACCAGCGTACGGCCCACGGCCAGGCCTGAGCCGTTCAGCGTGTGCACCAGCTCGTTCTTGCCCTGCGCGTTCTTGAAGCGGGCCTGCAGGCGGCGCGACTGGAAGGCTTCGCAGTTGCTCACCGAGCTGATCTCGCGGTAGGTGTTCTGCGCAGGCAGCCACACTTCCAGGTCGTAGGTCTTGGCAGCGCCAAAGCCCATGTCGCCGGTGCACAGGCTCATCACGCGGTAGGGCAAGCCCAGCTTTTGCAGCACGGCCTCAGCGTGGCGGGTCATCTCTTCCAGCGCTTCGTAGCTTTGGTCGGGGTGCACGATCTGCACCATTTCGACCTTGTCGAACTGGTGCTGGCGGATCATGCCGCGCGTGTCGCGGCCATAGCTGCCGGCTTCAGAACGGAAGCATGGCGTGTGGGCGGTGAGCTTGATCGGCAGTTCGGATTCGGCCACCACCACGTCGCGCACAAAGTTGGTGAGCGGCACTTCGCTGGTGGGGATGAGGTACAGCGCCGCGTTGTCCGGCACCGGCTCGCCATCCTGGCCGCCCTTCTTGGCGGCGAACAGGTCGCCTTCGAACTTGGGCAGCTGGCCGGTGCCCTTGAGCGAGTCGGCATTGACCGCATAGGGCACATAGCACTCGGTGTAGCCGTGCTCGCCCGTCTGCACGTCCAGCATGAACTGGCTCAAGGCGCGGTGCAGGCGGGCAATCGAGCCCTTCATCACCGTGAAGCGCGAGCCCGAGACCTTGACGCCCATGTCGAAGTCGAGGCCCAGCGGGGTGCCCACGTCCACGTGGTCCTTTACCTCGAATTCAAACGTGGCGGGGGTACCCCAGCGGCGCACTTCCACGTTGCCATGCTCGTCGCTGCCCACAGGCACGGATGCATGCGGCAGATTGGGCACGGCGGCCAGCATGGCCTGCAGCTCGGCCTGGATCTGTTCCAGGCGGGTGGCGGATTGTTCCAGCTCCACCTTGCCGGCTGCGACCTGGGCCTTGGCGGCTTCGGCGCCGTCCTTGTCGCCCCGGCTCATCAGCATGCCGACCTGCTTGGAGAGCTGGTTACGCTGGGCCTGCAGTTCTTCGGTGCGGGTCTGCAGCGTCTTGCGCTCGGATTCCAGGGCCTGGAACGCTTCCACGTTCAAGAAGGCTTGGGGCTTTTTGCGGGTTTCCAGACGCGCGATGGTGGTGTCGAGGTCTTTGCGGAGAAGAAGGATGTCAAGCATGAAACTATTTTAGGCCCCCCCTGAGTCGCTTCGCGCCTTCCCCCCCGAGGGGGACGCCCCCGGCGCGGCGGGGCGGCCCTTGCGCGGGGGCGCTGGCATGAGGCGCACCAGTTGCAGCGAGCAGGGGGCCCGTCAGGCGAGGCTGGCGGGATCGAAGTTGGCGCCGCACAGGATCAGGGCCACTGTCTCCTGTGGCTGGGGCTGGTAGGCGCCGGTCTGCAGTGCGGCAAGGCCCAGGGCCGCGGCGGGCTCCACGGCCAGTTTGAGCTCTTTCCACAGCCACAGCTGGGCGGCGCGGATGGCGTCGTCGGGCAGCAGCAGGGCGTCGTGCACGTGGCGCTGGCTGATGTCCCAGCAGATGCTGCCGATGCGGCGGGCGCCGAGAGAATCGGCAGCCAGGCCGCCCACTTCCACGTCCACCGGCTGGCCCGCAGCGCGGGCGGCGTGCAGGGTGGGTGCGCGCTCAGGCTCCAGCGCCACCACATGGGCGCGGCTTTGCACCCAGGCGGCCACGCCGCCGATCAGGCCGCCACCGCCCACGCTCACCAGCACGGTGTCGGGCAGGCGGCCGCCCTGCTCTTCCATTTCCAGCGCCAGCGTGCCGGCGCCGGCCACCACCTCGGGCTGGTCGTAGGCATGGGCCTGCAGCGCGCCGGTGGCCTTTTGGCGCTCTACGCAGGCTTCGAAGGCCTGCGAATAGGCCGCGCCTGTGACCACCACCTCGGCCCCCAGCGCACGCAGGCGCGCGCGCTTGGCCTCGGGCGATACCTCGGGCACGAAGACCTCGCAGCGCACGCCCAGAGCCTGCGCGGCAGCCGCCACGGCAATGCCCGCGTTGCCGCCGGATGCAATGATCACGCCGCTGTCGGGCACCGGGTTGGCCAGCAGGCGGTACAGCATGCCGCGGGCCTTGAAGCTGCCACCGACCTGCGTCTGCTCCAGCTTGAGCCATACCTCTGCGCAATTGACCCCGAGCGCAGCGCCCGGCAGGCGCATGAGGGGCGTGGTGCGCAAAAAACCCGGGCGGGTAGACAGCTTCTGGCGTGCGGCGGCAATGGCGGCGCGGTCGATCATGCGGGGCTCCATGGGGGACACAATGGCTGGCAGTGTAGAAGGGTTGGCACGCGGGATGGGGCAGCACGCACGGCTTGCAAAACCCCGATACACACTGCCCCTGCATCCACAGCACCCGCATGCCGATAACCTGGGCATGGCGTGTTCACGCGGCCGCGCGGCGCGGCCTACCCACAGGAGAGACCATGTTCTTTGTGTTCGGCCCTTCAGGCCAGATGTTCCGCGGGGGCCCGGAAAACCTGTCGCGCATTTCTGCCGTGCGCAGCGTGCAGCGCCCGCAGGCCCTGCGCACCCGCGCGCTGGAGGGAGAGGACCCGCCCTTTCCCGGTTCATCGGGTGCCCTGCCCACCGCCACTTCGCCCGCCGCTGCGCGCCCATCTGTCAACCTGCGCATGCAGGACGCGGTGAGCGCCTATGCACAGACCGAACAGGGCCCGCAGCCCGCCCGCCAGCCGCTCACCCGCGTGAGCGATGTGATGACTGTGGGCGGCCTGAGCGTGCCGCCCGACACCCGCGTGAACGATGCGTGGCAGACGCTGGCCGAAAACCATGTGGCGCAGGCCCCAGTGGTGGATGCGTTGGGCCGCGTGATCGGCCTGCTGCTGCGGGCCGACATGGCCCCGCTGGACCTGCTGCCCGAGCCGGGCGCCATCAAGCAGGCTATCGAGCTGGCCCGACGCCCCGTGTCGGAAGTGATGCTCAGCCCTGTACCTACCGTGGCGGCGGACACCGCCCTGCGCCGGGTGGCTGCGGTGCTGCTTGATACCGGCCTGCCGGGGCTGCCCGTGACGGACGAGGCCGGCGTGCTGGCGGGTTTCATCTCGCGCACCGACATCCTCCGTGCGGTGGCGGCCGACCCGCCGCTCGACCTGTGGAGCGGGCCGGCGACGGCGCTCTAGCCTCCGAAAACGGCTACAAAGGCAAAATACAAGCCGAATCGGCTTCTAGCGCTTGATTTGATTGCACTTATAGCTATTATTTCAATAGCAAATAGACGTGACTCTCAAAGGGGAGCTGTGCGCTGAGGGCACTGGCGCTGCGCAGTCGCGCAGGGCCGCAAACCACAAAACCGTTCACGCCGAGCGCTGCGCGAGCACCGCGCGGGGCTTCGCGGGGATCAGCCCGAACGGCTCTTTTGCGCAATTGGCGTCGATGCGGCTCAGTGCGCCCCGGGCCCCGTTTCAGGCAAGCGCTGGCTGATCTCAAGGCCCGTGGCGGCGTCGATCTTCAGGCCCTTGGGCAGCGGGAACTTGATGGTTTCCTCGATGCCCGCCATGGTGCGCACCGACACTGCCCCCAGTGCCTTGATGCGGTCGATGACCTGCTGCACCAGGATTTCAGGAGCGGATGCGCCCGCCGTCAGCCCTACGCGCGCCGCGCCATCAAACCACTCGGTGCGCAGCTCTTCGGCGCTGTCGACCATGTAGGCCTGCGTACCCAGGCGCGCGGCCAGTTCGCGCAGGCGGTTGCTGTTGGAGCTGGTGGGGCTACCCACCACGATGACCACGTCCACCTGCGGGCTCAGCACCTTCACGGCGTCCTGCCGGTTTTGCGTGGCATAGCAGATGTCCTGCTGCTTGGGCTCGCGCACCTGCGGGAACCGGGCGCGCACAGCGGCCGAGATTTCGGCGGCATCGTCCACGCTCAGGGTTGTCTGCGTGACCACGGCGAGCTTTTCGGTCTGCGCGGGTTGCACGCGGGCCACATCGGCCACGTCTTCCACCAGATGGATGCCCTGGTCGAGCTGGCCCATGGTGCCCTCGACCTCGGGGTGGCCCTTGTGGCCGATCATGATGAATTCGTAGCCTTCTTTCGCGAGCTTGGCTACCTCGACATGCACCTTGGTCACCAGCGGGCACGTGGCGTCAAAAATGCTGAAACCGCGGGCCACGGCCTCTTGCTGCACGGCGCGGCTCACGCCGTGGGCGCTGAAGACCAGCGTGGCGCCGGGCGGCACGTCGGCCAGCTCTTCGATGAAGATCGCGCCCTTGGCCTTGAGGTCGTTGACCACATAGGTGTTGTGCACGATCTCGTGGCGCACGTAGATGGGCGCGCCAAACTTTTGCAGCGCTCGCTCGACGATCTCGATGGCGCGGTCGACCCCCGCGCAAAAGCCGCGCGGCTCGGCCAGAAGAATTTCCTGCGGAGCGTTCATCACAGGATGCCAATCACTTGCACTTCGAACGTGACCGGCTGGCCTGCCAGCGGGTGGTTGAAGTCAAACAGCACCGCGCCATCGTCCCGCACCTGTTGCACGGCCCCGGCGTAGCTGCCCAGTCCGTCGGGCGTGGGGAACTGCACCACGTCGCCCACGCTGTACTTTTCATCCGGGTCGCCCAGCTGGTTGAGCAGCTTCCGGGCCACCCACTGCTGCATGTCGGCGTTGCGATCGCCAAAGGCCTCACCCGCAGGCAGCTCGAACGTGGCACGCGTGCCTTCGGCCAGGCCCAGCAGGCGCTGCTCCACCGCGGGCGATAGCTCGCCTGTGCCCAGCGAGAGCGTGGCGGGCTTGTCGGTAAAGGTGTTGATCACGTCCCCCGACGGACCGGCCAGGCGATAGTGCAAGGTGAGGAAGGAACCGGGCTGAACGGTGGGGAGCGTGGGTGCGATGGAGGTCATGAAAGTACCGATAAACTGGCCTGCATTGTAGAAAACCGGGCAAAGCCCTCCCGACAGCGTACCCAGCGCAGCCGGGCGCGGCCCGCGCCTTACGCAGCCCCACCCCCATCCATGGCCCTCAAAGACCTGCCCGCCGACGCCCAGCCGCGCGAGAAACTGCTGGCCCGCGGCCCCGGCGCGCTGGCCGATGCCGAGCTGCTGGCCATCCTGCTGCGCACCGGCATCGTGGGCAAGGGTGTGCTGCAGATGGCGCACGAGCTGCTGGAGCCACCGCACACCGACCCTGCCACCGGAAAACTGGCCGGCGGCTTTGGCGGCATTGCCGGGCTGCTGCACGCCACCACCACCGATCTGGAGCGCATCAAGGGCCTGGGCCCCGCCAAGCGCGCCGAGCTCGTGGCCGTGCTGGAGCTGGCGCGCCGCGCGCTGGCCCAACAGCTGCGCGAGCGCGAGGTGTTTGACTCGGCCGACACCGTCAAGCACTACCTGCAGCTGCACCTCGCCGGTAAAGGGCACGAGGTGTTTGCGGTGCTGTTCCTCGACAGCCAGAACCGGCTGGTGGCCATGGAAGAGCTGTTTCGCGGCACCCTCACGCAGACCAGTGTGTATCCGCGCGAAGTGGTGCTGCGCGCCCTGCACCACCAGGCCGCCGCCGTCATCCTGGCGCACAACCACCCCAGCGGCAGCGTGCAGCCCAGCCGGGCCGACGAAGCCCTGACCCAGACGCTGAAGACCACGCTGGCGCTGGTGGATGTGCGCGTGCTCGACCACGTCATCGTGGCGCCGGGCCAGGCCCTGTCGATGGCAGAAAAGGGGCTGCTATGAAACCCGCCTGGATGACGGCCAGGATGGCGCTGGGCACCGTGCTGGCCGTGATGATGGCCGCGGGTTGCGGCATCCGTTCGCAACCGGTGGTGACCAGCGCAGGCGCACCAACGGCCAGCACGGCTGACGCCCCTGCACATGGCACCGTCAAAGGCCCCGCGCTGCGCATCATCGGCACCGTGGACGTCCCCAGCGGCATCGAGGTGCTGGGCACCCCGTTGGGCGGCCTCTCAGGCATTGACTACGACGCCGCGACCGACCAGTACCTGCTGATCAGCGACGACCGCTCATCGCGCGCACCGGCCCGGGTGTACACCGCCCGCATCGCGCTGACGGCGCAGGCGCTGCAGCCACCGCAATGGCTGCAGGTGCGCACCCTGCTGCATGCCTCGGGCGTGCCGTATGCGCCTTCACGCCGAGCCGCCGACCACATGGACGTGCCCGACGCCGAGGCCGTGCGCTGGCTGCCCGGCGCAAAGCAGTTCGTCTGGACCAGCGAAGGTGACTTTGCGCGGGGCTTCGGCCCCAGGCTGCGCGTGAGTGCCGCCGACGGCACCGCCGTGCGCGACCTCCCCCTGCCGGCCAGCTTCGAGCCCGCAGCCGACCGGCGCCGCGGCCCGCGCAATAACGGCACGCTGGAAGGCCTCGCCCTGCTGCCGGGCGGGCGCAAAGCCTGGCTGGCCATGGAACTGCCTTGGGTGCAAGACGGCCCGCAGCCCACCCACGCTGCGCCGGGCGGCCCGGTGCGGCTGACTTTGGTGGACCTGGCCAGCGGCCGCCCCCTGCGCCAGATTGCCTACCAGCCTGACGCCGTGCAGCACCCACGGCCGCTGCCCGTGGGCCCCGAGACCATCGGCATCAGCGAGGTGCTGGCCGACGGCAAGCACCACCTGCTGGTGCTGGAGCGCAGCTACAGCGCAGGCGCGGGCTTTGCAGTGCGGCTGTACCGCATCGACACGCGCGCGGGCACCAACACCCTGGCGCGCGCGCAGCTGGTGCCAGGCAACCACTTGCCGGTGCCCAAGACACTGGTGGCCGACTTCGCCGCGCTGGGCATTGCGCCCGTGGACAACCTGGAAGGCATGACCTGGGGCCCACCGCTGCCGGGTGGCGGCCGCAGCCTGGTGTTTGTGAGCGACGACAACTTCAACCCCGCGCAGTCCACGCAGTTCATCGCGGCCGAGTACATCCCCCCGCAGCCAGAGCGGTAAGCCGGGCGACTGGCAAGGCACCGCGCCGTATTGGGGTACAACCGACGGCTTCATGATGATGTACAGCCCGCTCAAAGCCCGGTCCCTCCAGGATCTGAAGCCGCTGCGCGAAGCGCTGGCGGAGCGTGCCGCGCGCGAGGCCCGCCTGCGCCAGGAGCGGGCCGAAGCCGAACGCCGCGCCCGGGCCGAAAGAAACATGTTCCAGCTGGCCGTGGGGCCCGTGCAGCCCCTGACCGGCCAGCACGACCGCCGCTGGCACACGCCCGAGCCGCCCGAGCCGCTGCCCGTGCAGCGCGAGCTGGACGAGCAGCGCGTGCTGGTCGAGGCCATCAGCGACGAGTTCGATGTGTCTACCCTGCTGGACACCGACGACCAGCTGAGCTTTCGCCGCCCCGGCATCGGCCGTGACGTGACGCACAAGCTGCGGGCCGGGCACTGGAGCATCCAGCGCCAGCTGGACCTGCACGGCCTGCGCACCGACGAGGCGCGCGAGGCCCTGGGCCAGTTCATCCGCCTGGCCCACCGCACCGGCCTGCGCTGCGTGCGGGTGGTGCACGGCAAGGGCCTGGGCTCGCCGGGCAAGACGCCGGTGCTCAAGGGGCGCGTGCAGCGCTGGCTGGTGCAGAAAAAGGAAGTGCTGGCCTTTGTGCAGGCCCGCCCAGCCGACGGGGGCGCGGGGGCGCTGGTGGTGCTGCTGCAGCCGGTGATGCGCAAGAACCGGTGAGGCTTGGCTCGGGAGGCCAGGTGGATAGTGGCGAAGCGCGCGAGTCGGACAACACAGGCCCACGGGGAGCGAATTCGAGCAGAAATGGCCTCTAGCGCACGAATCATATGCTTGGATAGCTATCATTTAAATAGCATCTATCCGGTATGCGGTGCGCAGCGCGGCGGCCAGGGCGAACGCCTGTTGCGGTGTCGCGCCGCGTCTTTTGCGCCCACCCTCGGGGCTCAATGCACGGTCACCGCGGGCGCCACTGCGGCACAGACGTGACCGCATCCGCCAACCCGACCACCCCAGAAAAAAGCCGCCAGCGCCTTGATGCAAGGCCCTGGCGGCTGGTTGCCGACCGGTGCGCGCCCTCAGCGGCGCACAGCGGTCAGGGCAGTCGCAGGTAGTCGGATTCCCGCACGTTCACGCGGTATTCGCGGCCGTTGACACGGTAGGTCACCCACAGCATCTTGGGCGTGCCGGGGGCGGGGTCATAGCCGGCCAGGTCATTTTCCACCCGCACCGACAGCCGGTCCCCCTGCACCTGGGCGCGCAGCCGGTCGGTCATGTCCACGGCACGGTTGCCGGCGCCATAGACGGCGTTCACGATTTCCAGCCCGCCACCGAAGCCGGGCTGCGGGTACGAGCCGCCGCTGCCGCCGAAGCCGGGTTGGGGATACGACCCGCCGCTGCCACCGAAGTTGCCCTGGTTGCCGCCGCCGTTACCGTTCCAGCCGCCGTTCCAGCCTTCGTTGCCCCAGTTGCCGCCACCCCAGCCGGTAAAGCGCGCACCGTCGATGGTGCTGCCTTCGGGATACTCAAACAGGCGGGTCTGGCCGTCGCGGGCACGCACGTAGATGCGCAGCGTCTTGCGCTGTCCGCGGTGCGGGTCTACGCCAAAGGTGTCGTTGGTAAGCTCGATGGCGCGGTCGCTGCGAGCCAGGTCGCGCAGCCGGCGCGTCACGTCGACATGGTGTTCGGGCGTGCCGTACACGGCCTGCAGGATGCGGAACTCGCCATCGTCGCGCCCGTCGTCGGGTCGGCCGTTGCCGGGATGGCCGTTCCAGTTGCCGCTGCCACCGCCCTGCCCCCAGCTACCGCTGGACCACGCGGTGAACTGGTTGCCATCCACATAGCTACCTTCCGGGTACTCAAAGGTCCGGGTGCGCCCCCGCGGGTCGCGCGCGTGGATGCGCAGCATCTTGGGGTGGTTGCGGTGCGGGTCCACACCAAAGGTGTCGTTGCTCACGCGGATGCCCACGTCGCGTCGGGCCAGGTCGCGCAGGCGGTCGGTCACATCCACATTGCCCTCGCGCGTGCCGTAGCGGGCGCTCAGGATCTGGTAGGCGCCATCGTCGCCTCCACGCTGGGCCATGGCCGGTGCCACAAGGCCCAGCACCAGAAGCAGGGCCGCCCACCAGCGAAGCCACAGTGAGTGAGACGTCATGAAAATCTCCTTGTTATTTGGATATTGCCGCGTTGTGCGAGATGCGCCAGCGGAGCGCCCGGTGGTCTTGCCGATGGCGGGCTGCTCCTGTCTAACGGGGCTGCCCCCCCGGGGTTGACTGCCCGGGCAAATCCCTGGCGCGCGAGGGGAATTATTGGGCATCCGGACGGCCGAAACCTTGCAAAGTGTTTCCAGTTGCAGCGGGGGCTGCGATCGCCGGACAGCGATGCGAGGGCCTGTCGCCGGGCTGTGCGGTTGCCTCCGACTGTGGGTTATGGAACCTAGGCACAGTCCCCATCGCGCGACACGAAACAGCAGTGACAAAGCGTGAACCGGGACACTGCATGATAGAAGCGGCCAAAAACCGGCCCCACGACCGGACAACAATCAGGAGGAGGCCGCGCACGAGGCTTTTCAAGCCATTTTGGCCTGAAGTGCAAGCGATGACTGCCCTGTTTGCTATGTATTCAATAGCAATGACCCGGCAGTCGTTGAAAACCCGTCAGGCGCCTTTGTTGCGCATCCAGTCCGCGGTACCCATGAAGCTCTCGCGCAGCCGCGTGCGCAGGTCGGCGGGTACACCGGTTTCGGCCATGGCCTGGTCCATGCAGGCCACCCACTGGTCACGCTCCTTGATGCCGATGGCAAACGGCATGTGGCGCGCCCGCAGGCGCGGGTGGCCGAACTGGTCGGTGTAGTACGAGGGCCCGCCCAGCCAGCCGCACAGGAACATGAACAGCTTTTGCCGCGCCTGGGCCAGTTCTGACCCGTGGGCCGCCCGCAGTTCGGTGTATGCAGGCTCCAGGTCCATCAGGTCGTAAAAGCGCTCGGTCAGAGCGCGCACGCGGCTTTCGCCACCCATCCATTCGAAGGGGTTGGCAGGGGAAACGGATCCGTCGCCAGCGGCGGCGCCCGTGTCGGTAGGTTCTGAAGTCATGGCAAATATGGAATGCAGGCCAGTGCGGGAGATGCGGGCGACAGCCCCGGACACAAGGGGACATCATGCTTGCGGGGGCAGCGCAAGGGCAAACGCCCCTGCGTCAGCCACGACACCTGCACCCGCGCGCCATGCCCATCGGGGCCGGCAGGCTACTCGGCAGCCCGGCGCAAGGTGTCGACCACCGGGCGCTGCAGCACTTCGCGCAGGCCCCACCAGCCTGCCGCCAGCGCCAGCAAAGCGCCGCCCACCGCGCCGGCGAGCGGCACCCAGGGCGATGCGGTCCAGGCAAAGTCAAACACATACCGTGCCAGGGCCCAGCCCACGCCCACGGCCACCGCACTGGCCAGGAAGCCAGCCAGCAGCCCCACGCCCAGCAATTCGGCCCGCTGTACCTGCCGCAGCAGGCTGGCGCGCGCACCCACGGCACGCATGATGGCGTATTCGCGCGCACGCTCCTCACGCGTGGCCGTGACGGCGGCAAACAGCACCACCAGGCCGGCTGCCAGGGTAAAGGCAAAGAGGAATTCCACCGCACGGATCACCTGCTCCAGCACGCGCTGTACCTGGGCAATGGTGGCGCCCATGTCGACGTTGGTGATGTTGGGAAACTGGCGCACCAGGGCGTTGTCAAAACCCGTGACCTCGGGCGCGCGGTAGGCGGCCAGGTACGTGACGGGCACATCCTTGACCTGCGCCACCGGGAACATCACGAAGAAGTTGGCGCGCATGGAGCCCCAGTCGACCTTGCGCAGGCTGGTGATGCGGGCCTCGGCCTGTACGCCGCCCATGTCAAAGCGCAGGCTGTCGCCCATCTTGAGCCCCAGGGTTTCGGCAATGCCGTCTTCCACGCTGATGGCGCCTTCCTCGCCGGGGGTCCAGCGCCCGGCCGTGACCTGGTTGTGCGGCGGCGCTTCCACGGCATTGGACAGGTTGAACTCTCGGTCTACCAAGCGCTTGGCGCGGTCTTCGGTGTAGTTGTCGGGGCCCACGGGCTTCCCGTTGATGGCCACCAGCCGCCCGCGAATCATCGGGTACCAGTCGTAGCGCTCCACCCCTGCATCCTTGATGTTCTGCTGGAACGCCGCGGCCTGGTCGGGCATCACGTTGATGACGAAACGGTTGGGCGCATCGGGCGGCGTGGCCTGCCGCCAGCTCTGGACCAGGTCGGTGCGCAGCAGCACCAGCAGCACCAGCGCCAGCAGGCCCACGGCCAGGCTGCTGACCTGCACCACCGCGTACGCCGGCCGCGCCGAGATCTGCCGCGTGGCCAGCACCAGCCAGCGTGGTGCGGTGGACTCGTTCACGCTCTTGCGCAGCAGCTTCACGGCCAGCCACGACAGCGCTGCAAACAGCGCCACCGCCCCCGCAAATCCGCCCACGGCGATCAGCCCCAGCTTGATGTCGCTGCTGACCGCCAGCAGCAGCGCAGCAAAGCCTGCCACGCCCACGCCGAGCACCGCCAGCGAAGCGGGCTTGAGCCCGCCCACGTCGCGGCGGATCACCCGCAAGGGCGGCACCTGGGCCAGTTGCAGCACCGGCGGCAAGCCAAAGGCTAGCAGCAGCGTGAGCCCCATGCCCAGCCCGAAAGCCACCGGCCACAGGCTGGCGGCAGGCAGGGCCGACTCGACCAGCCCCGCCAGCAGCAGCACAAAGGCGTAGTGCACCACGTAGCCCAGGGCCACACCCAAAGAGCTGGCAAACAGGCCGATGAGTGCGAATTCGGTGGTGTAGGCGCCCGCAATGGTGCGCTGGCTTTGCCCCAGCACGCGCAGCATGGCCGATGCATCCAGATGCTCGGCCGCAAAGCCGCGTGCCGCGAGCGCCACGGCCACGGCAGACAGCAGGGCCGCCAGCAGCGCAACCAGGCTCAGGAATTTCTGGGCGCGGTCCAGCGTCTGGCGCATCTCGGGGCGGCCGCTTTCCAGCGATTCCAGACGCGCACCGTGCACCTCGGGCTTGCGCACCTCGGCGTCGGCCCAGCGGGTGAACTCCTTGACGGCTGCGGCCGGGCCGGTGACGGCAAAGCGGTAGGTCAGGCGGCTGGCGGGCTGCACCAGGCCGGTAGCGGGCAGGTCGGCATCGTTGACCATCACGCGCGGCGCAAAGCTCATGAAGCCGGCGCCCCGGTCAGGCTCGATCACGATGATGCGGGCGATGCGCAGCTGCGCATCCCCCAGAAGCAGCTTGTCGCCCATCGACAGATTCAGCGATTCGAGCAGGGGCGCATCCACCCACACATCGCCGGGCGCAGGGATGTCGCGGGTGGGCTGGTCGGGTGCACCCGGGGCATCGGCTACCCGCAGCGTTCCGCGCAGGGGGTAGCCAGGTTGCACGCTTTTCAGGGCCACCAGCTTGGTGGCACCACCCTGCGCATCGCTGGCGCGGCCCATGGTGGGAAAGCCCAGCGTGGTGACCGTTTGCAGCCCCAGGGAGCGCGCGCGCTCGACGATCGATTGCGGGGTGGCGTTGTCGCTGGCGACCACGGCGTCGCCGCCCAGCAGCTGCAGGGCATCGCGCTGCAGGCCGCCCTGCAGGCGGTCGGCAAAGAAGCCGACCGAGGTGAGCGCCGCCACAGCCAGCGTGACGGCCACGATCAGCAGGCGCAGCTCTCCGGCACGCAGGTCGCGCGCCAGGGTGCGCCAGCCCAGGCGAAGAAAGGACAGATTCATGGCCCGGACCTTAGCGCAAACAAAAAGGGGAGGGTTTCGCTCAGGGCTTTGCCGGCGTACCGGCAAGGGCCACGGGCGGCGTGCTGACAGGCGCTACGCCCTGCGCCACGGTGGCAGCGCCAGGCGCATCCGCACCAATGCTGGCGCCCGCAACAGCGTTCGTGGCGGCCGCCTCACCACGTGGAGCGCTGCCTGTGTCGCTGCCGCGGCCGGCTCTTGTGCCATCCACCCCCGCGACCTGCGCCACATCCGGGCCGGCAACGGCCAGCCGCGCTGCCAGGGCAGCCAGCACCGGGCGGATGCGCTCACCCACACGGATCTGCGGGTTGGAGAAGCCATCGGCCTTGCCCGCATCGACCTCGCGCTGCTGGATGAGCCGCACCGCGGCGGCAAAAGCCTGCTCGAAAGAATGCGTCTGGCGCAGTTGCTCGTGGAACACGGCCCGGCCAAAGAACGTGAGTTCAGAGCGGGTACCGCAACCGTACGACGTATGCGTGGCGTCTGCGGCGGTCATCACCAGGGTGCTGTCGGTGGCCAGCGGCTCCACCCAGCCGCCGGAATAGCAGGCCGATACCGCGATCACGCGGTTGCGGATGCCCGCCTCGTCCAGCCAGCGGCGCAGCATCTCCGGCGTGACGGGCGCCACCTGCAGCGGGCCATGCGAGGCGGCGAGTTCATGGTTGCGCGCGCCGTGCGAGGTCATGAAGACCACCAGCACATCGTTTTCACGGTCCATGCGGCCGGCCAGTGCCGCCAGGGCGCGTTGCAGGTTCTCGGGTGTGGCCCAGGCATGCGACGCCGCGGTTTCCGCGTGGTTGAGCAGGTGC
This sequence comes from Acidovorax sp. BL-A-41-H1, assembly GCF_051942715.1. Lineage (NCBI taxonomy): Bacteria > Pseudomonadati > Pseudomonadota > Betaproteobacteria > Burkholderiales > Comamonadaceae > Acidovorax > Acidovorax sp. BL-A-41-H1. The sequence goes on along the minus strand of NZ_JBPVJQ010000006.1, from coordinate 423,826 downwards.
ATCACGCGGCCGGCCGCGTCAAACCGCTGCTCCAGCAGTTCGCTCACCATGGTACTTTCGCGCCGGAACACGTTTTCGTCGGCGTATGGGGCGAACACCAGCCCGTAGACATCGGTCACGCCGGGCCGCTCGGGTGCCAGGGTCAACAGCTGCTCGCGCCACAGAGCCTGTTGCGCCTCGAAAACAGACTGCGTGAGCGCCAGCACCGGCGGAGCTGACGCAGCGCCGGGGGCACCCGCCCCGGCATCATTCAGTGCCTGCGAGTCAGTCGCGGGCATCCATGGTCGATCAGGAAACTGCCACATGCCGACCCCCACCACGCCCACCAAAGCCAGCGAAAAGGCGGCCGTATGCAGCCGCGACCGCATGAAGCGGCCACTGACCACGATCAGCGCGGCGATCACCCAGACCGTGAGCAGGCCGTAGGCCACCCAGAACGCGATGTCGGCGGCAGGGTGGGCCCACATCTGCGGCCAGCGGACGGATGCACCCAGCAGCCCATACAGCAGCAAGGTGGGCACCATGGGCGCCCATATCGTCAGCGCGTACCAGGCGGCCAGCCCGCCGCGGGGCACTGCGTTGCCTGTCTCGCCCACACCGTGTGGCGCGCTGCCAGCTGCCGGGCGCATGGCCCACCACGCACACCACAGCAGCACCAGGGTGCTCCACATGGGCGCCAGCCAGGCCCGCGCATCAAACTGCGCCGGGCCAGGGATTTCGAGCCGCGCACCGGCCAGCAGCAGCGCGGCACCGAGCAGCGAAAGCACCAGCAACTGCCATGGCGTGGGGCTGGCTGCGCCGGTGCGGGGCGTGCGAAACAAGGTGGCGCGCAGGCCCTCACGCACCCAGACCAGCAGCGGCAGGCGGGTTGCCGCGGCCGTGCGTGGCGGCATGCCACCGGGCGAGCCCTCCCCGTCCGGACCGCCCTGCGCACCGGGCAGCGGGATTTCAATCTCGGGAGTAAGAGGACCCCATTGGCTGGGCAGGGTGTCGGCCCACGAGCCGGGAACGGTCAGGTCTTTCATGGGTGGAATGATGCCACCGACCAGATTGGGATTGGAGGTGACTTCAGCCCCTGTGAATCACTGGAAGCACCTTCAGGCGCTGCCCATCGAGGGCATTCAACCGCGCCCGGCCTTGGCAGCCAATAACGGCAGGCCGATGCGGCGTTTGCAGCCGGCGCCCAGTTCAGCCCGCAGCGGCTGCAGGCGTTGGGCCGCCAGCATCCTGGGGGGCCATCACCGGCGCCTGCGCCAGCTCGGGCTGCAGGATGAGCCGGTCGGCACCGCTGTAGCACACGAACCTGCGGTTGGTGGCCCGGCCAATGGCGCACAGGCCCAGTTGCTGCGCCACGGAATGCCCCATCTGCGTCATGCCGCTGCGCGACACCACGATGGGCACGCCCATCTGGGCGGACTTGATCACCATTTCGCTGGTGAGCCGGCCCGTGGTGTAGAAAACCTTGTCCGCACCCTGCATGGGCGTGTGGGCAGCCGCGTGCTGGGGTCCGCCTGCCTGGGTGGGTGTCGTTTCAGTGGCGGGCTGGGCGGTAGACATCGCCGCCAGCGCATCGCCCTGCCCTGCGCTGCGTGCCAGGTCAGCCACCCCGGCCTCACCGTTCATCCACATCCAGCCGGCAATGGTGTCGATGGCGTTGTGACGGCCTACGTCTTCTACAAAAGTGAGCAGTTCGGCACCGCGAAACAGCGCGCAGCCATGCACCGAGCCGGCGGATTTGTACGTGCTCTCCTTGAGCCGTATCGCATTGACGATGCCGTACAGCTCGCCCTGCGATAGCGTGGCCGCGGGCAAGGCGATGCGGTCCACTTCGTCCATCAAGCCACCAAACACGCTGCCTTGCCCGCAACCCGTGGTCACCACCTTGCTGGCCGTGCGCTCCTCGATGCGCGCAATGCCGTGGTGCGTGCGGACGGCGGCAGAGTGCACCTCCCAGTCCACCGTGATCGATTCGATATCAAACACCGAATCCACAAGCCGCTGGTTGCGCAGATAGCCCAGCACCAGCAATTCGGGCTCTGCCCCCAGCGTCATGAGGGTGACGAGTTCGCGCTTGTCCACATATACCGTCAGCGGGCGCTCTGCGGGGATGTTCACGTCCTCCCGCTCGCCGCGTTCGTTGATGACCTGCACCGCATGGGTGAGCGGGGCGCGGGCCCGTGTCAGGCGCGGCAGCGTGCCGGTGCCGGTGAAAGAAGCGCAGGAAGATGTGGCGGACATGGAAGGACTATACGAATCGGTGGCTTGGTGCGAGATCGTGGCGCCGCGCTTCGGTGGGCAGGGATCGCATTGCCACCACGCAATCGACTAGGGCAAGGACAAGTGAGACCCAGAGGACCGGGTCACGACGCAGACGCTGAGCTGTACGGTGAACCGCATGCTGCCGGCTGGACCGCTCATAAAAACCCATTGAAAAAGCCGCGCTGCAGTGGCAGACGCGGCTTTGTTTTGCGGTGCACCAGGGCGACATGTCCCAAGGTACCAGACGCAGGCCCCAGTGCGTGGAGCCGCGCCTGTGAACACCCGTCAGGACTTCGGCGCAGCAGCGGCCGGCGCCGTTTGCGTTGCCTTCGTGTTGGGCGGGCTGCTGGCCGTGCCCGGTGGCGAGTGGGCGCCAGCGGATTCCAGCGGCTTGGCCGCGGGCGGTGTGTAGGCAAAAGGCCCCGGATCTGCACACGCTGCCGGGCTGGCTGCAGCAGGCTTGGCGGCCGGCGACGTCTTGCGATAGTGGTTGGCTACGCGGTCCTGCGCCAGGCACAGCTTGTAGTTGTCTACCTTGCCGGCCCAGGCGGTGCGAGCAGCCGTCTCGGCTGCCTTGGCGGCTGCCTCGGGCGTAGGCGGTGGCAACTTGGCCGCAGCAGCGCTGCAAAAGGCCAGGGCGCACAGGCCTGCCATCGCCGAAAGCGTACGGCGGCCAGGTTGGTGATGTACTGGGTGTGTCATGTTGCTCCTCATCCTCATGCCTGACCGGGCTTGACCGCGGGGGCCTCTTCCGAAGGGGTGGCGCTGCGCTGGCGCGGGATCTTGCCGGCCTGCACATCGTCGTACCAGAGTTCATGGTGCTCCTTGGCCCAGGTCTCGTCAACGTAGCCAGTGCGCATGGCCTTGTAGGCGCCCTGCATGCCCACGGTACCCATGTAGATGTGCCCCATGAACATGACCATCATCACCACGGTTGCCACTGCATGCACCATGTGTGCGATCTGCATGGTGCCGCGCTCGTAAATCAGGCCAGGAATGAGCTTGTCAAGAACCAGCCCTGAAGCGACCACGATGAAACCGAGGCCCAAAACGCCTGCCCAGAAGACAACCTTCTCGCCAGCGTTGAAGCGATGCGAGGGCACCTCCTGGCCGGACAGCAACCCACCGCCCTTCACGAGCCAGGTGATGTCCTCCTTGGAGGGCATGTTGTCCTTGAGGAACGTGAAGAACACAATGATCAGCGACACCGCGAACAAGGGGCCTGCAAAGTTGTGCAGGTTCTTGAGCGCGTAACTGAGCCAGCCGAACAGCGTGCTGCCCATGATCGGCAGGAGGAAGAACTTGCCGAACGCCATGACCAGCCCCGATACCGCCAAGGCAACGAACGTGATCGCGTTGGCCCAGTGCGCTGATCGCTCAAACGGTGTGAAACGCTCGATCTTGCGCCCGGTTTCGGTGCCGTGCAGCATGATCATGCCCTTGCGCCAGTAAAACAGCGCAATGGCACCAGCGACGATCACCAACAACGAACCGCCGTAGGGAATGATCCAGTTGTTGCGCACCTGGCGCCACGCATCACCCGCGTTGGTGTAGCGCGAGCCGGGGTACTGCACAAACGGCTGGATGAGGTTTCCTGCCTCAGGCGCCTGCGACGCAGGAAGGCTGCTGAAACCGGTCACGCCCTGCCCCACCTGGCGCCACATGGGCGCGTTGTTGCCGGGCTGGACCTGGGCGCGCTCGCCATTGGTCTGCTCGGCGTACTTGGGGTCGGCGCTCGCGTCGGGGCGGATCTCGAAGATGTTCTGGCTCTTGACACCGCCCACGGTGGCGGCAGGCGCAGCCTGGGCCGCAGCAGCGGGAGCCGCTGCGTCACCTGTCGGGGCAGCGGGTGCAGCCGTCTGGGCCTGCACCGGCATCCAGGCCATCGAGCCCGCAAGTACCAGAGACCACATGATGTGTTTCATGGTCGACCTCACTTGGCTTGGCTGCGGGTGTATTCGTTTTGACCGTACTGCTGACGCGTCTTGAGCTGGGCTTCCCAGCTCGTCTTGTCACCGGCCTTCCAGCCGGGTTCGGTGAAGTTGCTGCCAGTACCGGCGTACGGCACGGCATCGGTGCGCACGCCCATGCCGGTCTGCGGCTTTTCGCCGCAGGCCGTGAGGGCGAACACCGCAACACAGGCCGCAAGGATGATTGGTGTGCGCTTGATCATGACTTGGCTCCTGCTGGCTGCGCTGACTTTTGCGACCCGTATGCGGTACCCCAGCCCCACACTTCTGCACCCTTGCCGCGCTGCACGACACGGTTGCGGAAGATGTCGGCCACTACGTCACCATCACCGGCGAGCAAGGCCTTGGTCGAGCACATTTCGGCGCACGCAGGCAGCTTGCCTTCGGCAAGCCGGTTACGGCCGTATTTCTCGAATTCCGACTGGCTGCCATGCGCCTCGGGGCCACCAGCGCAGAAGGTGCACTTGTCCATCTTGCCGCGCACACCGAAGGTGCCCGACGATGGGAACTGGGGCGCGCCAAACGGGCAGGCGTAGCTGCAGTAGCCGCAGCCGATGCAGACGTCCTTGTCATGCAGCACCACACCCTCTTCGGTGCGATAGAAGCAGTTGACGGGGCACACAGCCATGCAGGGCGCATCGCTGCAGTGCATGCAGGCCACCGAGATCGATTTCTCGCCCGGCACACCGTCGTTGAGGGTGACCACACGGCGGCGGTTGACGCCCCATGGCACCTCGTGCTCGTTCTTGCAGGCGGTCACGCAGCCGTTGCACTCGATGCAACGCTCTGCGTCACAGATAAATTTCATTCGTGCCATTTTTGTGTCTCCTGATCAGGGGTGGCGTGCCGCGCGCTCACGCCCGCTCCACGTTGCAGATCGTGGTCTTGGTCTCTTGCATCATGGTCACGCTGTCGTAACCGTAGGTCGTGGCCGTGTTGACAGCCTCGCCGCGCACCACCGGTGCCGCGCCCTTGGGGTAGTACGCCAGCATGTCCTTGCCCTGCCAGTGCCCCGAGAAGTGGAATGGCATCCACACCGTGTCGGGTGCCACGCGCTCGGTGACCATGGCCTGAACATTGATGCGCGCCCCCGTTGGCGAAGTCATCCACACGCGCTCGCCATTGCGGATGCCGCGGTCGGCTGCCGTCTTCGGGTTGATTTCGATAAACGACTCCTGCTGCAGCTCGGCCAGCCAAGGGTTCGAGCGGGTCTCTTCGCCGCCACCCTCGTACTCCACCAGGCGACCCGAAGTCATGATGAGCGGGAACTTTTCGTGGAGGTTGTCCGCGATGTTCTTTTGCTGCACGGTCTTGTACAGGGTGGGCAGACGCCAGAAGGCCTTGCGGTCATCATGCGTCGGGTACTTGGCCATCATGTCCGGGCGGGTGCCGTACAGCGGTTCGCGGTGCTGCGGAATCGCATCGGGGAAGTTCCACACCACAGCGCGTGCCTTGGCGTTGCCAAACGGATGGCAGCCATGCTTGAGCGCCACGCGGATGATCGCGCCGGTGGGGTCGGTCTTCCAGTTCTTGCCTTCGGCCTTGGTCTTTTCCGCGTCCGAGAGGTCATCCCACCAGCCCAGCTTCTTGAGCAGCACGTGGTCGAACTCGGGGTAGCCCGTGGTGATCTCGCTGCCCACCGAGTGGGAGCCATCCTCGGCCAGCAGGTTTACGCCATCCTTCTCCACACCGAAGTTGGCGCGGAAGTTGCCGCCACCGTCCATGACGTGCTTGGAGGTGTCGTACAGGTTGGGCGAGCCAGGGTGCTTGAGCTCGGGTGTGCCGTAGCAAGGCCATGGCAGTCCGAAGTAATCGCCGCCAAAGTCGTAACCGGTTTCCTTGTCCTTGCCGCCCTTCGCCTTCAGCGTCTTGACATCAAACAGGTGCATGTTGCGCATGTGCGCCTTCAGGCGCTCGGGGCTCTGGCCGGTGTAGCCAATGGTCCACACGCTCTTGTTGATTTCGCGCAGGATGTCTTCTGGCACGGGCTCGTCCATGCCCTTGACCTTTTGCATCTTGAAGTTCTTGGAAAGCTCGGCCGCAAAGCCCAGCTTTTCGGCGAACTGATGCATGATCATGTGGTCCGAGCGGCTCTCCCACAGAGGCTCGATGACCTTCTCGCGCCACTGGATGGAGCGATTGGATGCTGTGCACGAACCACTGGTTTCAAACTGCGTGGCCGCAGGCAGCAGGTATACCGCGCGGTTGGGGTTCAGGTCCTCGGCCTTGCCCGGCATGGCAGCCATGGCTGCCGTGGCCGATGGATAGGGGTCCACCACCACCAGCAGGTCCAGCTTGTCCATCGCGCGCTTCATCTCGAGACCACGGGTCTGCGAGTTTGGAGCATGACCCCAGAAGAACACACCGCGCAGGTTGGAGTCCTGGTCGATCAGCTCGTTGTTTTCCAGCACGCCGTCAATCCAGCGCGACACCGTGATGCCGTTCTTGGACATCATGGCGGGCGTGGCGTACTGCTTCTTGATCCATTCGAAGTCCACACCCCACACCGCGGCAAAGTGCTTCCACGAGCCCTCGGCCAGGCCGTAGTAGCCAGGCAGCGAATCGGGGTTCGGGCCGACGTCGGTGGCGCCCTGTACGTTGTCGTGGCCGCGGAAAATGTTGGTGCCGCCGCCACTCTTGCCCACGTTGCCCAGCGCCAGCTGCAATATGCACGAAGCGCGCACGATGGCATTGCCGATGGTGTGCTGTGTTTGACCCATGCACCAGACGATGGTGCCGGGACGGCTGTCGGCCATCATCTTGGCGACGCGGAAGACCTGTTCTTCCTTCACGCCGCAGGCTTCTTCGACCTTGTCCGGTGTCCACTTGGACATGATCTCCTCGCGCACCTTCTCCATGCCATAGACACGGTCGCTGATGTACTTCTTGTCTTCCCAGCCGTTCTTGAAGATGTGATAGACCAGACCAAACAGGAACGGGATGTCGGTGCCCGAGCGGATGCGCACATACTCGTCGGCCTTGGCCGCTGTGCGGGTGAAGCGTGGATCCACCACGATCATCTTGCAGCCGGTTTCCTTGGCATGCAGCATGTGCAGCATGCTCACCGGGTGGGCCTCGGCGGCGTTCGAACCAATGTACAGGGCGACCTTGCTGTTTTGCATGTCGTTGTACGAATTGGTCATGGCGCCGTAGCCCCATGTGTTGGCCACACCGGCCACCGTGGTGGAGTGGCAGATACGCGCCTGGTGGTCGCAGTTGTTGGTGCCCCAGAAGCTCACGAACTTGCGCAACAGGTACGCCTGCTCGTTGTTGTGCTTGGACGAACCGATGAAGTACACACTGTCAGGACCGCTGGCCTTGCGCAGTTCCTGCATCTTGGCCGTGATCTCGTTGAGGGCCGTGTCCCAGCTGATGCGCTCGTACTTGCCGTTGACCAGCTTCATCGGGTAGCGCAGGCGGTACTCGCCATGGCCGTGCTCGCGCAGTGCGGCGCCCTTGGCGCAGTGCGCGCCGAGGTTGATGGGGGAGTCGAACACGGGTTCCTGGCGGACCCAGACACCGTTCTCGACCACGGCATCGACCGCGCAGCCTACCGAGCAGTGCGTACAAATCGTGCGGCGGACCGAAATCTTGGAGTCACCAATGGCGACCTTGGCACCTTCGGCCGCATTGGACTTGCGCACCAGCGTGAGCTGGGTGGCAGCAATGCCGACCCCGACACCCAGACCGGAGCGGCGCAGGAACGACCGGCGGTCCATGGTGGGCAGCGCGTGCGAAAGGCCGCGGCGCAGGCTGTGAACGAACGGCGATGCAGATGCTGCGCCCTGCGCGGCCTGCGATGACTTCTTGGTAAGCAACATGGCTGGCTCCGCTATCAGAGTTGAGTGGTCTTGTAGTAATGCTTCACGTGAGCCGACAGGTGGTAGCCGCCGCCTTTTTCGGGGGGCTGGCGCACTGCCTCGGGTTCAGCTGCCACAGGCGTGGCCACGTGGGGGATCGCCACGACGGCTGCGGCTGCAGCGCCTACGGTGGCGGCGCCGGCAAAGAAGCTGCGGCGCGATGAATTGGGCTGGCTGTTCTGCATGTTTGTCTCCAGAAGGGCTGGCGGCTATGAAACGGATTTCATACAGTCTATGACGTTGTGTAAGACGCTGCAATCAACGCTTACACCTCCCACCAAAGCAGTCACCTTTTGTAGTGACGTCCTCGACAGGGCTGTCAGCTATCGGTCAGTCAAGCATGTCAAAGCCTTGGGTTTCCACAGACACGAATGCCTGGGTAAACCCTGCAAGACATGCATAAAAGTGCGCGTTGCGGTGCGTTGCCAAGGCCTCGCACAGTCGCAGCACCCAAGGTTGCACATGGGTTGAGAAAAATTCACGCTGGGATGTCAGATTGCACACGGTCACGTCATCGCCCGCGATCAGGTAGCGCATCACCTCGCACAGGTAGGCGATGTGGTCCTCGGTCTCGGACATGGTGTCGTCGCGTGCCAGGCCCAGGCGATCCAGATCGGCGCGCAGGCGGGCCAGCGGCTTCTCGTTCAGGAAGCCGCTCAGATAGTGCGAGCCGTACAGATACACCTCGGGCTTGCCGACGCCGCCAAACAGGCGGTCGAACTCGCGCGCAATGTCTGCGTCGCTCAGCGCACGGGCGCTCGCGACCAGCTGCTGCCAGGGCTCCTGCAAGTACCCGCCTTCGGCGGGCGCCTCGGTAACGGCCACGCGCAGGGCCGACAGGACCTCGGGCCCCGGGGGCGCGTAGTACAGCTGCGACAGCAAGCCGTACAGCTCGGCGCGGGCGGTTTCTTCGTCGAGCGCGGAGCTGCCGGGTGGGATCAGGGATGGATTGGCGCTCACAGGTCCGTCACTTTCGATTCGCTGTTGGAGGAATACAGGTCGATCACGCGGCAATCGCTGCACATCTTCAGGCGCTCCAGCGCCTCGCCCTGGAACATCGCGTGGCCCGCCAGCTTGCCCAGCATGGCCTCGATAGCCTTGACGGTGCCAAACGGCTTGCTGCAGCGGATGCAGGCCCAGGGCTTGGCCTCGTTGAGCACACGCAGTTGCGCACGCTCGGGCGAGAGCAGCAGCCGTGGCTGCAGGCTGATGGCGTCTTCGGGACAGGTGGTAGCGCACAGGCCGCACTGCACGCAATTTTTTTCAATGAAGCGCAGCTGCGGCAGCTGGGGGTTATCCTGCAGGGCACTGGCGGGGCAGGCGCTCACGCAGCTCAGGCACAGCGTACAGCGGTCCTTGTTGACCTCGATGGTGCCCAGCGGCGAGCCCGCCGCGGGCAGCGCGATGGCGGCGGGCAGGCTGGCGGCCGGTGTCGGCGCGTGCTCGATCAGGTGGTCAAGCGCCATCTCCAGCGTGCTGCGCTTTTCGGGAGCCACGGCAAAACGGGCGGCAGTGGCCGGAACCTTCTGGCGCGTCTGGCCCAGCGACTGCAGCGCTGCATCGAGCGTGGTGGGGTGACTGGCACGCACCAGCTGCACATGGGTGCCGGTGTAGCCCAGCCCGCGCAGGATGGCCTGGGCGATGTCCATCTGGGCCTGCAGCCCTTCCAGGTACTGCGGGGCTTCTTCGTCGGTGGCGAGCACAACCACCTGGGAGGCACCATAAGCAATGGCGCTCAGCCACAGGTCCACGCCTGTGCTGGCCGTGTGCCACAGCGCCACCGGAATCACATGGGCCGGTACACCCTTGGCCACCTTGAGCTGCGCGGCGCGGCCCAGCTCTTCCACCAGCGTCTGGCCGCGCTCCTGACTGTGCAGCAGCAGCACCGCATCCTTGCCACCGGCTGCGGCGTAGGTGGACAGCAACGTCTTGAGCTTCTGACCCTGCTCGGCCGCCGCCGGGTAGGCATAGGTGAGCGCACCGGTGGGGCACACCGTGGTGCAGGCGCCGCAGCCCACGCACAGGTTGGGGTTCACCACAATGCGCTGGCGGCTCTTGTCGCTGCTGACGGCCTCGGCCGAGCAGATGTCCACGCAGGCGTTGCAGCCCACGGTTTCGTTGCGGCTGTGGGCGCACAGCTTTTGCTTGTAGGCAAAGAAACGGGGCTTTTCAAACTCGCCCACCATTTCGCGCAGCTTGAGCAGCATCGACAGGTCGGTGCCATCCCAGCGGAAGTAGCCCTGCGGCGTGGCGTGCTGGACAAAGGTGGGCGTGGCGGTGGCCGGGCGCAGGTCCAGCACCAGGTCGAACTTGTCCTGCTGCTCGGCCGCTTCGCGCGTGAAGTCGATGGCGCCTGCCACCTGGCAGGCCTTGACGCAGCTGCGGTGCGACTTGCACGCGTTCATGTCGATCTGGTAATCGAGGCCAATCGCATTCTCGGGACAGGCTGCCACGCAGGCGTTGCAGCGCGTGCACAGGTCGAGGTCGATGGGGTTGTCGGCCTTCCACTTCACCTCGAACGCGCCCAGCCAGCCCGTGAGGCCGGTGATGCGCCCGCCCAGCACCGGGTAGCGGCGCGCCTGGGCGCCGCCCGCGTTGCCGGGGCCCTGGGTGAACACGGTCACGTCCAGCACGTCAGACACCATTCCCGCCACCTTCTCAGCAGCATCCAGCGGACCGATGACCAGCAGCTTGCCTGCGCTCTTGTACGTGACCGTCGCTACAGGTGGCGGCTCGGGCAGCCGCGCTGCGGCCAGCAGGGCGGCCAGCTTGGGTGTGGCGGCACTGGCATCGCGGCTCCAGCCGCCGGTTTCGCGGATGTTGACAAAACGGATGGGGGACACCGCGCCCTCGGTCTGCTCGCCCAGCTCGGCAAACAGGCGCTGCTCCTGCGTGCAGGCCACCACCACCTCGTCGCCGGAGCGAATGGCCTGCTGGAACGCGCCCGCCTCGCGGCGGCACAGCGTGGAGTGCAGGGTCAGGTCTTCATGCAGTGCCGCGCCCAACGCTTTCGCGTTGAGGGGCATTGTCTGGTTGCAGTCGCAAATGAGCGTCTTGGTCGTCATGTTGGGTATGGCTGGCTGGCAGCGCCAGTGCGTCCGGGGCAGACGCGCTGGCAGGGTCAGGCTGGCTGTGGGGAACGCCGGGTTCAGCGTGAATGAGAGATGACTGTGCCACGGCATGCGCGGTTTGCGCCCCCGCATCATCCCGGGGCCCGGGGGTGGTGTTTTCTGGCGCACCGGCCAGGGCAGTGGGGCTTGCAGGGGTCTGCGCGATGGCATCGTCCTGCTTTTTTTCATGGTCAAAGAAACCCAGCGTGTGGGCGCTGACCATCTTGCGCAGCATGCCGTCAGGCATCGGGTCGGGCTGCGAATAGTCGCCGATGTAGATGTCGAGTCCGTCCATCACGTTGAAGTGCGGGTCGGCAAACAGCTTCTTCATCGCCAGGTTGCGCACCTCGGGCGCTACATCACGCGCCACAAAGGGCTTGAAGTCGGATTGCGGGGTGAGGCCCTGGGCGTCTTCCATCGACGGGGGAGGTGGCGGCGCGGCGACGGCATCGTCGGCCTGGCTGGCAGCAGCGCCCCCACTGGAAGTTGGGCCCGCCGCGGGCGCCGCGCCGCGGGGCTTCGCCACCGCTGCAGCAGACGAAGCCGGAACAGCGGGGGCAGATGTCAGCGGCGTGGGTACTGGCGGCTCCTCCAGCGGTTTGCCCTCGCGCACCTCCTGCTTGCGGCGCGACCAGCGCCCCAGGAATCCGTCAGCCATGGTGGCCACCCTCGCCGACGCCGGCCGGTTGGTCGCCACCCGCAGCAGCACCGCCGCGCCCGCCGCCGCGCTGCTTGTCCGTCGAGACGGACGCCGGGTTTCCAAACCTGTCCTGCAGCGGCTTGAAACTTTCGGGCCGCTTGCGGCGCTTGGGCTCTGGCTGGTAGTGCTCGGCCACAAAGGCGCGCATGGCATCCAGCACCGGCTCGGGCGCGGGCACCTGATCTACCGAGTCCTGGGCATCCAGCCAGCGGCCCGCGTCGTGGTAGCTCAGGCTCACGGCCACAGGCCGGGCCAGCGGCTCGCTGCCGTCACCCGCGTCCTCGTCCATGCGCCACATCACGAACCAGCAAGGCGCGGGCGAGGTGAGGTTGAGGTGGTAGCCCTCGGCATCGTCGCGGAAAAGCTCCACGCGAAAGCCCGGAAACAGCCAGCGCTGTTCATCCGTATCGGTAATGAGCGCACGGGGTTCGGTGCCAAAAAGAGGCTCGTTGATCACCACGCTGTCGAGCGACCAGCGCCAGGGCTGCCAGCGGTTGTCCAGGCGCTCGCGGCGCATGATCACGGCAACATCGGTGTAGGGGCGCTCGGTCATGGGGCAGGACTTTACCCCCGGCAGCGGGTGCGCAGCATGCAATGCCCGGAAAGCCCCCGTTGCTGCGCTGCAGCATCGGCGCGTCAGGGCTGCGTCAGGCGTTTCAGGGCTCCAGTCCGGGCCACCTAAAGGACCCTCTGCACGAATGAGCGCGCCGTGTGCATCTGCGGACTCAAGCGGTCTGCTGCGTTTTGCGCCTTCCAGCCGATCCCGATCCGCAGCGCACCCTTACCGCTTGATTCGTGCAAAGGGTTCCTAAGCCGCTTCTTGCAGCACCTCCACGGCCACCGCGCAGTACTTGAACTCCGGGATCTTGCCAAACGGGTCCAGCGCCGCATGGGTCAGCAGATTGGCCGCCGCCTCTACATACGCAAAGGGCATGAAGACGGTGCCATGCGGTGTGCCGTCGTCGCGGCGCACGCGCACCTGCACCATGCCGCGTCGCGAGCGGATGCCTACCAGCGCGCCGGGTTGCACTCCCAGCCTCGCCAATTCGTCGCCGTGCAGCGAAGCCGTGGCCATGGGCTCGATCGCGTCCAGCACGGTGCTGCGCCGCGTCATGCTGCCTGTGTGCCAGTGCTCCAGCTGGCGGCCGGTGATGAGCACCAGCGGGAAATCGGCATCAGGCTCTTCGGCCGCCGGGATCACGCTGGCAGGCACCAGTTGCAGGCGGCCGGTAGGCGTGGGGAATTTTTCGGTGAAAACGATGGGCTGGCCAGGGTCGTCAGATGTGAGGCAGGGATAGGTCACGCTGGAGTCGCGCTCCAGCCGGCTCCAGGTGATGCCCTCGATGCTGGCGTGCATGGCCTGGCGCATCTCGTCGTACACAGCGGCCACGCCGGACTCTTCGCCTTCGTAGTTCCAGTCCAGGCCCATGCGGCGGGCAATCTGCTGAATGATCCACAGGTCTGGCTGCGCATCGCCCGGCGGGTTCAGCGCACGGCGGCCCATCTGCACCATGCGGTCCGTATTGCTCGCCGTGCCGGTCTTCTCGGGCCAGGCGCTGGCGGGCAGCACCACGTCTGCAAGCCAGGCGGTTTCGGTCAGGAAGATGTCTTGCACCACCAGATGCCGCAGGCTGGCCAATGCGTGGCGTGCGTGGTTCAGGTCGGGGTCGCTCATGGCGGGGTTTTCGCCCATGATGTACATGCCGCGCACCTTGTGCGGGTCGCTGTCAGGCGCCAGCGCCTTGTGCATGATTTCGACCACCGTGTAGCCCGGCGCTTCATCCAGTTTGACCCCCCAGAAGTCTTCGAACCATGCATGTGCCCCCGCGTTGTCCACGCGCTGGTAGTTGGGAAACATCATCGGGATCAAGCCCGCGTCGCTCGCACCCTGCACGTTGTTCTGGCCGCGCAGCGGGTGCAGGCCAGAGCCCGGCTTGCCGATCTGGCCGGTGACGGCACACAGCGCAATCAGGCAGCGGGCGTTGTCGGTGCCGTGGATGTGCTGGCTGACGCCCATGCCCCAGAGGATCATCGACGACTTGGCGGTGGCAAACGCCCGCGCCACCTCGCGCAGCGTCTCGGCCGGGATGCCGCACACCGGGGCCATGGCCTCGGGGCTGCAGCCCATCACGTTGGCCTTGAGCGCCTCGAAGTTGTTGGCGCGGTCGCGGATGAAGGCCTCATCTACCAGGCCCTCGTCGATCACCGTGTGGATCAGCGCGTTAAGCATGGCCACGTCGGTGTCGGCCTTGAACTGCAGGGTGCGCCAGGCGTGGCGGCCCATGTCGGTGATGCGCGGGTCTGCGAGAACGATCCTCGCGCCGCGCTGGGCAGCGTTCTTCATCCACGTGGCGGCCACGGGGTGGTTGGCCGTGGGGTTGGAGCCGATCACGAAGATCAGCTCGGCATGTTCCACGTCGTTCACCGGGTTGCTGACCGCGCCCGAGCCCACGCCTTCGAGCAGCGCCGCCACGCTGGACGCATGGCACAGCCGCGTGCAGTGGTCCACGTTGTTGCTGCCAAAGCCGGTACGCACCAGCTTCTGGAACAGGTAGGCCTCTTCGTTGCTGCCCTTGGCCGAGCCAAAGCCCGCCAGCGCCTTGGTGCCGTGCGTGTCGCGCAGGTGTTTGAGCATGCCCGCAGCCATGTCCAGCGCCTCGTCCCAGGTCGCTTCGCGGAAGGTATCGCGCCAGTCGGCACCGTAGGGCCGCACCTCCTTGGGCACACCGGGTTTGCGGATCAGCGGCACCGTGAGGCGGTCGGGGTGGTGGGCGTAGTCAAAACCAAAGCGCCCTTTCACGCACAGGCGGCCGTGGTTGGCCGGGCCGTCGCGGCCCTCCACGCTGATGATCTTTTCATCGCGCACGTTGTAGGTGATGAGGCAGCCCACGCCGCAGAACGGGCAGACCGAATCGATCTTGCGGTCCACCTTTTGCGAGCCGATGTGCGTCTTGGGACTGAGCGCGCCCGTGGGGCACGCCTGCACGCATTCACCGCAGGCCACGCAGGTGCTCTCGGCCATGGGGCCGTCCAGGTCGAAGACGATCTTGCTGTCGGCACCGCGCAGCGCATAGCCGATGACGTCGTTGACCTGTTCTTCACGGCAGGCGCGCACGCAGCGGTTGCACTGGATGCAGGCGTCCAGATTGACGGCCATCGCGGGGTGGCTCAGGTCTGGCACGGGCTGCTCGCGGCGCAGGGCTTTCAGCGCCGGGCGCACCGCCACGCCCAGGCGGTCGGCCCATTCGCTCAGTTCGCCGTGCTGGCCGACTGTTTTCGGGTTTTTTGAGTCAAACAGGCCTGTAGCGCTTGAATCACTTGCACCTTTAGCTATCAGTTCAGTAGCGTCAGGCACTGCATCGTTCCAGCGGTAGCCCACGTCCGGCATGTCTGACAGCAGCATTTCCACCACCATCTGCTGGCTCTTGCGGGCGCGCGGGCTGGCGGCCTGCACCTTCATGCCCTCCGTGGGCGCGCGGCAGCAGCTGGGGGCCAGCGTGCGTTCGCCCGCAATCTCGACCACGCAAGCGCGGCAGTTGCCATCGGGGCGCAGGCCCTCGCTGTAGCACAGGTGCGGAATCTCCACGCCGTGGCGCTGCGCGGCTTTGAGGATGGTTTCGCCGGGGTGGGCGGTGACGGGCTGGCCATCCAGTTCAAAGGCCACACCGCAGGTGGGTTGCACTGCGCTCATGGCTGGGCTCCCCTGGGCAGTTGCTCGGTCAGCGGGCCATTACGCGGCCTGGGCAGGTCACCCGGCCAGGGGCCCTCGCCCACCTCGTGCGCAAAGTACTTGTGGATGCAACGGATGGGGTTGGGCGCTGCCTGGCCCAGGCCGCAAATGGACGCATCGGCCATCACCTGCGCCAGGTCGTCCAGCAGTTCTTCATCCCACTGCGGTGCCTCCATCAGCGTGGCTGCCTTGGCCGTGCCCACGCGGCAGGGTGTGCACTGGCCGCAGCTTTCGTGTTCAAAAAAGCGCATCACGTTCAGCGCCGCGTCGCGGGCGCGGTCGTGCTGGCTGAGCACGATGACGGCGGCCGAACCGATGAAGCAGCCGTAGGGCTGCAGCGTGTCGAAGTCGAGCGGAATCTGGTTGAGGCTGGCGGGAAGGATGCCGCCCGAGGCCCCGCCGGGCAGGTAGGCATACAGCTGATGCCCGTCCTGCATGCCGCCGCAGTATTCGTCGATCAGCTCCTGCACCGTGATGCCTGCAGGCGCGAGCTTGACGCCGGGGTGCTTCACCCGGCCGCTCACGCTGAAAGACCGCAGCCCCTTGCGGCCGTGGCGGCCAAAGCTGGCAAACCACGCGGGCCCGCGCTCCACGATGTCGCGCACCCAGTACAGCGTCTCGAAGTTGTGCTCCAGCGTGGGGCGGCCAAACAGGCCCACCTGCGCAATGTAGGGCGGGCGCATGCGGGGCTCGCCACGCTTGCCCTCGATGCTTTCGATCATGGCCGACTCTTCGCCGCAGATGTAGGCGCCCGCACCGCGCCGCAGTTCGATGTGCGGCAGCGGGCATGGCGGCTGGGCGCGCAAATCGTCCAGCGCCGCCTGCAGCAGCGCGCGGCAGCCGTGGTACTCGTCGCGCAGGTAGATATAGATGGCCTCGGTGCCCACCACCTGGGCGGCGATGAGCACGCCTTCCAGAAAACGGTGCGGGTCGCGTTCGAGGTAGGTGCGGTCCTTGAAGGTGCCGGGCTCGCCTTCGTCGATGTTGACCGCCATGAGGCGCGGGGCGGGCTGCTCGCGCACGATGCGCCATTTGCGCCCGGCCGGAAAGCCCGCCCCGCCCAGGCCACGCAGGCCCGAGTTTTCCATCGCGGCGAGCACCGCTTCGGCATCCATCTCGCCGTTGACCAGAGCGGCAGCGGTCTGGTAGCCGCCGTGCGCGCGGTAGGAGGCGAGGTCGACGCAGGCGGGGCTGATGCCTTCCGGTTGGGCGGGAACGCTCTGCCCGGCGAGCGCTGCAATATCAAAATTGATAGCTACAGGTGCATATGGATGTTGCGCCAGCGCCCGATTTGTCTTCAAACGTACTGTTTCCAGCACCGCATCGACCGTGGCGTAAGTCACCGGGCACTCGTGCACCACGGCGACGGGTGCCTGTTCGCAGCGGCCCACGCAGGGCACGGCCTGCACTTGCACATCGCCCTGCCCGGCTGCTTGCAAACGTGCAGGCAGCGCTTCCAGCAATTCGCGCGCGCCGGCCAGGCTGCAGCTCAGGCTGTCGCACACCCGCAGCACCAGGCGCGGGGCCACGGCGTCCTCGCCGCGCACGATGTCGAAGTGGTGATAGAAGCTGGCCACCTCGTACACCTCGGCCATCGGTAGGTTCATCTGCTTGGCGAGCGCCACCAGGTGCCGGTCGTGCAGCACGCCAAAGTGGTCGTTCAGGCGGTGCAGGTATTCGATGAGCAGGTCGCGCCGGAAACCGGTGGCCGGGCGCGGGCCCAGCAGCTGCGCTACGTCGGCCATGGCAGCGTCTTCGGGCTGGCGGCCCTTCAGGCGGCTTTTGCGGCGGATGCGCTCGCGCATGTCGTTGACCGATATGGCGGCTACGGTGGGGGCTTCGGGGGCAAGGTGCATGGCGGGCGGTTCTGTTCAGGGCGCCCGCATTCAGGCGAGGCGCCGCCGCAGTGTCCGGCCCGCCATCGGTCCACGTCAAATTGATTGCGCACATGGGTCGATCACTGAAAGTAATCAAACCCTTCGCCACCGCCAGTTTCTTGAATGAATTTTCGGGCGATCACGCGGCCCGGGCGTCAGCACGGCTGCAGCAGCCCGCTGTGCGCGGCGGCGTGCTGCAGCCAGCCATCGTCTTGCGCCACGGCCAGCGCTGCATCCAGTGCCCGCGTGGGCTGCACCTGCCGGTGCGACATGAAGCCGATGGGCGTGGTCAGCACCGGGGCGGTCAGCGGCAGGGCCTCCAGCCCGTCGTGACCACGCACGGCATCCACCAGCGCACCGGGCAGCACGCTGCACAGCTCGCCCGCCACCACGCTCAGCGCCAGCGTCAGGACCGAATCGGTTTCCATGGCCGGCTGTACGCTGGCGCCCGCGCTGCGAAACGCGCCGTCGACCAGGCTGCGGTTGTGCATCTCGGGCGTGAGCAGGCACAGCGGCAGGCGGGCGGCGTCGGCCCAGTCGGTGGGCGGGCCTATCTGCAAACCGCGCGCCTTGGGATCGGCAGCTGGCGGCGCGCGGCGCAGCAAGAAGTAATGCTCGATGTACTGCGGCCAGGCTTGCAGCTGCGCGCTGCGTGCGGGCATGCGGTCGGTGTAGCCCAGGGCCAGGTCCAGCGAAATGTTGTCGAGCCCGGCCTCGAGCGCCTGCGAACTCATCGACAGCACCACCGGCACGATGCCCGGGTGCCGCGCCTGCAGCTGCGCCGCAAACCGCGCCAGGATGGGCATGGCCGTAGGCACGGCCCCCAGGCGCAGTGGCCCGCGCGGGTGGGCGGCGTCGCTCATCAGGTCTTGCTGCAGCACCTGGTGCTCGTGCAACATGCGCTGGGCAGTGGCCAGCACGCGCTCGCCCTCGGGGGTGAAGCCCTCAAAACTGCGGCCGCGGCGCACTACCACCACGCCAAACTCTTTTTCCAGCGCGCGCAGCGCGTTCGACAGCGCCGGCTGCGTGATGTGGCAGGCCTGCGCGGCGCGGCCAAAGTGCCGGTGCTCGTGCAGCGCGACCAGATAGCGCAGGGAGGCGAGCAGATTCATGGGCCAGCCACGCGCACCCGGGAGATCAGGTGTTCTTGCTGATCGAGATCGTCGGGAACTTGCTCGAGAAGTCCTTGGCCTGCTGCGCGATCTTCACCGCCACATCACGCGCCACCTTCTTGTAGATCTTGGCCACGTCGCCGTCCGGGTCGGCCACCACGGTGGGCTTGCCGCTGTCGGCCTGCAGGCGGATGCTCATGTCGAGCGGCAGCGCGCCCAGGTAATCCATGTTGTATTCGGCTGCCATCTTCTTGCCGCCATCGGCGCCAAAAATGTGCTCCACATGCCCGCAATTGCTGCACACGTGCGCAGCCATGTTCTCGACGATGCCAAGGATGGGCACGCCCACCTTTTCGAACATCTTGATGCCCTTCTTGGCATCGAGCAGGGCAATGTCCTGCGGAGTGGTCACGATGACCGCGCCGGTCATGGGCACGCGCTGGGAAAGCGTCAGCTGGATGTCGCCCGTGCCGGGCGGCATGTCGATGATGAGGTAGTCCAGGTCGCGCCAGTTGGTCTGGCGCAAGAGCTGCTCCAGCGCCTGCGTGGCCATCGGGCCGCGCCAGATCATGGCTTCGTCCTGGTCCACCAGGAAGCCGATGGACATGACCTGCACGCCGTAGTTTTCCAGCGGCTCCATGGTCTTGCCGTCGTCGCTTTCGGGGCGGCGGTTGATGCCCAGCATCATGGGCTGGCTGGGGCCGTAGATGTCGGCGTCGAGCACGCCCACGCTGGCGCCCTCGGCCGCCAGGGCCAGCGCCAGGTTGGCGGCGGTGGTGCTCTTACCCACGCCACCCTTGCCCGAGGCCACGGCAATGATGTTCTTGACCTGGGGCAGCAGCTGCACGCCGCGCTGCACGGCATGGGCCACCACCTTGGTCGTGATGTTGACCGAAACGTTTTCGACCCCGGGCACACCCTTGGCCGCGGTCACCAGGTGGCGGCGCAGGTCGGGCACGATGCTCTTGGCGGGGTAGCCCAGTTCCACGTCAAAGGCGACATCGCCGCCATTGATCTGCACATTGCGCAGCGCGCGGGTGCTGACGAAATCCTTGGCCGTGTGCGGGTCCAGAACGCTGGAAAGTGCGGCCAGAAGGCCCTGCTCGGTGACTGCCATTCAATTAACTCCAGAAGGGGGATGTAGTCTATTCCCAAGCGTACGGCCCCTGCCGCTGAAGGACAATGCGCACGCCGCAGCCCCTGCCGCCCGACAACCGACGAGAAAGAGAAGGACCCCCGTGAAATTCAAGATGGCCGAAAAATCCCTGTTTGCGATGTTGCTGCGCTCGCCGTGGTGGATCAGCTTCGTGGTGGTGGGGATCATCGTGCTGGCGGCCCGGGCGCTGCTGCCGGCCGAATACTTTGTGGTCGGCGCGCTGGCGGGTTTCCCGATCTTCGTGGTGGGCTGCGTGGCGGCCTGGCGCCAGCTGCAGGCACCCAACCCCGCCCGCGTGGCCGAGATGATGGATGCCATTGCCAGCATGCCCTGGCGCACGTTTTCAGACGCGCTGGCCACCTCCTGGACACGCGCGGGCTGCACGGTGGAGCGCCCTGCAGGCGCCAAGCCAGGGCCGGCCGACCTGGTGCTCAAGCTGGGCAGCACGATCACACTGGTCAGCGCCCGCCGCTGGAAGGCCGCCACCCACGGGGTCGAACCGCTGCGCGAGCTGCACGCCGCCATGCAGGAGCAGGGTGCGTCGGCCGGAATCTACCTGGCCAGCCATGGCCAGCTCAGCGACAACGCCCGCATTTTCGCCCGCGACCACGGCATTACCGTCCTGCAGGGCGATGCCGTGGCGGCGCTGCTGCTGCGCAAGTAGCCCGACCGGCGCGGCTGGCTGCGTCGCTTCAGGCAGAGGCGTGCAAGCCACATGCGGGTTTTCCCAGATGAGGCGCGGGTGCGGTGCCCGCCAAACTCGGAGCGCGACGGCAGATCCCCTGCCACCCTGCCCTCCATGCCACAACGCCCGCACACCAGCACTGCGCCTGCCAACACCGCGTCGCCCGCACCGGGGGCGCCTATGCCGGCCACCGGCCTGCTGCTGACCGGCGGCGGCGCGCGTGCTGCCTACCAGGTGGGCGTGCTCGAAGCCATTGCCGACTTGCGCCAGGCCTGCGGCGCGGGGCACGAGCCCAACCCGTTTCCCATCATCACCGGTACGTCGGCAGGCGCCATCAACGCGGCGGCGCTGGCCTGCGGGGCCGACAACTTTGACCGGGCCGTGCGCCGCATCGCCCGGGTGTGGCGCCACTTTCATGCCAACCAGGTGTACGGGGCCGACTCGATCAGCGTGATGCGCAGCGGCGCGCGCTGGCTCACGCTGCTGTCGCTGGGCTGGGTGCTGGCCCGGTGGCGCCGCATGCGGCCGCGCTCGCTGCTCGACAACGCGCCACTGGAAAAGCTGCTCGTCAAGATGGTGCCACTGGTGCGCCTGCCGCGGCTCATTCGCAAGGGCCACCTCACGGCGCTAGCGGTCACGGCGTCGAGCTACAGCTCGGGCGAGCACGTCACCTTCTTTGAAGCGGCCTCGCCCGTGCAGCCCTGGGTACGCTCGCAGCGCAAGGCCGCCAGCGACCGGATCACGCACGAGCACCTGCTGGCATCGTCGGCCATCCCCTTCGTCTTCCCGGCCAAGTGCATCGAGCTGGACGGACAGACCCAGTATTTCGGCGATGGCTCCATGCGCCAGTCCGCACCCATCGCCCCGGCCATCCACCTGGGGGCCGAGCGCATCCTGGTGATTGGCGCTGGCCGCATGCATGAGCCCAAAGGCGACGCCAGCGCGAACCCCACACCCAGCTACCCCACCCTGGCGCAAATTGCAGGCCACGCGCTGTCCAACATCTTCCTTGACGCGCTGGCGGTCGATGTGGAGCGCGTGCAGCGCATCAACCAGACGCTGTCGCTCATCCCCGAAGAAAGGCGCCTGCACAGCGCGCTGCGGCCCATCGAGCTGCTGGTCATCGCCCCCTCGCAGCGGCTGGACGCCGTGGCCGCGCGCCATGTGGGCGACCTGCCCCCGGCGGTGCGCGCCATGCTGGGCGCTTTGGGCGTAACCTCCAACATGGCCGACGTGCGCGGGGCAGCGCTGGCCAGCTATCTGCTTTTTGAAGCCAACTACACGCAAGAGCTGATGGCTCTGGGGCGGGCGGATACGCTGGCCATGCGGGGGGAGGTGTGCAAATTCTTCGGCTGGACCGACACAGGCACTGCCGTACAGGTCCGGCACCACAGATCCAAGGGCTGAAACGGGGGGTACGACGCGCCCGACGC
Organism: Acidovorax sp. BL-A-41-H1; assembly: GCF_051942715.1. NCBI lineage: Bacteria > Pseudomonadati > Pseudomonadota > Betaproteobacteria > Burkholderiales > Comamonadaceae > Acidovorax > Acidovorax sp. BL-A-41-H1. The sequence continues at coordinate 401,934 of NZ_JBPVJQ010000006.1, read as the reverse complement.
CGTGCCGCGGCACCATCCGGCGCACCCGTGTTGAACGGCCGGCAGCGCGCCACCCGGGTCAGCGTGGTCGGCGTGCACCGGGCCAACAGGCGGGGGGCCCTGCATGACCCTCGCGACAATGCGCTGGCGCCGATCGGTACAGGCCGCAAGGCGGTTTTTTCCAGCCTTCAGCCACGCTATTGGCAGGAAGAGCAACGCAGCGGACTGCCACCAGACCGTGTCAGCACAGACCGCAGGCAGTTGTACAGAGACTCCCTAGGGCCGTGGCCGGGGCAGCCAGCCGAGGCCGCGCGCATGGAGGCTCTGCACATACAGCCGGTCGCTTGTCTCGGTGACCGCGGTGGTCTCGGGGTAGGCGCCGCTCGGATCCTGCAGGTCGGCCACCACCTTGCCATCGTCGGTAAAGGCAATCACGTGGCCGTACGGCTGCGGAATGGGCCACAGCGCACGGGGCAGACGCAGCGTGAGGCTACGCAGCCAGGGCATGCTGTCCATGTTGTCGATGGCCGCGCTGCGCGGCTTGGCAAATCCCAGCCATACCTTGCCGCCCTGCCCCCGCATGAGGTTGTCGGGGTAGCCAGGCAGGTTGTCGAGCAGCACATTGGCCAGCGGACTGGGCTGGGCAATGTCCAGGTCGTGGGCATCCACCGCGATCTTCCACACGCGGTACTTGCCGGTTTCGTTGACATAAAGGTGCTTTTCGTCCTGGCTCAGCGCCACGCCGTTGGCAAAGCTGATGCCGCGCGCCACCACGCGCGCGGTACGCGCGGCCGGGTCGTATTCGATCACCCGGCCAGTACTGGACTGCTCCAGAATGTCCAGCACGCTGGCCTCGAACGTACCCCCCCAGGCCTGGGGCGCAAACCGTGTGGAAGCATCGCTGAGGTACATCTTTCCGTTTTGGGCCACCACCACGGCATCGGCGTAGCGGATGGGATCTCCCGCCACCTTGTCGGCAAGCACCGTGACCTTGCCATCGGGCGCAATGGACAGCAGGCCGCGGACCGCATCGGCTCCAATCAGGTTGCCAGCTGCGTCGAAGTCGAAACCCAGCACACGCCCCCCGGTATTGGCAAACACTTCCTGGCCCGAGCCGTCGGGGTTCATGCGCAGGATGTTTCCGCTCAGGACGGTGGTGTAGAGCTTGCCATCCCTGCCGAAGGCGATGTGCTCCGGTCCCTCTTCGCCCCGCAGGTCGATCATCTGCAGTCCTGTCAGGCGCTGGTTGGGTGCATGGACACCCTGGTATCCCGGCGCGGCCGGGGCACTCCATGCCACCGGCTGGACAGGCACGGGCCACGCCAACAGATACGCGACAAGCGCCAGCGTGAGGCCCGCCGCACCCCATCCGGTTTTCTTCCACCGCGCTGTTCCCATGGCTGCATCCCTCTTCTGTAGTACCGGGCGGGATTGTTGCCCGTGGCGGAAGCCGCGGCAAGCCTCCGATGGCCGCCGAATCAAAACGCACGGGCAAGGCCCGCCCTGCACCGCAAGGCAGCGGAGGCAGCAGACGCCAAAGCCCTAAAATCGCGGGTTCCGCCTGAGAAAGCCTCACCCCATGTCGTCATCCGCCCGCAAACTCTTCGTGACCACCGCCCTGCCGTACGCCAACGGCAACTTCCACATCGGCCACATCATGGAATACATCCAGGCCGACATCTGGGTGCGTTACCAGCGGATGCAGGGCAACGCCGTCAACTTCTGTGGAGCCGACGACACCCACGGCGCGCCCATCATGATTGCCGCCGAAAAGGCCGGCAAGACGCCCCAGCAGTTCGTGGCCGACATCGCCGCTGGCCGCAAGCAGTACCTGGACGGCTTTCACATCAGCTTTGACAACTGGCACAGCACCGACGCGCCCGAAAACCACGAGCTGGCCCGCCAGATCTACCGCGACCTGCGCGACCGTGCCGATGGCAGCCTGATCGAGGTGCGCACCATAGAGCAGTTCTTCGACCCCGAGAAGAACATGTTCCTGCCCGACCGCTACATCAAGGGCGAATGCCCCAAATGCCACGCCAAGGACCAGTACGGCGACAACTGCGAGGTGTGCGGCTCCGTCTATGCGCCCACTGACCTCATCAACCCGTTCTCGGCCCTGTCGGGTGCCAAGCCGGAGTTGAAGCATTCAGAGCACTTCTTCTTCAAGCTCTCGGACCCACGCTGCGTCGAATTTCTGGAGAACTGGACGCAGGACGGCAAGCTGCAGCCCGAGGTGGCCAACAAGATCAAGGAATGGTTCACCGTCCGCACCAACCCCGACGGCACCACCAGCGAAGGCCTGGGCGACTGGGACATCAGCCGCGACGCGCCCTACTTCGGCATCGAGATTCCGGATGCGCCGGGCAAGTACTTCTACGTGTGGCTTGATGCGCCGGTGGGCTACCTCGCATCGCTGAAAAACCTGCTGGAAAAGCGCGGCGAGAGCTACGACGCCTACATGGCCAACCCGGCTCTGGAGCAGTACCACTTCATCGGCAAGGACATCGTCACCTTCCACACGCTGTTCTGGCCTGCCATGCTGCACTTTTCCGGCCGCAAGACACCCAACAATGTGTTCGTACACGGCTTTCTCACCGTGAACAACGGCGAGAAGATGAGCAAGAGCCGCGGCACCGGCCTGGACCCGCTCAAGTACCTGAGCCTGGGCATGAACGCAGAGTGGCTGCGCTACTACCTCGCGGCCAAGCTGTCGGCACGCAACGAAGACATCGACTTCAACGCCGAAGACTTCATGCTGCGTGTGAACAGCGACCTGATCGGCAAGTACGTGAACATTGCCAGCCGCGCGGCGGGCTTTTTGACCAAGCGGTTTGACGGCAAGCTGACCAGCAACTTTGGCACCACGGGCACGGCCCTGCTGGCTGAAGTGCGGGGTGCCAGCAGCGCCATCGCGCAGATGTACGAGACGCGCGAGTACAGCAAGGCCACGCGCGAGATCATGCTGCTGGCCGACAAGGTCAACGCCTATGTGGACCAGAACAAGCCCTGGGACCTGGCCAAGGATGCGGCCAACAACGAGGCCCTGCACCAGGTCTGCTCGGTGCTGCTCAACACCTTTGCGGCGCTCACGCGCTACCTGTCGCCCGTGCTGCCGGGCCTGGCCCGGGCCGTGCAAGGCTTTGTGGGGGTGGACATGCAGCGCTGGGACGTGGCCGGCGATGTGCAGGCAATTGCGCCGTACCAGCACCTGATGCAGCGCGTAACCCCCGAGCAGCTCGAAGCATTGTTTGAGGCCCCAGCGCAGCCAGAACAAGCGCCAGCAGCTACAGAAAGCGTAGCAGCAGACTCCCACCCCGGTGGCGAAGACCTCGCCCCCACCATCACCATCGACGACTTCACCAAGATCGACCTGCGCATTGCGCTGATCGTGAACTGCGAGCCGGTCGAAGGCTCCACCAAGCTGCTGCGCCTGACGCTGGACGTGGGCGAAGGCCGCACGCGCAATGTCTTTTCAGGCATCGCCAGCGCCTACAAGCCGGAAGACCTGGTGGGCAAGCACACCGTGATGGTCGCCAACCTGGCCCCACGCAAGATGAAGTTTGGCGTGAGCGAAGGCATGGTGCTGGCCGCCAGCCATGGCGACGAGAAAGCCAACCCGGGCATCTACGTGCTGAACCCCTGGCCCGGTGCGACGCCCGGCATGCGGGTGCGCTGAGCTTGCAGGCCACCCCCGCCGCACGGCCCGCAGGCGCGCACACAAGCGCCCCACGGCAAGTTACGTTGCGCCTTGCAGTGGCAGGGTGCGCGGCCTTCGCCGCCCTCGCTGTGCTGCCGGGCTGCACCGTGATCGCGGTCACGGGCACCGCCGTCAGCGTGACGGCCTCGGCCGTCGGCCTGGCGGCCAGCGCGGCTGTGGGCACGGTCAAGGTGGCGGGCAAGGGCATCGGCATGGCAGCCGACGCACTGGGCGGCAATGACAAGCCGGACGCAAGCGGCATCGTCATCCGCGAATCGGTGCACGACACCGGCAGTCAGGCGCCGCGCCAAGCGCCGTAGCATCAGGCCTGCAAAGGCTGCAGGGTGCCAGGTGCGTCAATGCCCGACGTACCGCCCCGGCCGGTGGCTGATCCACAAGAATCCGCTCATCACCAGCACGGCCAGCACCGAGTACGCCACGCGCTCGGGCGGCACCACGAACAGCGCCATCAGCACCACGGTGCCGTCGATCATCATCTGCACCTTGCCAGCCCGCATGCCGTAGCGGCTTTGCAGGTACAGCGACACCACGGTGGCGCCGCCCAGGCTGGAGCGGTGGCGCGCCAGGAAAAGGCAGCCCGTGCCCAGCAGCAGCCCGCCCAGCAGCGATGCGAACAGCGGGTTCAGGTAGTCCACATGCATCACATGCGGGAACAGCTCGGTCAGCAGTGACAAGAGGCCCACGCACACAAACGTCTTGATGGTGAATTCGCGCCCCATGCGCGTCCAGGCGAACCAGTAGAACGGCAGGTTCACCACAAAGAACAGCTTGCCGAACGAGACGCCGGTGACGTAGTGCAGCAAGAACGCCACGCCCGCCGTGCCGCCCACCAGCAGCCCGGCCTGGTTGAACAGCATCAGCGCCATGGCCACGAACAGCGTGCCGGCAAACAGCGCCTGCGCGTCTTCAAACGCGCCGTGGCGCAGGGATGTGGGGGGCGAAGCGGCAGGTTCCATGGAATCAAGAGTCAGCCCCCCGGTACGGGGAGCGGGGTAAGAAGGTCAGGCAGGAGCGCAGGCGGCACCCGTGCGCCAGCAGGCGGTGATCAGACAGCACGTACACCAAGCAAGCTGCGCGCCAGCCGTTTGCCCTGGCTTTCCTGAGCGGCGTGTCAACGCCCGCCCTTGAACTCCGGCGCGTCCTGATCCACGCCGCTTTGCGTGCGCAGCACGCGCTGGTCAGGCCCGTACACCGCCGTGAACACGCGCGGCTGGTTGGGCGGCTCCTGGTAGCGCCAGTCTGCATGGGTTTCGTTCTTCAGCGTGTAGGGCGTGACCTTGGCCGGCTTGCCCAGCAGGCGGCGCACCTCGTCCATGCCCATGCCGGGCGTCACGCGGGCAAAGTTCTCGGGCGTCAGCACCTGGCGCAGCGCCGTCATGCGGCCATCGGGGCCCACAGTGATCATGTAGTTGACCTGGCCTGCGGGCTGGCGGTTGTACTCCAGCGTGCGGGCGCCGCCGGGCTCGTTCCACACGTTGTCGGGCACGCCAAAGCGGTCGCGCACGTCGGCTTCGGTCGACACGCCTTCCTTGAGTTCGCTGATGCGCTGGGGATCGCAGGCGGCCACCAGCAGCAATGAAACAAGGGCGGTCGCGATGGCCGCGGGGCGAAAAGGCAGATGCATGGTGGAGTCCCGGTAAAATCCAGCCCAGAGAGGTTACCAGTCCATGTCCATTTTTCGCCGCCCCGACTACCAGTCCGACACCACGCAGTTCATCAATGCACTGAAGGTGAGCAAGCCCGAGCTTGAAAAGCAGCAGCAGCTGGGCCGCTCCCTCCTGTGGGACAAGGCGGTGGACCGCAAGGTCTGGGGCGAGTACAGCGAAGCCCGCGTGCCACAAAAGCCCTACGTGTACCAGACCAGTGGCGACTGAACGCGCACGCTCCGTCCCCAGGTTTGACTGACACACCGACAGCTGCCCGCAATGGGAGCTTTTGCAGCCAAACCGGCCCCAGGTGCTTGTTCTGATTGCACCTTTAGCTATCATTTAAATAGCAAATACCCATGACCACTGCGAGCGAAGCCGAGGCTTCCGGTTTGCCCGGCGCGCACGCACTGGGCCCCGACGGCATGCCGCTCGCGGTGGACCAGGTGGCTCTGGCGCGCCTGTATGGGGAGCCCCTGTTTGCGCTGCCACAGGACCTGTACATCCCGCCCGATGCGCTGGAGGTCTTCCTTGAGGCCTTCGAAGGCCCGCTCGATTTGCTGCTTTACCTGATCCGGAAGCAGAACTTCAACATCCTCGACATCCCGATGGTGGGGGTGACCAAGCAGTATCTGGCGTACGTGGACGAGATCCGCAGCCGCAACCTGGAGCTGGCGGCTGAGTACCTGCTCATGGCGGCGATGCTGATCGAGATCAAGTCGCGCATGCTGCTGCCGCCCAAGAAGCAGGAAGGCGCCGACGAACCCGAAGACCCGCGCGCCGAGCTGGTGCGCCGCCTGCTCGAATACGAGCAGATGAAGATGGCCGCCATGCGCCTGTCGCACATGCCGCAGTACGGGCGCGATTTTTTGAAGGCACAGGTCTACATCGAGCAGAGCCTGCAGCCGCGGTTTCCGGACGTACACGTGGTGGAGCTGCAGGACGCCTGGCGCGACATCTTGAAGCGCGCCAAGCTGGTGCAGCACCACAAGATCACGCGCGAAGAACTCTCGGTGCGTGAATACATGAGCATGGTGCTCAAGACGCTGCAGGGCCGCCGCTTTGTGGAGTTTGAAGAACTGTTCCACCCCGAAGACGGCAGCACCGTGCTGGTGGTCACCTTCATCGCACTGCTGGAGCTGGCCAAGGAGACGCTGATCGAGATCACGCAGGCCGAAGCGTTTGCGCCCATCTACGTGCGCCTGGCCTACACGCCCGCCTAGCGCCCACCCGTTGCCCATCGCCCTGGCCGGTGGCCACGGCGTAACCCTTTCCTCCCACGCAAGCCATGGCATCCCACGACTTCGACGTTCTCATCGTAGGCAGCGGCCTCGCAGGCCTTTCGGCCGCCCTGCACCTGGCGCCCACGCACCGTGTGGCGGTCATCACCAAGCGCACGCTCAAGGATGGCTCCAGCGGCTGGGCCCAGGGCGGCATTGCTGCCGTGCTGGCCGATGACGACAGCTTTGCCGCGCACATCGAAGACACGCTGGTCGCAGGCGCGGGCCTGTGCGACCTGGCCACCACGCGCTTCGTGGTCGAAAACGCCCCGGCATCCATCGCCTGGCTGCGCCAGCTGGGCGTGCCCTTCACGCTCGAGGGCGACCAGCTGCACCTGACGCGCGAAGGCGGCCACAGCGCGCGCCGCATCGCCCACGTGACCGACGCCACCGGCGCCGCCGTACAGCGCACGCTGATCGACGTGGTGCGCGCCACACCCGGCATCACGCTGTTCGAGCAACACACGCTGGTGGACCTGATCACCACGCGCAAGCTGGGCCTGCCGGGCCACCGCTGCCTGGGCCTGTATGCGCTCGACAGCGACACCGACGAGGTGGTCACCTTCCGTGCACCGCAAACCATTCTGGCCACGGGCGGCGCGGGCAAGGTGTATCTGTACACCACCAACCCCGACACCGCCACCGGCGACGGCATTGCCGCCGCATGGCGCGCGGGCTGCCGCGTGGCCAACATGGAGTTCATCCAGTTCCACCCCACGGGCCTGTACCACCCGCACGAAAAGTCTTTTCTCATTAGCGAAGCCGTGCGCGGCGAGGGCGGGCAGCTCAAGTTGCCGCCCTCCGCCGGCGGCACGCGCTTCATGCTCGACCACGACCCGCGCGCCGAACTGGCCCCGCGCGACGTGGTGGCCCGCGCCATCGACTTCGAGATGAAAAAGCACGGCCTCGACTGCGTGCACCTCGACATCTCGCACCAGAGCCCCGCGTTCCTGCAGGAGCACTTTCCGAACATCCTGGCGCACTGCGCATCGCTCGGCATCGACATCACCAAAGAGCCGATCCCCGTGGTGCCCACCGCCCACTTCACCTGCGGCGGCGTGCTGACCGACCTGGCGGGCCGCACCGACCTGCCGGGCCTCTATGCCGTGGGCGAAGTCGCCTGCACGGGCCTGCACGGCGCCAACCGGCTGGCCAGCAACTCGCTGCTCGAATGCATGGTGTTTGCGCGGGCTGCCGCCCAGGCCATTGCCGCCGCACCCGCGGCAGATGCACCTGCCGTACCCGCCTGGGACGCGAGCCGCGTGCAGGACGCCGACGAGTCCGTGGTCATCTCGCACAACTGGGACGAGCTGCGCCGCTTCATGTGGGACTACGTGGGCATCGTGCGCACCAACAAGCGGCTGGAGCGCGCCGCGCACCGCATTGCGATGCTGCAGGGCGAGATCCAGGAGTTCTACGCGCACTTCCATGTCACGCGGGATTTGCTGGAGCTGCGCAACCTGGTGCAGGTGGCCGACCTGATCGTGAAAAGCGCCCAGCTGCGCCGCGAAAGCCGGGGCCTGCACTACAGCCGCGACTACCCCGAAGTGGCCGCTCCTGCGGCTCCTACGATCCTGGTTCCACCGGTGCCCCGATGACCTACAGCGTCAAGGAAATCTTCTACACCCTGCAAGGCGAAGGCGGACAGGCGGGCACGCCTGCCGTGTTCTGCCGCTTTGCCGGCTGCAACCTCTGGACCGGCCGCGAACAAGACCGCGCGCAGGCCGTCTGCCAGTTTTGCGACACCGACTTTGTGGGCACCGATGGCACGCTGGGCGGCAAGTTCGAGACGGCGGCCGATCTGGCAGCGCTGATCGCCGCGCAATGGCCCGCAGGCGCAGGTCACCGCCTCGTGGTGCTGACGGGCGGCGAGCCCCTGCTGCAGGTGGATGCGGCGCTGGTGGACGCCCTGCACGCGCAGCAGTTCCGCATTGCCGTGGAGAGCAATGGCACCATTGCAGCGCCCGAGGGTATCGACTGGCTGTGCATCAGCCCCAAGGCGGGTGCGCCCTGGGTACAGCGCAGCGGGCAAGAGCTGAAACTGGTGTGGCCCCAGCCCGGCTTTGATCTGCAGGCGCTGGAGCAGACCACGCAGTTCACCCACCGCTTTCTGCAGCCCATGGACGGCCTGCTGCAGCGCCAGAACATCGCCGCGTGCATCAGCGCCTGCATGGCCCGGCCTGCCTGGCGATTAAGCCTGCAGACCCACAAGCTCACCGGCATCCGCTGAGAGAGGCCCACAAAACTCCCCTGGCGTCGTTGTCCCGCCTTGTCGTACGACTTGTACTGCCTGCGGCGGAACGCCTAGCCAGGGCCGCTTCGCTGAGTTTTGTTAGCCTCTCTAACCCCGTCTTGATCATCGTATGTTGTTCACCATCTCCCAGCGCTTCTTCTTTGACGCCGCCCACACCCTGCGCCGCCAGATCGAGGCCGAAGGCAGCCGCCGCGTGCACGGGCACACCTACCACGCCGAGGTCTCGCTCACCGGCCCGCTCGACCCTGCCACCGGCATGGTGCAGGACTTGGGCCTGCTGCGCCGCGGCCTGGAGAGCGTGCGCGAGCAACTCGACCACCACATGCTCGACGAAGTGCCCGGCCTTGGCACGCCCACGCTGGAAAACCTGTGCGTCTTCATCGCCCAGGCGCTGCCAGCCGACCTGCGCGCCAGCGTGAGCCGCGTGCGCGTGTGGCGCGAGGCGCTGGGCGACAGCTGCGTGCTGGACTTCCCGCGGCCTTGATGTACCACCGGCCACACCGAGGCCCTCACCCCCTTGATACCAAAAGCCGCACCTCGCCAAACCAAGGTGGTGCTCGTCATGGGGTCGCTGGTGCGTTGACCCGGCACCCTCGGCAGGCGCTTTGCAGATAGGCCACTGGCAGGCTACCCAACACCCCGCACAAGGAAGTCTGATGATTGGATGTTTTGTGACTGGCACCGACTCGCGCGTCGGCAAGACGCTGGTTTGCGCCGGGCTGCTGCATGCGCTGGCAGTACACCACCCACGCGTCGTCGGGATGAAGCCGGTTGCAGCGGGTGTGGTGCCCTGGGGCGAGGACTGGGCCAGCGAGGATGTCATTGCATTGCGCGCCGCCTCCACCGTGGCCGTAGCACCCGCACTGGACAACCCGGTGCTGCTGATGGACCCGCTCCCTCCCCATATTGGCGCAGGCCGGGCGGGGGTGCAGATCGACATCCAGGCCATTGCCCAAAGCTATCAGGCACTGGCCGCCCAGGTGGATGCTGTCGTGGTAGACGGTGCGGGTGGCTTTCACACGCCGCTGACACACACACTCACCGATGCTGACCTGGCACAGTTGCTGGCCCTGCCCGTTGTGCTGGTCGTCGGACTGCGGCCGGGCTGCCTGAATCACGCTTTACTCACAGCCGAGGCAGTGCGTGCGCGTGGATTGCGGCTGGCAGGCTGGGTGGCCAATCACATCGACGCGGACCTGCTAGCGCCGGACGAGCATGTTGCATTCCTGAGCGCCCGGCTGGGTGCCCCCCTGCTGGCAGAGGTGCCCTACGACGAATATCCTGAGCCTCGCACGCTGATGTTCAACTTGCCCGCCGACTGGCGCTGAACGCGAAAGACGACAGGACTGCACAGGTCAAAGTCGCGTGTGCCGTTAGCTCCCGGCGAAATGAGACTTCGCAATTCGGCCACCTTCACCCCCTGCAGCGCAGGCCCAACGCGGTGAATCCGTCGCGCACCCCACAATCGGCTCCATGAAACTCCTGCTGGTGGACGACCATCCCCTGTTCTGCGTGGGATTCGCGCACGCGCTCGCTCACGTGCTGCCAGACGCGCTGCTGTTGACGGCGCCCACGCTCAATGCAGGGCTGCAAGCCGCAGCGGGCGAGCAGGATCTGGACCTGGTGCTGCTAGACCAGCGCCTGGGTGCCGATACGGGCATCCAAGGCCTGCGGCTGTTTGCGGAGCAGTATCCCCTCGTCGCCCGTGTGGTGATCTCGGGCGACGAGGACCCGGCGCTGGCTACCGCAGCCCGGGCCGCTGGTGCCAGCGGCTTCCTCGGAAAATCCCGGTCGGTGCCTGCACTGGCGACGGCCCTGCAGTGCATCGCGCAAGGCGGCGTGGTGTTTGATGGCCTCTCGGCAGTGCACGCCAGCGCCACGCAGGAAGCCAGCCCTTGCCCGCCCACTGCGCGGCAGCGCGAGGTGTTGACACTGCTGGCCCTGGGGCACCCTAACAAGCGTATTGCACAAGAGCTGCGCATCGCCGAGCGCACTGTCAAGCTGCATGTCACCGCGTTGCTCGTCAACCTGCAAGCACGCAACCGCACACACCTGGTCATGGTGGCCCGCCAACAGGGGCTGCTGCCGCAATGACACAGCCCGAGCGCACCCCGGCGGCCCTGGACGCCCTGGACGCTCAGGGCTTGGATACGCTGTACCGTGGCGCGCACATGGCCGCACTGGTGGGCGTGGTGGAGGCGTTTTTTTTGAGCGTGCTGTTCTGGCGCGATGTGCCCGCAGCGCCCATCGCCCTCTGGCTTGCCGCCTTTGCGGCCGTGCGGGGTCTGCGCATTGGCCTTGCGCTGGCGTATGGCCGAGCGGGGGCTGTGCAGCCAGAGCGCCATGCATTCTGGGCTCGCTGGGTCGTGGCCAGCGCACTGGCGCAGGCTCTGGCCTGGGGGGCTGGCAGCTGGGTGCTGCTAGCCCCTCACAACGTGGTGGCCGAAATGGCCCTGCACATTGGCCTGGCGGCCGTGGTGCTGGGCAGCATTGCTCATCTGGCACACCACCCGCCTGCGCTGGCAGCGTATGTCGCCGGTGTGTTCGGCCCGCTGGCCGTGCGCGATGTGCTGGTGGGGCAGCCGCTGCACTACGCGCTGGCGCTGGCATCGATCCTGATGGCCTTGTACGTGTGGCACAGCGGCAAGGCCCAGGCCCACGCGATTGCACAGGCCAGAGCGCAGCGCCAGGAAAAGCTGGCCCTCATTCATGCCTTGCAGCAAGAAAACGAGGCCAGGCGCCTGGCACAGGCCGACGCAGAGGCGGCTCACGCCTCCAAAGCGCGCTTTCTGGCCACCGTCAGCCACGATCTGCACCAGCCCCTCAATGCCATGGGCCTGCTCACCCATACCCTGCGCCACGCTCCTGCAGCATCCAACCCCGAGAAGGTGCAGGAGCTGTCGGGCGCCATCGCCGAATGTGTCGGCAGCATGTCGACGCTGGTGGAGGGCCTGTTGGAACTTTCGCGCCTGGATGCACGCACCCTCACGCCCCGTCCTTCGGCCTTCGCGTTGCAGAGCTTGTTCGATGAATTGACTGGCAACTTTGCAGCGGTGGCACAGGAGCGCGGGCTAGACCTGCAGGTGGCCAGCACCCCGGCGATCGTGTGGGGCGACCGCGCCCTGCTGGCACGCGTATTGGCGAACCTGGTGTCTAACGCCATCCGCTATACACCTGCTGGGTTCGTGCGGATGGATGCAGCACACGAGAACGGGACCTTGCGACTGGGCGTGCACGATTCCGGGGTGGGCATGGATGCGGCCGAGCTGCCCCGCATCTTTGATGAGTACTACCAGATCGACAACCCGCAGCGCAACCGCAGCCAGGGGCTGGGCCTGGGGCTGGCCACTGCCAAGCGGCTGAGCGACCTGCTGGAGCTCGACCTGTCGGTGCGGTCCACCCTCGGCCAGGGCAGCTCCTTCAGCCTGTGTGTGCCAATGGCAGACCCGGCCCAAGCCACCTTGCCGCAAGAACATGCCGCAGAAAGCCCCGCACGCAGACCCCTTAGGGGCGGGCGCATTCTCGTGCTGGAAGATGATGCCGATTCACGCAGGGCCCTGTGCGGGCTGCTCGCAGCGTGGGGCTGCGACGTGGTCGAAGCCGGCGATCTGACCACCGCGCTGGCGCTGCTGACCCATGCAGATTCGCCTGCGGCATCGATCGACGCTCTGGTCGTAGACATGCGCCTGCCGGGGGGCGACGACGGCATTGCTGCCATTGCCCGCATTCGCCATGCCTTGGGCCACGCGGCCCCGGCGTTGCTGGTCACTGCCGATGCCCATCAGCCCGATGTGCGGCAGCGTGCCGCAGCGGCTGGTCTGCCCTTGTTACCGAAGCCGGTGGCGCCAATGAAGCTCCGCGCCTTTGTGCAAAGCCAGCAGCCCGGCTGACCTGCCCAGGCCGGGTGAGAGTGCGACACCGCCGCCCACCCAGGCAAGGCACTGTGTCGCGCATGCACACACCTGCCCTTTGGTGCTATTGGCGCGGGGGCCGGGGTTTTCTAAGCTTGCCGCTTCTCTACTGGCACTCCATTTATCCATGTCAACGCTCCATTTGGCAGCCACCACCCTGGTCACACTGGCGCTGCTGCTGACCGCACTGTCTCTGCATGTGTCACGCCTGCGCCTGCGTTATCGACAAACCTGGGGCGACGGAGGCCACAAGGAGCTGGCTACAGCCATTCGTACGCACGGCAACACGCTCGAACAGGGATCGCTGTTTGGCCTGCTTTTGCTGGCCCATGCCCAGCTTCCAGACGCGCCGTTTTCGGCGCTGGCTGCGGTGTGTGCGGTGTTTTTGCTGGCGCGGCTGCTGTACTGCGCGGGCGCATTCACCCGCCGGCTGCCGTGGCGGCAGGCGGCACATGCCGTCACGCTGCTCGCCCAGCTCACGGCCTCAGGGCTGCTGGCACGCGCCACATGGACGGCCTGACACCCCGCCTGCGGCGCTGGCAAGCGCAAGGCAGCACGGTCGCGCTGGGCAGGCATCGCCTGTTCGTTGCGCAGGCAGGACATCAGGGCAGCGTGGTACTGCTGATCCATGGCTACCCTACCAGCTCGTACGACTGGCACCTGCTCTGGGAACCGCTTGCCACAAGCCACCGCCTCATCGCGCCTGACCTGCTGGGCATGGGGTTTTCCGACAAGCCCGCGGACCATGCGTACGGTATCGAAAACTATGCAGACCTGCTGGATGCACTGCTGGATCGGTTCGACGTGCGACAACTGCACATCGTTGCCCACGATCTCGGGGTGAGTGTGGCCCAGGAGATGCTGGCGCGGCGGCAAACGACATCATCATCGCAGCGCGTCCTGTCGCTCACCCTGCTCAACGGCGGCGTATGCCCCGAGGCCTACCAGCCGCGCTTACTGCAGCACCTGCTGTCATCCCGCTGGGGCCGCTGGATCGCGCCACGTATCCCGCAAAAGGCGTTTGAGCGAACCATCACGCGGCTTTTCGGGGCACAGACGCTTCCCTCTGCGGCTCTGCTGGAAGAGTTCTGGGCGCTGGTCAACCTCCACAACGGACGCGCCATCAGCCACAAGACCGGGCGCTTCTACATCGACCGCATGGTCCTGCGCGACCGTCTGGTGGAGCCACTGCTGCGACAGGTGGTGCCCGTGCGGCTGATCAATGGCGCGGCCGACCCGAACTCGGGCGCGCACATGGTGCAGCGCTATCGCACGCTGGTGCCCGATGCCGACGTGGTGTCGTTGCCGGGCATCGGCCACTGGCCGCAGATCGAGGCGCCAGAGCAGGTGATACACGCATTGCAACAATTCCTGCAATTGCATGACCAATAGGCAAGCTTCAGACGGTTCTGGTCGTCGGCCTTTAAACTGCAGCCCTGCCCCAGACCGGAAATCACCATGCCCCACCTCACTGTCGAATACTCCGGCAACCTGCCCCACTTCCCGGAAGCTGAAACGCTGACCGCGCTGAACGCCACGCTGTGCGCGCACCCTGAAGTGCAAGACGAGGCCGACCTCAAGACCCGTTTCGTGGTGGCCGACAGTTTCGAGATCGGCACTGCGCCCGCCAACCGCGCGTTTGTGCATGCCCAGTTGCGCCTGCTTTCCGGCCGCACGCCCGAGGCCAAGAAGGACCTGTCAAACCGCATCGCCGCCGTGCTGCGCGACCTGACGCCGCGCCCCCAGGGCGTGATGGTGCAGCTGAGCGTGGAAGTGGTCGACATGGACCGTGGCTCGTACGCCAAAGAGCGCATCTGACGGCACCCGCGGTGGCAAGCATCACCAGCCGGGAGTCACTGGCCATCCATCGCTATGTTTTTGATAGCTATCCAGGCAGATAGAGAAAGCGCCATCGGCACAAAACGCTCATTTTTAGTCTGAATGCAGCCTCAAACGCCGCTGGAAGCACCCAGCGCGTTCAGTGCTGCAACGTCGCTTCCAGCCAGCCGCGCAGGCTGTTGACGAAGGCCCAGGCCTCCACCCGCGGCACATCATCCACACGCAGCACGGCCTCGGCCACGTGGCCTTCAGCCAGGGCCACGGCGCGGCCCACGCCGGGCAGCAGCCCGCTGGCCAGCGGCGGCGTGATCCAGCGGCCGTCCAGCAGCGCGGCGATGTTGCCGAAGGTGGTTTCGGTGATCTCGCCCGCCTCGTTCCACAGCACGGTGTCGAAAACTCCCGAGCCCGCGGCAGGTGCGAACGCCGCGTAGTGCGCGCGCCGCGTGGTCTTGTAGCGCACGAACTCGCTGTGGGCCTCGGCAAACGGGCGGTCGGCCAGTTGCAGGCGCACGGGCACGGCCGTGGGCTGCAGGGCAAACACTTCAAACTGGAACTGGCCGTCGGCTGCCAGCAGCAGGCGCACACGCCAGTCACCGTCCAGGTGGCGCAGGGATGCGATCTGCAGCTCTTGCCGGGCCGCGTGGACGCTCCACGCAAATCCGAAGTGCGCGGCCGCCTCGCCCATGCGGCGCATGTGCCGGTCGGCGTGCAGGAACTTTCCGTCGTGCAGGCCCAGGGTTTCCACAATTTCGAACGGCATGCTGGCTCGCTCCACAAAGGCGCGCTTGTGGCGCCACTCGTGCCATTCTGCATCGGGCTGCGCATCGGCCGTGATGCCGCTGCCGATGCCGCAGGTGGCGCGCAGCGTGTGCCCGTCGCCATCATGGGTGCCCTCGCGGGTGGCCGCGCGCCGCAGTACCACGGTGCGGATCGGCACGTTGAACGTGGCAGCGACCGCGTGCACGCCATCGGCCCCCGGCGGCCCGGCCGGCCGCACCACGCCAACTGCGCCGCAGTACACGCCGCGCGGCGCGGGCTCGAGCGCGCAGATCATCTGCATGGCGCGCACCTTGGGCGCACCGGTGACCGAGCCGCAGGGGAATAGCGCTGCAAACACGTCGGTCAGCGTGGTGCCGGTGCGGGTGCAGGCGCGCACGTCCGACGTCATCTGCCACACAGTGGGCAGCGCCTGGGTGGCAAACAGGGCCGGTACGCGCACGCTGTGCGGTGTGGCAATGCGCGAGATGTCGTTCCTCAGCAGGTCCACGATCATCACGTTCTCGGCGCGCTCCTTGGGCGCTGTCCGCAGCTGGGCGGCGTTCTCCTCGTCTTGCGCAGGGGTGCGGCCGCGTGGTGCGGTGCCCTTCATGGGGCGGGCCAGGATCTCGCCTTCACCCGTGTTGCCTGGCCCGTCGGCGACCTCGCGCCAGTCAAAGAACAGTTCGGGCGAGACCGACAGGATCTGCTCGTCGCCCGCATGGATGTGCGCGGCATAGCCGCCGGGCTGCGCGCGCTGCAGGGCTGCAAACAGCGCCTCGGGGGTGCCGTGCAGCGCGCCATGCAGCGGCGCGGTGTAGTTGACCTGGTAGAGGTCGCCATCGCTAATCGCCTGCTGGATGCGGGCCAGCGCGGCGTCAAAGTCGGCACGCGCCAGGCTGCCGGCCCAGTCCACCTGCGCGGCGCTCCCGGGGCTGGCGGATTCGGGCCAGGGCTGGGGTGCGTCGTACACGCCAAACCAGGCCAGCGGCCCGTCGGCGGCGTGGGTCTGCAGGGCAGCATCGAAAGCGGGCGCGGCCTCGTAGCGCACGTGGCCCACGCACCAGTGGCCGCGCCGGGCGGCGGCATGCACCGCATCGAGCACACCGCGCACCTGCCCCAGCGTGCGGGCCACCAGTACCTGGCGCGGCGGTCCGAACGCGTGGCGCAGGGGCTGCGCGTCGCCGCTCAGCGCCTGCGTGAAGTCGATCAGCGAAATATCGGTCAAAACTACCTCAGGCCCAGGTATTAATTGCCCTGATAGCTATATATTTTGTAGCAAAAAAGACCGCCCGTGCGCTATGCAGCACCCAGATGCGGCACCAGGGTGGCCGTGGGCTGCCCGTTCCTGAGGGCGGCGGTGAAAGCCAGCATCCGGTCGATGGGCTGGCGCGCGCGCGGGATCAGCGCGGCATCGACGTGCACGGCGTTGGCCCCCGTCTCCAGCACACGGGCCACGTCGGCCAGGCCGTTCATCGCCATCCAGGGGCAGTGCGCGCAGCTCTTGCACGTGGCGCTGTTGCCAGCGGTGGGCGCTTCGTAGAAAGTCTTGCCGGGGTTGAGGCTGCGCAGCTTGTGCATCATGCCGTTGTCGGTGGCCACGATGTATTCGGTGGCTTCCATCTCGCGCGCGGCCTTGAGGATGGCGCTGGTCGAGCCCACCGCATCGGCCAGGGCCACTACGTCGGCCGGGCTTTCGGGGTGCACCAGCACCTTGGCGCCGGGGTGCTCCTTTTTCAGCAGCTCCAGCTCCAGCGCCTTGAACTCGTCATGCACGATGCAGGCGCCGTTCCAGAACACCATGTCGGCACCGGTCTCGCGCTGGATGTAGGCGCCCAGGTGGCGATCGGGGGCCCACAGGATTTTCTGGCCTGCCGCCTTGAGGGCGCTGACGATCTCGAGCGCGCAGCTGGAAGTCACCAGCCAGTCGGCCCGCGCCTTCACCGCGGCGCTGGTATTGGCGTACACCACCACCGTGCGGTCGGGATGCTGGTCGCAAAACGCGCTGAACTCGTCGATGGGGCAACCCAGGTCGAGGCTGCAGGTGGCGTCGAGGTCGGGCATGAGCACGGTCTTCTCCGGGCTCAGGATCTTGGCCGTCTCGCCCATGAAGCGAACGCCGCTCACCACCAGCGTCTGCGCGGCGTGGTCGCGGCCAAAGCGGGCCATCTCCAGAGAGTCGCTCACGATGCCGCCGGTTTCCTCGGCCAGGTCCTGCAGGTCGGGGTGCACGTAGTAGTGCGACACCATCACGGCGTTCTTTTCTTTCAGCAGGCGGCGGATCTTGTCTTTGAGCGCCGCGCGCTCGGTCTGCGTGGGCTCGGGCGGCACGCGCGCCCAGGCGTGTTTCGTGGAGCAGACGGAGCCTGCGGAGGCCTCGTCGGGCTTCTCGTATTCCACATCGATGCGGTTAAGGGTAATGGTGCTCATGCCAGCTCCTGGAGGCGCATGGAAAAATCGGTGGCCTTCACATCCTTGGTCAGCGTGCCGATGGAGATGCGGTCCACGCCCGTCTCGGCGAGCTCGCGCAGTCCGGCCAGGGTCACGCCGCCGGAGATTTCCAGAATGGCGCGGCCCGCATTGATGCGCACGGCCTCGCGCAGCGTGGGCAGGGGCATGTTGTCCAGCAGCACCATCTTCGCGCCCGCGTCCAGCGCCTCGGCCAACTGCTCCAGCGTTTCCACTTCGATCTCGATGAACTTTGCCTGCGCGGCCACGGCCTGCGCGGCTTTCAGTACGGCGGTCACGCCACCGGCAGCGGCAATGTGGTTTTCCTTGATCAAGACCGCGTCGTGCAGGCCGATGCGGTGGTTGGTGCCGCCGCCCACCCGCACGGCGTACTTTTGCGCCAGGCGCAGGCCGGGGATAGTCTTGCGCGTGTCCACGATGTGGGCGCGCGTGCCGGCCACCACGTCCACATAGGTGCGCGTCTTGGTGGCCACGGCCGACAACAGCTGCAAAAAGTTGAGCGCGGTGCGCTCGGCCGACAGCAACGCGCGGGCGTTGCCCTCCAGCTCCAGCACCACCTGGTCGGGCTGGCAGCGCTGGCCTTCCGCTACGTGCCAGGTGATCTGCACCGTGGGGTCCAGGGCGCGCAGCGCGGCCTCGGCCCAGGGTACGCCGCAGATCACGGCGGCTTCGCGGGCAAGGATGCGCGCACGGGCGCGGCGGGCGGGGTCGATCAGGCCGGCGGTCAGGTCGCCAGTCCCCACGTCTTCGGCCAGGGCGCGTTCCACATCGGCTTGGGCCAGCGTGGCCACTTCGTTGTCTGTCATCGGGGTGTGCACAGTGGTTGGGTTCCGGATGCATTGTCGGCCGGGAAAGCCGAAGCCCGCCGCGAAAGCCGCGGGCGCGTTGGGGGGCGAGCATAACGGCTACCGAAAAACCGCTCCGTCAGCCCGCTACTGCCAGACAAGCCATACGTCAAGTTTTTTCCACAGCATGCCTGCGGAGAAGACACAGTGCGTGGCGCCAGACCGCCGGGCGGGGGAGAATGCGGAAGTCTTCCCGCAACCAGGTCCGCGACAACGCAGCGGCAACTTCAGGATCACTTGTGTCAGCTGCGCCAATTCCACCTGATGAATCCCGGCGGCTTGGCTCGCTGGAGCGGCTACGGATTCTGGATACACCTGCCGAAGATGCCTTCGATGCATTGGTGGAGGCCGCAGCCGCGGTCACGGGCAGCTCCATCTCGCTCATCAGCCTGGTCGACACCGACCGGCAATGGTTCAAGGCCAACCTGGGCCTGCCGGGCGTGGAGCAGACTCCGCGCGAGGTCGCCTTCTGCGCCCATGCCATCCTGGCCGATGAGGTGTTCGAGGTGCCCGATGCCACCGCCGACCCCCGCTTTGCCGACAACGCCCTGGTCACGGGCAAACCGGATATCCGGTTTTATGCGGGCGCCCCGCTGACGCTGAGCGACGGCACGCGCGCCGGAACCCTGTGCGTCATCGATCAAACGCCAAGGCATCTGACCGGGGCACAGCGGGACATCCTGCGCATGCTTTCACGGGCGGCCGTGCAGCTGCTCGAAGGCCGGCGTGCCCTGCTGGAGGAACGGGCCCTGCGGGCCGAAGCCAGCAGCGCCGCAGTGCTGATGGCCGACAGCGAGGCACGCTACAAGGCGCTGAGCGATGTTTCCCCGCTGGGTGTGTTTGCCACCGACCTCGACGGCCTGTGCAGCTACACCAACGAACGCTGGCAAAGCATCTTCGGCCTCACACTGCAGGAGAGCCTGGGCCAGGGCTGGGGCAGCACATTGCACCCGGACGATCGCGCCCGGGTCATTGAACAGTGGCAGGAATTTGCCCGCAGCGGCACCGAGCTGGACATGGAATTCCGGGTGCTGCGCCCTGACGAAAGTGTGCGCCACGTGCGGTCGCGTGCCCGCCCCACATCGGACCTGGGGCCGCAGCTCGCACCGGGCTATGTCGGCTCGGTGGAAGACGTGACTGACCAGCGCGCCATCGAGCGTGCGCTGCAGCAGGAGCGCTGGCGCCTGGCCTCCATTCTGGAAGGCACCGGTATCGGCACCTGGCAGTGGAATGTGCAGACGGGCGAGGTGCGCGTGGATGTCACATCGGCCCAGAAACTCGGATACACGCTGGACGAGCTCACACCCACCACCGGCGAGTTTCGCCGTGCCATATCGCATCCTGATGACGTCGATGCCAACCAGCAGCACCTGAAAGACCACCTGGAGGGACGCACGCCGCGCTATGAATCCGAAGTACGCCTGCGGCACAAGGACGGACACTACGTGTGGATCGAGGAGCGCGGCCGCATCACCACGTGGACGCCCGACGGAAAGCCGGAATGGCTCTACGGGGTCACGGCCGACATCACCGAGCGGAAGATGCAGGCCCTGGCGCTGCAGCGCAGCCAGGACCTGCTGAGCCGCACCGGCGCGGTTGCCGGCGTGGGCGGGTGGGAGCTGGATCTGGCCACGCGCAAGCTCACCTGGTCGCCCCAGACACGCAAGATCCACGGCGTTGCGGATGACTACGAGCCCGACCTGGAAACCGCCATCCATTTCTATGCGCCCGAAGCGCGGCCCGTGATCGAGCAGGCCGTGGCCCAAGCGCTGGCAGGCGGCAGCGGATGGGATCTCCAGTTGCCACTCATCCGCGCCGACGGAGAGCGCATCTGGGCGCGTGCCGTCGGCAGCGTCGAGTTCTCGCACGGTGCAGCAGTGCGCCTGGTGGGCGCTTTCCAGGACGTGACGCACCTGCACAAGCTGACGGCCGAGCTGACCGAGCAGCACGAGCTGATGCGGGTCACGCTGCAGTCCATCGGCGATGCGGTGATCACCACGGACGCCCGGGGCGTGGTCACCTGGCTGAACCCGGTGGCCGAGCGGATGACGGGCTGGAGCACGGCCGAAGCGCTGGGCCAGCCGATCACCCAGGTCTTTCACATCCTGCACGGGGAACAGCGTACCTCCGTAGAAAACCCCGTGCTCAGCTGCCTGGAGACCCACCTTCCCAGCGGCCTGGCAGGGGACACCGTGCTGGTGTCACGCGACGGGTCCGAGCGGGCCATCGAAGACTCAGCCGCTCCCATCCGCCGCGACACGGGCGAGGTCCTCGGTGCGGTGCTGGTGTTCCATGACGTGACAGAGCAACGCCGCCTGAGCGGCGAGATGACCTACCGGGCCACGCACGATGCGCTCACGGGGCTGCTGAACCGCACCGAGTTCGAGCACCGGCTGCAGCGCCTGCTGGCGAGCGCCGATGAACACGGAGCCGAGCACGCCCTCCTGTTTCTGGACCTGGACCAGTTCAAGCTGGTCAATGACGCCTGCGGGCACTCGGCCGGCGACCAGCTGCTCCAGCAGGTCAGCCGCCTGCTGACCGAAACCGTGCGTTCCCGCGACGCGCTGGCCCGCCTGGGCGGCGACGAGTTCGCCGTGCTTCTGGAGCGCTGCCCTGCCGAAAATGCCGTGCAGGTGGCGCAGAAGATCTGCGACCGCATTGACGAATACCGCTACCAGCACGATAACCGCCGCTTCCGCGTGGGTGCGAGCATCGGGCTGGTTCCGATCAACGGCAATGTCTCGGGCAGCGCGGCGGCGCTGCAGGCCGCAGACGCCGCCTGCTACGCCGCCAAGGAAGGCGGCCGCAACCGCGTGCATGTCTGGGTGGAAACCGACACTGACGCCACTGCCCACCACGGCAATGCCCAATGGGCCACCCGCATCGAGCACGCGCTGGACGAGGACCGTTTCGTACTGTTCGCGCAACGCATCCACGCGGCCGGCGATGCTGCCTCGGCAATGGCCGTCGGCAAGCCCGCTTCAGACGCCGCGGGCCTGCACTGCGAGATTTTGCTGCGCATGCTGGACGGGGACGGCTCCATCATTTCTCCGGCGCTTTTCATCCCGGCGGCCGAGCGCTTTCATCTGGCCTCACGCATGGACCGCTGGGTGTTGCGGCACACGGTGGATGCGCTCAAGGCGTTGCCGACGCTGGACGGAGTCCACATGGTGTGCATCAACCTGTCGGGCCAGTCCATTGGCGACAGGGCATTCCACCGGCAGGCCGCCGAGCTTCTGACCGCAGCAGGCAGGCAGATCTGCCAGCGACTGTGTCTGGAGATCACGGAAACGGCTGCGATCACCAATCTGGCCGATGCCGCCGTCTTCATCGGCCAGATGCGCAACCTGGGGGTTCGCATCGCGCTTGATGATTTTGGCGCTGGTGCCTCCTCTTTCAGCTACCTCAAGAACCTGCACGTGGACATCCTCAAGATTGACGGCCACTTCATCCGCGACCTGGTGGAAGACCCGCTGGATGACGTGGCTGTGCGCTGCTTTGTGGACCTTGCGCGTGTGCTGAACCTGCGCACCGTGGCCGAATTCGTCCACAACGCAGCGGTGCTGCAGCGCGTGCACGAGATCGGGATTCACGACGCACAGGGGTTCTTCCTGCACAGGCCCGAACCGCTGCAGCGCGTGCTGCAGCCCACCCACCTCGCCGAAGCCGCCACCTGACCCGCTGCAGGCCGCCTGCGGCCCCTGACCACCGCTCATGGCCCATGGCCGCGGTCGCCATTGCCGCCGTCGCATAGACTCGCGGCAATTTTTTTCCCCGCGACGTGCGTCAAAGCGATGAACACACCCCAGGCAGACACTGCAACAGTGAAGGCAACGGCGGCAGATGCCGCCACAGCGACAGCGCCTACCGGCACCCCCTACGGCACGCTGCCGCCTGCCTCGCCGCTGCCGCAGCGCCGCCCGGTCAGCCTGCCGCGGCTGGCGCAGATGCGCGAGGCAGGCGACAGGATCACCATGCTGACCGCGTATGACGCCACCTTCGCCGCCGTGGCCGACGCAGCGGGTGTGGAATGCATTCTGGTGGGTGACTCACTGGGCATGGTGTGCCAGGGGCTGCCTAGCACCGTCGGCGTGACACTGGACACCATGGCCTACCACACCGCCAGCGTGGCCCGCGGCCTGCACCGCGTGCAGGGCACGGCCTGGCTGGTGGCCGACCTGCCCTACGGCACCTATGCCGAGAGCCGCGAACAGGCCCTGCGCAGCGCCTGCACGCTGATGCAGGCGGGCGCGCACATGGTCAAGCTGGAGGGCGGTGGCTGGACAGCGCCCACGGTCGAGTTCCTGGTGCAGCGCGGCGTGCCGGTATGCGCCCACCTGGGCCTGACGCCACAGACAGTGCACGCCCTGGGAGGCTACCGCGTGCAGGGCAAGACCGACGACGCGGCGCGCACCCTGCGCAACGAGGCACACGCGTTGCAGGACGCCGGTGCCGCCATGCTCGTGCTCGAGATGGTGCCCGCTGCGCTGGCCGCCAACCTCACGTCCGAGCTGCCGCACTGCCACACCATCGGTATCGGCGCGGGCAGCGGCACGGCCGGCCAGGTGCTGGTGTTGCACGACATGCTGGGCATGAACCTCGGAAAAATGCCGAAGTTCGTGCACAACTTCATGCAGGACGCCGGCAGCGTGCGCGGCGCCATCGAGGCGTATGTGCAGGCGGTCAAACAGGGCCGCTTTCCTGACAACGCTGTACATGCCTGGTAGGCCTCTGCCAGCCCAGGCCTGACCGACGCAAGTCTTTCAACGCGTCACGCAGGGCTGCGGCAGGATCGGCCCGCAACGCTGCCAGCAGGCTTGCGCAGCGGGCGTCGTGTCATCCAGCGGCAGCCGTCACCCCCCCTCCATCGACATCAGAACCCCACCCCCATGCTGATCGCCCACACCATTGCCGAACTGCGCGAAGCCCTTGCATCGCACCGCCACCCGGCGTTTGTGCCCACCATGGGCAACCTGCACGAGGGTCACATTGCCCTGGTCCGCCAGGCGCGCCCGCTGGGCGATGCCACCGTGGCGAGCATCTTTGTGAACCGCCTGCAGTTTTTGCCGCATGAGGATTTCGACAGCTACCCGCGCACCTGGGAGGCCGACTGCGCCGCCTTGCGCGCAGCGGGTTGCGATGTGCTGTTTGCCCCGCGCGAAGCCGACCTGTACCCCGAGCCGCAGACCTTCAAGGTCCACCCCGACCCGGCTCTGGCCGACATGCTGGAGGGGCACTTTCGCCCAGGCTTCTTCGTGGGCGTGAGCACGGTGGTCATGAAGCTGTTTGCCTGCGTGCTGGGTGCCAGCGGCGGCACAGCGGTGTTTGGCAAGAAGGACTACCAGCAGCTCATGGTCATCCGCCACATGGTGCGGCAGTTTGCGCTGCCGGTACAGATCGTGGCCGGCGAAACCAGCCGCGCGCCAGACGGCCTGGCGCTGAGCTCCCGCAACGGCTACCTCAGCCCTGAGGAGCGACAGGAGGCCGTGGCCCTGTCGCAGGCTTTGCGGCAGCTGGCGCAGGCCTGGTCCTCGGCCACTTCGCCTGCCCCTGCACTCGAAGCCCAGGCCATGCAGGCGCTGCAAGTGCGGGGCTGGCAGCCGGACTACCTGACTGTGCGTCGCCGGTCCGACCTGGCGGCCCCCACCGCGCACGATGGTCCGGGCAACCTGGTCGCGCTGGGCGCAGCCCGGCTGGGGAGCACCCGCCTGATCGACAACCACGAGTTCTGACACCAGCGCAGGTACCAGACGCATCGCGGCATGACCGCGCCCATCAGATACTATTATTTTTGTAGCACGAGGTGCAATAAATACCTGGACTTGGAGCCGTTATGGCTCAAATTCGGCCCCCAATGCCCATCAGGCGGCCGGGAATGACGCCGGGGAGGCCTCTCCGTTCACCCCTGGCTGCCGCCCTGGGGAGCGCGGCGCTGAAACTGGGCCTGCACGAGGTCATGCACAAAGCGCAGCTTCACCATGGCGCCGGAAGACAGCGCAAACGGGTAGGCATCGTCCTGCCCCAGACTGCGGTTGAGGCTGTTGAGCATCAGCGTGAGGGGCACCCACTGGCGCACCATGTCCTGGAACAGGGGGCGGGGCACGGCAAACGGGTCGGTCACATGGTGCCGCGCAGGCGAGTTCGGGTCGGGCACCGTCACGCCGGTCTGGTAGCTGGCGGCCGTCTCCAGCAGGTCAATCATGTGCAGGTAGTGCGCCCAGGTCTCGGCCCAGTCCTCCCAGGGGTGCGAGGCGGCGTAGGCGCTTACATGCCGGGCGGCCCAGTCGCCCAGATCCATGCCGCGGGCATAGTGCGCATTCAGCGCGGCCCCGTAGTCGGCGCGCTCGTCGCCGAACACGGCGCGAAACCCTTCCAGCTGGCCACCGTCGCGCACGAGCTGGTCCCAGTAGAAATGGCCGGACTCATGCCGCAGGTGGCCAATGAGCGTGCGGTACGGTTCACCCAGGGCAATGCGGCGCCGCGCGCGCTCTTCGTCATCGGCCTCGGCCACGTTCAGGGTGATGGTGCCGCCCAGATGCCCGGTGATGACGGGCGGCCCGCCCGGCAGGTCGGCCAGGAATTCGAACACCGGGCCCGCAGTGCCCGGCACGGGCTCCAGCCCGAGCCGGGCCAATGTGTAAAACAGCTGCCGCTTGGCGGCCTCGACCTGCTTCCACCGGCGCAGATTGCTCGCGTCTGACAGGTCGGGCAGCACGCGGGTCTGCCGGCACGAGACGCACAGGTCGGCAAAGTCGTTGGCAGGCACGGCAAAGTTGCACGCCTGCAGATTGGTGTGGTGCCGGCACATGCGGTACAGCCGCCCGCTGTACTCCGATGTGCCACGACGGCCCCTGCGACGCCACAGGTCGGGCCCGTCCTGCGGAGCAGGCGTGAGCGCCGCCATCGACATCTGGTCGGGCAGAAAGGCCAGCTCGCTGCCGCAATGCAGGCAACGGACGCTGTCGAAAAAAACCAGATGACCGCAATGGTCGCAATTGAAAACCCGCATGTGCCTGAGCTTATACCCATCCGCGCGGCAACCCGATGCCACCACGCTCGCGCGCACTATTGCGCCCATGAAAAAAGGGCAGGCCATGGACTGTGTGCCCAAAGCCTGCCCCCCGGTGACCGTCAACGCCCCACTGCGTGAACCTTCGAGACTTCTCCAGCGACCGGCGCATGGGAGGTCAGTCGACCGCCACGCTGTGCACGGTTCATCGCCCAGCCCGAAGGCCGCGCGATCCCGAACGCCAGCGATCAGGACCGATCAGGACCGATCACGGACGCACAACGATGCTGTTGCGCACTTCGCGCACATTCTTCGTGTTGCGGGCAATGTTTTCAGCCTGCGTCTTTTCGGTCTGCGACTTGGCAAAGCCCGACAGCTGCACGGTGCCGTTGAGGGTCTCGACGCTGATCGACGTTGCCGAAACGTTCTTGTCTTCAGCCATCTTGGCCTTCACGGCGGCGGTGATGCCGGCGTCGTCTACATACGAACCAGCGGTTTGCTGATTGCGGGCGACCGAGCAACCGGTGGCCGTGACGATGGTGAGGCCAGCAACAGCGGCGAAAGCGAGAGCACGTGCGTATTTCATGATTTTTTCCTTGGGGACGATGGTTGGAATGCGGGTGCGCAAACACTGCATGTTTGCCGGCCTGTTGCACCCTCCGTGGCCGGCAAATGCGGGGGCGGCGTTGTCGCGTGCGGTGAAGTCATCGCAAACGGCAACCGCCGGTGCCAGGGCATGCACATCACAGTGTGCGCCGCACCCGGCAGCATTCGGGTCAGTAGGTGCTGGTACGGCGGTCGCGGCTACGCGACATCCAGAACATCAGCGTGGCCAGCGCGGCGCCAGAGGCAGCCGCAATCATTACGGCCTTGCCGGGCTGCTGCTCCACATAGCGCGTGGTGGCATCGGCCGCTTCCTGCAGCTGGCGGCGGGCCTTGGCGCTGGTTTCGGCGCAGTAATCAATGCTGCGCGAGGCAAGCTCCTGGGCACGCGCTGCCAGGTCGTCAATGATCGGGTCAGCCTTGCCGCGCAGGGCATGTACGCCCTCTTCCGCCTTTTCCAGGGTGCTGTGCGCAGCCTGACGGGTGGACTGCACCGTGTCCTGCGCGCTCTTCAGCGCATCATCAGCAAGGCTGCGGGTAGCGGGAGTGGATGTGTTGCCAAGGTTGTCATTGTTCATTGAACTGCTCCTGAGGAATTTGGGAAGGGGTCTTGTGGGGGGATGGGTCAGCGGCACGCGGTGCCGTCAACCCTTTCGCACCAGGCTGAGGACAAAGGTCACCACAGCCATGATCACGAACACAAAGAAAAGAATCTTGGCGATGCCGACTGCACCGGCGGCAATGCCACCAAAACCAAAGATGGCGGCGATCAGCGCGATCACCAGAAAAACAACTGCGTAGTGCAACATCTCGCTCTCCTCATGAAAGGGGCCGGCTTCGCGGCGGTAGGGGCACGCCCTCTCGGCGTCTGGAGTCCAATGTAGGCGTGCCCGGTAGCGGGCGATGCCATCCCCCGGCGCGGGGGTGTGTCGGCATCGCGGGGGCAGCGTCTGTAGGAGAGCGCCTACCGCGCACGGCCATGGCGCGCGGAACGATGTTGCATGGAAGATGAGTGGCAAATGGCCTCTGCTGTTACGCGGCGCATCGCGTTGTGTATGCCGGGTGACCGCATGGGTGACAGCGCCGCGGGGCCACCGATGCATCTTGCACTCGCATCCCTCCCCAGTAGGCACACGCCTTGATCCATCGTGCCCCAAGCGCTCGCAGCGTTGGCGAACCCTCTGCCTGGCAAAAACCGCCGCAGAGCCCTTACAAAATGGAAACAGTTTGTATTTGTCTCTGCGCCGTTTTCGGGGGCCTAAACGGGCTCCGAACCGGTCGTTTTGGGCAGGTCTTCGGAACCCGCACCCAGCGGCAAAACAGCCGACATGAGCGTACCGTTTCCAGGCCGCGAAGTGATCGAAAGACGCCCGCCCGCGGCCTCCACCCGGTGGCGCATTCCGGACAGACCGTGGGAGGTCGGGCGCACCGTGGCAGGGTCAAATCCCTCGCCGTTATCGCGCACCTGCACGGCCACATGCGTGGGGTAGCCGTGTACCGACACCAGCACCTTCGTGGCCTTGGCGTACTTGCCGATGTTGGTGAGCGCCTCTTGCACCATGCGGTACACCGTGAGCTGCGATGCATCGGGCAGCTTCACTGCTTCCAGACTCGTTTCGACCTCGATACCGGCGCGCTCGGCGTACTCACGCGTGAGGATTTCGATGGCCGCCGTCAGGCCCAGGTTCGACAGCGATGAAGGCCGCAGGTCTTCGATGATCCGGCGCTTGAGCGCAATGCCGCTGTTGAGTGTTTCGGTCAGGTGCTTGAGCCGTTCGGACACATCAGGCGAGGTCGTGTCGATCTTCGATTTGAGACGCGCCACATCAAGCTTGGCCGCCGTGAGCAGCGCGCCCAGTTCATCGTGCAGCTCGCGCGCAAGATGCCCGCGTTCTTCCTCGCGAACCTGCTGCAGGTGGCTCGCAAGCTCCGACAGCGTGGCCGTGCGCTTTTTCACGAGCACTTCCAGGCGGTCGCGTTCGCGCTCAAGCAATGCCTGCTCGCGCTGGTTCATCAGCAGCACGGCGTGCGCCTGGCGCAGGTACATGTAGAAGGCCAGCAAGCCGATCGCGGTCACGGTGGCAATGCCGATGCGCGAGAGCATCAGGGACTGCTCGATCTGCTGGCGGCCAGCCTCCAGCCGCATGTCGCTGCGCTTGAGAAGCTCTTGCGCATGGGTGCGAATTGCGTCCATCTGCTCGCGCCCGAGGTCGGTGTGCAGGACGAACTTCCACGCGTCTTCATTACCCTGCCTGCGCAGCCGCACGCTCAGTTCCATCTCGGCCAGCTTGCGCGAAATCTGCCGCGACAGGTACGCAAATTCCTGCATGTCGCTGGGCTCTGCCATGAACTGCGTGCGCAGGTTGTCGAGGTTGGAATGCACGGTGGAGACCGCCGCGCTGTAGGGTGCGAGATAGGTTTCATCGCCGGTCAGCAGATACCCGCGCTGCCCGGTTTCGGCATCAAGCATGCTCTGCAAAAGCGTGCTCACGTTCTTGCGTGCGAGCAGGCCGAACTCCATCTGCTGGACCGCGTCCTGCGAGCGCATGTGGCCCGTTTCATTGATGCCTACCAGCACCATCGCGGCAAGCAATGCCATGGGCAGACTGAGCGCCATCTGGCGTACTTTTGGCAACCAACGGAGGGTGTGCTGTTTGAGATTCATGCGCTCTATTCTGGATAATGAATGCTTATGTTTCGGTCGTCGTCACACCCTGTTGCAGGGCGCGGCGTGCGGCTAGCGACGCTGTACAACCAATACGCATCGGGGCTGGCTTTGCTGCCCCGCGAAAGAGAGACCGATGATCAAGATAGGCATTGTGGATGACCACGCGATTGTTCGCTCCGGCCTGCGGCAGTTCCTGTCGGAGCATGTGGACCTTCGTGTCGAGGGAGAGGCCGGCAACGGGCGCGAGGCCATCGACCTGGTGCGCAACAAGGAAATCGACGTGCTGCTGATGGACCTGTCGATGCCGGGGCAAAGCGGGCTTGATGCACTGGCCATGCTGCGCGCCAAGGCGCCGGACATGGGCATCCTCATCCTGAGCGGCTACCCCGAAGAGCACTACGCCATCAATCTGATCCGCCAGGGAGCGAGCGGCTACCTCAACAAGGAATGCGAGCCGTCGGAAATCGTGGAGGCCATTCGTACCATTGCGCTGGGCCGCCGCTACCTCACGCCCGCTGTGGCCGAACTGCTGGCGCAACAGCTCAATCGCAAGGACGACGCACCGCCGCACGAGCAGCTGTCGGAGCGCGAGTTCCAGGTGTTCTTGAAGCTGGCCAAGGGCGAGACGGCGGGCGACATTGCCAAGGCCTTGTCGCTGAGCGTGAAGACGGTGAGCACCTACCGCACGCGCCTGATGGAAAAGATGAGCCTGTCGTCCAACAGCGATCTCACGTACTACGCACTGAAGAATCGCCTGATCGACTGACATGGGGAGAACTCAGCCGGGGCCCGCCCGGCTGGGACACCCCGACCGAGAGCAGACCAAAACAGAAAAGGAAGAGAAAAGGAAAACGCGCACGACACCCGCCTGAAGTTTGGCGGGGAGCGCGTCAGGCAGAGTGGCCGGACATGGCCATGGGCTTGCCCGAATCGGCGCCCGAATGCCCGCTGCTGTGCTGGATGCAGTAGTCCACCAGGGCATCGATCTCGTTGGATTTGTCGAACACCGCGTCCACGCCCAGCTGGGCACAGCGCATGCGCACATCGGGCGTCGCATAGTTGCTCAGCACCACCATGCGCTGGCCGGGCCTCCTGGCGCGGCATGCAGCCAGAACCCCGAGGCCGCTTCCCTGCCGCAGAAACAGATCCACGATGGCGAGGTCCCACTGGTCTCCGTGGGCGCTCAGCCAGGTTTTGCCCTCGTCTTCCGTCTCTGCAACACCTACCGCTTCCACTGACGCCAGTTCCTCCAGCGTTCCAATCAGGTTCTCGCGGATGGTGGCGTTGTCTTCAACGATGTAGGTGCGGAGTTTCACAGGGGATCCATTCATGCAACCGTGCAAGGCAACCACGGCTGAATGCCTAATTTAGGCGCTCATCGAATTTCATTTTGCCAGCCATGACGGGCGGGGTATGTAGGAGCGGTCCTACCGCGCAACACATACCGGGCAATCGGGCGCACGCTGCATGCGCATCGTGCTCCACTCCATGGAACGGCCATCGAGCATCAGCATGCGCCCTGCCAGGCTGGTGCCGATACCTGCCACCAGCTTGAGGGCTTCGGCGGCCTGCATGGCGCCCACCACTCCCACGAGCGGCGCAAAGACGCCCATCGTCGAGCAACGCACCTCTTCAAACTCCGCATCAGGCGGGAAAATGCATGCATAGCACGGGGCAGCATCGGCCCGCGGATCGAAAACGCTGATCTGCGCATCAAAGCGTATGACGGCACCCGACACGAGCGGCACGCGGTGGCGCACGCAGGCAGCGTTGACCGCCTGGCGCGTGGTGTAGTTGTCGCAGCAATCGAGCACCACCGTGGCCTGCGCCACCAGCGTGTCAAGCAGCGCTGCATCGGCGCGCGCGCGCACCGCACTCACCTGCACTTCCGGGTTGATGGCAGCCATCGCCTGTGCGGCCGACTCCACCTTGGGCATGCCTACCCGCGCGGTGGTGTGCGCAATCTGCCGCTGCAGGTTCGTGAGGTCGACCTCGTCGTCATCCACCAGCGTGATGCGCCCCACGCCTGCCGACGCCAGATACAGCGCTGCAGGCGACCCCAGGCCACCGGCACCGATTACCAGCGCGTGCGCGTCCAGCATGGCTTGCTGACCTTCGATACCCACCTCGTCAAGCAGGATGTGGCGCGAGTAGCGCAGGAGCTGGTCGTCGGTCATGGGCGTGTGTAAAGACAGAAAGAAGGGGGCGTGAAAAAGGCCGGCTTCCGCAGGAAGTCCGGCCTTTCAGGCTGAGCGCGCGAAAGCTCAATTCTCTTTCTTTTCTTCCTTGCGTTCGGTGAGGACCTTGCTCACCAGCACCGGACGACCCTTGAGCTGATTGAGCGCCTGCACCAGCTGGAAATCCTTGTCGCTGCCGAACTCGGGCGCCTTGCGGTCGGTCGCGGGTTTTTTGGACTCTTCTTCCAGACGCTTGCGCGCTTCCTCGCGCGCCTTCTCGCGGGCCAGGTCCTTCTTTTCTTCGCCCTGGCCGCTGCCCAGGTGCTTTTCGAGGTCGGCCTCGCGCATGCGCAGCGACGCGAAGATGTTGCCCTCTTCCGACTCGTCGATCATCACGTCGGGGACGATGCCCTTGGCCTGGATCGACTTGCCACTCGGGGTGTAGTAACGCGCCGTGGTCAGCTTGATGCCCGTCTCAGGCCCCAGGGGGCGCACGGTTTGCACAGAGCCCTTGCCAAAGGTCTGGCTGCCCATGATGGTGGCGCGCTTGTGGTCCTGCAGGGCACCGGCCACGATCTCGCTCGCAGAAGCCGAGCCTTCGTTCACCAGCACGACCAGCGGCACCGACTTGAGCGCAGCGGGCAGGCGCTTGAGCGGATCGCCCCCGCCGCGGCGCTGATAGAAATCGGGCGAGGCCTTGTAGGTGGCCTTGCTGTCGGCCAGCTGGCCGTTGGTGGTCACCACCGTCACGTTCGCCGGCAAGAAGGCGGCCGATACGGCCACGGCGGCATCGAGCAGGCCACCCGGGTCATTGCGCAGGTCCAGCACCAGACCCTTGAGGTTGGGTTCCTGGCGATAGACCTCCTCGACCTTGCGCACAAAGTCGTCCACCGTGCGCTCCTGGAACTGCGAGAGGCGGATCCAGGCGTAGCCGGGCTCGACCACCTTGCCCTTGACGGACTGGGTCTTGATCTCTTCACGCGTGATCGTGACCGGGAACGACCGGTTCTCGTCCTTGCGAAAGATGGTGAGCGTGACCTTGGTGTTGGGCTCACCGCGCATGCGCTTGACGGCCTCGTTGATCGACAGGCCCTTGACTGCGGTATCGTCGATCTTGGTGATCAGGTCGTTGGTCATCAGGCCCGCGCGGAACGCGGGCGAGCCTTCGATGGGCGAAACGACCTTGATGAGGCCCTCTTCCTGGGTGATCTCGATCCCCACGCCGACAAACCGGCCCGACGTACCCTCGCGGAATTCCTTGAAGGACTTCTTGTCGAAATACTGGGAGTGCGGATCCAGGCTTGCGACCATGCCGGTGATGGCGTCGGTGATCAGCTTTTTATCGTCCACCGGCTCCACGTAATCGGTCTTGACGAGGCCGAACACCGCAGACAGCTGCTGGATTTCTTCCAGCGGCAGGGGGGCCATGGCGCCGCGCGCCACCGTCTGGAGTGACACCGTGGTGAGCGCGCCTGCCACCACCCCCACCGATACCCATCCCGCAATTTTCAGTTTGTGGCCCATGCAACACCTTTTACCGGTACAAAAATCAATATACACCTTGGAGAGCCCGAAGCCGCCCCGGTTCCGCGCAGGCCCGCACTTTCAAAGGGCTGGCAGGCGCAAAACACCTCATCCAGCCCAGCTTTACACGGCCTTTACGCTTTGCCCTGCGAAGCCACGGCCGCTGCTGCCTTCGCGGCCGCCTCCGCGTCGCCCAGATAGTAGTGGCGGATGGGCTTGAGGTCGGCGTCCAGTTCGTATACCAGCGGAATCCCATTGGGAATGTTCAGGCCGACGATGTCCGACTCGGAAATGCCGTCGAGGTACTTGACCAGGGCACGGATGGAGTTGCCGTGGGCGGCCAGCACCACGCGCTTGCCCGAGCGGATCGCCGGGGCCATGGCCTCGTTCCAGAAGGGCAGCACGCGCTCCACGGTGTCCTTGAGGCATTCGGTCAGCGGCACGCTGCCTTCGGCCAGGCCAGCGTAGCGGCGGTCGCTGCGCTCGCTGCGGGGATCGCCGGCTTCCAGGGCGGGCGGGGGCGTGTCATAGCTGCGGCGCCACACCAGCACCTGCTCGTCGCCGTATTGCTTGGCCATGTCGGCCTTGTTCAGGCCCTGCAAGGCACCGTAGTGGCGCTCGTTCAGGCGCCAGTCCTTCACCACCGGCAGCCAGGTGCAGTCCATTTCGTCGAGCGTGTACCACAGCGTGTGGATGGCGCGCTTGAGCACGCTGGTGAACGCCAGGTCGAACTCGTAGCCCTCGGCCTTGAGCAGCTTGCCCGCAGACATGGCCTGCGACACGCCGGTAGGCGTCAGGTCCACGTCGGTCCAGCCGGTAAAGCGGTTTTCAAGGTTCCAGGTGGATTCGCCGTGGCGGATCAGAACGAGTTTGTACATGGGGTCCCCAGGGAAATGCGGGTCAAAATCAAGCATTCTAAAATTACGGCGTTCGCCAACCCTAGGAAACCTTGTGAAATTCATCATCGAAAACTGGTACCTGCTCGTCGTCGCGCTGGCATCGGGCAGCATGCTGCTGTGGCCCACGCTCAAAAGTGCAGGGGGCGGCTCCCTGACGCCGGCCGGTGCCGTGCAGCTCATCAACCGCGAAAAAGCCGTCGTCATCGACGTGTGCGAGACCGAGGAGTTCGCGCTGGGCCATGTGGGCGGCGCCAAGAATGTGCCGCTCAACCAGCTGGAAGAGCGCCTGCCCGGCCTGGTGAAGAACAAGGCCGTGCCCGTGGTGCTGGTGTGCGCCAGTGGCGCGCGCTCGAACCGTGCAGTCGGCATCGCCAAGAAGCTCGGCTACGAAAAGGCCCAGGCCATGGCCGGCGGCATGAAGGCCTGGCGCGAAGCCAGCCTGCCGGTGGAAAAAGCCTGAAGCGCCCTTACCTGCACTGTTTCAACGCACAGGAGTTCGCCATGCAACCCGTGAAGATGTACACCACCGCCGTCTGCCCCTACTGCATACGTGCCAAGCAGATCCTCAAGTCCAAGGGCGTGGAGCAGATCGAAGAGATCCGCATCGACATGGACCCCACCGCCCGCAACCACATGATGGAGATCACCGGCCGCCGCACGGTGCCGCAGATCTTCATTGGCGACACCCATGTCGGCGGCCACGATGACCTGGTGGCGCTGGACGGCCGCGGCGGGCTCATGCCGCTGCTGGGCGCCGCCTGAACCCGTTCGACGGGGCTGCATAATGCGGCCCCATGTGCCCGCTGCGGGAGCCTTTCCGCGGCGGGTTTTGTTTTGCCAGCATTCCGTAAAAGCAAAGAGACTTCACCATGGCCGATCAAGAAAATCCCGTCTTCCAGATCCAGCGCGTCTACCTCAAGGACATGTCGCTGGAGCAGCCCAATTCGCCCGGCATCCTGCTCGAGCAGGAACAGCCCAACGTGGACATCCAGCTCGGCGTGGAAGCCACCCCTGTGGCCGAAGGCGTGTTCGAAGTGGCCGTGACTGCCACCGTACAGACCAAAATCAAGGACAAGACCGTGTTCCTGGTCGAGGCCAAGCAGGCAGGCATCTTCGAGATCCGCAACATCCCCGAAGACCAGATGGGCCCCATCATGGGCATCGCCTGCCCGCAGATCGTCTACCCCTACCTCCGTGGCAACGTGGCCGACATCATCAACCGCGCCGGCTTCCCGCCTGTGCACCTGGCTGAAATCAACTTCCAGGCGATGTACGAGCAGCAGCAGGCCCAGGCCGCCGGCCAGCCTTCGCCCATCATCACGCAATAATCAGCAATTTGGGGTCTTTTCGACCCCAAGCGCTTGATTCATAAGCGCTTGCAGCTATGAAAATCATAGTATTGGGCGCCGGCGCCTGGGGTTCTGCTGTGGCCATGAGCGCGGCCCAGCACCCGGCCGGGCACGCCGTCACGCTGTGGGCGCGCGATGCCGCCCAGGCCGACCAGATGCGCCGCGGGCGCAAAAACGCCCGGTACCTGCCCGGCATTGCCTTTCCCCCTTCCCTTGCACTGGCCGATGGCGATTTCGCTGTGCTGCTGCGCGATGCCGATCTGGTCATCGTGGCCACGCCCATGGCGGCGTTGCGGGGCATGCTGCACTCGCTCAGCACAGTGCGCGCACCCGTTGCCTGGCTGTGCAAGGGTTTTGAGGCAGCCCCTGCGAACGAACCGGACGCATTCGGGCTGCTGGCACACGAGGTGCAGGCCGAAGTTGCGCCTGGGCTGCTGGCGGGCGTGCTGAGCGGGCCGAGCTTTGCGCAGGAAGTGGCACTGGGCCAACCGACTGCGCTGGTGGCCGCCAGCCCGCATGAGGCCGTGCGGCAGGCACTGGTGCAAGCCTTTCACAGCCCGAGCGTACGCGTGTACGCCAACGAAGACATCGTGGGCGTGGAGGTGGGCGGCGCCGTGAAGAACGTGCTGGCCATTGCCACCGGGTTGTGCGACGGGCTTTCGCTGGGGCTCAATGCCCGGGCTGCGCTCATCACGCGGGGCCTGGCCGAAATGACGCGACTGGGGCTTGCGCTGGGCGCGCGGCCCGAAACCTTCATGGGCCTGTCGGGCCTCGGTGACCTGGTGCTGACCGCCACGGGCGACCTCTCGCGCAACCGGCGTGTGGGCATGCTGCTGGCAGAAGGCAAGACGCTGGCACAGGCGGTGGATTCGCTCGGCCATGTGGCCGAAGGCGTCTACAGCGCCCGCACCGTGGCGCGGCGCGCGGCGCACCTGGGGGTCGACATGCCCATTACCCGCGCAGCGGTGGCACTGCTCGATGGAGAGATCACGCCAGCCGCTGCTGTGGCGCTGTTGATGGGGCGCGGGCCTGCTGCTGAAATGGCTTGAGCGGGTGCAGCAGCGCTGCAGGCAGACCCGCACCGCACAAAAAAGCCGCTGCTCCAGGCTGGAGTCAGCGGCTTTTTGGTGTGCGGGATACCGGTATGCCTGCCTTGCGGCTGCACCACCGGCCGGCACCAGGTTTGTTCGCGTCAGAACACGCCGAACAGCATGAGCAGCAAAACAACCGAGAGGGGTACGCCGAGCAACCAGGCAATGATGGGCATGGAGATCTCCTGAAAAAGGGTGGTGGGTAAAAGGTGTCTCTACCTTAGGGCCCCACCCTCGGCCTCCGTGTGCGCCAGCGCTGCGCCTGGCCGTAGTCCCGTGCCTACTGCTGCACAGCCCTTGCCGTCCCGGGGCGGCGTGCTACAGGCCCAGTTCCAAGGCCAGCAGTTCGTCCACCGTCTGCCGGCGGCGGATCAGGCGGGCCTGGCCGCCATCGACCATCACCTCGGCAATCAATGGGCGCGTGTTGTAGTTCGATGACATGGACGCTCCATACGCACCCGTGTCGTGGATCACCAGAAGGTCGCCCACCTGCGCCCCGGGCAGCTCACGCGGCAGCACCACGCCGCCGTCGCCCTGCGTGAACACATCGCCCGACTCGCACAGCGGGCCGGCCACCACCGTGGGGTGCGCGGCGCCCGTGGCGCCATCGCGGCGCAGCACGCTCATGCCGTGGTAGCTGCCGTACATCGACGGGCGCATCAGCTCGTTGAAACCCGTATCCAGCAGCACGAAGTGGTTGCTGCCCGCGTTCTTGGTGGCGCGCACTTCGCCCAGCAGCACGCCCGATTCGGCCACCAGGTAGCGGCCGGGCTCGATCTCGAGGCCCAGCTTGTGGCCCACCACGGCCTCGGCCTGCTGGCGCGCGGCGTCCCACAGGCCGTGGTAGTGCTGCGTGTCCACCACCGGCTCGCCCGCGCGGTACGGAATGGACAATCCTCCGCCGGCCGAGATGGCGTGCAAGTCGTGCCCGGCGGCATGCGTGGTCTTGACCAGGTTGACCATGGCGCCGCACACCTCGGCCAGGTGGCTGTAGTCCACGCCCGAGCCAATGTGCATGTGCAGGCCCACGAGCTTGAGGCCGTGCTGCGCAATCGCCGCCAGCGCTGCGGGCAGGTCGGTGTGCCAGATGCCGTGCTTGCTCTGCTCGCCGCCCGTGTTGGTCTTGTTGCTGTGGCCGTGGCCAAAGCCGGGGTTAATGCGCAGCCACACCGCATGGCCGGGCGAGCGGGCGCCCAGCTGGTGCAGCATGTCGATGGAGCCGGCGTTCACGGGCACGCGCTGCTGCACCACGAACTCCAGGGTGGCGGCATCGAACAGGTCGGCCGTGAAGACGATGTCCGAGTGACCCTCGGCATCCCAGCCGGGCTGATAGCCGGCCGCCAGCGCGCGTTGCATTTCGCCGCGCGACACGGCATCCACCTTGACGCCCTGCTCGCGCATCAGCGAAAGGATGTGGATGTTGGAACACGCCTTTTGTGCAAAGCGGATGGTCTCGAAGTTGGACACCTGCGCGATGCGCTGGCGGATGGTGGCCGCGTCGTACACCCACAGCGGGGTGCCAAACTGGTCAGCCAGGGCCCACAGCTGGGCGGGCGAGAAGGGGTTGGACATGCGCAGAACTCCGGCAAGGCAGGACAAGAACAGCGGCGATCATCGCGGCAAATCTTCATTCAGTCCAATACCCTTTTGCGGACCATCCATTCAATCTGGATATGCTTTGGCCATGCCCGACACCAGCCAAGCCCCGCGCATCTCCCACCGCCACATCGAAGTCTTCCGCGCCGTGATGGCCGCTGGCAGCGCCACCGGTGCCGCAGAGCTGCTGCACAGCTCGCAGCCCACGGTGAGCCGCGAACTGGCGCGGCTGGAGACGCTGCTGGGCTACGCCCTATTTGAACGTAGCCAGGGCCGGCTACGCCCCAACGCGCGGGCGCTGGCGTTGTGGGATGAGGTGCAGCGCTCGTGGCAGGGGCTGGAACGCGTGGTCGAGCGCGCGGTGGCTCTGGGCCGGCCCGATGCGGTGCAGCTGTCGGTGCTGTGCCTGCCGGCGCTGGCGCACGCCCTGCTGCCCGGTGCCGCAGCCCGGCTGCTGCAGGCGCGGCCGCTCACGCGGCTGTCGGTCACGCCGCAGGAATCGCCGCTGCTCGAAGAATGGATGAGCGCCCAGCGCTTTGACCTGGGACTGTGCGAGCAGACCGCGGCGCCACCGGGCACCGGGGCCGAAGTGCTGCTCACGCTCGATGAGGTGGCGGTGCTGCCCGCCGGGCACCGCCTGGCGCAGCGGCCGGTGCTGCAGCTGCATGACTTTGCCGGTGAGCCGTTTGTGAGCCTCTCGGCCGACGACCCCTACCGCCGCCTGATCGACGCGCGCTTTGCCGAGGCAGGCGTGCCACGCACGCTGCGGGTGGAGACGCACAGCGCCGCTGCCGTATGCGCCATGGTGGAGCACGGGCTGGGCGTGGCCATTGTCAACCCGCTGACCGCGCTGGCCTGCGCCAGCGAACGGCTGGTGCTGCGGCGGCTGGCGTTTTCGATCCCGTTTTGCGTGGCGGCCCTGTGGCCGCAATACCGCCCCGCCCTGCCCGAGGCGGCGCCGCTACTGCAGGCCCTGAAGGACGAAGCACAGGCTGTGGCAGGCCGGCTGGCGGCGCTGCCGTGAGGGCACAGGGAGATTGCGGGATGGCCAACACGGCGCTCGGCCAACCACGGACTGCTATTCAACTAATAGCTATCAGGCCAACCAATACAAGCGCCAGCGGCCTGTTTGACCTGAAATCGGCACCCCAGGGCGGTCCCACGGCATCAGCGGGCCCGCCCGGCACGCGGCGTGGTTGTCGCAGCTCAGCCCGGTGGCGACATGCTGCGCACCTTCACCGCCAGCCGCTCCTGCACGGAGGGCGAGACGAACTTGTGCACTTCGCCGCCCAGCACGGCGATCTCGCGCACAAAGGTACTGCTGATGAACTGGTATTTGTCGCTGGGCGTGAGGAACACGGTTTCCACCTGCGGCATCAGGCTGCGGTTCATGCCCGCCAGCTGGAACTCGTAATCAAAGTCGGTCACGGCGCGCAGGCCGCGCACCATGGCCTTGCCGCCGCGGGCCACCACAAAGTCGCGCAGCAGGCCCGAGAAGGACTCCACCTGCACCTGCGGGTAGGGCTTGACGGCCTCGCGGACCATGTCGATGCGTTCTTCCAGCGAGAACAGGGTCTTCTTGTGATGCCCGGCCGCCACGGCCACGATCACATGCTCGAACAGCTGCGTGGCACGGCGAACCACGTCTTCGTGTCCCAGGGTGATGGGGTCGAAAGTGCCGGGGTAAACGGCAATCACGTTCTGGGCCATGGCTGGTTGTCTCCTCGATGGCGAATGGTCGTTGGCACCGGGGACAGAGCCAACCGGGCTGCGTGCGCGCATTATGCAGTGCGGTGCAGCACGAAACGGGCGCCCGGCCTTCCCGTTTGACGAGGGCCAACGCCGTGCCGTGAGCGCCGTCAGCGCACGGCACCCTGCGCAGGCTGCCGGCCATGCGCCGCTCGATCAGCAGCGCGAAGAACCGCCGATGTCAGGCCGCCGCAGCCCCGGCGCCCAGCGGGCGCAACAGGTGGGCGTGCACCGCACCGGCCTTGAGGTGCCGGTACAGCGCCAGGCCCAGCGGCGCCAGGCGCTCATCGGTCCAGGCAGCGGGGGCCTCCAGGTAGATGAATCCACCGGCAGCCACGGCACCCGCAGCAGCCTTGAGCGCGGGGTCGAACAGCTCGCTGTCAAACGGCGGGTCCAGCAGCACCAGGTCGAGGCTGCCGGGCGCCGCCTGCCCCAGGGCGGCCACGCCGTCGCCGCGCTGCACGCGCACGGCGGTGGCCTCCAGCTTCTGCTGCAGCTTGTGCAATTGCGCCACCAGCGCAGCGTCGTTTTCCACCAGTTGCACGGCGGCGGCGCCGCGGGACGCGGCCTCCAGCCCCAGCGCACCGGTGCCGGCAAACGCATCCAGGCACCGCCAGCCGTCCAGGTCCTGACCCAGCCAGTTGAACAGCGTCTCGCGCACGCGGTCAGGCGTGGGGCGCAGGCCAGGGCGGCTGGCCACCTGCAGGCGCGTGCGCTTCCACAGACCGCCAATGATGCGGATCTCGCCCGCGCCCTTGGGTGCGGCAGCTGCGGCGGCTGCCGCCTTTTCACGGGCTGCAGCCTTTGCGCTGGCTTTAGAGGCGGGTATGGCGGGGGCCGCTGTCTGGGCCTTGCGGATCTCGGCGTTGATGGCGCTCACGCGCAGGGTGGAGCGGCTCATGGCTTGCCCCCCACCACCACGGTCACCATGCGCTCGGGCTGCAGCTTGCGGGCCATGGCGGCACGCACGTCGGCCACCGTCAGGGCCTCCACCTTTTTCGTCCACTCGTCCAGGTAGTTCAGCGGCAGGTCGTTCCAGGCGATGTTGGCCACGTTGCCCAGCAGTTTCTTGTTGCTGTCGATGCGCAGCGCAAAGCCGCCGATCAGGTTGTCCTTGGCGGCGCGCAGCTCGGCCTCGGTGGGGCCCTCGGCCACGTAGCGGCTGATCACGTCGCGCGACACCTTGACGGCCTGCGCCGCCTGGTCGGGCCGCGTCTGCAGGCCCACGGTGAAGGCCCCGGCGTGCAGGCCCCCCGCAAAGTAGCTGTACACGCTGTAGCTCAGGCCGCGCTTTTCGCGCACCTCGCTGGTCAGGCGCGAGACAAACCCGCCGCCGCCCAGAATGTGGTTGCCTACCAGCAGGGCGAGGAAGTCCGGATCACGCCGGGCAAAACCGGGCTGGCCGATCAGTACATGGGCCTGGGCCGAGGCAAACGGAATATTCTGCTCCACCGGCGCGGTGAGCGCGGCGATTTCGCCCACAGGGGGCAGCGGTGCGCAGCCCGTGCTGGCCGGCAGGCGCGACAACAGCGTGGCCACCAGCGTCTGCGCCTGCGCGCGCGACACCGCGCCCACGATGCTGACCTTGGCCCGGCAGCTGGCCACCAGCTGGGTGTGAAATGCCTGCATGTCGGCCACGTCGATGCGCATCAGCGTGTCTTCGGTGGTCCGGGTGCCGTAGGGGTGGCTGCCGTACACGGCAGCGGCAAATGCCTGCCCCGCCACCGTGGCGGGGCGGGTGTTGGCCTCTTTGAGGCTGGCGATCCAGCGGGCGCGGTCGCGGGGCCACACGTCGGCAGGCCAGCTAGGCTCGCCGATCTGGCGGGCGGCCAGTTGCGCGGCGCGCGCCAGCAGCGGCGGGTCGGTCAGCGACCGCAGCGAATAGTGCAGCGCATCGTTGTCGGCGCTGGCGTCAAAGCTGGCACCCAGGTCGGCCCAGGCTTCGCCCAGCGCGTTTTCGTCCAGCGCGGGTTCGGCGCCCGCCGCCTTCACGCCCTTGGATGCCATGTTGGCCACGGCACTGGCCAGGCCGGCCTTGCCGGCAGGGTCGCGGCGGCTGCCGGCGTCAAAGTCGATCTGCACGTCCACCATGGGGATGACCGGGCTTTCGACCAGCCACACCTTGGCGCCGTTGGGCTCCGTCCAGTGCTGGATGGGCAGCAGCGCCCAGGCAGAATTTGCATAAAACAGGGCGGTAGCGCTGGCAATTATTGCCTTGGCTGCTACGTTTTTTATAGTAATCATGTGCGGTGGCGGCAAGGCGCGTTCAACGGATGGCGGTGCCAGGTGGCAGCGTGGGACGGGCGCGCGGGGCATCCAGCGGCTGCGGCAGCAGCGTGGCGGCCGTGAGCTGGTCGTCCCCAAAATATTTGGCGGCCACGGCCTGCACCTCGGCAGGCGTAACCGTGCGCAGCAGGGCCAGCAGCTTTTCGTTGGCATCCAGCGGAAAGCCCTGCACCCAGTTGCCGCCCAGTTCCTGCGCCTGGTTCATCACCGAGTCGCGCTCGTACACGGTCGATGCAATCCACTGCGTCTTGACGCGGTTGAGCTCGGCCTCGCTCACGCCGCCCTGGGCCACGCGGACCACCTCGGCGCGCAGGGCTTCTTCGACCTGCGCGGCGGTCTTGCCCTGCGCGGGCACGCCGGTCAGCATGAACAGGCTGGGGCCGCGGCCTGTGACCATGGCGCCGCTGCTCACGGTGTCGGCCACACGGTTGTCGCCCTGCGTGAGCGCGCGGTCCAGCCGGGCGCCGTCGTAGCCGCTGAACACGGCGGCAAGCACCATCAGGGCCAGCGCGTCGCGGTCGTTCGCGTCCAGGTTTTCCACGCGCTCCAGGCCCGGTGTGCGAAACGCCAGCGCCACGTAAGACTGCTCGGCCGGGGCCTTCACGGCAATGCGGCGCAGGCCGCGCTGCTCGGGCTCAACACGGGGCTTGCGGGCCGGCACGGCGCGGGCGGGCAGGCTGCCGTAGTACTTCTCGGCCAGGGCGCGCACCTTCTTCACATCCACATCGCCCGCCACCACCACGGCGGCATTGGCAGGCGCATACCACTGGCGGTGAAACGCGCGCACGTCTTCGGGCGTCATGGCATCGAGGTCGCTCATCCAGCCCACGATGGGCCGGCGGTAGGGCGATGCGATGAAGGTGGTGGCAAACAGCTGCTCGGCCAGCAGGGCGCGGGGCTGGTCTTCGGTGCGCAGGCGGCGCTCTTCCTTCACCACCTCGATCTCTTTCTTGAACTCTTCGTCGGGCCACTGGTTGTTGGCAAACCGGTCGGCCTCCAGCCGCATCACGTCTTCCAGGCGGTGCGAGGGGATCTGCTGGAAGTAGCCGGTGTAGTCGCGGCTGGTGAAGGCATTTTCGCGCCCGCCCAGCGCTGCCACCTGGCGCGAGAAATCGCCGGGCTTCACGGTTTTGGAGCCCTTGAACATCATGTGCTCCAGAACATGGGCCACGCCCGTGGTGCCGTCCACCTCGTCCATGGAGCCCACACGCACCCAGAGCATGTGCACCGCGGTGGGAGCCCGGTGGTCGGGCTGCACGATGAGCTGCATGCCGTTTTTCAGCGTGAACTGCTGCGCACCGGAGGCCGTGGCCGGCGCGGATGGGTTGGGTTGGGAGACCGGGGTGGTGTCCGCAAGGGCGGCTCCGGCACAGAGGCTGGCCGCAAGGGCCAATAGGGTGAAAGCGCGTTTCATAGAATGCACTGATTCTAAGAACCCGCCAATGTTCAGTTTTTTCAAGAAAAAGCCTACCCCCGCGCCCACCGAGTCTCCTGAGCCGCCCGCGGCGCAGCCGCCCTCACCCGCCGCCGCGCCTGCACCCCTGGCTGACTCCGACCCGGCCAGCGCCGTAGCGCCGTTGGCACCGGCGCCTTCACCGGAGTCTTCGATAGCTGAGCCCGCGCCAGAGGCAGCAGCCCCGGCTGCATCAGGTATCGCAGCAGTGCCGGGCTTTGGCTGGTTGCGCAACCCGTTTGGCTCGCGCGCCCCCGAGGCAGCGCCTGCCCCCGCTGCAACGACGCCGGAGGTGGCCGATGCACCGGCCCCGGCGGCACCCGTGGCACCCGTAGCGCCCGTCACGACGGCCCCAATCCCCGCACCGTTGCCGGCTCCCGCCGCAAGCCCCGCGGCCTTGCCGCCCACACCAGCCAGGCCCGCGTCTGCGCCCCCTGCTGCCCCGTCGGATGTCTCGGTGCCTGCACCCGTTGCCGCATCGCCCACGGTACCGGCCCCCGCCCCGGCCGAACGCAAGGGCTGGCTCGACCGCCTCAAGTCCGGCCTGCGCAAGACGGGCACCAGCATCACCACGGTGTTCACCGGCACCAAGATCGACGATGCGCTGTACGAGGAGCTGGAAGAAGCCCTGCTGATGGCCGACACCGGCGTGAAGGCCACCACGCACCTGCTGGAAGACCTCAAGCGCCGCGTGAAGGAGGCCAAGGCCACCGACCCGGCAGCGGTCAAGGGCCTGCTGGCCGACGCGCTGGCCGACCTGCTGCGCCCGCTCGAAAAATCGCTGGTCATCGGCCTGCACACGCCCACCGTGATCATGGTGGCGGGCGTCAACGGTGCGGGCAAGACCACCTCCATCGGCAAGCTCACCAAGCACCTGGCCGACGAAGGCGCCGGTGTGCTGCTGGCCGCGGCCGACACCTTCCGCGCTGCGGCGCGCGAGCAGCTGGGCGTATGGGCAGA
Organism: Acidovorax sp. BL-A-41-H1; assembly: GCF_051942715.1. Taxonomy (NCBI): domain Bacteria; kingdom Pseudomonadati; phylum Pseudomonadota; class Betaproteobacteria; order Burkholderiales; family Comamonadaceae; genus Acidovorax; species Acidovorax sp. BL-A-41-H1. Next base: position 357,870 of record NZ_JBPVJQ010000006.1, on the reverse strand, counting down.
CCGCAACACGGTCGAAATCGTCAGCCAGGAAGGCGGCGACCCGGCTGCCGTGAGCTTTGACGCCGTGACAGCTGGCAAGGCCCGTGGCAAGGATGTGGTGCTGGTCGACACCGCCGGCCGCCTGCCCACCCAGCTGCACCTGATGCAGGAGCTGCAAAAGATCAAGCGCGTGGTGACCAAGGCCGACGCCACCGCCCCGCACGAGGTGCTGCTGGTGATTGACGGAAACACCGGCCAGAACGCGCTGGCGCAGGTGCGGTCGTTTGACGACGCGCTGCAGCTCACGGGCCTGATCGTGACCAAGCTCGACGGCACGGCCAAGGGCGGCGTGCTGGCGGCTATTGCCCAGGAGCGCCCGATTCCGGTGTACTTCATCGGGGTGGGCGAAAAGCTCGAAGACCTGGAAACCTTCAACGCCCGCGAATTCGCCCAGGCCTTGCTCTCCTGAGCCCACGCCACCGTGCGTCCATTGCGCCATGGGCGCATGGACAGCGTCGCACCGCGCTGCCCCCCCCCGTGCACGAAATGGCCCGTCAGGGCCATTTTTACGTTTACGAATGCTTGCATTTCCCGCATGATGAGATTTGGTGACTCATCCGGGAGGCTCATTGTTCATCGCCCTGGTCAAAGCTGCTGCCCTGCTGCTGGCGCTGTGCTACCTGTACGGCTTCAACCTGCGCTTCTGGCGGGGCCGCCCGCTGGCGGCGCAGATCGCTTCGGGGGTTCTCTTCGGCGGGATCTGCGTCATCGGCATGCTGACGCCCATCGAGCTGCTGCCCGGTGTGATCTTCGATGCGCGATCTGTGGTGCTCAGCATGGCCGGCCTCTTCGGTGGCCCGCTGATCGCGGGCATAGCCACCGTGATGGCTATGGCGGCACGCATCTGGCTGGGCGGTGGCGGAACCGAGGTGGGCGTCACCGTCATCCTCATGTGCACGGCCATGGGGCTGGCCTACCGCGCAGCGCACGCCCGCCAGTGGATCTCGGTAGAGCCATTGCCCCTGCTGGCGTTCGGCCTGCTGGTGCACGTGGCCGAAATCACCGTGTTCCAGTGGCTGCCGCCCGAGGCAGTAACGCGGGTCAACGAGCACCTGGCGCTTCCGTTTTTGCTCACCTTCACGCCGGCCACCATGATCCTGGGCCTGCTGCTGCGCGATGCGCAGGCGCGCATTGCCACCGAGCGTGCGCTGGCCGATACCGCAGCGCGGCTGCAGGCCATCACCCGCGCCATCCCCGACGTGCTGTTCGTGCTCGATGCCCAGGGCCGCTACGTAGAAGTGCTTTCGCCCGACGATGAACCGCTGACGAAACAAGCCAGCGACCTGCTGGGCAAGCGCATGCACGATGTGCTACCCGCGGCGCAGGCAGACCGCTTTCTGGCGCTGGTACGGGCCACCTTGCAAACGGGCACCACGCAGAGCATCGAGTACGACATCCACACGCGGTCAGGCCCCCGCGCTTTTGAAGGGCGGGCCCAGCCGCTGCAGGGCCGCGCCGACGCTGAGCCCGCAGTGGTCTTTTTGGCGCGCGACATCACAGAGCGCAAACGCACCGAGAACGCACTGCGCGAATCGGAGCTGCGGTTCCGGTCACTGCTGCGCACCATCCCGTCCATTTCGGTCCAGGGCTATCTGGAAGACGGCACCACCAGCTACTGGAATCAGGCCTCCGAGAAGCTCTACGGCTACACGTCCGACGAAGCGCTGGGCAGGAACCTGCTGGACCTGATCATCCCCGCGCACATGCGCGACGACGTGCGCGCCCACATGCGGCACATGTTTGCCACCGGCGAAGTCATCCCTGCGTCTGAAATGCAATTGCACCGCAAGGACGGGTCGCCCGTGGACGTGTTCTCCAGCCATGCCTTCATCGAGGTGCCGGGCCATCCACCCGAGATGTTCTGCATCGACATCGACATCTCTGGCCGCAAGGCGGCGGAGGACGAGGCACGCCACCTGGCCTTCTACGACGCGCTCACGCAGCTACCCAACCGCCGCCTGCTCGTAGACCGCCTGCGGCAGGTCCTGGCCACCAGTGAACGCACAGGCGACAACACCGCCGTGCTGTTTGTGGACCTGGACAACTTCAAGACCCTGAACGACACGCGCGGGCACGAGGTGGGGGACCTGCTACTCAGACAGGTGGCCGCGCGCCTGCGCGGCAGCGTACGCGAGCAGGACACGGTGGCACGTCTGGGAGGTGACGAATTTGTGGTGGTGCTGCAAAGCCTGAGCCCCGATGCGCAGGAGGCCGCAGCGCACTCGCGCGTGCTGGGCGAAAAGCTGCTGCACGACCTGCGCCAGCCCTACGACCTGGCGGGGTACGAGCACCACATCACCGCCAGCATTGGCGTGACGCTGCTGCGCGACCACCTGGCCCCGCTGGACGAAGTGCTCAAGCAGGCCGACATGGCCATGTACCGCGCCAAGGATGCCGGGCGCAACACGCTGCGCTTTTTTGACCCCGACATGCAGCAGGCCGTGAACCGGCGCGCGCTGCTGGAGAGCGAGCTGCACACCGGCCTGCGCCTGTCGCAGTTTCTGCTGCTGTACCAGCCGCAGGTGGACAGCGCCGGCCGCGTGACCGGAGCCGAGGCCCTGGTGCGCTGGCAGCACCCCGGGCGTGGCATGGTGCCGCCATCCGAGTTCATACCGCTGGCCGAAGAAACCGGGCTGATCCTGCCACTGGGCGACTGGGTGATGGAGACCGCCATGCGCCAGCAGGCGCAGTGGAGCAGCACGCCTGGCCTGGCACACCTGCAGCTGGCCATCAACGTGAGTGCGCGGCAGTTTTTGCAGGAAGACTTTGTGGACCAGCTTCTGGCCATGGTGCGGCGCACCGGCGCGAACCCCAACAACATCAAGCTGGAGCTGACCGAAAGCCTGCTGCTGGACAACGTGGACAACGTGATTGCCATCATGAGGGCGCTGAAAGCGCACGGGCTGGGCTTTGCGCTGGACGACTTTGGCACCGGATATTCGAGCCTGAGCTACCTCAAGCGCCTGCCGCTCGACCAGATCAAGATCGACCAGGGCTTTGTGCGCGACGTCTTGCTGGACGCGACCGACGCGGCCATCGCTCGCTCGATCATCGGGCTGGCCGACAGCCTGGGGCTGAGCGTGATCGCCGAAGGCGTGGAGACCGAAGAGCATTACCGGTTTCTGCTGGCGCACGGTTGCAAGGCGTTCCAGGGCTACCTGTTCGGCCGCCCGCTGGCGCTGGATGCGTTCGAGCGGCAGGCACTGGCTGCACCGCCACAACCTACCCACGAAAGCTGCTACGTGATCTGACGCGCGTTGATGCAAACGCGCGGCTAGGCCTGCACTGCGGGCGCTGGCACCACCACTTCCGACCGCACCCACTGCGCGTAGTCGGCAGATGCCAGCAGCGGCTGCACCACCAGCTGCGGCAGTGTGTACGGGTGCTGTGAACGCAGCAGCGCAAAGAGGTATGGCACGGCATCGTGGATGGTCTTGCACAGCACGCGCAACTCGCGGTCTTCCTGCAGCGCTCCCTGCCATCGATAGTGCGAGCTGATGGGCTCCAGCTGCACGCAGGCCGCCAGGCGAGCCTGCAGCACCGCCTGGGCCAGATTTCGCGCCTCTTCGTCGTTGGCAACGGTGGTGGTCACCATGCACACCTCCAGCAGCGCGAGCGGGGGCACGTCAGGGGCCATGGGAGTCTCCGGGGTGAGGGGCTGCGCAGTCTGCCACGGCATGGAGCGAGGCGGCAACGGGTCAGGGGCGCTCTGCACCGATCAACGCGGAATCTCCGGAGTCACCTCGTTTGCTATTTATTTGATAGCAATACAGGATGATAAAACGTCGGCTACAGGCATATTTGACCAAAAATTGGTGTCCGGCGAGCCTCCAGGACCGCCTCGCCATCCCTCACGCCGTGGGCAGCGGCGCAACAGTCTGCCCGCAACTACCGATCACCACGCCCCACCGCCAACGCCCCCGCGGCAAGCCCCGCACCAAACGCGATGTAGACCACTGCCAGCGAACGCTTTGACAAGCGGTGCTCGTACCCTGGCGTAAGCCGCTCGGGCGTGAGGTTGAAGTCCACAAAGCAGGCCACCGCGCTGGTGGCGGCGCTGGCTGCCACAACCACCGAAGGCCGCTGTGCAGCGGGACGCTTGTTCAGCGCCCACGAAAACAGCCCCGCCCAGAAGAGCGACGCCCCATGGTGCGTCAGATAGCCCAGCAGGGTGTGCCGCACGTCCACCCCCTGCTGGTGCAAAGCCTCGCGGTCCCAGAACCAGTGGCTCACGGCGTTGACGGGCGCGGCTGCGCTGCCTGCATCGCGCCGGCCCCGGGCCATGAGGGCCAGGGCCGAGAAGATGCTGCCCAGGCTGCCTGCCGCCAGGGTGCGTGCGATGAAGGGCGAAAGAGGTTTGGTCATGGAGCGGTGCAGTGGCTGCGTGTGAACATGCAGACCAGTGTGCGCAAGCCGGCTGTGTCGTCTGTAGGAGAACGGGCAGCATGCGAATACGCCGTGTTCCCGCGCAGCGGAACGGGCCGCGCCACCTAGCATGGCCGCCATGCACATCCTCATCACAGGCGCGTCGGGCCTGATCGGCAGCCATCTGGCCCGCGCGCTGGCGGCACGCGGGCACCGCGTCATCGCCGCGGGCCGCCACGCTGCGGAACCGGGCAGCACCGCATGCACATTGAGCGTGGACTTTGCCCAAGCCCCCGGCCGCAACTGGTGGGCGCCCCGGCTGAATGCGGTGGACGCCGTGGTCAATGCCGTGGGCATCTTCGAGGAGCATGGCACGCAGACGTTCGAGGCCCTGCACGAACGGGCACCCATCAGCCTTTTCGAAGGCGCAGCCGATGCTGGTGTGCCGCTGGTGGTGCAGATCTCGGCCCTGGGCAGCGACGCACAGGCCGAGACGGCGTTTCACCGCAGCAAGCGCGTTGCCGACGATGCCCTGCGGAGCCTGCCGGTGCGTTCGGTCATCGTGCAGCCCTCGCTGGTGTATGCACCGCTGGGGTCCAGCGCCCGGCTGTTCAACCAGCTGGCCACCTTGCCCCTTGCGGTGGTGCCCTCGGCACGCGCTGCGGTGCAGCCAGTGCATCTGCACGACCTGGTGGATGCGCTGGTGCGGATCATCGAAAGCCCGCCTGCCCAGTCGTGCACCGTGGCCGCCGTGGGGCCAGCGCCATGGCCACTGGCGGACTATCTGGCCGCCCTGCGCCACGCGCTGGGCATGCGCCGCCGCGCCTGGCGCATGGCCGTGCCCGGCGGCTGGATCGTGTGGGCCGCTGCGGTGGCGCACAGGCTGGGCAGCCGCACCGTCAACGCCGATGCCGTGCGCATGCTGCTGCGCGGCAACACGGCCGACGTCAGCGCGTTTGCAGCGCTGCTGGGCCGTGCGCCGCGCGGAGTCGACCAGTTCTTTGAATCAGCAGATGAACGCGAGGCTGCCCGCGAGCGGGCGCAGATGCAGACGCTGCTGGCACTCATGCGGGCGAGCCTGGCGGTCGTGTGGATCCTGACAGGCATCGTGTCGCTGGGCGCCTACCCGGTGCAGGCCAGCCTGGACCTGCTGGCCGACTTTGGCCTGCGCGGCCCGCTGGCCACCGTGGCGCTGTACAGCGGCGGCCTGATCGACCTGGCACTCGGCGTGGCCGTGCTGCTGGCCCCCGCGCACGCACTGGTGCATGTGTGGCGGGCGCAGCTGGCAGTGGTGCTGGGCTACACGTTGCTCATCACCGCCCGCATGCCGCACTGGTGGTTGCACCCGTTCGGGCCTATTTCCAAGAACCTGCCGCTGCTGGTGGGCATCGGCATGCTCATGGTCGTGTCGCGCCGAAGGAGCTGACACATGGAATACCTGGTGCTCAAGTGGCTGCACATCCTCTCTTCCACCGTGCTGTTCGGCACGGGCATCGGGTCGGCCTTTTACCTGCTGGTGGCCAGCCTGAGCCGTAACGTGGCGTTTGTGGCGGCCATCACGCGGTGGGTGGTGCGCGCCGACTGGCTGTTTACGGGCACCACGGCCATCCTCCAGCCGGTGACCGGGCTGTGGATGGTGCACATGGCGGGCATCCCATTGCGCACGCACTGGGTGATGTGGTCGCTGGCGCTCTACGTACTGGCGATCGCGTGCTGGCTGCCGGTGGTGTGGCTGCAGATGCGGCTGCGGGATATCTCGGCCCGGGCGGCGCAGGCGGGCCAGCCGTTGCCACGCGCCTACTGGGTGTGCTTCGGGTGGTGGGTGGGCCTGGGGTTTGCGGCGCTGGCGACCTTTCTGGCCATCTTCTGGCTGATGGTGGCCAAGCCGTCGTAGGCTGAACCTGCCCCATGAAGGGCTGACGTTTCTGCGGCACTGACGTCGCAGCCCGTCGGGGCTCAGTTCGGCAGATAGCGCATCAAACGCCGCCCTCGCCCGCCTGTTCCATGCGGTCGGCGTTGGTGGTGCTGCGGGCGCCTTTCAAGTGCATTTCCACATCGGCGGCCTTGTCGCCTACCTTGGCGACGGCATCGCGCAGCTGTTCTTCGGTGGTGTCAAGTTCCTTCTCCCAGCGGGCGAGCGATGCGGCGTCTTCAAGGTCGATGCGGTCGGGCTGTGCGGCTTCGTTCATGGTGTGTCCTTTCAAGATGGGGTTTCGCCACCCAGCCTATGTGCCGCGCGGGGCCAGACCTGTAGGCCAAGGGAGCGCCGTGGTGAGTGCCGAGGCACCGTCTACCCCTGCGTAGCCAGCGCGGGCACGCCTTGCGCGAAGGGCTCGAAAGGCGCGAGGTACCGGGTCGCCACATCCACCGATGCCCGGTGCCCCAAGTGGCGGGCGTGCGCGCCCAGCCAGTCCTCGCACGCGCGCCGCCCTTCCTGCCGCAACATTTCGAACACCACGCGCCCCACCGTGCGCTTGATCGACGCCTCGGTAGCCAGCACGCCTGCAGCCTGGTCTGGCAGGCTCAGCACATGCATGCGGATGTCTGCGCCCGCCGCATGGCGGTTGATGGCATCCAACGCCCGCAACTCCGCCACCAGGCCGTTGACCGAGGCGACTTCGTTGATGCGGTTGAGGATGTTCTTGGCCGACAGCGGCACTTCGGCACGTTGCAAGGGCGTGAGCTCGACCAAGAGGATGTCGGTATCGAGCTGTCCCTCATACAGCGGCCACAGGCAGGGGTTGGCGGCATAGCTGCCATCCCAGTACGCCTCGCCATCCACCTGCACGGCCTGGTACGACAGCGGCGCGCAGGCCGACGCCAGCAGTGCCTCGATGGTGATGTCAGCCGGGCCGAACACCCGGGGCGCACCCGTGCGGACGTTGAGGGCGTTCACAAACAGCGGGGTTGCCGCATCGGCATCGCGCAGCACCGCTTCATCGACCACGGTGTGCAGGATGTGCCGCAGCGGCGCCATGCCCATCGGGTTGGTCTGCCAGGGCGAGAGCAGCGGCATGGCATCGTCCCATACGCCCATGCCAGGCTTGCGCAGGGGCAGCGAAAAGAAGGTCATGAGCGCGCCTGCCTGGGCAACCTGCTCCCACAGCGATGCAAGATGCTGCCGCGCACCCGCCCGCCCGCCGCGCGCCATGCCGGTGGCCAGCGCCGCGCCGTTGAGGGCGCCCGCGCTGGTGCCCGTGATGCGGCCGATGTGGATGTGTTCGTCTTCCAGCAGCCGGTCGAGCACGCCCCAGGTGAAGGCGCCGTGGGTGCCGCCGCCCTGCAGGGCAATGTTCAGCGTGGTGGCGCTACGGGGCAGGCGCTTGCGGGGTTCGTTCATGGGAGTCCTTGTGGTGAATGGATGGATGCAGGGGCCTGAGAGGTGCCGATGGCGCCACGGCCACGCTAGGCCGCAGGGCCAAAGCCGAAGAAGCTGGTCGCGGCTAGCGGCTCCTCGGGCGCTGCCGACTGCTGCCTTGGGGTTGCGTCCGCAGCATCGGCCGCTGCGCGCCGGGGCCCCGCATCGAGGTCATCCACCAGCGCCTGCAGGGCCAGCAGGCCATGGGCCATGGCTTGCCTGTAAGTGGCATCGGCCGCAGTCGCTTTGCCGATGGGCCTCCACGCCTCGCCCTCTCGCTCTGTCAGCACCCACCGGAAATCCCGCGGTCGGGGCTCTTCAACATGGACGGCGATGTGGCGCAGTGCAGCAGGCATGGGCCAGCATAGGCAGGCGTCACACGGGCTCCAAGGTGCGTGTGCCTACGGTTGCGGTAAGCGGCTGCCTACACGCACCAGTTGCGCCGCGCAGCACACTGGCCCGATCGGTATTTGCACGGAGCCCAGGTCACACATGGCAACAGGAAGCCGCACGCTCTGGAAGGGCGCCATCACCTTCGGCCTCGTTCACATTCCGGTGGGGCTGCACACGGCCGCTAGCGAACAGGGGGTGGACTTTGACTGGCTGGACAAACGATCCATGGACCCGGTGGGCTACAAGCGCATCAACAAGCGCACGGGCAAGGAGATCGACAAGGACAACATCGTCAAGGGCGTGGAATACGAGGACGGCAAGTACGTCGTCATCAGCCCCGACGAGATCGAGGCCGTATTTCCCAAGACCACACAGACGATCTCGATTGAGCGCTTTATCGGCGCCAACGAACTGCCTTTCGTCTTTCTTGAGCGGCCCTATTACGTGGCGCCCATCAACAAGAGCGACCGGGTCTACGCCCTGCTGCGCGAAACGCTGGCCTCCACCGGCAAGATCGGGCTGGCCAAGGTGGTGATTGCAACCAAGCAGCATCTGGCCGCGCTCGTCCCGTCCGGCCCCGCGCTGGTGCTGAGCCTGCTGCGCTGGGGCGACGAGGTGAAGACACTCGACGCGCTGGAGCTGCCCCCCGCCGGGCGCGGCAATGTGAGCGCGGCAGAGCTGAAGATGGCCAGGCAACTGGTCGAGGAAATGTCGGGCCCCTGGGACCCGGCGGACTTCAAGGACGAGTTCCGCATCCAGGTGATGAAGCTGGTGGAAAAGAAAGCCAAGGCGGGCGAAGGCCAGACCGTGCTGCAGCCCGAGGAAGATGCGCCAGCGCATACGGGCGAAGTGATCGACCTGACGGCACTGCTGCAGCGCAGCCTCAAGGGAGGCGGCAAACCGGCCCGCAAGACCCCTGCCAAGAAGGCGGGCGCCAAGGAGCCAGCGAGCAAGCCTGCCACCCAGAAGAAGGCTGCATGAACGCCGGCATAGCCATCCACACCCTCGGGGTCGGCTCTGCGTGCGCCCGCAACGCGACAACACGACCGTGACGCGCGCAAGGTGATGCGATGCGCGTGGCCACCTGGAACATCAACCACATCCACAAGCGGCTGCAGCAGCTGCTGGACTGGCTGGCCCGCACCCGGCCGGACGTGGTGGCGCTGCAGGAACTCAAGTGCACCGCCGCGGACTTCCCCACGGATGCGCTTGAACAGGCGGGCTACCACAGCATCGTGGTGGGCCAGCGCACCTGGAACGGGGTAGCACTCCTCAGCCGCGAAATCGAACCGCTGCCGGTAGTGACTTCCCTGCCTGACGACCCCGCCGACAAGGAAGCGCGGTATGTGGAGGCCGCCATCGACGGCCTGCTGTTTGCCTGCCTCTACCTGCCCAACGGCAACCCGCGGCCTGGCCCCAAGTTTGACTACAAGATGCGCTGGTTCGAGCGGCTGGAAAGCCGTGCGCGAGAGCTGGTCAGTTCGGGCTACCCGGCGGTACTGCTGGGCGACTGGAACGTGGTGCCCACCGACCACGACATCTACCGCCCCGACACCTGGCGTGAAGACGCCCTGCTGCAACCCGAGCCCCGCGCAGCATTTGCCCGCATGCTGGCACAGGGCTGGACGGATGCACTGGCCCATGCGCACCCCGGTGCGGCGCCATTCACCTTCTGGGACTACCGGCGCAAGCGCTGGGAGCGAGACGCAGGGCTGCGCATCGACCACATCCTGGTGAGCGGGGCGCTTGCCGTGGAGGGCGCGGGTGTGGACCGCGAAGAACGTGGCAAGGAAAGCCCCAGCGACCACGCGCCGGTATGGGCGCAGCTCAAGCCCCGAAAGCCCGCTGCGCGCAGCAAGGCACCGGCGACAAACCCGTCATCACGCGCCAAAGCGCCGGCTCGCCTGACATCGAGAACAGCAGCCCCCGCGCCCCTGTCAGCCTACAACGCCAAACGCGACTTCAGCCGCACGGCCGAACCCGCAGGGATAGCCACCGCTGCCCGCGGTGCGCGCAAGGCAGCCAGCGGCGGCCCGCTGCAGTTCGTCATCCAGAAACACTGGGCGTCACGGCTGCACTACGACTTCCGCCTGGAATGGGGCGGCGTGATGCTGAGCTGGGCGGTGCCCAAAGGTCCCTCGTTCGACCCCACCGTGAAGTCCATGGCCATCCAGGTGGAAGACCACCCGCTGGCCTACAACACCTTCGAAGGGAGCATTCCGAAGGGCGAGTACGGCGCAGGCACCGTGCTGGTGTGGGACCGCGGCACCTGGGAACCTGTGGGCGACCCGGACGACGGGCTGGCGGTAGGCAAGCTGGTGTTCAGGCTGCACGGCGAGAAGCTGGCGGGCGTGTGGGAGCTGGTGCGCATATCGCGACCGGGCGAGAAAAAGCAGGACCAGTGGATGCTGTTCAAAAAGCGTGGCGACGCCTGGGCGCGCCCGCTGGCCGAATACGACGTCATCAAAGCGCTGCCCGACAGCGTCGTGCAAAAACCATTGGGCCCCGTGGAGCAGCGCGAGCCACGGGGCGATCCCCCCAACGCTGCGAAGAGCGGCCCAGCCACGTCGGGAAAAAAGGCGCGGCTCCCTGCCCGGCTGGAGCCACAGCTCGCCACACTGGTGTCATCGGTGCCACCCGGCGACTGGATCATCGAAACCAAGTTCGACGGCTACCGCGTACTGGCCCGGGTGGACGGGGACGATGTGCGCATCTTCACGCGCAACGGCCACGACTGGACCGCGCGGCTGGCCGGGGTGGCCGCGGGCGTGAAGGCACTGGGCCTGACCAGCGGCTGGCTGGACGGCGAGATCGTGGTGCTGAACGACGCGGGCGTGCCGGACTTCAACCGCCTGCAAAACGCCATTGACAGCGCACGCACGGCAGAGATCGTGATGTTCGTGTTTGACGTGCCCTTCCTGGGCGGGATGGACCTGCGCGCGGTGCCGCTGGCAGCCCGGCGAGGCGTGTTGCATCAGCTGTTGACCGCACGGGGCAACACGCACATCCGTTTCAGCGAAGCGTTTGACGCCGCGCCCGCGCAGCTGCTGGGTGCCGCCTGCCAGATGGGCCTGGAGGGCGTCATCGTCAAGCGCCCGGACGCCCCTTATGTGTCTGGGCGCACAGAAACCTGGATGAAGCTCAAGTGCCAGCACCGGCAGGAGTTTGTGGTGCTCGGCTTCACCCAGCGCAGCGGGGCAGCGCGTGAAGTGGGCAGCCTGATGCTGGGCTACCACGACAACGGCACGCTTCGAGCTGCCGGTTCGGTGGGCACCGGATGGGACTCTGCCACGGGCAAGGACCTGCATGCCCGTCTGACCCGGCTGGAAACGCCCCACCCCCCGGTGGCGGCTACCGAGCTGCAGCCCGGCCGGTGGTCCAGGCGCAGGGCGGGCGAAGAGCGCTGGGTGCGCCCTTCGCTTGTGGTCGAAGTGGCGTTTGGCGAATGGACGCCCGACAGCAAGATCCGCCACGCCGTATTCCGCGGCATCCGCACCGACAAGCCCGCCGAAGCCATCGTGCGCGAGGAGGCAGTGCAGTCCGTCGCCAACGCCGCCCCAACGCCCCAGCCCACCCCGGCACCCGCAAAGACCCCCACGTCGTCAGTCCGCATCACCCATGCCGACCGTGTGATCGACCCAACCACCGGCTTGCGCAAGCTGGACCTGGTCCACTACTACGAAAGCGTAGCCCGGTGGATGCTGCCGCACCTGAAAGACCGCCCCATATCCCTGGTGCGGGCCCCTTCAGGCATTACCGGCCAACAGTTCTTCCAGAAGCACCCCGAGACGCGGATGCCGGGTATGCGCGAACTCGACCCCGCCCTCTGGCCCGAGCATGAGCCTCTGCTGGCGGCGGACTCTGCTGACGCGCTGATCTCGGCCGCACAGATGAACGTGGTGGAGTTCCACACCTGGAACTCCACCACCCGCCGCATCGACCAGCCCGACCGGTTTGTGCTGGACCTGGACCCGGGCGAAGGCGTGACCTGGCCCATGCTGCAGGAGGCGGCCGAGCTGACGCGCGTGATGCTCACCGAGCTGGGCCTGGAAAGCTGGCTCAAGACCAGCGGCGGCAAGGGACTGCATGTGGTGGTGCCCATTACGCCCACCCTTGCGTTCCCCGAGGTCAAGGCCTTTACCCAGGCGCTGGTGCGGCACATGGCCAGGGTCATCCCGTCACGGTTTGTGGCCGTGATGGGGGGCAAGAACCGGGTGGGCAAGATCTTCATCGACTACCTGCGCAACGGTCATGGCCAGACCACTGTGTGCGCCTTCTCGGCACGCGCCCGCCCGGGGATGGGAGTGTCGATGCCCGTGGGCTGGGGGCAGCTTCGGGAACTGGAGGGAGGAGCGCAGTGGACCATCGCGACCGCGCGGGAGTACCTGAGCTTTCAGCAGGACGACCCCTGGAAAGGCTTCTGGAAGAAACGGCAGTATCTGGCGCAGGGAATGAAGCTGCTGAAAGAGTGATGCCGCCATATCAAATGCATACAAATCAACGACTTGGCTTTACCTGAGCGCGCTACCGCAGACACGCAGGGCCATCAGACTGGACGCTTTGCGCCGCAACACCTGCCGGCCGCTACCTGTGCAATCCCGTGGAAACGCAGAGGGAACTTCACCCTTAGCACTCACTCGAAGAGAGTGCTAACATCATGGCTTAGAGGAAAGGACGCCGGAATGAACCTTCAATCTGGAACCGCGACAACGACTTTGGCACCTGCGAACGCTTGGGCGCTCGTGCCTCCCCTCGGCAATCTGGACGCCTACATTTCGGCGGTCAACCGTTTGCCCATGCTCTCCCTGGAGGAAGAGCAGTCGTATGCACGCCGTCTGCGGGACGACAACGATGTCGATGCCGCCGGCCGGCTGGTGATGTCGCACCTGCGTCTCGTGGTGTCCATCGCACGCCAGTATCTGGGCTACGGGCTTCCCCATGGCGATCTCATCCAGGAAGGCAACGTCGGCCTGATGAAGGCCGTCAAGCGCTTTGACCCCGAGCAGGGCGTGCGGCTGGTGAGCTACGCCATGCACTGGATCAAGGCCGAGATCCACGAATACATCCTCAAGAACTGGCGCATGGTGAAGGTGGCTACCACCAAGGCCCAGCGCAAGCTGTTCTTCAACCTGCGTTCGATGAAGCAGGGCTTCAAGGCCGATGCCGCCGCAGCCGACGCTGCCACGCATCGCGATACGCTGTCGGACCAGGAAATCGACGCGGTGGCGGCGCAGCTGAACGTCAAGCGCGAAGAAGTCATCGAGATGGAAACGCGCATGTCGGGTGGTGACGTGCTGCTGGACCCCGCCCCGTCGGACGACGGCGAACAGGCGTTTGGCCCCATTGCCTACCTGGCCGATGCCTCGCACGAGCCGACCGCCATGATCGAGTCGCGCCAGCGCGATGCCATGGCCACCGACGGTATCGCCGCGGCCCTGAACAGCCTGGACGACCGCAGCCGCCGCATCGTGGAGGAGCGCTGGCTCAAGGTGAATGACGATGGCACCGGTGGCATGACGCTGCACGACCTGGCAGCGGTGTACGGCGTGAGCGCCGAGCGCATCCGCCAGATCGAGGTGGCCGCGATGAAAAAGATGAAGAAGGCGCTGGCCGAGTACGCTTGACGAAGGTGCAGGGTTGGCCCTGCAAATGCGCGGCCTTCGGTGCAGTGTTGCCTTACCATCGCGTTTCACGGATGACTGCCGAGAGGGCCCCGCAAGGGGCCCTTTGGCTTTCAGCCATTCAGACATGTATCCAGCGAGGAGATCTCCCCTTGTCCGCCCATACCGCACGCACTTTGTCCCGCCGCACCGCACTGGTCCTGGCGCTTGCCACCGCTGCCCCCTGGGCGGCCGCACAGACATCGGCCTCTGGTGCCGCAGCGCTGGCGGCCAAATGGCCCACCAAGACGGTACGGATCATCGTCGGCTTCCCCGGTGGCTCGTCGCCCGACCTGACGGCGCGCACATTTGCCGAGCCGCTGTCCAAGGCGCTGGGGCAACCGGTCATCGTCGAGAACCGCGTGGGCGCGGGCGGCAACATTGGCGCCGATGCCGTTGCCAAGGCGCGCGACGACCACACCATCGGCCTGATGATCAACGGCAACCTGACCATTGCGAAGCTGCTCAACGCAGCGGTGCCTTACGACCCGATCAAGGACCTGGCCCCGTTGAGCCTGATCGGCACATCACCGCTGGTGCTGACCGCGCCCGTGAACCAGCCGGGTGTGCCCGCAACCGCTACCGCACAGGAGTTCTTTGTGGCCGCCCGCAATGGTGGTGACAAATGGAGCTATGGCACGCCGGGCGTCGGCACCGTGGGGCATATCGGTACCGAACTGCTCAAGTCGCGCAGCAACATCAATCCCGTGCACGTGCCCTACCCCGGCTATGCCCAGGTGGCCACCGCCATGCTGGGCGGGCAACTGCAGATGGCACTGATGCCCCCAGCGCTGGCGCAGGCGCAGGTCAAGGCCGGCAAGCTGCGCGCTATCGGCGTGACATCGACCACGCGCAGCGCGCTCGCGCCCGACATCCCGAGCCTGTCAGAGGCAGGCATCAGCAACTTCAATTTGGAGATCTGGAACGCGTTTGCAGCCCCTGCAACCATGCCCAAGCCCATCCAGGCCAAGCTCGCTGCACTGATCGGCGAGATTGCCCGCAGCGAAGAAGTACGCAGCAAGCTTTTCCAGCAGGGCTGGCAAGTGGCGGGCACATCGCCTGAAGGCCTGGCCAACCGGATCAAGGCCGACACCAGCCTGCTCGGCGGCGTGATTGCGATGCGAGGCATCAAGGCGGAGTGACCAGCGTCGCTGAGGCCATTCAGGGCCTCAGCTTGTGCCGGCCTGCGGGGCGCGGCCGTCTTGCAATGGCTACTTGGGTGAAAGCCTCCGTCAAGACTGCCCTGCCACGTTGGGGCGCAGGCGGGGCTGCCAGCGACAGGGGCGCACCGCCCGTTGAAGGCGTGCGTCGGTGAAAGCTCAGCGCGCCTCGCCCAGCAAGGCCTTCACGTCCGACGCCAGCGCCTGCGCGCCGCTCCCGTAGCGGTTGTACACGCGCAGACGGCCGGCCGTGTCGTATACGTAGCTGCCGGCCGAGTGATCCATGGTGTAGCTGGTGGGGGTCTTGCCATCGACCTTCTTGTAGTAGATCTTGAAGTCCTTGGCGACGGCAGCCAGCTGCTCGGGCGTGCCGCGCAGCGCCAGGAAGGTCGGATCAAAGTTGGCCATGTACGCCTTGAGCACTTCGGGCGTGTCGCGATCCGGGTCCACGGTGACGAAGATCCCTTGCAGCCGGTCGCCGTCCGGGCCCAGCATCTTCTTGACTTCGGCCAGTTCCTGCATGGATGTGGGGCAGACATCCGGGCACTGCGTGAAGCCGAAGAACACCACCACGACCTTGCCCGCAAAGTCCGCCATGCGGCGGGCCTGGCCGTGGTGGTCTGTCAGCGGCAGGTCGCGCGCGTACTCGGCGCCGGTGACATCCACACCCCGAAACTCCACCTTTTTCTCGGTACAGGCAGAAAAAAGGGCGGTAGCGCTTATCGCCATTGCCATGACAGCTATAGATTTGATAGTAAATCGACGTTGGAGCATGGCAGTCACAGCACGTAGTGGTCCACCAGCAGGGCTGCAAACAGCACGCTCAGGTGGATCAGGGAAAAGCGGAAGGTCTTGCGGGCCAGCGCATCAGAATAGTTGCGCCACAGTGCGAAGCCGTAGGCACAGAACCCGCCACTGAGCAGCACCGCCGCCGCCAGATAGATCCAGGAGCTCATGCCATAGACAAACGGCATCAGGCAGCCCGCAAAAAGGATCAGCGTGTACAGGAAGACCTGCAGGCGCGTGAACTCGTTGCCGTGCGTGACGGGCAGCATGGGCAGGCCCGACTTGCGGTAGTCCTCCACCCTGTACAGCGCGAGCGCCCAGAAATGCGGCGGGGTCCACAGGAAAATGATCAGGAACAGGATCAGCGCCTCGGGTCCCACGTCGTTGGTCATTGCGGCCCAGCCCAGCACGGGCGGCATGGCGCCTGAGGCACCACCGATCACGATGTTCTGTGGGGTCAGCGGCTTCAGGATGACGGTGTAGATCACCGCATAACCCACGAACGTGGCAAACGTAAGCCACATGGTCAGCGGGTTGACCAGGAAGTACAGGATGGCCGACCCGGCACCGCACAGCACGGCAGAGAACAGCAGGGTCTGCGCATTCGACAGCTCGCCTTTGGCGGTGGGGCGCCACGCGGTGCGCTTCATCTTGGCATCAATGCCCTGCTCGACGATGCAGTTGAATGCGGCAGCAGCCCCCGCCACCAGCCAGACGCCAGCAGAGGCTACGGCCATCAGGCCCAGTTGTGCGCCAGAGGGCAAGCCGGGCACCGCCAGCACCATGCCGATCAGCGCGCAGAAGACGATCAGCTGGACCACGCGCGGCTTGGTCAGCGCGTAGAACTGCGCCAGGCGGGACGGCGGCGAAACCGCCGCGGGGGAAGCAACACTCATGCAGAAACTCTCGGTGCACGCAACGGTGCAGTGGCCGCTTGCGGGTGCGCGGCAACGCGGCTTGACGCAAGGGACCATGTCAGAACAACCACCAACGCCGCGGCGCCGCCAGTATGAAGGACGGCGGCGACCAGCGGCCAGTCCAGCACCACATTGGAGAGCCCGGTGACGAGCTGCAGGGCACCCAGTGCTGCCAGCCAGCGCGCCTGCGCCACCAGCAGACCGCGGCGATGCAGCACCCAGGCCACGCCCCAGATCACGGCCAGCACCAGGTAGGCCATGAGGCGGTGAACATAGTGGATGGCCGTGAGTCCGGCGAAGCTGATGTGGGTGCCGTCCTGCAGCATGCCCAGTTCACGCCATATCTGGAAGCCCTGCGCAAAATTCATCTCGGGCCACCAGCTGCCCTGGCAGGTGGGAAAAGTGGTGCAGGCCAGCACAGCATAGTTGGTGCTCACCCAGCCACCCAGCACGATCTGCACGCCCACCAGCGCCGTGGCAGCCACCAACGCAAGGCGCAGCGGGCTGGTCAGACTCACAGGCTGGCGCCCCTGCGCCCAGTGCGTGTGGCGCACTGCCTGCACGCACAACAGCGCCAGCAGCACCACGCCACCCATCAGGTGGAGCGTGACGATGGCGGGAAAGAGCTTCATGGTCACCGTCAGCGCACCAAACGCCCCCTGCAGACACACCCAAAACAGTGTGAAGGTGGGCCACCACGGGCTGAGCGGTGGTTGCTGCGCGCCATTGCGCAGCGCCTGGCGCCGCTGAACCCAGGCCGAGGCCGTCATCGCGATGATCAGCACGCCAACGCCCGTTGCCAGGTAGCGGTGGATCATCTCCACCCATGCCTTGCCGTGGGTGACAGGCCCGGTGGGCATGGCCTCTTGAGCGGCAGCGATCTCCTGGCGCGCGCCGACAGGGCTTGCGCTGCCGTAGCAGCCGGGCCAGTCCGGGCATCCCAGGCCCGAGTCCGTCAGGCGGGTGAATGCACCGAAGAGCACCAGATCAAACGTCAGGAAAAGCGTCAGCACGGTCAGTGCTTGCAGGCGGCGCACCGGCGAGCTGCCGCGGTTGCGCAGGGCAATCCAGGCCAGCGGGCCCACGGCGATAAGGATGCCAACAAGCATCAGCCGCGCCAGCGGCGCCAAATCGTACAGCGGCTGCGTGTCCATCATGGCTTTACGGGGCGACCGGCGTCATCCCACGATGAAGAGGCGCGCAGCAAGCGCTCCAGGTCGCGTTTGGCCTTGGCAGCGCCGGTCGTGTCCATCGCGGCCGGGAAACGCATCATCCAGTTGCCCATGGGGTCCACCACGTACAGGTGATCCGCCAGCACGTGACCCTGCGCAGGGGCTAGCCAGCTGCCCAATGCTGCGGCGTCCAACCGCAGTACGGTGGCCTTTTGCAGGGCTGTGCCCAGCTCTGCCGGCAGCGGTGCGGAATCGTTGACCAGCCACACCCAGTCGAGCCGGTCTTTTTCCTTGCCCAGGCTTTCGCGCATCTGGCGCTGCAAGTACAGGTGGTTCTGGCAGGCTGCGTCGCAGGCGCCACCCGCCACACTCACCAGCAACCACTGGCCCTTGAGCGAACGCAGGTCCATTGTCTGCCCGTCCAGGGTTGTCGCTTTCAGGTCCGGGAAGGTGCGCTGCGGGTCGATCAGCTCGCCATAGCTGCGGCGGCCTTCGGGCCGCACCACGTAGTACGTGAAGTACGAGGCAATCACGGGCGCCGCACAGATGAGCAGCACCCCGAGCATCTTGAGCCGGCCGTAGCGGCCGCGCTGCGCGTCGGCCACCGCAGCGCCAGCCGCTGGCAGCGTGTGCACCGTGAGCCCCAGTGGATGCTCCCCGGCCTCCTCAGGCGGCTGGCTGGCGGCGCGGGCGAATGAACCGTCGGAAGATGTTGAACCAGACATAAAGCGTTGCAATCAGGCCGCAGAGCCCGAACCATTGAAATGCGTAACCGTAGTGTTTGTCGATGCCAGCGCTGACGATGGGCCAGTTGCGCAGCAGGCCGTCGGCTGCCTCGCCGGTCTGCAACACCGTGAGCGGCAGGATGGGCAGACGCGACTCGGTGCGGAAGGCCGCAAGATCGAGATTTTGCCGGATGGGCGAAGACCTTTGGATTGCCGGGCCGTCGTCGAACTCATACAGGCGCGAGGGGGGCGAAGCGATCCGGCCTTGTACGCTGACTTCGGCGTCCCGCGGTGTCTCGACCTGCGGGAGCTGGGTGCGGTCCTGGAAATTGCGGGGCACCCACCCGCGCTGGACCATGACCACTTTGCCGGCTCCTTCCGGGCCCGTGAGCTGCAGCGGGGTCACCACAAAGAAGCCCGGGCGGCCGTTCATCTGGCGATTGTCCAGAAAAACCGTAAATTCGGGGACCCAGCGCCCACGCAACGCTACCGTTCGGTGGACCAGGCCATGGGCAAGAGCGTCATCGGCGCCCGCTTTGTCGGCGTGTCCGGTAGTCGACGCTGACGGCTCCTGTGCCTGCACGAAGGCTCGCACGTCTACCGGACCCAACTGCCGGCGCTCGTCAATGGCCGACTGCAGCGCCTGCTTCTGCGACGCGCGAGAAAGCTGCCACCGCCCCAGCGATGCCGTAACCAGCATGGCCACAATGGCAGCGAGGGTGATCAGCCAGAAACGCAGGTCCGCAGCGCGGGTCAGGGCAGTCACGGGATAATGGCTTCCATGAAATATCTGGTGTTGGTGGCTTTCATCGCCATTCTCGCAAGCCTCGCGTCGGCGCTTGTCTTCATGATGCGCAACGGGCGGGACGACAAGGCCAAGGGTAACCATATGGCCAAGGCGCTGGCGCTGCGGGTGGGTTTTTCCATTCTGCTTTTTGTGTGCATCCTGCTGGCCTGGCAGTTGGGGTACATCCAGCCCACAGGCCTACCGGCAACCCGTTGACCAGGTTCGCTGGCTGATCGGCACTTTCGCCGGACTCATACCGCCAGCACAACAAAAAAGCGCCGCGAGGCGCTTTTTTGTTGGGGTCGCTTTTGGGCTTACATCCAGTAAACCAGCACGTAGAGACCCAGCCAGACCACGTCCACAAAGTGCCAATACCAGGCAGCGCCTTCAAAGCCAAAGTGCTTGTCGGCGGTGAAGTGCCCCTTTTGCAGGCGCAGCGTGATCACCAGCAGCATCAGCATGCCCAGGAACACGTGGAAGCCGTGGAAGCCGGTCAGCATGAAGAAGGTCGAGCCAAAAATGCCGGAATTGAGCTTGAGGTTCAGGTCGGTGTACAGGTGGTAGTACTCGTAGCCCTGAACAATCAGGAACACGAAACCCAGCAACACGGTGGCCCACATGAAGCCGATGGTCTTGCCACGCTGGTTCTCGCGCAGCGCATGGTGAGCGATGGTGAGGGTAACGCCCGACGTCAGCAGCAAGGCGGTGTTGATGGTCGGCAGCCAGAAGGGGCCCACCGTCTGGAAGGGCTCCACGATGCCTGCTGGCGAGGCGGTAGCACCGGCAGCAATGCTGGGCCATACCGCCTTGAAATCAGGCCAGAGCAGTGCGTTTTCGAGGCTGCCCAAGGCCGGCACCGAGTGCGAACGTGCCCACCACAGAGCCGTGAAGAACGCGCCGAAGAACATGACTTCGGAGAAGATGAACCAGCTCATGCTCCAGCGGTAAGACAGGTCGATCTTGTGACCGTACAGGCCACCTTCGCTCTCGCGGACCGCATCACCGAACCACTGGTACAAAACAAAGAGCCACCACACCAGACCGAAGGCCAGCGAATACTTGCCCCAGTCGTGACCGTTGATCCACTGCCCTGCGCCCAGGATCACGAAGAACAGACCGACTGCCGCCATGAAAGGATGGCGCGATTCGGCCGGCACGTAGTAGTACGGGGTTCCGCCGTGGGTTGTTGCACTCATTTCAGCTCCTGAATCTCAAAATCTCAAAACTTATGGTGGCCTGCCCCAAGGACAAACGGGCCACATATTCTTTTCAAACTATCCAGTTCACAAGACCAATCAGCCCGAGGACCAGCAGAAACACAGCTACCAGCCCCACCACAATGATGTGCAACGGGTTCAGTCGCTGCACATCCTGCTCATATTCACTGCCCTTGCGCAGCCCGATCAGCGACCAAGCCACCGCGCGTATTGTCCGGCCTAGGGAGCCCTTGCGTTCATGCGGACGGACGCTACGCTCGCCCCCCTCGTCACTCACGAACCAGCCTCTGCCCTGCCTGTCACCACCGGCGCAGCCATAGCTGCAACCGGCGCAGCCAGCACCGCAGCAGCGGCCGAAGAACCGGGCGCTGCAGGCGTCTTTCCGCCCACCTCAAAAAACGTGTAGGACAAAGTGATGGTCGTCACGTCCTTCGAAAGGCGCGGATCAATGACGAAAGCCACCGGCCACTCTTTCTTTTCACCGGGCTCCAGGATGTACTGGTTGAAGCAGAAACATTCGAGCTTGTTGAAGTGTGCGGCTGCCTGGCGCGGTGCATAGCTCGGGATAGCCTGGGCGGCCATCCGGCGGTTCTGCACATTCTGGAACTCGTACATCACCGTCGTCAGCTCGCCGGGATGCACCTGAACGGAACGTTGCGCAGGCTTGAAGTCCCACGGGCCGCGCGCGTTGGCATCGAATTCCACCGTGATGGTGCGGGTACGGTCCACCTGCGTGTTGGAAGGGACTTTTACGTCCTTGCCTGCTACGCCGTTACCGGGCACCTGGCGCTCAGAGAGCGACAGGATGTTGATACCCGTCATCTCGCAGATGTGCTTGTAGATGGGGATCAGCACGTAGCCGAACGCAAACATGCCCGCCGCTACGACGACCAGCTTCCCGACCATCTTCGCGTTTTCGTGGCGCAGGCTCATGAGAATGTTTGCTCGTTCAGCGGGAAAGGAAGGTGACCTTGACCATGAACCCGACAAAGAAAACGGCGGCCACCGATGCAAGGATCAAAGCCATGCGCAGGTTGCTCTTCTTTTGTTCGGGCTTCATGGATCAGACCTGGTCTTAGCCAATCACGCGGGTCGCGGTGGCGTCCAGCTTGGGTGGGTTTTCAAACGTGTGGAAGGGTGCAGGCGATGGAACTTCCCATTCGAGGCCTTCAGCGCCATCCCAGGGCTTGGCAGCAGCCTTCTCGCCCTTGCCGCGCATGGCGGGCACGACCACGGCCAGGAAGAAGTACACCTGAGCCAAGCCGAAGCCAAAGGCGCCCACCGAAGCGATCGCATTGAAGTCGGCGAACTGCATCGGGTAGTCCGCATAGCGGCGTGGCATGCCGGCCAGGCCCAGGAAGTGCATCGGGAAGAACGTGATGTTGAAGAAAATCAGCGAGCTCCAGAAGTGGATCTGGCCGCGGGTTTCGGAATACATCACACCGGTCCACTTGGGCAGCCAGTAGTACACGCCGGCAAACATCGAGAACAGCGAGCCCGCCACCAGCACATAGTGGAAGTGGGCGACCACGTAGTACGTGTCCTGGAGCTGGATGTCGATGGGCGCCATGGCCAGGATCAGGCCTGTGAACCCGCCCATGGTGAACACGAAAATGAAACCCACTGCGAACAGCATGGGGGTTTCAAACGTCATGGAGCCGCGCCACATGGTGGCGATCCAGTTGAAGATCTTCACAGCCGTAGGCACCGAGATCAGCATCGTGGCGTACATGAAGAACAGCTGGCCGGTCACGGGCATGCCGGTCGTGAACATGTGGTGGGCCCACACGATGAACGACAGGATGGCAATCGACGACGTGGCGTACACCATGGAGGCATAGCCGAACAGCTTCTTGCGCGAGAAGGCGGGCACGATCTGGCTGATGATGCCGAAGGCCGGCAAGATCATGATGTACACCTCGGGGTGACCGAAGAACCAGAAAATGTGCTGGTACATGACCGGGTCACCGCCACCAGCGGGGTTGAAGAAGCTGGTGCCGAAGTGACGGTCAGTCAGCGTCATGGTGATGGCACCGGCCAGCACGGGCATCACGGCGATCAGCAGATAGGCGGTGATGAGCCAGGTCCAGGCAAACATGGGCATCTTCATCAGCGTCATGCCGGGGGCGCGCATGTTCAGGATCGTCACGATGATGTTGATCGACCCCATGATCGAGCTGGCACCCAGGATGTGCATCGCAAAGATGCCGGCATCCATGGACGGGCCCATCTGCAGCGTCAGGGGCGCGTACAGCGTCCAGCCGGCAGCCGGAGCGCCGCCAGGCATCAGGAACGAGCCCACCAGCATCAGCGCCGCAGGAATCATCAGCCAGAAGCTGAAGTTGTTCATGCGTGCGAAGGCCATGTCGGATGCACCGATTTGCAACGGGATCATCCAGTTCGCAAAACCCACGAAGGCGGGCATGATGGCGCCAAACACCATGATCAGGCCGTGCATCGTGGTGAGCTGGTTGAACAGCTCGGGGTTGACCAGTTGCAGACCTGGCTGGAACAGCTCGGCGCGAATCAGCAGGGCCAGAATGCCACCCACCATCAGCATGGTGAACGAGAACAGCAGGTAGAGCGTACCGATGTCCTTGTGGTTGGTGGCAAACACCCAGCGGCGCCAGCCTGTAGGTGCGTGGTGGTGATCGTGGCCGTCGTGTGCGTGATCGCCAGCGTGCCCGTGGTTGTCGAGAACTGCGCTCATTTTGGATTCCTCAATACGATGGGGCGTTGATTACTTGCCACGCTGGGCCACGATTTCCGACGGCTGCACCAGCTGGCCAGTCTTGTTGGACCAGCTGTTCTTGGTGTACGTGATCACTGCTGCAATGTCGGTATCGCTCAGCTGGGGCCATGCGGGCATCGCGCCGTTGGCAGCGCCCTTGAGCAGGATCTGGATCTGCTTGGCATGGTCAGCGTCGAGGACGACCGCAGAAGCGTCCAGGGCCTTGATCGGACCTGCGCCCTTGCCGTTGGCCTGGTGACAGGCTGCGCAATTGGCTGCGTAGACCTTCTCGCCACGCTTGGCCAGATCGTCCATGGCCCAGACCTTGGTGGGGTCGTCCAGCTTGGCAGCAGCGAGCTTGCGCTGGGCCGCCACCCAGGCCGTGTAATCCTCAGCCGACACGACCTTCACATGGATGGGCATGTAGGCGTGTTCCTTGCCGCACAGCTCGGCGCACTGACCGTAGTAATCGCCAATTTTTTCAGCACGGAACCACGTGTCGCGCACGAAGCCGGGGATCGCGTCCTGCTTGATACCGAAGGCAGGCACCATGAAGGCGTGGATCACGTCGTTGGCTGTCGTGATGATGCGCACCTTCTTGTTGACAGGGACCACCATCGGGTTGTCCACCTTCAGCAGATAGTTGGCGGGCGCTTCCTTGACGTTGCCGCTGTCGGACATGGCACGGTGGCTGCTGTCCAGCGTCGAGATGAAGCCAATACCCTCGCCTTCACCGGCCAGATAGTCGTAGCCCCACTTCCACTGATAACCCGTAGTCTTGATGGTGAGATCGGCGTTGGTCGTATCCTTTTGGGCAACCAGAACCTTGGTGGCCGGCAGGGCCATCAGGATCACGATGATGAAAGGAACAATGGTCCAGACCACCTCGACAGTCACCGACTCGTGGAAGTTGGCCGATTTCGCGCCCTTGGAGCGGCGGTGTTTCCAGATCGAATAGAACATCACCGAGAACACGGCCACGAAGATTACCGTGCAGATGATCAGCATCATCCAGTGAAGGAAGTGCTGCTCTTCGGCGATCTTGGTGACGGGGGGTGCCAGGTTCAGCTGATTGACCGCCGGCCCGCCTGGCAGGTCCTGGACCGCGTGGGCAGCGGACCCCACCCATGCACCGGCGATCAGCAGCAGAGAAGCCAGCTTGTTGGAAATGCTCTTCATAGTTCTCACTTACTTCTAAGCCTCAATTTAACCAATCCCCTGGCGCGCCTGCGTGGGGTCAGGCGGCGCGCAGAGCCATGCGGATCTCCGATGCCAAGACCGGCCTCAGCTCGGGACGCACAAAGCGCCCCACCTCCACCGAACGACCTTGCGCAGACAGCATGATGAGCGAACGGTTACCCGTCTTGGGCTCTACGCGAACCCGGCTTCGGTCGAACTCTGCCCGCTCCAGCTTGCCTGCCGTTTCCAGCTCTACCACAAGGCGTGAGCCCTGCAATGAGATTCTTTCGCCATCGGCCGCATGGCGGCCATAGATGACAAACGCTATTCCAACCGCGAGGATTTCGAGCCATGCGAAAGGCATGACAAGCCGTGCTCCCAGCATCCAGAACGCCGATGCGATCGTCAGGATCACCACGCACAGGGCCAGATACAGCCACCCGAGTTGTGCTGGCGTCACCGAGCAGTTGCGGGCGAGGCGCCAGTCGACGCGCTGACCAGAAACCGTGGCAAAACGATAAACCAAGCCCGTCACAGCAGATGCTCACAAGACTACCGGACTGCACATTCACGGCATGAAACCGTCTCGCTGCAGCCAGCAAATTTGCGCGGGAAGATGCCCGAAATCTCAATAACCCTGAATTGTAGCGCGGCTTGTTCCATGTCATTGACATAAGGACACACCCGCATCCTGTCCGGCAAGCAATCAGATGGAAAGCCGGACAACGCGTTACGACATGACAGTCTGCACCGGTATGGACACCTTTGCACTCCGCCTGGGTAACCGCTGTTGGTACGGTGCAACCGCAAGCCCTGGGAGCCTGCATTGGCGACGGTTGTGCTTGACACCCCGCGCCCTCCCGCGCGGGGTGTAGAGGGCTCCCGCCTTTGGTTCGCTGGAGCATGCAAGAGCAGCGATGGCGATGGACAAGCCATCCCAGAGCAGTTCGGCAGCCCTCCTCAGGTCCGCTCGCCGCCCTTGCGCAGCATGGCCCGCATGTCCTGCAGGGAGACAGCGCTTGACTCGCTGACGCGAACCCGGGGTGCCGGCTTGAACGCGTGGCCGTAGATGATCTCGAAAGTAAGTGCAAGCTGACCGTCATTCTGCGGATCAGCCAGGCGCTGGGACAGCGCCGCATACAGCTGCGCCCGCCAATGCCGCCCACGCAGCGACGCGTGCCGGCCCGGGTGCAGGTTGCAGCCCAGTTCGCGCAATTCCTGCACGAGCCGCTCGGGCGTGGCAAAGGTGAGCGTAATGCGCTCCATGTCCATCACAGGCTCCGCAAAGCCGGCCTCCACCAGCATGTCGCCCCAGTCGTGCATGTCCGTAAAAGCATGCCCGGCCGGGGGCCAGCCTATGGCCGCATACACCGCGTGCAGCTCCCGCAGGGTATCTGGCCCCAGGCACGAGAACATCAGATAGCCGTCGACCGCAAGCGCCCGATGCCATTGCGCGATCAGTGCTTGCGGGTCTGCTGCGGTGTGCAGGCCCATGTTGGCCCAGAGCATCTGCACGCTGGCGGGCTCCGGATTCACAAATTCGGGGTTGGCCGCGCTCCATCGTCCCGGACTCCACCACGGCTTGGCAAACGCTTCACGCGCCACCCTGGCGTGCGCGGCAGAGGTCTCGTGGATGACGCTCCGCGCCTTGGGGTAGCGGGCACTGACCAGCGCATGCGCCTTCAGCCCCCCGCGCACGGCCTCCCAGTCGCACCACGAATCCGGAGCCTGCACGATCCATTGGAGGCGGTCCTGCATGCGCCGACCCACCTCCTCATGCAACCACGGCGAGACGGCGGGTGCCGCGGCGTGCCAGCGCGCAGCCGCGACGGGGTCAATGGTGGGGGGGCGCTGGGATGACA
Source organism: Acidovorax sp. BL-A-41-H1 (assembly GCF_051942715.1). Classification (NCBI taxonomy): domain Bacteria; kingdom Pseudomonadati; phylum Pseudomonadota; class Betaproteobacteria; order Burkholderiales; family Comamonadaceae; genus Acidovorax; species Acidovorax sp. BL-A-41-H1. Next base: position 331,519 of record NZ_JBPVJQ010000006.1, on the reverse strand, counting down.
TGGGCCGTGCAGGAAGGGAGGCGCGAGTATATTGACTCATGCTGTTCACTCGCCTGGGAGGGATTTCCAGCGGCCTTGACCAACTGGCTGACCGGGTGCCAAGCGTATGCGCGGTCTGCCATGCCTGGCCATCCCGACGGGTCTGCGATGCCTGCGTGGCGCGGTTTGCACAGCCGGCCACGCGCTGCGCACGCTGCGCCCTGCGGGTGCCTGAGGGCGTGGAGGTGTGCGGTGCCTGCCTGAGCGGACCGCCGCTTCAGGATGCCTGCCTGGCGGCGCTGGACTACGCCTACCCCTGGGCGGACGCACTGGCCGCGTTCAAATTCCGGGGAGACCCCGGCTGGGCCCGGACGATGGCCTCCCTGATGCGCAGCACGCCGTGGGTAGAGCCGGCGCTGGAGGCGGCCCACAAGGTGCTGCCCGTTCCCTTGTCGGCCGAACGGCTGCGGGCGCGGGGATTCAACCAGGCGGCGCTGCTGGCGCGCAAGCTGGCGCCACACAAGGCCGACATGCACAGCCTGCTGCGCCTGCAATCGACCGAGGCCCAGAGCGGCCTGGCCCGGGCCGAACGCCTGCGCAATCTGCGCGGCGCATTTGCGGTGGAGCCTGCTCGCGCCAGCGACCTGCGCGGCCTTCGGGTGGTGCTGCTGGACGATGTGATGACTACAGGTGCCACCGTGCACGCCGCCACGCAGGCACTGCGTGACGTTGGCGTGGCCCATGTGACGGCCGTTGTGCTGATGCGTACCGGCATCGATTGACGAGGTGCAAAAGACCAACCATGCCACGCATTCCGGTGACAGCACGCAGCTGGCAAATGGGCAACTGCGATGTATCGCCGCCGATACCCCGCTTACCATCCGTTGCGCCACGATCACTCTGGCGGCGCACAATGCAGGGATGTTCCATATCGTTCTTGTCGAGCCGGAAATCCCGCCCAACACCGGCAACGTGATCCGCCTCGCAGCCAATACGGGGTGCTCGCTGCACCTCATCGAGCCGCTCGGGTTTTCGATGGAAGACCGGCTGATGCGCCGCGCCGGGCTCGATTACCACGAGTACGCCACCGTGCACCGCCACCCCGGCTGGACGGCATTTTTGCGCGACGCTCAGCCCGACCCGGCACGCATGTTTGCCATGACCACCCACGCGTCACAACCTGTGCATTCAACCTGTTTCCTGCCTGGTGACTGGCTGGTGTTTGGTGCCGAAACGCGCGGCCTGCCGCCCGAGCTGCGCGAAACCTTTCCGCCCGCACAACGGCTGCGGCTGCCCATGGTGGCGGGGCAGCGCAGCCTGAACCTGTCCAACGCGGTGGCGGTGACGGTGTTTGAAGCCTGGCGCCAAAACAGCTTTGCCATGCCCGACGGCGAAATTGAGGTGGAGCCCGAGGGCACCATCATCAGCGGCTTTGCGCAGCTGGGCTGATGGCGCAGATCTGACTACAGGCCCTGCTGCTCTGCCATCGCGGCCTGCGCCTGCTGGCTCAAAAAGTCGAGAAACACCTTGGTCCGCGCGGGCAGCATGCGGCCCGATGGCAAGGCCGCATAAATCGTGTAGCGCGAAAAAATCCAGCCCGGCAGGATATGCACCAGCTCGCCGCGGGCCAGGTGCTCGGCTGCCAGCAGGCGCGACGTGACTGCCACCCCCGCGCCATCCACGGCAGCCCGCAATAAAAGCTCGGTACTCACGCTCTGCAATACGGCGGGCACGTCCACTTCCTGGACAGGCAGGCCCGGGGACACAGGCTGCAGGCGCAGCTTGCGGCCCGGGCCCATCTGCGAACGTGCCGCAGCACCGGAATCGCGCAGGTAGTCGTGCTGGAGCAGATCGTGCGGCTCCAGGGGGGTGCCGCGGCGCTGCAGGTACTGCGGCGATGCGACCACGATCGCTTCGCCCTGCAGCATTGGCCGGGCCACGATATTGGCGTCGAAATCTTCGCCCGCCACCATGATGGTCACGTCGTATTCGTCCACCCTGGCCGAGGCAAAGGCGTCGATGCTGATGTCGAGCACCAGCTTGGGGTATTCCGCGCGCCACAGCGCCACCACCGGCGCCAGAAAATTGGTGGCCAGCACCGGGGCCGCCACGATGCGGATCGTGCCGCGCAGGTCGCGCGTGTTGGCAGCGGCAGCAGCTTCGGCGTCGTCGATTTCGTGCAGGATGGTGCGCACGCGCTGCAGGTACGACTCGCCCGCGTCTGTCAGCGCCAGCTTGCGCGTGGTGCGCTGCAAGAGCCGCGTTCCGAGGTGGTGCTCCAGCTCGGCCACCATGCGGGTGACGACGGGGGGCGACATGTCCATGGCGCGTGCGGCAGCGGCAAAGCCGCCTTCGTCGACCACGCGCTCAAACACCTTCATGGCTTGCAGGCGGTCCATCGGTCAGGCCTCCTGCGCTGCCAAAGCCAACGGCGTCAGGCCGGTGCCCCGAAGTTGCGCGACAGTGATTCGGCCACGCACGCAGGCTTGTCGCTGCCCTCGCGCTCCACGGTGACCAGCCAGGTCATCTGCATGCCGTCCGGCGCAATCGCCTCGGCAGCCTGCAGCGTCAGGCGCGCACGCAGGCGGCTGCCCACCGGCACGGGCGACGTGAAGCGTACGCGGTTCAAACCGTAGTTCACGCCCATGCGGGCTCCCTCGATGTGGATGCCTGTCTCGAAAAATCGTGGAATCAGCGACAGTGTGAGGAACCCGTGCGCAATGGGCGCGCCAAACGGCCCAGCCTTGGCGCGCTCGGGGTCCACATGGATCCACTGGTGGTCGCCCGTGGCTTCGGCAAACAGGTTGACCTGTTCCTGGGTGATGGTGATCCATTCGGTCACGGCGACCTCCTGGCCCACGCAGGCACTGATTTCGGAGTAGGAGCGGAAGGTTTTCATGCGGGCAATGTAGCGCCCGGCGCGGGGCTGCGATGTCTGCCGGGTGACAGGTGTCATCGCCTGGTATGTGCGGCTTCACGGCGTCCTTCAGGTCAGTCTTGTGCAGGACATCAGGTGTCGAGCCAGGTGCAGATGTCCTGCCACTGCTCCAGGTCGCGCGCCACGCGGCCGGGGGCCACGTCGAACAACGTGAGGCCATGGGCGGCCAGATGGATGTAGTTCTGCGTGTCGCGCAGGTAGCCCAGCACGGGAAACCCGAGCGTGTCAACAAAGTGGTGCAGCTGCTCGGCCGCCTTGGTGCGGGCATCGACCCGCATGCCCACGATGCCAATCTGCGCGCCGGCTGCATGGCGGTGTTCTGCCAGCTTGTCGAGAAAACTGCGGGTGGCAAAGATGTCGAACACGCTGGGCTGCAGCGGCACGATGATCTTGTCGGCCAGCTTGAACACATCGCTCATGCGCCAGCCCTGCAGGCCCGCGGGGGTGTCGAGCACCGCATGGGTGGTGCCGCGGGGCGGGCGGGTGATAACGTCTGCCGACGCGTCCCATGTGCCGATGGCACGCGCCGCAGGCGGGCGCAGACCCAGCCACAGGCGGGCCGACTGCTGCGGATCGGTATCGCCCAGGATGACGGGATGCCCGCGGCTGGCGTAGTAGCCCGCAATGTTGGTAGACAGCGTGGACTTGCCCACGCCTCCCTTCGGATTGGCGACAACAACAACTGGCATCACAAGCTCCCTGGAATCAGCGCACCCACAAAAAACAAGCCAAATCAGCCATAGGTCCAGGTTTTATTTGCACCTGTAGCTATGCTTTTAATAGCAAATGAACTCAGGCGTGCTGTCCCCCGCGCTTGACGAAAAACAGCCCCGCCCCCACAGCCATCAACAGGCCGCCGAACACACGGTTTTGCACGCGCACGGCGCGGGCGCTGCGCATCAGGCGGCGCAATGCACTGGCCCCTGCAGCGTAGCCGTGCATCACCACCACGTCTACCGCCACGGTGGTGGCAGCCATCACGGCCAGCTGCGTCCACAGGGGGCGCGTGTCGGTCATGAATTGGGGCAGCACCGCCACCATGAAGATGATGCCTTTCGGATTGGTGGCATTGGTCAGGAACCCGGTCAGGCAGCGCTTTTGCCAAGGTCCGGCGGGCGCGGCCTCGTCGCCCTGGATGGGCGAGGCATCGCCTGCGCGCCACTGGCAAAAACCCACATAGATAAGGTAACAGGCGCCCAGCACCTTGACCACGCTGAACGCCACCTCCGACGCCAGCAGCAGCGAGCCCACGCCCGCCCCGGCGATCACCAGGATCAGCAGCAGCCCCAGCTGCAGGCCGAAGATGGTGGCGGTGGTCTTGCGGACCCCGTAAGAGAGGCCGTGACTCATCGACAGCACGGCGCCCGAGCCCGGCGACACCGCAATCAGGCACGACGCCGCGAAAAAAGCCAGCCAGGTCTGCACATCCATGAATCACACCACCACAATTTCAGAAGGGCCCGCATCTTAGCAACGGGGGCCTGCTCAAGGACGGGTACAGGTCAAAACTCGGCGATGCGCATGATAATCATGGCTCAATAGCTATCAAAAGCGGAGCACCCTGCCGTGTCCGCCCTCCTCCGCCATGGAACACGCGCCCACCTGGCTCACCTACGGTTTCCTCTACCTCTCGGCTGCCGTGGTGGCCGTACCGCTGGCGCAGGCGCTGGGCCTGGGCGCCATCATTGGCTACCTTGCGGCGGGCATTGCCATCGGACCGTGGGGGCTGGGCCTGGTCAGCAATGTGCAGGACATCCTGCACTTCGCGGAATTCGGCGTGGTGCTGATGCTGTTTCTGGTGGGCCTGGAGCTGCAGCCCAGCCGCCTGTGGGCCCTGCGCCGCCCCATCTTCGGCACGGGCACAGCCCAGGTGCTGGGCTGCGCGGCGGTGCTGTTTGCGCTGGGCGCGCTGGCCGGGCTGCCCTGGCGCGTGAGCCTGGTGGGCGCGCTGGGGCTGGCGCTGTCGTCCACGGCAATAGCCTTGCAGTCGCTGGCCGAGCGCAACCTCATGCGCACGCAAAGCGGGCAGGCGGGCTTTTCGATCCTGCTGTTCCAGGATGTGGCCGCCATTCCCATCCTGGCGCTGCTGCCCCTGCTGGGCGCCGCGGCGGGTGCGGGCGATGCCCATACGCCGGGCGACCTGGCGCTGGAGGTGCTCAAGATCGTGGGCGTGATCGGCGCCATCATCCTGGGCGGCCGGCTGCTGCTGCGCCCGGTGCTGCGCTGGATCGCCAGGAGCCGCACGCCCGAAGTCTTTACGGCCGCTGCGCTGCTGCTGGTGGTGGGCATTGCCTACCTGATGGTGATGGTGGGGCTGTCGATGGCCTTGGGGGCCTTTTTGGCCGGGGTGCTGCTGGCCGACAGCGAATACCGGCGCGAGCTGGAGGCCGACATCGAGCCCTTCAAGGGCCTGCTGCTGGGCCTGTTCTTCATTGCCGTGGGCATGAGCATCGACTTTGGCGTGATCCTGCGCTCGCCCTGGCTGATGGCCGCCATCCTCGTCGGCTTTCTGACGGCCAAGGCGGTGGTGATCTATGCGCTGGCCAAGGCGGTGGGCATTCCGTACCAGGAGCGCCCGGTGTTCACGCTGCTGCTGGCGCAGGGCGGCGAGTTCGCGTTCGTGGTGTTCCAGGCTGCGGCCGGGGCCAGCGTGTTCTCGGCCGAAACCGCGTCGCTGCTGATTGGCGCCGTGGCGCTTTCGATGCTGATCAGCCCGCTGCTGCTGGTGCTGCTCGACCGGGTGCTTCTGCGCCGCTACGCGCGGGTGAAGGCGCCCGCTGCCGAAGAAATATCGGAGCCGCAGGAGGCCCCGGTCATCATCGCGGGCTTCGGCCGCTACGGGCAGATCGTCTCGCGCGTGCTGCTGGCCCAGGGTATCCCCACCACGGTGCTGGACCACAGCGTGGAGATGCTGGAGGTGGCACGCACGTTTGGCTACCGCGTGTTCTACGGCGACGCCACGCGGCTCGACTTGCTGCGCATTGCGGGTGCCGAACATGCCCGCATCCTGGTGGTGGCGGTGGACGACGCCGACCAGTCGGTACAGATCGCCCGACTGGCGCGCGAGCATTTCCCGCACCTGCAGGTGGTGGCCCGTGCGCGCGACATCACGCACTGGAACCGTCTGCGCGACATCGGCGTGACGCTGGTTCAGCGCGAACTGTTCGAGTCGAGCCTGCAAAGCGCGCACACGGTGTTGGGGCTGATGGGGCTGACGCCCGAGCAGGCCACCGCCATCACCCAGCGGTTTCGCACGCACAACATTGCGCTGGCCGACCGCATGTACCCGCACCACAAGGACCGCGCCAAGTTCATCGCCGTGGCCCGCGAGGGCCGCAGCCAGCTGGCCGAGCAGATGGCAAAGGAGCGGCAGGAGACGGCAGCGGGCAACGCCGATGGCGGTGCGTACCCGGGGTATGAAACGCCGGGCAACGTGGGTGCTGGCACTATGAGCGGCAGCGACAGCCCGCACCACGCCAGCGATGGCGATCACGGCGCGCCCGCAAGGCCAGACGACCAAAAAACGGGGCAAAACACGCTGTAGCGCACGCTTTATTTGCACCTATTGCTATTTATTTAATAGCAATTCCATCGATCCTGCCAAGCCGTGGCACGCCAAGCCCCAAGGGCACAATCTGCGCCATGGACCCGTTCATCACCTCCGGCTGGCTCAATACCTTCCGCACCCTGCTTGAAGTGGCGGCCACCATCGCGTTCGCGCTGTCGGGCGTGATCGTGGCGGCGCACAAGCGGCTGGATGCCGTGGGCGTGTGCGTGGTGGCGTTTGTGGCGGCCTTTGGCGGCGGCACCCTGCGCGACCTGCTGCTGGACCAGCGTCCCTTTTTCTGGATACGGCACACCGAATTCGTGTGGGGCATCCTGGCGCTGTGCGTGGCGGCCATGCTGTTCATGCGGCAGCGGCACTTTCAGCCTACCGAGCGCGCCATGCTGCTGCCCGACGCGATTGGCCTGGGGTTGTTCGCTGCAGTGGGCGTCGACATCTCGATCGCCATCGGCATGCCGCCCCTCATTGCCGTGGTGATGGGCGTGATCACCGGCGTGTTTGGCGGCGTGCTGCGCGACGTGCTGTGCAACGAGGTGCCGCAGGCCTTCAGCGACCACCGGCCCTACGCACTGTGCGCGTTTGCCGGCGGCTGGGCCGACATCGCCCTGCGCCAGCTGGATGCACCCGCGTGGTCGACGCTGGTCACCTGCGTGGTGGTCACCGCCGGGCTGCGCGGGCTGGCGCTTTGGCGCAACTGGGAACTGCCGGCCTGGCGGGTGTAGGGCGCCAAGCCAGCGCAAACCTGCCGCCCGCCCAGGGTGGCACGCTGGCGACAGTTTTCACGCCCGGCGAGTCCCACACTTTGGCTGCACGGTGTTCCGATTGCCGGGCACCCGACCTGCCCTTGCTCCGAGGACGCCGCCATGACCACCCCACCCAGCCCCGCCACGCTCTCCGCCACGGCACTCATCGACAGCGATGCGCCGTCCGTACAGGCCTTTGCCGCGCAGCACGCGCAGGGCAGCACCGACCGCGAACGCGCGGCAGCCCTGTACCTGGCCGTGCGCGACGGCTTTCGGTACGACCCGTACAGCATCGACCTCTCGCCCGCAGGCATGGCCGCCAGCAGCGTGCTGGCCCACGGCCACGGCTGGTGCGTGCCCAAGGCCGCCCTGCTGACCGCCGCCTGCCGCGCCGCAGGCATACCGGCCCGCATGGGATTTGCCGACGTGCGCAACCACCTGAGCACCGCCCGCATGCGCGAGACGATGAAGACCGACCTCTTCATCTGGCATGGCTACACCGACATCTGGATCGACGGCCAGTGGCGCAAGGCCACGCCCGCCTTCAACATCGAGCTGTGCGACAAATTCGGCTTGCTGCCGCTGGAGTTCGACGGGCACGCCGACTCGATCTACCACCCGTTCGACAAGACCGGCCAGCGCCACATGGAGTACGTGCACCAGCGCGGCACGTTTGATGACCTACCGCTGGAGGAGATCGTGCGCGACTTTCAGGATGTGTATGGCGGCTGGCTGGAAGGCAACGCCACCCGCAGCAGCTTGCAGAGCGCCAGCTTCGACCGCGACATTGACAACGAAAAGGAAGCCCGCTGATGCCGAGGCAAGCCCACAGCCCTGCCGCCACGCACCCAGACATTCCGGAAGGCTTTGCGCCGCTGGTGGCCGGAGGCCCGTTCATCCAGCACAACGGCCCGCTGTACCTGGCGCACCAGGGCAGCGTGGTGAAGTTCGGCTTTCGGGTGCTGCCCCACCATGTGAACCCCATGAACAACCTGCACGGCGGCATGATGGCCAGCTTTTGCGACATGCTGCTGCCGCTGTCGGTGCACCGCAAAAGCGAGCAGGTGCACAACCGGTTCTTGCCGACCATCAGCCTGCAGATCGACTACCTGGCCCCCGCCGCGCTGGGCGCCTGGGTGGAAGGCGAGGCCGAACCGCTGCGCGTGACGCGGTCACTGGTGTTTGCGCAGGGGCTGGTGTCTGCCGATGGCGTGCCGTGCGCGCGAGTCAGCGGGGTGTTCAAGATCGGGCCTGAGGTGCCTGCAGAGGCCTCGGAGTAGCCGCTGCGGCTGCTTGTGCCACGGGTGGGCAGCACGGCGCGAACACGGAGGCACCCGTGCTGAAGGCGTACAGATATTCATAGACTTCCGATAAAACAGATTTTTCTTATATTTGTGAATACTCTTTCGGGTAACGGCAGTCGAAAAAGTCGCTTTAAAATTCATAGATGTTTATTTTTCTGTTCTGAACTAATATCTATGAATGCCATTTCAAAACACCAGCCCTGCTGACTACCCCCACGCCGTGCGCCAGCAGATTGCGCTGCTTGCGCAAAACATCGTGACCGCGCGCAAGCGCCGCCGCGAAACTCAGGCCCAGTGGGCGCAGCGGCTAGGTGTATCGCAGCCCACCATGGCCCGCATCGAACGGGGCGATCCGTCCGTGTCCATGGCGTCTTATGTGATGTGCATGTGGCTCATCAACCAGGCCCAGGGGCTGGCCGACCTGATTGCGCCGCAGAACGACATGGCATCACTGGAGCGCGAAGTGGCGCGCACGCGTGCACCGGCCCGAGCAGCGGCCCGCGCGCAGCCCCCCGCAGAGACGGCAGAAGGCGCTCTCACCAAGCCCTTGAGCCAAGATACCCCCCCAATTCCTGGAGCGTCCCGCTCTCGCGCTGGTCGCAAGGCCACGGCAGCCGCCAGGCATCCAGGGGCAGGCGTCATGCCCATACCAGGGCACGCCATCCACAGGGTGGCCGAGGCAGAGGCAAAGCCATTCGCCAGCCCGGGCCAACCCCTTGCGCCCGCCGCTGACCACGCCCCGCCTGACGCGGCGACCAACCTGCCCGCCCGCGCACCCAACAGTACGGCGGCTGGTCTGGCGGCCCTGGTGTCGGGCCGCAAGAAGGCGCGTCCATGACCAGGCGGCCCGCTGCAACACCCCGTGCAGCGCACCAGCGCGCGCCTGGAGCATCGCCACACCGCGCGCCCCAAGTCATACCGCGTGACTACATCCCGCAAGACACCCTCTACGTCTGGGCCTTGGTCAACCCCGCCCACCCGGTGCTCGTCGGCTCGGTCAGCCTGTCGCAACTGGTACCCAACTGCGCCACGTTCACCTACGCGCCAGACTGGTGGGACCCTGAGTGAAGACCTGCCCCTCATAGCCGGTCAGCTGTTCAGCACGGGCCACAAGGACAGCGCCCCCGGCGCCATCGACGATGCGCGGCCCGACCGCTGGGGCGAGCGCATCATCCGCCACGTCGACCGGCCTGCCCGGCTGTCCATCCTCGAGATGCTGCTGTTTGCCGGCGACGACCGCTTCGGCGCACTGGGCATCTCCACATCGGCCGAGCGCTACATCCCCCGACGCATCGGCCCCTACCCGCAACTGCGCGACCTTGATGCACTGGTGCGCGCCGTGGAAGACGTTCAGGCGCAAGCCCCCGTCACCACCGAAATCCAGAGGCTGGTGCAGCCCGGCGTCACCCTGGGCGGCGCGCGGCCCAAGGCGCTGCTGCAAACCGAACGCGGCCCCTATGTCATCAAGTTCAGCGAGCTGGACGACGCGGTGGACACACCGCTGATCGAACACGCCACCATGACGCTGGCCGCGCAGGCAGGAATTCAGGTCGCCACGACGGGCGTACTGCCCCTTGCTCGCGTACAGGCGGGGCGAAGGGCACGCCATGCGCTGACCATCGAGCGCTTTGACAGGGTACAGATCCACCAGATGGATCTGCGCGTGCACTGCATTTCCGCCCGCACCGCACTGGCCGCCGCAGGGCTGCCCGAAAGCTACGGCGCGCTGGCCACCGTGCTGCTGCGCCAGGCCCACCCCGACCGGCAAAAGGCGCTGCGCGAGGAGCTGTTTCGCCGCATGGTGTTCAACATCCTGATGGACAACACCGACGACCACGAACGCAACCATTGCCTGCGCCTGGGGTTTGATGGCTACTACGACCTGGCGCCGGCCTTCGATGTGGTGCCCACGCTGCAGAACATGGGCTACCAGGCCATGGTGGTGGGCCGGCATGGCGCCGAGTCCACGCTGGACAACGCGCTGACAGAGCTGAGCGAATTCGGAATCACCCGCGCCCGCGCCATTGCGCTCGTACAGGACGTTGCGCGCGTGGTGGACCGCTGGCCCGCGCACTTTGGCCAGATGGGCGTGTGCAACGCAGACATGGAAGCACTGGTAGCCAGCATCGACCGTCCGGCGCTAAAAATGCAGCGGGACGCGTACTGCTGAACGGGCGAAACGCCCAGGGACCATCTGCCGCCGGCACGCGCTCAAGGCGTCCCGAGCGCCTGCACCATGTGCTCCACAAACCGCGCCAGCTTGGGCAGCTGCCGCCGGTCGGGCGGGTAGACAAGGTGCACCGGACGCGGCGCGGGCAGGCAGTGCTGCAGCACCTCCACCAGCGCGCCGCTGGCGAGGTCCTGGGCCAGCAGTACTTCGGGCTGCATGACCAGGCCCAGCCCCCGCAGCGCGGCTTGCCGCAGCCCGTCGCCCTGGTTGCATACCATGCGCGCGTACTCGGGCCAGAAGTAGTCCGTACCATCCTCGCGCAGCGTCCACTCCACCCGGCGCTGCCACACCGAATGGCTCAGGCACTGGTGGCGCGCCAGGTCGGCCGCGTGCAGCGGTGCGCCGTGGCGCTCCAAGTACGCGGGCGCCGCGGCAATCACCATGCGATAGGGCGCCAGGGGCCGCGCCACCAGGCCCTCGTCGGCCACGCGGCCAATGCGCACGGCCACGTCAAAGCCGTCCCCGGTCAGGTCCACCACGCTGTCTGACAGCTGCAAATCCACCCGCACCTGCTCGTTGCGCAGCAGAAAGTCGGCCACCGCGGGCGCAATCACATGGTTGCCTAGTGTGAACGGCGCGCTCACCCGTAGCAGGCCCTGCGGCACGGCGCGGCTGCGCTCCACGGCCGATTCGGCCCAGCGCACCTGCTCCAGCACGCGCCGGCAGTCTTCGTAAAAGGCGGCACCCACTTCCGTCAAAGAGTTCTGACGCGTGCTGCGCTGAAACAGCCGCGCGCCCAGGTGCGCCTCCAGCTGATGCACGTGCTTGCCCACCATCACGGCGGACACGTCAAGCTGGCGCGCTGCGGACGCGAAGCTGCCCGACTCCACCACGGCCACCATCACTTCCATGCTGCGCAGCTTGTCCATGGCTATTCCTAATCATCCGTTAATTCTTGGTGAACTCAAGCGTACTTTATGCGCTATTTGATTCACAAAACAATCAGGGCTGTGCTTCACCAACCCTTCTCAAAGGAAAACACCATGTCCCGAATTCTTCTCATCGGCGCCAGCGGCACCATCGGTCAGGCCGTGCATGCCAACCTGGCCGCGCGCCACAGCGTGGTCACTGCCGGCCGCAGCAGCGGCGACCACCGGGCCGATCTTTCGCAACCCGATTCGCTCGAGCAGCTGTTGGCCCAAGTCGGCAAGGTCGATGCCATCGTCTGCACGGCGGGCAACCTGCATTTCGGCCCGCTGGCCAGCATGACCGCCGCGCAGTTCAACCTGGGCCTGCAAGACAAGCTGCTGGGCCAGGTGCAACTGGCACTGCTTGCGCAGCACACGCTGGCTGACGGGGGTTCCATCACGCTCACCAGCGGCATCCTGGCGGTGGAACCCATCCGCAACGGCGCCAACGCCACCGCCGTGAACGCTGCCATCGAGGCCTTTGTGGCCGCGGCCGCCATCGAGCTGCCGCGCGGCCTGCGCATCAACGCCGTGAGCCCCACCATCCTCACGGAATCGGTGCCCGCGTATGGTCCGTTCTTCCCCGGCTTTGACACGGTGCCCGCCGACCGCGTGGCCCGCGCCTACCAGCGCAGCGTGGAGGGCGGGCAGACGGGGCGCGTGTACCGCGTGCAGTAAGGGATTTTCAAGCCAAATCGGCTGCTAGTGCTTTTGATGATTGCACTTATTGCTATGTTTTAAGTAGCAAATGGACTACCCAGTCATCAATCCACGCTGGCACCCGATTCCTTGACGACCTTGCTCCACTTGGTGCTTTCAGCCTTGATAAAGGCCGCAAACTGCTCCGGCGTCTCGGCCACCACGTCGCCGCCCTGCTCGGCAATCTTCTTTTTCACATCGGGCTGGTTCAGCACCTTGACGATGGCCTTGTTGAGCTGCGCCACCACGGGCGCGGGCGTCGCGGCCGGGGAAAACATGCCGAACCACGACGTGGCCTCATAACCTGGCACGCCGGACTCGGCGATGGTGGGCACGTTGGGCAGCTCGGGCGAGCGCTTGGCCGTGGTGACGGCAATGGGCACCAGCTTGCCGCTGCGCACATGCTGGATGGCCGAGGGCATGTTGTCGAACATGATCGAGATCTGACCGCCAAGCAGGTCCGTCATGGCCGGGGCGCTGCCCTTGTAGGGCACATGCAGCAGGTCGGTGCCGGTCATGCTGCGAAACAGCTCGCCCGACACATGGGGCGATGCACCGCTGCCGGGCGAGCCAAACGTGAGCTTGCCGGGGTTGGCCTTGGCGTAGGCAATCATGTCCTTGACGGTCTTGAACGGCTGGCTGGGGTGCGCCACCAGCAGGTTGGGCACCGTGGCCACGCGGGTCAGGGGCGCAAAGTCCTTGACCGGGTCGAACGGCATCTTCTTGTACAGGCTGGCGTTGATGGCGTGCGTGCCCACCGTGCCCATGAAGAGGGTGTAGCCGTCGGACGCGGCCTTGGCAGCGGCTGCACCACCAATGTTGCCGCCCGCGCCCGCGCGGTTGTCCACCACCACGGGCTGACCCAGCTCGGTCGTCAGCGCCTGGCCCACGATGCGCGCCAGGATGTCGGTGGTGCCCCCGGCTGCGAACGGCACGATGATGGTGATGGGCTTGCTGGGGTACGCCTGCGCCAGCGCAGCCGGGCTGGTGGCCAGCAGGGCGGCAGACAGCACTGCGCCCAGGGCGAAGCCGCGGCGGGTGGTGATCGTCGTGCGGGATGAAGACATGTGCATTGCTCCTGAGGGTGAGGATGGGTGAACGTGGGGCTGGTCTGCGGCCATGGGTGGGCCACGCCAGCGCCTGGGCCGGCGGGATGGAACCGGCCAAGACTTGGTAGTCAAAGCGCCACCGCGCGGGTGGGCCCGGGGTGGCAACGCCGCACGGCGTGCGCGCAATGCCGCCGCGGCAGTTGCAATCGACACGCAGTCGCGTGGGGCTACGGGCTGCAAGCTGTGGGCGTCCCAGCACATCAGGCCACCGAGCTGGTGGCGTCTGCGCCGTTCGGCTGAGCCCTGCAGCCCGCCAGCGGTCAGACGCGTTCGATGATCAACGCAATGCCCTGGCCCACGCCAATGCACATGGTGCACAGCGCGTACTTGCCGGCGTGCTCATGCAGGCGGTTGACGGCCGTGGTGACCAGGCGCGCGCCGCTGGCGCCCAGCGGGTGGCCCAGGGCAATGGCGCCACCCCAGGCGTTCACACGGGCGTCGTCGTCCTTCAGGCCCAGTGCGCGCAGCACGGCCAAGCCCTGGGCGGCAAAGGCTTCGTTCAGCTCGATCACGTCCATGTGGTCGATGGTCAGGCCCGTCTGCGCCAGCACCTTCAGCGTGGCGGGCGTGGGGCCAAAGCCCATGATGCGCGGGGCCACGCCGGCCGTGGCCATGCCCACCACGCGGGCGCGGGGTTTGAGGCCATAGTTGGCCGCGTGGGCTTCATCGGCCAGCAGCAGCGCGCAGGCGCCGTCGTTCACGCCGCTGGCGTTGCCAGCCGTCACCGAGCCATCCGGCCGCACCACGCCCTTGAGCTTGGCCAGCGCTTCGATGCTGGTCTCGCGGGGGTGTTCGTCCTGGCTGACGATGATCGCATCGCCCTTTTTCTGAGGGATGTGCACGGGCACGATCTCGCGTGCCAGGTGGCCAGCCTTGATGGCAGCCACGGCATTGAGCTGGCTGCGCAGGGCCATCTGGTCCTGAGCTTCGCGCTCGATCTTGAAGTCCACGGCCACGTTCTCGGCGGTTTCGGGCATGGAATCCACGCCGTATTTTTCTTTCATCAGCTTGTTGATGAAGCGCCAGCCGATGGTGGTGTCGTACACCGCGTTGTTGCGGCTGAAGGCCGACTCGGCCTTGGGCATCACAAACGGCGCGCGGCTCATGCTCTCCACCCCGCCGGCAATCATCAGCCCGGCTTCGCCGGACTTGATGGCGCGGGCGGCGGTGCCCACGGCGTCCAGGCCCGAACCGCACAGGCGGTTGATGGTGGCGCCGGGCACGTCGATCGGCAGGCCCGCCAGCAGGCTGCTCATGTGGGCCACGTTGCGGTTGTCTTCGCCGGCCTGGTTGGCGCAGCCGTAGATCACGTCGGTCACTGCCGCCCAGTCCACGCCGGGGTTGCGCTCCATCAGCGCCTTGAGGGGGATGGCGCCGAGGTCATCGGTGCGCACGCTGGACAAGGCTCCACCGTAGCGGCCGAAGGGCGTGCGGATGGCGTCGCAGATGAAGGCTTGGGGTGTCGTCATGAATGTGTCTCCTGAAATCTGAAAATGTGTCGCGTCAGGCTGCCGGACGGATGGGCAGGCCCACCAGTTGCTCCAGCTCGGCCAGCGATAGGCCGGGCACCAAGTCGATCAGCTGCAGCCCGGTGGGCGTACAGGCCAGTGTGCACAGATCGGTGTAGATACGCTTCACGCAGGCGACACCGGTGAGCGGGTAGGTGCACTGCGTGACGATCTTGCTGGCGCCCTGCTTGGTCAGAAGGTCCATCATTACCCAGGTCTGCTTGGCACCGATGGCCAGGTCCATCGCACCGCCCACGGCGGGGATAGCGCCGGCCTCGCCCGTGCTCCAGTTGGCGAGGTCACCCGTGGCCGACACCTGGAACGCGCCCAGCACGCAGATGTCGAGGTGGCCGCCGCGCATCATGGCAAAGCTGTCGGCGTGGTGGAAGTACGCGCCGCCGGGCAGCAGCGTCACAGGCTGCTTGCCGGCGTTGATGAGGTCGTAGTCTTCGCTGCCTGCGGCCGGTGCCGGGCCCATGCCCAGGATGCCGTTTTCGCTTTGGAGGATGACTTCGCGCCCCTCAGGGATGTGGTTGGCCACCAGGGTGGGCTGGCCGATGCCGAGGTTGACGTAGGCGCCGTCGTGGATGTCCTGCGCCACGCGCTTGGCCAGCTCTTCTTTACTACGCTTTTGATAGCTGCTCATGGATGTTCTTTCTGGGCTTCAGGCCGTTTTCATGCCGATTTCTTGAATCCGCCGGCCTGGGTGGCAGTGCGTTCGATCTTCACGACCTGGCTCACGAAGATGCCGGGGGTCACGATGGCCTCGGGGTCCAGCGCGCCCAGTTCCACCACCTCGTGCACGGTGGCAATCGTGGTCTTCGCGGCGGTGGCCATTACGGGGCCGAAATTGCGCGCCGACATGCGGTAGGTGAGGTTGCCCCAGCGGTCACCCTTCTCGGCCTTGATGAGCGCCACGTCGCCGTGGATCGGGTGCTCCAGCACGTAGTGCTTTCCGTTGATCTCGCGCGTTTCCTTAGGCGTGCCATCGGCATTGCGGGCCAGCTCGGTGGCGTAGCCCGTGGGGCAAAAGAATGCGCCGATGCCCGCCCCGGCAGCACGCAGGCGCTCGGCCAGGTTGCCCTGGGGCACCAGTTCCAGCTCCAGCTTGCCGCTGCGGTAGAGCTCGTCAAACACGTAGCTGTCGGCCTGGCGCGGAAAGCTGCAGATGATCTTGCGCACTTGCCCCGCCTTGAGCAGCGCTGCCAGGCCCTGGTCGCCATTTCCGGCGTTGTTGTTCACCACCGTCAGATCGCGCGCGCCCTGGGCAATGAGCCCGTCGATCAGCTCACCGGGGATGCCCGCTGTGCCAAAACCGCCAATCAGGACCGTGGCACCATCCTTCACGCCCGCCAGGGCCTGCGCCACCGAATCCGCCAATTTGTTGATCATCGAAAACCGCCTTTTCCGTGAAGTGATGCACCGAAAGCCCCCGGCCCAGTACCGCGCCGCGAAAACTGAACGGCAACTGCACCGATCATTTTGTTCGCTATACGAACATTTGTTCGCTAAAAGAATTATAGTCGGCCACTTATGAATTCCCAAGCCCCAGAAACGCAAGACCCAAAGCCGGGCGATAGCTATGTGCAATCGTTCGCGCGCGGGCTCGAAGTAATCCGCTCGTTCAGCGCCACCACGCCGCAGCAGACGCTGAGCGAAGTCGCGGCGCAGACGGGTCTTACCCGCGCCGGCGCGCGCCGCATCCTGCTCACGCTGCAGACGCTGGGTTATGTGGAGAGTGATGGCCGGCTGTTCCGCCTGACGCCGCGCATCCTGGACCTGGGGTTTGCGTACCTGTCGTCGCTGCCCATCTGGAACCTGGCCGAGCCCGTGATGGAGGACTTGGTGGAAGAGGTGCGCGAGTCGTCATCGGCTGCCGTGCTCGACGGGCTGGACATCGTGTACGTGTTGCGCGTGCCCACGCACAAGATCATGCGCACCAGCCTGGGCGTGGGTTCGCGCCTGCCAGCCTGCTGGACGTCAATGGGCCGCATGCTGCTGGCAGGGCTGCCCGATGACGCCCTGCGCGAGCGGCTGCAACACCACCCCATGGAACGATTTACCGAACACACCACCACCGAGGTGGATGCGCTGATGGCCCATATCCGCCAGGCACGCCAGCAAGGGTGGTGCCTGGTGAATCAGGAGCTGGAAGAAGGCCTGATCTCGGTCGCGGCGCCGCTCACCAACCGCTCGAGGCAAACGGTGGCCGCGCTGAACATCAGCGGGCAGGCGAACCGCACCAGCGCCGCGGTGATGCAGGAAAGCCTGCTGCCGGCGCTGCTGCGCGCGGCCAAGACGATATCCAGGATGATGGGGACGCCCCGGGGGTGAGGTCCGAGCGCGGTGGCGACGCCACAGTGCGCCACGATGGCCCATGGCAGAAAGGGCGGCGGGAAATGCGCCTTGCGGACGGGATGGAGGACCGGGGCGACATCAACGGCGGCTCAGCGCGATCAACGGCGTGCCCGTTGAATCACCCGCTACACGCCTCATCAGCGGTCGCCGGATATCACTTGCGACGGAACCCCAATACCAGCGCCGCGCCCCCCAGCACCATGGCGCCCAGGCTCAGCCACTCCGGAATATTCACCGATTCCTTTTCCTTGACCGTGAGCTCCAGCGGACCGAGCTTGGCCTGCGTGGTGTCCCTGGTGAAGCTGAAGCCCCCCGTCAGAAACCCGGCCAGGCCCAGCATCAACAACAGCACACCGACGATTCGCATTGCATTCATGAAATTTCCTCCCGTTGCCGGGATTGATGGTTGGGGCAAAGCGGACCCGGCTTCCGGTCTTTGCGCTCGCCAAATGTAGGGGAGCACACCTCACGCGCGCGTAGGACGCAGCGCCGACCGCACGTGGCAGCACGGCCAAGGGTCGCGCCGCCGGGCGGCGCAACGGCATTCACCCTGCGTGCTACGCTCTGCGCCCATGTTCAATCCCACGCAAGCCGACGTGCGCCGCTTCATGTGCGGCGTGCACGCCAAAACGCAAATCGGCGCTCCCATGGAGGCCATCGAGACGCTGGCCAGCCTGTGGATTGCCGAGCATCCCGAATACCACACCGACCTGGCCGACAGCGACGCCGCCGTAGGGCGCAACTACGACGAAACGCCGGCACAGACCAACCCCTTTTTGCACCTGTCGATGCACCTGTCGATCAGCGAGCAGTGCAGCATCGACCAGCCGCGCGGCATTCGCCAGGCGGTAGAGCTGCTGGCCAAGCGGCTCGATTCACTGCACGACGCCCACCACGCCGCCATGGAATGCCTGGGCCAGATGCTGTGGGACAGCCAGCGCTCGGGTCGCCCGCCCGATGGCGATGCCTACGTGGCTGCCGTGCAGCGGCGCGCCACGCGCGACTGACTGACACCATGGCCGCCGGCACCACTGCGCACTGCCCCAACGGCGTGACACGGGTGAGCGCACCCTCCCGACCCTGAAGGTCTTGTGGCCGCGCCCCGGCGTTCGGTGGGCATTGTTTGCACAATGCGTGCAGTCCGGCTTTCACGACTCCACCATGCCCGTCACGATTCCCGTCCAGCGCCCCGTATCGGTCACGTGGCTTGGCTATGGCGGCCTCATTCCGTTTCTGGCGCTGGCCACCGCATGCCTGGCTTGGCCCGCGCTGCGCAGCACCTGGTGGGTGCCCGCGCTGATCGGCTACGGCGCCGTCATCCTGAGCTTTGTGGGTGCCCTGCATTGGGGATTCGCCATGACGCTGCCCGACCTCACGCTTCGCCAGCGGCACGCCAGTTTTGCCTGGAGCGTGGTGCCATCGCTGCTGGCCTGGCCCGCCCTGCTGGTGCCGCCTGCGGCCGGCGCCGCCCTGCTCATCGCCGGATTCGCCGCGCACCTCGCGCAGGATTTCCGCCTGCAACGCAGCGCCATGCTGGCCCCCTGGTACCTGCGCCTGCGCGTGCAGCTCACCAGCGTAGCCTGTACCTGCCTGGCGCTGGGCGCCTGGGCCAGCACGCGCTGAAGAACACCATGGCCGCGCCGTCGCCCCCTTCCCCCGCCGCTGCACACGACTACGGCACCAGCCCCGGGCAGGCCACGTCTGCCGTTCCGCAAGGCCGCATCGGGCGCTTGGCACGCATGGGAGGCCTGGCCACCGGGCTGGCGTCGGGCATGGTGGCCGAAGGCGTGCGGCGCTGGTCCCAGGGCGAGCGGCCCAGCGTGCGCGACCTGCTGCTCACGCCCGCCAACGCCCGCCGCGTGGCCGACCAGCTTGCGCAGCTGCGCGGCGCCGCCATGAAGGTCGGCCAATTGCTGTCCATGGACGCGGGCGATCTGCTGCCGCCTGAGCTGACCGAAATTCTTTCGCGCCTGCGTGCGGATGCACGCCCCATGCCGTTGGGCCAGGTGGACGAGGTATTGACCGCTGCCTGGGGTACAGGCTGGGACCAGGGCTTCGCGCAGTTTGGCTTCACCCCCATCGCAGCGGCCTCTATCGGCCAGGTGCACCGTGCGCGCACGAAGGATGGCCGCGAGCTGGCCATCAAGATCCAGTACCCCGGCATCGCCCAGAGCATCGACAGCGATGTCGACAATGTCGCCATGCTGCTGCGCGTATCGGGCCTGCTGCCCCGCGGGCTGGACATTGCACCGCTGCTCGCCGAAGCGCGCCGCCAGCTGCACGAGGAAGCCGACTACGTGCGCGAAGCCGAGTGCCTGGAGCGGTTCGGCACGCTGCTGGAAGGCGACACGGCCTTTGTGCTGCCGCGCACCGACGCCCGCTTCTGCGCCCCCACGGTGCTCGCCATGGATTTCGTGGCCGGGGAACCCGTGGAATCCCTGGTGCATGCACCTGCCGCGCGGCGCGATGCGGCCGCCACCGAACTCATGCGCCTGCTGTTTCGCGAGCTGTTCGAGTTCGGCTGGGTACAGACTGACCCCAACCTCGCCAACTTCCGGGTGCAGCCCGACGGCCGCATCGTGCTGCTGGACTTTGGCGCCACGCGCGCCTACGGACCGGACATCGTGCGCGGCTACCGACACCTGATGTGTGCGGCGCGCGATGGAGACCGCGCGGGCGTTGCCGCAGCGGCCGAAGCCATCGGCTACTTCGGCGCCGCCATCGTGCCAGCGCAGCGCGACGCAGTGGTGGACCTGTTCCTCACCGCCTGTGAGCCGCTGCGTGCGCCGGGGCTGTACGACTTCGGCACTTCAGACCTGGCCGCGCGCATCCGCGATGCGGGCATGGCCCTGAGCATGGAGCGCGACTTCTGGCACACACCGCCGGCCGACGCGATCTTTCTGCACCGCAAGCTGGGCGGCCTGTACCTGCTGGCCGCACGCCTGGGCGCGCAGGTGCCGGTGCAGGCACTGGTTTCGCCGTGGCTGGATGGGCCTGAAAACCCGACGATGGCCGCGAGGTAACCCCGGGCGCAGACGGCCGCGCCCTGCGGCCTGCGGCGGCGCTCTCAAAGCGTTCGGCGCGGCCAGAAACAACAAAGCCCGCACGCAGCGGGCTTTGCAGGCCGGTCAACACTGACCGGTGTAGGGCTGATCAGCGAAAGCGCGACTGGGGCACCACGTGCAGGTCGCCTTCGACCGAGCCGATGTAGTTGGCCAGGGCCTTCAGCTCCGCGTTGGTGAACTGCTTGGAGACGCCGCCCATGATGGCGTTGCTGCGGCCCAGGTTGGCGTTACGTGCGTCGGCCTTGTAGGCCTTGAGGGCCACAAACAGGTAGTCGGAATGCTGGCCGGCGATCTTCGGGTACGAAGGATCGATGGGCTTGGCGAAGTTGTCGCCGTGGCACGAAACGCAGGCGCCCTTCTTCAGGAGTTCGGCCACTTGCACGCTCGGCTCACGCGATGGCTTGGCGGGCAATTCGGCGCCCGTCTTGCCATGCTGCTCGTAGTAGGCCGCCATGTCGGCGATGTCCTGGTCGGTCAGCGAAGTGGCCACGCCACGCATCGTGGGGTGCTTGCGCTCGCCCTTCTGATATGCAACGAGCGCCGCCGCAATGTACTTGGCGTTCTGGCCCGAGATCATGGGCACCCGGTGCACTTCCGGGAAGCTCGCCTGGTAGCCCGGAATGCCGTGGCAGCCGATGCACATGGCGATCTTTTGCTTGCCCGCTTCCACGTTGCCTTTGGCTTCCTGGGCATGGGAGAAAGCGGTCACGGAAGCGACAGCCAGGGCGAATAGCGTGGTCAGCGTTTTGTTCATTTTGCGCGCACAATCTCGTGGAAGTTCAGCTCTGGGCTCTGATCAGCCGTCGATTATAGCCAGCGCCTGTCAAGCCCATTCATCAACTAATTCGGTGATCCGCTCCCATGAAATTTCAAGGCTCCGAGAACTACGTCGCCACACAGGACTTGATGCTTGCCGTGAACGCGGCCATCACCCTGCAACGCCCGCTGCTCATCAAGGGCGAGCCCGGAACCGGCAAGACGATGCTGGCCGAGGAAGTGGCCCAGTCGCTGAATATGCCGCTGTTGCAATGGCACATCAAATCGACCACCAAGGCGCAGCAGGGCCTGTATGAATATGACGCCGTGAGCCGCCTGCGCGACAGCCAGCTCAACGATGGCGACAGCGCCGAACGCGTCAAGAACATCCGCAACTACATCATCCAGGGCGTGCTGTGGCAGGCGTTCACCGCCGACGAGCCCGTCGCGCTGCTGATCGACGAGATCGACAAGGCCGACATCGAGTTCCCGAACGACCTGCTGCGCGAGATCGACCGCATGGAGTTCTACTGCTACGAAACGCGCGAACTCATCAAGGCCAAGCACCGCCCGCTGGTGTTCATCACCTCCAACAATGAAAAGGAGCTGCCCGACGCCTTCCTGCGCCGCTGCTTCTTCCACTTCATCAAGTTCCCGGAAGCCGACACGATGCGCCAAATCGTCAACGTGCACTTCCCCACGCTCAAGAGCGAGCTGCTCACCGTGGCGATGAAGACGTTCTATGACGTGCGCAACCTGCCAGGCCTGAAAAAGAAGCCCTCGACCAGCGAGCTGATCGACTGGCTCAAGCTGCTGGTGGCCGAAGACATCCCGCTGTCGGCCCTGCAAAGCGCCGACAACAAGGTGTCAGTGCCGCCGCTGGTGGGCGCGCTGCTCAAGAACGAGCAGGACGTGAGTCTGTTTGAAAAGCTGGTCTTCATGAACCAGAGGAACCGCTAAGTGAGCGACAACGACACCGGGAAACTGCTGGCCAGCGGCATTGCTGACGCCGTGGGCTTTGTGGGCGGCGCCCTGCTGGGCTACTGGATCGGGCAGCTGCTGGGCCTGGACATATTTGCAGACGGCTACGGCGCGGGCAGCCTGCTCGGGATTGCCCTGGTGGGCCTGGGCGGCGGGCTGGGCCTGCATTTGTCCAAGCGCTGGCAGACCAGCCAGGCAAAGGCCAGCCGCAAGGAGTAGGCGGGATGGCGTTTGTGGAACCTGTGACCCTGTGCGCGCGCGGCGTGCGGCTGGAGCCGCTGGCGCTTTCGCACGAAGACGGGCTGTGCGCAGCCGCCGCCGACGGCCAGCTGTGGAAGCTGCGCATCACCTCGGTGCCTGAACCGCAGGACACCCGCGCCTACATCGAAGCCGCCCTGACGATGCGCGAAGACGGCAACCGCTTTGCCTTTGCCGTGGTGGACGAGGCCACCGACACCGTGCTGGGCACCACCAGCTACCACGACATCCTGCCCGCCGTGAAGCGGGTGGAAATTGGCTACACCTGGTACCGCCAGAGCGTGCAGCGCACCCACGTCAACACCACCGCCAAGCTCTTGATGATGGGCCACGCCTTCGACACGCTGGGCTGCCACGTGGTGGGCTGGCGCACCGACAACTTCAACTTTGCCTCGCAACGCGCCATCGAGCGCCTGGGCGCGAAGAAGGACGGCGTGATCCGCGGCCATGCGCTGCGCCGCGACGGCACCATCCGCGACACGGTGATGTACAGCATGCGATCGGGCGAGTGGCCCGAAGCCCGGGCGCAATTGCTATACCTTTTAGAGCAGCGAGCGCAATAGATACGTCCGCTGGAGGCCAAAAACATGCTAGTTGACTTCTTCTACACCCTGCGCGCAGCCAAGCTGCCCGTGTCCGTGAAGGAATACCTCACCCTGCTCGAAGCGTTGCAGGCCGGCGTGGTGGGCCCCAAGTCTGACGACGCATGGGCGCTGGACGACTTCTACAACCTCTCGCGCCTCACCCTCGTCAAGGACGAGAAGCACTACGACAAGTTCGACCGTGCCTTCGGCGCCTACTTCAAGGGCGTGGAGATGGTGGCCGACTTCACCAAGGAGATCCCGGCCGACTGGCTGCGCAAGATCCTGGAGAACGAACTCACGCCCGAGCAAAAAGCTGCCATCGAGAAGATGGGCTGGGACGAGCTGATGGAGACGCTCAAGAAGCGCCTCGAAGAACAGAAAGAGCGCCACGAAGGCGGCAACAAGTGGATCGGCACCGGCGGCACCAGCCCCTTTGGCCACGGCGGCTACAACCCGCAGGGTGTGCGCATTGGCGGCGCAGGCAAGAACAAGAGCGCGGTGAAGGTGTGGGAGCAGCGCGCCTACAAGGACTACGACGACCAGCAAGAGCTGGGCACGCGCAACATCAAGGTGGCGCTGCGCCGCCTGCGCAAATTCGCGCGCGAGGGGCATGAGCTGGAGCTCGATCTGCCCGACACCATCCGCAGCACCGCGGCCAACGCGGGCTACCTCGACATCAAGATGGTGCCCGAGCGGCACAACAACGTGAAGGTGCTGCTGCTGATGGACGTGGGCGGCACCATGGACGAGCACATCCAGCGGGTTGAAGAACTGTTCAGCGCCGTGAAGACCGAGTTCAAGCACCTGGAGTTCTATTACTTCCACAACTGCGTGTACGACTTCATGTGGAAGAACAACCGCCGCCGCTTTGCCGAGAAGTTTCCGACCTGGGACATCATCCGCAAGTACAACAAGGACTACAAGCTGATCTTCGTGGGCGACGCCACCATGAGCCCGTACGAGATCCTGCAGCCCGGCGGCAGCGTGGAGTACAACAACGAGGAACCGGGCGCGGAATGGATTCAGCGCCTGACGCACGCGTTCCCCAAGTTCGCGTGGATCAACCCCGAACCGCAGGGCGTGTGGCAGTACCGCCAGAGCATCAGCATCATCCAGCAGCTCACTGGCAACCGCATGTTCCCGCTCTCGCTCAAGGGTCTGGAAGAAACCATGCGCCTGCTGTCCAAGTAAGCTTGGCGGCCCGGTAGCAGGCCCGGTGCCCTGCCGGTATCGGGCGAAACTGTCTGACACGGGGGCCGCCCGTTTCTGGGCATAGTGGCGCTGGCGTGCGGTGTGCGATGTGCGGGGCTTCCGTTGCCGCCCGCGGCCGCATACGCAGCCCTTCTGTCGCTCCCTCGCACCCGGCCTGCTCCACTGACCCGTTCCTCCTCCATCCCCGTGCATTCCTGCATCCTTCGCCGATCCGTGCTGCTGCCAACGCAGGCCCTCGGGTCTGCGCTGCTGCTGTGCGGCGCGGTGCTGCTGCAGGGCTGCAGCCTGCTGCCGCTGAGCCGTGACAGCAACGCTGCCGATGCAGCCGGCACCGGCCCCGTGATCGTCGAATCCGGCGCGCCGTCGTTTGCCGTGGACGTGCGTGCCCCCGACACCGTGCGCGACACGCTGGAACGCCATCTGGAACTGCAGCGCTTTCGCCGCATGCCTGACCTGCAGGCCAACGAACTGCAGCGTCTGCTGGGCGCGGCAGACGCCAACGCGCGCGAGCTGCTGGGCACCATGGGCTACTTTGCGCCCACCATCACGGTCGAGCTGACCGACACGCCCGGAAGCCGCGAGGCCCCGCGCACGGTGGTGGTGACGGTGGAGCCTGGGCCACAGACGCGCATTGCCAGCGCAGATATCGGCTTTGCCGAAACCGCTGGCGACGATGCCCGCGGCACGCGGCGCCAGCAGCAGCGCGTGCAGCGCGACTGGTCGCTGGCGCCCGGCCAGCCCTTCACCCAGTCGGCCTGGGACGCCGCCAAGACCGGCGGCCTGCGTCAGCTGCAGGCGCGGCGCCACCCGGCAGCACGCATTGCCAACAGCCGCGCCGAGATCGATGCCGACACCCACGAGGCCAAGCTGGGCGTGACGTACGACACCGGCCCGGCCTACCGCTTCGGCCCGCTGCGCGTGCAGGGCAACGAGCGCTACGACCCCGACGGCACCCGGCGCCTGGCACGCCTGCCCACCGGCGCCACCTACGACGAGGCCGAGATGCTGGATGCCCAGCTGCGGCTGGCCAGCAGCGGCTACTACGACGCCGTGTTCCTCACCCTGGACACCGAAGGCACCGACCCCGCGGCCGCGCCCGTGGTGGCCCAGGTCCGCGAGGCACCGCTGCAAAAGCTGGTGTTCGGCCCCGGCTTTTCGACCGACAGCGGTGCCCGGCTGTCGCTGGAGCACATCCACAACCGGCTGCCCGGCATTGGCTGGCGTGCGGTGACCAAACTCTCGCTGGACCGCGAAACCCAGCGCATCGAAAGCGAAGCCACTGCACTGCCCGACGAAAACGGCTGGCGCTGGTTTGCCGGCGCCCAGCTGCAGCGAGAAAACACCGGCGACTACGACGTGAACAGCGGCCGCGTGCGCTCGGGCCGCAGCAAAAGTACGCGCAACATCGACCGCAACTACTTTGTGCAGTACGACTACGCCTTGAGCCAGGGCCTGAACGCGCCGCCATCGGGCAGCGCCATCAGCATCAACTACGGCTGGACAGGCCGGTACTTCAACAACCAGACCGCCCCCACCAGCGGCCACGGCCTTGCCACCGAGCTGGGCGTGGGCACCACCCTGCGGCCCGAGCGCGACCCCTTTGTGCGGGCGCTGCTCCGCTGGCAAACCTTCATCCCGGCGGGGCGGGTGGTGGACGAGGCAGGCACTGGCCGCAACGCCCGCATTGCGCTGCGGGCCGAAGGCGGCGCGGTGCTGGCGCGCGACGGGGCCGAGATTCCGGTCACGCAGCTCTTCATCACGGGCGGCGACACCACCGTGCGCGGCTACGGCTACCGCAGCATTGGCGCGCGCACCGACAACGGCCAGCTCTACGGCGGCCGCTACCTGGCCGTGGCCAGTGCCGAATGGCAACGCCCCATCGTCTACCGCGGGGCCATGACCGACTGGGAAAGCACCGTGTTCATTGATGCCGGTGCGGTGGCCGACCGTGTGGGCGACCTCTCGCCGCGCGTGGGCGTGGGTGCGGGCGTGCGCTGGCGCAGCCCCGTGGGGCCGCTGCAGGCCGACCTGGCCTACGGCGTGAAGTCCAAGGACGTGCGGCTCCACCTGCGGCTGGGCTTCAGCTTCTGACCGCCCCACCGAGCGCCCTGCCCGCCTGACCTGATCCACGGATGCCGCCCAGCCCGCCCCCTCCGACCAGCACGTCCCGCGCCACGGATTTCAGCGCGGGTGCGTCTGCGCCCCGCCCCGCCGCACCGCGACGCAGGCGTCCGCTGCGCCTGCTGGGCTGGGTGCTGGCCGCCCTGGTGGCTCTGCTGATGGTGCTGGGCGCCGGGCTCTGGTGGTGGACAGGCAGCAGTACATCGCTGGCCACCGCGCTGGCGCGCGCGGCGCGCTACCTGCCAGCCGACCAGCAGCTGGAAAGCCGCGAAGTGAGCGGTGCACTGCGCAGCGGCGGGCGCATCGGCTGGCTGCGCTGGAGCAGCCCCGGCATGGCGGTGGAGGTGACCGACATCACCATCGGCTGGCAGCTGGCCCCGCTGCTGCAGCGCCGGCTGGAGCTGGGCGACGTCCATGCGGCCCGTGTGCAGATCACCCGCCGCGATGCGCCAACCCGAGACCCGACACCCCCACCAGAGCGACTGGTGCTGCCGCTCCAGCTGGGGCTGGCGTTCCGCGTGGACCAGATCGACTGGGCGGGCCCGCCCGCCGTACAGGTGCTGGGCCTGGCGGGCGACTACCGCTTTGACGGTAGCGAACACCGGCTGAACATTGCCAATGTGGACCTGGCCCAGGGCCGCTACAGCGCCAGCGCCACGCTGCAAGCCCAAGCGCCGATGGCATTGCAGGCCACGGTCGATGGCACGCTGCGCACACAGGTGCCCGGGGGCGGCGCAGCATTGCAGGCGGCGGCCCATGCCACGCTGGAGGGCACGCTGGCCACGGCCGCGGCGCAACTGCAGGTGCAGGCACGCATCCGCCCCGAGGCGGCAGCACCCGCTTCGGCCGCGCCTGCCTCTGGCGCCACCCGGTCATCCGCCCCGCCTGCGGCTGCTGCTCCCGGTAGCAAGGCCGCCGCGCCCGGCGCAGAACCCATGCAGGCCGACCTGCAGGCCACGCTGCGCCCCTGGGCGCCCCAGCCGGTGGAATCCGCCACCGCCACGTTGCGGGCGCTCAACCTTGCAGCCCTGTGGCCCCAGGCCCCTGCCACGCTGCTCAGCGGTAGCTTGCAGGTCGGCCCCACGGGGGCTACCGCTCCTGCCGCGGGTGAGAGCACCGCGCCGGCCGAGGGCTGGTCGGTACAGGCCCGTCTGCGCAATGACCTGGCCGGCCCCTGGGATGCCGCCCGCCTGCCCCTGACGGCGCTGGAGGCCGATGCCCGCCTTGCCAGCGGGCGCTGGACGGTGCCTTCCGCCACGCTCACCGTGGGCAGCGGCAGCGCGGGGGTGCAGGGCCAGTTCACCCCCGCCACCGGCGCCGTCAGCGGCCAGGCCGAGCTGCGCAACCTGCCGCCCGCGGCATTGCACACGGCGCTGGAAGCCGCCCCGCTGTCGGGCCGCATCCGAGCCGATATGCAGGGCGATGCGGTGCGGTTCAACGCCGACATCCGTGCTGCTGCTGGCCGGTCCGCGGCAACTGCGCCGAAGACTGCACGCTCCGCGCCCCTGCGCATACAGACCTTGCAGGCACAGGGCACCTGGCAGCCCGGGCGTGTGCCAGCCTCTGGTCCGGTGGGCACCGCCCCGGCCATGCCTGATGCGGGCGGAACCTTGCTGCTGGAACGCCTGCTGATCGACGCCCTGCAGGCCCGGGTCGAGGCTACGAAACTCCGTATCGCGCCCGCCGAAAAATCGGCACAGGGGCAACTGGCGCTGACGCTGCCAGGCGCCACGGCGCGTGCCAACGGCTCCGTGGCTGCGCGCAGCGGCGCAGGCGAGGCGCAGCTGCAATGGACCGACGCCGACCAGACCCTGCGCTGGCTCGCCACCCTGCCTGTGGTGGGCGCCCATCTGCAGCCCATGCTGGCCGGTGCCAGCGCCAAAGGTGCGGCCCAGATCGGCGTGCGCTGGAAGGGTGGATGGGAAGCGGCACTGCAGCAATGGCAGCGCGCCTCCGGCATCAACGCCGCATCCACTACCCCCGGGTTTGAGGTGCAGGCCAGCGCATCCACCCAGCAACTCGACCTGCAATTACCGTCATCTGCGGATGCCGGTGGCAACACGGGCACCGCCGTGCAGCTGCGCGGGGTCAAGGCCACGCTGTTGGGCAGCATGGCGCAGGCCCAGCTTTCGCTGGAAGGCGAGGCGCGCCTGAACGCAGCCGCACCACAGCAGACCCAGCGCATTGCGTTGCAGACCCGGGCGAGTGGCGGCCTGGTGGGCAGCGGGCAGTGGCGCGTGGTGATCGATGCGTTGCGTGCTCAGGTGCAGGACGCACAGCGGCCAGGGCCGTGGCTGCTGCAACTGGCAGAGCCATTGACGGTGACTGCGCGCACGCCAGCGCCGGGCACTGCGCCCGCAGCGGCTGCCGCACCGTCGAATGCACCCGGTGGCACGGGCAGTGCCGCAGGTTCGCCCAGCGCAGCAGCGCGCGCGACCACGGCTGGCCTGGCCGTCGAGACATCTGCCGGGCGTGCGCGCATCACCGGCCCGGCGCCCGGCACGGTAGTGCTGCAGTGGCAGCCCGTGCGCGTTTCCACAGCGGCAGGCCTGCAGGTTCAAAGCCAGGGCACGCTGCAGGGCCTGCCCATGGCATGGGTCGATGCCCTGGGCCTGGGCGCCACACCGGGCGCCGCAGGACAGGCTACAGAGCCTCTGCTCGCGCGCATCGGACTGGCCAGCAGCCTGGTGCTGGACGGACAATGGAACATCAACACGATGCAGGGCCTGCGCGGCAGTGCCAGCCTGCGGCGCGCCAGTGGCGACCTGCGCATCCTGGCGGGCGACGCCACCGCCGTCACGGCGGTGCAAAGCAGCGGCCAGGGCAAGGTTGCTGGCAAGGTTGCAGCTATTGCCACCGAGGCGTCGGCCACGACGCCTGCCGCAGGCACGCCGGCCGGTGTGCGGCAGGCCGAGGTGTCCCTGGAGCTCGACGGCGAAGCCCTGCGCGCCCGCCTGCAGTGGGCCAGCGACCGCGCCGGAGAGATTGACGCCAGCGCCAGCACGCGCCTGGTGCCGGGCAGCGGCACGGCCGACCTGTCGGCCATCACCTGGGCGGCTGACGCGCCCTTGGCCGGCACCCTGCGCGCCAGTCTGCCCGACATGGGCGTGTGGTCGGCCCTGGCCCCGCCGGGCTGGCGCGTGCGCGGCACGCTGCAGGCCAACGCCACGCTGTCGGGCACGCGCGATGCGCCGCGCTGGGCCGGCACGCTGGGGGCTGATGACCTGGCCGTGCGCTCGGTGGTCGATGGCGTGGACCTGCAAGGCGGCCGGCTGCGGGCCAACCTGCGTGGCAACGAACTGCAGATCACCGAATTCCGCCTGCAGGGCGGGCGCGGCAGTGGCGCGCGCATTGCCGGTTTCAGCGGCAACCGCACGGCCGCACCGGCTGATGGGGGCACGCTCACGGCCAGCGGCCGTATCCGCTGGGGAGACGCACCAGCTGGGTCGGGGGGCATGTCGGGCATCTCGATGGATGTCGAGGCCGAGGCACGCGCGCTGCAGGTGCTGGTGCGGGCAGACCGCCAGCTCAGCGTGTCGGGCCCGCTGCAGGTGCGGCTGCAGCAGGGGCAGATTACTGTGCGCGGCACCATCACCGCCGACCGCGCCACGATCATCCTGCCCGACGAATCAGCGCCCAGCCTGGGCAGTGACGTGGTGGTGCGCTCGGCCTCCAAGGACCGCGAGGATCAGGCCAAGGCACAGGCAGCGGGCAAGGCAGCACAGGCTGCCGCGTCCACGGAGCCCGACACCCTCAAGCCGCCGGATGTGGCGGTCACCGTCAACCTGGGCAACGACTTTGCGCTGCATGGCCACGGCATCACCACGCGCCTGACCGGCGAGGTGCAGGTGCGCAGCGCCAGCGTGCCCGGCGGCCCGCCGCGCGTGACCGGCGAGGTGCGCACCGAGGCGGGCCGCTACCGCGCCTGGGGGCAGATGCTGGACGTGGAAACCGGCCTCATCCGCTTCAACGGCCCGTACAACAACCCGTCGCTCGACATCCTGGCGCTGCGGCCCAACATTGCGGTGCGCGCGGGCGTGCAGGTGACTGGCAGCGCCCAGGCCCCGCGCGTACGGCTGTATTCCGACCCCGAGCTGCCGGATGCCGAAAAGCTGTCGTGGGTGGTGCTGGGCCGCGATGCCGCCGCCGGCGGTGCCGAGGCCGCCGTGCTGCAGCAGGCGGCGCTGGCACTGCTGGGCCGCGGCGGCAACAACAACACCGCGGGCAACATCGCCAGCCGTGTGGGGCTCGATGAAATCGGATTCAAGGGGCCGGGAACGGGCCAGGACGCCACCGGCGCGGCCCTCACCTTCGGCAAACGGCTATCCAAGGACCTGTACGTGACGTACGAGCGCAGCCTGTCGGGCACGCTGGGCACGCTGTACATCTTCTATGACCTGACCCGGCGCCTCACGCTGCGCGGCCAGACCGGTGAAAAGAGCGCGGTGGACATCATCTACACCGTGAAGTACGACTGACCAGCCAGGTCGAGAGAGCGTGCCTGCAGCCCCTACAATGCGCGGCTGCCCAGCCTCTTCATATTGCTCCTCATAGTTCAATGGATAGAACGAGTGCCTCCTAAGCGCTAGATGCAGGTTCGATTCCTGCTGAGGGGACCAGGTTTTGGGTCAAAACGGCCACTGGCGCACGTTCCATAATGCCTGATAGCTATATTTTTCATAGCAAATCACTGATGTGACGATGTCACTGCAAGATCTCTTCAGCCTGCTCGTGGTGCAGGCCCACCGGCTGGCAACCTACGCACTGCTGAACCTCTCGGAAGACGTGGCCCTGATGGCGCTGCTGTTCTGCTGACGAAGCGCCCGCTCCCTTCTCCGTTCGCCGGGCGTGTCGCCTACCCAGCCCCGCGCGACCTGCGGGCTGACGGCGTCATGCCGCTGCGACTGCCTGTGGCTGCCTGGGCCGTGCCGTCATCGCACTGCCCATCGACGCGGCCACCACGCAGCCGATGGCCAGCCACTGCAGCGCCGTCAGATGCTCGCCCAGCAGCGCCATGGCCAGCACGGCCGCCACGGCGGGCTCCATGCTGATCATGATGCCGAAGGCCTCCTTGGGCAGGCGCTTCAAGGCCATCATCTCCAGCGAGATGGGGATGGCGCTCGATACCGCCGCCACCGCCACGCCGATGAGCAGCACGGTGGGCGACAGCAGCGCCGCGCCCGCATGCGCCACCCCCACAGGCACTACCACCAGCGCCGCCACCAGCAGGCCGAGCGAGACGGTATGCCCCGCGTGCAGATGCCCCGCCCGCTTGCCGAATACGATGTACAGCGCCCAGAACACCGCGGCGGCCAGCGCATAGAGCACCCCGACGGGGTCCAGCGTGCTGCCATTGAGCCCCAACGGCAGCAGCATGCCCAGCCCGGCCATGGCCAGCGCCACCCACACAAAATCCACCGCACGGCGCGATGACCAGATGGCCACGGCCAGCGGACCCGAGAACTCGATGGCCACCGCCAGGCCAAACGGCAGCGTGCGCAGCGACATGTAGAACATCAGGTTCATGCCGCCCAGTGCCGCGCCGTACAGCGCTATCGCCTGCGCATCGGCACGCGACAGCCGCCAGCGCCAGGGCCGCCACAGCAGCAGCATCAAGACGGCTGACAGGCCCACGCGGATGGCGGTAGTGCCCTGCGCACCCACCGCCGGAAACAGCCACTGCTTGGCCCACGACGTGCCAATGCCGAGCGCGGTGACGGAGCCGAGCACGGCCAGGAAAGGGATGAAACGGTGGAGCGATGCAGCAGACATGCCGACACTGTAGTGGGCGCTGCACAGCCGGTGCAGCCCGGCATATTCGGTGGCGCTCAGATTCCGAGAAGCTGCCGCATTTGAGCGCCGGCAAGGCGCTGACGCGGCCCGGCCAGCAGTTCGCACATGCGGGCGTTGAGCGGTGCGGTCCGGCCCTGCTGCGCCGCCAGCCGCACCACCGCGCCGCAGATGGCATCGATCTCGGTCACGCGGCCGGCTTCGAGGTCGTCCCACATCGACGAGCGGGCCGAGGCGTCGATCTGCAGCATGCGCCGTGCGATGCGGGTGAAAAGCCAGTTGGGCAGGCGCAGCAGGCGCGGCAGCACGGTGGGCGACACGGCCGCGACCTGGGCGGGCGCAATGCCTGCAGCCGCCATGGCCTGCAGTGCCTCGGCCTGCAGGGCGGCCAGCACGCGGCGGCAGTCGCGGTCGAGCAGCTCGTCGCGCAGCGGCAGGTCTGACAGCGCGTTGACCGGGTTGTTCAGGTTGAGCAGCAGCTTGCCCCACTGCACTGCGCGGATACCTTCCGGCAGCCCGGTGGCCAGGCCTGCAGCGTTGAACACCAGCGCGATCTGGCTGGTGACGGGGTCTCGCTCCAGCTGCAGCACACCGGCCGTGGCCCGGTGCACATGGTTCCCGCGCAGCACGACGTTGTAAGGCACCATGCCCGCCAGCGCATGCAAACCAGGCGCGCCTGCCGAGATGGCAGCCACGTTGTCCACGCCGTTTTGCAGCGACACCACCGTAGTGCCGGGGGCACAGGCAGCGGCGATTTCGCGTGCGGCGCCTTGCGTGGCCCCGCTCTTGACGCACAGCAGCACCACGCTGCCAGGGCCGGGGGCAGCGTCGGCCAGCGTGTGCGCCAGCTGCAGACCGCCCGCGGGCACCCGGGTATCAAATCCATCGAGGTCGGTCACGCGCAGGCCCTGGTCGGCCATGGGCGCCAGCGCATGCGGCCTGCCCACCAGGCAGACCTGCTGGCCATGTGCAGCCAGGCGGCCGCCCACATAACAACCCACGGCACCCGCGCCCAGAACGATGAACTTCATTGGCTACCTTGTGATGTTTGCCCGCAGTGTCGCGCACATCGCCGCGACGGAATGAAACGGCAAAGCAAGCGAACTTGATCCAATCGGAAAACATTTTGTTGCATTTGCCTATACTGGCCCTTTCGCACTGTCGTCACCCCACTTAGCCGTTTCCTCCGACGGGCTGAGAGGGGCCAGCCCCGCCGTGCCGATTTGCCTGTATTTTTATCCACTGCCCGTGACCACTACTGCGCATAGTCATCCACGCCCGGCCATTGCACCGCCGTACACTGGCGCCTGCCGGCCGATCGTGCGTGGCTGCGTCACGGTGTTGGCGCCTGCGCCTGCGCCTGCCCCTGTGCCAGCCAGCCAACTACAGTGGGTGAACCCATGAACACGCCCGGCCTTCGCCAGCCTGCAGTGCATCCTCCGCAAGGTGTGCCGCCGCTGCGCACCATGGTGATAGTCGGGACCGCGCTGGGCCTGCTGCTGGCATGGGCGGCCGTGGTGACCGTGCTGCGCGTGACGTGGCAGGACGCGATGAATTCCCAGGTGCGGCAAAACAGCAATCTGGCGCTGATCCTGGCAGAGCAGACCGTGCGCGTGCTGGCCACGGTAGACCAGGCCACGCTGCGCATGCGCGACGCCATGTTGGCCAAGGACTTCGACGAGGCTGATTTCAGGCGGCTGGCCAACGAGACCGGCCTGGCCCCCGACATCCTGACCCAGCTGTCGCTCGTCGACCCCAAAGGCCGGTTTGTGGGCAGCAACATCGACCCCACGGGTGAGAAGACCGGCCAGCTGGACCTGACCGAGCGAGAGCACATCAGGGTACACCTGCGCGCAAAGCCGCTGCCTGCCGAAAAGGAACAGACCACCGCCGGCGGCCTGTTTGTGGGCAAGGCGGTGGTCGGCAAGGTATCGGGCAAGGCGACCATCCAGCTATCGCGCCGCATCCCCGAAGGCGCGGGCCCGCTGACCGGCATGGTGGTCGCTTCGGTAAACCCAGGCTATTTTGAGGATGTGTACCGGGGCGTGCAGCTTGGCAGTTCGGGCATCGTGACTCTGGTCGGCGACGACCGCGCGGTGCGGGCCCGCGTGGTGGGCGGGCAGAGCATAGGGATGGGCACCGTACTCGCCAGCAGCCACGGTTCGGGCGGCGGCGACGAGTGGGGCGAAAGCGGCCATTACGTGCGCGCCAGCCGCGTAGATGGCGTGGAGCGAATTTCGGCCTATCGGCGCGTAGGGGCCTATCCGCTGGTCATCGTTGTTGCGACCGGCACCGAGGAGGCCATGAGCGAATGGCGAGGAAGCCGCAACGTGGCGCTGTTCACCACGGCGCTTTTCAGCCTGTCCGTCATCGGCGCCGCCATTGTCTTCCTGCGCAGTGTGGGCAAGCTCGAACGGACCAACGCAGCCCTGCGCTTGAGCGAGGCCCAGGCCCACTCAGCCAGCCAGGCCAAGACCGAGTTCCTGGCCGCCATCTCGCACGAGCTGCGCACGCCGCTCACAAGCATTCGCGGGTTCTCGGAGCTGATGGAGATGCGCCTGGAGCAGCCACGCTTCAAGGAGCAGGCCGGGCTCATCCGCAAGGCGGCTGATCACCTCAACAGCCTGCTCACCGAGATCCTGGACCTGGCCAAGGTGGAGGCGGGGGCCATGCCGCACACACCCACTTTGCAAAACGTGGCCGAGGCCGTGCAGTCCACCGCCGATTTCTTTGCCATCACCGCGGCCAACAAGCAGCTGGCGCTGACCGTACACATCGACCCCGCCGTGCCCCAGATGCTGCTGTGCGATGGCCTTCGGCTCAAGCAGGTGCTCAACAACCTACTGTCCAACGCGATGAAGTTCACCGACAGCGGCACGGTTCGCATCGAGGTAGATGCCACGCCCGACGCGGTGCGCTTTCATGTGGTGGATTCGGGCCCGGGCATCCCGGCGCACCTGCACGAAACCATCTTCGAAAAATTCCGCCAGGGCAACGACCGCGTGAGCTACCAGCACGGCGGCACCGGTCTGGGCCTGGCGCTGTCCCGCGCGCTGGCGGCGCTGATGGGCGGCACCCTCACCGTGCAGTCGCAGGTGGGCGCAGGGGCGCGATTCACACTCAGCCTACCTGTGGCGCCGGCCACGCTGGCCTGACGCCCGCGCACCGCGGGCCCGCGGTGGGGCAGCACGTTGGCCGCAGGGCTTTCACACTCCGCCCTTGCCCTGGGCAGTTGCGCACTCTCTGTCAGCCGGTGAACCGGTACACGATGGCACCACGGACGACCTCGCCCGGCTTCCACCACCGCGCGCCGAACGCCGGGTGGTTGGGCGCGTCGGGGTATTCCATGGGCTCCAGGCAGATCCCATCGCCCGCTTGCCAGAGCCAGCCGTCACCGGCACCGCCCCACGCGTTGCGCCCCCGATCGCGAACGGCATCGCCCTTGAGGCCATGGCCCGCGTACACCTGTACGCCCGGTGCCGTGCTCCACACCTCCATGGCACGGCCGCTGAGGGGATCGACCAGCTGCGCGGCAAGGCGCAGGCCGGGCGGCGTGCAGTGCGCCCGCGGAGCGCGTGCCAGCGGAGGCTCTTGCCCGCTCAGCACCAGGTAATGGTCGAGTCCGCCTGCGCGCGCCAGCTGGTCATGGGGGTCCGCCAGCGCACTGGCCACGCTGCGCGGCTCCAGAAAATTGAAGGGGGTGCCCACCACCGACGCCGCTGAGCCGCCAGGGCAGACGTCGGCCTCCAGCGGAACGTAGGCGCCTGCGCCAATCTGCAACCGGTGCCCGCGCGTACTGCCCGTCCCGGCCAGGTTGAAAAACGCATGCCCCGTGGGGTTGAACACCGTGGGCGCGTCGGCCACCTCGGCTGTCCAGGTCATGTGCAGCGCGTTGTCGGGGGCCGTGTGCAAGGTCAGCTGCAGCCGTACGGTGCCCGGCACGCCATCGTCTTGCGTGCGAAAGGTGTGGCCCAGCACCAGCGTGTCCGGTTGCACCGCATCGACCGAGAACACCTGGAAACGGCTGCCACGGGGCCCGCCGTGGTGATGGTGCGGGCCGCTGTTGGTGGGCAGCTGCAGGCGGGTTCCATCGGGCAAGGCCAGGTGCCCGTTGCGAAGGCGGCCGGCCCAGCGGCCGATGAAAGCGCCCATCGAAAGCTGCCCGTCCAGATAGCCCTGCAGGTCGCCATAGCCCAGCGCCACATCCACCCGGCCGCCCTGGCCATCGGGTACTGCCACCTGCACCAGGCGGGCGCCATAGTTGCTCACCGCCACCTGCAGGCCGCCTGCGCCATGCAAGGTGAACAGGTCGGTACGCTGGCCGTGCAGCGCCTGCTGGAACGCTTCGCGTGAAAGGGTGTGTGCCATGGGCTGAAAGACTAGGGCCTGTTCACACTATTTTCGCCAGTGCGAAGGCCATGCAAACGGCGCCAATCTAGGCGCGTGACGACGCCAAGGCCGGGGCCTTGGCTAGGAACGCAACAACGAGTGGCGCCGTTTGCATGGCCTTCCCTTAGGGTTGCAACCCAAAAGAGCCATCCGCGTCGTTGCCAAGCCTCGCTGGGGCCGCACCCCAGCTTCGTTTGGCGCCTAGCGCCTGGCTCTTTTGGATTGCAACGCATCTGACAAAAATAGTGTAAACAGGCCCTAGGGGGCTGCGGTGGGCGGACGCGCACGCAGGGCGGGTGCAGGAGCAGGTGCATCGCGCGTCACCAGCCAGATGCCGGCGCACACCAGCACCAGGGCCAGCAGGTTCTTCCACTCGAGCAACGCCTCGCCCAGGAACAGCGCCGACAGCGCGGCGCCAAACACCGGCACGGTGAAGTTGAACACCGTGACCTGGCTCACCCGGTTGTGCTTGAGCAGAATGCTCCACAGCGAGAACGCTGCAGACGACAGCAGCGCCAGGTACACCAGCAGCGCTACCGAAGGCATGGTGAAGCCGGTGAGCGAGCCACCCAGCGCCCAGCCGATGGCCAGCAGCGCCACCCCGCCAATGCCCAGCTGCCAGCCGGTCATCACCACCGAGTCCATCTGCTGCGAAACCTGCTTGCCGTAGATGCTGGCCGCCGCCAGAACAAAGGCGGCGATCACCACAAATCCTTCGCCCAGCAGCGTGACATCCAGGTCCAGCGAACCCCGGCCCAGATTGACCACCATCACACCTGCAAAGCCGACCGCACAGCCCCAGACCTTTGGGTGGCTCAGGCGGTCGTTGTGATATGCCCAGTGCGCCAGCAGCACGCTGAAGAACGTACCCGTGGCATTCATGATGGAGCCCTTGACACCCGTTGTGTAGGCCAGCCCGACATAGAAGAACATGTACTGCAGCGTGGTCTGCGCCAGGCCCAGCACCACGAGCTGTCGCCCTGCCGCAAAGCCAAGGCCCCAGATGGCCTTGCGAGCAGCCAGCGCCCACACCAGCAGGATCAGCCCCGCGCCCAGGAAGCGCCAGCCTGCAAACACCAGCTGGGTGGGAATGTCGCTCTTGGCGATGCCAAACCAGGCGTAGCCGGTCTTGATGGCGGGGTACGAGCTGCCCCAGAGCAAACAGCACAGCAGCGCCAGCGCCACCACGACCTTGCGGTCGGAAAATCGGGAAAGCCCCATGGGAAACGGTCTTTCAAGGACCACAGCCCTTGCAGGCAAGGGCTGTGAAGAAGAAGGCTTTGGGGCCCGTGGCCCCGAAAAAGTCAGGTCACGGGGGCTGGGTTGAACAGCACCAGGGCGTTGTGCAGCTTCCAGTGCTCGGCCCAGGTCTTCTTGCGGCCGCTGGCCACGTCGAGCAGCAGGTGGAACATTTCCCAGCCCAGGTCCTCGATGCTGGCTTGTCCGTCTGCAATCTTGCCCGCGTTGATGTCCATCAGGTCGTGCCAGCGGCGCGCCAGGTCGGTGCGGGTCGCCACCTTCACCACCGGGCATTCGGCCAGGCCATAGGGCGTTCCCCGGCCGGTGGTGAACACATGCAGGTTCATGCCGGCGGCCAGCTGCAGCGTGCCGCAGATGAAGTCGCTGGCGGGCGTGGCGGCATACACGAGGCCGCGCTGGTCACGGCGCAGTTTTTCGCCGGGGGCCAGCACGTGCGCGATGGGTGCGGTGCCACTCTTGATGATGGAACCCATGGCCTTCTCGGCGATGTTGGACAGGCCACCTGCCTTGTTGCCCGGCGTGGTGTTGGCCGCACGGTCCACACGGCCGCGGTCCAGATAGCGGTCGTACCAGCCGAGCTCACGGACGATGGCTGCAGCCACTTCGGGCGTGGCCGCGCGGCTGGTGAGCTGCTCTACGGCATCGCGCACCTCGGTGTTCTCGCTGAACATCACCGTGGCACCGGCCCGTACCAACAGGTCGGCGCAAAAACCTACGGCAGGGTTGGCGGTGACGCCCGAGAACGCGTCGCTGCCGCCACACTGCACGCCCAGCACCAGTTCGCTGGCGGGGATGGTCTCGCGGCGGCGGGCGTTCAGGCGCTCCAGATGGGGCTTTGCGCTCTGCACGATGTGGTCGAGCATGGACATGAAGCCCACGTGTTGATCAGCCTGCAGGCACACCGTCTCTGGCCCCAACGCAGCGTCGCGCTCGTCGGTGATGGGGAAGCTGCCCGGGGGCAGCAGCCGGTCGGGCTGGAGCTTTTCGCAGCCCAGGCTGACAACCATGACCTCACCGCCAAAGTTGGGGTTCAGGCTGATGTTGCGCAGGGTGCGAATGGGGATGATCGCGTCTGGCGCGTCAATGGCGACGCCGCAGCCGTACGTGTGCTCCAGGCCGATCACATCGTCCACGTGCGGGTACTGGGGCAGCAGCTCGTCCTTGATACGTCGTACAGCCAATGCAACCACCCCCGCCACGCACTGCACGGTGGTGGTGATGGCCAGGATGTTGCGCGTGCCCACCGAGCCGTCAGCATTGCGATAACCCTCAAAGGTGTAGCCCGTGAGCGGTTCCAGCACAGGCGGCTTCACTGTTGCCATGGGCAGCCCCTCCAGGGCGCGGGCAGAGGGCATCTGTAGCAGGCGCTCGTGCACCCAGCTGCCTGCCGGAATGGCTTGGAGCGCGTAGCCGATGGGCACGTTGTAGCGGCGCACCACAGCCCCCTCGGGGATGTCCTGCAGCGCCACCTTGTGGCCCTGGGGCACCTTGTCGCGCAGCACGATGCCCGCGCCCGGAACGCCCGGCGGCAGCAGCGTGCCAGCGGGCAGCCCACCGTCGTTGGCGACGATGGCGACGTTGTCCTGGGCATGCATGCGGATGGTCAAGGGTTTGCTCATTTCAGCACCAGATCAGGCAACCACATCGAAAACTGGGGCACATAGGTCACCAGCATCAGCGCGACGATGAGCGCGCTGTAGAACGGCCAGATGGTCCTCATCACCTCGCCCACGCTGATGCCCCCGATGGTGCAGCCGATGAACTGCGTGGTACCCACTGGCGGCGTGTTCAGCCCGAGCGCACAGTTGATGAGGATCACGATGCCGAACTGCTCGGTGCTCATGCCAAACTGCTGGCAGATGGGCAGGAAGATGGGCGTGCAGATCAGGATGGTCGCCGCCATGTCGAGGAACGTACCCAGGATGAACAGGATGATGTTCACGCACAGGAAGATCACCCACGGCGAGGTGCTCATGGACTTGAGCGCATCGCCCGTCAGCTCGGCGACGCCATAAAGGCCGATAAGGTAGCCGAACATGGACGAGATGCCGATCAGCAGCAGCACGGTGCCCGTGGTCTTGACCGCCTTGGACGCAGCCTTGAGGAACTGTTCGCGCGTGAGCTTCTTGTAGACGAACACCGAGAGCAACAGCGCCCATATCACCGCCACCGAAGCAGATTCCGTGGCCGTGAACGCACCGGACAGGATGCCGGCAATGATGATGACCACCACCGCCAGGCCGGGCACCGAGGCCCGAAACGAGATCCACACGATTTCCCAGCCGGGGAAGGTGCCGGCGGGGTAGCCACGCTTGACCGCCACAAGGTAGGCCGCCAGCAGGTTGCAAATGGTGAGCAGCAGCGCCGGCACGATGCCCGCCAGGATCAGCGCCGCGATGCTGACCTTGCCGCCAGCGGCCAGCGTGAAGATGATGAGGTTGTGCGAGGTGGGCATCAGCGCACCCACCAGCGAGGCGTGCGTGGTCACGTTGACCGCGTAGTCGGCGTGGTAGCCCTCTTTCTTCATCTGCGGGATGAGCACTGCGCCCATGGCCGACACGTCGGCCACAGGGGAGCCCGACACCCCGCCAAAAAGCGTGCAGGCCAGCACATTGCTCATGCCCAGACCGCCGCGCACATGGCCGGCCACGCTCTTGGCGAACACCACGATCCGGTCGGCAATGCCGCCGTACATCATGATCTCGCCCGCGAAGATGAAGAACGGGATCGCCAGGAACGAGAACGGGTTCATGCCCGAGATCATTTGCTGGAACCCCACCGCCAGAGGCAGGCCTTCATACAGGATAGTGGCCAGCGACGACAGGCCGATGGAAAACGCCACGGGCACGCCCAGCAGCAGCAGGAGCGTGAAAGTCACGCAGAGGATGGTCAACGCCATGATGGTGGAATCTTTACTGGAACATTTGGGTGCGGAGAGACGCATGCAGGGACCGCTTGGGTCATCTCCGCACGGCGCATGAAGCGGGCGTGACCCCTGCCAGGGCAGCCGAGCAAGGGCCGCCCCGCCGCGAGGGCTGCGTTCCCCTGCCCGCATGGCGCAGCCATGCGAGAGCGGGGGGAAGCGCCGCAGGCGCTCAGGGGGGTGTCGTTCATCTCAATGCCAGGCAGGCTCGACCTCGGTGCCACGCACCAGGGCGATGATGTGTTCGAGCGAGAACATGGCTACCAGCACACCAGCAAGCGCTGGGGGCACGTACTTGAATGCCTCGGAAATCCCGAGCGTGGGGATCTTGTAGGGCGCCACGGACTCGGCCAGCACCCCGCAGTTCCAGGCCATGACCACACCGAAGACGAGCACGAGCACGTGGATCACGATCTCCAGCTTGTGCCGCAACCAGTCGGGGGCAAGCACCAGGAAGGACTCCAGGCCGATGTGGCCCGCATCGCGCACACCCACCGCCATGCCCAGCATGGTCACGTACAGCACCAGCAGCACCGCGCCGCTCTCGGCCCAGGTGGGCGTGTTGTTGAAGATGTAGCGGCCGACGACCTGGTAGAGCACGGCGCACACCAGCAGCACCAGCCCTGCCACACCCAGCTGCAGGCAGGAGCGCGCAATGAAGGCGCAGAGACGCGTGTACATAGGGAACATTCAGAAGACAGAAAAAAGGACCTGCCGCAGGGCACGCAGCCCTGCGGGAAGAAGGAGCAGGATTACTGCACTGCGTCGATGCGCCTGACCATGTCCTGGAGCTTGGGGTCCTTGAGGAACTTGTCGTAGACCGGCTTCATGGCGGTCTTGAACGCCGCCTTGTCG
Source organism: Acidovorax sp. BL-A-41-H1 (assembly GCF_051942715.1). Classification (NCBI taxonomy): domain Bacteria; kingdom Pseudomonadati; phylum Pseudomonadota; class Betaproteobacteria; order Burkholderiales; family Comamonadaceae; genus Acidovorax; species Acidovorax sp. BL-A-41-H1. The sequence goes on along the minus strand of NZ_JBPVJQ010000006.1, from coordinate 289,984 downwards.
ATCTCCACGATCTGCGCGCCACCGGCCTTGACGGTGGCCAGCGATTTTTCTTCACGCTCGTCCCAGATCTTGCGCATGAAGCCCACCGATTCTTTCGCGGCAGCGCGGATGGCCTTCTGGTCGTCAGCGCTCAGGGTGTCCCACACGCGCTTGGAGAACAGCAGGATCTCGGGCGCCATCGAATGCTCGGTCTTGTTGAAGTACTTGGCCACCTCGAAGTGGCGCGAACTTTCGTAGCTGGGATAGTTGTTTTCGGCAGCGTCGACCAGCCCGGTCTTGAGCGCGGTGTAGACCTCGCCGAACGGCATGGGTGTGGCGTTGGCGCCCATGGCTTCCAGCAGGGACACCCACAGGTCGCTCTGCTGCACGCGCACCTTCAGGCCCTTGACGTCGGCCAGGGTCTTGATGGGCTTCTTGACGGTGTAGATCGATCGGGCGCCGGAGTCATAGAACGCCAGGCCCACGAAACCTTGCGACTCGCAGTCCTTGAGGATCTCGTCGCCAATGGCGCCGTCGAGCACCTTGCGCATGTGTTCCTTGTCGCGGAACAGGAAGGGCATGGTGGGCACCATGGTGGCGGGGCAGATGTTGTTCATCGGCGCCACATTCACGCGCGTCATGGCGATGGCGCCCAGCTTTGTCTGCTCGATGGTGTCCTTCTCGATGCCGAGCGAGCCTTTGGCATACACCCTGATGCTGTGCTTGCCACCCGTGGCCTTGGAGAGCGTCTCGCCCATGTGGCGCACAGCCAGCACGGTAGGGTAGTCCTCGGGGTGGATGTCGGAGGAGCGGAACTCCGTGGCCTGTGCAGTCAGGCTGCCGAGCACGATGCTCGCAGCCAAAGCGACGCGGCCAAACAGATGGGGGATTTTCATGGTTGTCTCCTGGCTGGAAGTGTTGTGAGTAAGAGAGGAATCCGGTCCGCTTGTCTTCAGACGCTTCGATAGGGTGCTTCCGCCAGCCCTGCCACGCCGGGCCGGGTGGCAAAGAGGGCGCCGCCGAGCGCAACATCGTCGCCCTGCGGCTGCGCAGGGCGGATCGAGGTGATGAAAAGCACGTCCAGCCCCGGCCCGCCAAAGCTGCACATGGAAGGCTTGCTGACCGGCACCCGGATCGACCGGTCCAGCCGGCCGCGCGGTGTGAAGCGGTGCACCATCCCGGCGTCGTTGCCACAGATCCAGTAGCAACCCTCGGCATCTACCGCTGCGCCATCGGGGCGACCGGGAAGCTCGCGCATGTCCACGAACAGGGAGCGCTGGCCCAGCGAGCCGTCCTCGCGCAGCGGGAACTGCCAGATCTGCTGCGCGGCCGGGTGGCTGTCGCTCAGGTACATGGTCTTGCCGTCCGGGCTGAAGCCCAGACCGTTGGGCGTGATGAGGCCCGCCACCTGCGGCCCCGACAGGCCATGCCGTACATCCATGCAGTGAAGATTGCCGGCGGCTTTTGCCAGCGACATGTCGCGCACCATGGTCCCGGCCCAGAACCGGCCCTGGCGGTCGCAGCGCCCGTCGTTGAACCGCATGTCGGGCTGGCGGTGTTCCACACTGGCCAGCAGCGTGGCCGCCAGGGGGGCTGCCGCAAACGGCCCATCGTCAGCCGCGGGCTGCAGGTGGAACACACCGGTGTCCATGCCGGCGATCAGCCCGCCTGCAGCGTGCAGGGCGATGCATGCTGGCCGCTCTGCGGTGTCCCAGCTTTGCACGCGCTGATCAGCGCTTGTCCAGCGGTGCAGGCGGCGGCCTTCGATGTCCACCCAGTAAAGCGCCTGCTCTGCCGGGCTCCAGAGCGGGCTCTCGCCGACCTGATCACGGTGGTCGGGCAGCAGCGGGTCGACCGGGTACGTCATCTGCACGCTCATTCAAATGGGCCGGTGCGCACAAACGGGCCGCCTTGGTACACCACGGCGGGGTCGGTCAGGTCAGGGTGGGGGTCGGCAGCCTCCACCTTGGCGCGAAAGCGCTCGGAGCTGTCTTGCGGGTGGTAGCCGATGTGCCGGGCCTTGGTGTTGTCCCACCAGATGGTGGTGTTGTCGCCCATGCCGTAGATGATGCTGTGGCCGACTACTGGCGCTGTCAGGCTGGCAACCACCAGGCGTTCGAGGTCGTCATAACTCATCCAGGTGGCCAGCATGCGGCGGTTGCGGGGCTCGGGGAACGACGATCCGATGCGCAGGCACACCGTCTCGATCGCGTAGCGGTCGAAGTAAAACCGCGACAGGTCTTCTCCGAAGGCTTTGGAGACGCCGTACAGCCCATCCGGGCGGGCCGGGTCATCGATGCCCACCACTTCGTCCTGTCGGTAAAAGCCCGTGACGTGGTTGGAACTGGCAAACACCACGCGCTTGACGCCGTGCTTGCGCGCCGCCTCGTACAGGTTGTACACGCCCACGATATTGGCCTGCAGGATGGGGCCCCACGGCTGCTCGGTGGAGACGCCGCCCAGGTGCACCACCGCATCAACGCCCTCCAGCAGGGCGTGCATGGCAGCGGCATCTTCCAGGCGTACCGGGCGAACTTCTTCTCCGGCCGATTCGGACCCCAGGTCGGCAATGTCGGAAAGACGCAGTGTTGCGCAATACGCCTTCAGCCGCGCGCGCAGTTCCTGGCCCAGCCCCCCGGCAGCACCCGTCAGCAGCAGGCGTTGAAAGCGGATCGGCGTTGGGTGGCAAGGCATGGCGGCGGTACAAGAGCGATTGGGTTCGAAGCACACCGGGTAGCTATTTTTGCCACCCGTCATCAGTTGTCGTACAACATTGAAGGACGAATGTAGCGTTCCTCATCCCAAGCCCACATAGGGATAACACTGAGACAGCGACCGGTGGAGGACGCCGCGATGGCAAGGGGGCCTCGTCCCATGGCTTGGGCTTCGCCTGGCCTGCCCATCCCGCACGGCAACCTTGCCAGCGGAGCCTGCGCCTTTACGGTCATGCCAATGGGTTCCCACTATCTCGCGCTTGTAAGGGATTTGTGGCGCTGCCAAGCCTCGGTGACCACAACACCGCCAAGCCGTTACCCCCGGATGCCCTCCGTGCATGGCGCGCGCAAGCGTTATCTCCAGACTGCCCGCGTCGCTGGGCTGCAGCGGCAGGCCAGGAGCGACAGGGGCAGCAGGCAAGGTTGCCCGTCTGCTTGAGGTGACCGGATCGTCACTCCGGGTGATCCAGCGGTACCGCTATCGGATAACGTTCGCCCACGCACAACGCGTGCCCGCGCACATCGCCCGGACCGTCCCAACGTAAAGCACTGCGGCCATTCCGTCTTCACCCCGGAAGCGAGAGCGCCCGCGACTCCACGCCGCAGGCAACGGCAACGGCAACGGCAACGGCAACGGTAAGCTTTCGCGAGCGCGTGGCGCAACTGGGCGCGCCGTACTCAGCCCCCCCTCGCAAAGTGACAATCCAGCTGAGTGAACAGCGAATCTTGTTGTACGATGACCTACAACAAGCTCGTCAGTAGTCACGCCCCTGAGGCTGATCCTGCAATTCATCGATCGCCACTTGCGTTGCGTATCGTTACACTGTTTTCGCTCGGGCGTTCATGGCCCGGCCTGCTGCGCCCCTTCCCCGCGAAGTCCGTTGCAGCCCACCCTGCCCTCGTACAAGCCACCGCCCCTTTCGGGATTCCCCTTATGAAGAAAATTCCTGCCCTTGCAGCCGCTGTACTCGCACTCACCGGCGCCGCCGCCGCGTTTGCCCAAGGCGGCTACAACCGCCCGCCCATGGGCGACATGCAATACGCGCAGTGCCTGGTGTATGCAGACCGCCTGTACGAAGGCGGCAACGAACCCAGCCCGGTGCGCGGTCAGACCAAGGCACAGGCATGGTGCACCTGCATGTGGAACGAAACACCCGACGATTTCAAGGGCAACCTGGTGCGTTTTGCGGAAACACGCAAAGGCAAGGAGACCAACAAGGTCTGCGAAAAGCACTCCGACTGGAGCGAGTAAGCCGACCGGGCCCACCCTCAAGCCGCCGCAAGGCGGCTTTTTCTTTGCAGGACCGTTCCCACGGTGCCCGCCGCATCATGCTACGTTATTGATAGCTATACAGGCAAAAGATACGTGCGCTTGAAGCGCTTTTTGCCTTGAATTCAGCGCAGACGCATCACCGGCTGCGCAAGGTACGACTCAGCAGGATCACCGGCACCAGCCCCACCGCCACCAATGCCAGTGATGGCAGGGCAGCCTCGCCCAGGCGCTCGTCGCGCGCCAGCTGGTAGGCCACCACCGCCAGGGTGTCGCTGTTGAAGGGGCGCAGCACCATGGTGGCGGGCAGCTCCTTCATCACATCCACAAACACCAGCAGGGCAGCCGCGGCCGTGGACCGTTTGAGCAGCGGCCAGTGCACGCGCGACATCAGGCCCACGCTGCCCACGCCCAGCATGCGGGCCGAATCATCGAGGCTGGCGGGAATACGCGCGTAACCGCTGTTGACCGACTGCAGCGCCACGGCGCAAAAGCGCACCAGGTAGGCCCACACGATGCCAAAGCTGGTGGCGGTGACCAGGGCGCCCACACCCCAGTGCGGCACCATGGTCTGCAGCCAGCCCACCGGGAGCAGCAGCCCCACCACGATTACCGCGCCCGGTACCGCGTAGCCCAGGCTGGCCAGCCGCACCACGCCGCGGGTGACCGGGTCAGGGCGGCGGCGCAAGGCAAAGGCCAGCATCAGCGCCGCCAGCACCGCCAGCGCGGCGGTGATGCCGCCCAGGCGCACGCTGTGCCACGCCCATTCCATGAAGCGCTCCCACGGCAGGGCGGACCAGTCGGCCGCCAGCGGCCGCAGCATGAAGGCCACGGGGGCCACAAAGCCCATCAGCACCGGCAGCGCGCAAATGGCCCAGGCCAGCCAGCGGCGCAGACCCCGCAGCGCCAGCGGCTGCGCCTCGGCCGAGCCCGCGCGCCCGCCACCCGTGGCAAAGCGCATGCGCTGCTGGGCGCGCTGCTCCAGGTGCAGCAGCAGCATCACCACCACCAGCAGCATGGTGGCCAGCTGTGCGGCGGCCAGGCGGTTGTCCATCGACAGCCAGGCCTTGTAGATGCCGGTGGTGAAGGTCTGGATGCCGAAGTAGCTGGAGACACCAAAGTCGGCCAGGGTTTCCATCAACACCAGCGCAACACCCGCCGCCACCGCAGGGCGCGCCAGTGGCAACGCCACGGCGCGGATGCGGCGCGGCAGCGGCGCACCCAGCAGGCGCGCGGCTTCCATCAGGTGCGCGGCGCGCTCGCCCAGCGCGGTGCGCGCCAGCAGGTATACATACGGGTACAGGCTGAAGATGAACACCCAGACCGCGCCGCCGAGGCTGCGGATCTCGGGCAGCAGGCGCCCTTCCAGCCCGAAGGTGTTGCGTAAGCTCACCTGCAGCGGCCCGCTGAATTGCAGGAAGTCGGTGTACGCATACGCCGTGACGTAGGCGGGCATGGCCAGCGGCAGCAGCAGCAGCCATTCAAACGTGCGCCGGCCCGGAAAATCAAACAGCGTGACCGCGGCTGCGGTGCAGGTGCCCACGATGGCTGCGCCCATCGCCACCAGCAGCGCCAGCCACAGCGTGGTGCCCGCATACCGGGGCAACACAGTAGCGGCCATCTCGCGCAGGATCTGCCCAGCCTGACCGTCGCCCTGGCCCCACGGCAGCCACGACGCCAGCACGGCCAGCACGGGCAGCGCCAGAAACCCCGCGAACAGGATCAGCAGCACGGTGCGAAAGGCGATGGAGATGGGGCGCAAGAGGGAAGGCTCGGCAGGGAACAGGACGCATGCCGGCCGCCGGCAGGTGCCACGCAGCGCTCAGGAATGCAAATGCGAATTTTAAGCATTCAGAACACCCGCCTAAAATGCAGTGATGTTTCTTGAGGTCTCCCAACTCGAAGTGCGCTACGCGGGCCGCAGCCATGCTGCGGTACAGGGCGTGACGCTGGGCCTGCACGCAGGCGACATCGGCGTGCTTATCGGGCCTTCGGGCTGCGGCAAGACCACGCTGCTGCGCGCCGTGGCCGGGCTGGAGCGCGTGACCGGCGGCGAGATCCGGCTGACCAAGGGCCTGGTCAGCAGTGCCACGCTGAGCGTGCCACCCGAGCAGCGCCGCATCGGCATGGTGTTCCAGGACTACGCGCTGTTCCCGCACCTGAGCGTGGGCCGCAACGTGGCTTTTGGCATCCACCAGCTGCCGCGCGCCGAGCAGGCGGCCCGGGTGCGCGAGGTGCTGCACCTCGTCGGTCTGGAAGGCAGCGAGAACCGTTACCCGCACGAACTCTCGGGCGGCCAGCAGCAGCGCGTAGCTCTGGCACGTGCGCTGGCGCCCCGCCCGCAGCTCATGCTGCTGGATGAACCCTTCTCCAACCTCGACGTGGACTTGCGCGAGCGACTGGCGCACGAGGTGCGCGGCATCCTGAAGGCCGCCGGTGCCACCGCCCTCTTCGTCACGCACGACCAGTTCGAGGCGTTTGCGATTGGCGACGTGATTGGCGTGATGCACGAGGGCCACCTGCACCAGTGGGACGATGCGTACACCCTGTACCACCGCCCTGCCACCCGCTTCGTGGCCGACTTCATCGGCCACGGGGTGTTTGCCCCCGCCACGCTGGTGCAGCGCGGCAACAACGTGGTGGCGCAGACGCCGCTGGGCGAGCTGACCGACCTGCACGAATGCCCCCTGCCCAGCAGCTACCCTGCCGGCGAGTGCGACGTGCTGCTGCGCGCCGACGACCTGGTGCATGACGACGACGCACCCGTGAAGGCGCAGATCGTGCGCAAGTCGTTTCGCGGGTCGGAGTTTCTGTACACCCTGCGGCTGTCCAGCGGCCATGCGGTGCTGGCGCATGTACCCAGCCACCACGACCATGCCGTGGGCGAATGGATCGGCATCCGCGCGCAGGTGGACCATGTGGTGACCTTCCCGCGCCAGGCGCAACCGGCCGCCTGAAGCCACGGCGCTTCTGACTGTTTTAGCGCCGCTACCAGAGCGGCCGCACCAACTCCACCCCCACAAAAGCCGCACGCCTGCCACCGGGCTCGTAGAACCGGCCATTGCCCTCATTGACAATGACCGAGCCCACACCGCGCCGGTCTGTGGCGTTGTCGATGCGCACGAACTCACGCAGGGTCCAGGCCCCCAGCTTTTGCTCCAGTCGCAGCCCCAGGTTGAGCAGCGTGCTGGCGGGCGCGAACTCGGTATTGGCATCGTTGACCGCCATGCGGCCGGTGTGCGTGGCCTCCAGCGTGACCACCGTGCCTGCCCAGCCTGGCTCCCAGGCCAGTTGCAGGTAGGCCTGCTGTCGCGCCAGCCCGGGAAGGCGGTTGCCCGCGGCCACAGGCACCGAGGGGCTGGCGCACGGCGCGGCCGTGCAGGTGCGAAAGCCGTCGCGGTAATGCGCGTCCAGCCAGGTGAAGGCAGGTGTCACCGTCACTGGCCCCCACTGCCACACACCGGCCAGCTCCAGCCCCTGGCGCCGCGTGCGCCCCGCGTTCTGAAAGGTGGAGCGGCCGCCGGTGTTGGACAGCACCACGATCTCGTCGCGCGTGCGGGTTTCAAACAGCGTGGCGCTCCACTGCCCGCCAGCGTGACGGCCTCGCAGTCCCATCTCGGCGCTCAGGCTGCGCGATGCGGCCAGCGCGGCATTCAGCCCGGTCTGGCCTGAGGTGCGGTACGCCACCTCGTTGAGCGTGGGGGTCTCGAACCCGCGCCCCACGCTGGCAAAGGCCTGCAGCCCGGGCGTGATCTCGCGGCGGACACCCAGCATGGGGCTCAGGCCGCTGTAGCGCACTGCGCCGCTGTCGTCGGGGTTGCCGGGCACCACATAGCGGTCGGCCGATGAGAATCGCACAATGGACTGCCGCAGCCCCGCCGTAAGGGTGGTCGCCGCCGTGCGCCACTGCGCCTGCACATACGGGTCGGCGGTGCTGGCGCGGTTGGTCTCGTCGCGCCGCAGGCGGCCCTGCACGCCCAGTGCCGTACCGGCAAAGTTCTCGTAACCGCGGCGGTCCTCGCTCTGCACATCGGCGGCCAGCCCGGCCACCAGGCTGAGGTCGCCCCCCTCCAGACTGCGCTCCAGCCGCCAGCGCGCATTCAGGCCGCCATACTGGCGTGCCAGGTCGATCACGCCGCCAGCGCTGCCCGCCGGCTGCTGCGCGGCCACAGGAATGGCCTGGAACTGGCTCACCTCGCGCTCGCCGCCGTACAGCATCAGCTCCAGCCTGTGGCCCTGGCCCAGGGGCTGTTCCCACGCCAGCCCCAGCTGGCTTTGCCCGACGGTCTTGCGTGTGTCGAAAAGCGTAGCGGCCGGCGTGGTGCCGCCGGGGTCGGCCGACCACTCGGCCCGGGTCAGGCCCAGCGGGTCTTGCGCGCGGCTGGTGTGTTGGTTGTAGACCAGCACGGTGCGGCCACCCTGCTCGTCGGTGCGCGACAGCTTGAGGTTGGCCGTGCCGCGCGATGCCGCCGACTGCGGCCGCTGCCCGTCGGTGGCAAAGCGGCTGGCTTCCAGCGTGTACGACCAGCCGGGCGTGGCGCCGGTGCCCGTCTGCCCGCTGACCTGGGTGGACAGCCGCCACAGGCCGTCGGCGCCCGCCGCCAGGCCGCTGCGCCACTCGCCCGGGCGCTGGCCGTCTTGCGTGTACAGCGCCACCACGCCGCCGGCCGATGCGCCATAGAGCACCGAAAACGGCCCGCGCACGACCTCGACCCTGTCGGCGCTGCCCAGCGGGAAATGCGCCACCTGCCCCTGGCCATCGGGCGTGCTGGCGGAGATGCCGTCCACATACAAGCGCACCCCGCGCACGCCAAACGGCGCCCGCGCGCCAAAGCCGCGCACGGAAATCTGCAGGTCTTGCGCGTAGTTGTTGCGGTTGCGCACCACCAGGCCGGGCACGCGGCCCAGGCCTTCGGAGAGGTTGATCTGGAGTTGCCCGGCGCGCAACTCCTCGCCGTCGAGCACGTCCACCGAGCCGGGCGACAGCCAGCGCTCGCGCCAGCTGCCGGAACCGGTGACGACGACGGGTGCCAGGGCGCCGCCAGCGGGCGCATCGGCCGCTGGTGCGCCATCGGCTGCCAAAGCACCTGCAGGGCGCAGGCTGACCGCCAGCAGCGCTACGGCCGCGCACACCAAACTCAGGCGCACAGGGCGTTGCAGCAGCCCCGGAGGGCGGCCGCTTTGCCGGCGCTCCGGCGCAAGCTGAAAGTGATGGGATGCCATGGGTTGGATCTGGGCGGGAAAAAGTCCACAGGCAGAGAGCAAAGGGCTGTCAGCCGCCTTCTTGGGGAGGCTACTGCGCGCATCGCCACATTCTGTGCCGGATGCAGGACCGGGCCGTCACGAAGGGGATTGCGCTGCGCTGCGCACGCCTGTTGGGGCGACGCTGAATCAGGGCCTGTTTCGCATTGCCTTAGCGCTGGCGCAGTCCGTCCACCACGGTGTGCAGGTGCTGTGCCCAGGCGCGGCGATCGCGTCCCTCGGCGCGCTCGGGCACGCCGTAGCGCACCACCGCCTCGATGGGCGGGGCGCACAGCGTGCGCCAGATCGAGCCCAGCAGCGTTTCATCCCCGATGTAGCTGGGCGCGAAGCTGGTCGCGCCGGTGGCCTTGTCGGCAAAGCGCAGGCCCACAGGCTGCACCGGTGCGCCCGCCAGCACCGGGGCCTGCAGCAGATTGGCGTGGAACGGCAGCATCGCCCGGCCATCGCCCGTGGTGCCTTCGGGGAACACCGCCAGCACTTCGCCGCGCTCCAGGGCCTCTTGCATGGACTGGACCATGCGCAGCGCATCGCGGCGCGAGGCACGCTCGATGTAGAGCGTGCCTGCTGCAGTGGCCAAGGTGCCGATCAGCGGCCAGCCCTGCACGTCCGACTTGGACACAAAGCGGCAATGCCGCGCGGCATGCATGACCGGGATGTCCAGCCACGACAGATGGTTGGCCACCAGCATCACCGGCCCCGTGACCGGCGGCGTGCCCTCGATGCGGAGGCGCACGCCCGCGTGGGCGAGCAACTGAACGGACCAGGCCTGCACATGCGCATGCTGCTGGTCAGGCGGCAGCGCCGGAAAGCGCAGCGCCACAATCCACAGCCCCTTGCCGATGTGCCCCAGCAGGCGCAGCAGCCGCCAGCACGCGCGCAGCTGTCTCATGGCTGTGCCTCACCAAACTGGGTGACGTGCACAAAGGCCATGGTACGCACCACGCTACCGGTCAAACGCCACCTGGCCACCCACCAGCGTCGTGCGGACCCGGCCGGGCACTTCATAGCCGGAAAACGGTGTGTGCTTGCCCTGGCTGCGCAGGGCATCGGCCTGCACCGTCCAGGCGGCGTGCGGGTCAAAAATGCACAGGTCGCCCACGCCGCCTTCCACGATCTGGCCCACGCTGGCCTGCAGCGTGCCCAGGGCGCTGCCCAGCACGCGTGCGGGCTCCGACGTGACGACGGCCATGGCGCGCTGCAGCGGAATGCCGCTGTCCTGCGACCATTTCAACGCCAGGCTGAGCAGCAGCTCCAGGCCGGTGGCGCCGGGTTCGGCCTCGGCAAAGGGCAGCGTCTTGGCGTCTTCGTCCACCGGGTTGTGGTCGGACACCAGCGCATCGATGGTGCCGTCGGCCAGCGCGGCGTTGAGCGCATCGCGGTCGCGCTGCTGGCGCAGCGGCGGCGACAGGCGGGCGCGGCTGTCAAAAAAGCCGATGTCCACATCGGTGAGGTGCAGCGAGTTGATGCTCACATCCGCCGTGACCTTCAGGCCCTCGGCCTTGGCGCGGCGCAGCAGCTCCACACCCGCAGCGCTGCTGATGCGGCACAGGTGCACGCGGGCACCGGTGGTCTTGAGCAGCTCGAAGATGGTGTGCAGCGCAATGGTCTCTGCCGCCACCGGCACGCCCGAGAGGCCCAGCCGCGTCGCCAGCGGGCCGCTGGCCGCCACGCCCTTGCCCAGGTGCATCTCTTGCGGGCGCAACCACACGGTGTAGCCAAAGGTGGCCGCGTACTGCAGCGCGCGCTGCATCACCTGCGTGCTGGCCAGCGGCACCTCGGCCTGGCCGAAGCCCACACAACCGGACTCGGTGAGCTCGGCCATCTCGGTCAGCACCTCGCCGGCCAGGTTGCGCGTGAGCGCGCCCAGCGGGAACAGGCGCGACTGGTGCAGCTTCTCGGCGCGGAACTTGAGCATTTCCACCAGGCCTGGCTCGTCGAGCACGGGATCGGTGTCGGGCGGGCACACCAGGCTGGTCACGCCACCGGCCACGGCGGCTGCCATTTCGGATTCGAGCATGCCCTCGTGCTCATGCCCCGGCTCGCGCAGGCGTGCGGCCAGGTCCACGAGGCCGGGCAGCACGATGCAGCCGCTGGCGTCGATTACCCGCGCCGGTGCAAAGTCGGCTGGCGTGCGGTTCAGGCCCACGATGCGCCCGGCCGCCACGGCGATGTCGCAGGTCTGGTCAAGGCCCGAGGCGGGGTCGATCACACGGCCGTTCTGGATCAATATTTTCATGATTTCAAGCCAAATTGGCTGCTAGCGCTTGATTTATATGCACTAGCAGCTATCAAAAACATAGCGCTCACATCACACGATATTTCCCGAGCCCTTCGCACCACAGCCGACCGAATGCCAGTGCCACCGTGGAACCGGCTTCGCCGGGCCAGGGGTGGCGTCCCCCCTTGGGGAGAAGGCGCGAAGCGACTCAGGGGGGTCACGCTTCGTTCCCGGCCACGATGGACATTACGGCCATGCGCACCGCAATGCCGAACGTCACCTGCGGCAGGATCACGCTCTGCTTGCCATCGACCACGGCGGAGTCGATCTCGACGCCGCGGTTGATGGGGCCCGGGTGCATCACGATGGCGTCGGGCTTGGCCAGCTGCAGCTTTTCAGGCGTGAGGCCAAAGCTCTTGAAGTATTCCTGGCTGGAGGGCAGCAGCGCGCCGCTCATGCGCTCGTTTTGCAGGCGCAGCATGATGACCACGTCGGCATCCTTGATGCCTTCTTCGAGCGTGTGACACACGCGCACCCCCATCTGCGCCATGTCGCTGGGCACCAGGGTGCGCGGGCCCACCACGCGCACTTCGGCGCAACCCAGCGTGGTCAGGCCGTGAATGTCCGAGCGCGCCACGCGCGAATGCAGCACGTCGCCCACGATGGCCACGGTGAGGTTGGCAAAGTCCTTCTTGTAGTGGCGGATGGTGTACATGTCCAGCAGCCCCTGCGTGGGGTGGGCATGGCGGCCATCGCCGGCATTGATCACATGCACATGGGGCGACACGTGCTGTGCGATGAGGTAAGGCGCGCCCGACTCGCTGTGCCGCACCACGAACAGGTCGGCCGCCATCGCGCTCAGGTTGGCGATGGTGTCCAGCAGCGACTCGCCTTTGCTGGCCGAGCTGCGCGCGATATCGAGGTTGAGCACATCGGCCGACAGCCGCTTGGCCGCGATTTCGAACGTGGTGCGCGTGCGCGTGCTGTTCTCGAAGAACAGGTTGAACACGCTCTTGCCGCGCAAGAGCGGCACCTTCTTCACTTCGCGGTCGTTCACGCTCACGAAATTGGCGGCGGTGTCGAGGATGTGCGTGACGATGTCGCGCGGCAGGCCCTCGATGGAGAGCAGGTGGATCAGCTCGCCGTTCTTGTTGAGTTGGGGATTGCGCTTGTGCAGCACGGTCGGGCCTCTTTAGTCTTTGTCCTGGACTTGGAATTGGAATTTGCCGCTGGCCTCATCGCGGGCCAGGGCCAGCGACTGTGCAGCCGGCAGGGCCACGCGGGCCGCGGCAAAGTCGGCCTGTACCGGCAACTCGCGCCCGCCGCGGTCCACCAGCACCGCCAGGCGCACGCTGGCGGGGCGGCCGTAGTCAAACAGTTCGTTCAGCACGGCACGGATGGTGCGGCCGGTGTAGAGCACGTCGTCGAGTACCAGCACATCGGCGCCGTTCACATCAAACGGCAGCAAGGTCTGCGCGCTGGCCGACAGGCCGCGCTGCGCAAAGTCGTCGCGGTGCATCACCGAAGACAACACGCCAGCAGGGCCTTGCAGGCCCAGGTCGTGCTGCAGGCGCTCGGCCAGCCAGGCGCCGCCGGAGGCAATGCCCGCCAGCCGCGTGGTGGGCGTGAGCATGCTGCGCACGCCGCGCAGCAGCTCGCTGTACAGCGCCTCAGCGTCAAGGGCCAAAGCCCCCACGCTGGACGCTGGATGGGAAGGATGGCTCATGGAAGATTCCTCAAAAACTGTTCCAGGATGATGCAGGCCGATGCGGCGTCTGCATCCTTGGCACCGCCCGAGATCGCCTCGGTGGTGCTGTAGCGCTCGTCCACCTCGAACACCTGCAATCCGAAGCGCCCGCGCAGCTGGCGCCCGAACTTGAGCGCACGCTCGGTGTTCTCGTGGCTGGCGCCATCAGGGTGGTAGGGCACGCCGATCACCAGGGCGTCGGGCTGCCATTCCTTGATGCGCTGGGCCACCTGCACAAAGCGGGCGTCGCCCTCGGCCTTGATGGTGGCCTGCGGCGTGGCGCTGCGCAGCATGCGGTTGCCCGAAGCCACACCCGTGCGCTTGAGGCCAAAGTCGAAAGCGAGAAACGTCTGGAAATGCGCAGGAACAGCCGGCTGAACGGGCAAGCCGGTCATGCGTGCCCCGCTTCGGGCGACAGCATCCAGGCCTTGAGCCCCAGCAGCGCCAGGGCCCGGTCGTAACGCTCGGGCACGGGGGTGTCGAAGATCACCGCAAGGTCGGCACCCACGGTAAGCCAGGCGTTTTCGGCCAGCTCGGATTCAAGCTGGCCTTCGCCCCAGGATGAATACCCCAGAGTGATCAGCACCCGTCGCGGCCCGGCGCCGGTGGACAGGGCTTCGAGCACGTCCTTCGAGGTCGTCATCTCCAGCCCGCCGGGGATGACCATGGTCGATGCGTAGGCGGATTCGTCGGTCTCGGCCTTGTTCATCAGCATGGGTTCGTGCAGCACAAACCCCCGCTCGGTTTGCACCGGGCCGCCCTGGAACACGGGTTCACGGCTGAGGTCCTCGCGCCGCAGGGAAAGGTCCACCTTGTCGAACAGGCCCTTGAGGGTGATATCGGTCGGCTTGTTGATGATGAGGCCGAGCGCGCCGCGTTCGCTGTGCTCGCACAGGTAGATGACACTGCGCGCGAAAGACTCATCTTCCAGACCGGGCATCGCAATCAGGAAATGATGCGTGAGGTTCATGGGCGCAGAATCAGAAGACATCCTTCAATTTTAACGGCGAACATGGCGCCCCCCTCTTCCCCTACCCCGTACCTCTGTGGCCTGGTCTGGTTCCGCCGCGACCTGCGTGCCGATGACCAGGCTGCCCTGCACCATGCCCTGAGCCAGTGCCAGGAGGTGCATTGCGTTTTTGTGTTCGACAAGGAGATTCTGGACGACCTGCCACGCCAGGACCGCCGGGTGGAGTTCCTGCGCGAGACGCTGGTGGAACTGGACGCCACGCTGCGCGGCCTGTCGCCACAGGGTGCTGGCGGGCTCATCGTGGAACACGCACTGGCTGCAGAAGCCGTACCGGCCCTGGCAGCGGAGCTGGGCGCGCAGGCAGTGTTTGCCAACCACGACGACGAACCCCAGGCACTGGCCCGCGATGCACTGGTACGCACGCGGCTGGCTGCGGCGGGCCGGGCTTTTCACACCTTCAAGGACCACATGGTGCTCGAGCGCAGCGAAGTGCTTACGCAGTCCGCCTCGCCCTACAGCGTGTTCACGCCGTACAAGAACGCGTGGCTGAAGAAGGCCGACGCGCAGGTGCTGGCCGAGCAGCCCGTGGCCCCCCTGGCCCACCGTCTCGCCCCCTTGCCGCAGGCGCGTCGTCAGCCCGTCCCCACGCTCAGGGAACTCGGGTTTGAACCGGCAGGCCTTTCGGAGCTGAAGCTGCCCACCGGCAGCAGAGGCGGGCAAGCACTGTTCAAGGATTTCCTGGACCGCATCGACCGCTACGTAGACACGCGCAACTTCCCGGCCGTCAAGGGCCCCAGCTATCTGAGCGTGCACCTGCGCTTTGGAACCGTATCGCCACGCCTGCTCGCCCGCGCGGCCCATGCCCGCATGCTTTCTGGCAGTGCCGGTGCCAGCACGTGGCTGAGCGAGCTGATCTGGCGCGACTTTTATTTTCAGATCCTGCACCACCACCCGCATGTCGCAGAGCGCAGTTTCAAGCCCGCTTACGACGCGATCCAGTGGGAAGCCGGGTCACAGGCCGAAGCGCTGTTCACGGCCTGGTGCGAAGGGCGTACGGGGTATCCACTGGTGGATGCGGCCATGGCGCAGATCAACCAGACGGGCTACATGCACAACCGCCTGCGCATGGTGGTGGCCAGCTTTCTGGTCAAGGACCTTGGCATCGACTGGCGCTGGGGCGAACGTTACTTTGCCAGGCAACTCAACGACTTTGACTTGGCCGCCAACAATGGCGGCTGGCAATGGGCCAGCTCCAGCGGCTGCGATGCCCAGCCGTATTTCCGCATCTTCAACCCGGTCAGCCAGAGCCAGAAGTTCGACCCGGAGGGAAAGTTCATCCGGCGCTACCTGCCGCAGCTGGCAGCGCTGCCCACACCGGCGCTGCACGCGCCCTGGGCGGCCAGGCCGCTGGATCTTCAGGCGGCCGGCATCACGCTGGGGCGGGACTACCCGCTGCCTGTGGTCGACCATGACATTGCGCGCCAGAAGACGCTGCAGCGGTATGCGGTGGTCAAGCAGGTGGCAGGTTAACGCCCGTCAGATGACCACGGCCTGGCCCGTCCGAGGCCTGCACTCGCCTCGCATCAATACCGCGTGATCGGCTCCGCCTCGCGCACGGGTTCTGTCATGCGCATGCCGGCAATCTCGAACGTATTGCCAGCAGCCAGGCGCAGGCGAAGGCTGACATCGGTGCGGTTGTCAGCGTGGGCAATGGCCTCTTCAGGCGAGATCGAGCCCGCATCCACCATAGCCAGCAGAGACTGGTCGAAGCTGCACATGCCCTGCTCGCCGCTGCGCACGATGGCGGTCTTGAGCTCGTCGATTTGCCCCTTCTGGATCAGTTCGGACACGAAGGGCGTCAGCAGCATGATTTCGGTGGCGGGCACAAGCTGCCCCGACAGCCCGGGGACGAGGCGCAGCGCGACCACCGCGCTCAGGTTGAGCGAAAGGTCCATCAGCAGTTGGCGTTGCGCAGTTTCCGGGAAGAAGTTGAGGATGCGCTGCACGGCCTGGTTGGCGTTGTTGGCGTGCAGCGTGGATACGCACAGGTGCCCTGATTCCGCATAGTGCAGCGCGTGCTGCATGGTGGCGCGGTCGCGGATCTCGCCGATCATGATCACGTTCGGCGCTTCACGCATGGCACGGCGCAGCGCTTCGTCGTACGAGCGGGTGTCCAGGCCCACCTCACGCTGTGTGATGAGCGACTTCTTGTGCGTATGCAGGTACTCGATCGGGTCTTCTACCGTGAGGATGTGCCCGCCCGTGTTGGCATTGCGGTGGTCCAGTAACGACGCCAGCGTGGTCGTCTTGCCCGAACCTGCAGCGCCCACCGTGAGCACCAGTCCGCGCTTGAGAAATGCCAGCTTCTTGAGCACTGGCGGCAGGCCCAGCTCGTCCAGCCCCGGGATGGAGGACACCACATGGCGAATGACCATGCCCACCTGGCCGCGCTGCATGTGAACGTTCACGCGAAAACGCTCACCGTCGGGCGTGTCGATGGACAGGTCGCACTCCATCGTGGTCTCGAATTCGTGCCGCTGCTCGGGCCGCAGGATCGAATAGGCCAGCTGCCGGACCGCGTCGGGCGTGAGCAGCTGCCTGCCCAGTGGCACGAACAGGCCCTGGCGTTTGATGGTGGGCGTGGCGCCCGCCATCAAAAACAGATCCGATGCCCGCTCGCGCACCACGACGGCAAGACACGCCAGCAGGCGTGGATCAGGTATCACAGGTGCTGCGGGGGTCGATTTCATGCATCTTCCTCAGATCGAATCGGAGCATTGCGCGCACGAAGCCCGACGCACAGTTGAGTGCGTTTTGGCACTCCGCAAACGTCAAGGGCCTGCCCCGCAGGACAGGCCCTCGTGAGTCGCCGAACATGGCGCCGATACGGTATGTGCCGTTCAGGCTTCTACCCCTGCCGCAAGCCGGGCATAGTGCTGGATCAGGCTCAGCAGCTCTTCGTCCGAATAAGGCTTGCCCAGGTAGTGGTTCACGCCCAGCTCCATCGCATGTTCGCGGTGCTTTTCGGCAATGCGCGATGTGATCATGATGATGGGCAGGTCGCGCAACGCACCATCGGCGCGGATGTTGCGGGCCAAGTCGAAGCCGTCCATGCGCGGCATTTCGATGTCGGACAAGACCACGGTCGGGCGCTCTTCCTGCAGCCGCTCCAGCGCCTGGAGACCATCGGCAGCCAGTGCCACCCGGTAACCTTCGCGCTGCAGCAGGCGCTGCGTGACGCGGCGCACGGTGATGGAATCGTCGACCACCAGGACCAGCGGTACATGGCTCGGGCCTGCCAGTGGAGCCACGCCTGCAGGCTTGCCCGTTGCCGTGCTGCCGTCTGCATCCTGGGCAGGCGGCAGACCCACGCTAGCAGCGCGCACCTGGTCGCCATACACGGTCGACAGCGCCACAGGGTTGTAGATCAGCACTACGGCACCTGAAGCCAGCACCGACATGCCGGCCAGGCCAGGCAGACGGGACAGCTGGGGGCCGAGGTTTTTCACCACGACTTCCTGGTTGCCCAGCACTTCATCCACGTGCATCGCGATGCGTTGCGCGGCACTGCGGAAGATGACCACAGGGCGGGTCTTGCCACCGGGCTCATTGCTGCGGGCAGATGCCTGCAACAGCGCGCCCGACCAGAAGAACGGCAGCTTCTCCATGCCGTCGTCGAAGTAGCCTGTGCTGTAAGCCTCTTCCAGGTCGGCTGCAGAGGTGCGACGGACGATTTCCACCACGTTGGCAGGCACGCCAATGGCAAGATCGCCCGCACGCAGCATCACCACCTGCGTCACCGCCGTGGTCAGCGGCAGGACCATGCGGAACGCTGCGCCCTTGCCCGCTTCGGTGGAGGTTTCGATGCGACCGCCCAACGCGTTGATTTCTGCGCGAACCACGTCCATGCCGATACCGCGGCCGGCAAGGCCCGTCACTTCAGTTGCCGTGGAGAAACCGGGCATGAAGATCAGGTTGGCCGCTTCCGCATCGCTCAGCGTCACGTCGGGGCCCACGATGCCCTGTGCAAGCGCCTTTTCGCGAATGCGCGGCAGGTCCAGGCCTGCACCGTCATCGCGGAACTCCACAGAGACGTCGTTGCCTTCCTGGTGAAGTTCAACGGTGATCGTGCCGGTGGCCTGCTTGCCTGCGGCGGTCCGCACCTCGGGGTCTTCGATACCGTGGGCGACGCAGTTGCGCAAAAGGTGTTCGAAGGCCGGGGTCATGCGGTCCAGCACGCCGCGGTCCATCTCGATGGAGCCGCCGGTGATATCGAGCTTGATCTGCTTGCCCGTTTCCTTGGACGCCTGGCGCACCACGGCATACAGGCGCTCGGCAATGCCCTCGAACTCCACCATGCGGGTGCGCAGCAGGTCGCGCTGCAGTTCACGCGCCTGACGGCCCTGGGCGATCAGGTCATCCTCGGCGCCTTCCATGGCACGCTGCAGGTTGCGCTGCACGGTGGCCACGTCGTTGACCGACTCTGCCATCATGCGCGTCAGTTCCTGCACGCGTGTGAATCGGTCGAACTCCAGCGGGTCGAAACCGGCTGCCGAGTCCTTGGACAGAGCCAAGCGCGACTGCATCTGCGATTCAGCCTGAACCTCGATATCGCGCAACTGCTGGCGAAGGCGGTCCAGATTGCCCGAAAGGTCGCTGAGCGAGCTGCGGAACTGCCCCAGCCGTACATCCAGGCGCGAGCGGCTGATCATGACCTCGCCAGCCTGATTGACCAGACGATCCAGCAGCTGCGCCCGCACGCGAACCGACTGGCTCGCCGCAACGCGCAAGGGTGCCAACTGAGAAGGGCCCGGCATACGTGCTGCAACGGGAGCAGGCCCCGTGGCAGCTGCTACCGCATTCGACGCACCTGCCTCCAGTCCAGCCACAGAGGGTACCCGGTCCGCAGCGGGAGCCGTGGGCAGTACCACTACCGTGTCAGCGGACGTCTGGCCAATGGCGCGCAGCGCGTCAAAGTTCGCCTGCAGCCCGTCGAAACCGGCCTGAAGCGGCTCGATCTGCTCGGACGTGACCGTTTCGGCATCCAATGCCTCGATCGCCGATTCCAGGCGGTGTGCCATCTCGCCCAGGCGCATCGCACCTGCAAGGCGCGAACTGCCCTTGAGGGTGTGCAGCGCGCGAAGAACCTCGTTGCGGGCGCCCATGTTGTCGGGCCGCGATGCCCACTGGCGCAGCGCACCGCCCAGCTGCGGAAGCAGCTCCTGGGCTTCTTCCTCGAAGATCGGAAACAGGTCGGGATCGATGACGTCGATCGCATCGATGTCGTCATCCACGTCCGAACCCAAAGCCACTGCGTGTGCAATCGCGTCGTCGATCTGCTGGTCCTGGTCACGCACCACTACAGAGAGAGCGGGAGCCACGTGCCCGTGCGGGACTTCAGGAACAACAGGCGCGGCCTCGGCGGTTTCAGACAGCTGCTGGGCAAGTCGTACGGCATCGTCCGCATCGGCTGCGGCCTGCGCGTCCGCCTCTTCTTGGAGCGCTGCGGCCAACATGGCTTCGGCGTCTTCTTCGGGCGGCGACAGCGTGTTCTCGACTTCGGCCTCCAGAATGCGGCGAAGCTGTTCAAGCACCTCCGCACTTGGCTCCTTGAGGAACCCGGCGGCAAACTGGTGCAACAGACGGCGTACGTCTTCGGCGGCGGCCATGAAGACGGTAGCCTGCTCTTCGGTTCCGCCAGACTGGAGCTGCACATGCTGCAGCGCATGCTCCAGCACACGAGCTAGTTCCGAGAGGGCGGTGAAGCCGACCGTTGCCGAGCTGCCCGCCAGCGAATGCGCCAGCGCAACCGCGGTATCGGGCAGCGGTTCGTGCAGCTCGAGAGACCATTCCTGCAGGCAAGTTACCAGCCGGCGCGACCATTCGTCGGCTTCGTTGAGGTACACGTTGTACAGCGGGATGCCGATGCGCAGCGTGTCGATGACCTTGACTGCGTCGTCATCCGACCCATCGTCGGACGCCATTGCAGCGAGTGGCTCCTCGTCGCTGGCCGATGGCACCGCCAGCGCATCCTCGGGCTGTTCGACCAACTCGGGCAAGGGCAACTCGTCCGGCTCGTGGGCAGCGTCTGCCGACGGCGTGTCGGTGGCTACCATGGCGGGAGCACCCGCGTCCTCCAAAGCCGGGAGGGTCAGCGAGAAGTCTGCCGCCAGCGCATCGACGGCAGCGGGTTCAGCCAGATCCAGCTGGTCGTCTGTTGCCACAAAAGCAAGCTCTTGCGCAGCGGATGCTTCGGGGGCGATGTCGGAGCTGGCGTTTTCCAGCTCGGGCAGTTCCAGATCCAGTTCGAAGTCGACGCCGGCAGGGTCCACCGGCGGGGCTGCGTCACCAGCAGCGGACGCGTCGAGCGCAGCTGCGAAAACCGAGAAGTCGATTTCTTCCGCAGCATCGGGCGCGGGCACCGGCGCCGCTGCAACGTCGGCCTCGGGAAACACGTCGGAGATCTCGGTGACCTGAAAGTCAGGCATCGCCATGACTTCGTCGAGGGTGTCCGCCGCCGACTCCTCGGCAGGCGATACCTCCAGGATCTGGGTGCGCATGAGCTCGGCGGGCACCTCTTCAACGGCCGGCGTCTGGGCAGCACGGCCACCGGGTACTACCAGCGGAACCAGAGCGCCGTCGACGCGCATCGCGTCAGCCGACTTGCGGAAGGCTTCAGGGCTCCATCCATCCACCGCGCCAGACGCAATCCCGTCCGCCCATCGACCAAAGGCCTGCAGTGCATCCGTGGAGAGTTCGTGCAGACCCGGGTGCACCGGCTTCTGTTCTGCCAGCCAGGCATTGAGCACCTGCTCCATCGACCAGGCGGCTTCGCCAAAATCGTTGAGCCCGACCATGCGCGAGCTGCCCTTGAGCGTGTGGAATGCCCTGCGCAGGGTAGTTTGCTCGCTCAGGTTGCCCGGCTCGTCGCGCAGCACATCCAGCGCGGCAAGGCCAGTGGTCACCACCTCGCGTGCCTCCTCCAGGAACACGTCGAGCAGCTCGTCTTCAATGGCCGGGCGCACTACAGGCTGTCCGGCCGACGTCAACGCAGGAGCATCCGTGGAAGGTGCCGGCGCCTCGGTGAAGGAAATGTCTGAGCCAAGTCCGGCTGCCGACGGGCTTTGATCCCAAGGCCGGGAGTGCTCGCCATGAAGTTCGGGCAGCGAGCCGAAGTCCGTAGGTTCGCTGAGTTGCGGCTCCACCGGGAACCGTGGCACGACATCGGGCAAGGGCGTGGGAGCACGCTCATCAAGCTTGGCGGGGGCCTCTTCGCGGGCATCCGAAGCGCGACCGCGGGTCTTGCCCATCAGGATGCGCAGTTCACCCAGCTCTTCGTCATACACGAACAGCTTGCGCGCCATGGTGCGCTGGTAGCTGAGCATGTCGATCAGGAACCCCAGCGCACCCAGGCTGTTGCCCAGCTTCTCGAACACGGTCTGGCGGTCGGCTTCAGCCACCTCGTTGATCAGCAGGCGTTCCACGGTGTCGCGCATGCGCACCACAGCCAGCGAGGCCTGGTCCAGCCCCAGGACCGACAGCACACCGCGCATCTGCGCAAGGTGCCCAGGCACCGGGCCCAGCAACGCGGCGTCGGCCGGATTGCGGAAGTACAGGTCCAGCGCCTTTTCCGCCTCGCCCAGGGTGGCACGCAGTTCGTCCACCACGCTGCCCATCGTCTGGTTGTCGCTCACGCGCCGGTACAGCTCTTCCATCCACTGCTCAAGTGGCTCGGGCTCTGCACCGGTGCCTACGGCGTCAAGCCGCTCGGCCAACCGGTTGGCCCGCGCTTCCATCTGGCCATCGGCCGCGTCGAGCTCTTCGAACGCTGCCTGGAGATACAACACCGAAGTCGCGACCTCCATGGCCAGGGCTGGCGATGGGGGCTCACCCGCTCGGGTGGTGGACTCGGTCACGCGTGTCAGGGCCTGCGCCAGCGCCTCGCTCCCGGGGAGCAGTTTGCGCAGCGAGTCGCACACCAGACTGAACTGGTCAGCTGCGGGCTTGAGCTTGTTGCGATCACCCCCCGCAAGCGCCGACCAGGTTTCGGTGGCTGCAGCAATCCGCTTCCTCGCCTGCGCCAGAATGGCCGGGTCGAAACGGCCGAAACGCGCGTTTTCGTAGTCGACGGGCTTGTAGCGGTCGAGCGCGAAAGCCTGCCGCACGGCCTGCAACGCAGGTGCGGCCTGCAGGCCGGCCTCGGGAAGACGCGCCTGTGCACAGAAAAAAAGCAAGTCCTGTACCAGCCGGTCTGCAATGGTGGGGTCGCCTTTGGCAAGGGTTGCGTACTGCATCAGCACGCGTGACGCGACGCGTTTGACGTACACATCCGCCGGCAACAGGCCCAGGCCGAACGCCTCGAAGAAGCCGGCGCAGATTTTCCAGAACGCGCGGGGCTCACGGTCCTTGGCAGCTGCCACGATACCGAGGCAGGTATCCCTGAGGTTCAGGGCGGCGCGTGCGTCGCCCGATTTGACGATACGCAACACCGCCGAATCCAGGCGTGCCCGTGCCTCGGGGCCGTAAGGCAGGGGAGCTGCAGATGAGGTGCCCTCGGGTTCGCGGAAGCGGCGCTCCGCTGGCCAGAGGTCGGCGGGGTGAACGCGGTCCGCCCCGGCAAGTGCCTGGGCATCTCGGTATTGCGGAAACAGCGCGACAGGCGAGGTCGCTTTGCCCGCCAGCACGGTTTCGAGGTATTCGATCAGCGCGAAGCTGGCGCGTTCAATGACGGCCGCAGCCTGGTCGCTGCACAGCTCAGGCCGCTGTACGAACTTCTGTACGGCGGACTCCATGGCCCGCAAGACCAGCGATGGCGGGCCCATGCCCACCATTTCAAGGGCGCCGCAAGCCTGGTGCAGCTGCTGCCGCGCAATGCGCAGCGAGCCCGCGTCCAGCGCAGCCAGATCCGATTCGCGCGCGGTCTCGGCGTCGCGCACAAATCGCCGCATGGCCTTGACGGCGCCATCGAGCGACTTGCGCAATTCATCAAGCACCCAGGCCAGAGGACCCAGGTCCTGATCGACCTGTGGCCCGTCGGCGCCCGGTGCGTTATTGACATCGATAGATGACATGGATTCGTCCCCGGCCTCTGTGAGCCAGCTGGTTGATGAGTGCCGCGGGAGGGTCAGGCGATCTTGAACCGTGCTACCGACTGGCGCAGCTCTTCAGCCATGTGCGAGAGCTCTCGAACCTGTTGGGCCGTGGTGCGGGTACCTTCACCGGTCTGCTCCGTCACCGCAAAAATGTGCTGGATGTTGTCGGCCACTTCGTTGGCCAGAACGGCTTCGCGGGACGTGGAAGATGAAATCTGCTCAATCAGTTCAGCAAGACGACGCGACACGCGGTCGATTTCGGTCAGGGCAGTACCGGCACTGTCGGACAGTCGGGCCCCTTCCACCACACCCTGCGTGGAGCGCTCCATAGCGGCCACGGCATCCTGGGTGTCGGTCTGAATCGCCTTCACGAGCGCCGAAATCTGGCGCGTGGCGTCTGCAGAGCGCTCGGCAAGCCGCTGCACTTCTTCGGCCACCACAGAGAAGCCGCGACCGGCTTCACCGGCAGACGCCGCCTGGATGGCAGCGTTCAGAGCCAGAACGTTGGTCTGCTCGGTAATGTCCGAGATCAGTTCGGTGATTTCACCGATCTCCTGCGACGATTCGCCCAGGCGCTTGATGCGCTTGGAGGTGTCCTGGATCTGGTCGCGGATGGAGTTCATACCGCCGATGGCGTTCTGCACGGCCTGCAAGCCCGAGTCAGCCGCTTGCAGCGACTGGCGCGCCACCGTGGCGGATTCTTGCGCTTGCGTGGACACTTCGTTGATTCGGGTCGCCATGTCCAGAACAGAACGGCCGGTTTCACGGATTTCGCGCAGCTGCTCGGTCGATGCCGCCAGCAGTTCGGTCGACGTGCTGTCCACCTGGGCCGTCGTCTGCGCCACGCGGGTCGCCGTGTTCTGCACGCTGCCCACCAGCTGGCGCAACTCTTCCACCGTGTAGTTCACCGAGTCGGCAATGGCGCCCGTGATGTCTTCCGTCACCGTGGCTTCCTGGGTCAGGTCACCTTCAGCCACCGACTGCAGTTCGTTCATCAAACGCAAAATAGCGGCCTGGTTGGCGTCGTTGATCCGCTTGGCTTCCTGCTCCTGGCGCTTGGCGTCCTTTTGCTGCATTTCAGCAGCAGCCTGCCGTCCACGGCTGTCGAGCAGCTGCACGCGGGAAATGCCCACGCCGCAAAGAATCACGAACAGACCGGCCAGCGTCAGTGCAGCCAGCGGGCCGCCGCCGATGCCCGTCTGTGCGGACAGCTTGCCTTGCAGGCCTTCAAGCTGGCGACGCAGGGGTTCACTGTCGGCAATGATGGCGGACTGGGCTTCACGCGCAGACACCAGGCCTTGCAGGTTGCCCAAAATTGCACTGGCTTGCGTGCGGGTCTGTTCATACAGCTTGATCAGCGCTTCCAGCTGTTCGCGGGTCTGTGCATCCTTGGTGGCTGCCAGGCGCAGTTCAGGGCTTCCGTCGAGCAGGCCTTGGGCGATTTCCTTGAAGGAGTTCAAGTCCTTGCCCAGCAAGAACACAGCCTCGGGGCTCACGCCTTCCATGGTCTGGAATTCGTTGGCCGACTTGCCGATACGCTGGGTCAGCATCACCAGCTGGCCGGCGGCAGAGATTTCGGCGGCAGGCGCGTTTTGCTGGAGCTTCAGCGAAGAAACCGTTTCCGCGATTTCAAGCAGGTCGGAAGACTGGCGGTTAATGGTGCGCAGAGCGTCACCCACCTGTGTCAGGATCTTTTGCTGACCCATCACGACGGCTGCATTGCGCTCGGCGCGCTCCATCAGCGGATTCACGGAATCAAGGTCCGGCTTGAAGGTTTCGCCCAGCGACTGCACGTTGAGTTCGCCGTCACCCGCATTCAGGGCGCGCACGTTGCGGGCCAGAACGCCGGAGCTTTCCACCACGTCCGGGAAAGCCTGCGGGCTACCCACCAGGGCCTGCGACACCGATTTCGCAAGACGTTGCGACTGCATCAGCGACTGACCCGTGGCAGCCAGTTGTTGTGCGGACTTGTCCGCCTGCTGCAGCACCCAGCCGGCAATCAGCGCCAGCACAATCACGCCAATGGCCAGCAGGCCCAGCAGGCGTCGCTGGTGGGCTGGAGCGGTGGCTCGTCCGAGCAGCGGTAGCGAGATGAGGTCTTCGTCGTTGTCAGGGCTGGTGAGCTCGGGGGTGTACCCGCCGTCAGGATCGCCCTGCACGCTGTTCAGCGCGTCAGCCTGATAGCCGTCACGCAGCTGGCTGCCATCGAGGGCGCCGGTCGAGAGAAGGTCCTGCCCGTCATCGGCGCCGCCTGCAGCAGGCGTGGCAGGTTTCCGGTTGAACATTTTTCCAAATTGATTGACGACGGACATGGTGCAGCCTTACAGAAAAACTCAAGCACTGATGCTCAGGAAAGCGGGGTGTTGCGACAGGACCTGCAGGTTCAGTTCCTGCCAGCGCGTGCCGCTCGAATCGATATACGTGGTGCCGAAAAACGAAGGCGCGTCCTGGGCGGGAGGCTCCGACGACACAAAGGCATCGGTGCCGCGCAGGCCGGCAAGCCGGTCCACCAGCAGAGCGGCGTTCACGTCCAGGGCCGCATTGAAAGCCAGCAGGCTGGACTCGGCGAGGGCCTGGTCGGTACGCACGGCGTCCGATCCCAAAAGACCCGCAAGGTCCGCCACGCCCACCAGTCCGCCGCGCAGATTGGCAACGCCCAGAAACCAGCTCTGGGTATATGGCACAGGCTGAACGGTTACCCAGGGGAAAATCTCCCCGGACTGCGCCAGGGGCAGCAAATAAAAACCCCCGCCCGACTCGACAGCCAGCCAGGATGAAACGGAAGTGCCCTCGGACCGAGCCGCCTGGAGGCGACTGGCAAGACGGGTCTGGAGCTCTCTGAGGGCTTCGCGATTGGCCATGAACGCGCTGCAGCCTCAGTTCAGGGCGTCGATCTTGGCCTGCAGTTCGGCAGGATCCACCGGCTTCGTGATGTAGCCACGTGCGCCCTGGCGCATGCCCCACACGCGGTCGGTTTCCTGGTTCTTGCTGGTGCACATGATGATGGGCACATCGGCGTACAGAGGGTCGCGGGTGATGGCGCGGGTCAGCTGAAACCCGTTTTGCCCGGGCATCACGACATCCATCAGGATCAGGTCGGGCTTTTCTTCTGCCAGACGACGAAAGGCCTCGTCGGCGTTCTCGGCGGTACGCACCTGCATGCCTTTTTTCTGAAGCAGGTCAGTCAGGAACATCAACTCGGTCTTCGAGTCGTCGACGACCAGTACTTTTTGAATGGGCATTACATGGCTCCTTGTTGCGAATTGCCAAACTGCTGCACAGCCTGCAGCAACTGGTCTTTGGTAAATGGCTTGGTGAGATATTCCTGGCATCCAACCATGCGACCACGCGCCTTGTCGAATACACCATCCTTGGAGGACAGCATTACCACGGGAGTATCTGCAAATCGGGCATTGCGCTTGATGATGGCGCAGGTCTGGTAGCCGTCGAGTTTGGGCATCAGGATGTCGCAGAAAATCAGCTGGGGCTGGTAATCGTTCACCTTGGCCAATGCGTCAAATCCGTCATCAGCCAGCAAAACTTCGTGGCCGCCCTGTTTCAGGAAGATCTCGGCGCTACGACGGATGGTGTTGCTGTCATCCACCACGAGCACTTTGAAGGTTGCGCCGTTTGTATTCAATTGTTACTGCTCCCGATGGAAAAAGAAACAACGCAGCCGAAGCTGCGTTTCAAATCTGAACCATCTCGAAATCCTCTTTGCGGGCGCCGCATTCAGGACAGGTCCAGTTCATGGGCACATCGTCCCAACGCGTGTTGGGTGCGATCCCGTGTTCTGGTGAACCCAGGGCCTCGTCGTAAATCCAACCACAGATCAAGCACATCCAAGTTTTTGAATCGGTCACAGCTTAAAGGGCCTTCACATAGAATGCAACGATTGTATCTAGGCATCTCAGCGGGCTGGGCAGCGATGCTCTCCATCCAGCAGGATCTGGTCCATGACCATTAAAGCATCCCCTCCCCCCCCCGAAAACCCTGATCCCGACGAAGATGAATCGGCCGACGCAAGCCCTGCCTGCGTACTGATATTCAATGCCAGCGACCCCAGCGGCGCCGGGGGCCTGACCGCCGATATCACCACGGTGGCGTCGGTGGGCGGGCATCCGATTGCTGTTGTCTGCGGGGCCTATGCCCGCGACACCGCACAGATTTTTGACCATTTTTCCTTTGACGACGAGGCCGTTTCAGACCAGGCGCGCGCCGTGCTGGAGGACCTACCGGTGCAGGCAATCAAGATCGGCTTCGTGGGCAGCCCCGAGAACATCAGCGCCATTGCCGAAATCACGGCGGATTACGACGAGATCCCTGTGATTGCCTACATGCCCAACCTTTCCTGGTGGCGTGAAGAACTGATCGACGAGTACCTGGATGCCTTCCGCGAGTTGCTGTTGCCGCAGACTTCAGTGTTGGTTGGAAACAACAGCACGCTGTGGCGGTGGCTTCTGCCGGACTGGACCGGCTCCCGCAACCCCACCCCACGCGACATCGCGCGCGCCGCGTCCGAGATGGGCGTGCCCTACACCCTCGTCACCGGCATCCCCCTGCCCGAGCAGTTTGTCGAGAACGTGCTGGCATCGCCGCAGACCGTGCTGGGCAGTGGCAAGTTCGAACTGTTCGACGCCACCTTTTCCGGCGCGGGTGACACTTTGTCTGCCGCCGTGACCGCCCTGGTCGGCGCGGGCAACGACCTGGGCGAGGCCACCAGCGAGGCACTGAGCTACCTCGACCGCTGCCTGGACGCCGGCTTTCGCCCCGGAATGGGCCATATCGTTCCCGACCGTATGTTCTGGGCGCAGCCTGATGACGACGAAGACGATGAAGAGGGCGCAGACGCCGCAAGCCCCGCCGCCGGCGCCCCCCTTCTTGACGAGACCCAGGCCCTTGAGGGCTTTGTGATGCCACCCCATGACACCAAGCACTGATCTCAATATCCCCCTGTTCGAACGCGCCAAGGCGCTGATCCCCGGCGGCGTGAACTCGCCTGTGCGGGCCTTCAAGGCCGTGGGCGGCACGCCCCGCTTCGTCAAACGCGCCAAGGGCGCCTACTTCTGGGACGCCAACGACCAGCGTTTCATCGACTACATCGGCTCCTGGGGCCCGATGATCCTGGGCCACGGCCACCCCGCCGTGATCGAAGCCGTGCAAAAGGCAGCGCTCGAAGGCTTCAGCTTTGGCGCGCCCACCGAACGCGAGGTCGAACTGGCCGAGGAAATCCTGGGCTTGGTGCCCTCGATGGAGATGATCCGCCTGGTCAGTTCGGGTACCGAGGCGGGCATGAGCGCCATCCGCCTGGCGCGCGGCGCTACGGGCCGCAGCAAGTTCATCAAGTTTGAAGGCTGCTACCACGGCCATGCCGACGCGCTGCTGGTGAAGGCTGGCTCCGGCCTGGCCACTTTTGGCAACGCCACCAGCGCTGGCGTACCGCCCGAAGTGGTGCAGCACACGCTGGTGCTCGAATACAACAACGTCAGCCAGCTCGAAGAAGCCTTTGCCCTGCATGGCAAGGAACTCGCCTGCGTGATGATCGAGCCCATCGCGGGCAACATGAACTTCGTGCGCGCCAGCGTGCCCTTCATGAAACGCTGCCGCGAGCTGTGCACCGAGTACGGCGCACTGCTGGTGTTTGATGAGGTGATGACCGGCTTCCGCGTGGCCCTGGGCAGCGCCCAGAGCGTCTATGCTAAGAGCATCCCCGGATTCAAGCCCGACGTGACCGTGCTGGGCAAGGTGATTGGCGGCGGCATGCCGCTGGCAGCCTTTGGCGGGCCCCGCGCCATCATGGAACACCTGGCCCCGCTGGGGGCTGTGTACCAGGCCGGTACCCTGTCGGGCAACCCGGTGGCTACCGCCTGCGGCCTGACCACGCTGCGCGAGATCCGCAAGCCCGGTTTCTTCGACGCGCTGTCGGCCACCACCCGCTCGCTGGTCGACGGGCTGGCCCAGGCGGCCCGCGAAGAAGGCGTGCCCTTCAGCGCCGACTGCGAGGGCGGCATGTTCGGCTTCTTCCTGCTGCCCGAGCTGCCGCAAAACTACCCGGCGGTGCTCAAGACCGACAGTGCCCGCTTCAATCAGCTGTTCCACGGGCTGCTCGATCGCGGCGTGTACATCGCACCTGCGCTGTACGAAGCCGGGTTTGTGAGCGGTGCGCACACGGCCGATGACATTGCAGCCACGGTGGCAGCGGCGCGCGAAGTGTTCAGAACACTATCGAAATAATAGCTGCCAGTGCAGATAAATCCTGCACTGCAGCCTGTTTTGACCTTAAATCCCCCGCCCAGGGGCCTTACAGCAGGCCACGCAGCTCCCGCGCTGCCTCCTGCAGCAGGGGCAACATGTCGCGCTGCAGGCTGGCTTCGTCCATCTGCCGGGGCGACACCACCACATTGAGCGCCGCCACCGTGCGCCCCTGCGGGTTGCGCAATGGTACGGCCAGGGCCAGTACATCCAGTTCATGCTCCTGCGCGGCCAGGCAGAAGTCATCCAGACGCACCTGCGCGATCGCCTGCCGCAGCAACCCGATCTGCGTGATGGTGTGTGGCGTAAGCCGATGCAGCGGATGCGCCTTGAGCCAGGCCGTGAGTTCTGCCGGTGGCAGCGCTGCCAGCAGCACACGGCCGGTGGACGTGGGGTGCGCCGGCAGCCGCGCGCCCAGATGCACCCCGTAGGCCAGCAACCGCGTCGGCGCGCCGTAGCCGCCGCTGCGGGCCACGATCACGACTTCGCTGCCATCCAGCACCACGGCCGAGAACGACTGCTGTGTCTGCGCCGCCAGCCGGTTGAGCGTGGGCTGCAGCACCCGCGGCAGCCGCGCTGAAGCGAGGTAGCTCCCCGACAGCCGCAACACCTTGGGCGCCAGCCAGAAGTAGCTGCCATCGGTTTCCAGATAGCCCAGGTGCGCCAGCGTGAGAAGGTGGCGCCGGGCTGCCGCGCGGGTCAGCCCCGTACGCTCGGCGGTGAGTGTGGCGTTCAGCCGCTGCCGCTCGGTGTCAAAGCTCTCGAGCACGGCCATGCCGCGCGCCATGCCTTCGATCAGGTCTGATTTGGCAATGGGAACACTGGTCATCGGGCTTGCGGCGTGGGGGCGGAGGGGTACGGTACGGGGCGGGACGCAGACGGGCTTTGGCGCAGGGTTTCGATGCCACAACAGCGCTGCGGGGCACCGCACGCACCTCAACCATCACACACCGGCCATTGACACGCTGCGCGATGATCGCACAAATCGATTGATTTTCGCGCAAAGCCTCCGACTACGGCCACACTTTTGACCCGCATCAACCTACGCTTGGAAGCACTGCCTTACCCCTTGCCCCACGTTCAAAAGGTTGCTTTCCATGCGTACCCAGGTTGCCATCATTGGCGCAGGCCCCGCCGGCCTGCTGCTCGGCCAGTTGCTCCACAAGTCCGGCATCGATGCCGTCATCATTGAACAGCGCAGCCCCGACTACGTGCTCAGCCGCATCCGCGCAGGCGTGCTGGAGCAGGTCTGCATGGACCTGCTGGACAAGGCAGGCGTCAGTGCACGGGCCCACGCCGAAGGGCTGCCGCACGACGGCTTTGACCTGCTGTTCAAGGGCGAACGCCACCGCATCGACCTGCAGGCCCTGACGGGCGGCAGCCGCGTGACCGTGTACGGCCAGACCGAGGTGACACGCGACCTGATGGATGCCCGCGCCGCGGCGGGCCTGGTGACGGTGTACGACGCACAGAACGTGGCCGTGCACGACTTCGACAGCGCGCATCCCCGGGTGACGTACGAAAAGGACGGCCAGACGCACGAACTGGCCTGCGACTTCATTGCCGGCTGCGACGGCTTTCACGGCGTGTGCCGCGCCAGCGTGCCCGAGGGCGCCCTCCACACGTATGAGCGTGTGTACCCGTTTGGCTGGCTGGGCGTGCTCGCCGATGTGAAGCCCGTGGCGCACGAGCTGATCTACGCCAACACCGAGCGCGGCTTTGCACTGTGCAGCATGCGCAGCCATACCCGCAGCCGCTACTACCTGCAGGTACCCACGACCGACAAGCTGGAGAACTGGACCCTCGACCAGTTCTGGACCGAGCTGGGCCACCGCCTGGATCCGGAAGCCCGCGCCCACCTGGAAACTGGCCCTGCGCTGGAAATGAGCATTGCCCCGCTGCGCAGCTTTGTGGCCGAGCCCATGCGCTTTGGCAGCCTGTTCCTGGCAGGCGACGCCGCCCACATCGTGCCCCCCACCGGCGCCAAGGGCCTGAACCTGGCCGCCAGCGACGTCGGCTACCTGTGGAATGCGTTTGCCGACTTCTACAACGACAAATCCCGCGCAGGCATCGATACTTACTCCGACCGCTGCCTGCGCCGCGTCTGGCGTGCAGAGCGCTTTTCGTGGTGGTTCACCTCACTGATGCACCGGTTTCCCGAAACGGGCGAGTTCGGCCAGAAGATGCAGGAGGCCGAGCTGGACTACCTGGTGCATTCGCGTGCCGCATCCACGGCGCTGGCCGAAAACTACGTGGGTCTGCCCATGGACTTCGGCACCTGACTGGCGGCAATGGGTGGATTCGCCCTCGGGCCACACGCTCGACCGTGTGCACTGGGGGCTGGCCAGCGGCAACGCGCCATGGAGACCAACGAGTCTTCGCATCACTCCGTGCGGTGTGCCCCAGCGCGGATGCGCCACCGCGCTGCTTGTCTTGCCCATGGCGCGACTGCTGGCTGCAAAAAGTCGTCTTGCGCCCCCTCCGAAACCGCTCCAACGCATCCCG
This sequence comes from Acidovorax sp. BL-A-41-H1, assembly GCF_051942715.1. Taxonomy (NCBI): domain Bacteria; kingdom Pseudomonadati; phylum Pseudomonadota; class Betaproteobacteria; order Burkholderiales; family Comamonadaceae; genus Acidovorax; species Acidovorax sp. BL-A-41-H1. Next base: position 257,975 of record NZ_JBPVJQ010000006.1, on the reverse strand, counting down.
CCCGGATCGTGCAGCGATTCCAAATGCTATTAAAATAATAGCATTCAGGCATTATTTCACGTGGGCCAGCGGCCAAAAATGCTTGAAAACACTTCCAAATACGTCCAGAGCTGGTCCGAGCAGTCGCACGCCGCCCCGGAACCCTGGGCGCCCGGCTCAGCGCGTTGCGCCGGTGCTCGCAGCCGAAGGCGCGGCATCCACTGGCGCCAGTGACAGAAGCCACTGCGCCATCTCGCGCGCCTGCGCTTCCGACACGTGGGGCTGGCGCGGCATCACGACCCGCCCCCATTCGCCCACCCCGCCCTCGCGGATCTTGCGCACCAGGTAGTCGGCCGCGTCGGCACGGCCGCTGTAGCGTGCCGCAATCTGCCGGAACGACGGGCCCACGTAGTTGCGGTCCATGCCGTGGCAGCGCAGGCAGTCACCACCCTCCACCGCCGTGCGGCCGGGCAGCGCTGCGGTCGGCGCGGGAACTGCATCGGTGGCGCCCGGAGCACCCGCATCTGCGCCCCGCACCGCGGCGGGCAGCATGCGCCACCCCAGGTTGAGCATGCCCAGCACCGCCAGCGCCATCACGGCGATCAGGGCCCAGGCCACCCACTTTGGCCGCTTGGGGGGCGCTTCGTCGTCAGGTGGCATGGCGGGCGATCAGGTGGCGGGTGAGATCAGGGCGACCGGTGGCGATCAGTGGCAATCAGTGGCGGAAGTGACGCACGCCGCTGAACACCATGGCCACGCCGCGCTCGTTGGCGGCGTCGATCACCTCGTTGTCGCGCATGGAGCCACCGGGCTGGATCACGCAGGTGGCGCCAGCATCGACCACCACATCGAGGCCGTCGCGGAAGGGGAAGAACGCGTCGCTGGCCACCACCGTGCCCTGCAGCGACAGGTTCGCGTGGCTGGCCTTGATGCTGGCGATGCGGGCCGAGTCGAGGCGGCTCATCTGGCCGGCGCCCACGCCCATGGTCATGCCGCCCTTGCAGAAGACGATGGCGTTGCTCTTGACGTACTTGGCCACCTTCCAGGCGAACAGCAGGTCTTCCATTTCTTCCAGCGTGGGCTGTTTCTGGGTCACCACCTTGAGGTCGATGAGCGACAGGTCGTGGTTGTCGGCTGTCTGCAGCAGCAGGCCCGAGCCGATGCGCTTGGTGTCCATGGCATTGCGGCCACGGCTCCAGTGTGTGGTGCCGCCGTGGTCGGGCAGCGCGATCTTGAGCAGGCGCACATTGGCTTTGGCCTTGAAGATCTCCAGCGCCTCTGCCGTGAAATCGGGGGCCATCAGCACCTCCACAAACTGCTTGCTGACCTGGGCAGCCGCAGCGCCATCGACCGGGCGGTTGAAGGCGATGATGCCGCCGAAAGCGCTGGTGGGGTCGGTCTGGAAGGCCTTGCTGTAGCTGTCGAGCGCATCGAGGCCCACGGCCACGCCGCACGGGTTGGCGTGCTTGACGATGACGCAGGCCGCGGCATCAAAGCTCTTGACGCATTCCCAAGCGGCGTCGGCGTCGGCGATGTTGTTGTACGAGAGTTCCTTGCCCTGCAGCTGCACGCCGGTGACCAGCGAGCCGGGCGCGGGGTTCAGGTCGCGGTACAGCGCGGCCTGCTGGTGGCTGTTTTCGCCGTAGCGCAGGTCCTGCACCTTGATGAAGGCGCCGTTGCTCTGGCCGGGGAACTGGCTGCGCTCGGGCACGTAGGTTTCCGAGAGCTTTTCTGCTTCGAACGTGACGGACGAGAGGTAGTCGCTGATGGCGCCGTCGTACTGGGCGATGCTGTTGAACGCGGCCACCGACAGGGCAAAGCGCAGCTTGTCGGAGAGCTTGCAAGAACCTTGTCCATGGGTTGCCTTGAGCTCGGCCAGCACGGCGTCGTACTGGTCGGCCGCCGTGATCACGCCCACGTCGGCCCAGTTCTTGGCGGCGCTGCGCACCATGGCGGGGCCGCCGATGTCGATGTTCTCGATGGCATCGGCCAGCGTGCAGCCGGCCTTGGCCACGGTGGCTTCAAAGGGGTAGAGGTTGACCACCAGCAGGTCGATGGTGTCGATGCCGTGTTCCTTCAGCGCCGCCATGTGGGCAGGCAGCTCGCGGCGGGCCAGCAGGCCGCCGTGCACCTTGGGGTGCAGCGTCTTCACGCGACCGTCCAGCATCTCGGGGAACTGGGTGACTTCGGCCACCTCGGTCACCGGCAGGCCCTCCTTGGCCAGCAGCTGCGCGGTGCCGCCGGTGGACAGCAGCCTGATGCCCAGCGCGTGCAGCGCCTTGGCAAAGTCAACGATGCCGGTTTTGTCGGATACGGAAAGGAGTGCGTTCATGGGAGTTTTGCGGTCTTTTTGATTGAAAACGGGCTCTAGCGCTTGAATTTATTGGTCAAGCCGCTATCAATTTTGATGCACAGGTCAACAGCGCATTCAGAGCAGCTTGTGCTCCACCAGCTTCTTGCGCAGCGTGTTGCGGTTCAGGCCCAGCCACTCTGCAGCGCGCGACTGGTTGTTTGCGGCGTGGCTCATCACCACCTCGAGCAGCGGCTTTTCGACCACGCGCACCAGCATGTCGTACATGCCGTCGGGCGTCTCGCCGCCCAGGTCGCGAAAGTAGCTCTGCAGGCTTTCCCGCACGCACTCTTCGATGTTTTTCTTGCTCATGCAGCCATTCCCTCTTGTTCTTGTGTGTCCGCCTCGATGCCGGTGGCGGCTGGCAGCCGGTCCATCTGCTGGCCCAGGGCGTCCAGATGGTCGGCCACCGCCTGCCATTGCGCGGCAGCGTCTTCGATCGTGTTGATGTGTTGCCGGAACGCCTCGCCACCGGGCAGTGCGCGCAGGTACCACGCAATGTGCTTGCGTGCGCTGCGTACGCCGGTCAGCTCGCCGTACAGGCTGTAGTGGTCGTGCAGATGGTCGAGCAGCAGGCGGCGCACTTCGGCCACCAGCGGCGGCGCGAGGTGCTCGCCCGTGGCCAGGAAGTGGCCAATCTCGCGAAAGATCCAGGGCCGTCCCTGCGCCGCGCGGCCGATCATGATCGCGTCGGCACCGGTGGCCGCCAGCACGTCACGCGCCTTTTCGGGCGAGGTGATGTCGCCGTTGGCCACCACCGGCACCTTGACCGCAGCCTTCACGGCGGCGATGGTGTCGTACTCGGCCTGTCCTTTGTAGCCCTGCTCGCGCGTGCGGCCATGCACGGTCAGCATCTGGATGCCTGCCGCCTCGAACTGCCGCGCCAGCGCGACTGCGTTCTTGTGCTGCTGGCACCAGCCGGTGCGCATCTTCAGCGTGACGGGCACGTTGAAGGGCGCGCACGCCTCGACCACGGCAGCCGCAATCTCCACCGCCAGCGCCTCGTTCTGCATCAGCGCCGAGCCCGCCCATTTGTTGCACACCTTCTTGGCCGGGCAGCCCATGTTGATGTCGATGATCTGCGCGCCGCGCTCCACGTTGTAGACCGCGGCCTCGGCCATCATCTGCGCCTCGGTGCCGGCAATCTGCACGGCAATGGGGCCCGGTTCGCCGTCGTGGTTGGCCCGGCGCGATGTCTTGAGGCTGTTCCACAAGTCCTTGCGCGATGTGACCATCTCGCTCACGGCATAGCCTGCGCCCAGCGACTTGCACAACTGGCGGAATGGCCGGTCCGTCACGCCCGCCATGGGGGCGACGAACAGCCGGTTCGCCAGAGGAATATGGCCGATGTGCATGGTGTGGGAGTGCGCGGGGGAGATCAGCAGATGCTGAAAAAGGAGGCGGGATTGTACCTGCTCAAAATTTCAGCAAATGAAATGCACCGCCCCGGTAAAACTGCGCACTATGGGCGCAGCGGCGCGACCCGATGTTCGATAGACAGCGCTCGGATCAGGCGACGCGGCCCGACGCCGTCACGCGATGATCAACGCGCTGCAATTTGGCTGGGGCCCGCCTTGCCTGTACCCCGCTCAGCAAACAGCCACCACGCGCGCGGCACGTTGTCGAACTGGTGGCGTGCCATCAGGGTACGCAGCCACTGTCGGTTGTATTGGACGTCCGGCGAAAAACCCGAGGCCGCATCCGCTTGGGCGTGCGCCACAGGGACCCCGGCCGGCGTGCCCATGTCGACCTCGTGCCCGTCGGCCAGCGGCCCGCGCACGGCGCGCGCAGCCCGCGTGCCGTCCACGACCCGCACTTTCACCACCCAGCCCGCGGCACCGGGCTGGCAAATGGCCTCCAGCGCCATGCCTTGGCTGCGAAGCTCCTGCGCGATGCGGCCCAGTGACTCACGCGTTTCAGCCGTCTGCGCGCACCCTGCGTCGAGGGCGGGAACGGCCGACGTACCCCCATCGCCCAGAGCGGATGCACGGGCCGGCACGGCGGGTATCAGCGTGCAAGCTGCCAGCAACACCCCTGCCACGGCCGCGCGGCGAGCGACGATCTGGCTCAAACAGGTTTGGAATGGCAGGTTCATGGGGGCCTCCGGCAGATGGGGTGACTGCCGGCCCAACGCCAGCAACGTCACAGCTCCACAATAGGAACCGCGGCCCGCAGGGGCCATGCGCTGACGCCGCGCCCCCCTGTAGGACACCACCACCGCACGCCGGCCGCACACAGGCAGCCTTCTACACTCGGGCCATGGAAATCTGGATGCACCAGTTGTTGTCGTGGCTTGCCCTGCCCCAGTTCGGGCTGAGCACCGTGTTTGTGGTGGCCTTCGTGTCGGCCACGCTGCTGCCGCTGGGCTCCGAGCCCGCCGTATTCGGCCTCATCAAGCTCAATCCCGACATGTTCTGGCCCGCCATCCTGGTGGCGACGGTGGCCAATACGCTGGGCGGCGGCGTGAGCTGGTGGATGGGCCTGGGTGCCCACAAGGTGGTGAACCGCGCGCGTGGGTACAGCAACGACGGAAGGTCATTGGCGTGGCTGCGGCGTTTTGGCCCCCGCGCCTGCCTGCTGAGCTGGCTCCCGGTGGTGGGAGACCCGCTGTGTGCCGTGGCGGGCTGGCTCAAGCTGCCGTTCTGGCCGTGCCTGGCCTACATGGCCGTGGGCAAATTCTTTCGCTACCTGGTGATGACGAGCGCGCTGCTGCACTTCATGCCCGGGCAGTACGGGCTGTAGCAGCGCCACTGCAAGCGCACGGGAAGACCCCGGCAGCGATCGAGGCTAGGCCGAATCAGCGCCCGTATCGGCGGCCTGCGAGTCACCGCGCGCCACGGGCTCTTCCACCACCACCTGGTTGCGGCCGCCCTCCTTGGCCATGTACATCGCTGTATCGGCCCGCGAGAAAAACTCCAGCACCGACTCGCCCAGCACGTACTGCGTGACGCCGATGGATACCGTCACGCGTCCGCGCAGCAAACCGGTCCAGGCATGGCTTTCCACCTGCGCGCGGATCCGTTCGCAGGTATTGAGGGCCGGCAGCAACGAGGTGGCGGGAAAGATTAGCAGGAACTCCTCGCCGCCGTAGCGGCCGAACACGTCGCCGCCACGCACGCCCTGCTGGGCAATGCGCGAAAAGCTGCGCAGCACCTCATCGCCACCAAGATGCCCCAGTTCATCGTTGATGCGCTTGAAATGGTCAAGATCGAGCACCGCCAGGCACAGAGGGATGCCGGTCTCGTCGGCCAGCTGTTTTTGCTCTTCGAGCGCTGCGAGCACGTAGCGCCGGTTGAAGCAGCCCACCAGCGTGTCGCGCTTGGCGTCTTCCTGGATGTTCTTGATCTTGCGACTGGCCTGGTAGAGGCTGCGGTACAGCCGTTGCACCTTGCCCATCAGGACCACAAAAACCGGCAGGGACAGCACCAGAGCGATCCAGTGGAGCACCTCCAGGCGTAGCAGGGCTTCGTCCTGGCGCAGGAGGTAGTGCACCCAGATCACGAGGCCATAGGCCAGGAACGCCGCAGCGCAAAGCCCGAGCAGCATGCGGCGTGGAACCGCAAAAACCCCATACGACAGCGCCACAAATGCAAAGGGGCCCAGCAGGATCTGGGTCACGGGCGCGGCGTACACCAGCACCAGCATGCCACCCAGAAAAAGCCCCACCACGCCCAACCGCAGGTGCCGGTGGCGAATCTCCTTGCCGGCATCGGAGCGCGTGAACATCCAGAACGCAACGCACCCCAGCACTGCGCTCACCGCCATCACCACCCAAAGCGTGGAATCGACCACCTCCAGGGCGACGAACCCCGCCAGCGCCAGACCAAACAAAAGCACCGCCGAGATACCCGCGACCCACTGGTGCCGTGCGTTGCGCTGTGCCCGCATTCCAAAGCCATCCAGCGTGCGGCGGGCCCGGCGGGCTCCGCCCGACGACGAATCATCAAACTCCAGCACGGCGTCAGACAGCGGGAACGCATCGGTGGCCGAAAACGGGTTCTTGCGTCCAAACAGCATGGGAGACGGGCCGTGGCCGGGTTGGTTCGAAAGACGGGTGGCTGAGCGAAAGGCAGGGGCAAATGCAAGCAATTGCAACCGCCTGCAAAGCTGGCGGATCTTACGCACAACTTACACTCCGACGCTGGGGGTTTTCCAGTAGCGCCCGGCCACGTGGCGCAAATCAGACGGGATCGGAAATGCCGGTGACATCCACCGCCAATGGAAGGCTGTGTAGCACCCCGTATGGCTCATCCGCAATTGAGCTGGATGGCCATTGGCTTGAACGGTGCAAGGGGAAGGGCCATAGAGGCGGCCGTGCGGCTCGCCCGCCCGCTCGAGCCGCACACAAGGCCCCGCAGGACGGGGGATACAGGAGATGCATCACCAGCCACTGCGACAGCGGGTGATCACCACCACCAGCACACCCGGCTGGGTGATTCGACAGCCCTTGGCTAGACGTTGAAGAGGAAATTCAGCACATCGCCATCCTTGACGACGTATTCCTTGCCTTCAGCGCGCATCTTGCCCGCGTCTTTGGCGCCCTGCTCGCCCTTGTAGGCGATGAAGTCGTCAAACGCGATGGTCTGCGCACGGATGAAGCCACGCTCGAAGTCGCCATGGATCACACCAGCGGCCTGGGGCGCCGTGTCGCCGATGTGGATGGTCCAGGCGCGCACTTCCTTCACGCCGGCGGTGAAGTACGTCTGCAACCCCAGCAGCTTGAAGGCACCACGGATAAGGCGGGCCAGGCCAGGCTCGGTCTGGCCCATCTCGGCCAGGAACATGTCTCGGTCTTCGTCGCTCATCTCGGCCATCTCGGCTTCCATCTTGGCGCAGATGGCCACTACGGGGGCGTTCTGGCTGGCCGCGTATTCCTTGAGGCGGTCGAGGAACGGGTTGTTCTCAAAACCGTCTTCGCTCACGTTGCCGACAAACATGGCCGGCTTGGCCGTGATGAGGCACAGGAACTTCAGCAGGGGCTGCTCTTCCTTGGTCACCTCCACGCTGCGGGCAGGCTTGCCTTCGTTAAGCGCTGCCTGGATGCGCGTGAGCAGGGCCACCAGCTTGGCGGCGTCCTTGTCGTTGCCCGACTTGGCGGCCTTGGTGTAGCGGTTGAGCGCCTTCTCCACCGTACCCATGTCGGCCAGGCACAGCTCGGTCTGGATGACTTCGATGTCGGAGATGGGATCAACCCGGCCGGCCACGTGGATCACGTTATCGTCTTCAAAGCAGCGCACCACATTGACGATGGCATCCGTCTCGCGGATGTGGGCCAGAAACTGGTTGCCCAGGCCTTCGCCCTGGCTGGCACCTGCCACCAGGCCGGCGATGTCCACAAACTCGACGATGGCAGGAACGATGCGCTCGGGCGAGATGATGTCGGCCAGCTGCTGCAGGCGGGGATCGGGCACCTCGACCACACCCACGTTGGGCTCAATGGTGCAGAAAGGGTAGTTTTCGGCGGCGATGCCGGCCTTGGTCAGCGCGTTGAAAAGAGTGGACTTGCCCACATTGGGCAGGCCCACGATGCCGCATTGGAGGCTCATGGCAGGGCTTTCTGGTGTTCGGAGACAAACCGGGCATTTTACGGGGCTGCCTGCGACGGCCACAGGCCCTGCACTATCGTCGTGGTAATCCGAGTGAACCGTGCCCCTGTTTAGGGCCTGTTCACCCTATTTTTGCCAGCGCGAAGGCCATGCAAACGGCGCCAATCCAGGCGCGTGACGACGCCAAGGCCGGGGCCTTGGCTAGAAATGCAACAACGAGTGGCGCGGTTTGCCTGGCCTTCCCTTCGGGTTGCAACCCAAAAGAGCCATCCGCGTCGTTGCCAAGCCTCGCTGGGGCCGCACCCCAGCTTCGTTTGGCGCCTAGCGCCTGGCAAAAATAGGGTGAACAGGCCCTAGTCGAACCGCAGGTCCGCCGCAAAGCGCTGGCCGACCCGCAGCACGCTGCCGGCACCCTGCCGCACGATGGCATTCATGCCGAAGGTGATCGCGCCATCGAGGCGCTTGTCCTGCCGGTAGGTGCGCAGTGTGGCCCCGACCACGGAGCCGGTTTCGCCGGTGGCAGGGTCCACGTCCGGGATGGGGCAGCGTGCACACGGCTTTACGGGCTGCAGGTGGACCTCGGCGTCGCTGTCCTCCAGCCGGATCATGTCCAGGCGATCCTCGTCGTGGGGCTGCACGCCAGCAAGGACGACATTGGGACGAAAACGATCTATTCCTACAGCCGCATGGCCGAGGGCCCACAGCCGTGCGTTGATGTCCTCCATGGACGCCTCGCTGCACACCAGCACGGGGAATCCGTCAGAGAACTGGTTGGGCGCCTCGACGCCGCCCGTCCAGCGCATGCTGGACAGCCGCTGGTGCTCAGGATCGAACCGCACCAGGCGGCAGGGCTGCCCCAAAAAGTCCGAGAACCACTGCGCCGCCACCGCACCCATGTCCCACGCGGGCACCGTCTCGCCCCACAAGGTGACGGCGGCGGGGGCCTCGACAGTGTCCAGCCCCAGGTGCAGTGCCAGCATGCCGGGAGCCCGCAACACCACCTCACTGGCCTTGATCTGCGGCCGTATCAGTGCCATGCGCGGCTGCGACCGCTGGGTGACGAACTCGCCCTGCGCGTCAACCACCATCCACGCCCGGTCCAGATCCAGACCGGTTTCAGTTAGCAGTGCCTCCTGAACCTCAACACCCGCGCACGACTTGACGGGATACACAAACAGACGCGCGATGGTGCCGGAAACGTCAGACTCGGGATAAAAGCTGCTCACGCTGCATGCTCCGCAAATGGAAAAAGAGGAATTGGCGCGATTGTGCAGCCCGCAGGTAACAACCCTGCACTCCGGGGGTGCCGCAGTGGCGCTCCTACAATCACCGGCATGGCGCAACCCTTTGATATCTGCATCCGTGGCACGGGCATCGTGGGCCGGACCCTGGCACTCCTGCTGGCCCGCGAGAAACGCAAGGTTGCACTGGTCGCGGCCCCGGTAGCAGCCGGACATCCGGCACCGGCTGGCCACCACGATGTGCGGGCCTATGCACTCAACGCAGCATCGCGCGAGCTGCTCCAGTCGCTGCGCAGCTGGCCCGACGCCGAACACGCCACCGCCGTGCAGCGCATGCAGGTGCTGGGTGACCGGGGTGGCAGTGTGGAGTTTGATGCAGCGACCCAGCACGCAGACGCGCTTGCGTGGATTGTTGACGTACCGGCCCTGGAGACCCGACTGGCAGAGGCCGTGCGCTTTCAGCCGCAGGTGGAGGTAGTCGACGCTCCGGTTTCGGCCGCGCTCACGGTGGTGTGCGAAGGCCGCTCCAGCGCCACCAGAGCCGAATTCGGCGCGCATTTCGACGTCACCCCGTACGCGCAACACGCCATTGCTGCGCGCCTGACGTGCGAACAACCCCACCAGCAAGTCGCACGGCAATGGTTTTCGCCCGATGGCATCCTGGCCTTTTTGCCCATGGGCGGGCCGCAGGGGAACTCTGTGGCGGTAGTGTGGTCAGTCTCGCCAGAGCAGGCTGCCCTGTTGATGGAACTGCCCGCGCAAGAATTTGCAGCACGGCTGCATGAAGCCAGTGGGGGCGCACTGGGTGCCCTGACGCTGACCGGCGAGCGCGCGGTGTGGCCGCTGCAGCTGGCGCGCGCGGACCGCTGGTGCGGCGCGCTGCCACCGGAGGGCCGCAAGGCAAGAAGCTGGGTACTGGCAGGCGACGCGGCACACACCTTGCACCCTCTGGCGGGCCAGGGGTTGAACCTGGGCTTGGCGGACGTGCAGGCCCTGGCCAACGTGCTGCATGCGCGCGACTACTGGCGCAGCGTGAGCGACCTGCGCCTGCTGCGCCGCTACGAACGCGAGCGTAAGGCAGCGGTGTGGACCATGGGCCTTGCCACCGACGGACTGCAGCAGCTCTTCACGCGCCAGGATGGGCCGCTGCCCGCGCTGCGCAACGCAGGCATGAAGGGGTTCGACCTGAGCGGCCCCCTCAAGGATTTCGTGGCCCGGCAGGCCATGGGAATGAAATGACCACCGGCAACGGCGCTGGAGCCGCTGCCCGACTGACGGAATGACTGAACGATGAAACTGATTCCCGCCCTGCTCGCTGCCACCGGTACGCTGGCCTTGACCCTTTCGGCCCACGCCCAGGAGGCAGACATTCGCAAGGCGCTGGCTGAGCGCATTCCCCAGATGGACAAGATCGACGAGGTGCGCCCCACGCCCATGAAGGGCCTGTTCGAAGTGCGCATCGGCACCGATCTTTTCTATACCGATGCCAAGGGCAACTACGTCATCCAGGGCGAGCTGATCGATACCAAGGCGCGCCGCAACCTCACCGAAGACCGCATTGCCAAGCTCACTGCAGTCGACTTCGCGGCGCTTCCGCTCAAGGATGCGTTCACCATCGTACGCGGCGACGGCAAGCGCAAGGTGGCGGTGTTTGAGGACCCGAACTGCGGTTATTGCAAACGCTTCGAGCGCGACATGCAAAACGTGGACAACGTCACGGTGTATCTGTTCCTGTATCCCATCCTCAGCCCGGATTCCGCCGAAAAATCGCGCAACATCTGGTGCTCGAAGGACCGCGTCGCGGCCTGGCAGGACATGATGGTTCGCGACAAGACCGTGCCAGCCGCCAGTTGCGACACGAGCGCAATCCAACGGAACCTGGCATTCGGCCGACAGTACAAGATCACGGGTACGCCAACGCTCATCTTCGCCAACGGAACGCGCGTACCCGGCGCGATCGGCGCGGCCGAGGTCGAAAAACGCCTGGCCGAGGCCAGCACCGACACCGCCAGCGCCCGGTAAGGACCCGGCCGCTGCACCGTTGATATACATCCCCGTTGCGGCGCCGGTGCCACTGCACGCACGGGTACCGCGCCGGCCTCCCCGCTGACCACCATGCCCGCTACCCGCAACCACGAGCCCGCTGCCGTTCACTACCGGGTCGAACCGGCCGATGTGCACGCGCACATCTTCCGGATCACCCTCACGATTGCCTGTCCGCAAGCGCAGCAGGAGGTATCGCTTCCAGTCTGGATCCCGGGCAGCTACCTGGTGCGGGAGTTCTCCAAGAACCTGCAGGACCTGCACGCCACGCAAGGCCGGCGGCGCAGCCCGGTCACGCAGCTCGACAAGCACCGCTGGGTGATCACCTGCAACCCTGACAAGCCGCTGGTGCTGACCTACGGCGTGTGCGCGTACGACACGTCGGTGCGCACCGCATGGCTGGATGCGTCGCGGGGCTTTTTCAACGGCACCAGCCTTTGCCTGCGCGTGGAAGGCAGCCAGCAGCTGGCTCACAGCCTCGAGATCACCCGCACGGCGGCCACTGCGGATTGGTCGGTGGCCACCGGGATGGATGCGCTGGCGGTCGACAAGCAGGGCTTCGGGCTTTACGGCGCTCCCGACTACGAAGCGCTGGTGGACTGCCCCTTCGAGCTCGGCCGTTTCTGGACAGGCCGCTTCACAGCTGGCGGCGTGCCGCACCGCTTCGTGGTGGCAGGGGCGGCCCCGTCGTTTGACGGCAAGCGCCTGCTGGCTGATACGCAGAAGATCTGCGAGACGGCGATGGCCTTCTGGCATAACGGTGGCAAGCCACCCTTTCACTCGTATGTATTCATGCTCAACGCCGTGGGCGACGGGTATGGGGGGCTGGAGCACCGCAACTCCACCGCGCTCATCTGCGGCCGGCGCGACCTGCCCCGCACGGGCGAGGCGCGCACCAGCGAGGGCTACACCACGCTACTGGGTCTGATCAGCCACGAGTATTTCCACACCTGGAACGTGAAGCGGCTGCGCCCGGCGGAGTTTGCATCGCTGGACTTTGCGTGCGAGAACTACACGGAACTGCTCTGGTTCTTTGAAGGCTTCACCAGCTATTACGACGACCTGCTGCTGCGCCGCGCCGGACTGATCGATGACGCCACGTACCTCAAGCTGGTCACGAAGACCATCAACCAGGTGCTCCAGACTCCGGGCCGCAAGGTGCAGACGGTGGCGCAGGCCAGCTTCGATGCCTGGGTGAAGTACTACCGTCAGGACGAAAACACACCCAACACCACGGTGAGCTATTACACCAAGGGCTCGCTGGTGGCCCTGTGCCTGGACATGGCGCTGCGCAGTGAGGGCAAGACCACCCTGGACGACGTGATGCGCGGGCTGTGGCAGCGCTGCCCCGATGGCCTGATGAGCGAGGACGACCTGCGCGCCGTGCTGCAAGAGCTGGGCGGCCACGCCTTTGACGCGGAGCTGGATCTGTGGGTGCACGGCACGGCAGAGCTACCGCTGGCCGAGCTGCTGGGCAAGAACGGCGTGCGCCTCAAGCCCGAGACCGCGCAACTGGCGCAGCGCGTGGGCATCCGGGTGCAGGAGAACCACAGCATCCAGATCAAGACCGTGCTGCGTGGGGGCGCTGCCGAGAAAGCCGGAATGGCCGCGGGGGATGAGTGGCTGGGGGTGGAATGCGGCGGCAGTGCCTGGCGCGTGGCCAAGCTGGACGACGTGGCGTTCTACAGCGGTAGCGCCACGTCGGTCACGGCGATCGTTGCGCGGGATGGCCGCATCCTGCGCCTGGCGCTCGACATGCTGGCGGCTGGGCAGCCAGCGTCGAAGGCCCGCAAGTCGCAGCGCAGCGAACCTGCCGTCCCGGACACGGTGAGCCTGTCTGTCGCCGATGCGGCGGCGGTTGCGCGTTGGCTGGGGCAGCCCATCCGAGCTTGAGGCGAAGGACGCCCGATTTCGCTATATTCAATCCGTTTATTCCACATAAGAAACCACAACCCAAGGAGATCCCATGTCGTACGAAACCATCGAGGTGCGCGTTGAAGCCGAAAAGGTCGGCATCGTCACGCTGAACCGCCCCAAGCAGCTCAATGCGCTCAATGACCTGCTCATGGACGAACTGGGCGCCGCGTTCAAGGCGTTTGATGCGGACGAGAAGATCGGCTGCATCATCGTGACCGGCAGCGAGCGTGCATTCGCCGCTGGCGCAGATATTGGCGCGATGGCCAAGTACAGCTTTGCCGACGCATACAAGGGCGACTACATCACCCGCAACTGGGAAGCTATCCGGTCGGTGCGCAAGCCCGTGATCGCCGCGGTGAGCGGCTTTGCACTGGGCGGCGGATGCGAGCTGGCGATGATGTGCGACTTCATGATCGCGGCAGACAACGCAAAGTTTGGTCAGCCCGAGATCAAGCTGGGCGTGATCCCCGGCGCAGGCGGCACGCAGCGGCTGCCCCGCGCAGTGGGCAAGTCCAAGGCGATGGACATGGCGCTCACGGCCCGCATGATGGACGCCACCGAAGCAGAGCGCGCCGGTCTGGTCAGCCGCGTCGTTCCGTACGACAAGCTGATGGACGAAGCACTGGGCGCGGCCATCACCATCGCCGGTTTCTCGCAGATTGCCGTGATGGCCGCCAAGGAATCCGTCAACCGCGCCTTCGAAGGCAGCCTCACCGATGGCGTCATGTTCGAACGCCGCCTGTTCCATGCGCTGTTTGCCACCCAGGACCAAAAGGAAGGCATGGACGCCTTCGTGAACAAGCGCCCCGCGAGCTTCACACACCAATAATTTTTGTTCTATAATTTCGGTCTGCGGTCGTATAGCTCAGTTGGTTAGAGCGCAGCATTCATAATGCTGATGTCGGTGGTTCAAGTCCACCTACGACCACCAGATTCAAAAACCCACAGCGCTCAGGCTCTGTGGGTTTTTTCTTATGGGCTTTCACAGTCCACCAGCCAGCGGGCGGCAAGAAGCCCGTGTGGTTACGGTCGCCATCGGGTGGGCAACGGGCCGGGCGCAGGGGGCACCGTAGAATCGCCCGCTCAGCCCCTGGATGTACACCATGAACCGCTGCACACACCACAAACCCCACGCCTCTCTTGCCAGTCGCCGGCTTCATACCCTGATGCTTGCCTCGCTGGTCGGCGCCAGCACCTTCGCATCGATTCCCGTTGCCCACGCCCAGCAGGCCCCATCCGGCATGGGCATGGTGCGCAACTTCCCCGAGGCCGCGTTGCGCGGAGCCCTCACCGTGACGAGTGCGAACGAGGCCCGGCTCAACGGCCAGCCCATCCGCATGGCGCCCGGCATGCGCCTGTTCAGCCCGCAGAACACGCTGGTCATGTCCCACAGCGTGGTCGGACAGACCTTCAAGGTCAACTATGTCATCGAGCAGAGCACCGGCATGCTGCACACCGCCTGGATCCTGACTCAAGGCGAGGCTGACGCGCCGCGCAAGAGCCCCGGCGAAGTGGTGGATCGCAACTACCGCACCGACTCGGACCTGATCAAGAAGTGATCCGGCAGGGGTCGCCGCGCGCGCCCCCCATACCTCCACTGCGCACCCCTGATGGCGGTGCGCCCGCCTTTTTCCGTTTGCAAAGCGAGCCCGCCATGGCCAAAAAAGTATTCATCAAGACCTTCGGCTGCCAGATGAACGAGTACGACTCGGACAAGATGGCCGATGTGCTCCATGCCGCGCAGGGCTACGAGCCCACGCAGAATGTGGATGAAGCCGATCTCATCCTCTTCAACACCTGCTCGGTGCGCGAGAAGGCACAAGAGAAGGTCTTCAGCGACCTGGGACGCATCAAGCACCTGAAGGCGCGCGGCGTGAAGATTGGCGTGGGCGGCTGCGTGGCCAGCCAGGAAGGCGCAGAGATCATCAAGCGGGCGCCCTATGTGGATGTGGTGTTCGGCCCGCAGACACTGCATCGCCTGCCGGAGATGCTGAACCAGCGCGAGCGCCAGGACCGGCCGCAAGTGGACATCAGCTTCCCCGAGATCGAGAAGTTCGACCACCTGCCACCGGCGCGTGTCGAAGGCGCATCGGCCTTTGTGTCGATCATGGAAGGCTGCAGCAAGTACTGCAGCTACTGCGTGGTGCCCTACACCCGCGGCGAAGAGGTGAGCCGACCATTTGATGACGTGCTGGTGGAAGTGGCGGGCCTGGCCGACCAGGGCGTCAAGGAAATCACCCTGCTGGGGCAAAACGTGAATGCCTACCTGGGCAAGATGGGTGGCACGGCCGAGATCGCCGACTTTGCGCTGCTGCTCGAATACGTGTCGGACATCCCGGGTATCGAGCGCATCCGTTACACCACCAGCCACCCCAACGAATTCACGCCCCGGCTGATCGAGGCGTACGCCAAACTGCCCAAACTGGCCAGCCACCTGCACCTGCCCGTGCAGCACGGCAGCGACCGCATTCTGATGGCCATGAAGCGCGGCTACACCGCCATGGAATACAAGAGCACGGTACGCAAGCTGCGCGCCATCCGCCCCGACCTCGCCATGAGCAGCGACTTCATCGTGGGCTTCCCCGGCGAGACGGAGGACGACTTCAACAAGATGATGAAGCTGATTGACGACATCCACTTCGACAACAGCTTCAGCTTCATCTTCAGCCCCCGCCCCGGCACGCCCGCAGCCGGCCTGCACGACGACACCCCGCACGACGTGAAGCTGCGCCGCCTGCAGCATCTGCAGGGCGTCATCAACGCCAACATCAAGTCCATCAGCGAAAGCCGCGTGGGCACGTTGCAGCGCATTCTGGTGGAAGGCGCCTCCAAGCGCGATGCCAGCGAGCTGATGGGCCGCACCGAATGCAACCGCGTGGTGAACTTTGCAGGCCACCCGCGCCTGGTGGGGCAAATGGTGGATGTACGGGTGACCGAAGCAAAGGCCTACACGTTGCGGGCCGAAGTCTGCACCGACGAGGCCGTGCTGGCCCCGGCGCACTGACGAGCCGTACTAGGGCATTGCGGATGGAACCCCAAGCCCTGCGGCCGGCTGTGCCACCCGGGAAGGCCGAGGGCCTGCTGCACGGACTGTCCTTTCAGCAATTGCTGCTGCTGGCGTTCCTGCTGATCGCCGGCCTGCTAGGGGTAAGCGCGCTGCGGGCGCTGTACACGCTGGAGCAGCTGATGCTGCAAAGCCGCCAGGGCGCCGCGCAGGCTACCGTGCTGGCCACGGCCGCCCAGGGGTTGGGCCAGCGCGGCCAGGCGTTGGAGCGGGCTGCCCGGCAGTCGCTTGTGCTGCGCGATGCGCAGCTGCGCCGCAATTTCGAAGATATGGCGGTCGAGGCGCGTAACGTGCTGGAGTCGCTGGGCAAGGGCGGACTGGCGCCTGAGCGGGCGGCGCAATGGAACTCCCATCTCGCCACGGTGAGCGCCCTGCTGGACGCTCCGCCGGAACGCGCGCTGGACAACGAACGCCTGGTGGCAGAGGAATTCGTGGCGCTGGAGGCGCTGCATACGGCCATCGTCCAGTCCATCCAGGACATCAACGCGCAGCGCAATGAGGACCTGCTGACGCAGGTGGAAGACAGCCGCCGCAACGTCACGCACCAGGTGGTGGGTGCCATCGTGCTGGCGCTGACGCTGGCACTGGCACTGGGCATCTGGCTGGCGCGGCCTTTCAAGCGACTGGAGCGAGCCATCCGCCGGCTCGGCGAAAACGAACTCGATCGCCCTGTCGTCATTTCCGGCCCGGACGACGTGCGCCGGGTGGGCCAGCAACTCGAGTGGCTGCGACTGCGACTGGTGGAACTCGATGCCGACAAGGCCCGCTTCCTGCGGCATATATCGCACGAGCTCAAGACCCCGCTGGCCGCCATGCGCGAAGGCGTCGCACTGCTGGAAGACGGCGTAACCGGCGAGCTCAATGCAGGCCAGCGCGAGGTGGCCCAGATCCTGCGGCACAACACGCTGATCCTGCAGGGCGAGATCGAGGCCCTGCTGCGCTTCAATGCGGCCGCCTTCGAGGCGCGGCAGCTGCAGCGGCGCGATACCGACCTGCTCGCGCTGCTGGAAGCGGTCGTGGAATCGCAGCGGCTGCAGTGGCAGGCGCGCGGCCTGCGGGTGCAGGTAGAGGGCCCGGCGGTGACGCTGCAGATCGACCCCGACAAAATCGCTTCGGCCATCAGCAACCTGCTTTCCAATGCCATCCGTTTCTCGCCAAAGGGCGGTACGGTTCGCCTCACGGCGTCGATTCACCCTGGCCAGGTGCGCGTCGATGTGTCTGACCAGGGTCCGGGCGTGGCCCAGGGCGACAGGGACCGCGTGTTCGAGCCCTTTTACCGGGGGGCACGCCAGCCCGAAGACGCGGTGCGCGGCACCGGGATCGGGCTGTCCATCGTGCAGGAATATGTGGTGGCCCATGGGGGCCGCGTGCATCTGGTCGAGGATAAAACGCACTCGTTTTTCCGGATCGAACTCCCTTATGCAGCCTGATTGCAATTGCCTTCCACACACAACGGCACCGGCCACGACCGCCAGCCGGCCCCTGCGGTGGGCTACCGTGCTGACTGCCGCACTGCTGGTAGCCGGATGCGCATCGCGTCCGGTACCCGCAGCCCCAGCGCCTCAGCCAGTGCAGGCTCTGCCACCCGTCCGCACTGAAGCGCCCCCGCCGCCGCCTCCCGTTCCGTTGCCTTCCAGCACACCCACCGGTTCGGAGAACGACGCGCCAGATCCTGTGGCACAGGTGCTGGCTGACAGCGACCGCATCCTGCGCATGTCTCCGGCCGAGCTGTCAAGGGAGATCACACGCCTGGGCGAGCTCGAGGAGGCGTCTGCCGACGCGCCCCTGCTGCTGGCCACTGCGCTGGCACAGACGCGCCAGCCCGTGGACACGGCCCGTGCGCTCGGGCTGGTGCAGCGCGTCTTGGCGCAGCCTGCTTCACAGGCCCTGCATCCGCTGGCGCGATGGATGGAATCGCGGCTGTTGCAGCAGCGCAGGATGGAAGAGCAGCTGGAGCGCCAGACCCAGCAGCTGCGCGATGCCCAGCGGCGCATTGACCAGCTCAACGACCGGCTGGAGGCCGTACGCGCCATCGAACGCAGCCTGACCACGCGCCCTGCGCCCAGCACAGCGCCCGCTTCGGCTGCACCGGCTGTGCCCGCCGGCCCGCCGCGCACCGGCACGCCGTAACCCGCCACCTTACCCAGTGCAGGACACCCATGGCAGCCTTCACACCTACCGCTCCCGTCCGCGGCCCCGCGCACCAGCGCATTCTGGTGGTGGACGACGATGCCGACATGCTGCGGCTGCTGTCGTTGCGCCTGAACGCCGCAGGCTATGAGGTGACGGCCGTGGCATCGGCCGAAGCCGCCCTGGCGCAGCTCGATGTAGCGCGCCCCCAGCTCGTGCTCAGCGATGTGCGTCTGCCCGGGCGCGACGGCCTCGCGCTGTTCGATGAGGTGCGGGCCCGGCATCCGTCACTGCCCGTCATCCTGCTTACAGCCCACGGCACCATCCCCGACGCGGTAGAGGCCACGTCGCGCGGCGTGTTCACGTACCTCACCAAGCCGTACGACGGCAAGGAGCTCATGGAAAAAGTCGCGCAGGCACTGGCACTGAGCGCCCCGGCAGCCACGCACGCACATGCCAACGAAGCCTGGCGGGCCGACATCGTGAGCCGCTCCAACCGCATGACCGATCTGCTGGCCGAGGCCTACATGGTGGCGCAGTCGGACGCCAGCGTGCTGCTGCAGGGCGACAGCGGATCGGGCAAGGAACTGCTGGCACAGGCCATCCACCGCGCCAGCCCGCGCGCCGGCAAACCTTTCGTGGCCGTCAATTGCGGCGCCATCCCCGAGGCGCTGCTCGAATCCGAACTCTTCGGCCATGTCAAAGGCGCCTTTACCGATGCGGTGAGCAACCACAAGGGCCTGTTCCAGGCGGCCGACGGCGGCACCCTGCTGCTCGACGAAATCGGAGACATGCCGCCCGCCCTCCAGGTCAAGCTGCTGCGCGTGCTGCAGGAACGCGCGGTACGGCCCGTGGGGGCCAGCCAATCCATCCCCATCAATGTGCGCATCATCTCGGCCACGCACCGCAATCTGGAGGCCGCCATGGCCACGGCGCAGTTCAGGGAAGACCTGTACTACCGCCTGAACGTCGTCACGCTCATGCTGCCCACGCTAGGCGAGCGGCGCGAAGACATTGCGCTGCTCGCCAACCATTTCCTGGACAAGCTGGCCCGCAAGTACGACAAGCGCCTGTCGGGCTTTGCGCCCGAGGCGCTGAAAGCGCTGACCATGGCCGCCTGGCCTGGCAACGTGCGGCAGCTGTTCAACGTGGTCGAGCAGGTGTGCGCGCTTTCCACCACGCCGCTGGTGCCGCTGACACTGGTGCAGCGGGCGCTGCGCACCCCCAGCACCCAGGTGCTGAGCTTTGCCGAGGCGCGCCAGCGGTTCGAGCGCGAATACCTGGTGGGCCTGCTCAAGATGACGGACGGCAACGTGGCCGATGCGGCCCGCCTGGCGGACCGTAACCGCACCGAGTTCTATCGCCTGCTGCAAAAACACGCTCTCACTCCAGGCCATTTCAAGAACGAGTCCGGCGACGATGTCGTCAGCGAGCGACACGATTAAGTCGTTGATTCACAACGGTTTTCTTGCAGCATGGCTCCCATCTGTCGCCAGATGGCGACAGATAGCGCCGGTTTTGAGCCGGCGGGAGCGGGCGTACAGCTGCTTACACCCCGAATCCATCGCAAGCCATTGATTTAAAAGGCTTTTTTCAAGCTGGCACAGGGTTTGCCCTATAGCCGGCATGCAAGCCCTTTTCCCTGTGAAACCACGCCGCGCTGCGCCAGCCTTCCGGCGCTGGGCGGTCGTCGCGGCAGGGTTGCTCGCCGGCATGGCGGCGGCGCACGCCCACACCTTTGATTTCGAGAGCCTGACCCGCATGGCGCGCGAGCGCGCCGCCACGGCCTACCAGCCCGTCAGCGACAAGCTGCCACCCGATCTGGCGCGGCTGAACTACGACGAGGTGCGCGACATCCGCTGGCGCCCGGACCGCGCCCTGTGGCGCGCCGAGAACCTGCCGTTCGAGGCCATGTTCTTCCACCTGGGGCTGTACCAGACCCAGCCCGTGCTCATCAACGAGATCACGCCCCAGGGCACGCGCCACATCCGCTACAGCCGTGCCGACTTCGACTATGGCCGCAACCAGGTCAAGCCGGATGCCTGGGGCGACCTGGGATTTGCCGGGTTTCGCGTGCACAACCACTTGAACTCACCCGCCTACAAGGACGAGCTGGTGGTGTTCCAGGGCGCCAGTTACTTCCGTGCGCTGGGCCAGGGTCAGCAATATGGCCTGTCAGCCCGCGGCCTGGCGATCGACACCGTGGGCGCCCCCCCGGGGCAAGGCGAAGAGTTCCCCCGCTTCACCGAATTCTGGCTGGTACGGCCCGAGCCGGGCGCCACGCAAATCACCGTGTATGCGTTGCTCGATTCGCCGCGCGCTACGGGCGCGTACCAGTTCGATATCCGTCCCGGCAAGCAGACCACGACCACGGTGCGCAGCCGCGTATTTCTGCGCAGTGCCGGCAACACGCGGCCCATTGCCACCCTGGGCATCGCACCGCTGACCAGCATGTTCTTCTTTGGCGAGAACCAGCCGCGCAAGGACGACTTCCGACCCGAGGTGCACGACTCCGACGGGCTGATGGTGGCCACTGGCGAGGGCGAATGGCTGTGGCGCCCATTGCAAAACCCGAAGCAGACGCTGGTGACCTCGTTTGCCACGCGCAACCCCAGGGGCTTCGGCCTGATGCAGCGCGACCGCCAGTGGGCGAGCTACGAAGACGTGGAAGCCCGCTACGAGCGCCGCCCCAGCGCCTGGGTGCGCCCGCTGCACGACTGGGGCCCTGGCCGGGTCGAGCTGGTGCAGCTGAACACCCCTGACGAAACCCACGACAACATCGTTGCGTACTGGGTGCCTGCCGAGCTGCCCCAACCCGGCCAGCCGCTGGAGTTTGCCTATGAGCTGAGCTGGCAGGGCGACGAGCAGCAGCGCCCGCCGGGCAGCTGGGCCACCCAGTCACGCCGCGGCATGGGCTACCACAAGCTCAGTGCCGAGGCGCTACGCCAGCAGACGCAGTACGTGGTCGATTTCGAGGGGCCGGCATTGGCCGCCCTGCCCGCCAACGCGGTCGTCAAGGCCGTGGTGACCGCAGGGCCCGCCGGCAAGGTGCTGGAAAGCATGGCCTACCGCAACCCCGCCACGGACCAGTGGCGGATGACGCTTCGCGTACAGCGCCAGCGAGCCGATCAACCGGTCGAGCTGCGCGCCTTTCTCCAACACGACAACCACGCTGTGAGTGAAACATGGACGCACATCCTTCTTCCCGAGTAAGCCCCGAGGCGCTGCATCCATCGGCCGGCACAGCGCCTGCGGCGGTGGCACGGCGCGGTGTTTCGTACCTGCGCCCGGCCATCAGCCAGCGCAGCCCGCTGCGCGAGCGGCGCCACCCCAACGCCGTGACGGCCCCACCGGTCAACCGCGGCTCCATGGCACCCGTGCCGTGGCGTGGTTTCTGGAACAGCATCGGCACCGCCGTGCTGCTGGCACTGACTGGCAGGCGCAGCGCTGCGCCCGGCGGCTCCGCACAGCCGGCGGGCGATGCGCCCGCCTGGCAGGGCGCGGCGCAACGCCGCCGCTGGACCTTTGCCTTGCTGACGCTGCTGACCTCTGTACTGGCCAGCACGCTGTTTGCCGGCGTGCAGCCCAGCTACGAAAACCCCTGGCTGGGTTACGGCCAGATCGCGCTGTTTGCGCTGCTGTCGGCCTGGGTGGTCACGGGCTTTCTCACGGCGCTGATGGGTTTCTGGGTGATGCTGCGCGGTGACCGCCACGCGCTGTCGGCCCGCAGCGTGCGCGAGCACACCCTGCCGGCCGATGCCCGCACCGCGATCATCATGCCCATTTGCAACGAAGACGTGGCCACGGTGTTTGCCGGGCTGCGAGCCACCTGCGAATCTGTGGCGTCCACGGGGCATGGCGCCACGTTTGACGTGTTTGTGCTGTCCGACAGCAGCGACCCTGCCGTGGCCCGCGCCGAGCGCGAGGCCTGGGAAGAGTTGCGCAGCGCCCTGGCCCAGAACAGCCTGCAGCCCCAGGTGCAGGTGTACTACCGCCTGCGCACCCGCCGCACCCACCGCAAGGCCGGCAACGTGGCCGACTTCTGCCGCCGCTGGGGCAAGGACTACCGCTACATGGTGGTGCTGGATGCCGACAGCGTGATGAGCGGCGACTGCATCGTGTCGATGACCAAGCTGATGGAAGCCAACCCCACGGCCGGGATCATCCAGACGGCCACGCAGGCAATCGGCCATGTCACGCTGCATGCCCGCGCACAGCAGTTCGCATCGCGCGTCACGGGCCGGCTGTTCACTTTGGGCATGCAGTACTGGCAACTGGGCGAGTCGCACTACTGGGGCCACAACGCGATCATCCGCGTGGCGCCCTTCATGCAGCACTGCGCACTGGCGCCCATCAAAGGCACCGGCGGCCTGGCGGGCGGCATCATGTCGCACGACTTTGTCGAGGCTGCGCTGATGCGCCGCGCGGGCTATCACGTGTGGCTGGTGTCTGACCTGGTGGGGAGCTACGAACAGCAGCCGCCCGACCTGCTGGCCGAACTGCAGCGCGACCGCCGCTGGTGCCAGGGCAACCTGCAAAACGCCCGCCTGATGGCTGAGCCAGGGATCCACCCCGTGCACCGTTCCATGTTTGTCACCGGCACGATGGCCTACCTGTCGGCCCCGCTGTGGCTGGCATTCCTCACGCTGGGCACGGCCTTGTGGCTGTCGGGCGCCCGCCTGGTGGCTGACTGGAACATCTTGCCCAGCGAGCTGCTGGCCCTGTGGGCCTGGACGTTGTGCATGCTGTTCCTGCCGCGCATCCTGGGCGTGGCCGCCGTCTTCATGCGGGGCGAGCAGCGCCAGTATGGCGGCGGGTTCAGCCTGCTCAAGAGCGCAGCGCTGGAAAGCGTGCTGGCCATCCTGCAGGCGCCGGTGCGCATGCTGGCGCACTCGCTGTTCGTGATCATTGCGCTCACAGGTCTGAAGCTGGAGTGGAAATCGCCCCCGCGTGAAGCGCATGCGGTGCCCTGGAGCCATGCCGTGCGCCAGTTGGCCCCCATGACCGCCGTGATTGCACTGCTAGGCGTGGGCGTTGCGCTCATCGACAGCAGCGCGCTGCTGTGGCTGGCACCGGTGGGCCTGCCGCTGGCGCTGGCCATTCCGCTGGCCGTGCTCACCAGCCAGATCGGGCTGGGCAAGGCCATGAAAGCTCGCAGGTTCCTGCTGATCCCGGAAGAGTCGTGGTCGCCGCCCGTGCTGCGCCGGGCCTGGCTGCACGCCACGCGGCTGGCCCGCCCTGTGCTCAAGATGGCGGCCTGACCGTTCCGGCAGGTCCGCAACCCGCACAGAAATGCAAAAAGCCGGCAGCGCCGGCTTTTTGCTATGTATTTAATAGCTATCAGGGCATATAAATCATGCACCTGCGGCCAAAAACACCAAAAACAGGGCTCAGAACGGCATCTTGGGCATTCCGCCGCCGCCGAGGCCCTTCATGCCGCCCATCTTCTTCATCATCTTCATCAGGCCGCCGCCCTTCATCTTCTTCATCATCCCCTGCATCTGCTCGAACTCCTTGAGCAGGCGGTTGACTTCCTGAACATGCACGCCCGCGCCGTTGGCGATGCGCTTCTTGCGGGTGGCCTTGATCAGGTCGGGCTTGCGGCGCTCCAGCGGCGTCATGCTCTGGATGATCCCTTCCTTGCGCTTGATGTCTTTTTCGGCCTTGTCCATGTCCATGGCGCCGGCCTTGGCGGTGAGCTGGGACGGCAGCTTGTCCATCAGGCTGGAGAGCCCGCCCATCTGCTTCATCTGCTGGATCTGCGCGAGGAAGTCGTTCAGATCGAATCCGTCGCCACTCTTGACCTTGGCGGCCAGCTTCTGCGCGGCCTCCATGTCCACCCCGGCGGTCACCTGCTCGACCAGCGCCACGATGTCGCCCATGCCCAGGATGCGACCGGCGTGGCGTTCAGCGTCAAACACCTCCAGGCCGTCGATCTTTTCGGACACACCCGCAAACTTGATCGGCGCGCCGGTGATCTGTCGCACCGACAGGGCCGCACCGCCGCGGGAATCACCATCGAGTTTGGTCAGCACGATGCCGGTCAGCGGCAGCGCTTCCTTGAAGGCCTTGGCGGTGTTGATCGCGTCCTGGCCTTGCATGGCATCGACCACGAACAGGGTTTCGACCGGGTTGAGCGCCGCGTGCAGGTCCTTGATTTCCTTCATCAAGGCCTCGTCGATGGCCAGGCGGCCGGCGGTGTCGACCAGCAGCACGTCGAAATAGTGCTTTTTGGCATAGTCGAGTGCGGCGTGGGCAATGTCCAGGGGCTTCTGGTCGGCCGTGCTTGGGAACCACTCGGCGCCCGCCTGCTTTGTCACCGTCTTGAGCTGCTCGATGGCCGCCGGGCGGTACACGTCGCCCGACACTGTCAGCACCTTCTTCTTGCGCTTTTCGATCAGGTGCTTGGCCAGCTTGGCCGTCGTAGTGGTCTTACCCGCGCCCTGCAAGCCGGCCATCAGGATCACCGCCGGCGGCTGGGCGGCCAGGTTGATGTCGGCAATGCCCTCTCCCATCGTGGCGGCGAGCTCGCGGTTGACGATGCTCACCAGCGTCTGCCCAGGCTTGAGCGATCCCAGCACCTCCTGGCCCAGCGCCTTCTCCTTCACACGGGCGATGAAGTCACGCACCACAGGCAGGGCCACGTCGGCCTCCAGCAGGGCCATGCGCACTTCGCGCAGCATGTCTTGCACGTTGGATTCGGTGATGCGGGCCTGGCCACGCATCTCCTTGACGAGGCGCGTGAGTTTGTCGGTAAGGGCGGAGGCCATAGATGTGATCCGGTGGTGCCCGCGCAGCATTGCGTCGGGCGGGCCGCCAGACAGGCGGCAAGGCAAAAACAGTGACGATAGCGCAGAGCTTGCAGGGTCAACGGCCGGCGAGGCACTGGCAGCGCTGTTGCCTGCACCCCCGGATACACCGGGCGGTGCCAGGGCGTAAATCCTGCGCGGGTGGGGAAAGCCCCACAACACGCTCTAAACTCCGAGCCATGATTTTACCCAGCGCTTCCCCCATCACCTGGCTGCTGGCCTTGGCAGCCGCGGTGGCATACGCCGTGCCTGCACTGGCGGCGAAGCGCCTGGGGCAGACGGCGGCCCGCAACGCGCTGCTGGCGGCATGGGTGCTGCATGCCACGGTTCTGGTGTGGGGCCTGTGGGGCGAGGCGCCGCAGTTCGGCTTTGCGCCTGCGCTTTCCATGACGGCCTGGCTGGTGCTCACGGTCTATGCCGTCGAACGGCAGCTGTTTCCGCAAATGCGTTCACGCTGGATGCTCGCCTCGCTGGGCGCAGCGGCTGTGGTGCTGGCGCTGCTGTTCCCGGGCCAGCCGCTGCAGGTGTCGGCATCGGGATGGCTGCCCCTGCACCTGGCGCTGGGCATTGCCTGCTATGGCCTGTTTGCCGCAGCGGTGGTGCACGCCTGGCTGATGACCCGGGCCGAGCGGCACATCCGCCAGGCCGAAGACACGCACAGCGGCATCCCGCTGCTCACGCTGGAGCGGCTGACCTTCCGCTTTGTGACGGCGGGCTTCGTGCTGCTCACCGCCACGCTGGTGGCCGGGTTTGTGTTTGGCGAAACGCTGTATGGCCGGGCTTGGCGCTGGGACCACAAGGCAGTGTTTTCGCTGCTGTCCTGGCTGACGTTTGCGGCCCTGCTGGCCGGTCGCGCGCGCTTTGGGTGGCGCGGCCGCAGCGCCGTGCGGGTGCTGTACGCAGGTGCTGCGCTGCTGATGCTGGCCTACGTGGGCTCGCGCTTCGTGCTTGAAGTGATCCTGGGGCGTGCCGCATGAAGTACCTCGTCCTCCTGGCGGTGCTGGTGGTGGCCTTCGGCATCTGGCGCAGCCGGCGCCGAGCCGAGGCAGTATCCTCCAGCGAGGCCCGACGCCCGCTAGCGCTACCCCAGGACATGGTCGCCTGCGCGCACTGCGGCGTGCACGTGCCGCAGGCCGACGCCGTCGTGCTGGCAGGCCACACCTTTTGCAGCGCCGAGCACCGCGACCGCGGCGCCGCCTGAACGATGGCCACTGCGCCGCCCAGCGCCGCAGGCGCCGCTTCGTTAGCCGATGCGCCATTCGTGCGCATGTGGCGGGGCTTCCTCACCGGACGGGTGATGGTGGCCGTGGTGCTGCTGGTGCTGCAGGGCGTGGGCCAGGCCATGAACCAAACGAGCCAGTCGACGGTGCTGCTGGCATGCGGTATTTACCTGCTGGCCACCCTGCTGCTGCGCGTGCTGGCCAGCGACACCCCGCCAGCCCGCGGCGTCGGCCCGCAGTGGCTGACGTCGATCGGCATTGACCTGGCCGCCATCGCCACCCTGCAATTGCTGCAGGCGGGCTCCATGAACTACACGCCGCTGCTCGGGCTGCCCATCCTGATGGCAGCGGTCCTCGGCACCCTGACGCTGGCGCTGGGCACGACTGCAGCAGTCTCGCTGCTGTTGCTGGGCTGGGCCTGGTGGCTGGGCTACTCGGGCGCAGGAGACGACGCGTCGCGCTACCTGCAAAGCGCACTCACGGGTACGGGCTACTTCGTGGTCACCTATCTGGTGCACCAGCTCGCCACGCGCCTGGTGCGTGAGCA
The DNA here is from genome assembly GCF_051942715.1 of Acidovorax sp. BL-A-41-H1. Classification (NCBI taxonomy): domain Bacteria; kingdom Pseudomonadati; phylum Pseudomonadota; class Betaproteobacteria; order Burkholderiales; family Comamonadaceae; genus Acidovorax; species Acidovorax sp. BL-A-41-H1. Next base: position 231,129 of record NZ_JBPVJQ010000006.1, on the reverse strand, counting down.
GCAGGTGGCTCAGCAAAGCCAGATCGCCGCGCGCGTGCAGACCCAGGTGAGTGCGCTGGTGATCCAGAACCTGACCGATGGCGTTCTGGTGGTGGACGAAAACGATGTAGTGCGCCTGGCCAACCCGGCCGGGCTGCAACTGCTAGGCAAAGCACCGCTGCCCGAACTGCCCTTTGCCCTGGCGTCCGAACCGGCCTGGCAACCACTGGTGCTGCTGGCACGCCGTACCTTTCGCCGCGAAGAGCCCCAGACGGCTGACGCAGACCTGCTCCACCCCGGCCAGAGCCCCATGGGCCTGCATGTGCGCACCTGGCTCACGGCCACGCGCGACGTGGCAGGACAGACGCAGACCGAGCGGCTTTGCGTGATGTTCCTGCACGACCTGCGCGAGATGGAAGCCCGCCTGCGTACAGAAAAGCTGGCGGCCATGGGCCGCATGTCGGCCGCGGTGGCCCACGAAATCCGCAACCCGTTGGCGGCCATCGTCCAGGCCAACGCGCTTTTGGAAGAAGACCTGACCGACCCGGCGCAAAAGCGGCTGGCGCACATGGTGCAACAAAACGCCGACCGACTGGCACGCATTGCCGAAGAGGTGCTGGACATTGCGCGCGTGCAGCATCAGATCAGCCACGCACCCGCATCGACGGTGCCGCTGGACGAGACGGTGGCCCAGATCTGGCAGGACTGGCAGGGCCAGGAGCCCGACCGCCGCCGGGCTGCCGTGACGCTGGAGGCGCCGGCGGCCCAGGTGGAGTTCGACTCCGAGCACCTGCGGCGCGTGCTGGTCAACCTGCTGGACAACGCCCTGCGCTACATGGGCAACGAGCCCGACTCGCTGCGCCTGACCACCCGGCTCCTGCCTACCGGCCAGGTACACCTTCAGGTGTGGAGCGACGGCGCGCCCATGGACAAATCCGTGGAGCGCCACCTTTTCGAGCCGTTCTTTTCGTCCGAAAGCCGCTCCAGCGGCCTGGGCCTGTACATCTGCCGCGAGCTGTGCCACCGGCACGGTGCCACTATCACCTACCAGCGCCTCGGACGCACGACCACGCGCGGCGAAATCGGCGGGAATGCGTTTACGGTAGCCTTTCGTCGGACCACCCGCCCCTCCGAATCGGCTACGCTGTTTGATACCTTCGTGGTCTGACCCGATTTGCCATGAACGCACCTGCCGCTTCCATTCTTGTTGTTGACGATGAACCCGACCTGCGCACGCTGTACGAACTGACACTGCTGCGCGAGGGCTACCGGGTCGAAACCGCTTCCAGCGTGCAGGAGGCTAGAGAGCAGCTGCGCAACCAGAAATTCGATGCGGTCATCACCGACATGCGCCTGCCCGACGGCTTTGGCATGGAATTGCTGCAGGACTTGCGGGACCAGCAGCGCCGCGAGCGCTGCGTCGTGATGACGGCCTATGGCTCGGCTGAGAACGCTGTGGAAGCCCTGCGCGCAGGCGCGTTCGACTACCTGACCAAACCGGTAGATCTCAAACAGTTCCGCTCCGTGGTGGCCTCTGCCATCCAGGGCAGTGGCGGGGTTCCTGCGCCCCGCGCGCTGCGCAGCGGCGGCAACCAGAGCCGCAATGGCGTAACGACCGGACCGGACGTGCTAGGCACCGCCCACGCGCTGAACCGGCTGGTGGGTGAATCCGAGGCCATGCAGAACGTCAAGCAGCGCGTGCTCAAGGTATCCCGGGGCATGGCGCCGGTGCTGATCCACGGCGAATCGGGCACCGGCAAGGAACTGGTCGCCCAGGCCCTGCATGCCTGCAGCCAGCGCGCCGACGGGCCGCTGGTGGCGGTCAACTGTGGCGCGATTCCCGAGAATCTGCTGGAAGCCGAATTCTTCGGCGCACGCAAGGGCTCGTACACCGGCGCGGCCCAGGACCGCGACGGCTACTTTCAGGCTGCGCGTGGCGGCACACTGTTTCTCGATGAAATCGGCGACCTTCCGCTGGCAATGCAGTCCAAGCTGCTGAGGGCCATCCAGGAGCGCAGTGTGCGACCGCTGGGCTCCACCCAGGAAGAAACGGTGGATGTGCGCATCGTGAGTGCCACCCACCGCGACCTTGCGGCCGATGTGCAGTCAGGCCGCTTTCGGCAGGATTTGTACTACCGATTGAACGTCATCGAGATCGTGATCCCTCCGCTGCGAGAACGGCGGGAGGATCTGCCTGCGCTGTGCACAGCCCTGCTCACCCGCATTTCCCAGGACTCGGGCATGCCGGCACCGGCACTCACCACGCGGGCGCTCGATGCAATAGCAGCCCACCCCCTGAACGGCAATGTGCGTGAACTGGAAAACCTGCTGCACCGCGCCGTGGCCCTCAGTGATGGGGACGAACTGCAGGTGGACTGCCCATCCGCATCGGCCGACGGGGGGAGCGCCCCTCGTTTTGCGCCCTCGGCCGCCACGCAAGGGCTGGCAACGCCAGCTGCCGCAGCGGGTGCAAACGCTTCCGGCGCGGGTTCGATGGCGGGCTACGCCACACCACAACCCAGCGCAGGCAGCACCGTGGCTCTGCCCAGCGACCTGCAGGCATGGCTCGACCAGCAGGAGCGTGACATTCTGGTGCGCGCGCTGCGGGAGGCAAATTTCAATCGCACGGCGACCGCAGCCCGCCTGGGCATCAGCCTGAGGCAGATCCGCTACCGCATTGCCCGGCTGAACATAGCTTTGCCAGGGGATCCGGATCCCAATGACGACGTCGGATAACGGCTTTGCGCCAGGCCCTGACGGGTGGGCCGGTGGCTGGTACGCGGATGCGACGCGGGTTGATTCACCCAACCATGGTCCGCGGCCCGCTGGCGCCACCATCGACCTGATCGTTGTGCATTCGATCAGCCTGCCACCCGGTGAATTTGGTGGCGATGGCGTGCGCAGGCTTTTCACCAACACGCTGGACTGGGACTCCCACCCCTACTTCAAGACCATCAGGGGACTGGAAGTGTCTGCTCACTTTTTCATCGACCGCAGTGGGCATGTGACGCAGTTCGTCGACTGCGACCGGCGCGCATGGCACGCAGGGGCCTCCAGCTATCGGGGGCGCCCGCAGTGCAACGATGATTCCATCGGCATCGAGCTCGAAGGCCTGGAGGGCATGCTGTTTGAAAGGCCGCAGTACGACACGCTGGTGCGGCTGTGCGATGCGCTTGCACAACGCTACCCCATCGGATACGTCGCGGGACACGAGCACATCGCACCAGGGCGCAAGCAAGACCCCGGAGAGGGTTTTGACTGGGCGCTACTGAAGCGGTTGTCAGGTTGGCCCGCAGGGTGCTTTCCCCCGGTACCTGCACACCACCCGCCAGCGCCAGCTGAATTCGCGTCGCGGTTACGCATCAGCCGCAAATAATTTACCGAGGCATCCCTTTTTCCGAGTCCAGATTTGACGCCGGTCACGGCGCCAAAACCCTTGGCGAGGGCTTATTTTTCGCGGGTATCGGGAGTCAACCCCGCATCCACAAAGGCTGCAAGCGGCACGCCCGCGGCACCGCCTGCAGGTCCTCTACAGCCGGTTTCATCTTTTGGCACTGTTTCGGGCGGTACACTACCGGTAGTGTCTTGAACACCATCCGCACACCATATATAGTGTGCAGCAGTTCAAGCCCCACCCCATCCCCCGGCGGCCCCTGCGGCCCGCCCCCCAGACAGCCCACAGAAGAGGAAACCCATGCAAGCTGCTATGAACACGCCTTCGCCATTGCACGAAAACACGGCACATCTGCCCACCGCGCAAGGCTCAACGCCTGCGGCCACGCCAGCCTTCGCGAACTACCAGATCATTCGCCGCAACGGCGCCGTGGTGCCGTTTGAGCCCCAGAAGATCGCCGTGGCCATGATGAAGGCGTTTCTGGCGGTGCATGGCACCCAGGGCGCAGCATCGGCCAGCGTTCGCGAGGTGGTGGACACCCTCACCCAGAACGTCGCCCGCGCACTGATGCGCTCGCGTCCTGGCGGCGGCACCTTCCATATTGAAGACGTGCAGGACCAGGTGGAACTGGGCTTGATGCGTGGCGGCCACCACGAGATCGCACGCGCCTATGTGCTGTACCGCGAGCGCCGCACCCAGGAGCGCGCACGCCAGTCCGAACAGCAGTCCCCCGCCGCACCCGCCCCTCTGCTACACGTGCTGGACCGCGGCGAGCGCGTCGCGCTGGACCTGAACCGTCTGCAAAGCCTGATCGAATCTGCCTGCGTGAACCTGGGCGCCGACGTCAAGGCCGACCCCATCGTTGCCGAAACCATGCGCAACCTGTACGACGGCGTCCCCATGGACGAGGTGTACAAGGCCTCCATCCTGGCCGCCCGCACGCTGATCGAGAAAGATCCCGACTACACCTACGCCACCGCGCGCCTGCTGCTGCACACGATCGTGCGCGAAGTGATCGGCCGCGACGTGGCCCAGGCCGATATGGGCCAGGCTTACCTGGATTACTTCCCGCAATTCATTCAGAAGGGCGTGGAAAACGACCTGCTGGACGAGCGCCTGCAACAGTACGACCTGCAGCGCCTGGGCGCAGCGCTCAAGGCCGACCGCGACCTGAAGTTCGATTACCTCGGCCTGCAGACCCTGTATGACCGCTACTTCCTGCACGTCAAGAAGACACGCATCGAGCTGCCCCAGGCATTCTTCATGCGCGTGGCTATGGGCCTGGCGCTGAACGAGGTCGACCGCGAAGCCCGCGCGATCGAGTTCTACGAAGTCCTGTCGTCCTTCGACTTCATGTCGAGCACACCCACCCTTTTCAACAGCGGCACCCTGCGTTCGCAGCTGTCGAGCTGCTACCTGACCACCGTGCCCGACGATCTGGACGGCATCTATGAGTCGATCAAGGAAAACGCGCTGCTGTCCAAATTCGCGGGCGGCCTGGGCAATGACTGGACGCGCGTGCGTGCCCTTGGCAGCCACATCAAGGGGACCAACGGCGAATCGCAGGGCGTGGTGCCGTTTCTCAAGGTGGTGAACGACACCGCCGTGGCCGTGAACCAGGGCGGCAAGCGCAAGGGCGCTGTCTGCACCTACCTGGAAACCTGGCACCTGGACATTGAAGAGTTTCTGGAGTTGCGCAAGAACACCGGCGACGACCGCCGCCGTACGCACGACATGAACACGGCCAACTGGATCCCTGATCTGTTCATGCGCCGCGTGATGGAAAAGGGCACATGGACGCTGTTCTCGCCCTCGAACGTGCCCGACCTACACGACCTGTTCGGCGCTGACTTCGAGAAGGCCTATGTGGCCTACGAAGAAAAAGCTGCCCGCGGTGAGATCAAGCCATCCAAGACGGTGCAGGCCACCGACATGTGGCGCAAGATGCTCACCATGCTGTTCGAGACCGGTCACCCCTGGATCACGTTCAAGGATGCCTGCAACGTGCGCTCGCCCCAGCAGCATGCAGGCGTAGTGCACTCTTCAAACCTGTGCACCGAGATCACGCTCAACACCAGCGACACCGAAACCGCCGTGTGCAACCTCGGCTCGGTCAACCTGCTGCAGCACATCAAGGACGGCCAGATCGACCACGACAAGCTCAAGCGCACCATCACCGTGGCCATGCGCATGCTCGACAACGTCATCGACATCAACTACTACGCCGTGAAGAAGGCGCGTGACTCCAACCTGCGCCACCGTCCTGTGGGGCTGGGTGTGATGGCCTTCCAGGACAGTCTGTACGAGTTGCGTATTCCTTACGCATCGCAGGAGGCTGTGGAATTTGCCGACAAGTCGATGGAAGCCATCTGCTACTACGCGTACTGGGCTTCGACCGAACTGGCCCGTGAGCGCGGCAAGTACTCCAGCTACAAGGGCTCGCTGTGGGACCGCGGCATCCTGCCTTTCGACACGCTGGACATGCTGGCCGATGCCCGTGGCGGGTATGTCGAAGTGGACCGCTCGTCCACCCTTGACTGGGACGCCCTGCGCAAGAAGATCGCGCAGGACGGCATGCGCAACTCCAACTGTGTGGCTATTGCCCCCACTGCCACCATCTCCAACATCATCGGCGTCGATGCATCGATCGAACCCTCGTTCGGCAACCTGTCGGTCAAGTCCAACCTCTCGGGCGAGTTCACGGTGATCAACGGCGGGCTGGTGCGCGACCTCAAGCGCCTGGGCCTGTGGGACGACGTGATGATCATGGACCTCAAGCACTTCAAGGGTTCGCTGCACCCGATCGACCGTGTTCCGGCCGACATCAAGGCGCTGTACTCCACCGCCTTCGAAGTCGAAGCACAGTGGCTGGTCGAGGCCGCCTCGCGTCGTCAAAAGTGGATCGACCAGGCGCAGAGCCTGAACATCTACATGGCCGGTGCCTCCGGCAAAAAGCTCGACGACACCTACAAGCTCGCGTGGATCCGCGGCCTCAAGACGACGTACTACCTGCGCACGCAGAGCGCCACGCACGTGGAGATGAGCACCGTGAACACGCGCCAGCTCAACGCTGTTTCGTCGGGCAGCGACTCAGGCGCAGCGATGTCTGCGGCACCTGCCAAGGCCCAGCCAAGTGCCATGGAAGCAGCGGCTGCAGCAGCCGCTGCGCAGGCCGTTGCTTTGCCCGCAACCGACATCAAGTTCTGCGCCATCGATGACCCCACTTGCGAGGCATGCCAGTAACCTGATCCCTTGCGACGCCTCGGCCTGTCCGAGGCGTCGTCGATGTGCTGTGAAGCAACAAAAACGTTGCTGGATAACGCTTTGATGCTTTCCTTTTCGCAGCACTGCTTTCATAATCCGAACACTGGAAAATCTATGTTGACCTGGGACGAAGAAGTCAAGCCCTCATCGCAAAATCAACTGGACGGCGCTCTGCAAAATGATCGCCTGGCGGGACAGCCGCCCCTCGCTTTCCAGCCTGCCTCATCCCCGGTACCCAGTGCAGTTGCAGCCCCGACGGCCGCTGCTGCACACCGCCGTGTGAACGCTGCCGACAAGCGCATCATCAACGGCCAGACCGACGTGAACCAGCTGGTTCCGTTCAAGTACAAGTGGGCATGGGAGAAATATCTGGCCACCTGCGCAAACCACTGGATGCCGCAGGAGGTCAACATGACGCGCGACATCGCGCTGTGGAAAGACCCGAACGGTCTCACCGATGACGAGCGTCGCATCATCAAGCGCAACCTCGGCTTCTTCGTGACGGCTGACTCGCTGGCGGCCAACAACATCGTTCTGGGTACCTACCGCCACATCACGGCGCCCGAGTGCCGCCAGTTTCTGTTGCGCCAGGCGTTCGAGGAAGCCATCCACACGCATGCGTACCAGTACATCGTGGAATCACTCGGCTTGGACGAAAGCGAGATTTTCAACGCGTACAACGAAGTCCAGTCGATCCGCGACAAGGACGAGTTCCTGATCCCTTTCATCGAAGCGATCATGGACCCGAACTTCAACACGGGCACACCCGAGACAGACCAGACGCTGCTGAAGTCGCTCATCGTCTTTGCCTGCCTGATGGAAGGCCTGTTCTTCTACGTCGGCTTCACGCAGATCCTCGCCCTGGGCCGCCAGAACAAGATGACGGGCGCAGCAGAGCAGTACCAGTACATCCTGCGCGACGAATCGATGCACTGCAATTTCGGTATCGACCTCATCAACCAGCTCAAGCTGGAGAACCCGCACCTGTGGACGGCAGAGTTCAAAGCGGAGATCAAGGCGCTGTTCCTCAAAGCCGTCGAGCTGGAATACCGCTACGCGGAAGACACCATGCCCCGCGGCGTGCTGGGCATGAATGCCTCCATGTTCAAGGGATACCTGCGCTACATCGCCAATCGTCGCGCCACGCAGATTGGCCTGGAAACACTTTTCCCCAACGAGGAAAATCCGTTTCCGTGGATGAGCGAAATGATTGACCTGAAGAAGGAACGCAACTTCTTCGAGACCCGGGTCATCGAGTATCAATCCGGTGGTGCGCTGTCCTGGGACTAGCGCCTTTCTTGCATCACACCACCATGGATTTCTCCACCCACCTTCCACATGAAAAGACGCTGAATGGCGCCGGAAGCCGGGTGGTCCCCTGTTCATGGGGATGGAATTTCATCCATCCCCATGGATCGCTGTCTGTCCACTGTAGACAGGGAGTGCTCTTTGCAAATTGACCCAAGGAGAACATGATGGCAACTGCGAAAAAGACCGCCGCTAGCAAGGCAACACCCGCGAAGAAGGCTGCACCCGCCAAGAAGGCAGCTGCACCTGCAAAGAAGACTGCACCCGCTAAGAAGGCAGCTGCACCTGCAAAGAAGGCTGCGCCCGCTAAGAAGGCAGCTGCACCTGCAAAGAAGGCTGCGCCCGCCAAGAAGGCAGCTGCACCTGCGAAGAAGGCTGCACCCGCCAAGAAGGCAGCTGCACCTGCAAAGAAGGCTGCGCCCGCCAAGAAGGCAGCTGCACCTGCAAAGAAGGCTGCGCCCGCCAATAAGGCAGCTGCACCTGCAAAGAAGGCTGCACCCGCCAAGAAGGCAGCTGCACCTGCGAAGAAGGCTGCGCCCGCCAAGAAGGCCGTAGCTGCAAAAAATACGGCCCCAGCCAAGAAGGCCTCCGCGCCAGCGAAGAAGGCTGCTCCTGCCAAGAAGGCAGCTGCTGCAAAGAAGGCCAGCCCATCCAAGGCAGCCCCAGCCAAGAAGGCAGCTCCGGCCAAGAAGGCCCCCAAGGCCCCTGCCCCTGCGGCCGCTCCTGCAGCACCCGCAGCACAGACCACGCTCAACCCCCAGGCAGCATGGCCATTCCCGACGGGCAACAAGCCCTGATTGGAGTTCGCGTCGTGCTCAAACCCGGTACCCTGGTACCGGGTTTTTTTATGGCCGCAAGATGATCGCGACCGCGCTGGCTTTGAGACGGCAGTACGAGCCAAAGGGGGATGCCAGCGGCGGTTGGCAGGACGCAAGCCGACAGCGCGTTGGCGGATGCCGCCATAGCCCGGTGCAAGCCAACAATTGCGCACACGCGGAATTCACCAGCCCAACCGCCCGCGCCCGAAGGAACTATTTCGAACCAACTCCTGGGCACTGCATCGACGTGCCACGCGGCCAGCAGCGCTAACGAGTCATGCGCTCCCACCAGTTCCCAGCACCAGATCTGCGCACGCGCAAGCGGATCAGGCAGGGTCGAAGTCGAGGGTGTAGTTCTGCGGCCCGCGCTGCGCGATCTTCAATGCGCCGACGCGGTTTCCCAGCTCGGCACAACGCACCAGAGGCCATCCCTTTTCGAGGCCGAAGAGCAGTGCCCCACGCCAGGCATCGCCACAACCAGTCGGATCCACTACCTGTGCAGGCGCCACGGGCGGCACATGCGTTCGCGCGCCATGCACCCACACTTCGCAGCCTTCCGCGCCCAGCGTCACCACCAGCCCATCGACCTTGCGCGAGATTTCTTCCAGCGACCAGCCCGTGCGGTCGCACAGCATCTTGCCCTCGTAGTCGTTCACCGTGACCCAGGAAGCCTGCTCGACAAAACGGCCCAATTCTTCCCCGTTGAACATGGGAAGGCCCTGACCGGGATCGAACACGAACGGAATCCCAGCCGCCACGAACTGCGCGGCATGCTCCAGCATCGCGTCGCGGCCATCAGGCGAAATGATTCCGACCTTGACACCGGGATCGCCCTCAATGCGGTTCGCATGGGCCTGCATCATCGCCCCGGGGTGAAATGCGGTGATCTGGTTGTTGTCACGGTCGGTCATGATCATCGCCTGCGCGGTGTACGTGTCGGCCACCTGCCCCACATGGCGTGTGCTGATGCCCAGCGTTTCGAGGCGCTGTACGTACTCGCCACCATCGCTGCCGAGCATGGCCATGGGCAGCGGTTCTCCGCCGAGGAGCTTGAGGCTGTAGGCGATGTTGCCGGCGCATCCGCCAAAGTCGCGCCGCAGCGATGGCACCAGAAACGACACGTTCAGGATGTGGAGCTGGTCAGGCAGGATCTGCTCCGCAAACCGGCCCTCAAAAGTCATGATCGTGTCGAACGCGAGAGAACCGCAGATGAGGGCTGCCATAGTTTGGGGTGCAATCAGGTGGATGAATGAAAGAGGTCAGGGATAGAACGCAAGCAGCCGGTAACCCGCCACACGCGCCCCCCCGGTGGTAACCACCACCGATACGGACGTGCCCCATTCCCCGCGCGCAGGCATTTCTGCAGGCGCGCCCATGTCGTTGGGCAAAAGGATGCGTCGCAGCACGGGCTGGTCCTGGGCATCGGTGAGGGTCAGCTCCATTGCAGGCATGGCAAGCGGGATGGGCGCCTGGTTCTTCAGGGTGAGGTTCAGCAAATAGCTGTCTCCCCGCGCCTTGTTGAAGGAAGAGCTGTCGATCACCACATCGGCGATCTGGCGTCGGGGCGCAAGCTCGCAGCCCATGGGCTCGCAAAGCATGACCAGCCATGGACGCAAACGCGGCTCGGTAGCGGCAATCCGGTCGCGCTCCTGGACAGCCACCTGAGCGGCAAGCCCCGCCAGCAGCCCCAGCAACAACAAGACCAGCAGCGTACGCACCAGTGGCCGCCGCCAAAACGCCTTGCGCCGCGCCGCGCGGACAAAGCTTACCTCGGGCTCCGGCTCGGGCAGTGCATCGTCCTCGTCCCTGTCTTCCTCTTCCGCTTCCTTGTCCCTGTCGTATTGCGAGCGCTTGGCAGCTTCGACGACCTGTGCAGGCAAGCTTTCCATGTCGGGCAGCTCGGCGGCAGGCGTTCCAGCAGGGCTGGGACCCGAATCCGTGGGCGACGGGCCCTTGGGGCCTTCCCGCACAGCCTTGATCTCCTCGGCAAGACCTGACGATGATGGACCCGTATCCTGCCCGCCTGCCGTGCCAAGGGGGTGGACCGGTGCCGCGTCGGCCTGCGACGCGCGCGTGCGAACAGGCAACTCGAGTGGTGGATAGGGGGCTTGGTCGGTGTCCGCCGCTGCAAGGCCACCCGATTTCGCAGGCGACGTCAGGGACAGGTCTGGAAGGCCGTCTGCCTCCTCTGCGTCCCGAAGGTCAGCAGAGGGCAGTTCGTATCCGCCGCCGGACGCGGAAGGCGTCGCTGGCGACCATGGCGAGGTCAACGCGGCATCCGCACGGCGTTCCAGCGGTGCGGGCCCGCTTGCAGGCGCGCCAAAAGCCGGCGTGTGCAATTCCGTGGCTGCAGCTTCGGGAGGCTCGGTCGATGCAGCAGGCGCAGCGGGGCTCCCGATTGATCCCGCACGAGGCATGCCAGAGTCCGCCATGGACGACAGCGTGCCCTGACCCTGCCGTTCTGCTCGCCAGCGAAAAGGCGTGGCTGGTTCCAGCGACAGGTCTGTGCTTTTCGGCGGCGTAGCCGAGGCAGCCAGAAACGCAGGGACTGTGGGCTCCGGGACATCCATCGGCGCCGCAGCATGGGCCGGGGCGAATGCATCCAGTGCGCTGAGAACTGCTGACTCCCGACCCGGCTGCGGACGACCTTGCCCGGCCGGCCGACCGGCACCTTCAGCGGGCACAACCGGCACTGCCACGGCCGCCGTCTGTTTGATGTCCTGCTCCAGTGCGGGCAAGGGCGATGGCGACTGCGAGGCCCCGTCGCGCGCACCGCGCGATGCCAAACCCGAAGCGGAGGACGGCGCGGCGCCTGCACCCCACGCCTTCTCCACAGGCTTGCGGACCACCGGCGCTGGCGGAGGGCGCACGTCCGCCATGGAAACGTCCGGCAGCAACGGCGGCGCGGCGGAAGCCAGCAGGTGTGCCGATGCATCGAACACTTCCTTGCATTGACCGCAACGCACCCAGCCCTCCGAAATGCGGAGCTGGTCCGCCACGACCTTGAACGTGGTGGCACAGGCCGGGCAGCGGGTAATCTGGCTCATCAGCGAGGCATTGTAGGTTCGCGGTGGTTCGCGCCCGTGGCGGGTTTGCCCAGGTTCACCGCCGGGCGGTCATCAGGATCCAGCCGTCTTCCGCGTCAGCGACCTCCAGGGCCACCCAGGGTGCATAGGCAGCCTTCAACTCGTCCGCCTGCCGCTCCAGGATGCCCGCCATCACCAGCGACCCGCCGGGCGCCACGTGGTTGCACAGCAGCGGAGCCAGCACGCGCAGCGGGGTCGCCAGGATGTTGGCCAGCACGGTCTGGTACTCGCCGGAGGCCTTGTCGGGGAGGCCGGCGCGCAGCTGCACATCGTTGGCCTGGGCGTTCAGAAGGGTCGACTCCACTGCCGCGGGGTCAATGTCCACCGCATCGATATCAGTCGCACCAAACTTGGCTGCGCCTATGGCCAGAATGCCCGAGCCGCAGCCGTAATCCAGCACCCGGCCCAGCGGGTTGCTGCCCGGCGCCGTGGCGCCGTTCCGGGCAATCCAGCGCAGGCACATGCGCGTGGTGGGGTGGGTGCCCGTGCCGAACGCGAGTCCCGGGTCCAGCCGGATGCTGCGCACGGCCTGCGCCGGAAGTTCGTGCCAGGTCGGCACGATCCAGAAATCGGGCGTGATATCAACCGGCGCAAATTGCGACTGCGTGAGCCGCACCCAGTCCTGCTCGGCCACCGGCGCCATTCCCAGCACCTCGCAACCGGCAAAGAAGTCCTGCACCACCAGCAGTGTGCGGGCCTCGGTGGCCGCGGTTTCGGACGGGAACAGGGCCACGACCCGGCTGCGCTGCCAGCCATCTTTGGGCGGGGGCATGCCGGGTTCGCCAAACAGCGCCCGCTCGGCGTCCGTCTGCGCATCTGCATCCTCGACCGAAACGCTCAGTGCATCCAGCGCGTCCAGCGCGTCGCTGACTTCTTCGATCCGGTCCTCGGGGCACATCAGGCTCAGCTCAAACATGGCAGCAACTCCTGGAGAAAAAAATGAATGCTGGCATCCGTTGCCAGATGCCAGCATATGAGGGGATAGCGCGGGCGCAGGCCCTTCGCTCAACGCTTGTGCTGCGACAGCCACTCTTCCAGGTAGTGGATGTTGGTGCCGCCAGCCATGAACTTGGCATCCACCATCAGCTCGCGGTGCAGCGGAACGTTGGTGTTGATGCCTTCGATGACCGTTTCAGACAAGGCCGTGCGCATCCGCGCCAGCGCCTGCTCGCGCGTATCGCCATGCACGATGATCTTGCCAATCATCGAGTCGTAGTTGGGCGGCACGAAGTAGTTGGTGTACGCATGCGAATCCACACGCACGCCGGGGCCGCCCGGTGGATGCCAGGTGGTGATCCGGCCTGGTGACGGGACGAACTTGTACGGGTCTTCCGCGTTCACCCGGCACTCGATGGCATGGCCGCGGATCTCGATCTGGCGCTGGGTGAAAGGCAGCTTCTCACCCGCCGCCACCATGATCTGCGTCTTCACGACGTCCACGCCGGTGATCATTTCGGTCACGGGGTGCTCCACCTGCACGCGGGTGTTCATCTCGATGAAGTAGAACTCGCCGTTTTCGTACAGGAACTCGAACGTACCCGCGCCGCGGTAGCCGATCTTCTTGCAGGCTGCCACGCAACGCTCGCCGATCTTCTCGATCAGCTTGCGCGGAATGCCCGGAGCCGGCGCTTCCTCGATGACCTTCTGGTGGCGGCGCTGCATGGAGCAGTCGCGCTCGCCCAAGTACACCGCATTGCGGTGCTTGTCGGCCATGATCTGGATTTCAATGTGGCGCGGGTTCTGGAGGAACTTCTCCATGTACACAGCCGGATTGCCAAACGCAGCGCCCGCTTCGGCCTTGGTCATCTGCACGGCGTTGACCAGGGCTGCCTCGGTGTGCACCACGCGCATGCCGCGGCCACCGCCGCCGCCTGCGGCCTTGATGATGACGGGGTAACCCACGGCCTTGGCAATGCGCCGGATCTGTACCGGGTCATCGGGCAGCTCGCCCTCAGAGCCCGGCACGCACGGCACGCCCGCGCGTATCATGGCCTGCTTGGCCGACACCTTGTCGCCCATGATGCGGATCGACTCTGGCGTGGGGCCGATGAACTGGAAGCCGCTCTTTTCCACGCGCTCGGCAAAGTCGGCGTTCTCGCTCAGGAAGCCGTAACCGGGGTGGATGGCTTCGGCATCCGTCACCTCGGCGGCCGAGATGATGGCCGGCATGTTGAGGTAGCTCAGGGGCGACGGGGCGGGCCCGATGCACACGGCTTCTTCTGCCAGCTTGACGTATTTGGCGTCGCGGTCGGCTTCGGAATAGACCATCACGGCCTTGACCCCGAGCTCCCGGCACGCGCGCTGAATCCGCAGAGCGATCTCTCCGCGATTCGCAACAAGAATCTTTTTGAACATGAGCGCCTTACTCGATGACGAACAGCGGTTGTCCGTACTCCACGGCCTGGCCGTTTTCGCCCAGGATGCGCGTCACCGTGCCGGACTTGTCGGCCTCGATTTCGTTCAGGATCTTCATGGCTTCGATGATGCAGATCGTCTCGCCTTCCTTCACCTGGCTACCCACCTCGACAAACGCCTTGGCGCCGGGGCTGGAAGAACGGTAGAAGGTGCCCACCATGGGCGACTTGACGATATGGCCTGCGGGTGCGGCAGCGGCAGGCGCCGGGAGTTCGGCCACGGGCGCTGCGGCGGGGGCCGCTGCGGGCGCAGGTACCGGGGCGGGCATGTATTGCTGAACCACCGCGCCGCCGCTCTTGACAATGCGGACCTTGCCCTCGGCCTCCGTGATTTCGAGTTCGGAGACGTTCGATTCAGAGACGAGGTCGATCAGGGTTTTGAGTTTTCGCAGATCCATGGAAGCTCCAGCAGCTATAAAACTGAACAGGGCGCGAATTTACTCCAATTTCACCCTATCCACTCCAAACTGCGGGAATTTTCGCGAACTCCACCAAACGACATCACAGAACAGGAAAGGAATGAAGCAAGAGCGTCAGCCCAGCTTGGCCCATTGCTGCAGGTCGTCAGCGGTGATTTGCCCCATTTTACGATGCAGTACGCGGCCGTTGGCACCCAGCACCACCGTAAACGGCAGCCCACCGGTGAGATTGCCCAGCGTGCGGCTCAGATCGGTACCGCCCAGGCCCGCCATGCCGACAGGAAAGTCAAGCGGGATGCGCGTGAGGAACTTTCGCACAGCCGAAGGCTGATCGATGGCCAGGCCCACCACCTGCCAGCCCCGGGCCTTGTGGTCGCGATAGAAGGCGTTGAGCATGGGCAACTCTTCCACACAAGGCGGGCACCACGTCGCCCAGAAATTGAGCAACAAGGGCTTGCCCGACAGTGACTGCATGGCCAGCGAACCGCCTTCGGGCCGGTCGAACTCCAGCCCCCACAGGGCCTGCTCGGCGCCGGGCTCCATGGCGTGCGGCTGGTATTTCCACCACGCATAGCCTGCACCACCGAGAGCGGCGAGCCCGGCCACACCGGCGTACAACGCGCGCCGGCGGGTAGCCGAAGGCGCTGCGGAATCACGAGAAACGGGATCAGGTTCCACAGAAGACGTCATGGATCAATATTTTCCTGAAGCAGCCGCTGAACGGCAGGGATATCGCCGCGGGGCGCACGGCCCTTGGCATCCGGGCGCAAGGCCCCGCGCAGGTCGTCAAGGTCATACACCATCAGGTGGACCCCGATCATTTCGTTGAGCTCGGGCGATTTGCTACCCAGGCTCAGCGCCTCGACGGGTTCACCGCGAAAACCGGTCACCGTGCGGGGCTCGTAATCGACGTTGTGGTCAATCAGCGCAATTTCGGCCGACTTGGGGTCATCGCAAAACAGCTGGATATAGATATCGGAAAGGCGCGTGGCGGTGCCGTGCCACACCGCGCCCGCCAGGTGGGGGCGAAACGCTGACATCCGCTGCATCCACACCAGCGCCAGCTGCCGTAGGGCACGCAGTTCCCGCGGCTGGGTGTCGGCACAGAAAAGATCGATGTACTCACGCACCGCGTCTTCCACCAGATCGTTGTCGGGCAGGGGCGTGCGGGCAGGCAACCCCAGCTGGCGCACGGCCCGGCGCTTGGCCGGTCCCCATTCGAGCCCCTCTTCCACCACCAGCCGCGCGGTCGTGTGGGCGATCTCTTCGATCAGGGGGGTGGACATGGGTTGGAGGTGAACGCGACAACAGTGAGACCTCCATTGTGGCCGCTGGCGCAGATCGGGACTCCGGGTTGACCCCAGGCAGTAGCCGGGCTCCCGGGCCCGGGTACGCCTGTTGCTGCGGAAGGCGCTAGGCAAATCAGCATGCACACGGCCGCACCGGCCGCCTGCGCGCCAGGGCAACCGGGCATGAAGCGGAGCACCCTTACACCATGCAGTACTAGCATTTCGATAGCTATACAGGCAGATTCAACAAGCGCTACAGGCCAGTTTGACCAAAAACGTAGAATCTGCGCCCATGCATATACACATCCTGGGCATCTGCGGCACCTTCATGGGCGGGCTCGCCGCGCTGGCACGCGAGGCAGGCCATACCGTCACGGGCTGCGACGCTGGCGTCTACCCCCCCATGAGCGACCAGTTGCGCGCGCTGGGCATCGACCTGATCGAGGGCTTCGGGGTCGAGCAGCTGGCGCTCAAGCCCGACATGTTCGTCGTGGGCAACGTGGTGAGCCGTGCGCGGCTTCCCAGCGGGGAGCCCAAGTTTCCCCTGATGGAAGCAATCCTGGACGCCGGGCTGCCCTACACCAGCGGCCCGCAGTGGCTGGCTGAACATGTGCTGCAGGGCCGGCATGTGCTGGCGGTGGCGGGCACGCATGGCAAGACCACCACGACCTCGATGCTGGCCTGGGTGCTGGAAAGCGCGGGCCTGCAGCCAGGCTTCCTGATCGGAGGGGTGCCGCTGAACTTCGGTATCTCCGCCCGCCTGGGCGCAGCAAAACGACCCCACCCTTCCAGCGCGCCGCAGGGTTCTGCTCCGCTCTTCGTCATCGAGGCCGACGAGTACGACACCGCCTTCTTCGACAAGCGCAGCAAGTTCGTGCACTACCGCCCGCGCACCGCCGTGCTCAACAACTTGGAGTTCGACCATGCCGACATCTTTGATGACCTGGCCGCCATCGAACGGCAGTTCCACCACCTGGTGCGCACCGTGCCGCCCTCAGGGCGTGTGGTCGTCAACGGGCTGGAGGAAAGCCTGGCCCGCGTGCTGAACGTGGGCTGCTGGAGCGAAACCACCAGCTTCGGGGCCGCGGTGAGCGACTTTGCGGCAGACGGCCCGCCCGATGCGTTTGACGTGCTCCACCAAGGCCAGCGCGTCGCGCGCGTGGAATGGAGCCTGACAGGAGTGCACAACCAGCTCAATGCACTGGCCGCCATCGCTGCCGCACAGCATGTGGGCGTGCCGCCCGCGCAGGCCGCCGCCGCTTTGGGATCGTTCCAGAACGTCAAGCGCCGCATGGAGCTGCGGGGCACCGTGCGCGGCATTGCCGTGTACGACGACTTTGCGCACCACCCCACTGCCCTGCGCACCACGCTCGACGGTTTGCGGCGCAGCCTGGGCAGTGGCGCACGCATCCTGGCGGTGTTCGAGCCGCGCAGCAACACGATGAAGCTGGGCGCGATGAAATCGCAACTGCCCTGGGCGCTGGAGCCTGCCGACCTGGCGTTTTGCCACACGGCCGGGCTGGACTGGGATGCTGCCCAGGCGCTGGCGCCGCTGGGCGTGGGGCCGGGCCAACGGGCCCGCACTGCGCCGAACATCGCCACCCTGGTCGCCCAGGTCACCGAGGCCGCCCACCCCGGCGACCACATCGTGTGCATGAGCAACGGCGGGTTCGGTGGCATTCACGACAAGCTGCTGCAGTCGCTACAAAATTAATAGCTATCGGGGCATATGAATCGCGCGCCACAGGCCTTTTTGACTTAAAAAGAGGCCTGAAGGGGCTTGGAAGGGCCTGGCGCGCCGTTAGCAGCTGCAGTCGGGCGACTGCCCAGGCCCGGGCAGGATCAGAACGTGACGGCCATGCCCGGCACGTCCACGCGCACCACGGCCTTGGCCAGTGCGGCGCTGGCGGCGCGGGCAAAGTTGCGCGACCAATCGGCATCGGCCATCAGCGGCGCACCGGCGGCGCGGGCCACCGTCAACACCTTGTCGGCCAGCAGCACCTTGCCGCTCGCGCGCAGGGGTTCGCAGTCGAGCGCGGTGAACTGGTCGTCCAGCCAGCGACGGCCTTCTTCGTGCCCCATGGCCTCGGCGCCGGCCAGATCAAAACGAAATTCCTGGTTGCCGTCCAGGCGGACGGAGACTTGGCTGTGCATGGTGTGCCTTTCTGTGGAGCCCCGGGCGAGCACCTGCGCGCCCGTGATGACTCCAGTTTAAGACCTTGGCAGCAGCACCCTCAGCGGGTGCGGCGTGCTTCCACAGAAGCCGACAGGTCGGCCAGCGCCTGCAGCGAATCGTCCCAGCCCAGGCAGGCGTCGGTGATGCTCTTGCCGTATTCGAGGGCGCCAGGCTGGTCCTTGCCCGGCGAGAACTTCTGCGCGCCTGCCGTCAGGTGGCTTTCGATCATCAGGCCGAAGATGCTGCGCGAGCCCGCAGCCACCTGGCCGGCAATGTCGCGCGCCACATCGAGCTGTTTTTCGTGCTGCTTGCTGCTGTTGGCGTGGCTGCAGTCCACCATCAGCGTGGCGGGCAGCTTGGCGGCTTCCAGGTCCTTGCAGGCTGCGGCGACGCTGGCCGCGTCGTAGTTGGGCGCCTTGCCGCCGCGCAGGATGACGTGGCAGTCCTTGTTGCCGTTGGTGTTGACGATGGCGACCTGCCCGTTCTTGTGCACCGACAGGAAGTGGTGGCCGCGGCTGGCCGACTGGATGGCGTCGGTAGCGATGCGGATGTTGCCGTCGGTACCGTTCTTGAAGCCGATGGGGGCAGACAGGCCCGACGCCAGTTCGCGGTGGACCTGGCTTTCGGTGGTGCGCGCACCGATGGCGCCCCAGCTGATGAGGTCGCCGATGTACTGGGGCGAGATCACGTCCAGGAACTCGCTGCCCGCGGGCACGCCCAGGCGGTTGATGTCGATCAGCAGCTGGCGCGCAATGCGCAGGCCTTCGTCGATGCGGTAGGTTTCATCCAGGTAGGGGTCGTTGATGAGGCCCTTCCAGCCCACGGTGGTGCGAGGCTTTTCGAAGTACACGCGCATGACGATCTCCAGCGTGTCCTTGTACTGCTCCCGCACTACGCGCAGCTTGCGGGCGTATTCGAGCGCCGCCACGGGGTCGTGGATGGAGCACGGGCCGATGACGACCAGCAGGCGGTCATCGTCGCCGGCCATGATGTCGTGAATGGTCTTGCGGGTCTGTTTGATCAGCCCTTCGACCGGCGTACCGCCGATCGGGAAAAAGCGGATCAGATGCTCGGGAGGAGGCAACACGGTGATGTCCTTGATACGTTCGTCGTCGGTCTGGCTGGTTTTCTCGACGCTGCGGTACCAGGCATCGCTGGAGGGGGTGGCTTGGGCCGTCATGGTTGCTTCCTCGTGGTCTGTGAATGGTTGGAAAAAGAGAAAAACGGAGGGCTGAAAAAACAAAAACCGCCGGGCTTTGCAGCGTCGGCGGTTGGTATGGGGAGGTTGTGTGTGCTTGCGCGTTTTCCTCTCATCCGCCTTGGACTGAGATAAAAAACCAAAAATAAAACGCGCTGCGAACTTGCATGGCAATCAATGTAGCACAGGAAGATTGGGCAGGCCCTGTTGCACTTGTTGCAAAGCCGCAACAAGGTCACCGCCGTGAGCGCGGCTGCAGGGCGGCCGCAAGCGCGCCCGGCCCCCGAATTTCCAACGGTTAGCGCTTCGGTTTGCGCAAGCGCCCCAGCCAGCCCAGCACGCGGCCCAACGTGCTCGTGCGCTTCCCAGGCCGGGCGGGGGACGGCAGTTCGCTCGGAGGATCGCTGCTGTGTTCATACATGTCGATGAGCAAAAGCGCCTCCCCCAGGGTACGCCAGGCCAGCAGTTCAAAGGCGTCGAACGCAGCGTGCTCCCGGGGGCTGCGGCGTTCCAGCGTCTCCAGCCATTGCGCAATGGCCGTGCGCAGTTCACGCAATGCGCGCTGGTAGGCACCAAACTCGTACAGGGCGTGCCAGCCCGACCCAAGACCCGTCAGAAAGAGCTGGTGTTCGCGGGCACAGGTCGAGAGCGCCACCACGCGGCCGGTGATGGCGGCCGTGTCGGTGCCGGTGCGGCGTATTCGCACCGCATTGTCGATATGGTTGGAAAGCATGCCCAGGCTGTCGCGCAGCTGGCGCGACTCCTCATCGGCAACCCCTTCGCGAAGAAAGCGGCTGATCTCCCCGAACGACTGGAGCGTGAGCTGCTGGCTGGATCGCGTGGCGGGCATGGCCACATTTTGCGCTGCCGATCACGCCGCAGTACAGCCGCGTGGCCGCAATCACCTTACAAAACCGCGCAAAGGGGCCGTGACCACCGCCGCGCAGCAAGCCTCTCGGCGTGGCGCCACAGGCGACAGCCAGCCCCGGGACAGACTGGCAGGGTCAGGCCGTGCCGCCGACCGTGAGCCCCTCGATCCGCAGCGTGGGCTGGCCCACGCCCACGGGCACACTCTGGCCTTCCTTGCCGCAGGTACCCACGCCGCTATCGAGGCGCATGTCGTTGCCGATCATGGTCACCTTCTTGAGCGATTCCGGGCCGCTGCCGATGATGGTGGCGCCCTTGACCGGGTACTGGATCTTGCCGTTTTCGACCCAGTAGGCTTCGCTGGCGGAGAACACGAACTTGCCCGAGGTGATGTCCACCTGGCCGCCGCCGAAATTGCTGGCGTACAGGCCCTTCTTGATGCTGGCGATGATCTCTTGCGGGTCCTTGTCGCCACCAAGCATGTAGGTGTTGGTCATGCGCGGCATGGGAATGTGCGCATAGCTCTCGCGGCGGCCGTTGCCGGTGGGCGCCACGCCCATCAGGCGGGCGTTGAGCGAATCCTGGATGTAGCCCTTCAAGATGCCGTCTTCGATCAGCACATTGCGCTGGCTGGCGTTGCCCTCGTCGTCCACGTTGAGCGAGCCGCGGCGGTCGGCAATGGTGCCGTCGTCCAGCACCGTCACGCCCTTGGCCGCCACGCGCTGGCCGATGCGGCCGCTGAATGCGCTGGAGCCCTTGCGGTTGAAGTCCCCTTCCAGCCCGTGTCCAATGGCCTCGTGCAGCAGGATGCCGGGCCAGCCTGACCCCAGCACCACCGTCATCTCGCCAGCCGGAGCTGGGCGTGATTCGAGGTTGACGAGCGCAGCGTTCACCGCCTCGTCCACGTACTTGCCCATCTGCTCGTCGTCGAAATAGGCCAGGCCAAAGCGGCCACCGCCGGCGGCAGAGCCCATCTCGCGGCGACCGTTCTGCTCGGCGATCACCGTGACCGACAGGCGCACCAGCGGGCGCACATCGGCTGCCAGTGTGCCGTCGGCACGGGCCACCAGAACCACGTCGTATTCGCTGGCCAGTCCCGCCATGACCTGCGCCACGCGCGGGTCCTTGGCGCGGGCGCGCTGCTCCAGCCGTTCGAGCAAGGCCACCTTGGCCGTGCTGTCCATCGAGCCGATGGGATCGACGCCCGCATACAGGCTGCGGCCGGCCGCTATTTTTTTAGGAGCTACACGTGCTTTACCGCCCTGCGCGGCAGCCGAAATCGACCGTACAGTGCGCGCGGCATCAAGCAGCGATGCCTCGGAGATGTCATCCGAATACGCAAAGGCGGTTTTCTCGCCACTGACGGCACGCACGCCCACGCCCTGGTCGATGCTGAACGAGCCCGTCTTGACGATGCCCTCCTCCAGGCTCCAGCCTTCGCTGCGCGTGTACTGGAAGTACAGGTCCGCGTCGTCCACCTGGTGCGTGCGGATCTCGGCCAGTGCGCGGGCCAGATGGGTTTCATCCAGGCCGAAAGGGGTGAGCAGCAGTTCCCGCGCAACGTCGATGCGCTGGCTGGTGGCCGCGCGCTGGGGCGCGGCGGTGTTGGAGCGAAAAGTCATGCGGCCATTTTAGGCCGCCATGCAAGTCCGGCGCGGCGCAAGGGCGTAGCCCCGCCGCACGGGCGGCCCCATTCAGGCCACCGTGGCGTAGGGCGCGGGCAACGGGTCCTTGGGATCCTGCCGCTGGGCGCGCGCCACCGACATCAGGATGCCCAGCGCCAGCCCCAGGGTGACCATGGCGGTGCCGCCGTAGCTGATGAAGGGCAGTGGCACCCCCACCACCGGCAAGATCCCGCTGACCATGCCCATGTTCACGAACGCATAAGTGAAGAAGATCATCGACACCGCACCCGCCATGAGCCGGCCAAACAGCGTGGTGGCGCCCGCCGCGATGGCCAGGCCCCGCCACACCAGCAGCAGGAAGCACACCAGCAGAAACACGTTGCCTGCCAGGCCGAACTCTTCGGAAAACGCTGCGAAGATGAAGTCGGTGGTGCGCTCGGGGATGAACTCCAGGTGGGTTTGCGTGCCCGCCATGAAACCCTTGCCCCACAGGCCACCCGAGCCAATGGCGATCATCCCCTGAATGATGTGGAACCCCTTGCCCAGCGGATCGCGTGTCGGGTCCAGCAAGGTACAGATGCGCTGCTGCTGGTAGTCGTGCAGCACCGACCAGCGCACGCCATCGGCGCACAGCTGATCGCCCAGCAGCACCAGCGTGAAGATGCCCAGGCCCCCGATGAGCACCGGGGGCAGCACCAGCTTCCAGGGCAGGCCGGCAAAGTAGATCACCGACAGCCCTGCCGCCAGCACCAGCAGCGATGTGCCCAGATCGGGCTGCTTCATGATGAGGCCCACCGGAATGGCCAGCAGCACCCCGGCAGCCGCAAAGTCAAGCGGCCTCAGCGCGCCCTCGCGCTTCTGGAACCACCAGGCCAGCATCAGCGGCATGGCGATCTTCAGGATCTCGCTGGGCTGGATCACGATGCCGACATTGATCCATCGCGTGGCACCTTTCTTGGTGATGCCTAACAGCGCCACCGCCACCAGCAAGGCCACCCCACACACGTACAGGGGCACGGCAAACTGCATGATCTTCTGGGGCGGCACCTGCGACACCATGAACAGGATGGCGCCCGCGATCAGCATGTTGCGCCCGTGGTCCACAAAACGTGTGCCGTGGTCAAAGCCCGCCGAGTACATGCCCAGCAGCCCCGCACCTGCCAGCAACAAGACAACAGTCAGAAGGGGAAGATCAAAACCCCTGAACAGCGGCATGAAGCGCTGGGCGAACGTGGGTTTTTCGAAAACAACAGCCATGATGCGATTATCCGCGCCAGCCGGTGATGGCAAGGGAAAGAAGCCACTTGGCACCGCCAGCGCGGGATCAGCCCGCCTGGCGAAACGCCATCACCGCCTGGTTGCGCAGGGTACGCAGCAGGCCCAGCGCCTTGTCATCCACCACAATCCCTCCGGGCGTGGCCTGGTCTGCGTAGATAAGTGCAAAGGTCTGGCCCTTGAGCTGCAGCGGAAGCAAAAGGAACGACGGGGCATTTAGACCCGAGCGGTACCACTGCGGCAGTCGGGCCTGCATGCGCGGCTCGGTGGCGTCGTTGATCAGGGTGTCTGCCCCGCGCAGGCACACGGCTGCAAACAGGTCGCCCTGCGCGTTCAGCGGTACCCGCAGGGCCCGTGCAGCGGCTTCGCTGCCGTCGCCCAGGCCAAAACGTCCGGTCAGCATGTCGGTCCGCGCCTCGCGCAGGCAAAAAACCATCCGCCGAAAGCCCAGGGCACGGAACATCGTCTCCAGGATCATGCGCAGCACATCATTGAGCTGAAAGGTCTCGACCATGGCGTTGGTGATGTCCTGGATCCCCGCGGCCAGCACTTCGTTGACCTGTGCCACAGACACATCGCCACCGGCCTGCGACGCCAGCACCACCGGCACCGGATCACCGCCACCGGCGCGCAGTTCATGCGGCGTGAGCGCGTCGTCCGGCGCGGACGTCTCACCAGCTGCTGGAGGCAGCTTGAGCAGCCGCGCCGCGGGCGTGTCGGGCGCCACGTGCAAATCCAGCGCCTCGGCCAGTGCCACCAGCTTGCGGCGGGCGCGCAGGGTTGCTTCAGCGATGTCCGGGGCAGGCAGGTCCAGCGTGCGGGCATACCGCGTGCCGATCTGTTCCAGGCTGGCTTCCAGCTGTGCAGGCGGCGCTGCAAGCAGCGCCGACGCCACCTCGTTGCCCGCCATGGCCACCCAGCGAAGTCGCTCGGCACCGTGTTCGGGCCCGCGCTGGCTGGGCGAGCCCAGGGGTTTGCGCATGCAGCGCTGCAGGCTGTCTGGCAGCCCCCACACCCGGGCCACGCCAACGCCCAGGTCTTCAAAACCGAGCCCCAGCACCTGCTGCGCTGCCGACTCTTCACCGCCTTCGACCCGGCCAGACGCCACCATGCTGCGCACCTGGCGCGCCTCTTCCGGAAAGTAGAACTCGCACAGCATGCGACCCAGGTTCTGGAACATGGCGCCGATAAACGCCTCCTCTGCGCCCTGCCCCGGCCCGCACAGCTCGGAGGCCACCGACCCGGCCATCATGGCGCGCAGGAATTCCTCGCGCATCTGGCTTGCCACGGCTTTGTCCTGCATGTGGTCCAGCAAAACCAGGCTCAGCGCCATGTTGCGCACAGCATTGAAGCCCACCAGGCTCACGGCGCGCGATACCGTGCTGATGGTGCCGCGCGCAGCATGGGCGTAATGCACGCTGTTGACCAGGCGTAGCAGCTTGTTGGTCAGCGCCACGTCCTTGAGGATCTCGTGCGTGAGATCGCTGATGCTGTCGTCTTCCGAATCCGCCACGCGCTGTATGCGGGCCACCGAGTCCGACAGCGCCGGAAAGTCGCTCTTGTGGCGCATGCGCCGCAGCAGGAAATCCAGCGTGGCATTGCTGGCGGCCGTGGGGGCGCTCACGGGCGCCGCCCAGGCGCGCAACGCATCCCGAAAATCCCCTGCAGCCGGATAACGCTGGGCCGGGTCGCGGGCCATGGCGCGTTGCAGGATGGCGCGCAGGTTGTCGTCCACGCCTGCGCCCAGGTCATCGGGCAATTGCAGCGGCTCGTTGGCCACGCGGTACAGGGCCTGCCAGGCGTCCTTTTGATGGATGAGCGGCCGGCCAGAAAGCATTTCGACCAGCACCAGCGCGGCCGAGTACACGTCCATCGCCGGCGTGGGCGCCTCGCCCTCCGCGGCCTCGGGCGCCAGGTAGGCCGGGGTGCCGCCAGTGCGCTGCGGGTCGGGTGCGTCATGCACCGGCGCGGCCATGCCGAAGTCCATCACCCGCGCGTGGCGCTGGGCATCGATCATGATGTTCGACGGCTTGAGGTCGCGGTGCACAATGCCCGCCTGGTGCGCGGCCTGCAGGCCGTCCAACACATCCACCATCAGCGCCACCGCATCGTGCGGCGTACAGCGGCCCTGCTGCGCCAGGTGCTCGGCCAGCGTCTTGCCGGGCACGTACTCGAACACGATGTAGGGCTGCGCACCCTGCACATCGGCCTCGAACACCGGCACGATGAACGGGTGGGCCAGGCGGCTGACATGCCGTGCCTCGCGCAGCCACTGCTCGATGACGGAGGCATCCTGTTCATCCACCGGGCGCATCAGCTTGATGGCCACCTCGCGCTGCAGGCGCGGGTCTTGCGCCAGCCACACCGTGGCCTGCCCGCCGCGGCCCAGCAGCTTTTTCAATTCGAACCGGCCGACCGAAGCGGGCGGCTTGTCTGCGGCACCCAGAGCCCAGCGTCTGGCCGTGGAAAGCGGGGCAAAATCAGTCATGGTGCGGTGCAGTGCGAGGCCGGATCGAAGCGCCGCACAGTGCGGCGTCCGTGGCTGCCATCTTATGCCCGCGCCAGCACGTGTCCAGCAAGTGATTCCCCTGCCCTGCTGCCTCTGCCCCGTCCGCCCCGTCTGCCACCCATGACCTGTTCCACCACGCACCTGCTGTACTTGCACGGCTTCCGTTCGTCCCCCCAGTCGGCCAAGGCCCGGCAAATGGCGACGTATGTGCAACAGCGCCATCCGCAAGTCACCTTCTGGGCGCCACAGCTGCCGCCCTCGCCCCGGGCCGCCATGGCGATGGTGGCGCAGGGCATTGCGCAATGGCCGCGCGCATCCATGGCGGTAGTGGGCTCGTCGCTGGGCGGGTTTTATGCCAGCTGGGTGGCGCAGCAGATGGCCTGCCCCAGCGTCATGCTCAACCCTGCCGTGCACCCGGCGCGCGATCTGGCCCGCTACATCGGCGAGCAGACCAGCTGGCATGACCCGGCCGAGCGCTTTTTCTTCCTGCCCGAATACATCGGCGAGCTGCAGGTACTGGACATGGCCGCCCGCCCACCCGCCGCACCCGAAATGGCCATCATCGCCAAGGGTGACGAAGTGCTGGACTGGCGCGAAATGACCGCCCGCTACCCCGCGGCGCAGGTCACGCTGCTGGAAGGGGGCGAGCACGCGCTGCTGGCGTTTGCCGACCACCTGCCCGCTGTGGCCCGGTTCCTGCGGCTGGCCTGAGCGCCCGGGCCGACGGGGCAGCTCACCGGTTAACGCGATGCGGCTGCCGAAACCGCGGCGGGCCCTGCACGCCAGCGCTCGAAATCCTCCGGGTAGGCACGCCGGTAGCGCTCGGTGTGAAAGGCCACCTCGTCGTCGTACCCCAGCAGCGCTGCGCTGTCGATCAGAAGCTGTATCACCCGGGGCTCAGGCGAATAGTGCAGCACCCGCCGCGCCAGCGCGTGTACGCGCGCCGCACTTTCGGGCGTGAGCGGGGTGGTGGTGAGCACTGCAAATTCGCGCTGGCTGTTGAACAGCAGCGCGCCAGGCACGCTCGACTGCGGGTCCAGCCGGTGTGCGGGCGAACGTTCGGCCGCGGGCTTGTAGAGCTGGCTCACGCGGTGGTAATCCCACGCGGCCACGGCGCACACGGCCAGCACCAGGGCAGCTGCCAGTGCGGGCACTGTGCGAAAACCTGCGCCAGCATCCGGGCCAGGCCTTTTGCCGGGGCGAACCGCCAGCAGCGCCACCGACAGCAGGCACACCAGCTGAAACGGCCCGTACCACAGCGGGTACTCCAGCAGGCTGTGCAGCCCCACGATGGCCAGCACGCCCCAGGCCAGTTGCCTGGCGGGATTCCGTTCACGCCAGAGCGAAGCAGCCAGGCACAAGCCCCCCGCGCAGGCGAGCAGCGCCACGGCGGTGGGCAGCCCCAGCTCTACTGCCAGGTGCAGCGGCAGGTTATGGGCGTTGTCCAGCAGCGCGCAAAAGCGGGTGTCGGGAAAAAGGGTCACATAGTGCGCGTAGCCCAGCTCGCCCCAGCCCCAGCCCAGCCAGGGCTTCTGGGCAATGAGCGTGAGGGTGTTGGTCCACAAGGCCGTGCGGCCATTGCACGCCTGCACATCGCCGGCAAACCGCTCGAACAGGGCGTCCGCCTGCACGCCATGCCATCTCCACAGCAGCTCGGGCAGCACCAGGGCGGCCGCGACGAACACGCACAACCCTGCCAGCGCCAGGCCCAGCGCGGCCCGTGCGCGCCAGCGGTGCCACAGCCACAGCAACAGCGGGAGCATCAGCCACTGTAGCGCGCCGGTGCGCGACGCCGTGGCGGCGGCCCCCACCGCCATGCACGCCATCAGCGCAAAGGGCAGCGCCAGCGCCGGCAGGCAAGGGGTTGGCGCAACGCCAGGGTTTTCATCGCCTGAAACCTCTGCTGCACGCGCCGACCGCCACTGCTGCAGCGACCAAAGCAGCGCCCACGCGCCCAGGCCCATCAGCGTGGCCTGCTGGTTGCGCTGGCGCAGGTTGCCAATCGCCTGCCCGGGCGTGGAACCATAGATCCACGGCGAAATCCCTACATCTCCCGCGAAATACTGGACCAGACCAACGCCCGCAGACACCACCGCGGCCGCTACGAGCCCGCGGGCCAGCGCTTGTACCCAGAACCGGTGCCCTGCGGGCCAGAAAGCTGCCACCAGCAGCAGCGCTGCCACGCACACCCACGACGCCACCACGGGCCAGAAATTGGCCGTCGGCGCGTCGGTGAACGCAAACAGGAACGGCAACGCCACCGCCACCGCTGCCACCAGGGCGACAAAAGCAGGCGGCTGCCTGAGGACCGTGTCCGCGGTCGTGGAGGGCAGGTAGGGGCGCAAGGGGAAGGAGGGGTACAAACCGGGCGACTTCGCCGCCCGCGTGCCGAAAGCCGGCCATCATAGGTGCTGGCGCCGGGCACAGACCCAGCCAGTCGCCCCCGGGGGGCGCTGGCGCCCATGGGACAATCCTCGCCATGCACGCATTGTTTGAAGAAGCCGGCAAGTTCATGGCCGGACGTATCCTGTCTGAAGCCGACACATCCGCCCAGATCGAGCTCGATTCGGGCAAACGGGTCAAGGCCAAGGCGGCCAACATCCTCCTCAAGTTTGAAAAGCCCGCCCCGGCCGATTTCATGGCCCAGGCGCAGGCCGTGGCCGAATCCATCGAGCTGGACCTGGCCTGGGAGTTCGCTCCTGAAGACGAGTTCGGCTTTGCCGACCTCGCACGCGACTATTTTTCGGAGAATGCCACGCTGGCACAGCAGGCCGGTGCACTGTTTCGCCTGTACGACGCGCCGCACTACTTCCGCCGTGCTGGCAAGGGCCGGTTCAGGAAGGCGTCGGCCGAGATCCTGCAGCAGGCGCTGGCCGCCATAGAGAAGAAAAAGGCCGTCCTCGCGCAGATCGACGAGTGGGCCGCCGCCCTGGGCCGGGGCGAATGCCCCCAGCCCGTCCGCGACCAGCTTTACAAGATCCTGTTCAAGCCCGACAAGAACGCGCCCGAATACAAGGCCGTGGTCGAGGCCAGCCGCGCCACGCACACCGCGCCGCTCGATTTGTTGCAAAAGGCGGGGGCCATCGACTCCAGCTACCAGTTCCACTGGAAGCGCTTTCTGTTCGACAACTTCCCCAAGGGCACGGGCTTCCCGGCACTCACGGCCCCGGTCATCGCCGATGAGCTGCCGCTGTCCACCGCGCAGGCGTACTCCATCGACGATTCGCAGACCACCGAAATCGACGACGCGCTGTCGGTGCAGGGCCTGGGCACCGGCACCGTGGTGCTGGGCATCCACATCGCCGCGCCGGGCCTGGCCATCCAGCCGGGCAGCGCCATCGACCAGCTGGGCCGCGCGCGCCTGTCCACGGTGTACATGCCGGGTTACAAGATCACCATGCTGCCCGACGATGTGGTGCAAACGTACACACTGGATGAAGGCCGCGCCAACCCGGCCGTGTCGCTGTACGTCACCATCGACGAAGCCACGCTGGAGTTCAAAAGCTCCGAGACGAAGCTGGAGCGCGTGCATGTGGCCGCCAACCTGCGCCATGACCAGCTCGACAGCGTGGTGACGGAAGAATGGCTCTCGAACCCCGCGTTTGAGCACCAAAACGACCCGCAGCGCCTGTCCGATCTGCGCCCGCAGCTATCATTTTTGCACCGCTTGGCCAAAGAGCTCAAGGCCCGCCGCGAAGTGGTGCGCGGCAAGCCCGAGAACTTCAACCGGCCGGACTACAACTTCCGCCTGGTGGGCAACGACGGCGCCGAGCCCACGGGCAACGAGCAGGTGCAGATCAGCGTGCGCCAGCGCGGCGCGCCGCTCGACCTGATCGTGGCTGAAGCCATGATCGTCGCCAACAGCACCTGGGGCAGCTGGATGGCCGAGCTGGGCGTGCCCGGCATCTACCGCAGTCAGGCCAGCATGGCGCCCGGCGTGAAGGTGCGCATGGGCACCAAGGCGTTGCCGCACGCGGGCATTGGCGTCAAAGCCTACTCGTGGGCAACCTCGCCCCTGCGCCGCTACACCGATCTGGTCAACCAGTGGCAGATCATTGCCTGCGCGCGCCACGGCGCCACGGCGGCGCTGGCTGCGCCGTTCAAGCCCAAGGATGCGGACCTGTTTTCGATCATCAGCAGCTTCGACACGGCGTACAGCGCCTACAACGGCTACCAGGCGGGCATGGAGCGCTTCTGGACGCTGAAATATGTGGAGCAGAACGGCATTACCGAACTGAATGCCACCGTCTTCAAGGAAGGCCCGGGCGGCAGCTTTCTGGTGCGGGCCGACGACATTCCGCTGGTGTTCCCCGTGCTGGGCGCACAAAACCTGCCGCGCGGCGCGCGCCTCAAGGTGAAGCTGGGCGAGGTGGACGAGATCACCCTGGACATCCACGGCACCGTGATCGAGCGGCTGGACGACCCAGCCGACACCAGCGACGATGGCCCGGTGGGGGACGAGGGCGAAGACGAAGAAGCCGTGGCCGGGCCGATTGCCATCGCGGTGGACATGTCCGACGCCGACACCGCCGTTGCACCTGCCGCTGGCAGCTGAAGCCCTGCGGCGGGGATAATCTGCCACCCTGAAGAACCCGCCCGCTCCACGTACGCCGCCTTCAATGAAACTGCCCGCTTTTCTCCGCACGTTCAGCACCCTGCAGGTGGCGCTGCTGGTGTCGGCCGCCTTGCATGCGGCGGTGATCTCGGTGCGTTTCATCGACCCCGAGGGCTTCAACCGCGTGTTCCAGGACACGCCGCTCGAAGTGATTCTGGTCAATGCCAAATCCAACGAGCGCCCCGAGAAGGCCCAGGCCATTGCGCAGTCCAATCTGGCCGGCGGCGGCGATGCCGCCAAGGGCCGTGCCACCAGCCCGCTGCCGTATTCCGCCCTCACCGCCATCGGCGACGACTTCGAAGAGCAGCAGCGCAAGCTCGACGCCATGCAGGAACAGCAGGCCCAGCTGCTGGCCCAGCTGCGCAAGCAGCTGGCCACCATGCCCGAACCCGATCCGCGCAAACACAGCCAGAGCGCCGAACAGTTGTCCGAGCAGGAAAAGCGCCGCCAGCTCGTCAAGCTGCTGGCCGAGATCGAAAAGCGCATCAACGAAGAGAACTCCCGCCCCAAGAAGCGCTACATCAGCCCCGCCACGCGGGAAGAGTCTTACGCCATCTACTACGACGCACTGCGCCGCAAGGTCGAGGACAAGGGCACCGAAAACTTCCCGGAAAAGGGCGGCAAGAAACTCTATGGCGAGCTGACCATGATCGTCACCGTCAACCACGACGGCCGCGTGCTCGCCACCGAAGTGGTCCAGGGCTCAGGCAATCCCACACTCGACCGCCGCGCCGAAGCCATTGCCCGCGCCGCCGGCCCGTTTGGCGCGTTTGACACCGAAATGCGCAAGAAGGCCGACCAGATTGCGATGGTGGCGCGCTTCAAGTTCACCCGCGACCAGACGCTGGAGACCAGCGTCCGCTAGTGCCCCGGCCTGCCACGTGCGCGCCGCGCAGTTGCAGCCCATGCCTTGTCTCTTGATGCCGATTGCCGCCGCCCTGCGCCCCCGCTGCACAACGCCCCAACCCGTATGACGACGACCCCTGCCGACCTCTACTGCGTGATGGGCAACCCGGTGGCCCACAGCCGCTCGCCCGCCATCCACGCCCGCTTTGCCGAACTGACCGGCCAGCACATCCGATACGAACGCCGCCTGATCCCGCTGGACGGCTTTGCCGAGGGCGTGCGCGCGTTTGCTGCCGAGGGCGGACGCGGCTGCAACGTCACGGTGCCGTTCAAGCTCGAAGTGCCGGCGCTGGCCTCGCAGTGCAGCGAAGGCGTGCACCTCGCAGGCGCCGCCAACACGCTGGTCTTCCAACCCGACGGCAGCATCCACGCCGATAACACCGACGGCCTGGGCCTGGTGGCCGACATCACGCGCAATGCGGGCGTGAGCCTGCAGGGCGCGCGCGTGTTGCTGGTGGGCGCGGGCGGCGCAGCCGCCGGGGTGCTGGGCCCGCTGCTGCATGCGGGTGTACGGCATATCACCATTGCCAACCGCACCGTGGCCAGGGCACAGGCCCTGGCCGCCTCGCACAGCGCACTGGCTGCGCTACAAAAAGCAGAGCTATCAGCCATTGATTTGCCTGGACTCCAGACCGATTTCGATGTGATCATCAACGCCACCGCAAGCAGCTTGGCCGGGGGCGATGTGCCCGTGCCCGCCTGCGTGCTGCGGCCCGGCAGCCTTGCCTACGACATGATGTACGGCCCCGCGGCTCAAGGCTTTCTGGACTGGGCCCAACGCCACGGCGCCACGCCCCGCGACGGCCTGGGCATGCTGGTGGAACAGGCCGCCGAAGCCTTTGCCCTGTGGCGTGGCGTGCGCCCGCCATCGACGCAAGTGCTGCGTGAAATGCAGCAGGCCGCTTGAGCCATCATGGATTGGCACGCACCCCTTGAACCGTTGACGCTGAGCTTGCTCAAGCGCCGCGCAAGGCTTCGACAAGTTCGGCCAGCACGATGCCGCAAGGTCATGCCAGTTCGTAACCAACGCCAGACTCCAGGACCGACACTGCGATGAAAGCCGTACTGCGCTGGCTGGGCATGGTGCTCTTCGCACTGGTCGCCCTGCAGCTCTTTTTTGTGCTGCGCATCGCCGCCATGGCGGCCATCGACCCCGAATCCACCACGTTCCAGCGCTCGGAGGCGTGGTCGCTCATCTCCACCACGGGCCGCGTTCCATGGCGCCAGCAGTGGGTGCCCTACGCCCAGATCTCCGACCACCTCAAGCGCGCCGTGATCGCGTCGGAAGACGACGGCTTTGTGAACCACGAGGGCGTGGACTGGAACGCCATCGAAAAGGCCTGGGAACGCAACGCCAAGGCCGAAGCCCTGGCCAGCCGCGCCCAGGCCCGCGCGCCCGACCGCCCCGCGCGTGAACCCAAGATCCGCGGCGGCTCCACCATCACCCAGCAACTGGCCAAAAACCTGCTGCTCTCGGGC
Organism: Acidovorax sp. BL-A-41-H1; assembly: GCF_051942715.1. NCBI lineage: Bacteria > Pseudomonadati > Pseudomonadota > Betaproteobacteria > Burkholderiales > Comamonadaceae > Acidovorax > Acidovorax sp. BL-A-41-H1. Next base: position 198,508 of record NZ_JBPVJQ010000006.1, on the reverse strand, counting down.
GAGCGCACCCTGCTGCGCAAGGGCCAGGAATTCGTGCTCACGCTGGCGCTGGAAAAGCTGCTGAGCAAGGAGCGCATCCTGGAGATCTACCTGAACAACGTCGAGTGGGGCCAGGGCGTGTTCGGCGCCGAGGCCGCCGCCCAGCACTACTTTCGCAAGAGCGCCAGCAAGCTGGCCCCCGCGGAGGCCGCGCGTCTGGCGGTGATGCTGCCTGCGCCCAAGCGGTTCGAGAAGATGCCAGGGTCGGCGTATCTGGCGGGGCGGACGCGGACGATTCTGGGGCGGATGGATTCGGCGGCGCTTCCCTGACCGACTCGGGCTACGGTGGCGGCGCACACCCAGGCTGACCTTACCCAGCAGGTACGTTGGTTACCTGGTCAGCGCCGGAGCAGCCATAGATTCATCGGCGCTTCCGGCCGCAAGGTCACATGCAGCTTGGGCGCACACGGTGCGGCCCCCTCCGGCAGCCTGAGCCGATACCGCTGCAGCAACATGGCCGCCAGCAGGGTCATCTCCAGCATCGCAAAGTGCTGCCCGATGCAGACCCGCGGGCCAATGCCAAAGGGAATCCACGCAGCCTTGGGAATGTCCGCAGCGCCATCCATGAAGCGCTCGGGGACGAACTGGTCTGCCTGCGCAAACCAGCGTTCGTCGCGGTGCAGCACCCAGGGCGTGATCCGCAACATGGCGCCCTGTGGCACGGCCACGCCGCCGAGCGTAATGGGCGCGGTGGTGCGCCGCGTCATCAGCGCGGCAATGGGAGGGTACACGCGCAGTGCCTCCTTGAGTGTGGCTGTCAGATAGGGCAACCGGGTCAAGTATTCGGGCCCCGGGTTTTGGCCGGGTGACAGTGCGGCATCCACCTCGGCCTGCGCGCGCTGCGCCGCGTCGGGGTGCTCGGCCATCAGGCGGCTCCACCACAGCAGCGTGGTAGCGCTGGTCTCATGCCCGGCCTGGAAGCTGACGATGCACTGGTCGAACACCTCTTGCGGCGACAGCGGCTCGCCAGTGGCCTCGTCGCGCAGCGCCAGAAGCATGTGCAGCAGGTCGGTGCGCGGTGGAGCGCCCGCGGCGTCCAGCGCCTCGCGCCTGCGCGCATCGGTGCGGCGCCGCACCAGCCCCTTGAGCGCCTGCAGCGCCCGCCGCTTGGCCGCCTTGCCTGGCAGGGGAAGCCAGTCGGGCAAGGTGAACGGCATGAACATTTCCCGGAATGCGGTTTCGGACAGCGTCTGGGTCGCCCAGGCTGCGTCACGCGCATCGGCCTGGGCTGACTCGCTGAACAGCGTCCGCAGGATCACGTCCATGGCCACATCGGTCCAAAGCGTGTCGATCGGCACCAGGGCTTCGCGCTGGCCCGACGGAACAGCGGCATCGAGCGCGGTGCGCGCGGCATCGGTCATGAGCTGCGCGTAGCCCGCCACGCGCTTGGGCGTAAACGCGGGCATCAGCATGCGGCGCTGGCGCTGCCACGTGTCGCCCTCGGTCACCAGCACGCTCTGGCCGAACACCTGCTCGAACACCGCGATACCACGCTCCCAGCGAATCAGGTGATGGGCATGGGTGACCAACGCCTCGCGTACGAGGTCAGGGGACATGAGATCCCAGGCATCCTCGTTGCCCAGGCGCATGCGGGTGAGATCACCGTGCTCGCGCTGCAGGCGGGTGACGAAGCCCAGGTAGTCGGCCCGCATCTCCCGGAGCAGGGGAAGACCCCACCAGCGGCTGGACGGGCCACCAGGCTGCGGGTGCAGCGCTGCCGCAAGCGGTGCCGGGGAGGGCAAGGCCGATGTGGACGGGGTCGCGGTGGTGGGAGCGGCGTTATTCATGACGGGTATGGTGCAGTGCAGCAGCGACCCAGGTATTGAACGAATCCGACATCACCACTGACCTACACTCGCGCCCCATGGCAACCCTGGTCCCACCGTCTCCAAGACACCCGCCGGGCCTGATTCCCTCGGGTCAGCTGTGGCTGCCGCGCGCCAACCTGTCAGCGTGCCTGCGTGGCGCCATGGTGCGCAGCACGGTTGGCTACAGGCTGGGTGATGAACAGCGCATCAACCGGTTCCCGGCCACGCCGCTGTGCAGCCTGAGCTGGTGGTTTCAGGGAGGTAGCGAGGCGATGGTGGCGGACCGCCCCGACACCATGCCCGGCCTGCAAAGCCCGCGCGAGGCCTACCCCGGCCGATGGGTGCTGGCAGGCCCCCACACCCGGCCCAGCAGCAGCTATTGCGCGGCACCCACCCACGCCATGATGGTGATGTTCATGCCAGACGCCCTGCATCTGCTGACAGGCCTGGAACCCGAGACCCTGACCGACCGTCTGGTGGATGCGCAGACCGTGCTGCCGCCCGACTGGATAGCGATGTGCAACGCCGTGCAATTCCAGACCGATGACGCCGCGCGCATTGAATGTCTGGAGGCGTTTCTGGAACCGCTCTGGCAGGCCTGCCGCCCCACGCAGGCGCTGCACGCGGAGCGCTACGGCGACTGGGCCTTGCACCTGGCGCAACGCGCCGCCATGTCGGCCCCGGGCCGCAGCCTGCGCCAGCTGGAGCGCCGCATCAAGCGCTGGGCAGGACTGCCCATGCGAGAGCTGCGCGGTTTTGGCAAGGCCGAGCAGGCGTTCTTCGACACCATTGCTGCCGATGCAGCCCAAGGCCACGTGAAGTGGGCGGATGTAGCGGCGGGCGCGGGTTTCTCGGACCAATCGCACCTTTGCCGCGTCACGCGCCGCATGACCGGCTACGCCCCGCAGGCGCTGTATGAAGGCATCGTCGGCGAAGAGGCTTTCTGGGCGTATCGCATCTGGGCACAGTGATCCGGCTGCCAGGCGAGCCGCCCCGTATCATCCCCGCCATGCTTGCCAAGTTGATGAGTTTCCTCCTGCTGGGGATCGTGCGGTTTCTCACGGGCTCCCAGGCGCGCTGGTATGGCTGCCCGCCCAAGGCCGAGCAGCGCATCTACTTTGCCAACCACCAGAGCCATGCCGACATGGTGCTGATCTGGGCGGCGCTGCCGGAAGAGCTGCGCACCATCACCCGGCCCATTGCGGCCAAGGATTACTGGACCAAGACGCCGTTTCGCCAGTGGATCACCACGGCTGTGTTCAACGCCGTGTATGTGGACCGGCAGGCCACACCAGCCCGCCCCGCCCCGGCCGCACCGTCTGAATCAGTGGGCGTGGTGGACGCCATGGCCCGTGGCGGGGCCGATGCCGACACCGCCATGGCGGGCGGGCCCGACCCCTCACCCGAGGCACCACCGCGCGCGCCCACGCCCGAGGAGCTGCGCGCCGCCCTGCCCTCTACCGATCCGCTGGCGCCGCTGGTGCAGGCGCTGGAAAGCGGCGACTCCATCGTGATCTTTCCGGAAGGCACGCGCGGCCATGGCGATGAGCCGCAGCCGTTCAAGTCGGGCTTGTTCAAGCTGGCGCAGATGTTTCCGCAGGTGGTGCTGGTGCCAGCGTGGATCAACAACGTGCAGCGGGTGATGCCCAAGGGCGAAGTGGTGCCCGTGCCCATACTTTGCTCGGTAACGTTTGGCGCACCGATTGCGCTGGAGCGTGGCGAGGAGCGCCGGCCTTTTCTCGACCGTGCGCGGGCCGCGGTGCTGGCGCTGAGGGACATCTGACATGCACCATCCATCCACGCTGCGGCATCGTCACGCCCCTGGCCATTTCGCGACGCGGCACATCGCGCCACAGCACCGCGTTGCAGATCGGGCAGCGCCATGAATACCTTCTTGCGCGGCCTGACCGCGGCCCAGCAGGTGGGCGCACTGTTTGTGGTGGTGTTCGGCATCCTGTCCATCGTCACCACGTGGGCCTTCGTGCGCACGCTGCGCGAGCATCCGCGCGACGATCCGGAGGCAGAGGCCGATGCGCTGGAGGCGCGGCGCTTCTGGGGGCTGCTCAAGACCTCCTGGGGCATGGCCACGGTGTTCTGGGTGGGCTGGGTGCTGGGCGACACGGTGGCCACGGTGCTCTTTGCCATCGTGGCGTTTTTTGCGCTGCGCGAGTTCATCACGCTCTCGCCCACACGGCGCGGCGACCACCGCAGCCTGGTGCTCGCGTTCTTTGTGGTGCTGCCGCTGCAGTTCTGGATCGTGGGCAGCAAGATGTTCGACCTGTTCACGGTGTTCATCCCCGTGTACGTGTTTCTGGCGCTGCCCGTGGTGAGCGCGCTGGCCAATGACCCCGAGCGGTTTCTGGAGCGCAACGCCAAGCTGCAGTGGGGCATCATGGTCTGCGTGTATGGCATGAGCCACGTACCCGCGCTGCTGCTGCTCGACTTTCCGGGCTATCGCGACAAGGGCGCTTTTCTGGTGTTCTTTCTGGTGTTTGTGGTGCAGACCTGCATGGTGGTGCAACACCTGCTGGGCCGGCGCTTTCCGCACAAGCCCGTGGCGCCCAACGTGAGCCAGAGCTTTCAGTGGGTCAGCTGGCTGGCGGGCGTGGCTGCAGGCGGGCTGGCCGGCACACTGCTCACGTTCATCACGCCGTTCAAGCCCGGGCAGGCGCTGGGCATGGCGCTACTGGCTTGCCTGGCGGGCAGTCTGGGGCATCTGGTGATGAAGGCTTTGAAGCGCGACCGGGGCATCACCAGTTGGGGCATGCAGGGCATGTCGGTCACGGGTGCGGGCGGGCTGCTGGACAGGGTGGACGCGCTGTGCTTTGCGGCACCGGTGTTCTTCCATTCGGTGCGCTGGTACTTCGGTTTATAGTCAAAACAGCTTCACGTCCTGGTTTTATTTACCCTGACAGCTATCAATATAATAGCAATGCGCATCCTTGGAATCGACCCGGGCCTGCAGACCACCGGCTTTGGCGTGGTGGACATGGACGGCCACAGGCTCAGCTACGTGGCCAGCGGCACCATCCGCACCACCACGCTGGCCCTGGGCGACCTGCCCGGGCGGCTGAAGATTTTGTTCGACGGCATCACTGAGGTGGCTGCGCGCTACGAGCCCGACGTGGCCTCGGTCGAGATCGTGTTCGTCAACGTCAACCCCCAGTCCACCCTGCTGCTGGGCCAGGCCCGCGGCGCGTGCATCACTGCCCTGGTGGCCAGCAACCTGCCCGTGGCCGAATACACCGCCCTGCAGATGAAAAAAGCTGTGGTCGGCCACGGCCGCGCCGCCAAGAGTCAGGTGCAGGAGATGGTGCGCCGCCTGCTGCAGTTGCCCGGCCTGCCAGGCACCGACGCCGCCGACGGCCTGGGCATGGCCATCACCCACGCCCATGCCGGCGCCGCCATGGGGCGTCTGGGCGAAGCCGCCACGCTGAACCGGCGGCAGCACGCGATGTACAAGGATGGGCGAAGTTACTGAAAAAGCGGCCTCTGGGCGCTGATCATGTGTATCGGCTCCATGGCCGCCGTGGCCCATGCAACTGCCGAAAGGCCGAGCCCTACCGCCCCAGCCCGCGCTTGAGCTCCTTGAGCAACAGCAGCACCTGATTGGAGGCATGCCTGCAGCTGCTGTTGAGCAACTGCGCCGCGCGCTGCTGGTCGCCAGACTGGAACGCCATGACCACATCGGCGGCCTGCTCGTGAAAGTACCGGTGGCGCGCCACCAGCATGTCAAACGCAGGGAAGTGCCCCAGCCGCACCTTGCCCGTGCCGTACAGCCACCGGCCCAGGTCACACCGGTCGTCATGGCAGATGCGCTCGGGCCGCATGACTTCTGCCGAGCGGCCGGACACCATGTCGTGCAACCGCACGCGATAGCTCTCGTGGCCGGCAATGGCGGCGTCGATGTCCAGCTCGGTCATCAGCATCGTGGCGTACTCGGCGTCGAGCACCAGTTCGCTGCCGTTGTCTTCCATCGCCCAGGTCGTGTCGGGACTGGTGGGGTCCTGCTCCCTGATCTTGAACAGCCGGCTGAAAAAACCCATGCGTGATCCTTGTAGGGTTACGCCCCGGGCGGCCACGGAGCCGCCATTCCGAAGATGCGCAACCAATGGAAACATTCTGTTCGCCCTTTTCGGGTTTGACCAACAAAAAATGGCGAGGCTTTCACAGGCGAGGTGCGTGCATGAAGCCGACCCTTTTTGCACTGCCAGCTTTTACACGGCACAGTGCAGCGATCTGCAGGCCGCAGGACAATGCACCCATGACCGCTTCTGCCCCCCGCACTTCCCTTTCCATGCTTGATCTGGTGGCCGTCCGCGAAGGCGGTACGGTGGCTGACGCCCTGCAGATCGCCCTGCGCACTGCGCAGCACGCCGAGCGGCTGGGCTTTGCCCGCTACTGGCTGGCCGAGCACCACAACATGGCGGGCATTGCCAGCTCGGCCACTGCTGTGCTGATAGGCCACATTGCTGGCGGAACATCGCGCATCCGCGTGGGCTCGGGCGGCGTGATGCTGCCCAACCACGCGCCGCTGGTGGTGGCCGAGGCCTTTGGCACGCTGGCCGAGCTGCATCCCGGGCGTATCGACCTGGGCCTGGGCCGCGCGCCGGGCACTGACCCCGCCACCATGCGCGCGCTGCGCCGCAGCCGGGTGGAGACTGCCGATGACTTTCCACAGGATGTGGCCGAGCTGCAGCGCCTGCTGGCACCGGCCGAGCCTGGCCAGCGCCTGATTGCCATGCCCGGTGCAGGCACCAACGTGCCCATCTGGCTACTGGGTTCCAGCCTGTTCTCGGCCCAGCTGGCCGCCGAGCGCGGCCTGCCCTACGCGTTTGCTTCGCACTTTGCACCGCGAATGCTGCACCAGGCGCTGGCGCTCTACCGCAGCCTGTACCGTCCGTCGGCCGCATGGCCGCGGCCCTATGTGGCGATCGGTGTGCCGCTGATTGCCGCCCCCACGGACGAAGAGGCCGAGTACCTGGCCAGCAGCACGCACCAGCGCGTGCTGGGCATCCTGACGGGCGACCGGCGGCGCTTGCTGCCCCCGGTCGAGCACTTCAATGCCCGCCTGCAACCGCAGGAACGGGCGGCGATCAGCGACTTTCTGGCTGCAGCCGTGATCGGCGGACCAGACACGGTGCGCGACGGCATGGCGCGGCTCATCGAGGCCACGGGGGCCGACGAACTGATGCTGGTGAGCGACGTGTACGACCCGGCACTGCGCCTGCGCTCGCTCGACATTGCAGCGCAGGCACACGCCGAACTGGCAGCGGGCGCGCACGCCACGGCAGCCTGACGGCAGCGCAGCCAAAGCCCAAGGCGCCTTGGCGGGCCCACGCTGCCGCCTGGGGTGAAACGCCGGGCCTGCTCCGTCTGCCATGCGGCCAGTGTCAGCGCGCCAGATAACCGCCATCGACCGGGTAGTAGGCGCCTGTGACAAACGACGCTTTGGGAGAGACGAGCCAGGCCACCAGCTCGGCCACCTCCTCGGGCTGGCCCAGCCGGCCGATGGGGTGCGCACCCACCAGCATGGCGTTGATGCCCGCGTCCTGCTCCAGCCCGGCAATCATGGGCGTATGAATGAAAGCCGGGCCAACGGCGTTCACGCGTACCCCGTGGGCGCTGTATTCCATGGCTGCCGCCTTGGTCAGCCCGACCACGCCATGCTTGGCTGCCGTGTAGGCGGGCGCGCCCGCGAATCCCACAGCACCCAGGATCGACGCCATGTTGACGATGGACCCACCGCCGCTCTTGAGCATGGCGGCGATCTGGTACCTCATGCCGTAGAACACGCCCGACAGATTGATGTTGATGACCTGGGCCCAGCCATCAAGCGGGTAATCGGCGGTAGGTGCCTGCGGGCCACCGATGCCAGCGTTGTTGCACGCCACATCCAGCCGGCCATAGTGCGCTACGGTGTGCTGCACCAGCGCTTCGCAGTCGGCCGGGTTGCCCACGTCGGCCTTGACGAAAATTGCATCGCCGCCTGCCGCACGGACCAAGGAGGCAGTTTCTTCGCCCTCGGCCACATTCACATCGGACACGACGACCTTGGCACCCTCGCGCGCCCACACCAGCGCGATGGCGCGCCCGATCCCCGACGATGCACCCGTTACCAGTGCCACTTTGCCATTCAGCATTCCAGACTCCTTTGGTGAGCGAACGCCGCAGCCCGAGCGGCGGCCATGTTTCATTGTGCGCAGGCGGTGCCGATGCGCCTTGACCTGCGTCATGGCTGCAGCTTTGAGGCCGGCCAGTGAATGACGCAACGCGCGCGCCATCGGCCAGCCGGGAAGGCCGACCCGCCGCCGACTCCTGACGATGTCCCGCAGGAAGGGGCGGCTACGATGAGCAGATACCATCGCAAGCTGCGACGGGCCCAGCCCTGACCCGGACGATTCCCCCGGCCCTGCGATCCGAGCCCTACTGACCATCCGCACGAATGCCCGCTTTTTCTTTTGAAGCCCTGGATGCCCAGGGCCAAACCCGCAAGGGCCTTGTGGAGGCCGACACTGCGAAGGCAGCGCGCAGCATGCTGCGTGCGCAGGCGCTGGTGCCGCTGTCGGTGGAACCGGTCCAGACGGGGCGGTCCATGGACGGCACCAGTGCCAGCCTGGGCCAGCGGCTCTTCACCCGGCCGGTGTTCAACGCCACGGGCCTGGCCATCTGGACGCGGCAGATCGCCGGGCTGGTGTCGTCGGGCCTGCCGCTCGAGCGCGCGCTCACGGCTTTGTCGGACGAGGCCGACGATGAACGCCAGCGCAACCTGGTGGCGGCGTTGCGCTCAGAGGTCAACGCGGGCTCGACCTTTGCACGTGCACTGTCGCAACACCCGCGCGAGTTTTCGGACATCTACTGCGCGGTGATTGGCGCAGGCGAACACAGCGGCAACCTCGGGCTGGTGCTGGAGCGCCTGGCCGACGACCTGGAAGAGCGCCAGGCCCTCAAGGCCAAGCTGGTGGGCGCGGCGCTGTACCCGGCCATCGTCACGGTAGTGGCCATTGTGATCGTGCTGTTCCTGGTGGGCTACGTGGTGCCGCAGGTGGCCAGCGTATTCGCCGGTACCAAGCGCGCGCTGCCTTTTCTCACCACGGCCATGCTGGGCCTGAGCGCACTGGTGCGCAGCTACGGCTGGGCCATGCTGATCGTGGGGGTACTGGGTGCCGCGGGCATGCGCTGGGCCCTGACCATGCCCGCGTTCCGTGAACGCTTTGACGCCGCCTGGCTCAACCTGCCGCTGGTGGGCAAACTGGCCCGCGGCTACAACGCGGCCCGGTTTGCCGGCACGCTGGCCATGCTGGCCGGTGCGGGCGTGCCCATTCTGAAGGCGCTGCAGGCAGCGGCCGAGACGCTGAACAACCGCGCCCTGCGCGCCGACGCCCTTGACGCGCTGGTGCTGGTGCGTGAGGGCGCTCCGCTGGCGTCTGCCCTGGCGCAGAAAAAGCGCTTCCCGGGGTTGCTGTCGATGTTTGCCCGCCTGGGCGAGCAGACGGGGCAGCTGCCGCTGATGCTGCAGCGTGCGGCCCGCCAGCTTTCCACCGAGGTCCAGCGCCGCGCCATGCAGCTGGCGACGATCCTCGAGCCGCTGCTCATCGTCAGCATGGGCCTCATCGTGATGCTGATCGTGCTGGCGGTGCTGCTGCCCATCATCCAGCTCAACCAGTTCGTGAAGTGACGGTATCGATGTCACTTTTCATTGCCGGCCTGGCCGCGCGGTCTGGCAACGATTTCCTGCGGATGACACCATGGCAGTGACGCTTAACGACAAGCTGGTGGTCGCGATCTCCTCGCGGGCCCTGTTCAATTTCGAAGAGGAAAACCTGCTTTTCGAATCCGGCGACGAAGAGGCGTACATGCGCCACCAGCTCGCACTGGTGCACCAGCCGGCCCGCGCGGGCGTGGCGTTTTCGCTGGTGCGCAAGCTGCTGGCCTTCAATACGCCCGATGCCCAGCGCGTGGAGGTGGTGATGCTGTCGCGCAACGACCCGGCCAGCGGTATGCGCGTGTTTGCATCGGCCCAGGCCGCCGGCATGCGGGTGGAGCGCGGCGTGTTCACACGCGGGCGTGATCCGTTTGCCTACCTGCGACCCCTGGGTGCGCATTTGTTCCTGTCTGCCAACGAGGCCGATGTGCGGCAGGCGCTGTCGATCGGCTTCCCCGCCGCCCGCGTGATGACGGACTCCACGCCCGCAGGCGACCGCTTTCCGAACGAAGTGCGCATTGCCTTTGACGGCGACGCCGTGCTCTTCTCCGACGAAGCCGAGAGGGTGTACCAGGAGGCGGGCCTGCCAGCGTTTCAGGAAAACGAAGTCGACAAGGCCCTTATGCCGCTGGCGGGCGGCCCGTTCAAGCCACTGCTGGCGGCACTGCACCGTCTGCAGCAGGGCGCGCACGCCTCGCACACCATGCGCGTGCGCACGGCGCTGGTCACGGCCCGCAGCGCACCCGCACACGAACGCGCCATTCGCACGCTGCTCGACTGGGGCATCAGCGTGGATGAGGCGATGTTTCTCGGGGGCCTGGAAAAAGGGCCCTTCCTGAGGGAGTTCGAGCCCGACTTCTTTTTCGATGACCAGACAGGCCACGTCACATCCGCCGCGCGGCATGTGCCAGCAGGGCATGTAAGCAGCGGGATATCCAACGTGCCTGATCCTGGAAAGGTCTGACCTTTGCGCTGCATCAGCCCTGCACGCGGTTGCACCTTTGCAATCTGGCGCTGGCGCCGCGGCCCGAAAAGAATTGCAAAGCCTTGCAATCCAGAGGTGAAGGCTGCAAAAGGCGGTTGCAAGTCGCCCTGCCAGTGCAGGCCTGTGCAACCATGCACGCCTGCAACAGGAGCTGACATTGCCAAGATTTCTCTTCTATCCGATGGTCCTGTGGGCCGCGGCCCTGCTGGTCCCTGCGTGGGCGCAGACTTCAGGGCCAGAGCCGGCTCAACCCCCTGAGTACAGCTCCAGCCCCTCCAAAGGCGAGGTCAAGGCGATGCGCGATTTCCGCATGCTGGACATCAATGGGGATGGCCGGCTCAGCCGGAGCGAGGTGCTACTGTTTCCGCGGCTGTCCGCAGCGTTTGACGATGCGGACACGAATCACGACCAGTACGTGTCGTATGAGGAAGTCCGCGCCTTTGCCGCGAAATACCGGGCTGAACGCGAGCGCAGCAAGGCGGCGGCGCACAACCCTGACAGCGCGGTGCAGTAACGGATAAAAGTGCCGCTTGTAGCGACGACATTGACGCCGCGCGAAGAAGAGGTAAAGAGGGGGCATCACACCAACCGTGTGAAGGAGCTTGCGCCGACACAGCAGTACGGTGTGTCGAACCCTCTACCCAAAGCGCAGATTCCGGTCGCGCAGGACCGCTTACAGACCACCAGTGCGCTTGATCTTCGGGTCGGAATACGTGAGGGGTTCGTTCTTGACCTGCTGGGCCAGGCGCTCCTGCATCGTCATCTTGTTGATGTCCTGGGCCACCTCCACAGCAGTTCCGCTGGCGCGCCACATCGACTGGATGAGTTCCAGCAGCTGCTTGTAGATGGGCTCCTTAGGCGGTTCAGGGGGCTCTTCTACCGTTTCCTGCTTTTTCACTGCGGTCCAGTCCCGGTTGGGAGAGTCCGGGGCGGAGGGCTTGTCGGGCGCCTTCACGATGGCCCCCTCCCCCATCCGGTCCATGGACTCGACAGGGTTGGGCGCATTGATGGGGCGCACCGCAGGGGCGCCAGAGGCGCCAGTGGAATACAAATCAGCGCCCTGAGGACGCCAACTCGGCGATCGGTCGACAGGTGGCAGTTGCATGACAATGGCCCGGAAGTTGAGTGTGTTCTGACGGCTTTACGCCGTCGTCGTACATTCATTACGGCAAAAAGAAGGGGAAATTTAGGTCTTTTTGAGGGATCGACCGAAATTAAGGGTTTTCACTTACCTTTTCACTGGGGCGCGGCCTGACCAAAGCTGCGACGGCGGGGTCGGAGAACCTGTAGGACAAGGCCTAGAGCGGTTCACACATTGGAAAGGCCTCGGACTGGACGTACGTGCCGCGATCCATCATCAGCCAGCAATGAGGTTGCCGCACGCCGGCGAGGTCGGCGCAAGCACAGGGCTATTGAAGCAGGCAGCGACACCCTACCTTGGGGCGCGCCTGCGGCAGGGCCTTCAATCCACCACCGCCCGGATCGCCTGCGGTGGCGCTCCTGCGGTCAGCAGCTCAGAGAAAGCGTTCCAGGATCCGGCGCGACTGCCGGTCCAGCGCAGTGGTGTCGGCAATGCGAAATTGCACACCGTCGCCTCCGGCAATCAGCAGGCGTGTGCGCCCGCCCAGCCGGCGAATGTCTTCCTCAGCCTTCAGTACCAAGCGGGCCGGCCCCCGGTCGGTCTCCACGTCCCATGTGCTGGGGGTCGAGAAGCTCGATACCGCAACGATTTTCTCGATAGTGGGCACAAACTCGCGCACCTGCAGCTCTTCTTCCACCAGCTGACGCGCGTCAGCGGGCAGCTGATCGAGATGGTCGAGCCACAGCAGCTCGTGCCCATCCTGGCCGATGAGCGACAGCCCTTCGGCCGGCGCCGCAATCGGAAACGCGCGGACTGGCGTGACCCCTTCGTGGCGCGAGCCGTCGGCCATCACAAGTACCAGCCGTCCATGGGCATTGCGCGCCATCTGGACGGCCACCGGGTGGCGAGGCGAAGGGGTAGACGTGGCTGTGGACATGGCGAATGGGGGCGAACCGAAGATTCAGGAGATCAGGATTGGCCAGCGGGGTGGGCTGGATGCAGAAGGCTGCTGTCGATGATGACACCTGCTGCCTGGGCGTCTTCCTCGGCGCGGCGCGCCTGCGCCTCGTACAGGCGCCAGTAGGCTCCCTGCTTTTCCATCAACTCGTCGTGCGGGCCGACCTCGACCACCTCGCCGCGGTCCATCACCACGAGGCGGTCGGCCTTGCGCAGGGTGGACAGGCGGTGGGCAATGGCGATGGTGGTGCGGCCTTGCACCAGGTTGTCCAGCGCCTTCTGGATTTCCTTTTCGGTCTCGGTGTCCACCGCCGAGGTGGCTTCATCCAGGATCAGGATGCGCGGGTCGATCAGCAGCGCACGCGCAATGCTGATGCGCTGGCGCTCGCCGCCCGACAGCCCTTGGCCGCGCTCGCCCACCAGCGAGTCGTAGCCGTGCGGCAGGCGCAGGATGAATTCATGGGCATGGGCAGCACGGGCGGCAGCCACGATTTCCTCGCGGGTGGCTTCGGGCTTGCCGTAGGCAATGTTCTCGGCAATGGTGCCGAAGAACAGAAACGGCTCCTGCAACACCAGGCCGATGTGGCGGCGGTAGTCGGCCACGGCAAAACGGCGGATGTCGATGCCATCGACCTGGATGGAGCCGTCGCTCACGTCATAAAAACGGCTGATCAGATTGACCAGCGTGCTCTTGCCCGAGCCGCTATGGCCCACCAGGCCAATCATCTCGCCCGGACGGATGTTCAGATTCAGATCCTTGATCACGGCGCGGCTGCCATAGCGGAAACCCACGCCCTGCATGGTGATGGCTCCCTGCACCTTGTCCACCTTCACTGGCTGGGCCGGGTCGGGCACGTTGCTGACGTGGTCCAGGATGTCGAAGATGCGCTTGGCTCCCGCGGCGGCCTTCTGCGTGACCGAGACGATGCGGCTCATGGAATCGAGCCGCCCGTAGAACCGGCCGATGTAAGCGATGAACGCCGTGAGCACACCCACGGTGATCTGGCTCTGCGATACCAGCCAGATGCCGAACGCCCACACCACCAGCAGACCGATTTCGGTCAGCAGCGAAACGGTGGGGGTGAACAGGCTCCAGGTCTTGTTGAGCTTGTCATTGACTTCCAGGTTGTGCTGGTTGGCGTCGCGAAAGCGCTGGGCTTCGCGCTTTTCCTGGGCAAAAGCCTTCACCACGCGGATACCCGGAATGGTGTCCGCCAGCACATTGGTCACCTCCGACCACACCCGGTCGATCTTCTCGAACCCGGTGCGCAGGCGGTCGCGCACGGTGTGGATCATCCAGCCGATGAACGGCAGCGGCACCAGAGTGACCAGCGCCAGCCACGGGTTGATGGAAAAGAGAATGGCCGCCGTCATCATGATCATGAGCACGTCGGTCACGAAGTCCAGCGCGTGCAGCGACAGGAACACGTTGATCCGGTCGGTCTCGGAACCAATGCGTGCCATCAGGTCGCCCGTGCGCTTGCCGCCAAAGTAGTCGAGCGACAGGCGCAGCAGGTGCTCATACGTGGTGGTCCGCAGGTCGGCGCCAATGCGTTCGGACACCAGCGCCAATATATAAGTGCGCGCCCACGAGAGCCCCCAGGCCGCCAGGGCCGACAGCAGCAGGCCGCTCAGGTACAGCAGCACCAGCCCCGGCTCGATCTGCTTGCCGTTCTGAAACGGGATCAGGATGTCGTCCATCAGCGGGATGGTGAGGTACGGCGGCACCAGGGTGGCGGCGGTGGACGCCAGCGTCAGCGCAAAACCGGCGGCCAGCTGGTTGCGGTAGGGCCGCGCAAAGCGCCACAGGCGCAGCAGCACCCAGGTAGATGTTTGCGGTGGCTGCGCGCGGGCGCAGGCCGGGCATTCATCGGTATCGGGCGGCAGCGGCGTGTGGCAGGTGGGGCAGGCGGGTTCATCGGCCTGGGCGTCCAGGCTGCCATGCAGCGTGCCACCCACCGCCCGGGCGCTCTGGTCTTCAAAGCGCTGCACCAGGCGCAGCGCCTGAGCATGGTGGGCCAGCGTGAAACGCCACAAGGCCAGCCGCGCATCCGCGTCGTGCAGCGACAGGGCGCCTACGCCGCCGTGGTCCTGGAGTTGCAGGGAGCGCCCGCTGCCGAGCGGCCACGACTGCCATTGCGTGCTGCCCGCCGCGCAGGCCAGCAGCCGCCCGGAAGTGACCACCACCCAGCCCTCGGCAAACCGCAGGTCGGCGCTCAGGTCAACCTGCAGCGCAGCCAGCACGTTCTCATGGGAAGAAAGCAGGGCCCGCAGATCAGCCCCCACGGGGCTGGCGAAGACACCCGAGGCGTCCACAGAATGGTGATGTTGCATTTTTGTCTGGTATTTCCGCCCCCGGCCGCCATCGGTCACCGGCTGCACGGGAGAGCGCATTCTCCGCGATGTGCCGGCACAGCGGCACCGCTGCAGGGCGCATCCCCCCGTTAACGCTCCACCCCCACTTTTCGCTGACACTGCCGCGCCGCGCCAGACTGTCGCACAATCTCGGGCGATCCCCATATCTGCCCTGCCCTGCCGGCGGGGCCAGGCCAACACCAACGCTGCAATCCATGGCGAAACTCAACGACATCCAACTGCTTCGCATCAACTACCTGCGCGGCCCCAACATCTGGACCTACCGCCCGGTGCTGGAGGTCTGGCTGGACCTGGGGGAGCTGGAAGACTATCCGTCGCACACCATTCCGGGATTCACCGCCCGCCTGACGCAGTGGTTGCCCGCCCTGATCGAGCACCACTGCGGCGTAGGCGAGCGCGGCGGCTTCCTGCAGCGGCTGGAAGAAGGCACCTGGTGCGGCCATGTGCTCGAGCACATCGTGATCGAACTGCTCAACCTGGCCGGCATGCCCACGGGCTTTGGCCAGACGCGAAGCACCAGCCAGCGCGGCGTGTACCGCATGGTGTTCCGCGCCCGGGACGAGCAGGTGGCCCGCGTGGCGCTGGCCCAGGGCCACGCACTCATCATGGCGGCCATCAACAACGAGCCATTTGACGTGAAGGCCGCCGTGGCGCGTGTGCGCACCGAGGTGGACGACCAGTACCTCGGCCCCAGCACCGCCTGCATCGTCACTGCCGCCACCGACCGCGGCATCCCGCACATCCGCCTGAACGACGGCAACCTCGTGCAACTGGGCTACGGCGCCAGCCAGCGTCGCATCTGGACGGCCGAGACCGAATACACCAGCGCCATCGCCGAAGGCATTGCCAGCGACAAGGACCTGACCAAGAGCCTGCTCAAGTCGTGCGGCGTACCCATCCCCGAAGGCCAGGTGGTCAACAGCCCCGAAGAAGCCTGGGAAGCCGCGCAGGACATCGGCCTGCCTGTGGTCGTGAAGCCATCGGACGGCAACCACGGCCGCGGCGTGACGCTGGACCTGCGCAAGCAGGAAGACATCGAGGCGGCCTACCACGTGGCCTACCCCGAGGGCAGCGACGTGATGGTCGAGCGCTTCATCCCCGGCAATGAGCACCGCCTGCTGGTGGTCAATGGCAAGCTGGTGGCCGCGGCCCGCGGCGAGGTGGTCAGTATCACCGGCAACGGCCGCTCCACCGTGCGCGAGCTGATCGACAGCCAGCTCAACTCTGACCCTCGGCGCGGGTATGAGGAAGAGTACCCGCTGGAGATCATCGACATCGCCACCAACCCCAAGGTGCAGCTGGAACTCAAACGCCAGGACCTGGCCGCCGATGCCGTGCCCGCCGCAGGCCGGCAGGTGGTGATCGAGCGCAACGGCAACGTGGCGGTGGATTGCACAGACGACGTGCACCCCGAAGTGGCCTACATCGCAGCCCTGGCGGCCAAGGTGGTGGGTCTGGATATTGCCGGCATCGACATGGTGGCGATGGACATCTCCAAACCGCTGCAGGCCCAGGGCGGCGCGATTGTCGAAGTCAACGCCGGCCCCGGCCTGCTGATGCACCTCAAGCCTGCTGAAGGCGCGCCGCGCCCGGTCGGCCAGGCCATTGTGGAGCACCTGTTCCCCAGCGAAGACGGCGATGTGCAACCCGGCCGCATTCCGGTGGTGGGCGTGGCCGGTTCCCGCGGCACGTCGACCATTGCCCGGCTGGTGGGCTGGCTGCTGCACCTGGGCGGCCACCACACCGGCCTGGCCTGCACCGAGGGCATGTTCCTCGACCGCCGCTGCATGGAAACCACCGACTGCGCCCACTGGGAAGCCGCACACCGCCTGCTGATGAACAAGATGGTGCAGGCCGCCGTGATCGAGAGCAACGCGCGCACCATCCTGCGTGATGGCCTGGCGTACGACCGCTGCCAGGTGGGCGTGGTGACCGACATGGACGGCGTGGAGACGCTGGCCGAGTTCGACGTGCACGAGCAGGAGCAGATGACCAAGGTGATGCGCACCCAGGTGGACGTGGTCCTGTCCGAAGGCGCTGCGGTGCTGAACGCCGCCATCCCGCAGGTGGCCGACCTGGCCCCCCTGTCGGACGGCGCGGTGGTGCTGTATGCGCAGGACGCTACGCTGCCCCTGGTGGTAGAGCACCGCGCCAACGGCAATGGCCGCGCGGTGGTGGTCAAGAACGGCCGGGTGGTGCTGGCCACCGGCAATGCCGAACATGTGCTGGGCCCGCTGTCCGAGCTGACCTTTGGCCGCAATGCCGTGGTGCCCGATACCGACGCCCTGCTGGCGGCCATCGGCGCTGCATGGGCGCTGGACATTGCCCCGGATCTGATTGGCGCGGGCATCAAGACCTTCGAGCCCGACCTGCCAGCACGGGCTGGCCAGCCCGGCTGATCCCGAGCGCTTGCCCCGATACCGAAAACGAACGCTGTGACTTCGGAACGCTGAGCAGCGCCCGAGAGCCCCGACCGACACCTGAAAGAAACCCCATGGATGTATCCCGCACCCGGGCCCTGCGTGGCCCCAACCTCTGGAGCCGCCACATGGCCATCGAGGCCGTGGTGGCCTGCGCCGAATCGGAACGCGCCATGGCGCAGATCGCAGGCTTTGAAACGCGGCTGCGGGCCCTGTTTCCGGCCATCGGCGTGCTGCACCCCGAGGGCGGCGATGCCGACATCTCGCTGGCCCATGTGCTGCAGACCGCGGCGCTGGCATTGCAGGCCCAGGCAGGCTGCCCTGTAACGTTTGCACGCACCACGGCCACCATCGATCCCGGCGTGTACCAGGTGGTGGTGGAGTACAGCGAGGAAGCCGTGGGCCGCCGTGCGTTTGAGTGCGCCCAGCAGCTCATCCAGGCCGCACTGGGCAACGGCAGTTTTGACGCCGAGGCCGTGATTGCCGAGCTGCGCGAGCTCGATGAAGACGAGCGCCTTGGGCCCAGTACCGGCTCCATCGTCGATGCCGCCGTGGCGCGGGGCATCCCGTACCGGCGCCTCACGCGCGGCAGCCTGGTGCAGTTTGGCTGGGGCTCCAAACAGCGCCGCATTCAGGCCGCCGAGATCGACACCACCAGCGCGGTGGCCGAATCCATCGGCCAGGACAAGGACCTGACCAAGCGCCTGCTGCACGCCGCAGGGGTGCCGGTGCCGCTGGGCAAGCCGGTGGATACGCTGGACGAAGCCTGGGAAGTGGCCCTGAAGGTCGGCCTGCCCGTAGTGGTCAAGCCGCAGGACGGTAACCAGGGCAAGGGCGTCACCGTCAACATCACCGACCGCGCCCAGCTCGAAGAAGCCTACAAGAACGCCGCCGAGCACGGTACCGTGATGGTCGAGCGCTTTCTGCCCGGCCACGACTTCCGCCTGCTGGTGGTGGGTGACCAGCTGGTGGCCGCGGCCCGCCGCGAGCCGCCCCAGGTGCTGGGCGACGGCATCCACACCGTGCGCCAGCTGGTCGAGCAGGTCAACCTGGACCCGCGCCGCGGCGAAGGTCACGCCACCTCGCTCACCAAGATCCGGCTGGATGACATCGCCATCGCGCGCCTGGCCATGCAGGACCTGACGCCCGAATCAGTACCCGCCAAGGGCCAGCGCGTCATCCTGCGCAACAACGCCAACCTGTCCACCGGCGGCACCGCGACCGACGTGACCGACGACGTGCACCCCGACGTGGCCGCACGCGCCGTGGCCGCTGCGCAGATGGTGGGCCTGCACATCTGCGGCGTGGACATGGTGGCCGAGACCGTGCTGCGCCCGCTGGAAGAACAGGGCGGCGGTTTCGTGGAAGTGAACGCCGCCCCGGGCCTGCGCATGCACCTGGCCCCCAGCTATGGCAAGCCACGCAACGTGGGCCAGGCCATGGTCGACAAGCTCTACGCGCAGGGTGACGACGGCCGCATCCCCACTGTGGCGGTGACCGGCACCAACGGCAAGACCACCACCGCGCGTCTGATTGCGCACCTGTTCACGGCGCAGGGCCTGCGCGTGGGCATGACCAACACCGATGGTGTGTACGTGAACGGCCGCCAGATCGACAGCGGCGACTGCAGCGGCCCCAAGAGCGCCCGCAACGTGCTGCTGCACCCCGAGGTCGACGCCGCCGTGTTCGAGACCGCCCGGGGTGGCATCCTGCGCGAAGGCCTGGGCTTTGACCGCTGCACGGTATCCGTGGTCACCAACATCGGTGCAGGCGACCATCTGGGCCTGAACTACATCACTACGGTGGAAGACCTGGCCGTGGTCAAGCGCGTGATCGTGCAGAACGTGGCCCCGAACGGCTACGGCGTGCTCAACGCGGCCGACCCTGTGGTGGCCGCCATGGCGCCATCGTGCCCCGGCAAGATCATCTTCTTTGCCAGCGACCGGCACCACCCCGTGATGGCCACGCACCGCGCGCAGGGCCACCGCACCGTGTATGTCGATGGCGACTCCATCGTCGCGTCCGAAGGCTCGTGGCGCGAGACCATCCACCTGCGCGACGTGCCGATCACGCGCAACGGCAAGATCGGTTTCCAGGTCGAGAACGTCATGGCAGCCGTGGCCGCCGCCTGGGGCGTGGGCATGCCCTGGCAGACCATCCGCCGTGGCCTGTCGGGCTTTGTGAACGACAGCGACAACGCGCCAGGCCGCTTCAACATCATGGACTACCGCGGCGCTACCGTGATTGCCGACTACGGCCACAACCCCGATGCCATGCGCGCCCTGGTGGGCGCCATGGACGCCCTGCCCGGCAAGCGCCGCAGCGTGGTCATCAGCGGCGCGGGGGACCGGCGCGACGAGGACATCCGCGAGCAGACCGTGATCCTCGGTGCGGCCTTTGACGATGTGATCCTGTACCAGGACGCGGCCCAGCGCGGGCGGGGCGATGGCGAGGTGATGGCCCTGCTGCGCGAAGGCCTGGCCGGTGCCAGCCGCACCAAGCATGTGGAAGAGATCCGCGGCGAGTTCATCGCCATCGATACCGCCCTGGCGCGGCTGCAGCCCGGCGACCTGTGCCTGGTGCTGGTGGATCAGGTGGAGGAAGCACTGGCCCACCTGGCCCAACGCTGCTCTGAAGCCGGAGCCACGGCATGACGCGCGCAGTCGCCACCGCCGCGGCAGCCGTGCTGCTCGCCACGCTGGGCCTGCTGGGCACGGCAGGCGGGGCCCACGCCGCCACGGGTGAAAAAGTGGGCACGGTGGACACCGCGTTTCAGTGGATCGGCCGCGACCACGACATCATTGTGGAAGCCTATGACGACCCCGCCGTGCCAGGCGTGACCTGCTATGTGTCGCGCGCCCGCACCGGGGGCATCAAGGGGTCGCTCGGCCTGGCCGAAGACCGCGCCGAAGCATCGATCGCCTGCCGCCAGGTGGGTCCGATCAGCTTCCCCGAGCCTTTGAAGAAGCAGGAAGAAGTGTTCAGCGAGCGCATGTCCATCCTGTTCAAGCGCCTGCGCATCGTTCGCATGGTCGATTCAACGCGCAACACGCTGGTGTACCTCACCTACTCGGAAAAGCTCATCGACGGATCGCCGCAGAACAGCGTGACGGCCGTACCGGTGGACAGGGCTATTGCAATTCCGGTGCGCAAGTAAGCGTCACACGCCGGCCGCAAGCGGGCGCATGCAGCAGTAAAAAAAGGGGCCGTGCGCCCCTTTTTTGGGTCAAATCGCCTTGCAGCCCAAGCTTTTATTGCCCATACAGCTATTATTTTAATAGCAATCTGATCTGTGCGGCGTGCACCCGGAGTGGCATCGACACGCTGTGCAGCAGCCCGGGTATTCCACGCGGTTCAGGCAACCGTTTCCTGGGCCAGTTGCCGCAGGGCCCGCTCGAACACCTCCACCGGTTGTCCGCCCTGGATGAGGTGGCGGTCGTTGATGATGACGGCGGGCACCGAGTGGATGCCGTGCTGCAGGTAGAACTGCTCGCGCTCGCGCACTTCGGCGGCATAGCGGTCGGAGGCCAGCAGGGCGCGGGCCTCCTGCGCGTCCAGACCCACGCCCGTGGCGGCGGCCACCAGCACCTCGTGGTTGCTCGGGTCCTGACCCTCGGTGAAATACGCTGTGAACAGCGCGTGCTTGAGGGCATGCTTGCGCCCCGACTCCTCGGCCCAGTGCAGCAGGCGGTGGGCGTCAAAGGTGTTGTAGATGCGGGTGCGCTTGCCCATGCCAAAGGTAAAGCCCAGCTCTGCCCCGCGGGCTGCAATCGCTTCGCGGTTCTTCTGGCTCTGCTCGGGTGTGGCGCCGTACTTTTGCTGCAGGTGCTCGCCGATGTCCTGACCTTCGGGGCCCATCTGCGGGTTCAGCTCGAAGGGCTGGAAATGCAGGTCCAGCGTCACCTGCCCGGCCAGGCGGTCGGCGGCCTGCTCCAGGGCTTTAAGGCCGATGATGCACCAGGGGCAGGAGACATCCGAGACGAAATCGATCTTGAGGGTTTTGGCGGTCATGGCACGCTCACAGAAGGGATGAGGGGGCGGCGCAGAGGCTGAGAGTTTTTTGCCCGAGCCCGAAAAGTAGGACACAACGCCGCTGATCGAGGCGCAAAGCACAGCCATAGCTCGGGCTATGGCGCGCATTTGCAACGAAGAGCAGCGGTGTTCTTGCGTGCAAGGCGGGCATGGGCAAAAGACTCTCGGCCTCTCAGAACGTGTTTACGATCTTTTCAGGGCCGCGCAAGTACCTTGCCGGGATGGGATGCAAGGCGCAGCGCGCGGCCAATAGCCCGTGCTATTGGCAAGCGGTGCAACGCCGCAGACCGCCCGGCAAGGCACTTGCCCGAAGGGTTGGAGTGAAATCGGGCGATTGATTGCCCCGGCTGCTTGCATGGGCACGAGCCCATGCGGCGCATCCGAGGCATCCACTCATCCCGATTGCACTCCAACGCGGCTCTGAAAAGATCGTAAACACGTTCTCAGGGGCACGCGGTTCAGCCGCGCATGGTAGTCGGCTCCGGCGTTTCATGCTGGGCGCTGCGGGCAGCGCTCGCGGTGCACAGGCACAGTTGCAATTCCCTACGCGCCGTGCCATTGAATCGGCCAGCCCTAGACTGCATCTGGCAGGCTCCACCGCTCCTGCGGCCCATCTCCTTGCATCACAGCACCCGTTCATGAACATCGACCAGCAAAAATCCATCCTCACCATCGCACTGCTCGCGGCTTTTGCCGACGGCGACAAGGACGATGCGGAACGCGAGGAGATCCGCCGCATCGCCCAGTCACTCGCCGGTGATGCGGGCATGGCCGACCTGCCGCGCATCTACCAGGATGTGCTGCTCAAGCGCACCAGCGTGCAAACCGCTGCGCAGGGGCTGAGCGACGCATCGCACCGCCAGCTGGCCTATGAAATGGCGGTGTGCGTGTGCGATGTAGATGGTCGGCAGACACCGGCCGAGCGAAGCTTTCTTGCATCGCTGAAGGGCGCGCTGCAGCTGGGCGCGCCGCAGACGGACGCGTTCGACCTGGAAGCCGACACGCTGGTCGACGTTGCCGAAAAGGCCGTGCCGGTGTCGGCAGCCGCAGCCACGGCAACCGCAGCGCGCGCTGCCGGGCCAGCCGCCGCGGCCGCTTTCACGGCCAGCCCCACCACCATCTTGCCAACCGCGCAGGAGGCCGCGCTCGACAAGTCCATCCTCAACTACGCGCTCATCAACGGCGCACTGGAGCTGCTGCCCCAGTCGTGGGCGTCGATGGCCATCATCCCCATGCAGATCAAGATGGTCTACGCCATCGGCAAGACCTACGGCGTGGAGCTGGACCAGGGCCATATCAAGGAATTCATCGCCGCTGCGGGCGTGGGCATGACCTCGCAGTACCTGGAGCAATTTGGCCGCAAGCTGCTAGGTGGCCTGCTGGGCAAGGCCGCGGGCCGCACCATCGGCGGCCTGGGCAGCGCCGCCACGGGCATGGCGTTCTCGTTTGCCACCACGTACGCGCTGGGCCAGGTGGCGCGGCGCTACTACGCTGGCGGCCGCGTGATGAGCACCGCCATGCTGCGCGAAACCTTCCAAGGGCTGCTCGGGCCCGCCAAGCAAATGCAGGCCGACTACCTGCCGCAGATCCGCGAAAAGGCGTCCACACTCGATGCCGGCAAGATCATGGCGATGGTGCGTGGCGCCTGAGCCCTGCCGTAACAACGCTCCACTTTCAATAGCAATCAGGGCAATCAATACGGGCAATACAGGCATATTTGACTCATTTCTTGCCTGCGGGGCCGCCCAAGCGCCCTGCCAGCGCCCCAGTCCACCGGCCGGGGCGATGCCTGTGCGCAACGCCTGACAGGGCGCCGGGCGCTGCGGGGCGTGGCTTGTACAGCGGTGCATGACAGAATTGCGCATGCGCCCCAACACGGACTTCGCCGACTCCCTGATTCCCGCCATGTCGCTGGATTCGCCCTCGGACAACGCCATGAATGCGCTCTACCGCGCGGCGCTGGGGCCCATGAACACGGCGTACTACCTGCCGGTGTTCGACCGGTTTGACGCCACCGGCCGCACCACCACCACCTGGAACTGGGCCGCCAGCATGTTCACGCTGGGATGGATGGTGTTCCGCCAGCTGTGGAGCCCGGCCCTTGTGTACGTGGCCGCGGCCGAAGGGCTGGCGTTGCTGGTGTTTGCGCTGGGCCGCGTGCTGCTGCAGTGGCCGCAGGGCATTGAATGGGGCGTGCTGGCCACGGTGGCCGTGCTGGCTTTTGCCGTGCCCGGCATGTACGGCAACGCCATGCTGCACACCGACATCCGCAAGCGCATCGCCCGCGCGCTCGCCGCATCACGCACCGTGCCGGAGGCTTGCGACATGCTGGCAGGCCAGGCCAGCACCCGCCGACGCCTGCAGCTGGTGGTATTGGGGCATGCAGCTATCGTGGCCGCAGCCGCGCTGGCTTACCTGCTGATACCGCAAGACGGCAGCCCGCGGCGGTTTGCGATGGAGCCGGAAGTGACGGTGGCGCAAGCCACCTCGGCCAGCGCGGCGGCGTCGGCGCCAGTGGCCGCGGGAACCGTGGGCACGGTGACGGAGGCCGCCGCAGGATCCGACGCCGGTGCTTCTGCAGCGTCCGCTGCGCCTGAAGCGGCACCTGGCGCTGCACCGGTGGCGGCACCTGTTGCTGCAGCTACCGCCGCCAGCCCATCGCCCGCAGCCACTGCAACCCCCGGGCCCGCCGCCGCGCCGCCCCATGCGGCCACCTCTACAACGCCACCGACAAACGCGTCGCCCCCCCCCTCGGCCACACCTTCAGCGCAAACGCCAGGTACGGCCCCGGCCAGCGCACCTGCGGCCGAACCGAGCGCACCGGCACGCACCGCACCTCCTGCGGCTGCGCCAGCGCCGTCGGCATCGTCTGCCCGCAAGGCCGGCAGCACGCCGCCGCGCGACACGGCCAGCCAGCGCGCGGCAGCATCCCCCAGCCCGGCCGCAGATGCCCCGGCACCAGCGCCTGCGGCCTCCCGCTCAGCCAGCAAACCAGCCAAGGGGGCGGCGAGCACCGCCGGTGCGGCCACCGGCGACGCCGCATTGCCTGCGCCCGTAGGCAGTCTGCCGGGCTACTACATTAACGTGGGGCTGTTCGCCGATGAGGCCAATGCGCGCAAGGCGCAGGCGCGGTTGCTCAATGAAGGCCTGCCGGCCTTCCGCCAAGAGCTGTCCACCGCGGCAGGCCCACGCATCCGCGTGCGTGTGGGTCCCTACGCCACAAAGGCACAGGCCGACAAGACTGCCGCAGCCATCAGGGGCATGCAGCTGGAGGCGGTCGTCTTCAGGAAGTAGCCGGCGCGCGCCTGGCGTCGGGTCTTCTTCTGCAGAAAGAACCTGGTCAGCGTGCATTCGGCGCGGCCGTCCTACGGCGGTGGATGCGCAGCGCTGACATCCAGTCACGCCCCGGCTGCGTACTCTGCAGTGTCCCCTCACACGCCCTGCCGTTGCCGCCCATGCCCACTGCCTTTTTGCGTTCCTTTTCCCGGTTGTCGCGGTCGCGCCGCTTCATGTCGGTGGCTGCCATCACCGCCGGTGCGCTGCTGCTTACGGCCTGCGCGCCCTGGCGCATCCTGACCGCGGCGGACCTGGCCCGCGAAGCTCAGCCCTACACCGCGGCGCCCGAGCAACCCACCCGTCGCCTGCTGGTGGTGGGCGACAGCACTGCCGTGGGCACTGGCGCCGCCGCGGCCGCCGACAGCCTGGTGGGCCTGATCGGGCAGACGCATCCGCAGTGGCGCATCGACAACCTTGCCGCCAACGGCGCGAAATTCGAGGACGTGGCCCGCCAGCTGCAGGAAGCCTCCGGCGGCTACGACCTGGTGCTGGTACTGGCAGGGGGCAACGATGTGATCCGCTTCACGTCTGAAGACAAGCTGCGCAGCGACATGGACCGTACGCTGGCGCTGGCCCGCCAGCGCGGCGCGCAGGTGGTGCTGATGCCGTGCGGCGATGTGGGCCACGCGCCGTTTTTCATCCCACCGCTGTCGTGGGGCATGTCGCGTCGCGCTGAACGCCTGCACAGCATTGCGCAGGATGTGGCCGCCACCCACGGCGCGCGTTACGTGCGGCTGCTCAAGCCGCGAGCACAAGACCCGTTCGTGCTCCACAGCAAGGAGCTGCACGCGGCGGATGGCCTGCACCCCAGCAGCGCGGGGTACGAGGAGTGGTTCAGTGAACTGGTGGCCCAGGGCGGCCTGTCTGGCATGGCGCCATAGGGCGCAGGGCAACGCCATGGTCCGGGCGTGCGTGCACGCCAGCGCAGGATGCAGCCACACCCATCAGACGGCCCACCGGCAGGCTACAGGGTTACCAGTTGCGACTCCGCCACCTGATCCCGCCCCGCATTCTTGGCGGAGTACATGGCCTTGTCTGCCGCTGAAAGCAGGGCCTCCAGCGCCAGACCCACGCTGCGCGAATTGGCCACGCCCAGGCTCGCCGTCATGCGGACCCACTGGCCCTCGGCACCCGGCACCTCCAGATCGCTGATCGCCTCGCGCAGGCGCAGGGCAAACTGCAACGCGGCCTCGGGATCGCAATGCGAGAGCATCACCACAAACTCTTCGCCACCAAAGCGGCCCGCCAGATCCGTTTCGCGCAGTTCGGTGCGCAGCACCTGCGCCACAGCCTGCAGCGCGCGGTCGCCGGCAGCATGGCCATGGCTGTCGTTGAGCTGTT
This sequence comes from Acidovorax sp. BL-A-41-H1, assembly GCF_051942715.1. Taxonomy (NCBI): domain Bacteria; kingdom Pseudomonadati; phylum Pseudomonadota; class Betaproteobacteria; order Burkholderiales; family Comamonadaceae; genus Acidovorax; species Acidovorax sp. BL-A-41-H1. The sequence continues at coordinate 172,428 of NZ_JBPVJQ010000006.1, read as the reverse complement.
TGAACCAGTCAATATCGAGCAGCACCATGGCCACATCAAATCCGTAACGCTGCGCCTGCAACAGCATGTCGTGCGCGGCAGCGATGAATGACCGGCGGTTGCGCAAGCCCGTGAGGTAGTCGGTGGCCGACTGTTCGCGCAGCTGCTCGATGAGCCGGTCGCGCTCGCGCTCCAGTTCATGGCGGCGGCGCGTCTGCTGCTGCAGCAGGCGCACTGCGCCGATGACGGCAGCCACCTCGTCTTGCGGGGCCGGTGGCTGCGGCGCAGCCTCGGCTTTGTGCTCCCGGTCGGCCAGGGCGTGCAGGGCACCGGTCGCGCGCACCAGCGGGCGCAGCACGCGGCGCTGCAGCACATACAGCGCGCTGCCCAGCGCTGCCAGCAGCACCGCAGCGCCCAGCAGCGCCCACAGCAGAACCTGCACGGCGCGGTCGTGCTCGCGCATCGCGCCCTCGCGCGCCTGCAGCAGCAGGGCGTCGCGCAACTCCAGCACGGGATTCATGTCGGGCACGTAGCGCGCCGCAAAGTCCGCCGCGGTCAGGCCATAGCGGCCACCGGTATCGCCTTCTCTGAGCACCGATTCGAGCAGTGTCTGGGCGGTACCGAAGTAGCGGGCCTCGACCGTCTCCCAAGCTTGGAGCACGCTGGCTGGCCGGTCACCGCCTCGCACGCGAAGCTCGATCAGGAACCGAAGCTGCGCAATGCGCCCCCGGGTCTCGTCGATGGCCCGGTGTTCGGCGGGAGAAAAAGGTTCGCCCTTGACGAGCGCCGCCGTGAAATGTGAACCGAGCAGACCGGCGTACTCGCGCAGGTCGGCGGCCAGCAAGGCGCCCTGTACGTCGTCCCCCAGAGCCGGGTAGGCCTGCTGCGCGCCGCCCGCCAGCGCAGTGTTGACGGGCGCCAGCAGCGGCACCACGGCCACCATGGCATACACCGCAGAGCGGATGCGTTCGGCGGACCGCCGAGCCCCGGGTAGCGTCAGGGTCTGGTCCACCACCGTACGGGCCTGCGCCAGCGCAACCGTTGCGGCTTCCACACGCTGGGGCATCTCTGCCGGCATGCCCGGGCTGCCTGCCGCGACGGCATCGCGCAGCGCAATGAGCGCGCGGTCGGTGCGCAGGCGGGCCTGCTGCAGCGCATCGCTGCGCACCTGCGTCATCGGCATCGCGTCGCCCAGCGCTGCATTGGTGGGGCCGCGTTCGCGTGAAACCATCTCCATGGCGACAAGCCCGGCACGCAGTGGCTCCAGCAGGCGCAGGCTGTCGGACGCACTGCTTACAGCCTGCCACTCGGTGGTGGCCATGCGCCCCACGAGCGCCATGGTGGCCACAAGCACCACTGCGCCGAGCAGCTGGAGCATTCGATGAAGTTGCATGGACCCGTGCCTGTAGGCGGCAAAAGAAGGGGAAAGCGGAATCGAAAAGATGGAGGACAGCGGTGTGCCGCGCATCGGTCAGCCAAGGATTGCGCCTGGCCGAATGACACATATCGTAACGCCCCGGCCGCAGCCGCCGTGCACGCGCACAGCCCCGCATGACGACCTTGCGCAGCCCGTTGATGCAGCGCCGTTTTGCAGCGTTGCCACAGTGCTGGCAACTTTTTGCAGCGCGCACCTAAAATCGGCGGCGCCCTCGGAAATATCCTGAGTGCCAACACAACCAGGACCAACCATAAACATCATGGCAACTGCAAAGAAAACCACCGCCCCCGCAACCAAGGTCGCCAAGGCCGCTGCGCCCGCCAAGAAGGCTGCTGCGCCTGCTGCCAAGAAGGCCGCCCCAGCCGCCAAGAAGGCTGCTGCGCCTGTCGCCAAGGCCGCGCCCGCAGCCCTGAAGCCCATCAAGACCGCTTTCAACAAGACCACGCTGGTGGCACACCTGGCCGAGCAGTCGGGTGTGGAGCCCAAGGCCACCAAGGCCGTGCTGGCCGCGCTGGAAGCCGCCATCCTGGGCTCCGTGCACAAGAAGGGTTCCGGCGAGTTCACGCTGCCAGGCCTGATGAAGATCGGCCTGCAGCAGATCCCCGCGAAGAAGAAGCGTTTTGGCAAGGACCCGTTCACGGGCGAAGAGCGCTGGTTCCCCGCCAAGCCCGCGTCGGTCAAGATCAAGACCCGCGCGCTCAAGAAGCTCAAGGACGCCACCGTCTGATAGCACCCGGTGCTGCCCGTAGCGGCAGCCCCCGACAGGAAAAGGACCTTGCGCCGTGCGGCACAAGGTCCTTTTTGCTGGGAGGTGCAACGCCCGTGGGCTCCGGTATTCCGGTCAGGCGGGTCCCGCCGCGCGCATGAAGGCCAGCGTGGCTGCGATCACGTCGTCCGGCCGGTCGCGGTGCGGTGAATGCCCGCACGCGGGCAACTCCAGCAGCGTGGTGCGCGGCACATCGCGGGCAATGGTGCGCACCTGCTCCAGCGTGCCGTACTCGTCGCCCAGGCCCTGCACCGCCAGCACGGGTGCCTGCACGGCCGCCATCTCCAACATCAGGTTCCAGGCGCGAAACGCGGGGTCGAGCCAGATGCGGCTCCAGCCCCCAAAGGCCGAGTCCACATCGTCGTGGTAGCGCGCCAGCCGATCGCGCAGCCCCGCGGTCTCGTAGGCCTGCCTGGCCTCGGCGATGTTCTGCACCGTGATGTCTTCCACGAACACATGCGGGGCCAGCAACACGAGGCCGCGCACGCGCTGCGGGAATTTCGCCGCATGCAGCAGCGCGATCGAGGCTCCGTCGCTATGCCCGAACAGCCACGGAACATCGTCGATGCCCAACACGGTCAACAGCGCGGGCAAGACCTCATGCGCCTGGCGGTGCATGAAATCAACGCCCCAGGTCTCGTCCGCAGCACGGGGCGTTGACCGCCCGTAGCCGGGCCGTGAATACACCAGCCCGCGGAAGCCGCCGGCATGACACAGCCGCCGCGGGAAGTCCTTCCACATCGCCACCGAGCCCAGCCCTTCGTGCAGGAACACGACAAGGGGCCCATGCAGAGCCGCACTGGAAGCTGCATCAGTTGCCTCACCGGTCGCAGCGATGCGCTCGTACTCGATGACCACGGGTCGGCCGCGCCAGTCGATGGTGGCGAAACCCGAGGACTCGCTCACTCCCGCCTTTCGCGCTCGCGCAGCCGAAAGCGCTGGATCTTGCCCGTGGCGGTCTTGGGAAGCTCGGAAAGGAATTCGATCGCGCGCGGGTATTTGAACGGCGCCAGCCGCTCTTTCACGAACGCCTTGAGAACATCACCCGTGACATCGGCGCCATCCTTGAGCACCACAAACGCCTTGGCCTTGGTCAGCCCGTCCGCGTCTTCGATGCCGATGACCGCCGCCTCGAGCACTGCGGGGTGCTGCATCAGCGTGGTCTCGACCTCGAAAGGCGACACATACACGCCGCTGACCTTGAGCATGTCATCGCTGCGTCCGCAATACGTGTAGTAGCCCTGGGCATCGCGAACGTACTTGTCGCCGCTGCGCGTCCAGGTCCCCAGGAAGGTGTCGCGGGTCTTGTCGCGGTTGCCCCAGTACATCAGCGCGGCGCTGGGGCCGCAGATGAAAAGGTCACCCACCTCGCCATCGGGCACGGGCGCGCCGTCATCACCGCGCAGCTCCACGTCATAGCCCGGCACTGGTTTGCCCGTGGTGCCGTAGCGCACGTCGGCCGGTGTGTTGGACAGGAAGATGTGCAGCATCTCGGTGGACCCGATGCCGTCGATGATGTCGCAGCCAAAGTGCGCCTTGAAGCGCTGCGCGATCTCGGCGGGCAGCGCTTCGCCCGCCGACGAGCACATGCGCAGCGACACCGCCTCGCGCGGCGGCAGCCGGGGCGATGCCAGCATGCCCGCATAGCCGGTGGGCGCGCCAAAGAACACGGTGGGCCGGTGCTCTACCCAGCGCCTGAACACGGCATCCGGCGTAGGCCGCTCGGCCATCAGCAGCACCGTGGCGCCGACGGCGAGCGGGAACGTGAGGGCGTTGCCCAACCCGTACGCAAAGTAAAGCTTCGCTGCCGAAAAGCAGATGTCCTGATGAGTCAGCCCCAGCACCGCCTTGCCGTAAAGCTCTGCCGTCCACCAGAGGTTGGCGTGTGTGTGCACCGCGCCTTTGGGGCGGCCGGTGGAACCCGACGAGTAGAGCCAGAACCCGGGTTCATCGGCCGCCGTGGCCGCGGGTGTAGCCATGGGGGTGGTGCGGTCCAGCGCGTCCTGCATGTCGCGGGCGTGGGCGGGCAGCACTGCTGGCGGCTGCGATACCAGCACGGTGCTGACCTCATGCGGTGCGCTTTCCATGGCAGCCGACAGTGTGGGCAGCAAGGCGCCCGACACCAGCACCGCCTGCGCCCTGCTGTGCGCGAGCATGAAGCCGTATTCGGCCACCGTGAGAAGCGTGTTCACCGGCACAGGCACTACGCCCGCGTAAAGGCACCCGAGAAAACACACCGGCCAGTCGCAGGTGTCGAGCATCAGCATCAGCACGCGTTCTTCGCGCCGCACACCCGCCGCCCGCAGGTCCGCAGCCAGGCGGCGCGCGCGCTCCTCCAGCTCGCCGTACGTCATGCGGCCAAGGTCATCGATGTAAGCCGTGCGGTGCGCGCGTGGGCGGTTCAACGCGAAAAGATGGTCGGCAAAATTCAGGGACTCGGGCGGTTGCTTCATCGGCTGTCTCCGTGAAAGGCTGCTTCCAGGCGTGCGCACGCCACGCACCATGGGGCGGCAATTGCGTTTCGCGTTGCGGACAGAGCCGACCCCAACGCGTCCCTGCAAGGCAGGCCTGACTGCACCGCGAAGCCGGTTGACCTGTGTCAACACTCGCCCATCGCGAGCAGTATTTTGCTTGTGCATTCACCCTAGTTCGCATATACAGGAGTGTCAAGCACTATAGTGCAGCAGCCGTGTCATCGCTGGTACACACAGCGACCTAGACACGCCCCGCGCGCTGGCGGAGTGAAACGGACATGAACGAACCACAAGACCCTTTCATAGCAACCATCCCTGATGCCGCAGCCAGTCAGGCAGCGGAAGGAACGCGAAATCCCCTGCTGGCTGCCCTGGGCGACCGGGTGCGCACGTTGCGCGCGCAGCGTGGGTTAACCCGCAAAGCGGTGGCGGCGGCCGCCGATGTGTCCGAGCGCCACCTTGCCAACCTGGAATACGGCACGGGTAACGCCTCCATCCTGGTACTGCAGCAGGTGGCGGGCGCGCTGCAGTGTTCGCTGGCCGAGCTGCTGGGCGACTTCACCACGCGGTCGCCCGAATGGCTGCTGATACGCGATGTGCTGGAGCACCGCACCGAAGACGAATTGCGGCGCGCGCGCATGGCGTTGCACGGCCTGTTCAATGCTGGCGCTAGCGATCCATCGCGCCACCGCCGTATTGCGCTGGTGGGCCTGCGGGGTGCGGGCAAGTCCACGCTGGGGCCGCTGCTGGCGCACGAACTGGGGCTACCCTTCATAGAACTGAGCCGCGCCATCGAGGCGCTGGCGGGCTGCAGCGTGCGCGAGATCCACGACCTGTGCGGCACCGCCGCGTACCGCCGCTACGAGCGCCGTGCGCTCGATGACGCCATTCAGGCGCACAGCGCCGTCGTCATTGCCACACCCGGCGGCATCGTGTCAGACCCCGCCACGTTCAACGAGCTGCTGGCCCACTGCACCACCGTATGGCTGCAGGCCTCCCCCGAAGAGCATATGGGCCGCGTGGTGGCACAGGGCGACATGCGGCCCATGGCCGCCAGCCGCGAAGCCATGGACGACCTGCGCCGCATCCTGGATGGCCGCGCGGCGTTCTATTCCAAGGCCGACCTCACGGTGGACACGTCCGGCCACACGGTGGCAGACAGCCTGGTGCAGCTGCGCACCGGCGTGCGCAAGCACATGGCGCTGCACGCCGGTGCTGAGAGCGCCGAGGGCGGCGCGGTCATCCCCTGAACCTCGCTCTCCAGCAGCTCGTGCACAAGCTCGTTGTGGGGGTGTAGAGAGACATCTGCTGACGCAGCCCGCCCCAGCGCGGGAGCCAAGGTCTTGACGCGCCCCAATACCTGCACGATAATGCACATCAAATTGGGTGAATGCATTATTGTTCATGCATTCCCTGCTGGAGGCACCCATGACCGCATCCGCTCCCGCGCCCGAGCGCGTTGACTACCGCACCGACCCCTCGCAGTACCGGCACTGGCAGCTGAGCGTGGAGGGCCACGTGGCCCGCCTGGCGCTCGACATTGCAGAAGACGCCGGCCTGCGCCCCGGCTACAAGCTCAAGCTCAACAGCTATGACCTGGGGGTGGATATCGAGCTGCACGACGCGCTCAACCGCATCCGTTTCGAGCACCCCATCGTGCGCACGGTCATCGTCACCAGCGCCAAAGACCGCATCTTCTGCTCGGGCGCCAACATCTTCATGCTGGGGGTTTCCAGCCACGCCTGGAAGGTCAACTTCTGCAAGTTCACCAACGAGACGCGCAACGGCATCGAAGACTCGTCCAGACACTCTGGCCTGAAGTTCGTGGCGGCCGTCAACGGGGCCTGCGCAGGCGGCGGCTACGAGCTGGCGCTGGCCTGCGACGAGATCGTGCTGGTGGATGACCGCTCTTCCTCCGTGTCGCTGCCCGAGGTCCCGCTGCTCGGTGTGCTGCCCGGCACGGGTGGCCTGACGCGCGTGACCGACAAGCGCCATGTGCGCCATGACCTGGCCGACATCTTCTGCACCAGCGTGGAAGGCGTGCGCGGCCAGCGCGCGGTGGACTGGCGCCTGGTGGACCGAATTGCCAAGCCCGCACAATTTGCCGCCGCAGTGGCCGAGACGGCTGCGCGCCTGGCCGAGACCAGCCACCGCCCGGCACTGGCGACCGGCATTGCCCTTGCCCGCATCGAACGCGCCGAAACGCCTGACACCCTGGCCTACGAGCATGTGCACGTAGGGCTGGACCGCACCCGGCGCACCGCCACGATCACGGTGCTGGCCCCCCGTGGCGCGCAGCCGACCGACACCGCTGGCATCGAAGCAGCCGGTGCGGCGTGGTGGCCCCTTGCCATGGCGCGGCAGCTGGACGACGCCATCCTGCACCTGCGCACAAACGAGCCCGACATCGGCACCTGGCTGCTCAAGACCGAAGGCGACGCCGACTCGGTGCTGGCCAGCGATGCAACCATGCTGGCCCACCAGAGCCACTGGCTGGTGCGCGAGACCATCGGCGCGCTGCGCCGCACGCTGGCGCGGCTCGACGTGTCCTCGCGCAGCCTGTTTGCGCTGATCGAGCCCGGCTCGGCGTTTGCCGGCTCGCTGTCAGAGCTGGCTTTTGCGGCAGACCGTACCTATATGGCCGCCCTGCCCGATGAGCCGGAGCGCGCACCACGGCTCACCGTCAACGCATTCAGCTTCGGCCTGCTGCCGATGGTCAACGACGAGAGCCGTCTGCAGCGCCGCTTCTACAGCGAAGCTGGCCCGATGGAGGCCGCACGCGCTGCCGCAGGGCAGGCTCTGGACGCCGACGCCGCGATGGCGCTGGGCCTGGTCACCACCGCCCCGGACGACATCGACTGGGTAGACGAGATCCGCATTGCCATCGAGGAGCGCGCCGCCATGTCCCCCGATGCGCTGACCGGGCTGGAGGCCAACCTGCGCTTTGCCAGCCACGAGAACATGAACACGCGCATCTTCGGCCGCCTGACCGCCTGGCAGAACTGGATCTTCAACCGCCCCAACGCCGTGGGCGAGAAGGGCGCGCTCAAGGTGTATGGCACTGGCGAAAAAGCAGGGTTTGACCTGAACCGCGTCTGACTCCAACCCCAACCGTTCAGGCTCAGCTGAACGGGCAATCGGACTTTGATCCCACAGGAGACTCCCATGAGCAGCATCAACTACAGCGAGAAGATCCCCAACAACGTGAACCTTGCGGAGGACCGCACGCTGCAGCGCGCGCTGGAGGGCTGGCAGCCCAACTTCATCCACTGGTGGGACGACGTGGGCCCCGAGGGCTCCACCCACCACGAGGTGTACCTGCGCACTGCCGTGAGCGTGGACCCGAGCGGCTGGGCACAGTTTGGCCACGTCAAGATGCGCGACTACCGCTGGGGCATCTTCCTGAACCCGGGCGATGCCGAGCGGCAGATCCACTTTGGTGACCACAAGGGCGAAAAGGCCTGGCAGGACGTGCCCGGCGAGCACCGTGCAAACCTGCGCCGCATCATCGTCACGCAGGGCGACACCGAGCCGGCTTCGGTAGAACAGCAGCGCCACCTGGGCCTGACGGCGCCCAGCATGTACGACCTGCGCAACCTGTTCCAGATCAATGTGGAGGAAGGCCGCCACCTGTGGGCCATGGTGTACCTGCTGCACAAGCACTTTGGCCGCGACGGCCGTGAAGAGGCCGAGGCGCTGCTGCAGCGCACCTCGGGCGACGTGGACAACCCCCGCATCCTGGGAGCCTTCAACGAGAAGACGCCCGACTGGCTGGCGTTCTTCATGTTCACCTACTTCACCGACCGCGACGGCAAGTTCCAGCTCTCGGCGCTGGCCGAAAGCGCGTTCGACCCGCTGGCGCGCACCACCAAGTTCATGCTGACCGAAGAGGCCCACCACATGTTCGTGGGCGAATCGGGCATCTCGCGCGTGCTCTCTCGCACCGCGCAGGTGATGAACGATCTCAAGACCGACGACCCCGCACAGGTGCGCGCGGCGGGCGCCATCGACCTGGGCACGGTGCAGCGCTACCTGAACTTCCACTACAGCGTGACGATCGACCTGTTCGGAGCCGACCAGTCGAGCAACGCAGCCACGTTCTACAGCACGGGTCTCAAGGGCCGGTACGAAGAAGGCAAGCGCACCGACGACCACGTGCTCAAGGGCCAGACGTACAAGGTGCTGGAGGTCAAGGACGGGCAACTGCTGGAAAAGGAAGTACCCATGCTCAACGCCCTGAACGAGGTGCTGCGCGACGACTTCATCAAGGACTCGGTAGCAGGTGTGGGCCGGTGGAACAAGGTGCTGGAAAAAGCGGGGATTCCCAACCGCCTGGTGGTACCGCACAAGGCGTTCAACCGGCAGATCGGCGCGCTGGCGGGCATCAAGATGTCACCCGACGGCCGCGTGGTGAGCGAAGCCGAATGGACCGCCCGCAAGGCCGAGTGGCTGCCCACCCCAGAGGACTTTGCATTTGTGGCGTCTCTCATGGGCCGCGTAGTGGAGCCCGGCAAGTTTGCGGGCTGGATTGCGCCACCGGTGATGGGCATCAACCGCCAGCCTGTGGATTTTGAATACGTACGGTTTGGTTGATCCCCCTGAGCCGCGGCGCGTCTTCCCCCTGAGGGGGACGCCTCCAGCGGCCCGGCAAAGCCGGTTCCGCGGTGGCACTGACATCAGGTCGCGCCACTGCTTACCGCTGCGCGCACTGGCGCAGGGACATGGCCCCGGAACAACTGTTGGAAGAAGAGTATGGGCATGACCACCACCACGCTGATCGACAACGGCATCCTCAAGCAGCACCTGATCGACCCCGAGATCTGCATCCGGTGCAACACCTGCGAAGCCACTTGCCCCATCGGGGCCATCACGCACGACGACACCAACTACGTGGTGCGGGCCGATGTGTGCAACGGTTGCATGGCGTGCATCTCGCCCTGCCCCACCGGGTCCATCGACAACTGGCGCAGCGTGCCGGTCTCTCGGGCCTACAGCATCGAAGAGCAGCTAGGGTGGGACGAACTGCCCGCCGAACTGCCCCCGCATGAACTCGCTGCAAGCGACGGCGGGACTGGGTCAGGCCCCGCCGAGGACTCCACGGGGGCCGCCGTGTCGCCCGAGCCGGGCACGCAGGCGTTCCGCTCGTCCCAGTACGGGGCCACCGTGCCGCCCTGGTCGGCCGCCCACCCGTACACCAACCTGTTTCCGCCCAAAAGCCCCACCACGGCCACCGTGGCAGGCAACTTCAACTGCACCGAGGCGGGGTTTGAAAGCCAGACCCACCATGTGGTGCTCGACTTTGGCAGCATGCCGTTTCCGGTGCTGGAGGGGCAATCGATCGGCATCATCCCGCCCGGCACCGATGCGCAGGGCAAGCCGCACCACGCCCGCCAGTACTCGGTGGCCAGCCCGCGCAATGGCGAGCGCCCCGGCTACAACAACCTGGCGCTCACCGTCAAACGCGTCACCGTGGACCACGGCGGCAACCCGGTGCGCGGCGTGGCCTCCAACTACGTGTGTGACCTCAAGGTGGGCGACACGGTGCAGGTGGTGGGCCCGTTTGGCAGCAGCTTCCTGATGCCCAACCACCCGCGTTCGCACATCGTGATGATCTGCACCGGCACGGGCAGCGCGCCCATGCGGGCCATGACCGAATGGCGCCGCCGCCTGCGCAGCAGCGGCAAGTTTGATGGTGGCAAGCTGCTGCTGTTCTTTGGCGCGCGCACGCAGCAGGAGCTACCGTATTTCGGCCCCTTGCAGAACCTGCCGCGTGACTTCATCGACATCAACCTGGCGTTCTCGCGCACCCCGGGCCAGCCGCGCCGTTACGTGCAGGACCTGATGCACGAGCGTGCCGCAGACCTGGCAGCCCTGCTGCGGGACAACGACGCGTACTTTTACGTGTGCGGCCTCAAGAGCATGGAAGAAGGCGTGGTACTGGCCCTGCGCGACATTGCGCACGAGGCAGGCCTGCACTGGGATACCGTGGGCAGCGCCCTGCAGCGCGAAGGTCGCCTGCACCTGGAAACGTACTGACGGGCTGCGCAGCCGTGCTCAAAGGCAAAAATCAGGTCAAAACGGCCTGTAGCGCTTGATTTATTTGCCTGTATAGCTATTATTTTAATAGCATCAAGGGCAGCAGGCCGTAGCACCGCTTCCGCGCCGCCACGGCGCGGTGGACCTCGGCCGACCGCCCTATAAGACGCGGCCTACAGGGCCTGCAGCGCTGCAATTCCAAGAATGGGGTGAGCCCGCTCGCCGGGCGCACTGGTCACACGCCATTCAAGGAGCTGCCCCATGCCCGACCCATCTTCCAATACCAATACGCCGCGGGTAGCGCCCCGGGGCGTCACCTCAACCCCCGGCGCACAGCCTGCTGATCCCCACACGGCCGACCCGGTTGAGTCCGGCGCCACCGAGCGCGAAAACCGCGACGCCGGTGCAGACGCCGATGGCCACAACAGCAACCACCCCACCACGCCGCGCCGATCGGCCCAGCGCACATGAGGCGCACACCCATTACGCAGGCCGACGCGGCCCGGCCGCAAAGCAACCAGCATTCGCCAGCAGGTGAGCCCAGCCACAACCCGGGCGCCATGGAGCACGCGCCTGCGGCCGAACGCCCGGCAAAGGACTCCGAGGACGGCCTCGCTGAAACCCTGTACCTGCAGTACGGCATGGTGCGCAGCAACACCGGCGCTCACGGCACCGCAGACGCGCAGCGGGGCCATGGCACCGGCGCGAACCAGCCGCACACCCAGGAGTACCTCGACTCTGCATTGCAGGAACGGCGTGACGAACAGCTTCGCCTTGCGGAAAGCAAAGACCACCCGCGGCCGGACGTGGGCGCAGAGCACAGCACGCAAGACATCGGTAGACCGCGCGATACCCCGCCCACCGCCACGGAACCCGCCACTATCGGCGGTCTGGTAAACCCGCTGGCGAACGGCGCGGGCAACCCGCAGACCTGGGACCATGCGCGTACCCGCAGCGCGCCATTGGGCGCGGCCAACCGACCAGGCCGCGTTGAAGGCGAAAGACACGCCCCGCCCTCGCCTGCCGAGGGCTCTGCGCGTGGGGACTGATCCTTCAAGGCACACGTCGGCGCGGGCCCGCCAGACCGCGGCCCCTGCGCCGTGGCCCATCGGAGATAGCCTTTGATGTCCTCCAGCCCGCTCCCCTCCACCGTGCACGTGGCTGACGCAGCACGCCTACCCCAGCCCCCCGGCCAGCGACCGGTGATGCCCTGGACCGGCAACGCAAGCCACCGCCGCAGCGCACACGAACATGCCACGCTGAACGTCATGGCCCGCGAAACAGCCCGCCTGCTGGCCACGGCCGTCGTCGCCGAGCTGCCGGTAGCCGCGTGGCCGCAGCAGCCTTATCTGGTGCCCATGGTCACGCTGGATACCGCCACCGCGCACAGCCTGGGCGTGCGCACCGAAGACGACCTGCTGGGCGGCGTGGTGCCGTATGGTTTTGTGGCAACCAAGACCATCACGCATCCTCTGGCTAGCGCGGACGCCACTGGACCGAAGGGCTGGAGCGAAGCCTTTGCACAGCAGGTCAGGGGCGCCACCCTCGCAGGGCATGCGGCGTTCTCGCGGGCCGATGCGCTGCAGGCCGGGCAGAGGCTGCTGGCTTATGGCCCGGTACGCCTGAAACCGGCGGGCGAGGCAGGCGGCCGCGGGCAGGCCGTGGTCGACAGCATGGCCGCACTGCAGGCGTGGCTGGACACATTGTATGAAACCGAGCTGAAAGCCTGGGGACTGGTGCTGGAGCACAACCTGCGCAATGCCGACACGCTGAGCGTGGGCCAGGTGCGGCTGGGCGACATGCAGGTCTCGTACTGGGGCCAGCAGCGGCAAACCACCAACGGGCAGGGCCAGCCGGCCTATGGTGGGTCGGACCTCACGGTGGTGCGCGGAGATTTTGCAGCCCTGCTGCACAGCCTTGCACCCGGCCCGCTGCGCTCGGCCGTCGACCAAGCCATGGTCTACCACGCTGCCGCGCTGGCCTGCTACCCGGGCTTTTTTGCCTCGCGCATCAACTACGACGTGGTGCAGGGCGTCAACGCGGCGGGCGAGTGGTCATCGGGGGTGCTGGAGCAATCATGGCGGGTGGGCGGGGCCACCCCGGCAGAGCTGGCCGCGCTGCATGCATTGCAGGTCCACCCCGGGCTGGCAACGGTACACGCGCGCTGTGTGGAGCAGTTCGGGCCGCCGGGCGCGCTGCCGGAGAGCGCCACGGTGTACTACCAGGGTGACGACCCGGAGGTCGGCCCGCTCACCAAATACGCATGGGTAGTGCCCGATGGCAACCCGTGAGCGCGCCCTAGAGATCGCGGTGGACGACCGCACCATTGCGGGCACGCTGATAGCGCCCGATACCCGGCTGCCCGGGGTGATGCTGGTGCACGGCTGGGACGGCAGCCAGGTGCAGTACCTTGCCCGCGCGCGCGCCGTGGCGGCCATGGGTTGCATCTGCCTCACGTTTGACCTGCGCGGCCATGCCCGCGACAAGGAGCACCGTGCAACCGTGACACGGGAGGAAAACCTGTGCGACATGCTCGCCGCCTACGACCTGCTGGCCGCCCACCCGGCGGTGGACATCAACGCCATGCTGGTGGTGGGCAGCAGCTACGGCGGGTATCTGGCCGCATTGATGAGCGCGCTGCGGCCCGTGCGCTGGCTGGCGCTGCGGGTCCCTGCGCTCTACCAGGATGACGACTGGCTGGTGCCCAAGCAGCAATTGAGCCGCACCGCACTTGCGCAGTACCGCGCACAGGTGCAACCGCCCGACAGCAACCGCGCACTGGCGGCCAGCAACGTATTTCGCGGCGATGTGCTGCTGGTCGAATCGGAGTGCGACGACATCGTTCCGCACCCCACCATCGAGAGCTATCGCAGTGCGTTCGGCGGTGCCCGGTCGATGACCTACCGCGTGATCAAGGGTGCAGACCACAGCCTGGCCCGGCCCGAGTGGGCCGAGAACTACACGACGCTGCTGCTCAACTGGTTTCGCGAAATGCTGGGCAACGCAGCCATGGCCCTGCCGCTGCCTGTGCGCTGACCGCACGCGCCGCGGCATTTGCGCCGCGCCGGGGTCCGCCCGCGCGCGAAGAGTCCGATGCGGGGAATCAACAAATCCTGCCACCGCGTCCCCTGGTCGGATGAACAAATACCCAGTCTCCCAACCCCCGCGAGACCCATATGTCCAAGACCCACCCCGGCGGCCCCGAGCACCTCAAACCCCGTGCCCGCAAGCGCCTGCGGCAATGGGAAGCCATGGTGCGTACACGCCCCGAACCCTTGCGATTCCCCGAGCCCGAGCCACCGCAGTGGAAACCGTTGGGCTGAGGACACCAGGGCGCCAGCGCCATCCATGTTTCGCCATGCCCCGCACGCAGCCATGCACCAGCTCGACCTTCCCTTTCCAACCCCAGACCACACCATGAACACCACCCAGGACAACACAAACCCGACCGAAAACCCTTCCGCCCGTGTCGAGGATGGCGCTGACAACACCGTCGCCAAGCAGCAGCGGATACAGGCCAGCCAGGACCGCAAGGACGAAGCCGAACAGAACGATGACGGCAGCGAAAGCAGCGCCGCAGCCCCCGGCCCGGGCCGCACCGAGCCCGGGACGCCTTTGCCCGACCAGCACCTGGAGAAACCAGGCCATGAAAAGGACATGGAACTCAAGCCGCGCTTCGAGGCGCCCGGCTACCAGGGCAGTGGCAAGCTGCATGGCTTCTCGGCCTTCATCACCGGCGGCGATTCCGGCATTGGCCGCGCCGTGGCGGTGCTGTTTGCACGCGAGGGCGCCGACGTGGCCATCGGCTACCTGTCAGAGCATGAAGACGCCGAGGAAACGCGCCGCCTGGTCGAGGCTGAGGGCACGCGCTGCATCACGCTGCCGGGGGACGTGAAAGACCCGGCCTATTGCCAGGCCGCCGTCCAGCAGGTAGTGGACGCATTTGGCAAGCTCAACGTGCTGGTCAACAACGCTGCCTTCCAGGAACACGCGTCATCGCTGGAAGACCTGACCGAAGAGCGTTTTGACGAGACCTTCAAGACCAACATCTACGGCTACTTCCGCATGGCCAAGGCAGCACTGCCACACCTGGGCCGGGGCGACTGCATCATCAACACCGGTTCGGTCACGGGCCTCAAGGGCAGCAAGGAGCTGCTGGACTACTCGGCCACCAAGAGCGCCATCCACGCTTTCACCAAGGCGCTGGCTCACAACGTGGCCGACCGGGGCATCCGCGTGAATGCGGTGGCCCCCGGCCCGGTGTGGACGCCGTTGAATCCGGCAGACAAGTCGCCGGAAGATATCCAGAAGTTCGGGGAGAAGACACACATGAAGCGCCCGGCCCAGCCCGAGGAAATCTCACCCGCCTACGTGTTCCTGGCGTCGCCTGCGTGCGCGAGCTACATCACGGGCATCGTGCTGCCCATTACGGGCACCGCGGGCGACGGGGCCTGAGGCCGCAAGTCCACACC
The DNA here is from genome assembly GCF_051942715.1 of Acidovorax sp. BL-A-41-H1. NCBI lineage: Bacteria > Pseudomonadati > Pseudomonadota > Betaproteobacteria > Burkholderiales > Comamonadaceae > Acidovorax > Acidovorax sp. BL-A-41-H1. Next base: position 157,263 of record NZ_JBPVJQ010000006.1, on the reverse strand, counting down.
GCACACAGGCCCACACTGCGGTGAGCCGTGTTGGACAGTCACGCGCGCCAGCGTCCTCAGACCCGGTAGGGGTTACGGTCACCTCGCGCGTAGTCGGCGACGGCCTGCACCGCCTCATCGCGGGTGGGCCATGTGGCGTTGGCCACCGGAATCATGTGACCATCCACCAGCAGCTGCCCCACCGCGTAGCAGCCGTCAGACGTCCGCGTGAGGACGGCGGAGTACGTGCTTCCATCAGCGTCTCCGTGCACGGTGTCGGCCTGTGCCATGGGGTCGGTGGTTTGGGATTGCGTGCCGGGCGCCGCGGGCGATGTGTCGTCAGGGTGCATGGGTTTCTCCTTACGCCCATTGTTAGGTGACACCCCACGCTGCGGTGTAGGCCACCGCCCTGCCACACCATGGGCTGGTGGCCGGGGAGCCACGCCTGCTGTTACGCGCGTGCGGCTTTTGACGTAGGCCGTTACCTACTGCAGCTTGCGCCGGGCGCTTGCAGTGCGGGAATACCCGGATGGAGAGCATAGAACGCACTACCCGCCGATCACCCGCGCAGCCCCGCGTTGCGCCTCTGGAGCTTCCCATGTCACGCACACGCAACGTATTGGCCATCGTCATGGCAGGGGGCGAAGGCTCCCGGCTGCACTCGCTCACGGCAGAGCGCTGCAAGCCCGCTGTTCCCTTCAATGGAAAGCACCGCATCGTCGATTTCGTGCTGTCCAACCTGGTCAACTCCGAGATCTACTCCATCTATCTGCTGGTGCAGTACAAGTCGCAGTCGCTCATCGAGCATGTGCGCAGCTCGTGGACCATGACGCGCTTCATCCCCGAGCATTTCGTCACGGTGGTGCCGCCGCAAATGCGCAACGGCCCCGAGTGGTTCCAGGGCACGGCCGATTCGGTCTACCAGAACATTCATCTCATCGAGTCCTTTCGCCCCGACATCGTGGCCGTGTTCGGTGCCGACCACATCTACCGCATGGATGTGCGCCAGATGGTGGACTTTCACCGCACCCACCACGCGCATGTGAGCGTGGCTACGCTGCCCGTGCCGCTGGCGCTGTGCAACCAGTTCGGGATTGTGGAAACCGACGTGCGCCACCGTATCAGCAACTTCGTGGAAAAGCCGCACACCACGCTGCCCATGCCCGGCAGCAAGACCCATGCGCTGGCGTCGATGGGCAACTACCTTTTCAACGCCGATGTGCTGCTGGATGCGCTGAAAAAGGCCCACGCCGCCGGCCACAGCGACTTTGGCCGCGACATCCTGCCGGGCATGCTCAAGTCGCACCGCCTGATGGCCTACGACTTCCACACCAACGAGATTCCAGGCACCGCTCCTTTTGAGGAACACGGCTACTGGCGCGATGTGGGAACCATTGACTCATATTTCAACGCGCATTTCGACACGCTGGGCGCAACGCCGCGCTTTCGCATGTCCAACCGCGAATGGCCCATCTATGCCAGCCCCGACCAGGCAGAGTCGGCCCAGATCGAAAACGGCGTGCTTCACCGCTCGGTGGTGGGGTCGGGCTGCGTGGTGGACGGCGCCTCGCTAGACCACGCCATGCTGCGGCGATCCGTGGTGGTCGAGCGCGATGCGCAGCTGGAGCATTGCATCGTCATGGAGCGCTCGCGCATCGGGCAGGGCGCGCGCATACGCCGGGCCATCATCGACCAGGACAACGACATCCCGCCAAATGAAGAGATCGGCATCCACCCGGAAGCCGACCGCCAGCGCTTTGCGGTGACCGACAGCGGCATCGTCGTGGTGCCGCGCATGTTTTTCCCCGCACGGGCGCAGCGCCCTGCGTTGTCCATCAGCCCTGCCGCCAGCGCGCAGGTGCGCCCGTCAGACCGGGTCCTGACCGATTCCGTGTTCCGGGTTGCCGCATGAAGCACGCAAGCACGCCAGAGCACGCCCAGGAATCACCCCCCTCCACCCCACGCGTCCCCAGGCATCACGTCACCGCGGGACGCCACTGGCCGCTGGGCGCCACGCTCGACCGCGAGGGCGTGAACTTCGCGGTCTTTTCGTCGGTCGCCACGCGCGTGGAGGTCTGCCTGTTTTCCGAGGGCGGCCGCGAAACCGCACGCATCGCCTTGCCGTCACTGACCCATGAGGTGTGGCACGGCCATGTTGCCGGGCTCAAGGCCGGGCAGCGATACGGCCTGCGGGTGCACGGGCCGTACGACCCTGCCGCAGGCACACGCTGCAACCCGGCTAAGCTGCTGATCGACCCCTATGCGCTGGCGCTGGACCGCCCCGTGCGCGGACGTGCCGACCAGTACGGCTATGAGGTGGGCCACGAAGATGAGGACCTGGCCGCCAGCGGTGTCAACAACGGCGCCACGGCCTCCAAATGCCGTGTGGTGCGCTCACGGTTTGACTGGTCGGGCGACATGCCGCCGCGCATTTCGCCAGAGGACACGGTCTTCTACGAGGTCCACGTCAAAGGTTTTACGCAATCGAACCCCGCAGTGCCCGAGGCCCTGCGCGGCACCTATGCGGGGCTTGCCGCGCCCGCCTCCATCGCCCATCTCAAGAGCCTGGGGGTGACCAGCGTGGAGCTGCTGCCGGTGCAGGCTTTCATTGACGACCAGCGGCTGGTGGATGCGGGCCTCACCAATTACTGGGGCTACAACACGGTGGCCTTCATGGCGCCCGAGCCGCGCTACGCGGCGCCCGCCACCGACGGTGGCGTGGAAGAGTTCAAGACCATGGTCAAGGGCCTGCACGCCGCCGGGCTGGAGGTGATCCTGGATGTCGTCTACAACCACACGGGCGAGGGCAACCACCTGGGCCCCACGCTGAGCCTCAAGGGCATCGACAACGCCGCCTACTACCGGCTTTCGCCCGAGAACCTGCGGATGACGGTGGACTACACCGGCACCGGCAACACGGTAGACACCACCAGTCCGCCAGCGCTGCGCCTCATCATGGACAGCCTGCGGTACTGGGTGCAGGAAATGCATGTGGATGGCTTCCGGTTTGACCTGGCTTCTGCCTTGGGCCGCGACGCAGAGGGCGCCTACACCCTGCGTGCAACGTTCTTCGCAGCCATCGCGCAAGACCCCGTGCTCTCCCGCGTCAAGCTGATCGCCGAACCCTGGGATCTGGGGCCCTTTGGGTATCAGATTGGTGGCTTCCCCGCAGGGTGGATGGAATGGAACGGCCGCTACCGCGACGCCGTGCGCGACTACTGGGTGAATGCGGACGGCAGCCTGCCCGCGTTTGCAGCGTGCATCTGCGGCTCCGCCGACATCTACCAGTGGCGCCGACGCAGGCCCACGGACAGCGTCAACATCGTGACCGTGCATGACGGCTTCACGCTGGCCGACCTGGTGAGCTACAACGAAAAAGACAACGAGGCCAACGGCGAAGACAGCCGCGACGGCGAATCGCACAACCGCAGCTGGAACTGTGGCGCCGAAGGCGACACCGATGACGAGAACGTGATCGCCCTGCGTGCCCGGCAGATGCGCAATCTGCTGGCCACGCTGTTCATCTCGCGAGGCACGCCGCTGCTGCTGGGCGGCGACGAGGTGGGCCGCACCCAGGGTGGCAATAACAACGGCTACTGCCAGGACAGCCCCCTGACCTGGCACGACTGGGAAAGCGTGCCCCCGCAGGCCGCGGGGCTGCACGGCTTTGTGGCAGCCCTGTCTGCACTGCGCCAACGGCTACCGGTACTGCGCATGGCCGACTGGCCTGCAGAGCCCGGTGCGGGCGACTGCACGGCAGTGGTGCGCTGGTACAGCGTATGGGGCCACGAGATGACCGCGCAGGAGTGGGAAGACCCCGCCGTGCGCTGTGTGGCTGCGGTCATGGACGACTGCAGCCCAGGTGGCAGGTCAGTGGCGGTGCTCTTCAATGCTTCGGACGACGAAGCGACCTTCACGCTGCCAGCAGAGGAATCGCCCCGCAGCTGGGCGGTGCACCTGGACACGCGCGACACAGCAGTACACGGGCTCGACACCGTGGATGCCGGGCCCGCACAGTCGCTGGAATCCGGCGGCCAGTGGACGCTGATGTCGCATTCCATGGCACTGCTCGTTGGCCCGACCCCACAAGGCTTGCAAGCCCCATGAAACATACGCACCTGATGCCTTTCGGCGCCCGCCTGCTGCCCGGCGGAGGCGCCCGCTTTTCGCTATGGGCGCCATCGGCGACCCGGGTATCGCTTTTGCTGCAAGGCAGTACGCGGCACGAGCCGCTGGAGGTACCCGCTGAGAGTTCGGGCGAAGGCTGGTGGCATGTGGACACACCCGACGGCGTGGCCGGATGCGAATACCAGTGGCGCATCAACGACACCCTGACGGTGCCCGACCCGGCCTCGCGCCACAACCCGCGCGGCCCCCACGCGCCCTGCGTGCTAACAGACCCCGAGGGCTACGCCTGGACCACCGACTGGGCCGGCCGTCCCTGGGAAGAACTGGTGTTCTACGAACTCCACGTCGGCACCTTCACCCCCGAGGGCACCTACGCTTCCGCAGCCGCGCATCTGCAGCAGCTGGCAGACCTGGGCTTTACCGCCATCGAACTCATGCCCCTGGCAGCCTTTAGCGGCGAATGGGGCTGGGGCTACGACGGGGTGCTGCCCTTTGCACCACACCATGCCTACGGCGCCCCCGATGAACTCAAGGCCTTCATCGACCGCGCGCATGCCATCGGCCTGTGCGTGTTCATCGATGTGGTCTACAACCATTTCGGCCCGGACGGCAACTACCTGAATGCCTACGCCGAAGCCTTCTTTTCAACCACGCACACCAGCCCATGGGGCGCAGCCATCAACTTTGACCAGGAAGGTGGCCAGTTCGTGCGGGAATTCTTCATCCACAACGCCCTGTACTGGCTGGAGGAGTTCCAGGCCGACGGCCTGCGCCTCGATGCCGTGCACGCCATCCAGGACGCCAGCCTGCCCGATGTGCTGGAACACCTCAGCGCACGGGTGCGGGCCCTGGAAGCCACGGCCCGCCGCCCCTTGCACCTGGTGCTGGAAAACGAGCTCAACCACGGCTGGCGGCTGTCGCCCCGGCATGAACCGGGCCTGTACGACGCGCAGTGGAACGATGACTTCCACCACGCGCTGCACGTCAACCTGACCGGCGAAGCCCAGGGCTATTACGCCAAGTTTGCGGTCGAACCCATGGAGGTTCTCGCGCGGACGCTGGCCACGGGGTACGCATTTGCCGGCACACTGCGTGGCGGTGCCGCCACCGGCCCGGCCGCGCCGCTGGGCTGCATGGTTAACTTCATGGGCAACCACGACCAGGTTGGCAACCGTGCCTTCGGCGAACGGCTGCAGGCGCTTGCCGGCCACGACGGTGCCGAGATTGCCTTGCTGCTGGCGCTGCTGACACCCGCCACGCCCCTCGTCTTCATGGGCGACGAGTTCGCGGCATCGACACCGTTTCTGTACTTTGCCAACTGGGAAGGCGCGCTGCGCGAAGCCGTGCGCGAAGGCCGTGTACGCGAGTTCGGCCACAGCACGGATGACCGGCGCCCACTGCCGGACGCCTGCGACATCTCGACGATGCAGGCCAGTACCCTGCGCTGGGAGACATGCGCAACCCCCGAAGGGCGCCAAAGGATGGCAATGGTAAAAGCTGCGCTGGACACCCGGCGCCACTGGCTGCAGCCCCGCGCCAGCCATCTGCTGGCCGAGGGTCATACCGCGGAGCGGGTGGGCAGCACCGGCTTGCGGGTCACCTGGCACTACCGCAGCGGCGAAGCGCTGCAGCTGGAGTTGAACATCGGCACGGAACCTGTGGATGCGCCCACGCCCTGGGGAACCGCGGCGCAAGAAGTCTTCAGCCACCGCCGCAGCCAGGCGGACACCGGGTGGGCGCCCCGTTCAGCCCGCTGGCTTTTGGCAGGAGGGCCCGCATGATGACAGGGTCCAGCTGGGACGGGGTCAGCCCGCAAGAACTTCGCGAACAGGCGGCCCGCAGGGGCATCGCCACCGAATTCACCAGTTTCTGGGGGCAGATCACGGAGGTGCCCGTGCCGGTGCTGGCCAGTGCCCTGCGCGCTATGGGCTCGCAAGAGGCCGACCCGGCCGGCGAAGCGGTCGTGCTGCAGGCGGGTGTGCCCCAGAGCCTGCCACTGGGTGCTGACGGACCGTGGAACCTGCGCCGGGATGACGAGAGTGACCGCGTGCTGGTGCACGGTCAAGGCACCCACGCCGAGTTGCCGGGCACCCTGGAGCCCGGCTACTACCTGCTGCAGACCGCAGCGGCCGACCCACGTTTCGTGATCGTGGCGCCTGCGCAGTGCTGGGCACCTGCGCCCCTGCACAACGGCGAGCGGTGGTGGGGCATTGCCACGCAGCTGTATGCCCTGCGGTCCGAACGTAACTGGGGCATTGGCGATTTCACGGACCTTGCTGCCCTGTCCGCCACGGCGGCGCAGGCGGGTGCAGCGTTCGTGGGCATCAGCCCGGTGCACGCGCTGCGCCCGGGCCAGCCCGAGGCCGCCAGCCCGTACAGCCCTAGCAACCGACTGGCGTTGAACACGCTGCACATCGATGTGACGGCCGTGCCCGGCTTTGCAGCCTGCAGCGCGGTGCAATCCCTTCTGGCCGACCCTGTTTTTCAGGAGCGCCTGCGCAAGGTGCGGGGCAGCACCACGGTGCTGTACCAGGAAGTGGCTGCCCTCAAGCAGGCCGTGATCGGCCCGTTGTGGGAGAGTTTTCGCGTGCACGCCTGGAAGGCGGGCACCGACGACGGCCGCGCCTTTGATGCCTTCATGGCAGCGCACCAGGACACTCTGGGCTTGCACGCCCGGTACGAGGCGCTGCAGCAGCACCTGAACGCAGCCGACCCGGCAGTGTGGGGCTGGCCGGCCTGGCCTGCAACGCTGCAGGACCCTGCATCCCCCGAAGTGGCCGAATTTGCCCGACAGCATCCGGACGAGATCGCTTTTCACTACTGGCTGCAATGGCTGGCCCACACCCAGCTGGCCCGCGCCAGCACCCATGCCCGGCAGGTGATGCCACTCGGGCTGTATGGCGACTTGGCGGTGGGTGCGGTGGACGGCGGCGCCGAATCCTGGACCTTTGCCGGGCTGTATGCGCGCGGCATGAATGTAGGCGCGCCGCCCGACCCACTCAGTGCCCAGGGGCAGGACTGGGGCCTTCCCCCGGTCAACCCGGTGCGGCTGCGCGCCACGCGGTTCAGGCAGTTCCGTGCCTTGCTGGCCGCCAACATGCGCCACTGCGGCGCGCTGCGGCTGGACCATGTGATGGCGCTGATGCGCCTGTACTGGAACAGCCCCGACGGCGGCACCTACGTGGGCTACCCGCTACAGGCCATGCTGGCGATCGTGGCGGTGGAAAGCCACCGGTTCCGGTGCCTGGTGATCGGCGAAGACCTGGGCAACGTCGCACCGCTGATGCGCGAGGCCATGGAAGCACGCGGGCTCCTGTCGTACCGGCCGCTGATTTTTGAGCGCCTGGAGAGCGGCGGCATCCGCGCCCCGGCCGAATGGAAGACCCGGGCGCTGGCCGTGGTGAGCACGCACGACCTGCCCACGCTGTCGGGCTTCTGGGCGGCAGACGACATTGCCACCCAGCAGTCGCTAGGCTGGCTACCCGGCACGGATGACCCGGTGCGCGCGCAGCTGGCCCGTGCGCACGACCGCACCCATCTGCTGGCCGCCCTGGATTCACAGCATCTGTTGCCCGAGGGCGTGACGCTGGACACCCGCACCGCACCCGACATGACGCCCGAGCTGGCCGCAGCCGTACACGCGTTTCTGGCGCAGACATCGTGCCAGCTGGTCGCTGCAACGATGGAAGACCTGACCGGGCAGCGCGAGCAGCCCAATGTACCGGGCACCAGCGAAAGCGTGTATCCCAACTGGCGGCAGCGCAACCGCACGCCCATCGAGGCACTGGGCCAGGACCCATGGTTTTGCGCCATCACCCACGCCATCCGCGTGGGCCGCAGTGCCTGGCTGCACGACGCGCAGCAGCCTCTGCCCGACTTGGGTACCGCCGATGTGCCGCGGTCCACCTACCGGGTGCAGTTGCACGCGGGTTTTACCTTTAAGCAGGCGCGCGCCGCAGTGCCGTACTTGCACCGGCTGGGCATCAGCCACCTGTACACCGCGCCGTACCTCAAGGCGGCCCCTGGCAGCCTGCATGGCTACGACGTGGTGGACCCAACGCAGCTGAATTCCGAGATCGGCACGGATGCCGACCACGCCGCGCTGTGCGAGGCGCTGACAGGCCACGGCATGGGCCACCTGCTGGACTTTGTGCCCAACCACATGGGCGTGGAGCACCCGTCGAACCTGTGGTGGCAGGACATGCTGGAGCATGGCGAGGCATCAGTCCATGCGGCCAAGTTCGATATCGAGTGGTGCCCAGCCAACCCGCAGACGGGGCGGCGCGTGCTGCTGCCGGTGCTGGGCGAGCACTACGGAAAGGTGCTGGAAGCCGGGCAATTGCGCGTTGAGCGCGATGAACCGGCCGGTCGCCTGCAGGTGCGCTACTTTGACCATGTCTTCCCGCTGGACCCGCGCAGCTATGCGCTGGTGTTGCGTGCGGCGCCGCTGCCAGGCGATGCATCGGGCCCTGGCCACAGCGCCGCCGAGGCCGCCTCGCTGGTGGACGCACTGGCCGCGCTGCCGGACCGGTTTGTCACCGACCCCGACCTGCGTGCAGCCCGGCTGCGCGACAGTGCCATCGGCCAGCGCCGCTTGGCCGAGCTGGTGGCCGCCCACGCATGGGCGCGCGACTGGCTCCGCGCCTGCCTTGCGCGCGTGAACGGCGAGGTGAGCGACTCAGGCGACCCGGCTGACCTGGCGAGGTTTGACCTGCTCGATGAACTCCTTCAGTCGCAGGTATGGCGCCTGGCCGACTGGCGCGTGGCGGGCGACGACATCAACTATCGGCGCTTTTTCAACATCAACTCTCTGGCTGCGCTGCGCATGGAAGACCCCGAGGTCTTCGAGGCCACCCATGTCCTGCCCATGCGCTGGCTGGCCGAGGGCAAGCTCACCGGTCTGCGCATCGACCATCCCGACGGGCTGGCCCATCCTTCGCAGTACTTCCAGCGGCTGCAGCAGCGCTACGCAACCCTGCAGCGCGCCCAGGGCAAGGAACCCCGGGCCCTGTACCTCGTGGTCGAGAAGATCATGGCCGACCACGAGCCTCTGCCGGCGGACTGGCCGGTGCACGGCGGCACGGGCTACCGCTTCAGCACGCTGGTGACGGGCGTACTGGTCGATACCGCGGCGCAGACGCGGTTTGACACGATGTACCAGGCGTTCACGGGCGATGACCTTCCGTTTGAGGAAGCGGCCTACGAGTGCAAGCGCCTCATCATCGAGAGCGTGCTGTTCAGCGACATGACGTGGCTGGTCGACACGCTGCACCGCATCACCCGCGCCGACCGTGCCGTATGCGACTTCACCCGCAACCAGCTGCGCATTGCACTGGTGGAGGTGGCGGCGCAGTTTCCGGTGTACCGCACCTATGTGCTGGCCGATGGCACACCGCCCAGCGATCTGGACCGGCAGCACATTGCATGGGCCATCAAGGCGGCACGCAGAAAGCTTGGCACGGCAGAAGGCGGCGTGCTGGAGTACATCCACGCCGTGCTGCTGGGCACCCCGGGGCCGGAGCCCGCTTTGCGGCATGCATTTGTGCGGCGCTGGCAGCAGTTCACCGCGCCGGTGATGGCCAAGGCGATTGAAGACACGCTGTTCTACCGCTACACGCGCCTGGTTTCCCTGAATGACGTGGGGGCCGAGCCGCGCCGTTTTGGCGTATCGGTGGCGGCGTTCCACCAGACCAACAGCCAGCGCTCGCGCCATGTGCCCCATGGGCTGCTGGCTACATCCACCCATGACAGCAAGCGCTCGGAAGACGTGCGCGCGCGGCTGAATGTGCTGTCCGACCTGCCTGAGGTGTGGCAGGAGGTGGTAGAGCAGCTGCAAGCCGCAGGACATAGCTTTTGCAGCGAGGTGGATGGGCAGCAGGTGCCCACCGCGGGCGACCTTTGGAGCCTGTACCAGACCATGGTGGGCATCTGGCCCGCACGGCCCGTGGACGCGGCAGAAAAGGCAGCGCTGTCGGAACGGCTGCAGCAGTACAAGATCAAGGCCATGCGCGAGGCCAAGGTGGCCACCAACTGGCTGTTCCCGCATGAGGCCTATGAAGCTGCCGTGACACGGTACGTCGGGCATTGCCTGGCCAGCCGGCGTTTTGTGGGCGTGCTCGAAGACTTCGTGCAGCGCATCGCACCCTACGGCTACCGCAACAGCCTGTGCCAGGTGGCCCTCAAGCTCACCTGCCCGGGTGTGCCCGACATCTACCAGGGCTGCGAAGTGTGGAACTTCTCGCTGGTGGACCCGGACAACCGCCGGCCGGTAGACCTGCACGCCATGGCGCAGTCGCTCGACCGGGTTCAAGCGCTGTACGCGCACGGCTACCCGGCCCCTGCGGCGTGGCTGGAACTGCTGGGCAGCGGGCCCGACATGCCCAGCGATGTGAAGCAACTGGTGACCTGGCGCCTGCTGCAGCTGCGCAGCCGCTTTGCGGGGCTGTTTCGTAACTCCATCTATGTGCCACTGGAGATCACGGGCGAGAGTGAGGCACATGCCCTGGCGTTTGCGCGGATTCTGGACGACCAGGTGGTGGTCCTGGTGTCGTCGCGCCTGCTCGCCAGCAAGCCCCAGGCCGACTGGGATGATACCCGGGTTGCACTGGCCAAGGCCCATCCCGCGCTAGCGCGGGTGCAGGCATGGACGAACTGGATGACGGGCAAAACACTGGCGGCCGAAGACGCGCTGACACTGGATGAGGTACTGGGCAACGCAATGCCCGGTGGCGACGGGTTGCCGTTTGCGGTGCTGGTACCCACAGGCGCGCTCGCATGAAAGTGCTGTTTGCCACACCGGAGTTCGCCCCGCTGGTCAAGACAGGTGGGCTGGGAGACGTGAGTGCAGCGCTTCCGCGCGCACTCCGCGCGCTGGGCCACGATGTGCGCGTGCTCATACCCGCATATGGCGGGATGGCACCCCTGGGCACCCTGCAGCGCGTGATCCCGCTGCCTGCGTGGGAGGGCTGGCCTGCTGCGCAGCTGCTGCACACCGAGCTGCCCGAAGGGCAGGTTCTGCTGCTGCTTTCCTGCCCAGCGCTCTACCCGAGTTCGGGCACCCCGTATGGCGACCCGGAGGCCCCCGACCTGCATGCGCAGGCTTTGCGCTTTGGTTTCCTCAGCCGCGTGGCGGCCTGGCTGGCCACGGCCGATAACACCACCGGCTGGCATGCCGATATGCTGCATGCCAACGACTGGCCTGCCGGTCTGGCGCCCTTGTACCTGCGCCAGTTGCGCGACGCCCCGGGCGCGCCACCGACAGGCAAAAGCGTGGTGACGCTGCACAACCTGGCTTTCCAGGGCATTTTCCCCATGCACCTGGCGGACATGCTGCAGGTAGCGCCGATTCACCGCGGCATTGAGGGTGTCGAATACTGGGGCCAGCTCTCCATGCTCAAGGCGGCGCTGCAGTTTGCCGATGCGATCACCACCGTGAGCCCCACCTATGCGGCCGAGATACAGCAGCCCGCGCTGGGGGCCGGGCTGGACGGCGTGCTGCGCGTGCGGGCCGCCTCGCTGCACGGCATCCTGAACGGCATCGACACTGGCACATGGAACCCGGCGAGCGACCCCCTGATCGCAACGAACTACAACAGTACTACGCTGGCCCGCAAGGCAGCCAACACGCGCGCGCTGCGGGCCCGCACTGGCCTCATGCCCAGCACGGCACCGCTTTTCGGCTTTGTCGGCCGGCTGACCACGCAAAAGGGGATCGACTGGATTCTGGCCAGCGCCCCCCGCTGGCTGGCCACCGGCGCGCAGCTGGTAGTCCTTGGCCGGGGCGATGCCGCACTGGAGCACGCCCTGCTGGACCTGGCGCAAGCCCACCCGGGGAGCGTGCACGCCACACTGGGCTTTGACGAAACGCTGGCCCACCTGATCGAAGCGGGAGCCGACTGCTTTCTGATGCCGTCCCGTTTCGAGCCGTGCGGGCTGAACCAGATGTACAGCATGGCCTATGGCACTCCGCCGGTGGTCACACCCACCGGCGGACTCGCCGACACCGTCGAAGACGTGGGGGACAGCCTGGAGCGTGGCACGGGCTTCGTCATGGAAACTGCAAGCCAGGAGGGCTTTGACGCAGCCATCGACCGTGTGCTGTGTGCCTGGCGCAAGCCAGAACTCTGGAAGGGTATGCAGCAGCGCGGCATGGTCCGTGATTTCGGCTGGGGCAACGCGGCCAGGCAGTACAGCGCGATCTACGCCACGCTGGCAGACAACACGACCGGGTGAGAGGTAGGGGGCAGCAGGGCCGTCCACAGCGGCAGCCTGCAGCCTTGTAGAAATCGCTGGACCGGACCTGTCTGCAGCAACAACCCGCAAACAAGTCCGGACACCCATCACACCAACGGCGGATCGGTCTCCCGCTCCGGATGGCGGTGCAGGGCAATACACCGGATGAACGCCTCAAACTCGGCGCCCCCTGCTCCGGCAACGATGCCGGGGTCGGGCTCGCCGCCCGGCAGCGAGGTGGGCACGCCTGCAGCTTCCAGCAGCATGGCCGATGCCGGCATGACGAGGATGGACTTGCAGTGCCGGTAATGGTCCTTGATGAATTCCATGGTGTGGCCGTCGGCCGCCAGCTTCTGGACGCCTGCCGAACCATCCGGCAGCGCCAGCGCATCGAAGAGGAATCCGGGCTCGTTTTCCATCGACGCATCGGCATCCATGCGAACGCCATCCGCCGTCTTGACCGGGCCGATGCGCGGTGCCACCAGTCGCGGCACCGCGCCCTGCGCCTGCAGCAGGGCGTGGAGCTGCATCACGCTTTCGCCCGCCACGCCATCCGCAACCAGCAGTGCAATCTTTCGGCCAGCAATGCTGCCATCGCCGGGCCGCGCCATCAGCGAGAGGGCATCGGACACGTCCACCTCGGGCGTGGGTGCCTCGGCAATCGCCTTGGGCATGGGCGCGGGCAGCGTGGTGATGCCCAGACCCGCCGCGACCTGCGCCGCCAGGCCTTCCGACACATTGCGCAATGAAGACACCATGCGCTCGCGAATCGCAGGCACGGTCACCTTGCTGAGCTCGAAACGGAAGGCCGCCACGATGTGCTGCTGCTCTACCGCCGTCTGGCTGTCAAAGAACAGCCGGGCCTGGGTGTAGTGCTCTGCAAACTTCTCGGGCTTGGCGCGTACCCTGCCTTGCTCTTCCTTGGCAGCAATGCGGGCAGGCACCGATACAAAGCCCTGTGAGCCAGCCTGGAACGGGCAACCGCCTGCCAGCGAGTTGGGCTCGTAGGACACCCGTCCGCGGTGGATGGCCTGGCGGTGCATGCCGTCGCGCTGGTTGTTGTGCACCGGGGCGATGGGCGAATTGATCGGGATCTCATGGAAGTTGGGGCCGCCCAAGCGCGAAATCTGCGTATCCACATACGAATGGATGCGCCCAGCCAGCAGCGGGTCGTTCGAAAAATCGATGCCCGGCACCACGTGCGCAGTACAGAAGGCCACTTGCTCCGTTTCAGCAAAAAAGTTGTCGGGGTTGCGGTTGAGCACCATGCGGCCGATGGGGCGCACGGGGATCAGTTCTTCCGGAATGATCTTGGTGGCATCCAGGATGTCGAAGCTGAAGCGGTCGGCCTGCTCTTCCGTGAAGACCTGCACGCCCAGCTCGTACTCGGGGTAGACGCCCGCCTCGATGCGTTCCCACAGGTCGCGTCGGTGGTAGTCGGGGTCGGCGCCAGAGATCTTGACGGCCTCGTCCCACACCAGCGAGTGGGTGCCCGCCTTGGGAGACCAGTGGAACTTGACGAACACCGATTCCCCTGCCGCGTTGACGAAGCGGAAGGAGTGCACGCCAAAGCCCTGCATGGTGGCGTAGCTGCGCGGAATGGCGCGGTCTGACATCACCCACATCAGCATGTGGGTGGACTCCGGCATGAGCGAGACGAAATCCCAGAAGGTGTCGTGCGCGCTGGCGGCCTGCGGCATCTGGTGGTGCGGCTCGGGTTTGACGGCGTGGACCAGGTCGGGGAACTTCATGGCGTCCTGGATGAAGAACACGGGCATGTTGTTGCCCACCAGGTCCCAGTTGCCTTCGTCGGTGTAAAACTTCACGGCAAAGCCGCGCACGTCACGCGCCGTGTCCTTGGAGCCGCGCTCGCCCTGCACGGTGGAAAAGCGCACGAACACCGGCGTGATCTTTCCAGCCTCCTGAAACGGCGCGGCGCGGGTGATATCGCCAAGCGATTCATACGCCTCGAAGAAACCGTGGGCGCCCGAGCCCCGGGCATGAACGATGCGCTCTGGAATGCGCTCATGGTCGAAATGGGTAAGCTTTTCGCGCAGAACGAAGTCTTCCAGCAGCACCGGGCCGCGCACGCCGTACTTGAGCGAGTTCTGGTTGTCGCTGACAGGCACGCCCTGATTGGTGGTCAGGCGCTGGCCGGTTGAATCGACCCGCACGCGGTCGAGTGATTCGATCGTGGCGTTCACGCCCGGGGTGGCGCGGCTCCCGGTCTTGGGGTTCGATGGCTCGGCCTCGGAAAGCGTGCTGGCGCCCACCAAGTCGGAACCGGGCTCCACCGTTGCGCCAGGTTGCGGGGCCGTACCCTGCTCAAACCCGTGTTCGCCGGGCTTCGTCGCATTGAAGGGCATGGCAGCGGCCATGGCGTGGGTTTCGATGGCTTTGCGGGCCAGCGCATCACCGCTGGGCTCCATGGACGACGGGGCACTGTCGGTGTTGCGTGCGGCGGCAGCAGACCGGTCACCGGCTGCAGCACCCTTGGGTTTCTCGCTCATTGGCGCGCCTTTCGTGGGAGAGTTGGAGAGGAATCGCCAGCGTCAGCGATGGGGGTGCAACCGTTTGTCAGACGGGCCCTACTTCGGCCGTAGCTGCCGAGCTAACTTTTTTGATCAGGCCGGAACCCCAGCTGCTTCATGGCTGCGCCCAGCGATACAGCGGCCTGGTCGTACCCCGCCCACGGGGTATTGCCCGTTGCCACGCGCTCGTCGACCGTGCGCACGGTCCAGTGAGCAGAGCTGCCTAGCCCGGCAAGTTCATCCCAGCCCAGTGGTACCGAAACCCCCATGCCTGGCCGCGCGCGGGCAGACCAGGCCGCTACGGTCGTAGCGCTGCGGCCGTTGCGAAGGTAGTCAACAAAGATCTTTCCCACCCGGTTGCGGGGACCACTGCGTGCCACAAACCGCCCGGGAATCGTCGCCGCCAGGTGCTGCACGATGGCGCCGGAGAACGACTTCACGGCGTCCCAGCCGTGCAGCCGTTTGACGGGAACCACCACATGCAGGCCCTTGCCCCCGCTGGTCTTGAGCCAGGCCGGCAGGCCCAGCTCGGCCAGCAGCACGCGCACCAGCTCGGCCCCTTCCTGCACCGCGGCCCAAGGCACGCCCTCACCCGGGTCCAGGTCAAAAGTCATACGGTCGGGCCGCTCGATGCGGTCCTTCCTGGCGTTCCAGGTATGAAACTCCACCACGTTCATCTGCGCGGCGGCCAGCAGCCCTGGCACGCCCAGGACTTCCATGAGCGGGGCGTGCCCGGCGTCCAGCGCAGGGTCCAGGTCCCGGATGCCATGGAGCCGCGTTTTGTCCATGTGCTTCTGGAAAAACAGCTCTCCCGCAATGCCATCAGGCGCCCGCACCAGGGCCACCGGCCGGGCCTGGAGGTGCGGCAGCATCAGGTGCGCCACCCTGGCGTAGTGGTGCGCAATATCGAGCTTGGTAACGCCGGTAGAGCTATCCACCACGCGGTCGGGGTGCGAGATGCGAAATCCCTCAGGCCATTCCGATGGGTTGGCAGGCGCCGGACGAGCAGCAGATGGGCGGGCGCTACCGGAACGGGCGCCGGGTAGTGTCTTGGACACCTCGCGCGCGATGTCACCGGCGGGCTTGTCGGCCCGCAGCCCGTGGAACACGGAATGGCGGACGCGCCCCTCCTTTGTCCACTCGGCAAACGACACCTCGGCAACCAGTTCAGGCTGCACCCAGTGCGCCTTCTTGCCGATGGAGCGCGGATTCGCAAAAGGACTGGCAGGCGCCTGCAGGGCCGAGAGCCGGGCCTTGAGCTGGGTCAGCGTGCGTTCGCTGAAACCCGTGCCCACATTGCCTGCATACCGCAGGCTGCCGTCGCTCTCGTGCACGCCCAATAGCAGCGATCCGATGCCCGTGCGCGAACCCTGCGGGTCGGTGTAGCCACCGATCACGAACTCCTGCCGGTGGCTACACTTGAGCTTGATCCAGTCGGCACTGCGCCGCGAGACATAGGCCGCGTCCTTGCGCTTGCCGATCACCCCCTCGAACCCCAGCCGGCAGGCCGATGCCACCAGGTCCTCCGGCGCAGCCTCAAAGCTTTCACTCAGGCGAACAGGCCCGCTGCTGGCCTGCCCCACCACGGTGCGCAGCAGCTCGCGGCGCTCCACAAGCGGCAGGGCCCGCAAGTCGCGGCCGTGGGCGAACGGCAGGTCAAACGCGTAATAGACGAGCTGGCTCACCTCCTTCGCATCAAACGCGTTCTGCAGAGCCTGAAAGTCCGGTACGCCGTTGGAATCCAGCACCAGCACTTCCCCGTCGATCCATGCGGAATCCACCTTCAGCGCAGCCAGAGCCTGGGCGAGCCGGGGCATCTTTGCGGTCCAGTCGTTGCCGTTGCGCGTGAAAAGACGCACCTCACCGCCGTCCACACGCGCCAGCAGGCGATAGCCGTCGAACTTGAGTTCCCACGCCCAGGCATCCGGGTCCGCTGGCGGGCTGTCGACCAGGGTGGCCAGCTGTGGGGCCAACTGCTCGGGCATCGCGGCCTTCTTGCCCGCAGCTGGCCCTGCTGCGCGGCGCGATGGTGGGGTTGTGGCGCGCCCGCCCTTCTCTGCAGGGGGTGTGACCGGCTTCAGTCGCGCCACGCTGTCGGGCATTTCATCGACCACGCTGCAGGCTGCGGCAGGCCGCTCGTGCGCGTCATGCTCCTTGATGAGCAACCACGGGGGCTGCTTTTCACTGCCCCGGCCGTGCATGCGCACCAGCGTCCACTGGCCCTGGAGCTTGTGGCCATGCAGGCTGAATTTGAGCTTGCCTTTGCGGTAGCCCTCCGCCGCATCGCCCACCGGCACCCAGTAGCCGCGGTCCCAGATGATGACCTTGCCAGCACCGTACTGGTGGGGCGGGATCTGGCCCTCAAAGCTGTTGTAGGCCATGGGATGGTCTTCCACCTGGACCGCCATGCGCTTGTCCGCGGGGTCCAGGCTCGGCCCCTTGGGCACAGCCCAGCTCTTCATCGTTCCCTCGATCTCCAGTCGCAGGTCGTAGTGCAGGCGGCTGGCCCAATGTTTCTGGATGACGTACTGCAACGCGGATGCACTGGGCTCACCACCATCGGCCGGCTCCGGCGTCTGGGTGAAGTCCCGCTTCTTGCGGTACAGATCGAGGGCGTCGTCTTTCATGGCGGTTCCCGGCACGGCGCGCGGAAGGCGTCACGAGCGCTGAGCGCCATCACCGGCAGGGCTGGCGCCTTTCAGATAGGCGCGCACTTTCTCGGCCGAGCTTCCTACCGAAGCCACGGCCTCGCGAATACGGTCCTCGCTGACCCCCAGGCTGCGCGCCCAGTCGCGCAACTCATAGGCTTCCGAAGTGTTGATCAGCTTGCGGTCCAGAGCGGTCTGGGTCTTGTCATCCTGCATGGGGGTCCTCGCTTTGAAAGGTGAAATCACGGGGCGCTGGCGCCCGTTCTGCCCGCAGCGTGGCACTGCTGTGACAACAGTCGCTGTAGGAAAAGCTTTATTGCGCGGAAGGAGGCAGCAGACACCGTCAAGCGTGCGTTGCGCGGTGCCCATAAAGGGGTTGCCACTGGAGCAGAACGTGCGCGCAGCGGCCCCACATCGCTGCAAGGCAATCGCCTACATCGCATGCGGCTGAGCTTTCTAAAGTGGAACGGGTGCAGGCAATGGTGCCCGCGCATTTCACCCGTAAGGAGTACGCAACATGGCCAACAACAGTGGAAGCAACAACAACAATCCGCAGGGACACAACCAGTACACCGACAACAACAGCGGCAGCAAAAGCAATGGTGGCGGACAACGCCAGCAGGAGCAGGGAGGCTCCAGCTCCAAGCAGCAAGGCAGCGGCACACGCGGCGGTACGCCGGAGCAACACGCTGAAGCCGGCCGCCAAAGCCACAAGAACGACCAGCGTTCGTGACGCCTGAAGCCGGAGCGGGACCCCAGCGGCCTGCACAGGCCGCTTGCGCTGCACTAGCGCCGGACGTTCATCCCGTTGCCGGTTTCGCTTCTTCCCCTGCTGCCCTCTCCGTGAGGGCAGCCTTGATTGAAACGGGGCAATGGCTGCAATCGCGGCAGTACGCTTTCACCACGGTTTCGCCCGCTACCCACGCCAAGGTTCTGGCCCAGCGCGGCGCCGGGTTTGGTGCTAGCAACTCCATTGCCTCCACACTGACTGATGCTTTGGGCTGGAGCTACCCGTTCGGGCCGGGACTCATACCTCCCCACTTCATGGATCTGCTGATGCAGGCATCGCTGGTCGAGCCTGTGGCGGAAGCCCGCGATCTCTACCGTGCGCGGGTACGGTTTTCCACCGTAGGCGGCTTTCTGGTGCCGCACTCTGCCTACCCGACCACACAGGCCGATGCCGTGTTCCTCGGGCCGGACACCTACCGCTTCGCACGCCTCATCCAGCACGAGCTGGCCCTGCAACCGGTACCTGAGGGTGGCCGCATACTGGACCTCGGTTGCGGTTCAGGCATTGGCGGCATCGTGGCCTGCAGCCACGCACCGGGCGGTACGCACAGCCCCACCGCTGGCAGCAACCTGCACCTTGCCGACCTCAGCCCCACGGCCATCGAATTCGCGCGGGCCAGTGCTGCGCTGGCTGGCATGTCGCACGCGAACTTCCATGTCGGAAGCCTTTTTGAACCCATCGATGGCAGCTTTGACCTCATCGTTGCCAACCCGCCTTACCTCAACGATGGCGCACAACGCCTCTACCGGCACGGTGGCGGTGCGCGTGGGGAAATGCTGTCGCTACGCATCGTGGAGCAAAGCCTTTCTCGCCTGCGGCAGAGGGGTCGGCTGGTGCTCTACACCGGGTCTGCCATAGTGGGCGGCGAAGATGGCTTTCTCCGCCAGGCCGAACAGGTCCTGTGCAAGGCCCACGGACTGACGTGGCGGTACGAAGAGATCGACCCGGATGTCTTCGGAGAAGAACTCGACACGACCGCTTACCGCGATGCCGACCGGATTGCGGCGGTATCGCTGGTGGTGGCGCGCACCGCATGAGGTTCCTGGGCATCGGGCAGACCAACGACCTCGCCGCGATGTACCGCGGGCTGATGCGGCGCGGGCACGAGGTGCGCGTGCATGTGGAAGACCCGGCCTATCGCGACATCTTCGCGGGCATGCTGAACTTCACCGAAGACTGGCAGGCCGAGCTGGGCTGGCTGCGCCAGGCGGGCCATGAGGGGGTGATCCTGTTTGAATCCGCCTCCCATGGCCCGCTGCAGGACAGCCTGCGGCGCGACGGTTTCCAGGTCATCGGGGGCAGTGCCCTGGGCGACCAGCTGGAAGGCGACCGCGACTTCGGCCAGGAGGCCTTCCGCTCCATTGGCCTGCAAACGGCGGCGCAGTACCGGTTCGTCCATCACGCGGATGCGATTGCCTTTGTAGAAAAGTATCCCGGGCGGTACGTGCTCAAGCTCAACGATGCCAACGCAGAAAGAACCCGCAACTACATCGGCCAGATGGACAGCGGGCAGGACATGCTGGCCTATCTCGCCCTTTGCGGAGCGGGCCAGGATGCCGACGCGGCGGTGGACTTTGTACTGATGCAGCATGTCAGCGGGGTGGAGGTCGGCGTAGGCGCGTACTTCAACGGCCATGACTTTCTGTCTCCGGCCTGCATCGACTTCGAGCACAAGCGGTTCTTCCCGGGCGACCTGGGCGAGCTCACCGGCGAGATGGGCACCATCGTCAGCTACCGGTCTTCGGAGGCGCTGTTCAGGAAGGTGCTGGCGCCACTTGCAGGCGTGCTGCGCGACGGCGGGTATTACGGCTACATCAACGTGAACCTCATCGTGAACGAGGAAGGCGTGTGGCCGCTGGAGTTCACCAGCCGCTTCGGCTACCCGGGCTATGCGATTTGCGAAGCACTGCACGCGGAGCCCTGGGAATCGGTCTTCATGGCCATGCTGCAAAGGCAGCGCAAGCAGTTCTCTACCTGGCCCGGGTTTGCTGCGGGCGTGGTGCTCACGGTGCCGCCGTTTCCGTATGCGTATGGGTATGAAACCCTCTCCAAAGGCATGCCGGTGTGCATGGCCGATGGCAGCGCTGCACACGAGCAGCCCTCGTTGCACCTGGCCGAAGTCGCGCTGCGCGGCCAACAGCTGGTGACCAGCGGCGTTACCGGTTATGTCGGCGTGGCCACCGGTACCGGCGACACACCGGCAGAGGCCAACCGCGCCGCCTTGGAGCTGGCACAGACCGTGGTGGTGCCCAACCTGCGCTACCGCACCGACATCGGCCATGCGGTCGAGAACGGGCAGTGGCAGCGCCTGCACCAGCTGGGCTGGTTGACCGGTTGACCCGCTGACGGGTTGATGCGGAAGGCGTAGGAAGGCGCCCACGGCACGCAGCGGCTTGCCCCGATACAGGGCCCGGCCCACTCAGGTGACTCTGAATGCCTGCCCATTCCTACCCAAGCCATGTCCCTCGCGCTTCAAAGACTTCCCCTGCAGCAGCCTGCCATCCGTCCCGCTCCCAACGCCTGCACGGCCGCACCTCCAGGCGCCCGGTTCCAGGACCTCTACCGGCGCCTGGCCCAGCGCACCCCCGACCAGAGCGACATCGATGACGGGGCCCACTTCCTCAAGGCGGAAATCGCCGCCAGCGCGCAACAGGAGGACGGGCTTCCAGGCAACCCTGACGACCTGTACCAATGGGTCCAGGGCCATGCACAGTCCGTGCAGTCCAGCTACCAGTCCTATCTGGACGGACGCAAGGCGGGAGCTGCACGACGGTTCTTCCACAGCCGCGCCCACGCCTTGTATTTCATCCGGCAGGTAGCCCCCACCAAGCTGGTGGACGGTGCCTGGCTCTACGGCATTTGCCGGCATGCGGGTAACCCGCTGTTCTATGACCTGCTGGTGACCTACCTGGAGGAACTGGGCGACGGCGCGGCAGCCAAGAACCACGTCACGCTGTACCGCGCACTGCTGGCCCGCT
This sequence comes from Acidovorax sp. BL-A-41-H1, assembly GCF_051942715.1. NCBI lineage: Bacteria > Pseudomonadati > Pseudomonadota > Betaproteobacteria > Burkholderiales > Comamonadaceae > Acidovorax > Acidovorax sp. BL-A-41-H1. Next base: position 135,977 of record NZ_JBPVJQ010000006.1, on the reverse strand, counting down.
ACGGCATCGGCACCGTGGATGACCTGCCTGATGCGCTGTACCGCCAGGGTGCCATCCAGGTGGCCCTGGGCTGGAACGCTGAAGTTTTCCTGCCCGAGGTGATCGGCTTCAACCTGGGCTACGAGCAGTTGCCGCTGCACCTGCTGATCACGGCCTACGAACTCAACGAGCTGGGCATCGACCCCTACTACTTCACCCTGCACGTCACCATCGACAACGCCGACAGCGGCCATGCAAGGCGCGCCTGCCAGGCCGCATGGGATGCCGCGCCAAAGATCGGTGATGCCCGGGCCTACTGGGACCGCGTGCGCGCCGGGGCGCGCCTGAGCAACGCCGGCACCGGCACACAGACAGTGATCGACAGCTTCGACATCGGGCAGGAAGTGATCCGGATCTTTGCACGCAAGGCCGGTGCCGGGCGTGGAGCGCACTCGGATTTCTGCAAGCTGCAGGGGCGCACCGTGAACGACTGGCTGGCCACCCCGGAACGCATGGCCGACTTTCTGGCCGCACTGGAAAAGGCAGGCTGGGTGAAACGCGGTGAACCCGTGCAGGAAAGCCGCTTCTGGCGCCTGCTCCAGGGGCCGCGCGCCGAGATGTTCGGCGTCTTTTCGCCGTATGAACTGCAGGTGATCCACGACTGGATCCGCGGGGCTGCTAGCGCCGATGGCGCCGCGTACGACAGCAACGCACTGCCCGGGGAATCGCTGCGCCCGCGCACTTTCCGCGTGACAGAACGGCTCAACATGGCCAGCGCTGGCAGCCCGGTCCCGCCGGAAGACGACGACCTGCTGGACCTGGACCTGCTGGCCTTCAACGAAACCTGGCCCCACTTGGACGCTGCAGGCCAAAACGACCTGCTGGTGCGCCTGATGGCGCCTGCCCTGCACTGGACACCGGCGGGTATGGCAGCCACCCGGCTCTTTGCCACGCGCGCCGGCACCAAGCACTAGACGCCCGGAGGGCAACTGGTCTGTGCCACGGCACAGCCTTCCCACCGGCGCGTGCGAAACAGTCCTACAGCCGGCATTTCCCAGGGCCCAAAACATGCTCCGCACACCACCAAGGAGCAACGATGCAAGCCACCACGACAGGAAGCAACCGCACCGGCGCCGCCACGGCCGCACAACGCGTCAGGGAAATGCTGGACGCCAACGAGCGCTGGGCGCCCAAGACCCTCCCCGACACCAGCCTGGCCGAGGCGGACCGAAGCCTTTACATCGCCGATTCGGATGCGATAGGTTCGATCCCGCCACCCGCCACCATCCAGGGCGTTCTCAAGACCGGCATCCACAAGCTGATGGGCGAGCGGCCTGAAATGCTGATGGACAAGATCGGCGAGCGCATTGCCTTCGAGCGCAGCGGCACGCGCCTGTACGACGCACTCATCGTCAAGTACCGCACCCTGGTCGATGCGGGGGGAGATGCAGCATTGCCGCTGGCAGAAGACTCCAATGCCGATGTGCTGGCGGCCCTGCAGGAGATCCGGCTGGAGGAGCACGAGCATTTTCTGATGCTCTGCGAGGTCATGCGCTCCATGGGGGGCGACCCCACGGCGCAGACGCCCTGTGCCGCTGTGATTGCCACCGCATCCATGGGCCTGATGCAGGTCGTCACCGACCCGCGCACGACGTTTGCGCAGTCGCTGAACGCCATGCTGACGGCCGAACTGACCGACAACGCGGGCTGGGAACTGCTGATCACCATGGCGCAGGACGCCGGCGAGAACGACATGGCCGAGCGCTTTGAGGCCGCCCTGGCAGACGAAGAACGCCACCTGGCCACCGTGCGGGCCTGGGTCCAGGCGCTGGCCCTCGCCTCCAAAGCCACCACCGCGGCCTGAGCGCTGCCCCGATACCGGAGATACCCCATGACGATCAATCTGCTGCAAGACAAAGGCATTCCCCTGGAGCGCCAGACCATGGCATGGAAGGACATGGTGGGCAAGCCCATCAGCAAGCTGGACGACGACGCATTCACCCGCGTACGCGCCATCCTCATGAACGGGGTGGAGCTCGATTCGCTGCGCACCAAGCAGGTGGCCTTGCGCATGAACGCCGATGCCCGCGTGACGCTGGCCCAGATGATGCGGGTGGAACAGCACCAGGCCACCACCATCAACTGGCTCATGAGCTCCGACCATTCGCCGCTGGAAACCACCATTGGCTACGAGCAGACGGCCATTGAAGTGACGGCGTCCATTGCGCAACTGGAGCCCGACCCGTACCTGGCCCAGGGCTACCGCTATGCCCTGCTGGAAGACTTTGACCACCTGTACCGCTACAGCGCCCTGCTGGACCGGCTGGAAGGCAAGGACGCCAACAACATCACGCAGGGCTACACCGACATCGTGCCCGCCCGCCCCACCTGGGAGCACCACCGCGCGCCCGAGCACGACCTGCTCGAACCCTATGGCCCGGGCGCAGAGCTGAGCACCAAGCTGCATGCCCTGACTCTGACCGGCGGCGAATACCAGACGCACGATTACTACATGAACATCGGCCCGCTGTTTGCCGATCCGCTGGCACGCCAGCTCTATGCCGAAATCGCGTCGGTCGAGTCGCAGCACATCACCCACTACGGCTCCATGCTCAACCCGCATGAGACACCGCTGGAAAAGCTGCTCATCAGCGAAGCCTGCGAGGTGTGGAACTACGCGGGATGCGCCGCCCAGGAATCCAACCCGCGCATCAAAGCCATCTGGGAGCGCTTTCTGGACTACGAGCTGGGCCACCTGCAGGTCGCCATGGAGCTGTTCAAAAACTTCGAGCGCCGCGACCCGGCCGAGGTGCTGGGCGATGGCCGGATGTCGCGCTTCATCGAGTTTCAAAGCCAGCGCGGTTTCATCCGGCACGTGGTCGAAAAAGAAACTGCGCTGCGCAAGCGCGAGACGCAGTTTGTGGACGAATCCGAAGAAGGCGCGTCTTCGCTCCAGTACCGCGAAATCGTCAACTCCACCGGCTCGCCATCGCACAACGCATCGGCCACCTGGGTATGGACACCGGGCACCGAACTCGCGCGCGATGACGCCCTGGAACGGGCCACCTGACGACGCACAGCGGCTACTTACACACGCTTTGAGGGCGTGTTGGAGAGCCGTGCAGGGATGCTGACCCCCAGGAGCAACGCCAAGGCCAAAGCTGAATCCAGCCCCCTTTTGCAGGGCATTCAAGGCTGAAATACGCCCTGGCGCACGTCCTGCAAGGGTGGTCTGCTAGCAATTCTGAAGACCGGTTGATGCCGCCTGCAACAGGAGTTCCCACGGACAGGACAGCAGGGATATACTGTTTTTCTATACAGTATTTATTCCTGATTTTTGATGCCCCAAACGGCACCCGCCCATGTCCGCCCCCCTTCCTGCAGCCTTTGCCGCTTTCGACCCAGGTGCCACGCTGGCGCCCCATGTGGCTGAGGCTCTCTGGCGCGGAACGGAAGTCAACGCCGGTGCCGCCCGGACGGTGCCTACCGGTTTTGATCCACTTGATGCCCAGTTGCCCGGCGGCGGCTGGCCCACCCACAGCCTGACGGAAGTGCTCACGCCCCAGGCGGCCTTCTGCGAATGGCGCCTGCTGGGCCGCGCACTGCCGGCGCTCATGCACAACGGCGGCCGCCTTTATCTCATTGCCCCGCCCAAGCAGCCACATGCCGGGGGGCTGGCCCAGCTCGGGGTGGCGGCCGAGCAAGTGCTGTGGATCGACGCCAGCAAGCCTGTAGACCGGCTCTGGGTCACCGAGCAGATCCTCAAGTCCGACCCGGCCGGGGCCGTGCTGGCCTGGCTGCCCCAGGCGCGGCCTGAGCAGGTGCGGCGCCTGCAGATCCACGCGCAGTCGTGTGACGCACCGGTGTTCCTGTTCAGGCCCCTGGTCACGCTGGCCGATGCGTCGCCCGCCCCCCTACGCATCACCGTAGCGCCAGCCCAGGGGTGGGATCTGCAGGTGCGCATTGCCAAGCGCCGGGGGGCCTGCCTGGATGAATCGCTGTACCTGCCCGCCATGCCGGGCAACCTGGCGGATGTGATTCCGCCGCGGCTACATACCGTTCCGGCAGCACCTGCTGCCCCCCTTTCGCGCGAGGAGGCCTCCCATGCTCGGGCATTGGGCCGCATTGCTCCCCCTGCCGCTGCCCGCGTGCCCGTCTCCCATTGATGCGGCCTCCCTTGGAATCTGGGCCTTGCAGTTCACCCCGCGGGTGGCTGTGCTGGAAGATTCCGTGGTCGCAGAGATGGCGGGCAGCGCACGCCTGTTCGGAGGCCTGGAGCACCTGCGCGCCCAGGTGGAATACGGAGCGCAGGAGCTGGGCGCCCGCGTGGCCTGGGCACCCACCGGCACCGCGGCCCTAGCACTGGTGCGGCATGCGGGCAGCGCACATGCCCTCGACGGTTTCAGGGCCCCGCTGGCCCAGGTGCTGGATGTCCTGCCCCTGCAGGCCATCACCGCCGTCGCACGGCACGCACCCACGCTGGCGCGGGTGGGTTGCCGCACGCTGGGCGATGTGCGCAGGCTGCCCCGCGGCGGGCTGGGCCGGCGGTTTGACACGGCCCTGCTGACGGCGCTGGACCATGCCTATGGCCTGCGGCCGGAGGCCTGGGAATGGATCACCCTGCCCGAGCAGTTCCATGCGCGGCTGGAGCTGATGTCGCGGGTCGAATCGGCCCCTGCCCTGCTGTTTGGAGCACGGCGCCTGCTGGTGCAGATGGCCGGCTGGCTGGCGGCCCGGCGCCTGGGCACCACGGCCTTCACCCTGCGCTGGTGCCACGACGTGATGCGCGCCAAGGATGCCGGCACCGGGGGCGAACTGACTGTGCGCACGGCGCAACCTACGCAGAACACCGAACACCTGGCGCGCCTGCTGGCCGAGCACCTGGCCCGCGTACAGCTGCTGGCCCCGGCCGGTGACCTGGAACTGCTGGCCACCGAGGTGGCGCCCATCGCCGAGGAAAGCCGCTCGCTCATTCCGGAAACGCTGCGCAAGGGCGGCAGCACCGACCTGGCGCTGGAGCGCATACAGGCCCGTCTGGGCAATGCCTGCGTGCGCCGGCCGGTGATGTCGCCCGACCACCGGCTGGAGTGGATGCAAAGCTGGGACAGCGCGCTGGACCGCCGTCCCCGGCCGGATGAAGCGGTGTATGCCTTTCCCCTGCCCACCTGGGTGCTGGATGAGCCTCTGCGGCTGATCGAACGCGACAACCGCCCCTGCTACCAGGGGCCGCTGCAGATGCTGCTGGGCCCCGACCGCATCGAGGGCGGCTGGTGGCATCGCAGCGCTGCAGACGCTGATGCCGTGCCGCTGAATGTGCAGCGCGACTACTGGCTGGCGCTGAGCCCGCACGCGGGCGTGCTGTGGATCTTTCAGCAGCGGCTGGCGCACGACCAGACGGCCTGGTTCCTGCACGGGCACTTTGCCTGAGGGCCCTCCTGCGCATGACAGCCTCCGCCCGATCCCTGCCCGACTACGCCGAACTGCGCTGCGTGTCGAACTTCACCTTCCTGCGTGGTGCCAGCCACCCCGAGGAGCTGGTGGAGCGCGCCAGGGAGCTGGGCTACCGCGCTATTGCCATCACCGACGAATGCACCATGGCCGGCGTGGTGCGGGCCCATGTGGCCGCCAAAGCCGCAGGCCTGCCGCTGCTGCTGGGCTCGCAGTTCTGCATCACGCCGCGCAACAGCGCCGAGGCCCCTTTCACGCTGGTGGTGCTGGCGCAGAACCTGAACGGCTACGGCAACCTGTGCGCCTTCATCACCCGGTTGCGGCGCGCGTCTGACAAGGGCTCCTACCACCTCACGCTGGACCACATCACGGGCAGCGAACTCACCGACTGCCTGGCCCTGATAAACCCCGACCGCAAGGCCACGCAGGCGCAGCTGGAGGGCATGGGCCTGTGGGCGCTGCACCACTTCACCGGGCGCTGCTGGATCGGGGTGGACCAGATGCGCCGCCTGGATGACGAGCTGTGGCTGCACCGCATGCGCCATCTCTCGGGCATCACCGCGCTGCCGCTGGTGGCCGTGGGGGATGTGCACATGCATGTGCGCTCGCGCAAGCCACTGCAGGATGTACTGACCGCCACCCGCCTGGGCAAGCCCCTGGCCGAGTGTGGCCATGCCCTGCAGCGCAGTGCCGAGCAGCACCTGCGCACCCGCCTGCGGCTGGCTCGCACCTTTGCGCCCGATTTGCTGGCCGAAACGCTGCAGGTGGTGGCCCGCTGCAGCTTCAGCCTGGACGAACTGAAGTACCAGTATCCCGACGAGGTGGTGCCGCGCGGGCACACGGCCGCGAGTTTTCTGCGCCAGGTGACGTACGAAGGCGCGGGGCGCCGCTGGCCGCAGGGCATCACCGCTGCCGTGCACGCACAGATCGAGCACGAGCTGTCGCTGATCTGCGAGCTGCGCTACGAGCACTATTTCCTCACGGTGTATGACATCGTGGCGTTTGCGCGCTCGCGGCACATCCTGTGCCAGGGCCGCGGCTCGGCGGCCAACAGCGTGGTCTGCTACTGCCTGGGCGTGACCGAGGTGGACCCGGCCCGCATGTCGGTGCTGTTCGAGCGCTTCATCAGCAAGGAGCGCAACGAGCCGCCGGACATCGACATCGACTTCGAGCACCAGCGCCGCGAGGAAGTCATCCAGTACCTGTACGCCAAATACGGGCGCGACCGCGCCGCACTCACCGCCACCGTCATCCGCTACCGGCCCCGCTCGGCCATCCGCGACGTGGGCAAGGCGCTGGGCTTTGACCTGGCCACGCTGGACGCGATTGCCAAGGGCCAGAAATGGTTTGATGGCACCGATGTGCGGCTGGAGCGTTTTGACGAGCTGGGCATGTGCGTGGAAGACCTGGCCGTGCGCCAGCTCGTCACGCTCACGGGCCAGCTGATCGGCTTCCCACGCCACCTGTCGCAGCACACCGGGGGCTTTGTGCTCACGCGCGACCTGCTGTGCCGCATGGTGCCGGTGCAAAACGCCTCCATGCCCGACCGCACAGTGATCGAATGGGACAAGGACGACCTGGATGCCGCCGGGCTGCTCAAGGTGGATGTGCTGGCGCTGGGCATGCTGTCGGCCATCCGCCGCGCGCTGGACCTGATCGGCCAGCGGCGCGGCTGCGAGTTCGGCATGCAGGACATCCCGGCCGAAGACCCTGCCACCTACGACATGGTCTGCAAGGCCGACACCATCGGCGTGTTCCAGATCGAGAGCCGCGCCCAGATGAGCATGCTGCCCCGGCTACGCCCCCGGTGCTTCTACGACCTGGTGATCGAAGTCGCCATCGTACGGCCCGGCCCCATCCAGGGTGGCATGGTGCACCCCTACCTGAACCGGCGCCAGGGCAAGGAGCCCGTGACCTACCCCAGCGAGGCGCTGAAAACCGCCCTGGGCCGCACGCTGGGCGTGCCGGTGTTTCAGGAACAGGTGATGCAGATCTCCATCCTGGCGGCGGGCTTCACACCCGGCGAGGCCGACGGCCTGCGCCGCGCCATGGCGGCCTGGAAGCGCAAGGGCGGGCTGGGCAGATACTACAGCCGCATCGTCGACGGCATGGCGGCCCGGGGCTACACGCGTGAATTTGCCGAGCAGATCTTCGAGCAGATCAAGGGCTTTTCGGAATACGGCTTCCCCGAAAGCCACGCCGCCAGCTTTGCCCTGCTGGTGTATGCCTCGTCGTGGATCAAATGCCACGAACCAGCGGCGTTCCTTGCCGCGCTGCTCAACAGCCAGCCCATGGGCTTCTACAGCGCCAGCCAGCTGGTGCAGGATGCGCGCCGCCACGGCGTGGAGGTGCGGCCTGTGGACGTGATGTACAGCGATGTGGACACCTCGCTGGAAGACCTGCCGCAGACACCCGCCGTGCGCCTGGGCCTGCACCTGGTGCAGGGCCTGCGGCATGCCAGCGCCGGGCGCATCATGGCCGAGCGCATGCGGGCGCCTTTCGACAGCGCCGAGGAACTGGCCCGGCGCGCAGGCCTGGAACAGCACGAGATGAAACTGCTGGCCGCCGCCGGTGCGCTGGCCTCCCTGTCGGGCCATCGGCGCCAGCAGGTGTGGGATGCCGCCGCACTGCATGCGCCACCCCGGCTGCTGCAGGATGCCCCCGTGGAGGAAGACTTTCTGGAGCTGCCCGCAGCCTCCGAGGGCGAAGACGTGCTGTGGGATTACGCATCGGTGGGCCTGACCTTGCGCAGCCACCCCATGGCACTGCTGCGACCCAGGCTCGACCGGCACAAGCTCAAGACGTCGCAAGACCTGCGCCGCATTCCCGACGGCCGCACGGTGCGCACCGCCGGCATCGTCACGCTGCGCCAGCAGCCCGCCACGGCCAACGGCACCATTTTTGTGTCGCTGGAAGACGAGCACGGCGCCACCCAGGTCATCGTGTGGCGCAGCCTGCGCGAGAGGCAGCGCGAAATCCTGCTGGGCGCACGGCTGCTGGCCGTCAAGGGGCGTTGGCAGCGCCAGGGCGATGTCTGCAACCTGATTGCCGAGCGGCTGGCAGACCTGTCGCACCTGCTGGGGCGCCTGGCCACCGAGAGCCGGGATTTCCGATGAACGAACAGCGCCCCATGGAACAGCAGGCCAGCCTGTTCGGCAACGAGCCGGTGGCGGCGTCGATCCCGGGGCTGCTGTACAAGCCCGAATTCCTGGGTGCCGACGAAGAGCAGCATGTGCTGCAGATCGTGCAATCGCTGCCGCTGCACGCCGCCCGCTACAAGCAGTATCTGGCCCGCAGGCGCGTGGTGAGCTTCGGCGGCTCGTATGACTTTGACACCCAGCGCCTTGAATCGGCACAGGCACTGGACCCACGCCTGCACCCGCTGCGCGACCGGGTGGCCGCCTGGCTGGGTGTACCGCCACAAGCGCTGGTGCACGCCCTGGTGGCAGAGTACGCGCCGGGCACGCCGCTAGGCTGGCACCGCGATGTGCCGGACTTTGAAACCATCGTGGGTGTGTCGCTGGGCGGGCATGCACGGCTGAGGTTCCGACCCTACCCCGACGTACCAGCCACACGTAAGGTTGTGCAGCTGGATGTGGCCCCGAGGTCCATCTACCAGATGGCCGGCGCGGCACGGTGGGGCTGGCAGCACAGCGTGGCGCCCACGCTGGAGCCGCGCTGGTCTATCACCTTCCGGACCCGGCGGCACCGGTTCATGCACGTGCAGCAGCAAAGCGGCCCCGCCTGACCGCGCTCAAACACTGCCTTGCGCCGACAATGTACCGATTGAACCGGCCCGCCCAGCGCGGGCATGAGGAGGGTGGATGTTGGAAGGCGGTGGAGACTTTTCAGCCACGCTGGCGGTACTGGCCAGCGCACTAGGCTGCGGTCTGCTGATGGGCATTGAACGCGAACGCCGCAAGGGCCATGGGCCGGGCCGCGGGCCAGCCGGCATCCGCACCTTCACACTCATCAGCCTGGCGGGCGGTGTGGCCGCGGTGCTAGGCTCGCCCGCCCTGATCGCTGTGGGCGCCGTTTTTGTGGCGGCACTGGGCCTGCTCAGTGCGCGGCGCGACAAGCTCGACCCTGGCATGACCACAGAGATCGCGCTGCTGCTGGCCTACCTGATCGGAGTGATGTGCGCCACCAGCCAGCCGCTGGCGGCAGCACTGGCAGTGGCGGCCACGGTGCTGCTGGCCGCCCGCGACGCGCTGCACCGCTTCTCGCGCCACTGGTTGCAACCCGGCGAGGCGCGCGACGGCCTCATGCTGGCGGCGCTGGCCCTGCTGGTGGTGCCCCTGGTGCCCGACCGGCCCCTGTGGGGGGATGCGCTCAACCCGCAGGTGGTGGCACGGCTGCTGGTGGTTCTGCTGTTGATCCAGTCGGCCGCGCATGTGGGGCGCCGGCTGCTGCAGGCCCGGCACGCACTGGGCCTGGCGTCGCTGGCCTCCGGGTTCGTCTCCAGCACTGCCACCATCGCCACACTGGGCATGCAGGCGCGCAATACGCCAGCGCAGGCCCGGCTGCAGGCAGGGGCTGGCGTGCTCTCGTGCGCAGCCACCATGGTGCAGCTGCTGGTGGTGGCCGCCACCGTGCAGCCCGCATGGCTGCTGCGCCTGGCCGTACCCGCCACAGCAGCCACGCTGGTAGCGCTGGCATGGGGTGCGTGGCTCATGCGGCCTGGAGCGGGATACACGGCGCTCGAACACAACACAGCCGCTTCAGGTGCGAGCACTGCGCAAACCGCTGCAGCCATGGCACCACCCACTCCCTCGCTGTCAGACGAGTCTCAAGAGGTGGGGGCGACGCCAGGCCCTCTGACCGATTCGCGCATGTTCAAGCTGCGCGACGCCGCTCTGGTGGCGCTGCTGCTCACCGCCGTGCAGGCGGCAGTCCACGGGCTCAAGCTGGCGTTCGGCGATGCGGGCCTGCTCGCAGGCGCCTTGCTGGCTGCCATTGCCGATTTGCACGCCGCCACCGCCGCAGTCCTGCTGCAGGGCACCCCGGCCGATGCGGGCAGCACCGCCATGGCGCAGGCACTGATGGCCGCCGTGCTGGTGCATGCCGCCAGCAAAAGCGTGGTGGCAGTGGCCAGCGGTGGCTGGCGCTTTGCGTGCTACGCCGTACCGGGCATCTGGATACATTCGCTGGTGTTTGGGGGCGGGCTGCTGGTACTACGCTGAACAGATTCCACCTGCACAGCTCGATTCTGAGCAGGTTCCCGCAGATGTGGCGATGGATGCAGCAGCGCGCGACAATGCCAGCGCCTGTGCCAAGCCCATTCACTGCACTGCCCCCGGAGCCCTATCCCATGCATGCTGCCAGCTACCAGAACCGGAAAATCGCCTTTCTGACCCAGCACGGAAAACAGACGGTGATTGCGGCGGCACTGGAGCCCACACTGGGCTGCACCATCGAACATGTAACCGGCTACGACACTGACCAGCTGGGCACCTTCACGCGCGAGCTGAGCCGCCCCGGAAGCCAGCTGGACGCAGCACGGCGGAAGGCGCGCAAGGGCATGGAGCTTTCAGGATTGTCTGTGGGCCTGGCCAGTGAGGGCAGCTTCGGAGCCGACCCGTTCACCGGGATGTTTCCATGGAATGTCGAGATGCTGTTGCTGGTCGACGATTCGATGGGCATCGAGGTGGTGGGGATGGCCCAGGGCCCCGCGCGCAATGGCGCGATGCTCACGGGCAGCTGGCCGGAAACCCAGGCCTTTGCTGCACGCGAAGGCTTTCCGGAACACCATCTCGTCTTGCGTCCCGAAGGGCAGGACGACGCCCGTATTCACAAAGGTATCGCGAGCGCGGATGCGCTGCGAACCTGTTTTGAGCAGTGCCTGGCCCTGTCGGGCAACGGCAAGGTCTGGATCGAAACCGACCTGCGCGCCTTTGCCAACCCCAGCCGCATGCAACGCATCGCCCAAGCCGCAGAGGACCTCTGTCAGCGGCTGAACGCAACCTGCCCTGCGTGCGCGGCACCCGGGTACGGAGTCACCAGCCGCCAGCCGGGGCTGCCCTGCGAGGCCTGCGGCCAGCCTACATCGAGCTATCGTTCTCAGATATGGACTTGCGTGCGCTGCCCGCACAAGGCCGAAGAACTGCGCACCGATCGGGTGGTGGCCGAGGCACGCCACTGCTCGCACTGCAACCCATGATCCCGCAGGCCGCCGCCCTGACCTTCAGGAAAATCAGGCGTGACCGCCCCGTCATGATGGGCGGCAGGCTGTTGCTGCGCAAGCGGGCTGAGGCCCCATCACCGCTGACAACGGCCCACAACGCTGGGCAGCAACAACGCCTGGGACGCGCGCTCAATGTCTGTGCTGGTGATGTACATCCGGCGCATGTGCGTGGGCGTGAACCATCGGCTCGTGCGCATGCCGGTGGCTGTGGCTATCGCCCTCTGGCATGACCGGATGCGTGTGTGTGTGATGCCCGTCATCGTGGCGATGGGCATGCTCATGCGTCATCGCGTCGTGCGTGTGCAGATGTTCATGGCGTTCGGCCAGATGCAGCACCACGCCCGCCAGCATGAGCCCGCCGCCCAGCGCCATCAGCCAGCCAGCAGAACGCTCGCCCAGCGCAAAGGCCACGGCAGCGCCGATGAACGGAGCGAACGCAAATACCGATCCCGTGCGCGCAGCGCCAAAAGCGCGCTGCGCCAGCAGATACAGGCGAAGGCTCAGGCCATAGCCAGTGGCGCCCACGGCCAGCAAACCGAGCGCAGCACCAGCGGTGGGCCAAGGCTCTGCGGTCACCACAGCCAGCGTGGCCGTGGCTGCAGCCCCCAATAAGGCCTTGCCCATCACCACCTGGCTGGGGTCACGCTCGGCCAACGCCCGCGACAGCGTGTTGTCCAGGCCCCAGGCCAGCGTGGCCACCAGCACGGCCAGCAAGCCCAGTAACTGCACGCCGCCTTGCAAGCCCTGGTCCAGCACCAGCGCCGCACCGCCCACCAGCAAGAGCAGCATGGCCGCCCACACACGGCGGTCCATGGTTTCGCCGTACAGCCACCAAGCCAGCACCGCCGTGAATAGCGCCTCCAGCGTGAGCATCAGCGATGCACTGGTCCCGCTGGTGTGCTGAAGCCCCCAGGCCAGCGCGACTGGCCCCAGCGCCGCCCCGCACGCCGCCATGGCAACCAGGCGCCCGGCGTCAGCCCGCCGGACGCGCGCCTCGTGTGCGGCGCTGCGCAGAGACAGCGCCCCCACGATGGCCGCTCCGGCGTACAGGAGCGCAGCCGTCGAAAACGCCCCCAGCCCAGCACCCAGGCGCTGCACAAGCGGTGTGCTGATACCGAACAGCGCAGCAGCCAGCAAGGCCAGAAGCCCTCCGCGCAGCGCAGGCCGGGACAGAGGTTGGCGCACCCTGTGTCCCTTACTTCACCGAGAACCGCACCGTGATGCTCTTCTTGCTGCTGGTCGTGAGCACAGCGACGGCCTTGGCACCCTTGTTCAGTGCCACCCCCTTGGCTTCCAGCTTGTTGGCGCCCACGGGCTTGAGTGGTGCTTCCGATTTTTCTACGCCGTTGAGCACGGTGAGCTTGCCGTCGAACTTCGAGGCGTCTGCATCCTTGCCGTGGTCCTGGATGTAGATGGCAGCACCTTCGGGCGTGCCGACCAGTTCAAACGACAGATCAGATGCCGTTTGCACCACACCGCCGTGCACGGCCGTGACCGAACCGTGGGCCATGGCAGCAGGCGCCACCAGTGCGAATGCAGCCAGCATGGCCACAGCGGCCGTCTGCTGGAAGAGGTTCATTTTTGCTGTCATGGGTTTTCCTTCTCGATAGAAATGGTTGGAGGGGCGTTTGAAACCGAAGCGCCCGGACGGGTCAGGACTGAACGGGCCGGCATGGAGGAATTCAAAAGACCTCCCGTGTCGTTGCGGTGGTGGATTGCGCTTGTGCCTGCGCATCGGCCTCGATCAGGCGCCGCGTGGCCTGCTCGCCAAACAGCCAGAACAACACCGGCGTGAGCAGGGTGTCCAGCAGGGTGGAGCTCACCAGCCCCCCAAAGATCACGACCGCCACCGGGTGCAGTATCTCCTTGCCGGGTGCGTCGGCGGCCAGCAGCAGCGGCGTGAGGGCAAAGGCGGCCACCAGCGCCGTCATGAGCACGGGCGTCAACCGCTCCAGTGAGCCGCGGACGATCATGGCCTGGCCGAACACCTCGCCCTCCAGCCTGCACAGGTTGATGTAGTGGCTGATCTTCAGGATGCCGTTGCGCGTGGCGATGCCTGCAAGCGTGATGAAGCCCACCATGGATGCCACCGACAGACTCACCCCCGCGAGCCACATCGCGGCCACGCTGCCGATCAGCGCCAGCGGAATGTTGGCCATGATGATGCCGGCCAGCACCGCCGACTGGTAGCGCATGTACAGCACCAGAAAGATCATCGTCAGCGACACCAGCGACAGACCCACGATCAGCTGCATCGCCTGCTCTTGCGCCTGGAACTGGCCTTCCAGGCTCAAAAAGGTACCGGGCGGCAGCGGCGTCTTGGCCATCACGGCACGAATGTCGGCAATCACCCGCCCCATGTCGGAGCCATCGGTGTTGGCATAGACAACGATGCGCCGGCGTCCGTTTTCCCGGCCGATCTGGTTGGGGCCATCGGTTTCCTCCACCGAAGCGATCGCCGAGACAGGTATCCGCCCCGCCGGGGTGTCGATCAGCGTACGGGCCAGGTCCTGCGGGCTGCGCTTGTCGTCCGGCAGGCGCAGCACCAGGTCGTAGCGGCGCACGCCATCGACGATCTGCGCACCATGGGCACCATCCGTCAGGGCCTGCAGCATCCGGACGGCTTCGCCAGGCGCCAGCCCCACCTGCGCTGCCTTGCGGTGGTCCAGCCGCACGGTGATTTGCGGGATCAGCACCTGCTTTTCCACCGTCAGGTCGACCAGCCCAGAGACCCCTGACAGCCCCTGGCGCATCTGCTCGGCCAGCCCGCGCAGGGTGTCGGTGTCGTCGCCGAATATCTTGAGCGCGATCTGCGCCCGTACGCCGGACAGCAGGTGGTCCAGCCGGTGCGAAATGGGCTGGCCGATGGCTATCTGCGCCGGAAGCACTGCCAGGCGCGCGCGGATGTCCGCCATCACGGCTTCGCGGTCGCGATCGGAACGCTTGAGGTCGACGTCGATCTCGGTCGAATGCACGCCCTCGGCATGCTCGTCCAGCTCGGCACGGCCGGTGCGGCGGCCCACCTGCGTGACCTCGGGCACCTGCGCAATCAGCGTCTCTGCCAGCGCGCCCATGCGGTTGGCCTCCGCCAGCGCCGTACCCGGGTTGAACACCATGCCCAGCACCAGCGAGCCTTCGTTGAACGCAGGCAAGAACGCACGCGGAAAAAACGGGACGCTGACCGCCGCCACAGCCACGGCCAACGCAGCCACGGCCATCAGCGCCCTGGCGCGCGGAAACGACCAGGCCAGCACCTGCGCATCGCGCCGCTTGAGCCAGGCGACCAGTGCGCTGTCGCCGTGGTCCATTTGCTTCATGCGGGGCAGCAGGTACATCGACATCACCGGCGTCACGGTCATCGACACCAGCATGGATGCGAGCACCGACACGATGTAGGTAATTCCCAAGGGCGTGAACAGGCGCCCCTCGATGCCCGGCAGCGCAAACAGCGGCACGAAGACCAGCACCAAAATGGCCGTGGCATAAACAATGCCGGAGCGGACCTCGACACTGGCCTGCCGCACGACTTCCAGCACAGGCAATGGATGGCCCAGCGCCCTGTTCTGCTTGAGCCTGCGCAGGATGTTTTCCACATCCACCACTGCGTCGTCCACCAGCTCGCCGATGGCGATGGCCAGCCCCCCCAGCGTCATCACGTTGATGGATTGATCAAGCAGCCGGAAAACCAGCGCCGTGACGGCCAGCGACAGGGGGATGGCCACCAGCGAGATCAGCGTGGTACGCACAGACAGCAAGAAGGCGAACAGCACGATGGCCACCATGATGGCGCCATCGCGCAAGGCCTCGGTCACGTTGCCGATGGACGCCTCGATGAAATCCGCCTGCCGGAAAAGCACCTTGGGTGCAGCCAACCCCGCCGGCAGCCCCTGCTGGAGTTCGCCCAGCGCAGCCTCGATGGCGCGGGTGAGCTTGACGGTATCGGCCGCTGGCTGTTTCTGCACGCTGACGATGACGGCGGGCACGCCGTTGTATCCGGCGTCGCCACGCTTCATGGCCGCAGCAAAGCGCACGGTAGCCACCTGTTCCAGCAGGATGGCCCGGCCATCCTTCCAGGCCACGGCCATGCCCTGCAGGTCTTCCACCCGGTTGGTGCGGCCGATGTGGCGGATGAGGAACTCGCGGCTGTTGAGGTCGATAAAGCCGCCGCCCGCATTGCTGGCAAATCCGCGCAGCGACTGCTCGATCTGCGTCAGGGTCACACCGAACTGCGCCATGCGCGCCGTGTCCGGCTCCACCCGCAGCTGGCGAACCTCGCCACCGATGGGGATGGCCTGCGCCACGCCCGGGATCGACAGCAGCCGGGGTCGCAACACAAAGTCTGCGTATTCGCGCGCCTGCATCGGCGTGGCGGAAGCCGTCTTGCCATTGCCAGCCGTCAAGGGCAGCGCAATCAGCATGACCTCGCCCATGATGGAAGACACCGGCCCCATCACCGGCGTGATGCCCCCTGGCAACTGCTCGCGCACGAGTGCCAGGCGCTCAGCGACCAGCTGGCGGTTGCGGAAGATGTCCGTCCCCCAATCGAACTCGGCATACAGGATGGACAGGCCCACCCCTGAGGTCGAACGAACCCGCGTGACGCCGGGCATGCCGTTGAGCGCGGTCTCCAGCGGGAAGGTCACCAGTTGCTCGACCTCTTCAGGCGCCATGCCGCCGGCTTCGGTCAGCACGGTCACCAAGGGCTTGTTGAGATCCGGAAACACATCGACCGGTGTGCGCCAGGCGGTGACGGCCCCGTACACCATCAGCAGCGCCGCGAACGCCAGCACGAACAGGCGGTTGTGCAGGCTGCTTCGTACGATCCAATTGAACATTGCGTTGGCTCCGTTCAGCGGATCTGCGCGATCAGCGGTGCGCCTTGCACCACGACGCGGTTGTCTGCGCCCAGGCCCTGCGTGACCACCACCGTGGCGGCGTCCAGCGACCGGTATTGGACGGGCTGGGGAATGTAGCGCTCTGCGCCAGACTTGATCCAGACCACGGGCTCATTGGCGCTGTTGCGCACTACGGCCTGAGCAGGCAGCACAAAGCCCTTGACCTGCTCGGTGAGCGATGCCACCACGGTGACCGGCTGCCCGACCGCCAACGGCAGGGCCGTGCCCGATTTCTCCGGAAGGGCCCTGAACGTCATGGGCAAGACCCCGTCGCGCAGGCTGCGCGCAGCCCCGATCAGTTGTAGCGTGACGCCCGGTACGCCTTGCAAATGCGCCGTGCCGGTGCGCGCGGGTAGGCCCGGGTCGGCCGTGGTGGCCTCTACCAGCACGCGCGCCGGGTCCACCACCTCAAACAACACTTCACGGGCTTCGACCACCTGGCCTTTGGAGGCATCGGCCCGGGCAATCACGCCGGTGACAGGGGCGAGCAAAGGCTCGCGCGCTGCAAGGCTGGCCCCAATGCTTTTCTCGCGCGCGCTCAGGCTTTGCAGCTCTGCGCGTGCCGCTTCGATCTCCTTGCGAGGCACCGATCCTTCGAGCGACTGCAGACGCTGCACACGTTGCGCCGCCAGCTCACGGCCACTGCGCAGCTCAGCCAACTGGGCTTGCTGGCTGGCCAGCGCATACGGGTCTGCATGGTGGGTAACGTACGCCAGCACCTCGCCCTGGCGCACGCTCTGCCCCGCCACCGGCAGGCCGCGCGGCCCGGCTTCGATGCGACCACCGTGCACGGACTGCACCTTGCCGCTGGCGTTGGGGTCGGCCACCACGCGGCCTGACAGCTCGATGGTGGCTGCAGCCTGCGACTCCAGGGTCAGCTGCGTGCGGATCCCCAGGCGGCGCTGAGCGAGCATGGGCACGTTGACGCTGCCATCGGGCAGCCGCATCAGGCCGGACGCATTGACCGAGGTGGGGGCGTCCAGATGCTCACCGTTGGGCCCGTGAGCGCCGGGCGCTGCACTTACCAGCGGAGACAGCAGGCCCAGACTGAACGAGATAGGCAGGCCGAGAACGTAACGCATACAAATTGCCTTGGGTTTGAGCATCCATGAGGTCACAGTGCACCTCCCCGGGTAGATGGGCTGGCTGCCTTGCGTTTGCGGCCAAAGAACCAGCCGACGGCGCCCACGACCACCAGGGCCAGCGCAGCCCATAGCACGCGGGAGGTTCCATGACCATGGCCGTCGTCATGGGAATGGCCATGGTCATCGGCCACTGCGCCAGCGATGGTCAGAGTGCCGTCCAGCAGGTCGGACTCGTTACCCGCCAGTACGGTGACCACTACGGAGTGATCGCCAGGCGATGCCAGCGCCTTGAGCATGCCGGCGTCGTCAATGGCGTAGTCGCCCATGTCCGCCCCGAACTTTGCCGGCGCCTTGAGGTTTCCTGTTTCAACCTCGACGGTGGCGTTGAGCACGGGCTCGTTGGTGGCAAAGCGGTTGATCAGGATGGAAAGCACACCACCCTGTAAGCGGCCTACCAGCTCGAACGCTTCCGTGCTGGCCTCGAAACGAGGCACAGCGTCGTTTCCGGCAACCATCTGTGCGGGTGCGTCAAGATGCTCGCCATTTGGCCCGTGTGCGCCGGGTGCAGCAAGTGCGGGGTTGCCAGCGAGCACAAGCAGCAGTGCTGCCATACAGGCCCACAACGGAGGGCGGTGACGAAAGGAAAACAGGTTCAGGAGATTCATGGAAGGATTCCGAGAGATTGCGCAAGGCGTGCGCGGGCCAGGCCCAGGGCCGTTTGCTGGCGCGCCAGGCTCGCGTCTGCGTGTGTGGCGGCAGAGAGCACCCTAAGCAGCTCCGGCAGCGGGGTTTCCCCTGCCTTGAAAGACCGCTCGATGAGTTGCGCGCGCTCTCGCAGCAGAACGGCACGCTGGCGTTCGGCATCGAGCTGTTGGCCGGCTGTTTGCACGGCGATGCGGGCCTGGGCAGCATCGGCGGCCAGCCGCTCGTCCGTGCGCTGCTTTTGGGTCAGCGCGAGATCAAGCTCACTCAGTGCAGCCGCCTGCAAGGGCTGGTTGCGGCCCGTAGTGCCCCACGGAATTCGCACACCGATTCCAATACTGTTCTGGGCGGACTCGCCCCGCCCGGGCATGTCTTGCCGGATACGCAACAGCAACTCGGGCGGCTCGCGCCGCGTGGTGGCAACCACATCCATCCGCTTGCGTGCGCGCTCCACCGTCAGCGCGGCAACGCGTGCGTCGGGGTGGGTTTCGACATCAAAGTGTGTGGCGGCAAGCGCTTCGGTTCTGCCCGCCTGCTCAGCCTGTGCCGCATCTGGCAACCGGGTCAGGCCGGTCAATGTCGTCCAGTGCGACTGGCTGGCGCTCAGGCGCTGGCGCGCCGCGAGCTGTGTCGACTGCGCCGCGAGCACCTCGGCCTGTGCGGCCAGCGCGTCGGCATGCGCCAGATCGCCCGCGTTGACACGGCGGCGCACGTCCGCTGCCATGTCCAGCAGAGACTGCACCTGGGCGTCCGCCAGGTCTGCCTCGGCCTTGCCGGCAGCAATGGCCCAGGCGGCCTCGCGCACCAGGCCCGCAAAGTGCAGGTGCCCCGCCTGAATGGCTGCTTGCGCCAACCCTGCGTCGGCATCCACCATTGCTCCGCGCGCACCGCGCTGCCCAGGCAACCACAACGGCCAGGCCAGCCCGGCTTCGGCCTCGCGGCGCCCTGCGGACGTTTGCCACCGGTCGTCCTGGTAAGAAAACTCCAGCGCAGGCGGCGCTGCCCACAGGCTGGCGACGCCCGCGCGCTCGGCCGCGGCCCGGCGCGCCTGACCTTCGGCTTCGCGGGCCTGTGTGGCGCGCTGCCAGGCGGCCTCGGCCGCCTGCGCCAGCGTGACGGGGGCCACGGTGGGTGCCATGGCTGAAACGGTGGCCGCCGCCGAAACAGCAGTCGGGGCGGTATGCGGCTGCGCGACAGCGGCGCCCATGCAGGCGCAACAGAGCGCACAGCGTGCGGCGTAGCGCAGCGCACGCCCATCAATGACAAAACTCACGGGATTCCTGACCGGTCAATGGCGGCACGCCTGGACCAATCACGCGTCAGCGTCTGGTCGAAAGGCTTTCGCACCGATGAACAACTGCCGCGCTTTCATGATGAACGCGCGGCGCTGGGGTGGGGTCAGGGAATCGATCTGGGCGGTCGTCGCAAACCGCCCAGGAAAGGCGGCGGACCCGCCGACTCGGCCACAACCTGCGGCGCGGGCGGGCGATCTGCATGGAGCGAAAGCTGGGGAAGCTCCAGCAATGCCGAGGCGCCCGATCCCGCTTCCGCCAGCATGTGCAGGACAGACGCTTGGGATTCGTCCTCGTGCACTACGCCCTCTTCGTCATGGTGGTGTGCGGCACCTTCCAGATGCATCTCGGCATGCGCCACCTCAAAACGGCCCTCGTGGTCAAACGCGACCACCTGCCGGCCCGTTGCAAAGGCCTGGCAGACAAAGGAGAACAACAAAATGACTGCGAGCAGTCGGCGCATGGCGGGTGCGGTCAAGAAGTGAAGGCGTAGATTCCTGATCTTAGCCAAACCGGACGCGTCCCAAAACACGTGCCGGCACAAGGGGTTTGGGGAAGCGATCTGCAGGGTAAGGCAGCAGCAGGCCAGAAAACCATAGTGGCACCCGGCAAGCAACGCCGCATTGCCACGCACAACGGGATGACGGCGAGGAGGGCGCTGTCAAACGTACTTGGCCGCACTCACACGGCGGTTACGCCCGCCCGCTCCAGCATGGCGTGCAGAAGCACATTGCAGCCGGCTGCCACATGCTCGGGCTTGGCATCCTCGATTTCGTTGTGGCTGATGCCGTCTTTGCAGGGGATGAAGATCATGCCGGCAGGAGCCAGTTGCCCGGCGTAGATGGCGTCGTGCCCCGCACCCGAAACGACGGGCATGTAACTCAGGCCCAGCTGCTGCGCTGCGCTCTGCACGGCCTGGACACAACCGGCATCGAACGGCTGGGCTGCGTAACTCGATACGAGTTCGAAATGGATCTGCATGCCGGTCTCGGCGCTCAGGCGGGCAGCGAGTGCGCGCACTTCCGAGACCTGTTCATCCACCAGCGCATCAGTGCTGTTGCGCAGGTCGATGGAGAACCTGACCTGGCCCGGGATCACGTTGCGGCTGTTGGGGTGGACCTGCACCATGCCCACCGTGCCGCGCCCGTGCGGGCCATGGCGCAAGGCAGATGCCACCACGTCCTGCATGATCAGCGTGGCCACCTGCAGCGCGTCCCGCCGCAAAGCCATGGGCGTGGGCCCGGCATGGGCCTCGGTGCCAGTCACCGTGCAATCAAACCACCGTATGCCTAGCACACCCTGCACCACACCGATGGTGACATTGGCGTCTTCGAGCACAGGCCCCTGCTCGATGTGGGCCTCGAAATACGCGCCGACGGGGTGGTCACCCGGCTCCTCGTCACCGATGTACCCAATGCGTTCCAGCTCGTCGCGCACACTCTTGCCGTCGGTGTCGCGCGCTGCGTAGGCGTGTTCCAGCGTGAAGGCCTTGGCGAAAACACCCGAGCCCATCATCACCGGCACAAAGCGCGAACCTTCCTCGTTGGTCCAGAACGCGACCTCGATCGGCGCTTCGGTCTCGATACCGTGGTCGTTGAGCGTGCGCACCACCTCGATACCGGCCAGCACGCCGTAATTGCCGTCGAACTTTCCGCCCGTAGGCTGGGTATCGATATGACTGCCCGTCATGATGGGCGGCAGGCTGTTGTTGCGCCCTGGCCGGCGCATGAAGCCGTTGCCAATCTTGTCGATGGTGACGGTCATGCCGGCCTCCCGCGCCCAGCGGGTGACGAGGTCGCGACCCTGCCTGTCCAGGTCGGTGAGCGCAAGGCGGCACACGCCGCCTTTGGGCGTGCCGCCGATCTGTGCAAGCTCCATCAACGACGCCCACAGGCGGTCGCCATTGATGCGCAGGGTGGCGGTGCTTCGGGAGGCAGGTGGGATCGAATTCATTGCAATGGAGAGTCTGTGGGGGGAGATTCGCGGTAGGCAGCAAACGCATCGCGCAGGCGGCGGCCACGCACGGGCGTGTCGACCAGCGAGCGTTCAAGCTCCACCAGGTGTTTGCGCATTTCGGCGGCGGCCGGGGCGCTGCCGCGCAGCAGCGCATCAATGACGTCTGCATGGCGGTGCGCCACGCACACCTGCCCGCCGTCCACCTTGAACCTTGCCATCAGCAGCGAGGTGGTAGGTAGCAGGCCATTGAGCAGGCGTCCGAACACAGGGTTGCCATGCATGCGTGTAAGGGCGTGATGGAACTCACCCGACAGCCGGATGGCCTCAGCCCGGTCGCCGCGCTGGTCTGCGGCCTGCTCGGCCTGCGCGACCGCACGCAACTCGGCCAGCTGTCCTGGTGAGAGCCGGCCACCGAGGCGTCGGGCCACTTCGCATTCCACGATACGCCGCGCCTCGAAAACGTGCACTGCGTCCTCCAGACTGGGCAGCGGCACACGCGCGCCACGGTTATGGCGCAACTCGATCACCTGGTCCTGGGCCAGTCGCTGCAGTGCCTGCCGCACCACCGTGCGCGAGACCTTGAACTCGGTGGCCATTTCGGCTTCGCGCAACCATTCGCCAGGCGCAAGGCGATGCTCCAGCACCGCCCGGTATATCGCGTCGTACACACGGTCGGTAACGGTGCCGTCCGGTTCAGTGGACGTTCCTGCAGGCTGTTGTTCGGTGTTCATGTGTCAACATGTGAGTAGGCCCTTGCGCCTTCCACCGGAGGCTTTTCATGATGCGCAATGTTTTCATTCAGCCCTTGCGAACCGCGGCCTTCAAGGCCTACGGCGAGGTGCTGAACCTGGGCGATTCGGCAACACGGGCGATCAACGCCGGCACCAGCCAGCGCCTGGACCTGCCCGGACCGCTCGCACTGTACACCGAGGGCGGCCTGCCTGTGCTGGCCGTTTTTCGCGCGCGCGCCCAGGCGCCTGAAGGCCCTTGGCACATGCTGGAGCGCCACCGGCTCGGCTCGCAAACCTTTGTGCCACTTGCGGGTGCACGCTGCGTGGCGTTGGTGGCCCTGGGCAGCGACAGCCCCGACCTCTCCACGCTGGCCGCATTCGCGGTGGAAGGCAACCAGGGCATCACGCTGCATCCGGGCACCTGGCATCACCCCTTGCTGGCACGGGACGACGGCGACTTCCTCGTCATCGAGCGGGCGGGCGATGTGGTCGATTGCGATGTGGTTCAACTGGAAACCCCGGTGTACCTGCGTACGGTCTAAGCCTTGGCGATGCGCTCCGCCAGACGCACCAGACTGCGGTCACTCCCGCGCGGGCCCAGCAACGAGATGCCCAACGGCGCACCGGCACGCGTCGCCAGCGGCAAACTGAGCTGTGGAAAACCCGACAGGCCCGCGACACACAGCAGGCGGATGGATCGGTTGCGGTAGTCCTCCAGCGTGCTCTCGGGTTCGGCCACACGGGGGGCGATATCAGGCATGGTAGGCAGCACCAGTACGCCGTCACTGCCCAATAACTGTGTCAGATGCGCTGTGAAATGCTCGCGGAAAGCACGGCCTTCAGCGACCTGCGCGTCCGTCACTTTTGAACTCCACTCAAAGCGCTGCGCGACGCCGGGGCCGAGCGGCGGAGCAAAGCGGCGAATGAAGTCGCCGTCCACCTGCCACGACTCATGGCCCTGGATATGACGGAAGTGCCAGTACATCGCGTCCAGGCTATCGAGCACCACCTGGGCCTTGCCGGCCTTGCCGAGAACAGCTTCGATCCGGCTGCGAGCAGGCGCCAGCGCCTTGCGGGCTTCAGGGGTGGCCAAGGCCCACAGGTCTGCCGGGGCAAGCAGGCGCACGCTATCCGGCAAAGGTGTTGCGTCGCCGCCGAGCAGCACATCGGCCACGCGGGCGAAAGTGGGCACATCGCGACTAAACCAGCCGCATGTGTCCAGGCTGGGCGCCAGATCCAGCGCGTCTTGCAGGCTCACCCGGCCGTGGCTAGGCCGCAGGCCGACCAGGCCGCAGTGACTGGCGGGGGCGCGCACCGAGCCACCGGTGTCTGTGCCCAGTGCGAAATCGCACAGGCCATGCGAGACCGCTGCGGCCGACCCACAGGACGAGCCACCGGCAATGCGGTCCGGCGCGGCGCCGTTGATGGGCGAGCCGAAGTGAGCGTTTTGCCCGTTCATGGAGAACGCAAGTTCATCGGTGATTGTCTTGCCGACAAAACGCGCTCCAGCATCCAGCAGGGTCTGCACTGCCGGTGCCGTACGCGTCTGCACCCCCAGGAGCGCCAGCAGCAACGGCTGCCCGCCACTGGTGGGATACCCCTTGATGTGAAACAGGTCCTTGACCCCGAAGCCCAGACCGGCAAGCGGGCCGGTGGATGCTCGCGGCACCGGCACGGCGGGATAGGGCATGAAGGCGCGGGCAGGGTCGTGAAGAACGTCGGCGTGCGGTGTCATGGGCGTGGTACCAGGGGTCTGGATCAGTGGGAATGAACAATGTTTTGCAAGGCGCTTCATGCCCCTGGGCAGCGCATGGGCCATGCATCCGCCCAGGGGGACTTGCTCAGTGCGGGTTTACACACGCACACAACGCACGCTGTGCCCCGCAGCGAGCCAGCGGACTTCGGGACGGTCTGTCTTGCAGACGTCCTGCACCATCCGGCAGCGGTCTGCAAATGCACAGCCAGGGGGCAAAGCCGTGAGGTCCGGCGGCGAGCCGGCAATGGTCTCGAGCCGTGTTCCCTTGGGCAGTGCACCGCTGGCGCGGCTTTTGAGCAGCGCCAGCGTGTAAGGGTGACGTGGAGCGCGCAACAAGGTGGCGGCATCGCCCTCTTCCACAATGCGCCCGGCGTACATCACGGCAATGCGGTCGGCCACCTCCACCGCAGCACCGATGTCGTGGGTGACAAAGATCACCGACAGGCCCAGCTCCCGCTGCAGTTCGCGCAACAGCAGCAGGATCTGGATCTGCACAGTGGCGTCCAGCGCGGTCGTGGGCTCGTCGGCCAAAAGCAGCTGGGGCTTGCAGGCAAGCGCCAGGGCGATCATCGCGCGCTGGCGCATGCCGCCGGACATCTCGTGCGGGTAGGCCTGCAGCCGCCGCTCGGGGCTGGGAATCCGCACCCTCTCAAACAGCTCCAGCGCACGCTGCCGTGCCTGGGCCTCGCTCACATTCTCGTGGCGGCGAATGGCTTCGATGATCTGCGCTCCCACCGAATACACCGGGTCGAGCGCGAGCAGGGGCTCCTGAAAAATCATCGATGCAACCTTGCCGCGATAGTCCGCCAGGGCCTGCGTGCCCAGTTCGAGAACGTTGTGCTCGCCCACACGCATCACACCCTCGATACGGCTGCGCCCCGGGGGGTGCAGGCGCAGCAGGCTGCGCAGCGTGACGCTTTTTCCCGAGCCGGATTCGCCGATGAGGGCGATCACCTCGCCCCGCCTGACCTGCAGATCGACGCCGTTGACGGCCTCCACCGGTTTCTTTCCGCCGGTGAATGTCACGCGCAGGTTGCGCACATCGACGAAGGGTGCTTCGGTGTGGTCGGCGGTCATGCGGCTTCCTTCAACAGGACGGGGGCTTCGGTGTGGCCACTGCCAGCCACATGCATCCAGCAGGATGCGATCTGACCGTGCGCGATGGGCGAAAGCGATGGAACACGTTCACTGCACACGGCTTGCGCGTGTGCGCAACGGGTATGGAAGCGGCAGCCTTGCGGCGGGTTGATCGGATTGGGAGGATCGCCTGCCAGCGGCGGCGTTTCGGTGCGCTGGTCCGGGTCCATGGACGGGATGGACGAGAGCAGGGCCCGCGTGTAGGGGTGGGCCGGGTGGTCGAACAAGGTCTCGCTCTCGCCGATCTCGGCCACCTGGCCCAGATACATCACCATGACCCGATCGCTCATGTAGCGCACCACATTCAGGTCATGGCTGATGAAGATGTAGGTCAGCCCGAACTCGTCCTTCAGGTCGAGCAACAGATTGAGCACCTGGGCCTCGACAGACTTATCCAGTGCAGAGACAGCCTCGTCCAGGATGATCAGCCGCGACTGCAAGGCCAGCGCGCGGGCGATGTTCACGCGCTGGCGCTGGCCGCCCGAGAGCTCGTGCGGGTAGCGCTCGGCAAACCTGCGCGGCTCCAGCCCCACACGCGCAAGCAGGTCGCGCGCGCGCTCCACGGCTTCCTTGCGCGGCAGCCCATGCACCTGCGGGGCAAACGCAATCGAGTCCTCCATGGTGAGGCGCGGGTTCAGGGAGGCGTAGCTGTCCTGGAACACCATCTGCGTCTGGCGGTGGAACTGCTTGAGGCTGAGTGCATTGCCGCCCACGGTCTGACCATCAAACACGATCTCGCCGCGGTCCGGACGGATCAACTGCATGAGCAGGCGCGCGGTAGTTGACTTGCCGCAGCCAGACTCTCCCACCACGCCCAGGGTCTCGCCCTTGAACACATCAAAATCGATGCCGTCGACAGCGCGCACCACGCCACCGCCACGGCCGAACACGTCTTTCTTGAGCGGGAAATGCTTGACCAGACCACGCACCCCCATGAGGGGTTGTGCCGGGCCGCCAACGTCGGGGATGCTCAGTGGCATGACGACCTCACTGCTTGATTTCCATGGCCGAGCGCAAGCCGTCGGCCAGGAGGTTGAAGGCGATGGACGTGATGAAAATCATCACGCCGGGCAATGCCGCGATCCATGGCTGCACATAGATGGCCGTGCGCAGGGTGTTGAGCATCAGGCCCCATTCGGGCTCGGGCGGCTTCACACCCAGGCCCAGGAAACTCAGGCCTGATGCCAGGATCATCGCCACCGCGATCAGGCTGGTGGCGTACACGAAGATCGGCCCGAGCACGTTGCCCAGCACGTGGACCCGCACAATCGTGAAGGCGTTGGCCCCCGATGCGCGTGCCGCGTCCACAAAGTCTCGTCCGCGGATCTGCGTGGTCACGCTTTCTGCTACGCGCGCAATCGGCGGGATGAAGACGATAGTGAGCGATATCAACGAGTTGGTGATACCAGCGCCCAGGGCGCCTGAGAGCGCGATGGCCAGCAACACCGATGGAAAGGCGTAGAACACGTCGATGGTGCGCATCATCACCGTGTTGAGCGCCCCCCCGGCGTAGCCCGCGGTAATGCCGATCAGCGAGCCGACCACGAACGCCAGGATGACCGGCGTAATCCCCATGAACAGCGAAAGCCGCGCCCCCACCATGAGGCGCGACAGCATGTCGCGCCCGAGTTCGTCTGTGCCGAGCGGGTGGCCCTCGAAGCCGATGGGCTTGAGGCGTTTCATCATCGAGGAGGCGTATGGATCGACCGGTGCCAGCCAGGGGCCGAACACGGCAAGGATGAGCAGGATCAGCACCACCACGGCCGCACCGATGGCCACCTTGTCGCCCATGAAACGCCGGCCTACGGTCTGCCAGTAACCTGGTGACCGCTCGAACACAGGAGCAGGCACCTTGCCCGGATCCACTGCAATGTGAAGCATGAGGTTTTTCCTTCGGTTCAGCGCGCTATGCGGGGATCCAGGAGGGTCTGGATGACATCCACCACCAGGTTGAGCACCACGAAGAACATGGCCAGCACCAGGATGGTTCCCTGCAGCAGCGGCAGGTCGCGCTGGAAGATGGCAGAGTTCAGCAGGAACCCGGTACCCGGCCACGAGAAGACGGTCTCGATCAGGATGGAGCCCCCCAGCAGATAGCCCAGCTGCAGACCCATCACTGCCAGCGCGGTGGGCGCAGCGTTTTTCACCACATGGGTGAACACGCCCAGGTCCGTGAGCCCCTTGGCGCGCAGCCCGACAATGAATTCCTGCGACAGGATGTCGGCCACGAGGGCGCGCACGGTACGCGCGATGATGCCCATGGGAATCACGCTCATGGTCACTGCTGGCAAGATCATGTGCTTGACGTGCTCCCAGTCCCAGAGCCATTCACTGGAGCCGCCCGGACCGGCGCCGCCAGGGGGCAGCCACATCAGGATGCTGGAGAAAATGATGACCAGCACCATGCCCAGCCAGTAGTGCGGCACGCTCACACCCAGCACCGACGTAAGAGACGCCGCCTTGTCCAGCCAGGAGTTCTGGAAGTAGCCTGCCACAAAGCCGAACAGGCAACCCAGCACAAATCCGATGGCCGTGGCCAGCACCGCCAGGCGCAGCGTGTTGACCACCGCACGCATCACCTCGTCGGTCACGGCGCGGCCCGATGCGATGGACGTGCCCAGGTCACCCTGTAGCGCACGCCACACCCAGCTGACGAATTGCTCGGGATACGAACGGTTGAAGCCATAGAGCTCGATGAGCTGCCGCTGCAGCTCTACCGATGCATCGGGCGGCAGGATGGAGACCAGCGGGTCGCCTGGCGACAGGTGCACCAGGGCGAAACAGACGAGCGCCACCCCCAGCATGATGGGCAGCGTGTAGAGCACACGTCGAAAAAGAAACGTCAGCATCGCGCAAATCTCCGGTCACCTTCCAATCAGGCCCCCGCAGCCTGGCCAGGCTGCGGGGACGGAGGCTCTTCAGTCCACCGACATCGGGGCAATGTCGATAAACCAGCTGCGCGGCTGCACCACGCCCTTGACCTTTGCACTCATCGCACGTGGACCTACGTCATGCGCGATCCACACGAACGGCGCCTCTTCCACGATGCGGGCGTGGAGCTTGCCCAGGGCGACATCACGCTCCTTGTCGTCAAACGTGGTGCGGGCATCCGAGATCAGCTTGTCAAACTCGGCGTTGCCGAAATAACCCCAGTTGTTGGAGACCGGCGGAAAGGTCTTGGTGCTGGTGAAACGGACCATGGCGAAGAACGGGTCCATGGCCGCGTAGCTAACGTTGATGGCATGTGCGCCATTGGCTGAGGGGTGCTTTGCGCCCTGGCGCCAGTTGGTGAACAGCGTGTTCCATTCAATGACATCGAACTCGACGTCGATGAAACACTGCTTGAGCGACTGCTGCACGAACTCATTCATGGGCAGCGGCTGCATCTGGCCCGAGCCCGAGGCGGAGATCTGCACCTTGGCCTTCATCGGCTTGGCGGCCGAGAACCCGGCCTGCGTCATCAGTGCCTGCGCAGCCTTCACGTCGTACTTGATGTCGAACTTGGGGTTACCCCACCATGGGTGGCCCGGCGGCACGGTGCCCTTGGGCACGGCCATCATGCCGCCGAGAAAGGTCTTGAGGCCTTCACGGTCCACGCACAGGTTGGCCGCATGGCGCACGCGCTTGTCGAGCCAGGGCGAGCCTTCGGCAAACGACAGCTGCCACGGCCACACGTGGGGCTGGGCGTTGCTGTAGATCTTGAAGCCGCGCTGCGTGATCTGCGGCATCGCATCCGGAGAAGGGGCCTCGATCCAGTCCACCTGCCCGGACAGCAGCGCAGCGGTGCGGGCATTGGCCTCGGGCATGGGCACCATCACTACGCGATCGATTTTGGGTGTGCGCTTTGGATCCCAGTAGCCCTTGTTGGCCACCAGCTCCAGACGCTCGCGCGGCAGAAAACGCGCCATCTTGAACGGGCCACTGCCCGAAGCATCGGCGGCAAACGCGACCCATGCGTTCTTGGATTTCTCGGCAGGGGTAGCGCCTGCTGCCGCTTCAAACTTTTTCTGCCAGTGGGCAGGGGATGCCATGAACAGGTTGGTGAGGTTCAGCGGCAGGAACGCATCAGGCTCGCTGGTGGTGAGCTCCACAGTGAGGTTGTCGATCTTGCGGGCACTGCGCAGCGTTGGCATGCGCGAGGCCGTCACACCGACCTGGCTGGCGTCGAAATGCACGGCATCCTTGTCCAGCACCTTCTGCACGTTCCACACCACCGCATCGGCGGTGAGGTCGGAGCCGTCGTGGAACTTCACCCCAGGGCGCAACTTGAAAACCCACTTGGTCTTGTCCGTCGCATCGGCTGCCCACGACGTGGCCAGCCCCGGCATGAGCACGCTGGCCGCATCGGCCTTGGACAGATCCCAGTGCGTCAGCGCGTCGTACATCGGGATGCCGGTGAACCGGTTGCCTTCGAAACCCTGATCAGGCTGGCCCAGCGTGCGCGGGATATCTGCCGCGGTCATGGCAATGCGCAAGACCTTTTCTTGCGCCATGACGGCAGGTGAGGCCATGGCAGCCATTAGGCCGGCAGCCAGAACGAAGCCTAGAGGACGGGTGGCAAGACGGGACGGGGTTGAGGTCGGGTTCATCGGGACTCCAGCGGTTGGGTGTGGAACAAGAGCTTGGCAAGGTTTTTGTATGCAACCTGCGTGCCACCTCCAGATGCCCCTCCATGAGAACCACACGCAATACCTGTAATAGCGTGGAGAAACCGCGTTTAGCTGGGTTTTTCCGCGCCAATAGCCTGCACCAGCGTGATGCATCTGCAATGGACATGCCCCAGGATGTGGCGCTCCTGAATGCTTTTGTATGCAAAATTCCCCGCACTGGGGCCTGACGGGCCACACCCCATGAACCTGCTTCTGATCAATCCAAACACTTCCACGGCCATGACGCAGGCGATCGCAGAGGCTGCACGGGCGGTGGCGGCGCCCGGCACGCACATCCGCGCCGTACACCCCAGCTTCGGCCCTGCCTCCATCGAGAGCCACTTCGAAGAGACCATCGCCGCGGCTGGCGTAGCCGAGCAAGTGCGGCTGGCGCACCAGCGCCCCGACGCCGTGGTCATCGCCTGCTTTGGCGACCCCGGGCTTGACGCAGCTCGGGAAGCCACCGACGCGCCGGTCATCGGCATCGCGGAGGCCGCATTTCACGCGGCATCTTTTCTGTGCACCGGTTTTTCGGTCGTGACCACCATGACCCGCACCTGCATCACGGCAGAGCACCTGCTGCACCGTTACGGGCTGGATCGCCGCTGCCGGGGCGTGCACGGCACCGACATTCCGGTGCTGGAACTGGAGCAGGCGGGCGAGGCGCTGGTGTCACGCATCGAGGCGAAAGCGCGGGAAGCGCTGGCGCACGACCGCAGCGGCGCCATCGTGTTGGGTTGCGCCGGTATGGCCCCTTTGTGCGCCACACTCACCGCTCGCCTCGGGGTGCCCGTGATCGACGGGGTCAGCGTCGCGGTCAAGATGGCGGAGGCTCTCTGCGCCCTCGGCCTGCGCACCAGCCGCCACGGCGACTATGCGCCGCCACCGTACAAGACCTACACAGGCTGGGCCACAACACTGCGCGGATAGCGCAGCGCAACCCGCCCCCGACTGAAGCGCAGCCTGTTCGGAGTCATTGAAATCGTGACAGCGGTCCAGCATTCATGCTGGTTTCAGACTGAGTCGCCCCGGGTTTGAGCTGCCCGCCAGAAGTTGGACAAACTTCAGGGGGATTCAGGGAGAAGCACAGGACGAAGTCCACGCTTGAGGGATCATTTACGGGCCGCCCAACTCCGCTCGGCGCCTGCGACAGCTGCCCATACAAAGTGCTTGACCCGGCACCATGGTGCCGGGCTTAGGATGCCCCACCATGACATCAGCCATCGCTGTCCCCAGATCGCCTTCGGCGCCCGTTGATTCCTCGCATTCGTCTGCCCACGCAACTGCCCCATCTTTGCGCGACACACGTGACACCGTCGATGGCAGCGCGTCCCGTTTGTCCACGCAGGCGCTGTGCCAGACCGCGGGCGTATCGCGCGGCCTGTTGCGGCTGTACGAGCGTGAAGGCCTGGTGCCACCGCCGGCGCGCAACGCCGCAGGCTACCGGCAGTACCCGGCTGACGAGGTACTGCGGCTGCAGGCCATCCGTGGGCTCAAGGAGCTTGGCCTCACGCTCAAGGAAATTGCGCTACTGCTGAACGAGCGCGAGGCACTCGCACTTGACGCCGACCGCCTGCAAGCGCTGGCTCAGGCCCAGCTCGCCGCTATCGACTTGCGCATTGCACGCCTGCAAGTGCTGCGCAAACATGTCGCGGCCGTGTCCGAAGGGGACAGGTCGGCCATTGACGACCCGGAATGCCACTCTCTGCTGGATTTCCTGGATGGCGGCGCTACCGCCTTGAACGCCAACATGGACGCCAACGCAAAACCACACTCGGCCGCTGCGACACCTGCACCGCAGTCGGCAAGCCTCTGCACACTGCGCAAGAACCGCAAGACTCCGAAGGAATGAACCCATGGTGAACCGACGCACAGTGCTCCTGGGAGGTGCCGCAACAGCCGGCGCCCTCATCATTGGCTGGGGCGTGATGCCACCTCGCCAGCGACTGCATCCTGGGTCCCCACTGCCCAGCGCTGCCGGGCAGGCAGCCCTGAACGGCTGGGTGAAGGTGGGTGCCGACAACACCGTGACGGTGATGATGGCCAAGTCTGAAATGGGCCAGGGCGCGCACACGGGGCTGGCCGCCATCCTGGCCGAAGAGCTGGACGCCGACTGGGCGCAGGTGCGAATCGAGATGACGCCCATCGACGCCATCTACAACAACCTGTCCACCGTGGTGGACGGCCTGCCGTTTCACCCTGACAACGACGGCTCCATGAAAGCCGTGGCGGGCTGGCTGACGGCCAAGACCATGCGCGAGGTGGGCGTGATGATGACGGGTGGCTCCAGCAGCATCAAGGACCTGTGGCTACCCATGCGCGAAGCCGGGGCCCATGCGCGCGCCATGCTGATCCGCGCGGCAGCCGCGCAGTGGGGTGTGCAGGCCAGCGAATGCACCGCCAACGCAGGCTGGGTAGAACACTCCGCCGGCCAGCGCGCCACCTTTGGCCAGCTGGCTGCCCTGGCCGCACAGCAGCCCTCGCCGGGTAAGCTGGCGCTCAAGGAGCCCGCGCAGTTCAAGCTGATCGGCAAGCCGCTCACGCGCATTGAGGCGCCGTCTAAGCTCGATGGCACT
This sequence comes from Acidovorax sp. BL-A-41-H1, assembly GCF_051942715.1. Classification (NCBI taxonomy): domain Bacteria; kingdom Pseudomonadati; phylum Pseudomonadota; class Betaproteobacteria; order Burkholderiales; family Comamonadaceae; genus Acidovorax; species Acidovorax sp. BL-A-41-H1. Next base: position 103,587 of record NZ_JBPVJQ010000006.1, on the reverse strand, counting down.
GCGGTCTTTGGAATCGACGCGAACCCGCCTGGCTTGCTGCACGCCAGCCTGGTGATGTGCCCCACCCGCGGCGGCAAAGTCACCCGCTTTGATGCGGCCGCCGCCCAGAAGCTGCCCGGCGTGAAGCAGGTGCTGGAAGTGGCACCCCACCATGGCGGCACTGGGGGCGTGGCCGTGATCGCCGACACGCCCTGGCACGCCAAAAAGGCCGCAGCAGCCGTCACTGTGGAGTGGGACCATGGCCCCGCTGCAACGTTGTCGAGCGACACCGTGATGGCGCAGCTGGCCCAGGCGCTCGACAACGCCAAGGGCTTTGGCTACTACAGCACTGGAGACGTGGACAAGGCGCTGCAGGGCGCAGCCAGCACCATCACCGCCGACTACAGCGCGCCCTACCTGGCGCACGCAGCACTGGAGCCCATCAACTGCACGGTGCAGTTCCAGGATGGTGCCGCCACCGTGTGGACATCGACCCAGGTGCCCGGCCTGGCGCGCAAGGCTGCTGCCAAAGCGCTGGGCATAGCTGACGAGAAGGTCACCGTGCACCAGCTGCTGCTGGGCGGCGGCTTCGGCCGGCGGCTGGAGGCCGACTACGTGGCCCAGGCCGCCGCGATTGCCAAGGCAGCCGGCGGAGCACCCGTGCAGACGCTGTGGAGCCGCGAGCAGGACACGCAGCACGACTTCTACCGCCCCGCCTGCGTGGCCCGCTTCAAGGCGGGGTTTGATGCCCAGGGGCAGCTTGTGGCCTGGCACAACGTGTCGGTCGGCCAGGCCATCGTGCCGCAGGTGCTGTCGCGCACCTTTGGCCTGGCGGGCGCAGGGCCAGACAAGACCACGTCCGAAGGCGCGTTTGACCAGCCCTACGAATGGCCCGATGCGCGCATCGCGCACGAGGTGGTGGACCTGCCGCTCCCCGTGGGCTTCTGGCGATCGGTGGGACATTCGCACCAGGCGTTTTTCAAGGAAGGGTTTGTGGACGAGGCCGCAGCAGCGGCCAGGCAGGACCCGGTGGCCTTCCGCGCCGCACTGCTGCAAAAACACCCACGGCACCTGAAGGTGCTGCAAAAAGCGGCAGAACTGGCTGGCTGGGGTACGCCGCTGGCCCCCGGCCCCGGGGGCGAGCCGCGTGCGCGCGGCGTGGCGCTGCACCAGTCGTTTGGATCCATCGTGGCGCAGGTGGCCGAGGTGTCAGCAAGCGCAGACAAAACCATTCGCGTACACCGCGTGATGTGCGTGATCGACTGCGGCGCCGCCATCAACCCCAACCTGATCGCGCAGCAGATGGAAAGCGGCGTGGTGTTTGGCCTCACGGCGGCCCTGTATGGCGGGATCACGCTGAAAGACGGGCAGGTGCAGCAAAGCAATTTTCATGACGTTCCGCTCTTGCGCATGGCGGACTGCCCGCGCGTGGAGACACACATCATCGAAAGCGCCGAGCCCCCCGAGGGCGTCGGTGAGCCCGGAGTGCCGCCCATTGCGCCTGCCGTCGCCAATGCGCTGTTTGCCCTCACGGGCCAGCGCCTGCGCGCCCTGCCCCTGAAACTGGCCTGACCCGCACAAGCTGAACCCAAGGAACCGCATGTCCACCACCCTGCGCATCAATGGCAAAGCCATTTCTGTCTCCGCCGAACCCGACACGCCCCTGCTGTGGGTGCTGCGCGGCGAGCTTCACATGAACGGCACCAAGTTTGGCTGCGGCATGGCCCTGTGCGGTGCATGCACCGTGCACCAGAATGGCGAGCCCGTCCGCGCCTGCATCACGCCCCTGTCTGCCGTCGGCGACGCCGACATCACCACCATCGAAGGCCTGCAAGGGCCCGAGGCCAACGCCCTGCGCGCGGCCTGGACAGCGCTTGACGTAGCGCAGTGCGGCTACTGCCAAAGTGGCCAGCTGATGTCGGCCTGCGCACTGCTGCGAGAAACCGCCAAACCCAGCGATGCCGACATCGACGCGGCCATGGGCGGCAATGCGTGCAGGTGCGGGACGTATCCACGGATAAGGGCGGCAATCCATCAGGCGGCCGGTGCGGGCAAGGCCACTTGACGCATATGAAGTGCTGCAACGCATGTGCGCTCGATCGCCTGCGTTGGAGCAGCTCTCACCCACGGTTGTGCCGCCACGTCACTTCGCTGCGCGAAACAAGTGGCGTCCAAGCCCTTCAACCTTGCGCCTTTGGCGCCGGCGCTGCGCGCGCCGGCCAGGCGCATGCCGGTCATTCGACCGTCACGCTCTTGGCAAGGTTTCTGGGCTTGTCCACATCGGTTCCCCGGGCGCAGGCGGTGTGGTATGCCAGCAGCTGCAGTGGCACCACATGCAGCAGCGGGCTCAAGGGCCCGTAGTGCTCTGGCATACGGATGACGTGCAGCCCCTCCCCACTTTCGATGCGGGTGTCGGTATCGGCCAGCACATACAGCACACCGGCACGTGCGCGCACTTCCTGCATGTTGCTCTTGAGCTTTTCCAGCAGGGCGTCGTTGGGCGCTACGGTCACCACCGGCATGGCGCTGGTCACCAGGGCCAGGGGGCCGTGCTTGAGCTCGCCGGCCGGGTAGGCCTCGGCGTGGATGTAGCTGATTTCCTTGAGCTTCAAGGCACCTTCGAGTGCGATGGGGTAGTGCAGGCCCCGGCCCAGGAACAGGGCGTTTTCCATGCGGGCGAAGTCTTCGGCCCAGCTGATGATTTGCGGCTCCAGCGCCAGCACGGCCTGGAGGGCCACGGGCAGGTGGCGCATGGCCTTGAGGTGTTCGGCCTCTTGCGCCTCGGTCAGGCGGCCCTTGCTCTGCGCCAGGGCCAGCGTCAGCAGGAAAAGGCCCGCGAGCTGCGTGGTGAAGGCCTTGGTGCTGGCCACGCCAATTTCCACCCCGGCGCGGGTGATGTAGGCCAGCTTGCACTCGCGCACCATGGCGCTGGTGGCCACGTTGCAGATGGTGAGCGTGTGCTGCATGCCCAGTGATTGCGCGTGGCGCAGCGCGGCGAGGGTGTCGGCGGTCTCGCCGCTCTGGCTGATGGTGACGACCAGCGTGCGCGGGTTGGGCACGCTGGTGCGGTAGCGGTATTCGCTGGCCACTTCCACCTGGGTGGGGATGCCCGCGATGTCTTCCAGCCAGTACTTGGCGGTACAGCCGCTGTAGTAGCTGGTGCCGCAGGCCAGGATGAGGACGTTGTCGATCTCCTTGAACACGCGCCAGGCGGCGGCGCCGGGCTGGCCGTGCAGGCCCTGGCCGTCAAACAGCTCGGGCACGACACCCGCCACGCCTTCGAGTGTGTCGGCAATGGCGCGCGGCTGCTCGAAGATTTCCTTTTGCATGTAGTGCCGGTACGGGCCCAGCTCCGCTGCGCCGCTGTGGGCCTGTACCGTGCGCACCGGGCGCTGCTCTGGCGTAAGGGCTTCACGGCCCTTGCCCACGATCCAGTAGCGGCCCAGCTGCAGGTCGACCAGGTCGCCCTCTTCCAGGTAGACGATCTGGTCCGTCACCCCGGCCAGGGCCATGGCGTCGCTGGCCAGGAAGTGCTCGGCGCCTTCGTTGCCGACACCCAGGATCAGCGGTGAGCCTGCGCGCGCGCCCACCACGCGGTGGGGTTCGTCCTTGTGGATGACGGCGATGGCATAGGCACCATGCAGCTCGGCCACGGTGGCCTGCACAGCTTCGAACAGGTCGCCGTTGTAGTGGCTGTCCACCAGGTGGGCGATGACTTCGGTATCGGTCTGGCTGGCAAACACGTAGCCGCGTGCCTGCAGTGCCTTGCGCAGCTCTTCGTGGTTTTCAATGATGCCGTTGTGCACCAGGGCCACGCGCCCTGCGGTCTGCGCCTGCGCGTCTGCACCCGTGCCGTGGCTGAAATGCGGGTGGGCGTTGTGCACCGCGGGCGCACCGTGGGTGGCCCAGCGCGTGTGGGCGATGCCGGTGGCGCCTTCCAGGCGCTCGGTGCTCACCTGCTCCAGCAGCTCTGCCACGCGGGCCGTGCTGCGGGCGCGCTGCAATCCGGCAGGGTGGGATGTGTCGAGGCTGGCGGCATGTACCGCCACGCCGCACGAGTCATAGCCCCGGTATTCAAGGCGCTGCAAGCCCTGCACGAGGATGGGAACGATGTTGCGCGCAGAGACTGCGCCGACGATGCCGCACATGGAAGATCCTTTGTTCCGACGAATAGATGGACGCGATCGTAGATGTGGCACACGGAAATTTGTGGATATTCTTGAGCCTGATTTTGTTAACTTATTTCATCAAGCGCGATAATTGATTTTTTATTTCATTTGGCTGCTTAACATGGAAGATTTGAGCATCGACCTCGTCGACCTGAGGTTGCTAGCGTTGCTCCAGGATGACGCCAGCTGCAGCAACCAGTGGCTGGCCTCCAAAGTGGGCATCTCCCCTCCGACCTGCCTGCGCCGGGTGCGCCGGCTGCATGAAACGGGGCTGATCGAAAGGCAAGTTGCCATCCTCAACCCCGACCGCCTGGCCGCCGTGCAGGGCCACGGCCTGGCATGCATCGTGGAGGTGTCGCTGGACCGCCAGGGCGCCGAATACATGGACGCCTTTGAAGCACGGGCCGTGGCCGAGCGCGCGGTGCAGCAGTGCTGGCGCGTGGCACCGGGCCCTGACTTCATGCTGGTGGTGCACAGCCGCGATATGCCCGGCTACTTGGCGCTGGCACAGCGGCTGTTCACGGCCGATACCAATGTACGCAACGCCAGGGCATTTTTTAGTACCAAACGGGCCAAATTTGAGACGAAACTGCCGTTGGCGCTTGTTTCATAAGCCTTGATAGCTATACATTTAGTAGCAGCACCATGCCGGTGCAATAACTGATGCAGCCCCGCGGGTATCGGCAAGGCGACTGCGCAGTGCAGCCGGCAGGCGTATGCTGCGATTTACAAATAGAAACACGCAGCACCCGACTGCGTTGCACCCTTGCCTTCCATGCCAGCCACCGAAACCCTCATGTATCGCCGGATCTACCCGCTGCGCGTGCTGGGAATGGGGCTGGGTGGGGCCGTGGCGGCGGTGGTGCTGTGGGAACGGCAGGCATCGCTGATCGCGTGGATCGTGATGGGGGTGCTGGCGTTCGCATGGCCGCATGTGGCCTACCTGCTGGCCCGCCGCAGCGCTGACCCGTACCGCGCAGAAGTCCGCAACCTGCTGATGGACTCGGCCATGGCCGCGGCATTTGTACCGCTGATGCATTTCAACCTGCTGCCCAGCGTGCTCATCGTGGCGCTGACCATGGTGGACAAGATCACCACCGGCATCCGCGGGCTCTGGGCCCGCGCCATTCCGGGCATGCTGGCGGCCGGCATCGTCAGCGCGCTGGTCACGGGCGCGCAGTGGGCGCCCAACACGTCGATGCTGGTCGTGATGGCGTGCCTGCCGGTGATGGTGCTGCACACGCTCTCGGTCAGCGTGGTGAGCTACCGGCTGATCCGCAAGACCGCGCAGCAGAACCGGCTGCTCGACGAGATGCGCCGCATCGACACCCTGACCGGCCTGTACGCCCGCGGCTTCTGGCAGGAACAGGCCGATGCAGCCCTGCAGCGCCATCACGCCACGGGCAAGCCGGCGTGCCTGCTGATGCTGGACATCGACCACTTCAAGGACATCAACGACCACCACGGCCACACCGTGGGCGACGAGGTGATCCGCGCGCTGGCGCATGTGGTGCTGGGCAATGTGCGCGCCAACGACTGCGCGGGGCGCTACGGCGGCGACGAATTCGCGATCCTGCTGCCCGGCATGCATGCGCGCGACGCACGCGCGGTGGCCGAGCGCATCCGCGCCCAATCTGAAGGCCTGCGCATGCGCCAGCTGCCCGATCTGCGCATTACCAGCAGCATCGGCGTGGCAGCCGCCGACCGGCGTCACCAGAGTCTGCGCGACTGGATGAATGCCGCCGACGCCGCCATGTACGTCGCCAAGAACGAGGGCCGCAACCGCGTGGCTGCATCGCCCACGGAACCCGACGCCCTGCCGGTGGGGTGAGGAATCGGGCATGAACGATGCTTGGCACTGCGCCTGCCGGATGCTATTTAAATAATAGCAATATAGCCAATCAAAACAAGCGCTACAGGCGCTTTTGACCTCAAACCTACTGCACGAGGCCGTCTGGCGCTTTAGCGGGCCACTGCACCCGCACCGTGCAACCAGCCCCAGGCCGGGCGGTGGCCGACACATCGCCCCCGTGGCGCCGGGCGATGGTGCGGCACAGGGCCAGCCCCGCGCCCACGCCTTCAAACTCCGACACGCGGTGCAGCCGCTGGAACACGCCAAACAGCTGCCCGGCACGCGCGGGGTCAAAGCCCACGCCGTTGTCTTCGATGATGAACGCAACGTGGCCCGCAGGCACCTCGCCAGCTCCCGACGCTGTCACCGCCGTCACCGTCACCACCGGCTGTGCACTGCCGCGCGAAAACTTGACGGCATTGCCCAGCAGTTGCACCAGCAGCTCCTGCAACAGCGCGGGGTCGGCGTGCAGGGCAGGCAGGTCGGCGCCCACACGCCAGGTCACCGGGGGGGCCGCCTGCGATGAGACATGGGTCTGTGCCTGCGCCTGGGTCTGCGCTTGCTGAAGCGCCTGCGCCAATGGCACGGGCCGCGGCAGCAACGGCGCGCGGGTTGCGCGTGCAATGGCCAGCAGCCCGTCCAGCATCAGGCCCATGCGGCGGGCAGACTGGTCCATGGTGGCCAGAAAGCCCAGGGCCTCCCGCACGTCGTCGGAAGCCCCCGCCTCGGCCGGCAGCCCGGTCAGCAGCTCGCGCACCAGCGTGCCGTACGACGTGACATGCCGCAGCGGGGCGCGCAGGTCGTGCGATACGGCGCGCAAGAATTCGTCTTGCGCCGCGGCCATGTCGGCCACCTGCTGCTGGCTGGCGGCCAGCGCGGCGCGCAGCTGCTGGGGCGTCAGATCGTCTTCAGACATGGGGGGAGGTGCGCACGCCGTGCCACTTCAGGCCTTTGGCTGCTTCTTGGGGCGCTGCCAGTCGGCAATGCTCACCTGCTTGCCGCGCGCCACACTGAGTGCGCCGGGCGCCGTGCTCTTGGTGATGGTGCTGCCGCCGCCCACCGTGCCGCCTGCGCCGATCGTGACCGGGGCCACCAGCACGCAGTTGCTGCCCACGTGCACATCGGCCTCGATCACGGTGCGGTGCTTGTTGGCGCCGTCGTAGTTGGCGGTGATGCTGCCCGCGCCGTAGTTCACGCGCTCGCCCACGGTGGCGTCGCCCAGGTAGGCCAGATGGTTGGCCTTGGCACCGTCGGCCAGGGTGCTGTTCTTCACTTCCACAAAGTTGCCGATGTGGACTTCGCGCCCCAGCTGTGCGCCGGGGCGCAGGCGGGCAAACGGGCCGATCAGTGCGCCCTCGCCCACCGTGGCACCGGCCTTTTCGCCGTCAATGTGGGTGTAGGGGTGGATGACGGCGCCGGCCTCGATGCGCGCGTTGGCAATGCAGCAGTGGGCGCCAATGCGCACGCCCTCGCCCAGCTCCACGCGGCCGGTAAAGACGCAGTTCACGTCAATCTCCACGTCCGGCCCGCACAGCACTTCTCCACGCGCACCGGTGCGGGCGTCGTCGCGCACATCGAAGCGGGCCGGGTCGGCCAGGCGCACGCCCTGCTCCATCAGGCTGCGCGCTGTGCGCAGCTGGTGGGCGCGCTCCAGCTCGGCCAGCTGCAGCGGGCTGTTGACGCCCGCCACCTGCAGCGCATCGGTGATGCGGTGGGCCACCACGGGCACGCCGTCGGCCACGGCCATGGCGACGATGTCGGTCAGGTAGTACTCGCCCTGGGCGTTGTTGTTGGTAAGGCGCGCCAGCCACGGTTTCAGCAGCCGCGCGGGCACGGCCATGATGCCGCTGTACACCTCGGTGATGGCGCGCTGGGCGTCGGTGGCGTCCTTGTGTTCGACAATGCCCTGCACGGCGCCTTCGGCATTGCGCACGATGCGGCCGTAGCCCGTGGGGTCGGGGAGCGTCACCGTGAGCAGCGCCAGCGCTCCGCTGGAGGCACCGGCACCGGCCAGCGCGCCGCTGGCCGCACCGGCATTGACCAGCGCGCCGCTGGCCGCACCGGCTTGCACCAGCGCGCGCAGGGTGTCCGGCTGCGTCAGGGGCACATCGCCCGACAGCACCACCGCCGTGCCGTCGTCCCGCAAGTGCGGCACCGTCTGCTGCACGGCATGGCCGGTGCCCAGCTGGGGCTCCTGGCGCACGAATTTCATGTCAAAAGTGCCTGTAGCGCCTGCTGCAATTGCCGTAGATGCTTCTACTTCCATAGCACCATGCCCCGTGATGACGATGGCGCTGCGGGCCTGCAGGTGCGCAGCCTGGTCCAGCACGTGGTGCAACAGCGGGCGCCCGGCCAGGCGCTGGAGCACCTTGGGAATGCGGCTTTTCATGCGCGTGCCTTTGCCGGCCGCCATGATGAGGATGTCGATGGGGTTCATGGAAAAAACGGGTGATGGGTAGAGGCTGGGCTGGCCCGAATTATCGGCGCAAGGCTTGCCGCCCGGGCTTGCCAGCGCATGACAGAGCGGCGCCCGGTACGCAGCCAGACCGTGCGCGGGATCGCTGCTACAGCAGCGGCATCTGCCGCGGTGGCGTGTCGTAGTACTCGGCGATGCGCGCGAGCGCGCGGGTGTTGAGCAGCCGCAGCCGCCCGTTGCGCAGTTCGTGCAGGCCCAGCGTCGCCAGCCGCCGCAGCGTCTTGTTGGTGTGCACCAGCGACAGCCCCAGCGCATCGGCAATGTGCTGCTGGTTGAGCGGAAAGGCCACGGCGCCGTCGGCCTCGACCATGCCCACGCGCTCCATGCGCCGGTACAGGTGCATCAGCAGCATGGCCACGCGTTCGGTGGCGTTGCGGCGGCCGGTGGTCAGCAGGTTGTCGTCCACATGGCCCTCCTCATGGGCCGACAGCCAGGTGATGTCATAACCGAGCCGGGGATGCTCGCGGAACACCGTCCACAGGCTGTCGTTCTGGAAAACGCACAGCGTGCAATCCGTCAGTGCCTCAATGCCGTGTGCCGAGGGCTCGCCAAACTGCTGCTGCAGCCCCACCAGGTCACCCGGCAGCAAAAAGTTGAGGATCTGGCGGCGGCCGTCGCTCAGCGTCTTGTAGCGAAAGGCCCAGCCCGCATACAGCGTGAACATGCGTGCGTTGGGGTCGCTCTCGCGTAGCACGGTGTCGCCCGCCACGAAGGTGGTGACGCCCTTGCGCAGGCTTTCGATGAAATCCAGCGTGGCCGGCGACACCGGTGTGAAGGCCCCCGAGTCGCGCAACTGGCACTCGCGGCAGGTGGGCGGGCAGGCTGGCGAAGGGGTTGCGGGGTTCATGATCTTCAGATTCTAGGTTTCTGTGACACGGCGAAGCGCGCGGATACAAATGAAATCCGCGCCTCTCGGGCCCGGCGCATGCCGGTGTGCCACCGTTGCAAGGGCCATGATCCATCCACATGGAGAGTCCAACGCCCTCGCGCTACGGTCCAGTTGCTAAACGGCCCATTGGCACTGTTCCGGGATGTTACGAACGCAAGACTTTGCAGCCTCTGGTGTGGCGTGAACACCATCACGGGCTATTCCAACGCAATCCTGCCCGCTGGCAACCGTCGTTTCAACCGAACGCCCGCGCGCAACCTGCAAGGCGCCCGGGCCCTTTGCTGGCGCCACTTTGCAAGCTCTCGACCGCCTGGTGGCGCTGGGCGCAGGGCCTGGGTGCCGGCCTGTTACCGCTGCGCAGTCTTGGCCAGCGGAGTGTTGTGCATGGCCCGAGGGCTATGCAGACCCTGTGTCTTATGACATTGCGGTGCCGTCAGCCGAACCCTACATTCATTTGCAATGAATGATTTCAGTCCTGTCCTGTATGAAGTGCTCTACGTGAGCACGCTTGCCACTGACCAGCCTTTGAGCGTGGTGGCCGAGATCGCGGGGCGCGCCCGCATCGCCAATGCGCAACTGGAAATCACCGGGCTGCTGATATTCGATGGTCAACGTTTTTGCCAGCAGCTGGAAGGCCCGCAGAAACAGGTGCTCAAGCTGATCGAGCGCATCCGGAGCGACCCGCGCCACACCAACGTGGAAGTCATCCACCACGGCCCGGTGGCAGGTCGCCGGTTTCAGCAGTTCAGCCTGGCGTTCAGTACCGTGGAGGATGAGGACGCGCTGGCGCGCATGGAGCAGCTCGATGGCAGCGCAGCGCTGGCGGCGTTCGAAAACGTGTGCGAAGAACTGGAGCTTTGACGTTCTGAAGGTGCTGTACTGCGTTGCCCGGCCCTTCAGGCCCCCGGTGGCCAGCGGCGCAGGATCAGCGTTGCGTTCACGCCGCCAAAACCGAAGCCGTTGAGCATGGCGTTGGTGACCGCCATGGGGCGTGGCCGCAGCGCCACCAAATCCAGCCCATCGGCCAGTCCATCGGACGCGTGCAGGTTCAAGGTGCCAGGCACCACCTGGTCGCGCAGCGCCAGCGCCGTGAAGATGGCAGCCACCGCACCCGCTGCGCCCAGCAGGTGGCCCGTGGCCGACTTGGTGGAGGTGATGGCAACCTGCGCCCCCGTGCCAAACACGCGACGGATAGCGGCCAGCTCGCCGCGGTCTCCCACCAGGGTGGATGTGGCGTGGGCGTTAAGGTGCTGCACATCACCCGGCACAAGGCCCGCCTGCGCCAGCGCCGCCTGCATGCTGCGGGCTGCGCCACTGCCGTCTTCGGGGCCCGAGGTGATGTGGTGGGCGTCGGCCGAGGTGCCGTAGCCCACGATCTCGGCCAGCGGTGTGGCTCCGCGCGCGAGGGCATGCTCCAGCGCTTCGATCACGAGCATGCCGGCTCCCTCGCCCATCACAAAGCCGTCGCGCTGCGCATCAAACGGGCGGGACGCCTGCTCGGGCGCATCGTTGAATGCGGTGGCCAGCGTTCTGGCCGCTGCGAAACCACCCAGGCTCACGCGGTCTATGGCGGCCTCGGTGCCGCCGCACACCGCCACGTCGGCCTCATGGTTGCGTACCAGCCGCACCGCATCGCCGATGGCCTGCACGCTGGCCGCGCACGCCGTCACCGGCGCACCAATCGGGCCCTTGAGGCCGTGGCGGATGGACACCTGCCCCGCGGCAAGGTTGACCAGAAACGAAGGCACGGTGAAAGGCGACAGGCGCTGCGGCCCGCGCATGTCGGTGGTACGCACTGCCTCGGCGATGGCGCCGAAACCGCCAATGCCCGAGGCGATCACGGTGGCTGTGCGTTCGCGCGAAGCCTCATCCGCAGGCGGCCAGCCGGCCTGCGCCAGCGCCTGCTGCGCCGCGCCCAGCGCAAAGGGGATGAAGCGGTCCATCTTGCGCTGGTCTTTGGGCGACACGATGGCGTTCGCATCCCAGCCGCCCTCCGGGTCTGCCGCAATATCGGGCACCTGCCCCGCCACCTTGGCTGCAATGCCCTCGGTCACGGCCTCGGGCAGGCGCGACAGGCCAGAGCGCCCGGCCAGCAAGCGCTGCCATGCCACCTCGACGCCACAACCCAGCGGCGACACGATGCCCATGCCGGTGATGACCACGCGGCGCATCAGACAGACCTCCACGCGCAGCGCAGACCCTGACCCATCTGCGCCGGGTGGGGCGCATCGGCCTCGTGGCCACTGCCCATCGGTTGATCCATGCTTTCACCCTCTCTTTCGATTCAGAACCCGTGCAAGGCAGCGCACTGCGCCGCGGGAACGCGCGGACGAGGTCTGCGCGTTTATGATTACAGCCATCATCATAAACGCGCCAACGCTTTTTGCGTACGGCCGCAATCAATAGAGGACAGCATGAAGGTTTCCAAGGCACAGGCCGCCGAGAACCGGCAGGGCATCCTGGATGCCGCCTCCCGCCTCTACCGCGAACGCGGGTTGAGCGGCGTGGGCGTGGCCGACATCACGCGCGACGCAGGCCTGACCCATGGCGGGCTGTACCGGCATTTCGCATCCAAGGAGGCGCTGGTGCAAGAGGCGTGCGCTCGCGCGTTCGACTGGTCGATGACCCCGATAGAGGGCGGCACTCCGCATGTCACCGTGGACGACCGGATCAAGGCCTACCTTTCGGCCGGGCACCGCGATGCGCCCGGCGACGGCTGCCCCGTTGCCGCGCTGGCCGTGGACGCTGCCCGGGTGGGGGGTGGGCTGTCCGAGGTATTCGCCCAAGGGATCGAGCGCAACATCGGGCGCTTTGCGCAGCTGCTTGCCGATGGCAGCGACGGCGCACAACCGCAGGACAGGGCACGCGCCATCCATGCGCTGGCCACCATGGTGGGCGGCATGGTGCTGGCGCGCGCCACGGCACACGCACAGCCGGTGCTGTCGGATGAGCTGCTGACCACGCTGCAGGCCCAGCTGGCGGAATGCCTGGCCAGGCCTGAAGCCCCGCCCGCAGCGAGCGCGAGGCGCGCGCCAGGGGTCAAAACACTACAAAAACCATAGCATCACCTGCAATCAAAACGTAGGCCTGATGCGCCTTTCGCGTTGAATCGGGGCCTCCCGGGCGGTGTATTGACCCATCCGTCCCGACGAGGCGTGGCCCGCTGCCGCGCGGCAGTGATTGATGCTTTTCATACATCGCCCGTCAGGCATGCGTGCGCCGCTGCGGGGCCGCAATGCGGTGCACCGCAAACCGTGCCAGGCCCGCGGCGAGCCGCCCGCCAGCATCGGCCGCGTCCACCAGCGCTCCGCCCAGTGCGCGGCCGCCTGCGCCGAGCGCCGCCCCCAGTTCGCGCAACGGGTGGAGCACGCCACATTCCCAGTCGCACGCCGCCGATGCGCGGTGCCGGGCGGGCACCGGTGCCTCCGCGTGATCCCAGCGGAAGGCTGCATCACCCGCCGGGTTCGACGGGCACCAGGCTTCCATCACCACATGCTGCCCGGGCGCAATGGCGAGCTGATCGCCAGCGCGCAGCACGTGGTCGGCAGTGGTGCCGGACCGTTCGGCCAGTGACCCGCCCACGGTAAGCCATACCTGTCCCTGCGCCACCTGCAAGGTCGCACGGGTGCGCGGGCGAAGCGACAGGGCCTGGCCCGCTGCCAGCTTCCAGCAACCGGCTGCAGGTGTACGGGCTGCGCTGGCAGGCGCGGCGGGTTGCGATGGCAGTTCGGTGCGGGGGGACATGGCGGGCTCCTCAGGCTGCGAAAGAATCATGGATGAGGCCTGATGGTGCGCCGTCTGACCTGCGCGGTCCAATGAAAATGCGGTACGCTATTCATTCGCATAGCGCATCAATGCACCTGCCCGTGACACCCACCGACTCACCTCCTGCCGTCCTGCGCACCCGCCCCGTGGGTGTGGGCCACTGGCGCGCCTTTCTGGCCGTGGCCCGGCACCTGAACTTCCGCGCAGCTGCCGAGGATCTCGCCCTCACGCAATCGGCCGTCAGCCGCCAGATCCAGGCGCTGGAAGACGAAGTGGGCGTGCCCTTGTTCCTGCGGCACACGCGCGCGGTAGAGCTGACAGGCGCCGGTGCGCAGTTGCAGCGCGCCGTGGCACCGGCCATCGAGCGCATGGATGGCGCCGTGCGGCTGGTGCGGCAGACAGCCGGGCGCCGCAGCGTGGCCATCACCACCTGGGCCAGCTTTGCGTCGACGTGGCTGATTCCCCGCATGGAAGAATTCCAGCGCGACAACCCCGGCATCGACATCCGCATTGATGCCAGCGATGTGCCAGTGGACCTGGAAACCTCAGACGTGGACCTGGCCCTGCGCTACAGCCTGCCCGGCCCAGGCACGCAGGGCGGACAGCGCCTGTTTGGCGAGCAGCTGGCGGTGGTGGCCAGCCCGTGGCTGCTCAAGAGCGGCAAGCCGCTGCGCACGCCTGCCGATGTGGCGCATTTCACGCTGATCGAAGCGGGCGACGCCCACCGCAGCCACCACCTGGAGTGGCTGAGCTGGCGCCGCTGGTTTGACAGCTGCGACCTGAGCAAGCTGCAACCCCAGCGCTGGCTGTATTTCAACTACGCCCACCAGATCGTGCAGGCCGCCTTGAGCGGGCAAGGCCTGGCGCTGGCGCGCATGCCGCTGATTGCGGATGCCCTGGCCGCGGGCGATCTGGTCGAAGTGCTGCCCGGGCACCGCATCGACTCCCCGCTGGCGTACTGGCTGATGGTGGGGCCCCGCAGTGCGCAGCGGCCCGAGATCAAGGCGTTTTGCGCCTGGCTGCAGATACAGGCCCAGGCCACGCGCGAGGCAATTGGCGATGTGCCGGACCCGGACCTGAATGACAACCTGGATTGAGCAGCGGGCGCGCCAATGGTCAATTTGCTTCTATTTTGATAGCAATGCGACTAAATAAAGCAAGCGCTTCAGGCCGTCTTGACCTGAATTCAGGGTCGGAGGTACTGCGCGCGGCACCCCAGGCGGCGACACCGTCCGGTCACTCCCCCGCGGGTCGGTGAAGAATCACCGACCCGCCGACACAAGCCTCACCCCAGCAACACCCGGGCGAACTTGCGCTTGCCCACCTGCACCACGTAGGTGCCGGCATCCAGCTTGAGGCCCTTGTCGCTGATGACCGTGCCGTCCACGCGCACGCCGCCGCCGTCGATCAGGCGGCTCGCTTCGCTGGTCGATGGCGCAAGCCCCGCCTGCTTGAGCAGGGCACCAATGCCCAGCGGGGCACCCGACAGCGCCACTTCAGGGATTTCATCGGGCACGCCGCCCTTGCTGCGGTTGATGAAGTCCTGCTCGGCCGCATCGGCCGCCGCGGCGCTGTGAAAGCGCGTGGTGATTTCCTTGGCAAGCGCAACCTTGGCATCCTTGGGGTTGCGGCCAGCGGCCACCTCGGCCTTGAGTGCGGCGATCTCGGCCAAGCTCTTGAACGACAGCAGCGTGTACCAGTCCCACATCAGGGTGTCGCTGATCGACAGCACCTTGGCGAACATGGTGTTGGGCTCTTCCGCGATGCCGATGTAGTTGTTCTTCGACTTGGACATCTTGTCCACGCCGTCGAGCCCCACCAGCAGCGGCATGGTGAGCACGCACTGCGGCTCCTGGCCGTATTCCTGCTGCAGGTGGCGGCCCATGAGCAGGTTGAACTTCTGGTCAGTGCCACCGAGCTCCAGGTCGCTCTTGAGGGCGACCGAATCGTAGCCCTGCATCAGCGGGTACAGAAATTCGTGCACCGAAATCGACTGGCCGGTGGTGAAGCGCTTGTGGAAGTCGTCGCGCTCCATCATGCGGGCCACCGTGTATTTGGCCGCCAGCTGGATCATGCCGCTGGCACCCAGGGGCTCGCTCCACTCGCTGTTGTAGCGGATCTCGGTGCGGGCCGGGTCCAGCACCAGGCTGGCTTGGCGGTAATACGTCTCGGCGTTGGCCTTGATCTGCTCGGGCGTGAGCGGCGGGCGCGTGCTGTTGCGGCCCGACGGGTCACCGATCAGGCTCGTGAAATCGCCGATCAGAAAGATGACCTGGTGGCCCAGATCTTGCAGCTGCCGCATCTTGTTGAGCACCACGGTATGGCCGATGTGGATGTCGGGCGCGGTGGGGTCCAGCCCCAGCTTGATGCGCAGCGGCTGGCCGGTGGCTTCCGAGCGGGTGAGCTTTTTGACCCACTCGTCCCGGGGCAGCAGTTCCTCTACCCCGCGCAGCGAGATTTCGAGCGCCCGCCCTACACCATCAGAAACCGGGGTCGTTGTAACAGCAGATTGATTCATAAGGGTTTTTTTGGATGTCTACACCGCAGGCGCCGCTATACTCCAGCCCACATTGCTTGAGGCGGATTCTAGTGGGCCCGCCATCTCGACCCGTCACCGACACCGTCGAGCCATTGCAACCCGACAGCCTGTGCATCTCGCCGCTTCCCGCGTTCACTCCGGGCAGCCTCCGCAGATGCCTATTCACCCTGGGGATAGAACCTTGATTCACGGCTTGACCACCGCCAGCGCGGCTTTGCTTGACCGGCTGTCCCTCACGATCCAGCGCCACCCCAAACGTCTGACTGCTGCCATTGCTGCCGTGCTGCTCACCGGTGGTGGCGGCGCTTTTGCCGTCGCATCGTTCGCACCCGATCCCGGCGAACTGCCGGTGCGCATGGTCAGCTATCCGGTCGAATCCCTGGCCGACAACGTGGTCCTGGGCGAGCTTGACATGCCTGGCTTCTCACTGTTCCGCTCCGAGCAGGTGCGCAGCAGTGACACCCCTGAATCCCTGCTGCAGCGCATGGGCGTCGCCGACCCGGCCGCCGCTGCCTTCATGCGCGGCGACGGCACGGTCCGCCAAAACGTACTGGGCCGCACCGGTCGGGTGGTGTCGGCCGAGACCACCGACGACCACCGCCTGATCCGCCTGACCGTGCGCTGGGTACCGGACGACAGCGGCAATTTCCGCCGCCTGATCGTCGAGCGCACGGGCGACAAGTTCAGCACGCGCATCGAAACCGCCAAGATGACGGTGAACAGCCGCCTGGCGGGCGGCGTCATCCAGAGCTCGCTGTTTGCTGCGACCGATGCCTCCAACATCCCCGATGCTGTGGCCGTGCAAGTGGCCGAACTGTTCTCGGGCAACATCGACTTCCGCCGCTCGCTGCGCAAGGGCGACCGCTTTTCAGTGGTGTATGAAACGCTCGAAGCCGATGGCGAGCCGCTGTCCAGCGGCCGCGTGCTCAGCGCCGAGTTCGTCAACAACGGCAAGTCGCACGAGGCCATCTGGTTCCAGGAGCCCGGCGCGTCCAAGGGCGCCTACTATTCGCTCAAGGGCGAGAGCCTGCGCCGTGCGTATCTGGCCTCGCCCGTCGAGTTCTCGCGCGTGAGCAGCGGCTTTGCCATGCGCATGCATCCCATCCTGAAAACCTGGCGCGCTCACCTGGGCACGGACTTTGCCGCACCTACGGGCACCGCGGTACGTACGGTGGGCGACGGCGTGGTGGAATTTGCAGGCGTGCAAAACGGCTACGGCAACGTGGTGTTCGTCAAGCACCGCAACCAGCACGTCACGGTGTACGCCCACCTGAGCCGCATCGACGTGCGCCAGGGCCAGTCGGTCGAGCAGGGCCAGACGATTGGCGCCGTGGGCGCCACGGGCTGGGCCACCGGTCCGCACCTGCACTTTGAATTCCGCGTCAACGGTCAGCACCAGGATCCGATGACCATCGTGGCCCAGAGCGAGGCCGCAGCGCCCGTATCGGCAGCAGCCCGCCCGGCGTTTGACCGCCTGGCATCCGGCATGCGCATACAGCTGTCTGCCGCGGCCCTGATCGAGCAGGCCAGCGCCAACTGATACCGCCTGCCTGTGTGCCGCCCAGCTCCGGTCGGCACGCGGCGGGATGGCTTGGCTGCTCGGCATTCCGCGCCTGCGGGGGCTCCCATCGCCCCATTCACATGGCCTTTCGGTGGCGCCGCTGAACGCAGGGCGCACCGCCTCACCTCCCCATGACCGAGCTCTACATAGGCCTTATGTCCGGCACATCCCTCGATGGGGTGGATGGCGTGCTGGCCGATTTTTCCGGGCCGCGCATGGTCGTTCAGGCCCATGCATCGACGGGGTTCGACGCTGCTTTGCGCAGCGAGCTGCTGGCATTGAACACCGTAGGCCCGGAGGAACTGCACCGGGCTGCGCTTGCAGGTAACGCTTTGTCGCATGCCTACGCCGGGATCGTGCAAACGCTGCTAGAGCAGACTGGCCATCCGGCCAGCGCGATCCGTGCCATTGGCGCGCATGGCCAAACAGTACGACATCGCCCGGGTGAGTTTGACGGCACCGGTTACACCCTGCAGCTGGGCAACCCCTCTCTGCTGGCGGAGCTCACCGGCATCGCCGTGGCCGCCGACTTCCGCAGCCGCGACGTAGCCGCGGGAGGCCAGGGAGCGCCGCTGGTGCCCGCGTTCCACAGGGGCGTGTTTGGCCGGGCGGGCGAAACGGTGCTGGTGCTCAACATTGGCGGGATCTCGAACCTGAGCGTGCTCGCAGCCGATGGCACCGTGCTCGGCTTTGACTGCGGGCCCGGCAATGCACTGATGGACCACTGGTGCCAGCTGCACACCGGCCAGCCTTACGACGCGGGCGGGCAATGGGCCGCAGGCGGGCAGATCTTGCCCGGGCTGCTGGCCGCACTGCTGGACGAGCCGTTCCTGCACAGGGCGCCGCCCAAGAGCACCGGGCGCGACCTGTTCAACCCGCAGTGGCTGGCAAAGCGGCTGGCGGGCCATTCAGACGCAGCGCCACAGGATGTACAGGCCACACTGACCGAATTCACTGCTAGCGCATGCTCCATAAGCACCAAAAGCTATTTAAATGATAGCAACCTACTGGCGGTTTGCGGCGGTGGTGCACTCAACACGCACCTGATGCAGCGGCTGCGCGCCCATTTACAGAGTGTTGAGGTCGTCGCCACCGACCACCTTGGACTGCCCGCCCTGCAGGTGGAAGCCGCCGCTTTCGCGTGGCTTGCACGCCAGCTCGTGCACGGCCAACCTAGCAATCTGCCGGCTGTTACGGGAGCCGCAGGCCTGAGGATTCTGGGCGCGCTGTATCCAGCCTGAGCGCGCGGCCCCTCCCGCCAACGCAGAGAGCAGACCCAGAGGTTCTACCCCCGGAGGCCACAACGTCCGTTGCTACGTTGTATGCGATTGCGCCGACCGCATCTCGCCCCCGTCAGCATCGGCTCGCCCATGAAAAAAGCCGCCCAGCGGCGGCTTTTTTGCTCCAGACCAGTGGCCTGTACGGCACAGACCCGGTCGGTCAGTCGGCCGGTGCAGCCGTTGCTCCCTCAGGCAGAGAAGCTGGAACCGCAACCACAGGTCGTCGTGGCATTGGGGTTCTTGATCACGAACTGGGCACCCTGCAAGTCTTCCTTGTAGTCGATCTCGGCGCCGACCAGATACTGGTAGCTCATGGCATCAATCAGCAGAGACACGCCGTTCTTGGTCATGGTGGTGTCGTCTTCATTCGTGATTTCGTCGAACGTGAAGCCGTATTGAAAACCCGAGCAGCCGCCACCCTGTACAAACACGCGCAACTTCAGGTCGGGATTGCCCTCCTCGGCGATCAGGTCTGCCACCTTGGCTGCAGCGCTGTCCGTGAAAAGGATCGGCGAAGGCATTTCTGTCTGGATGTTTTCGGCAACGGCGCTCATGGGGTACTCCGGGTTCAACTTTGCCCACAATACTACTGCACAACGCTCGGGAATTCAGGTCAGGCGTTGTTTGACGCTAACTGCAGTGGGGGCTTTTCCTCGACCAGCACGGCTGAGGGAAACATTTGCCCGGCGATCATCCCGCCTTGGTGCATCTCCAGCGCCTTGTAGTGCACGTTGCCGGTAATGCGGGCCTTGGGTTGCAGTTCCAGCAACTCGGCGGCATGCACGGGCCCGACGACCTGGCCGTTGATGATCACGTGGTCTGCGTGGATGGCACCCTCCACACGGGCCGACTCCGAGATCACCAGGATGCTGGGCTGCTCTGCGCCCGCCCGGATGTCGCCCACCACTTCGCCATCAATGCGCATGCCTTCGGCAAAGTGCACGTCTCCCAGAATGCGCGTGCCCTGCGCCACCAGGCTCTTGATCGGGGGCTGCTTCTTGCGTGAAAACATCGATGACTCCTGGAACAGACGCCTTGACTGGCAAGCGCGCAGATTCAAAAAAAGAAAGCTTGCTACCGCCCCTCGGGGATCAGGCTGTCGGGGTTGAAGTGCAGGCGCAGATGCAGACATCGCACCCGCAATCGCAATCGCGCCTTCCGGCCTGCATGCTTGCGCATTGCAGCATGGAGGGCCTCATCGCTCAGCCTCAGCCCCAATGCGCCCGCCCCCAACTCAGGACATCACTCAAACACCATCGACTGGGTGGCCCGCACCGTAGCACCCTCCAGCACCCGCGCGGTCACGGTTTTTACCACGGCATTGGGGGGCAGATTCACCAGGCCTTCCACACGCCGGTACTGGCGCACTTGCAGTGGCTGGCTCTGGGCGGGCAGGTTTTGGGACCACGGCTGCCCGTTTTGCGTGCCTGCCAGTACCAGTTCCAGCCTCCCCTGGAAATCCGGCGCGTTGCGCGACGCCTGGATGACGAGCACCTGCCAGCGCAATTGCATGCCTCCCAGCACTTCCGCCTGCAAGCTGCGGATGGCCAGGCCCTCGGTGGTGGCAGCGGGGATGAGCTTCTCGAAGAAGCCCAGGTCTTCGCGCAGGGTGCGGTTGTCAGCCTCCAGTTGCTTGACCTGCGCCATGAGGCCTTCCTTGGCAGTACGCTCGGCCACCAACAGACTTTCGGCAGTGTGCGCTACCGTCTGCTGATCTTGCCCCTCCTCGCGCAACCGGGCCACTTCGGTACGCAGGTGCAAGAGCTCCTCACGCGAGACGGTGTCGAGCCCGGCGATGGACTTCCCAAACTCGAACGCCCACAGGGCCACGGCGGCACAAAAGCCCAGCACGACCGCCAGCGCCAGCCAGCGCACAGGCCATGGCAAGGCGCTGCGGATCGCGACGCGCGGAGCGCTGATGGTCAGCCGGCGGCGAAGGAGGCGCAATCGCATGAGGTCAAGGTCTGCAGGATCATGAAGAAGGCCCCAGGGCCGCGAAGAAAGAGCGCACCATAAACGAAAAAACCGCCCGAAGGCGGTTTTGGCACTGAAAAGCAGTCCGGAGACTGCTCTTGCAGACAGCTCCCGGCTTAACGCTTGGAGAACTGCTTGGCGCGACGGGCGGAGTGCAGACCGACCTTCTTACGCTCGACTTCACGGGCATCGCGGGTCACGAAGCCGGCTTGGCTCAGGACGGGCTTCAAGGATGCGTCGTAATCGATCAGGGCGCGGGTGATGCCGTGGCGGGCAGCGCCGGCCTGGCCGGATTCACCGCCACCGTGCACGTTGATCATCACGTCGAAGGTCTCGACATGGTTGGTCAACGCCAGGGGTTGCTTGGCAATCATGATCGAGGTTTCGCGGCCGAAATAGGACTGGATGTCCTTGCCGTTCACCGTGATCTTGCCGGAGCCTTTTTTCAGAAACACGCGGGCGACGCTGGATTTGCGACGGCCGGTGCCATTGTTCCATTCACCAATCATCTCAAGGCTCCTTAGATTTCCAGCACTTTGGGCTGCTGGGCGGTGTGGGGATGCTCAGCACCACCGTACACCTTGAGTTTCTTGATCATCGCGTAGCCGAGGGGGCCCTTGGGCAGCATGCCCTTGACAGCCTTTTCCAGCGCGCGGCCGGGGTGCTTGGCTTGCATGTCGCGGAAGTTCGTCGCCGTGATACCGCCGGGGTAACCCGAGTGACGGTAGTACACCTTGTCGAGGGACTTGGTGCCGGTGACCTTGAGTTGGGCTGCGTTGATAACGACGATGAAATCACCGGTATCGACGTGAGGCGTGTAAATGGCCTTGTGTTTGCCGCGCAAACGGAGAGCAACTTCGCTGGCTACTCGTCCGAGGACCTTGTTGGTCGCGTCAACCACAAACCACTCGTGCACAACCTCAGCGGGCTTTGCGCTGAAAGTAGTAGTCATGAGATTTCTCTTCAAAAGAGGGTTTGGCGGGTCCTTTTCCACGGTCGGTGCTTCTCTGAAGGAAGCCTCTTAGGTGGCGATGAATCTCCGCCGCGGGACCACAAAAGCGCTGCGAAGCCCTCGATTATACAAAGCAGTGCCTGCTGCGCGCAACCTGACTGTTTCAGGGAGCCGTCAGTACCGCGATGACCGATGCGCAAGCAAGGGGCCGCGCACCCGGCAGCGCTTTCGGGACACGGTGCGCTGGATCAGTTCGGCGTCTGGCGGCGACGCTGCTCGTCCGCTTCGTACCTGCGGCGGTTTTCCACGCAGATCGACTGGCCGGCCTGTGACGGCTTCTGGCATTCCTGATGAATGCACATGGGTCGCGCAAGGAAACTGGCGTCTGCGCAGGCTTCCTGGGGCGAAGGCACGCGCGGCGGCGGCGCGGGACGGGGCCGGGCTTCGACCACCGGTGGGGGCGGAGGGGGCGGCGGTGGCTCCTGCACCACCACGGTCTCCACCACCGGCTCGGCGGGAGGACGCCGTTGCGTTCGGGGCGTGGCCCGTGGTGCCGACGCAGCACCCACAAAAGCGGGGGGCACAGCGGGAGGCACGACGGCATTGTTCAGGGGTGCATCCACCACCGGTACGGATGCGGCGTCGGAGGCCGGCGGGCTGGCGGCTTCTGCAGTGGGCGGAGCGTCTGCAGCCGCGGCCGATGCAGCGCTGGCCGGTCGCTCGGCCAGCTCGGTGATGATGTCGTCAGGGGGTGGCTTGCTGCCCTGCGCCCAGCGCAACCCCGTGGCAGACACCACCACCAGGGCAGCCGCCAAGGCAACCCAGACCATCACCCCGGGCTTGCGCATGGAACGGGCCAGCCTGCCCGCGGCGCGCGTGGGTGAGAGCGACTTTTTGCCCCTGCGGGAAGTCGTATCGCTATCGGAGAAACGGTTCAGGGGGAGGTCTTCATAGCGCGAATCCTCAAACGCTACGGTGTCGCCCGCTTCGATGAACACGGTATCGCCACCTTGCGTCTCTGCACCGCGCGCTGCAGTGCCAGCATCGTCAGCCCGGGCGCCCGACCTGTAGGTCACGCCCAGATCGGGAGGTTGCGCAACCGATGTCGCCCCGGCTGACGCCACGGCAGGCGCGGCGGAGGGAGCAGCGACGCCGACCGTGGTGATGGCGTGCACATCAGGCCCCGGGCGCTCTGCAGGTTCGACCCAGACATCGCCCAGATCGGCCCGAAAGTCGAAATGATCGAGCCCCTCGGGTGGCGTGGCCATCCCCATCAGCTGCAGAAACGCATCGATGTTCTGGGGTCGGTCGCCGGGCCGCAGGGCCAGGGACTGCGAAACGGCTGCCACGAACGGGGCCGAGTATTCCACGCCGAACTGCCGCTTGACGGTCTTGGCCACGCGTGAAAACGGCACCATGCGGTCGCGGATGGACCGCAAGGTAGCGGGCAGCGGTGTGTCGTTGCACAGGCAGCCATACACCACGGCGGCCAGCGAATACAGGTCGCTCCACGGCCCCTGGCGCAGGTCCTCGTCGCCATCGGAGTACTGCTCGATGGGGGCGTAGTTCACCTTCAGCACCGCCGTGTGCTTGCGGTCCTGGTCGTTGATGGCATGCCGTGCGGCGCCCAGATCCAGCAGCACGGGCGGGCCGTTGTCCTGCAGGAAGATGTTGTCGGGCGAAATGTCGCGGTGCAGCGTCTTGCCCTCGTGCAGCACCCGCAATGCGCCCAGCACCGACCACAGCAGCTTGCGCAGCCATGCCTCGGACGGCGGCGCCCGCATGAAGGTACGCGCCTGCTTGAACGTCATGCCCGAATACAGGGGCATCACCATGTACGCCGTGTTGTTCGCCTGCCAGAACCGGAACACCTTCACAAGGGAAGGATGGTCGAACTGGGCCAGCAGACGCGCCTCGCCCACGAACGACGCCAGACCCGCCTGGTAGGTGGCCTGGTCGGCAGATGCCCGCACCCACAGCGACTGACCGTTGGCCCGCCCCGCCAGCGCCGAAGGCATGTATTCCTTGATGGCGACGGCACGGTGCAGTGAATGGTCGAAAGCCTTGTAGACCATGCCGAAGCCGCCCACCCCCAGTAGCGAGAGGATTTCGAATTCACCGAGGCGGCTTCCCGGCGGTAGCGCATCGACATGGTTCATGTCGGCAGAGCGGGCAGGACTGGCGAAATCGGTCATGGCAAGCGGGGCCTGGCGTCCGGGTGGGAGGTGGCCACAGAATGACCGGCTGTGGCAGCGGCCAGCGGTACCGCAGCCAGGCAAGCATCCATGTGGGCTCTCTCGTTACGCATCAGAAACCGGGCTCCTTTGCCAAAACTCTCACCTGCGGGCTGGCTGAAAGTTGCCGATTGTGCCGTGGCACAGACCTGCGCACCATGCCACGTTTGCCATTTGTCAGGTTCTTGCCGCATACCGCGCACGCCTCGCCTCGGTGCCGGGGACGGCATCAGGGCCCAACGCCAGCGCGCAACTTTCAACCCCGCCATGCCCCAGTCGTTACCATTGGGCAATGTTCAGTTATCGACACGCCTTCCACGCGGGCAACCACGCCGATGTGCTCAAGCACACCGTCCTCATCGCCGCCCTGCAACACCTCACCGAGAAAGACGCGGCGCTGACCGTGCTGGACACCCACGCGGGAGCAGGCCTGTACCGCCTCGATGGCGACTATGCCAGCACCAGCGGCGAGGCGGCCGATGGCGTGGCACGCCTGTTTGCGCCCACCGTGCCAGCGCTCACACCTGCGCTGCAGGCCTACGTGGACATGGTCCGGGCATTCAACCAGGGCAGCACCCTGCGTGTGTACCCCGGATCGCCCTTCATCAGCCAGCGCCTGTTGCGTGACCACGACAAACTCAAGCTGTTTGAGCTGCATCCGACCGACCTGCGGGCCCTGGCGGGCAATGTGGCCCAGCTCGAAGCCGGTCGCCAGGTAGCCGTGCTGCACGAAGACGGCTTTGAGGGCATTCGCAAATTCTTGCCTCCACCAGCCCGGCGCGCGCTGGTGCTGTGCGATCCCAGCTATGAAATCAAGAGCGACTACGGCAAGGTGCTCGACATGGCGGCCGATTCGCTCAAGCGGTTTGCCACGGGCACCTACGCCTTCTGGTACCCGATCATCCCGCGGCCCGAGGCGCACGACCTGCCCCGGCGCCTGAAAACGCTGGCCACCAAGGCTGGCAAGAGCTGGCTGCACGCCACGCTGACCGTCAAGAACAGCAAGCCCACCGAGAACGCGGCCGGTGACCTCAAGCGCCCGGGCCTGCCGGCCAGCGGCATGTTCCTCATCAACCCGCCCTTCACCCTGAAAGCGGCGTTGAAAACCGCCCTGCCGCAGATGGCTGAACTGCTGGGGCAGGACAAGCACGCTACGCACACGCTCGAATCAGGCGGCTGATCGCCCCGTAGGCGCACCGCCTTCGTCAACGCTTGCTGCGCTCAAGGAGCAGGACAACTCCGGTCGCCCTCTTCCAGCGCAAACAGTTCCACGGGCTTGAGCCCCAGGCCGACCATGCCCAGCACCTCGGCGGCGCCGCGGCTCAGGTCGATGACGCGGTTGCCGGTGTGCGGGCCCCGGTCGTTGATGCGCACCACCACCGATCGCCCCGTGATCTGGCTGCGCACACAGACCAGGGAGCCAAAAGGCAGCGTGGGATGCGCGGCGGTCAGCGCCTTCATGTCAAACAGCTCGCCGCTGGCGGTGCGCCGGTTGTGAAAGCGCGCGCCGTACCACGATGCCAGCCCGACCTCGTCTGCAGCGGGCTCCAGCACAGGCGGGGGCACCAGAGGCGCACCCGGACGGGTCACGGCTTCCGTCGCAGGGGGGTCGATGAGCATCGCCTCCCCAGGCACGCTCAACAGGTGCGGGGCAAGCGCGTCCGGTTCGGCCACCAGACCCTGCTGCGCAAAGGCGGACAGCATGCACACCCACAGCAGCCCGCCCGCCAGCGCTGCCACGGCAGTCCGGCCCCGTGGCAGGCGCCGGGACAGCTGCGCAGCGCCGCTACCCCCCCGGTCCTGCATCAGATGCCCAGCCGGCGGCAGATCTCCAGCGTCGCCGCGCTCTGGTTCATGGTGTAGAAGTGCAGCGCAGGCACACCGGCCACGCGCAGCTGGTCGCACAGGTCGGTCACCACATCCAGGCCAAACGCCTTGATGCTGGCCGTATCGTCACCAAAGGCCTGCAGGCGCAGGCGGATCCAGCGCGGGATCTCGGCACCGCAGGCGTCCGAAAAACGCATCAGCTGGGTCGAGCTGGCAATGGGCATGATGCCTGGCACCACCGGCACGTCGGCGCCCAGGCGTTGGGCGTCTTCCACAAAGCGGAAGTACGCATCGCTGTTGTAGAAGTACTGCGTGATGGCGGCATCGGCCCCGGCCTGCACCTTGGCCACGTAGGCCTGCAGATCGGACTCGGGCGAGCGGGCCTGTGGGTGCACTTCGGGGTAGGCCGCCACTTCGATGTGGAAGTCGTTGCCCGTCTCGGCCCGGATGAAAGCCACCAGATCGCTGGCGTAATGGAACTCCCCACCCGCGCCGTAGCCGCTGGGCAGGTCACCGCGCAGTGCCACCAGGCGGCGTACGCCCATGGCCTTCAGGGTGGTCAGCTGCTCGCGCACCGACTGCCGCGTGGCGCCAATGCACGAAAAGTGCGACGCGGCGCTCACGCCTTCGGCCAGGATCTCGCGCACGGTGGCAAACGTTCCCTCTTGCGTGGAGCCGCCAGCGCCGTAGGTCACCGAGCAGAAGTCGGGCTGCAGTGCATAGAGCTGCTGGCGCGCCACGCGCAGCTTGTCGGCCCCCTCGGGCGTCTTGGGCGGAAAGAATTCAAAGCTCACCGGAAATCCGGTGCCCTGTGCATTGGCGGCATTCATGCAGCACTGCTCCTGGTTGCGTACACAAAAAATTCGCGGTTCCCGTCACCGCCCTCAATGGGGCTGTCGAGCCAAGCCTGCACGGCGAGCCCCTGCTCGGCGCAGCACTCTCGGATGCGCTTTTCAACCACGGCATACAGCGCCTGGTCCTTCACGATGCCACCCTTGCCCACCTGGCCGGGCTGCAGCTCGAACTGCGGCTTGACCAGCATCAGCAGTTGGCCGCCCGCAGCCAACAGCGGCACCAGCGCGGGCAGCACCAGCGTGAGCGAAATGAACGACAGGTCGCCCGTGACGACGTCGAAACTGGGGGTGATGTCCACATCCGCCCGGTCGGCGCGGCGGCGGCGCTCCACCGGCAGGGCGCCCTTGGCGCGCGCCTCGGCACGCCGCGCACGCTCGGCCTTGAAGGCTTCGATGTCGTGCTCCTTGGCATCGGCGCTGTCGTCGTAGGCTTCGTCCACCAAGCCGCCGTTGCGCATCCAGCTGTAGGGCGCCTCGGGCTGGGTGTCGTTGTCTTCGTCCAGCTCGACCACTTCCGACAGCGCCAGCTCGCAGCCCTCCTGCAGCGCCTGCGCAGTCATCGAGCGGGCGTTCAGGCCTTCGACGCAGACCACGCGGGCATCGTCACGCAGGCGCTCATGCAGTTGCGCATGGCCTACGTCCACGCCGATCACCTGCGTCGCACCGTGCTGCAGCAGGCAGTCGGTAAAGCCGCCGGTGCTCTGGCCCACGTCCAGGCAACGCTTGCCCGCGACATCGATGCCTACCGCACGCAGCGCGCCTTCGAGCTTGAGACCGCCGCGCGAGATGTACTTGGCCTCTGCATCGTCGAGCAGGCGCACCTCGGCTACGGTCGGGATGTCGTCGCCGTTCTTGCCCACTTTCTGCCAAGGCGCCAGCGGTGACAGCCGCCACTCGACCCCCGCAGCGATCAGGCGCTGCGCCTGCGACCGCGTGGCCGCATGGCCGAAATCCACCAGAAATACGTCTGCGCGCATGCGCCCGTCCTTTTTTGAATGAAACTAGCCTGTAGCGCTTGCTTTAATTGTCTCTACAGCTATTACTTTAGTAGCAAATACATTGCCTGGCCGGTGCGGGGCGCTCAGGCCGCGAATGTCCGCAAACCCGCCGGTCACCGCGCTGTGCACCGGCTGTTCAGCGACCCTGCGACGCCGGAGGCGCACTGGAACAGGCCAGCCGCGCTGGCGCGGCCTGCGGCATTTTGCAGCCAGTCCCCGCGCTCCACGGGGGTGACGTTGCAGATCCTCTACGGAAGCGCAGAGGCCAGCCGTTGCAACGCCTGCGGGACTGCACGGCAGCGCCACTGCAGGGCCGGACAAGCCTGCAGCGTACAGCGCAGACTTGCCCACAACCCGCCGCTTAGTAGCGGTAGGTGTTGGCCTTGTAGGGGCCTTGCTTGGGCACGCCGATGTAGGCGGCCTGTTCGTCCGACAGCTCGGTCAGCATGGCGCCGACCTTCTTGAGGTGCAGGCGTGCGACCTTTTCGTCGAGGTGCTTGGGCAGCACGTAGACCTTGCCCACTTCGTACTCGTTTTGCTTGGTGAACAGCTCGATCTGCGCAATGGTCTGGTTGGCAAAGCTGGACGACATGACGAAGCTGGGGTGGCCGGTGGCGCAGCCCAGGTTGACCAGGCGGCCCTTGGCCAGCAGCGTGATCTTCTTGCCATCGGGGAAGATGACGTGATCGACCTGGGGCTTGATCTCGTCCCACTGCAGCTTTTCGAGCGAGGCGACATCGATTTCATTGTCGAAGTGGCCGATGTTGCAGACGATGGCTTCGTCCTTCATCGCGGCCATGTGCTCATAGCGGATGACGTTCTTGTTGCCCGTGGCCGACACGAAGATGTCGCACTTGTCGGCAGCGTATTCCATGGTCACGACCTTGTAGCCTTCCATTGCGGCCTGCAGGGCGTTGATGGGGTCGATCTCGGTGACCCAGACCTGGGCGCTCAGGGCGCGCAGGGCCTGGGCCGAACCCTTGCCCACGTCGCCGTAGCCCGCCACGCAGGCGACCTTGCCGGCAATCATCACGTCGGTGGCGCGCTTGATCGAATCGACCAGCGATTCGCGGCAACCGTACAGGTTGTCGAACTTGCTCTTGGTCACCGAGTCGTTCACGTTGATGGCGCGGAACATCAGGCTGCCCTTGGCGGCCATTTCATTGAGGCGCAGCACGCCGGTGGTGGTTTCTTCGGTCACGCCGACGATCTGGGCGCTCTTGCGGCTGTACCAGGTGGGGTCCAGCGCCAGCTTGGCCTTGATGGCGTTGAACAGGCAGGTTTCTTCTTCGCTCGTGGGGTTGGCGATCAGCGAAGCGTCCTTTTCAGCGCGCTTGCCCAGGTGCATGAGCAGCGTGGCGTCGCCGCCGTCGTCCAGGATCATGTTCGGGCCTTCGCCTTCCGCACCGGCCGCGCCGAAGTCAAAGATGCGGTGCGTGTAGTCCCAGTAGTCGGCCAGGGTTTCGCCCTTGATGGCGAACACTGGCGTGCCGGCGGCTGCGATGGCAGCAGCAGCATGGTCTTGCGTGGAGAAGATGTTGCACGAGGCCCAGCGCACGTTGGCGCCCAGTGCCTGCAGGGTTTCGATCAGCACGGCCGTCTGGATGGTCATGTGCAGCGAACCGGTGATGCGCGCGCCCTTCAGGGGCTGCGCCTTGGCAAATTCCTCGCGGATGGCCATCAGGCCAGGCATCTCGGTTTCGGCGATCTTGATTTCTTTGCGGCCCCATTCGGCCAGGCCGATGTCGGCAATGATGCAGTCGGTGTTGACGGGGGCGTTGACGCGGGCGTTCATGATGGTTTGCTCCAAAGCAAGTTTGAAAAACCACTGGTCGCGCAAGTGAATGAAACAGCTCACCACACGAGAAGTGGATGAGCGTCGTTGCTAGATGACTCCGAGCCTCACGCCCCGCTGTTGTTGCTGGGGGCGCTGCAACGCTCCTCGGATTTGCGGATTTTATGACATCCGGCCGGACAGCGCACTGCCCCGCGCCAATGCAAGCCCCGCGCCGACCCGGTAGCCACCCCGTTTCCTACAGCGCTCATCCGTGCCGCTGGGTGTAATTCAAAGCGTGAGTTCGCCGCTGCCCCACCGGGCGGCGGTTCCCATCCAGATCTACCGAGAAAGGCTCCCCCATGAAAAAGCTCATCCTTATCAGCTTCGTTGCTGCCAGCGTTGCAGGCCTGGCTGCCTGTGATGTGAAGAAGACCCAGGAGGGCAATGTCACGGTACCCAAGTACGAAGTGGAAAAGACCCAGTCCGGCGATGTGACCTTGCCCAAGTACGACGTGAAGACCCCAGACGTGAACGTAACCACCGAGAAGAAGGAAATCGAGGTGCCGAAAGTCGAGGTCACGCCCGCCAAGTAAGCGCGCTCACGGTGCAGACGGCAAAGAACGGCTACCCATGGCCCCGGCGCACGCGGGCGCCACCCTGCACCGCAGTGCACGGGGATAATCGCCGGGTCTTTGCCACTTACTGCGCCACGCGCCACAGCGTGGCCCCTGCCCGAATGTCTGCTCCGTTCCTCGACGAAACCCGGCGCCGCCGCACGTTTGCCATCATCTCCCACCCCGACGCCGGTAAAACCACGCTGACGGAAAAGCTGCTGCTGTTCTCGGGCGCGATCCAGATCGCGGGCGCCGTCAAGGGCCGCAAGGCCAGCCGCCACGCCACGTCCGACTGGATGGAGATCGAAAAGCAGCGCGGCATCTCGGTGGCTTCGTCCGTCATGCAGATGCTGTACCGCGAGCACGTCATCAACCTGCTCGACACCCCCGGTCACAAGGACTTCTCGGAAGACACTTACCGCGTGCTCACCGCCGTGGACTCGGCCCTGATGGTGATTGACGCAGCCAACGGCGTGGAAGCGCAAACCCGCCGCCTGATCGAGGTCTGCCGCCAGCGCGATACGCCCATCATCACCTTCGTCAACAAGATGGACCGCGAAGTCCGCGACCCGCTGGACATCATGGACGAGGTGGAGCGCGAGCTGGGCATGCCCTGCTGCCCCATGACCTGGCCCGTGGGCCAGGGCAAGGCCTTCGGCGGCATCATCAACCTGCGCACCAAGACCATGACCGTGTTCGAGTCGGGCAGTGAGCGCCGCCCCCAGGATTTCGAAGCCATACCCCTGACGGACGTGGACACTCTGCGCGCCCGCTTTGGCGCGGAATTCGACACCGCCATGGACAGCATGGAACTGGCCGTGGGCGCGTCGCCCGCGTGGGACCATGAGGCCTTCCTGGCGGGCAAGCTCACCCCCGTGTTCTTCGGTTCCGGCGTGAACAACTTCGGGGTGATGGAAGTGCTGGACGCCCTGGTCGACATGGCCCCGCCGCCCGGCCCGCGTGTGAGCACGCTCGAAGTCAACAAGCAGCCCGTGGTCAAGACCATCCAGCCTGCAGACGAAGGCTTCTCGGGCGTGGTGTTCAAGGTGCAGGCCAACATGGACGCGAACCACCGTGACCGCATTGCCTTTGTGCGCGTGGCCTCGGGCAAGTACATGCCCGGCATGAAACTCAAGGTGCAGCGCACCGCCAAGGAGCTGCGCCCCACCTCGGTAGTCACGTTCATGTCGCAACGCCGCGAGGCGGTCGAGGAAGCCTACGCGGGCGACATCATCGGCTTTACCACCCACGGTGGCGTGCAGCTGGGCGACACCATTACCGACGGCGCCAACCTGCAGTTCACCGGCCTGCCCTTCTTCGCACCCGAGATGTTCATGACCGTGGTGCTCAAGAACCCGCTGCGCACCAAGCAGCTCCAGCAGGGCCTGGCCCAGCTGGGCGAGGAAGGCGCCATCCAGGTCTTCAAGCCCGACGCTGGCGGCAACATGCTGCTGGGCGCCGTGGGCCAGTTGCAGTTTGAAGTGGTGCAGCACCGCCTGAAGGCCGAGTACGACGCCGACATCCGCCTGGAGGGTTGCCAGTACACCGGTGCCCGCTGGATCACGGCCGACACGCCCGCCGACCTGCGCGCGTTTACCGACGCCTACCCGCTGCGCCTGGCGCACGACGCGGCCGACACCCTGGCCTACCTGTGCACATCGCCCTACGACGTGCGGCTGGCGCAGGAACGCTTTCCGAAGATCCACTTCCACCCTCTGCGCGAGCATGCGGGACTCTCCCTGGGCAATGCCAACTAGGCCGATGAACGGGAGCAACGCGGCACCGGGCGCGCAGGCGCCCTTCCCGTGGCGACCGTTCGCCTCGCTGGCCGGAGTACTGGCGCTTGTGTATGGCACATGGTTGCTGGCGTTCTGGCCTGGCGTGCTGGGAGAAGACAGCCTGGCGGTCCTGCTGGAGATCGAGCATCCCGCCGACCGGCATTCCGGCAAGCCAGCGCTGTGGTACTGGTTTGTACGGCTTTGCTACGAGAGCACCCGCAGGGTCGAGGTACCCATCGCCATCCTGATGGGACTCGCCGTGCTCGTGTTCGCACGGATCCTGGCCTGGTACTGGCAACAGGGTCTGCGCAAGAGCTGCGTGGCGCTTCTGATCCTGGTCTGCGCCACACCGCACATGGTGTACTTCGCAGGCACCCTGTACCCGGACGGCTACTACGCCATCGCTGTCGCCGGACTGCTGTTCGAGTTATGGCTGGCAGTGAGGGCCGGCCGGATGAGTACCGCAGGCCTGCTGGTCATTGCGGTCACGTTGCCCTTTGCCGCTTTTGCCAGGCCCAACGGCATCATCTTCCTGGTCCCGGTCGCGGTTGCACTGCTATGGGTCGACCAGCGCAGCCGCGTCTGGATTTCCGTCATCCTGGTGACATCCATCGGCCTGAACATCGCTGCCACGCAAACGCGCCGCGACATGCCAAGCCACGGCGCACTCTTTCCGCTGGCCATCTTCGAGACCGCCAATTTCCTGCAACCCCGCCCCATGAATCTCTGGACGAGCCAGCCCCGCGTGCTACCCGAAACGGTGCAGCTGCTGCAGCAACGCGGAATCTATGACCGAGTGGTGCGTTACTACGACCCCGACTACTGGGACCCACTTGTCTTCAATCCCGAGGGCCCGCGCGTGATGGGCCTTCCCAAGGAGGACCGCCAGGCCTTGGTGGAGCAATTCCTGACATACAACCTGTGGCACAACATCCCGAAGTTTGCAGGCAGCCGACTGAACGTGCTGTTGACCTCGGCCTTTGCACAGGGCGGCCTCCCTGCGCACAGCTACGCGGTGCATGTGCTCGCGCAACTGGATTCGCAGTCCCGTTTCAGGCTGCCGGGCTGGAAGACTGCTGGGGCAAAGCTGTTCAGCCTGTACGAGCGCTCGTACGACTGGCGCTGGCTGCTGTGGACGCCCTTTGTCGGTATTGCGCTGACGCTGTGGGCGGTCGGGGCAGGCTGGCGTCGCCGAGACCGCGCGCTCTTGCTGGTAGGTGTCCCCATGGGCATCCAGTTCGGCGCCATCACCGTGTTCTCGATCGCAGGGGAATATCGCTATTTGTTGCCTTTTTTTACAGTGCCTCTGGTGCTGATTCCGGCATTTCTGGGGATAGGCTCAAACGCTGACTCGTAGCGCAAGACAGCACCTTGCTCGCTTGCAGCCCATCCATGCAGCTTCCCATCATTCTCGCGACCCTTACCTGCGTCCTCGGCATATCGCTGGGACAACTGTTGTTCAAAAAAGCGGCTCTCAGCATGCCCGCATCGCCCGGCTTGCACGACTGGGCCTTCAATGGCTGGCTGCTGGTGGCCCTGGCCCTTTATGCGGTCACCACGGTCGGCTGGGTATGGGTGTTGCGCAATGCGCCGCTGTCGCTGGCTTACCCCTTCATGGGCCTGGCATTCATCATCGTGCCGCTGCTGGCGCGCTGGTGGCTGGGTGAAGCAGTCACCGTGCAGACCCTGGCCGGCGGCGCACTGATCCTTGCCGGCGTGGCGCTTGCCGCGAGATCCGCATGATGCCGGTCAACACGCCTCAGGCGGCCCGCATTGCTGTCGCCATCCCCTGTTACCGCGTCACCCGGCACGTGCTCAAGGTCATTGCTGCAGTGCCCGAGTGCGTGACGGCAATCTACGCAGTCGACGACGCATGTCCGGATGGCAGCGGCCAGTGGATTCGCACGCATTGCAAGGATCCGCGCGTTCAGGTTCTGACCCACGCGGCCAATCAGGGCGTAGGGGGAGCCATCGTCACCGCATACCGCCGCGCCATGCTCGACAGCATGGACATCGTGGTGAAGGTGGATGGCGATGGCCAGATGGACCCCCGCCTGCTTCCGATGTTCGTCCAGCCCATCCTGAACGGCCGTGCCGACTACACCAAGGGCAACCGCTTCTACCGGCCTGAGTCGGTGTCCGGCATGCCGCCAGTGCGACTGTTCGGCAACGCCATGCTGTCATTCCTGACCAAGCTCAGTTGCGGCTACTGGTCCGTGATGGACCCGACCAATGGCTACACAGCCATCCACGTCCGTGTGCTGCACGAGCTTCCGCTGGAGAAGCTGGAGCGGCGCTATTTCTTCGAGACCGACATGCTGTTCCGGCTCAACACCGTGCGCGCAGTGATCAAGGATATTCCGATGGACTCCGTCTACGCTGATGAGCAGTCGCACCTCCACGTGAGGAAAGTGATCCCGGAGTTCATGGCAAAGCACTCGTCACGGTTGTGGCGGCGGTATGTCTACAGCTATCTGGTGCGCGACTTCAACCCCGGCACCATCTACAGCGTGGTGGGCATCCTGATGCTGCTGGGTGGATCCATCTTTGGCTTGGCACGCTGGATCGACAGCGCCATCTCGGGGTCCCCTGCCTCCAGCGGGACGGTGATGCTGGCTGCGCTGCCGATCCTGATCGGCATCCAGTTCCTGGTGGCTTTTTTGCACCACGATGTTGCCAGCACCCCCACCGAGCCCTTGAGTACCATCCTGGGGGATGACGCTTTTAAAACTGGCACGGCAACTTCTGCCGGCGATCCTCTTCCCCGGGGCGACAATGGCAGCCCCACCGGCGACAGCGCCGAAGCCCTCGCCCGACGCCCCCACATTCATCATTGCGCCGACAGTGGAGGGACTGCTCGCGTGTAGCGAGGCCGAAAATGAAAAGGCGATAGCAACCCTGGCGCAGGCACAGGTGTACTGCCAGCAACGCAGGCAAAACGCCGCACCGGCGTTGAGATCCCTGCTCGACACCCTGGAACCTGGCGGCCCCCGCGGTGCCGTGCAGGTGGGCTACACGGTCACGCTGCAACTCCTGGCCCTGTACCGGCGAACGCCGCAGGGCTGGGAACTCGACTCGGCGCAGCTCGACAACTGGATGCGTCTCATCACTGAGGTGCAACGCCCGGTGGTGATCTATCTCTCGGCCGGCCACTTCGATACCACCGGCCCCCTTACGGACGAACTGCTCGCCGATCCACGCAACCTGATGGCCCTGCGGGACGGCAAGGCTCCGCAGCTGGGGTACTTCGGTTACCGCATTGCGCCCTACACCCTGCGCACCGACAGCGCGCTCCCAGTCAACCGCTACCGTTTCGCTGCGCTCGACACAGTGGCCAAACGCATCCTGGCCCTGCCGCAGAAGGTGCGCCAGCGCATCGTTGCCATTACCTTGGCAGGCGAACTCCATCACCTGTACACGGACTTTGAAAACGGCATGGGCCGCCACCAGGACGTGCGCGTGACGGACTACCACCCTGAATCCATTGCCGACTTCCGCCGCTGGCTTGCAAGCGAATACCGAACCATCGACAACTACCGCAGTGTCACTGGCATCGCCACCCTGCGCAGTTTCGACGAGGTGCCAGCGCCCTCGCGCGACATCCGCAAGGAAGCCCTGGCGAGCTACGCGGAGCACTACGATGCCTATGCAGACGGCAACCTCCCCGTTTCAGGCTGGCTGTGGGACCCCAAGGGAACCGTGCGGCGGCTGCAGGTGTACCTGAACGGCCAGCCTCTGGCCGACGTGCCCCGCGGGTTCAATCGCCTGGACGTGTACCGTGCCGTGCAGGAGATCACCGACCCCAATGTCGGCTTCCGGTACGAGCTGGACTACCGCGCTCTTGCGCCGGGGCGGTACCGTGCACAGGTGATCGCCGATACGGCGCAGGGTCCGCACGAGGTGGCACAAACCGAGTTCGTCGTCATGGGCCGAGATCAGAAAACGCCCCGTTCGTCCACCCCACCCTCGGCCAGCGCGCGTTCGCTGAAACAGCTGCCCGGCGTGCGTGCCTGGCTGGACCTTCCCCAGCCCCCGCAGGACCTTTACTACAACCCGGTGGCGCGGGACTGGAACCGCTTTCGCAGCCAGCAGGCGGCCGGCTTTCTGGCAGAGTTTCACCGCCGGGCCCTTGCGGCGGGCCTCCCGGGGAAGTGGCTGTTTTCGCACCAGATCGTGCCCCGCGCCAACAGCACGTGGAACCCACAGCTGTTTGCCATGGACGACACCCTGCGCGGTGACGCGGCC
Source organism: Acidovorax sp. BL-A-41-H1 (assembly GCF_051942715.1). NCBI lineage: Bacteria > Pseudomonadati > Pseudomonadota > Betaproteobacteria > Burkholderiales > Comamonadaceae > Acidovorax > Acidovorax sp. BL-A-41-H1. The sequence goes on along the minus strand of NZ_JBPVJQ010000006.1, from coordinate 67,824 downwards.
TGGCAACACGGCCTGAACATGTACGGAGGCATGACCGACAGCACCTGGATGGCGGGCTATCTGACGGCCAACGGTATTCGCGGCTATGGCGCCCCCGAGTTCCACCCTCAACAGTGGAAAGTGCCGGGCGTCGCGCTGCGCGCCCTGCAGCGCCACCAGCAGGCCGGTGCACGGTTTGTGAGCCCGTACTACTTTACGGTGGTGCCGCAGCGCTTCAAGGGCGGCGAAGAACATGGCGTCAACCGGATGGAGCTGTCTCCGGGCAATGCCAAAGATGGCTCCGACCAGTTCTACCGCGCCATCGTCGATTTCGCCCGGCAGTGACCCGCCCACCCGCCATGGCGACCGGGGGCGCCCGGGCTGCGCGGGTTCCGTGGCACACTGCGCGCCGCGCGGCAACGACCGTCACCTGGCGTGAACCAGCGGCGCCGCGGTACCCAGTGCCTCACGCTTTCCTGATCTGTACATGCCCCCCCACCTGACCGAATCCGCAGCCCCACCGGCCCTTGACCCCCTGCAGCCGCTGGCACAGGCGCGTGCCTTCGGCGCCGGGCGGCCTTGGCTTGGCGTCTTCACCGACATCGACGACACCCTCACCACCGACGGCGCGATCACGCCCGATGCGCTGCAGGCGCTGGCAGACCTGAAAGCCGCTGGGCTGCACGTGGTGGCGATCACCGGGCGCCCTGTGGGCTGGAGCGAGCCGTTCGCAGTGCAGTGGCCGGTCGACGCCATCGTGGCTGAGAACGGGGCGGTGGCGTTGCGTCGCACGGCCGGGAATTCAAGCGAAAACAGCCTCCAGCGCACATCGCAAAAGGATGTGTTGCTATTAAAAACATACCAGCAACCATTGGCAGTGCGCACTGCAAACTACGCACGCATGCAGGAGGTACTGGCGCAGATAGAGGCCGACGTACCGGGCGCGCGCAGGGCCACGGACTCAGCGGGGCGCGAGACGGACATCGCCATCGACCACAGCGAGTTCACCCACCTGCCGCAGGCCGCCATTGACGAGGCGGTGCACATCATGAAGGCCGCCGGCATGAACGCCACGGTGAGCAGCATTCATATCAACGGCTGGTTTGGCGCGCACAACAAGCTGGAAGGCGCGCGCTGGATCGTGCGCGAGCTGTGGGGGCGTGACCTGGATGCCGAGATGCACCGCTGGGTGTATGTGGGCGACTCGACCAACGACCAGCTCATGTTCGAGCGCTTCGAGCACAGCGTGGGCGTGGCCAACGTGGCGCGGTTCGTGCCGCAGCTGCAGCACCTGCCGCGCTATGTGACGCAGGGAGAACGCGGGGCCGGGTTTGCAGAGGTGGCCCGCGCGGTGCTGCGGGGGGGATAGCCGGCGTACGGGCGCGCCCACCACTCGCCAGCACACCTTGTGCCCATGCAGGTTGCGGGGGGCCGTTGCGCTACTGCCGCCGCCCCCCAGCGTCGCGCCTTACTCGGGGGCCGGTTTGCGGGCCGCGGGCTTGCGTGTTCGGCTGCGCGGGCGGGCGGGCGCAGCAGCAGCTTCGCCCTCTGCGTTTTCCAAGGCGCCGCGGTCCGAAACAGCGGCAGCGGGCTCGGCATCCGAAGGCTGCTCTACCGATGGCCTCGCGCCACGCGCACGGGCAGGTGTGGGCTTGGCACTGCTGCCTGAGCGGCTGCCCCGGCTGCGGGCTGGCTTCGTCAGTGGTTGCGCGGCCTGATCGGTGGCGGACGCGTGCGGGCCGGTGTCGTCGTCCAGGTCCCGATCGACGCTGCGCAGTTCCGGTTCACTGCCACCGCTCTCACTGCCGGGCTCCGGCAGATGGGGCACCGCAGGCACATCGGCCACCACAGGCTGGCTGAAGTAGCGGCCTGCCGGACGCTCGGGAGCATCCGACTGCGAAGCGCTTGTGCCCTGATGCGTTGCGGCGGAATCTTCGCTCCGGGCTTCGCTGCGCCCTTGCACATCGCCCCGGCGGCCGCGGCCGCGTGAGGACCCGCTGCGGGGCTCGCTGCCACCCGCGGCCGGGTCCGGAGCCGTCAGCACCGCATGAAAATCATGGCGCGTGGCGGCTGCGCCCTGGGCAGACCGCTGGGGCTCCATGGCGGCGTCCTGCTGCACAGGCGCCTGGTTGCCTGCGGGCTGGCCATGGCTACGGTACACGTACGCGCCCGATTTTTCATCACGGCCGAACTCCAGCAAGCCCCGCGCCTGGGCTTCTTCCAGCAGATTGCCGAAGGTGCGAAAGCCATAACGGCCTTCGCTGAAATCGGGCTTGCGGCGCTTGATGGCCTCCTTGAGGACCGATGCCCAGATCTTGCCCGTGTCGCCGCGCTCCGAGAGCAGGGCCTCGAAGGTCTCGGCAGCCAGCTCCACCCCCTGCGTGCGTCGCGCGTCCTGCGTTTCCTTGCGGCTGCGCTCTTCTTCCGCACTGCGGCGCGGGGCGGGCGGCGGGTTGCTGCCGGGGCTCTGGCGGCGGGCCTGGGCGCGCTGGTTTTCGCGCACCAGGTCGTCATAGAAGATGAACTCGTCGCAGTTGGCAATCAACAGGTCGGAGGTGGACTGCTTCACGCCCACGCCGATCACCTGCTTGTTGTTCTCGCGCAGCTTGGAGACCAGCGGGGAAAAGTCGGAGTCACCGCTGATGATGACGAAGGTGTTGACGTGCGACTTGGTGTAGCACAGGTCCAGCGCATCCACCACCAGGCGGATGTCAGCCGAGTTCTTGCCCGACTGGCGCACGTGCGGGATCTCAATCAGCTCGAAATTCGCCTCGTGCATGGTGGCCTTGAAGCCCTTGTAGCGCTCCCAGTCGCAATAGGCCTTCTTGACCACGATGGAGCCCTTGAGCAGCAGGCGCTCCAGGATGGGCTTGATGTCGAACTTTTCGTACTGCGCATCGCGCACGCCCAGGGCGACGTTTTCAAAGTCGCAAAACAGGGCCATGCTGATGCTGTCGGAGGGGGATGCCATAAATGCTCGTGGTGTTCCGTTCAATGTTGGGACGGATCATCACACGGAACGGCTCCCCCCCCGAGGGGCGATCATCAGGAAGGCTTGGCCAGCCCCAGCTTTTCCACCAGCGCCTTCTCGCGCGTGAAGGTTTCCTGCGCAAACTTCTGGTACGCCGCCGTGCTCATGTACATGGGCACCATGTCGTAGCGGGCCAGCGCCGTGCGGTAGCTCTCCTGCTCCATGGCCTGCTTGAAGGCATCATGCAGGCGCTTGACCACGGCGGTGGGTGTGCCCTTGGGCGCGCCGATGCCGAACGGCGAGTTCTGAACCAAGTTCAGGCCCAGTTCCTTGAGCGTGGGCGCATCGGGGAACTTGGCCAGGCGCTCGGCGCCCCAGGTGTTGAGCACGCGCAGCTTGCCGGCCTCGACCTGCGGCGCAAAACCGGTGGAGTCCGCCGCGGCCATGATCTGCCCGCCGAGGATGGACTGCATCAGGTCGGCACTGCCCTTGTACGGCACATGCAGCAGCTCCAGGCCGAGCTGCTGGGCAATCAGCTCCATGGTCAGGTGCGGGCTGGTCATGGTGCCGGTGGAGCCGTAGCTCAGCTTGCCGGGGTTGGCCTTGGCCCAGGCCACAAAGTGCGTCCAGGTCTTAAGCTGCGAATCCGCGGGCACCACCACGCCAAAGGCGTAGCCCGTCACATTCAGCACATAGCTGATGTCCTTGATGGGGTCCCAATTGATCTTGGTCGTGTAGGGCAGGCGGAACACGCCCAGCGGAATCTGCGCCAGGGTGTAGCCGTCAGCGGGCGAGGTCTGCAGCGCCTGGGCGGGCAGCGTGCCGCCCGCGCCGGGCTTGTTTTCCACGATCACGGTCTGGCCCAGGATCTTGCTGGCGTTGTCGGCCAGCGCCCGCATGGTGATGTCGGTGGGCCCGCCCGCCGGGAAAGCAATGACCAGCTTGATCGGCTTGTTGGGAAAGCTCTGGGCCTGGGCCATGAAAGCGGGGGTGGCCAGGCTGGCGGCTCCCCATTGAATGACGCGACGACGTTGCATGGCTGACTCCTGAAAATTCAAACCAAAGGTCTTTGCATTGGACTGCACCCTGTGTCGTGAGGCATGGTGGAAAGCCCCTAGCCTTTGTCACCAAGGTGCCAGGACCCGCGGTCACCCGCCACAAAGGCAGACCCGTTCCATCGCCATCTACTTGCCTGAAACGACAGATGGGGTAATCTGATCGACGCGTCGCCCCTTGCACACCGCCTACTTGCAGCCCATGCAAAACGCACCCCTTCCGCACATCTCGCTCTGGCAGGCCGAGTTTTCGGACCCCGCGGTCGAGCAGGCCTTCCGTGCCGACGTACAGCCTCGCATGGCGTGGCAGCTGCGCACGGCGCTGTGGGTGTGGGCTGCGCTGGTGCTGCTGTTCGCGCTGCCTGATTTCCTCGTGATGGGGGGCAGCACGACGTTCTGGACCCTCACGGCCTATCGCGGCGCCACGGCGGTGGTGCTGCTGGCCGCAGCCTTCGCGCTGCGCGCACGTCCACATCTCGCCCCGCCGGGACGGTTGGCCATGGGGCTTGAGCTGGCGGGGTTCCCGTTTTTCTTCCTCTACCTGCTGCTGCGCCCCGAGCTGCGCGCGACCACCCTCGGGATGATCATGGTCGTGAACCTCAGCCTGTTCGTCTTTGTGCCCGGGCGGGTTGCACTGGGGGCGTGGGTGGCGGCCGGCGGCATTGCGGGTACCGTGGCCACCCTGCTGTTCATGGGCTCCGGGGGCGAAAACCTGCCCGGGCTCGTCATGCTGCTCTCGCTGCCCGCCGTGGTCGGATTCATCTCTGCCAACCGCCTGCAGCGGGCTCAGCGCCAGGAATTCGTGGTGCGTACCCGCCTGCAGCAGACCAACGCCGCGCTGCAGGAGGAGATCGCACGCAGCGCCGAACTGCAGGCCGAGCTGCGGCGCCAGGCCACGACCGATCCGCTGACCGGGCTGCCCAACCGCCGCGAGTTCGACCGGTGCTTTGCACGCGACGCGGCACGCGCCGACCGTGATGCCAGCCCTTTGTGTGTGGCAGTGTTTGACCTGGACCACTTCAAGGCAGTCAACGACCAGTACGGGCACGGTGCTGGCGACGAGGTGCTGCGGCGCGTGGCGCAGATTGCACGCGACTGCTTTCGCAGCGTGGACAGCCTGGGCCGCATCGGAGGCGAAGAATTTGCAGTGCTGCTCCCTGGCGCCATGGCTCACGACGCCGCTGTGGTGGCGCAGCGCTTTGTGGACCGGCTGGCGAACACCCCGATCGAGCATGGGGGCTTCACCATCCATGTCACCGCCACCGTGGGTGTGGCCGAGCGCAAGCCCGGGGAAAGCGCGCTCGACACCATGCTGCACAGGGCCGACGCCGCCCTGTACGAGGGCAAACATGCGGGCCGCAACCGTGTCGAGATGGCCCCACCCGCCTGAGGGGTGCGACAGGCCGGGTGCTGACGGGCGGTTGCTCTAGAGCACGCCCAGCAGGAAATTTCAGGTCAAATCGGCCGCAAGCCCAATTTGTATCTGCCCAAATAGCTATACATTTAATAGCAATCTACACATCAGGTGACGCATCTTTGCGCGAGTCCTGTTGCACGGCCAGGTCTGCATCACATCCCGTGCCCGAGGAAATCCAGCGGCGTGCCAGCGCTGACAGGGCCCGCACGATCCACGGATGGGTCCACCCGGTCACGCCGCCCGGGTCGGCCACCATGCCGCACAGGTACCGCTGCTGGCCATCGCTCCATTGCAGGGCGGCGCACGCCCCAGTGCGCCGCCGCGAGACGAGCACGCCCAGCGGGCACGGTTCTGCCAGGCAGCACAGTCCGCAACCATTGCACGGCGCGCCCACGGCGGGCTTGGCAGGCGCCGATGGCTGCAGCCAGATGGTGGCGGGCGGTTTGGAAGCAGAACGGGCCATGGTCCCTGCGATTCTCGCGGAGACGCATGGCCCGTGGTCTGCCGCCCCGCAAATCGGGGCAGCAGCCGGGGCGCAGGTCAGCAGCCTGCGGGGCGGTTGGGGCGCATGGGCACGATACCCGTCACGCGCAGCGTGGCGTTCGAACCATCGCTGGCCGTCAGCGTCTTGCCGCTGAAGCGGATCTGGTTGGAATCGCGCTGCACCGATGTGTCGTTGGCTTCGCCGCTGGCGTATTCCTTGCCGTCGAACGTCATGAAGACCTGGTAAGTGCCGCTGGCGTCAGGGCGGTAGCGGATGTCACCAAACGCCGTGGCCGATGAACCCACCTTGTTGGCGCCGTCAAACTTGAAGGCGCACAGCTCGGGCGTCGAACCCACGGGGTTGCTCTTGTCCACATCGGTCAGGTTCAGCGCGCCGTTGCCGTACACGCCGTTCAGGCCTTCGGACGAAGCGCCGGTCACAGTGAGCACGCCCGACTGCTCGCTGGGCGTCGGATCGTCGTCATTGCCGCCGCCGCAGGCGACCAGCAACACGGAAGTGGCAGCGAGGGTGACACAGGTCTTGAAGATGTTTTTCATGGTGATGGTCCGTAGACGTGGAGATGAGGTTCGAGGAAGGATGGGCTTGAGGATCGGCAGCAGTGGCGTCACCCCTGCTGCGCATCGTAGGAAGCCCTCTCCTTGCCCCGCGTGCTCCAAGTTCCGTGGTCTGCGTAGGACCGGCCCCGACATGGGCGTGGGTGCAACACCATCGCCGGTCCCGATGGTTGAACAGCTCAGCCGTGCGGCTTCCCGCAACGGCTGAGCGCCCCTTACCGGGCCAGCACCGGCCCCAGCGCCTTGCCCGTGTGCGTGCCCGCAGCCACCACGTCTTCGGGCGTGGCCGCCGCCACGATGCGCCCGCCCGCGTTACCGCCCTCGGGGCCCAGGTCCAGAATCCAGTCGGCTTCGGCAATCACATCCAGGTCATGCTCGATCACGATCACGCTGTGGCCGCCATCGACCAGGCGGTGCAGTACGCGGATGAGCTTGTCCACGTCGGCCATGTGCAGGCCCACGGTGGGCTCGTCCAGCACGTACAGCGTGTGCGGCACCTTCTGGCCGCGGCGGCCCACTTCGTCGCGTACCTTGGTCAGCTCGGTCACGAGCTTGATGCGCTGCGCCTCGCCACCGCTCAGCGTGGGCGACGGCTGGCCGAGCGTGAGATAACCGAGGCCCACGTCCTGCAGCAACTGCAGCGGGTGCGCAATGCTGGGCATGGTGGCAAAGAAGCCCACGGCCTCGTCCACCTCCATCTGCAGCACGTCGCCAATGCTCTTGCCGCGCCAGGTCACGGCCAGCGTTTCGGGGTTAAAGCGTGCGCCGTGGCAGGTCTCGCAAGGCACCTTCACGTCGGGCAAAAAGCTCATCTCGATGGTGCGCACGCCCGCGCCTTCGCAGCTGGGGCAGCGGCCTTCGCCGGTGTTGAAGGAAAAGCGCCCGGCCGCGTAGCCGCGCGCCTTGGCCTCCAGGGTCTCGGCAAACAGCTTGCGGATGGTGTCCCAGAAGCCGATGTAGGTGGCTGGACATGAACGCGGAGTTTTGCCAATCGGCGTCTGGTCCACCTCCAGCACGCGGTCGATGCTCTCGAAGCCCGACAGGCCCGTGCAGCCCACCAGCGGCGGTGCCTTGCCAGCGTCCATCGCATCGCGCCCGGCCTTGGTACTGCGCTGCTGCACCCAGGCCTGTACGTTGGCCAGCAGCACATCGCGCGCCAGGGTGGACTTGCCCGAGCCGCTCACGCCCGTCACTGCGACTAAACGATGCAGCGGCACGGTGGCGGTCACGTTTTGCAGGTTGTGCAGCTGCGCGCCATGCACCGTCAACCAGCGCATCGCTGCGCGTTCTTTCGCTTCGGTCAACGCATCCGCCGCCAGCGATGCAGCCTGGGCCGCGCGCTTCTTGACGGCGGCGCTTTGCCGGCCGGTGGGCGCTGCAGCTTCAGAACGGGCAAAGGCTGCTGTGGCTTCGGCGCTCACCTCGCTGGCCGCCATGCTGCGGCGCAGCTGCAGCGGATGCTTCATGGCATGCAGCAGGTAGCGGCCGGTTTGCGAATCCTCGGCCCCGGTAATGTCGGCCACGCTGCCTTGCGCCACCAGCCGCCCGCCGCGTTTGCCCGCGCTGGGTCCAATGTCGATGATGTGGTCGGCACGGCGGATGGTGTCTTCGTCGTGCTCCACCACCACCAGCGTGTTGCCCTTGTCGCCCAGCTTGTGCAGGGCGTTCAGCAAGATCTGGTTGTCGCGTGCGTGCAGGCCGATGGTGGGCTCGTCGAGCACATAGCACACGCCCTGCAGGTTGCTGCCCAGCTGCGCGGCCAGGCGGATGCGCTGCGCCTCGCCGCCGCTGAGCGTGGGCGCGCCCCGGTCGAGCGTGAGGTAGCCCAGGCCGACTTCTTCGAGGAATTCAAGGCGGCTCTGGATCTCGGGCACCAGGTCGCGGGCGATGTCGGCCTCGCGCTGGGTCATGCCGCCTTCGATGCGCAGGGTTTCGATCCATCGGCGCACATCGGTGACGGACAGCGCGGCAATGTCGGTGATGCCCACGCCGGCAAACTTCACGGCACGGGCCGTGGCGTTCAGGCGGGTGCCGCTGCAGGTGGGGCAGGCGGTATCGGCCAGGTCTTCCACCTCGGGCTCGGCAAAGGTCTGCTCGCGGCCTTTTTCCTTGTCGTCCTGCACCGAGTCGTCAAACACCTTGCGCTGGTCGCGCGTGAGCTTGACGCCCGTGCCCACGCAGTCGGGGCACCAGCCGTGCTTGCTGTTGTAGGAAAAGAGGCGCGGGTCCAGTTCGGCGTAACTCGTGGCGCACACGGGGCAGGCGCGCTTGGTGGAGAAGGCCTGCAGATGGCCGATGCCCGCCGTGGCCGCGCCGCTATGCATGGCGGCGGCCAGCGTGCTGATGCTGCTGAGCACATGCACCACGCCCTTACCGTGCGTGAGCGCGTCAGCCAGCGCGGTGCGCAGTGCAGCCTCGTTCTCGGGCGACACATCCAGGCTTGCCACGGGCAGCTCGATGGTGTGTTCCTTGAACCGGTCGATGCGCGGGAAGTTGGTGGTGGGCAAAAAGTTGCCGTCCACGCGCAGATGCGTAAAGCCGCGCGGGCGCGCCCAGTCGGCCAGCTCGGTGTACACGCCCTTGCGGTTCATCACCAGCGGCGCAAGCAGCCCGATGTGCTGGCCGCGGAACTGCGTGAGCAGCTGGGCGGCAATGCTCTCGGGCGTTTGCGGCTGCACGGCGGCGCCGTCTTTGGTGCAGTGTTGCGTGCCGAGCTTGACGTACAGCAAGCGCAAAAAGTGCCACACCTCGGTGGTGGTGCCCACGGTGGACTTGCGCCCGCCGCGCGACAGGCGCTGCTCGATGGCGACGGTAGGCGGGATGCCGTACACCGCATCCACCTCGGGCCTGCCCGCCGGTTGCACGAAGGAGCGGGCATACGCATTGAGCGATTCGAGGTAACGGCGCTGGCCCTCATTGAACAGGATGTCGAACGCCAGCGTGGACTTGCCCGAGCCACTCACGCCCGTCACCACATTGAACTTGCCGCGCGGGATGTCCACGCTCAGATTCTTGAGGTTGTGTTCCTTGGCATTGACGATTTGTATGGCGTTTTTGGCCTCTGGCGCTTGATTTGCCTTCGCATCGCGCTCCTGTTTTCGTAGCGCTGCAGCTTTTTCGTGCACCGAATGCCCGCCAGCGCCCAGTGCCAGCTCGTACTCGCGCAGCGCCTGGCCGGTGTGCGAGGTGGCGTGCGCCCGCACGTCCTCGGGCGTGCCTTCCGCCACCACCAGGCCCCCCGCGTAGCCGCCTTCCGGGCCCAGGTCGATGAGCCAGTCGCTGGCGCGGATCACGTCGAGGTTGTGCTCGATGACGATGAGCGAGTGCCCCGCATCGATGAGCTTGCGCAGCGCCCGCATGAGCTTGGCGATGTCGTCAAAGTGCAGGCCGGTGGTGGGCTCGTCGAACAAAAACAGCGTGCCCTTGCGGGCGACCGCCTGGCGCGATTTGGACGCACTGCGTGCGGCCTCCGCCAGGAAGCCTGCCAGCTTCAAACGCTGGGCCTCGCCACCGGACAGGGTCGGCACCGGCTGGCCTAGCGCCACATATTCAAGCCCCACATCCACGATGGGCTGAAGGGCACGGATCACGTCGCGGTCGTTTGCAAACAGGTCGGCCGCTTCGGCCACGGTGAGGGCCAGCACGTCGGCCACGTTCAGGTTGCGCCCACCACGTTCAATGGTGATTTCCAGAATCTCGGGCCGGTAGCGCTTGCCATCGCAATCGGGGCAGCGCAGGTAGACGTCCGACAGGAACTGCATCTCCACATGCTCAAAGCCCGACCCCCCGCAGGTCGGGCAGCGCCCGTCGCCGCTGTTGAAGCTGAATTTGGCCGAGGTGTAGCTGCGCTGTTTGGAAAGCGGCGCCACGGCAAACAGCTCGCGGATGCTGTCCCACGCGCCCACGTAGCTCACGGGGTTGGACCGGGCCGTTTTACCGATGGGCGACTGGTCCACGAACACCACATCCGACAGATGGTCCGCGCCCAGCATGCGGTCGTGCGCGCCGGGGGTGTCGGTGGCCTTGCCAAAGTGGCGCAGCAGCGCGGGGGCTAGCACGTCCTGGATCAGGCTGGACTTGCCCGAGCCGCTGACGCCGGTGACGGTGACCAGCCGCTGCAGCGGAAACTCGACCGACACGTTCTGCAGGTTGTGCTCGCGTGCGCCTTCGAGGATGAGGCGCGGGGTTGAATCGGTGACCATGCGCTTGAAGCCAAAGCCCACCTGCTTGCGCCCGCCGAGATACGCGCCCGTGAGGGTATCGGCCTTGCGCAGGTCGGCCGTGGTGCCGTCAAACACGATCTGCCCGCCGAGGCGGCCGGGGCCGGGGCCCATGTCGATCATGCGGTCGGCCGCCAGCATGACGGCCGGGTCGTGCTCCACGACCACCAGCGTATTGCCTGCATCGCGCAGACGCAGCATGGCCTCGGTGATGCGGTGCATGTCACGCGGGTGCAGGCCGATGCTGGGCTCGTCCAGCACGAAGAGCGTGTTGACGAGTGAGGTACCGAGCGCTGTGGTGAGGTTGATGCGCTGCACTTCGCCACCGCTCAGCGTGCGGCTTTGCCGGTCTAGCGTGAGGTAGCCAATGCCCACGTCGCACAGGTATTTCAGGCGCGTGGTGATTTCTTCGTGCAGCAGCTTCAGCGCTTGCGCGTCGCCGCCCTTGGCGTCGTCGCCCGCGGGCAACTGCATGCGCGCAAAGAACGCGCGCAGGCGGTCGATGGGCAGCAGCATCAGGTCGTGCAGGCACAGGCCGGGCAGCGCTTCGAGTTGCTCACGCGACCATTGCACCCCTTCGGGCATGAAGCGCTTGCCGGGCTCGAGCACCGCATCGGCGTCTTCCTTGCGGCCAATGCGCCACAGCAGGCTTTCGGTCTTGAGGCGCGCACCGGCGCAGGTAGGACATGGCGTGTAGCTGCGGTACTTGGACAACAGCACGCGGATGTGCATCTTGTAGGCCTTGCTCTCCAGATACTCGAAGAAGCGCTTGATGCCGTACCACTGCTTGCTCCACTGGCCGTCCTTGTAGCCGGGCGCGCCGCCGATGACCCATTTCTTCTGGTCGTCGGTCAGCTTGTACCAGGGCGTATCGCGGGGGATGCCTGCCGCCTCGGCGTGGCGCATGAGGTCGTCCTGCGCCTCTTTCCACGCCGGGGTCTGGATGGTCTTGATGGCCCCGGCGCGCAGCGTGAGCTTGTCGTTGGGGATGACGAGTCCGTAGTCCACGCCGATCACGCGGCCAAAGCCCCGGCAGCTGTCGCACGCGCCCACGGCGGAGTTGAACGAGAAGGCCGAGGGAATCGGGTCGCTGTAGCGCAGGTCGCTATCGGGGCAATGCAGGCCTGTCGAGAACCTCCACAGCTCGGGCTCCCCCTCATCCACCAGCCGGTAGACGTTGAGGCGACCTGTGCCGCGCTTCAATGCCACCTCGATCGCCTCGATCACCCGCGCCTTCTCTGCGTTGCCCAGGCGGAAGCGGTCGGCCACCACATCCAGCACCTTGCGCGGGCCCGTAGGCGTGCCCACCTCGCGCTCGGCCTGTACCTTGGTGAAGCCGCTGGCCGACAGCCACTGCTCGACCTGCTCGGCACTGGTGTTGGCGGGCAGCTCGACCGGGAAGGTCAGCACCACGCGCGGGTCGCCCGCGACGGCACAGCGCGCGGCCAACTCGGCGTAAATGGTCTCCGGCGTGTCATGCCGCACCGGCTGCGCGGTCTGCTTGTCGAACAACTGGCCGGCACGGGCGAACAGCAGCTTCAGGTGGTCGTTCAGCTCCGTCATCGTGCCCACGGTGGAGCGGCTGGAGCGGACCGGGTTGGTCTGGTCGATGGCGATGGCCGGCGGCACGCCTTCGACCTTGTCCACCGCCGGCTTGTCCATGCGGTCGAGGAACTGGCGCGCATAGGCGCTGAACGTTTCCACATAGCGCCGCTGGCCCTCGGCATAGAGCGTGTCGAACACCAGGCTGGATTTGCCCGAGCCGCTGGGGCCGGTGACCACCGTGAGCTCACCGGTACGGATGTCCAGATCCAGATTCTTGAGGTTGTGCTGGCGCGCGCCGCGGATACGGATCAGTCCCTGGGTCATGGAAGGCAGTCTTTCGGGGGTAAGGCGGAAGATTCTAGGGATGCACCGCCCATCACGCCGCCACGCCTGAATTGCCCCCAGGAAACGCTGCACTGCTGACGCTGCTTTGCAGCACACGTAACGTTCGGAAACTACTGACGCGGTGGCCACCGCCGGTCGATAAACTGCTTTTGCTTTCAAAAAGACACAAGGAGACACGATGAAATCAGCCAAGAAGCTGGTCGCGATGGCGGCCCTTTTCGCTGCGGTGATACTGCCCGGACACGCGCAGATCCTGGTCGGCCAGACCGCAGGATTCAGCGGCCAGGTAGCTGCAGGGGTGCGCGAGACCACAGACGGCGCGCTGCTGTTTCTGGATGCGGTCAACGCCAAGGGCGGCGTCAACGGCCAAAAGATCGAGCTCGTGTCGCTGGACGACAAGTTCGACCCCAAGCTGGCTGCCGAGAACGCGCGCAAGCTCATCGAGGAGCAAAGCGTGGTTGCGATGTTCCTCACACGCGGTACGCCGCACACGCAGGCCATCATTCCGCTGCTGGACAAGAACGGCGTGCCGCTGGTGGCGCCTTCTACCGGGGCCATCGTGCTGCACCGGCCGGTGCAGAAATACATCTTCAACGTGCGCGCCACCTACCAGCGCGAGGCCGAAAAGGCCATGACCCATCTGGCCTCCATGGGCGTGAAGCGCATCGCACTGGTATCGGCCAACGACACCTTTGGTGATGACGGCATTGCCGGCGCTCTCAAGGGCCTGGCGGCCAGCAACCTCCAGCCCGTGGTGCAGGAAAAGTTCGACCGGGCAAAGCCCGACTTCGCCCCCATCGTGGCCAAGGCTGCCAAGGCCGATGCGCAGGCGGTACTGATGGTGGCATCGGGCACCGCGGTGGTCGATGCCACCAACGCGCTGCGCCAGGCCGGTTCGGCTGCACAGATCGTGACGCTGTCCAACAATGCCTCGAGCGGCTTCATCAAGAGCCTGGGCGCCAATGGCCGTGGCGTGATCGTGACGCAGGTGTTCCCCAACGAACGCGCCATGACGTTCCCGCTGGTCAAGGAAGCGCAGGACCTGGCCCGCGCCAAAGGCCTGGGCGACCTGAGCCCGGCCATGCTCGAGGGCTTTGCCGGCGCCAAGGTGCTGGTCGAGGGCCTTCGCCGCGCCGGCCCCAAGCCCACGCGCGAGAAGCTGCAGGCGGCGCTGGAGTCCATGCGCAAGTATGACCTCGGCGGTCTGGAGCTGAACTTCTCGCCCGAGGATCACACGGGCCTGGACTTCGCCGATCTCTCCATCATCGGCACGGACGGCAAGTTCCGCCGCTGAGCTAAGGCCGCGCTGCGCCGGTGCGCGGGCGCCCTGGCGATACGCGCGGCTTCGCCAGGCGCCATGCCGCAGGGCCGCGCCTTGACGGGGCTGGCGGCCCGGCAGGACGCGCCGGCAACGGCCGTCTGTGCACAGCACAGGCAGGCGCTTTGCACAGCCGCCATCGTGTGGTCCCCGCGCGCCACCGTCAGGTGTTTTCAGCTACGCATTTCTACAGATGCCACGCCGTGTGCCTTGCCTACACTGGCGCTCCTTCTTCACACACGATACACATGCACGCCATCTTCAAGCTTGGGCGGGTCGCCGCCATAGCGTCACTGGTGCTGGGCGTCGCCCATGCGCAGATCCTCATCGGCCAGACGGTGGGCATCACCGGCTCGGCAGCGGCCACGGTGGCTGAATCCATGCAGGGCGCAGCGCTGTACATCGACCATGTCAACGCGCGCGGCGGCGTGGGCGGGCAGAAGATCGAGGTCGTCTCGCTGGACGACAAGTTCGACCCCAAGCTGACGCTGGAGAACACGGTTACGCTCATCGAGCAAAAGGGCGTGATCGGCCTTTTCATGACGCGCGGCACGCCGCACACGCAGGGGATCATGCCGGTGCTGGATCAGCACGGCGTAGCTTTGGTGGGGCCTTCCACTGGCGCCATCGCGCTGCACCAGCCGGTCAGCAAATACATCTTCAACGTACGCGCGCCCTATCAGCGCGAGGTGGAAAAAGCCATCACCCACCTGAACACGCTGGGCGTCAAGCAGATCGGCGTGGTGCACGTGGACGACACCTTTGGCGCAGACGGCCTGGCCGGCGCGCAGGCAGGCTTCAAGGCCAACGGCATTGAGGCGCTGTTCGTCGAGAAGTTCGACCGGGCCAAGCCCGACTACAGCGCCATCGCCCCCCGCGTGGCGCAAAAGCAGCCGCAGGCGGTGATCTTCATCGGCACGGGCGCAGCCGTGGTGGATGGCATCAAGGCCCTGCGCGCAGCAGGCGTCACGGGGCAGATCGTGACGCTGTCCAACAACGCGTCGGGCGGCTTTGTGAAGGCGCTGGGCAGCCAGGCCCGTGGCGTGGTGGTCACGCAGGTGTTCCCCTCGGAGCGCTCGCTGAACTACCCGGTGATCAAGGAGGCCATGGACCTCGCGCGCGCACGCAGCCTGGGCGACCTGACGCCCGCCATGGTCGAAGGCTTTGTGAGCGCCAAGGTGCTGGTCGAAGGCATCAGGCGCGCAGGCCCCAGGCCCGACCGCGGCAAGCTGCACGCCGGCCTTGAAAGCATCCGCAAGTGGGACCTGGGCGGGCTGGAGCTGAGCTACAGCGCCACCGACCACAGCGGGCTTGATTTTTCCGATCTCTCGATCATCGGCAGCGACGGGCGCTTCAAGCGCTAGAAAGGGCCAGACGGGCCTTTCGAGGCCCGTGCAGCAAACTCGTCCACGTGAGGTACTGCTGACCGCCCGGTGAGCGTTGTCGGGAACAACGCTCGGAGCCGCCCAGATCGTGGCAGAGCCAGCATTGCGCGGGTTCGGGCGGCTGCGGGATCTGCCTCACGGATCAGGCAGGCCACCGCCGTGACTGCGCGTGGCCCTGGCAGCAATGCAGCCCGAAACGCCTTCAGCTCCTGGTTCGCCCCACGACCTCGGCAAGAGGTACGGTGCGGGCATGAGCTCTTGGTGAAACGCGCACCTGACCAGCCGACCAGCCGACCAGCGTCCGCCAGTCCTGCCGCGGGACTATCCGATCAGCACGCCCAACGCTTTGCAGAGCGGAATTACTTGGCTTCGCTGGCGCCCGAAGCAGGCGTGGCAGCAGTCGGCGCAGGCGCAGGCGTGGCGGCTGCAGAGGCAGGCGCCGCAGGCGCCGCAGGCGAATGCGAGGTGTCCGTGCCATGCTTTTCACCACCCATGTCCAGGTTGCTGCCGCCCTTGATGATCACAAACATGGCCAGCGCAGCAAACACGACAAATCCAACAGCAATCTTCCACATGGCAATTCTCCGTAATTGAGGTTCACTTAAAAAAAGGCCTTCCGGCAGGGAAGGCCCTTGATTAAGTGTCCCGGCGTTGCGGCCGGGACGCTGGGCGGACCCGATATCAGTCGTCTGCGTAGATGTCGTTGTTCTTGGTTTCCTTGACGAACAGGAGACCGATCACGAACGTTGCACCCGCGATGACGATGGGGTACCAGAGGCCGTGGTACATGTTGCCGTTCTGGGCCACCATCGCAAACGCAATGGTAGGCATCAGGCCACCGAACCAGCCGTTACCGATATGGTAGGGCAGCGACATCGAGGTGTAGCGGATGCGGGTCGGGAACATTTCCACCAGCATGGCGGCAATGGGGCCGTACACCATGGTCACGTAGATCACCAGGATCGTCAGGATCACGACGATCATGACCTTGTCGATCTTGGCGGGATCAGCCTTGGTGGGGTAGCCGGCAGCCTTCAGGGCATCAGCCACTTCCTTCTTGAAGGCGGCGATGTTCTTGGTGCTTTCTTCGTCGAACTTGCTGTTCACGACCTTGGCGGTGGGTGCTGCAATGACCTTGTCGCCGATCGTCACGGTCGATGGACCGGCAGCCGTGGCCGTCACGTTCTCGTAGCTCACCGAGTTCTGGGCCAGGAAGCGTTTGGCGATGTCGCAGGACTTGGTGAAGTCAATCTCACGGGCCACAGGGTTGCCCTGGAACGAGCAGTCGCCAGCAGGTGCCGACACCACGATCTTGTTCTTGGCCTGGGCAGCTGCCAGGTCAGGATTGGCGGCGTTCGTCAGCATGCTGAACAGCGGGAAGTACGTCACCACGGCCAGGGCCATACCAGCCAGGATGATGGGCTTGCGGCCGATCTTGTCCGACAGCGTACCGAAGATCACGAAGAACGGCGTACCGATCAGCAGCGACATGGCCACCAGGATGTTGGCAGTGGCACCGTCCACACGCAGCACGCTGGTCAGGAAGAACAGCGCATAGAACTGGCCCGAGTACCAGACCACAGCCTGGCCAGCCACCAGGCCGAACAGGGCCAGCAGCACGATCTTCATGTTCTTCCACTGGCCGAAGGCTTCGGTCAGCGGGGCCTTGGAGGTCTTGCCCTCGGCCTTCATCTTCTGGAAGGCAGGCGATTCGTTCATCGACAGACGGATGTACACCGAGATGCCCAGCATCACGATCGACACGATGAACGGCACGCGCCAGCCCCAGTCGGCAAAGGCGGCTTCACCGATGATGGTGCGGGTACCCAGAATCACCATCAGCGACAGGAACAGGCCCAGCGTTGCCGTGGTCTGGATCCAGGCCGTGTAGGCGCCGCGGGAACCTTGCGGAGCGTGTTCGGCAACGTACGTGGCAGCACCACCGTACTCACCGCCCAGCGCCAGGCCCTGCAGCATGCGCAGGATGATCAGGATGATGGGAGCCGCAACGCCGATGGTGGCGTAGTTGGGCAGGATACCGACGATGAAGGTCGATGCGCCCATCAGCAAGATGGTCACCAGGAAGGTGTACTTGCGACCGATCATGTCGCCCAGGCGGCCGAACACCAGCGCGCCGAACGGACGCACGATGAAGCCCGCAGCGAAAGCCAGCAGCGCAAAAATGAACGCAGCTTGCGGGTCGAGGCCCGAGAAGAACTGCTTGGCGATGATGGCCGCGAGCGAGCCGTACAGATAAAAGTCGTACCACTCGAAGACGGTGCCGAGCGAAGACGCGAAGATGACCTTTCGCTCTTCGGCTGACATCGGCCGCGGTGCGGGATGGGTGTTTGCCATGGGAATGTCTCCTGTTGGTTATTCAGACCGCCTGACAGCGGACTGCACGCATTCTTGGAGACGCCACTGACCACGCTCTGACGCCAAACCAACAGGAGCTTTCACCAAACTGACCGCTCTCTGACAACTTAGGGTGAAACCCGCACGCTTGCTTTCGACATGCGGGAGTTGCACGGTTTCAGGTGGTTGGCGGGCCTTCAGGGCTGACAACCGCGGGCTGCATGGCGCAATGATTTGTCAGCCTGAATCGAAATAACCGTGCGTTCTGGCAACGCCGCACGGCGGGCCGCATCAGCCCCGCGAGGGCAGGCCCGAGCCGATCTGCCCCACGGCATCCCACTGGCCGTTTTCAAACCAGGGGTCTGCATCCAGGTAGGCGCGCAGCATCGGCAAACCGTCCAGGCCCCAGAAAATTTTTCCGTCGACTTCAAACGCCGGTACGCCAAACACCCCGGCGGCCTGCGCGGCCTCGGTGTTGGCCCGCAAGAAGGCCTTGGGCGCTTCGCTCGCGGCATCCTGTCCCGGGCGGATCTGCTCGGCCAGCTCGACAGCCAGGGCACTTAGCCGCCCCGCGTCGAGCGCGTCGTGCCCGCCCTGCCACACGTGACGCAGCACGGCGCCGGCCACAAAGCGGTTGATGTGCCCGTCGTCGCTGCAGGCCAGCGACTGGCGCAGCAGTGGCAGCGGGTTGAACGGGTGGCGGGCAGGCATCTGCAGGGGTGTGCCCTGCGCATGGCCAAGCCATGTAACGTGGCGGTATGTCCAGTCGCGCTTGGGCGCAATCCCCGCAGGCCCGGGGTTGCCATGCTGTTGCAGCAGCGCGCCCAGCAGCACGGGCTTGTAGGCTACGCTGTAGCTCAGGCCTTCAAGCACCTCGGGCAAGCGCTCGAACGCCAGCCAGGCATAGGGCGACACAAAGTCGAGATAGAACGTGATGCGTTTCATGGCTGAGGTCTCCTTGGCAAATTCAGTTACTCATCGGCATTCGACACACGGTTCACCCGGGGATCGGGTCTGGGTGTGCATCCTTGTACGCAGGTTCTCGACAGACCCCGTCAGGCCGAAGGCGGGGCGATGCCCGCCCGCCCAAGCAGCTGCGCCCAGATGCCGCGCCGCAGGTCGGCATCGGCGCGTGACCAGATGCGGATTTCATCCAGCGTGCGAAAGCAGCCTTCGCAATGACTGCGGTCCGGCGACATGCGACACACCGAAATGCATGGAGAAGGCACCGGCTCAGCCGATTTTTGGTCAAAATGGCCTGCAGCGCCTGTTTCACTTGCCTTTATAGCTAGCAAATCGATAGCATTCATTGTGTGGAGGCCTCCTGCACCACGTCCACCACCGGCGCGCCCGTCAGCCGTGCCAGGTCTGACGGGTGCAGCGCAAACACGGCGTGCGGGTGCCCTGCAGCGGCCCACACCACCTCAAAGCGCAGCAGGTCGCGGTCGATCAGCGTGACCGGCGGTGTGGCATGCGCCAGCGGGGCCACGCCGCCGATGGAAAACCCGGTGCGCTGCTTGACGAACTCGGCATCGGCCCGCCCCACCTTGCCCACATGGGCCTCGACCTTTTTCTCATCCACACGCCGGTCGCCCGACGTCACGACCAGCACCGCAGCGTCGTCGCTCTTGCGGCGAAAGATGATGCTCTTGGCCACCTGACCGACCAGGATGCCCAGCGCATCGGCAGCCTGCTGCGCAGTGCGGGCAGCGTCGTCAAGCATCCGCGGCGCGTGGGGATGCCCTGCGCTCAGCAGCTCCGCGGCAACGCGCTGCATGCCCTCAGGAACGTTCTGTATATTCATGAAATGAAGGAGAATTGAAAGACACGGAAAGCATGTTATGGACGGCAGCAGCGCTACGTTGCTGCTTTCATCGCGCGGCCGGCGCAGCGGATCTCGGGTCTGCGAACCGTGCCGCACCGGCCAGGTATCGATTGACGCTCCGCCGCTCCCGCCACTGCCCTTGCTGGCGGATGCGAGCCCAACCTGCATTGTCCATGAAGCTGTTTCGCGCGTTCCTGTTGTTGTGCCTGGCCCTGCTGGGCGCACTGCCTGCCGCCAGCGCCTCACCCCTCGAGCTGCGCGCCGACCCGAACGGCCTATCGCTGGGCGGTACCGGGCATCTGCAGTGGCTGAGCGATGAAACGGGCCTGCTCTCGCTGGATGACGTAAGGAACCCCGTCCATGCGGGCCGGTTTGGCATGGCGCCGGGCGCTGCGCTGCGCGACACCTCCGGCAAGGCCCAATGGTTCCGGGTCGAGGTCGAGCAACGCGCACACGGTGGCGACTGGGTGCTGGCCACCTCGACCACGGCGCTGGGCGATGTGCGGTTCTACGGCCCGTTCGACGCGACTGGCAAGGCACTGGCTGCCCCAGTACACACCGGGCAGTCGCAGCCCTACGCCAGCCGGCCGCTGGGCAGCGAGCGCATCGTGATGCGCCTGCAGTTGCCGCAGCCGGGTACCTACACGGTGTATGCCCGGATCTCCAGCGAGGCGGCCCCGATCCTGGGTATTGCAGTGTGGGAGACGGCGCAGTACCTGCAATGGCGCCAGCACAAGCGGCTTTTTGACGGCATTTGCTACGGCATCCTGCTGGCCCTGCTGGTCTACAACACCGTGCTCGCCAGCGTTTTCCGCATACCGGCGTACGTGTACTACCTGGGTCAGTGCGTTTTTGCGCTGCTGACGCTGGCCGCCTACAACGGGCACGCCGCGCACTACCTGTGGGGCGATTGGCCATGGTGGCAAGAGCGCGGTCATGTAGTGCTGCCGGGCCTGTGGATCCTGTTTGGCGCCCAGTTCGCCCGCAGCTTCCTGGAGACCCGGCAGTTGCCCTATCTTGATCGACCGCTGCAGACCATGTCCTGGATCGCAGCCGGGAGCACCCTGCTGGGCCTGGCCGGGTGGTTCGGCGCTTCACAGACCATCAACGAGGTCCTGGCCAGCGTGGGCTCGCTGTTCTGCAGCGTTGCAGCAGTGGTGGTGATGCGCCGCGGCCTCGCTGCGGCTCGCTGGTACCTGGGGGGGCAGGCGCTGCTGTTCCTGTCGGCGCTGGGCGTGGTGCTGGTGAACTGGCAGGTGATGAATGCACCCTGGATCGTGGCGTACGGGCTGCAAAGCGGCGTGGCGGCCGAGCTGGTGGTGTTTGCCATTGCACTGAGTACCCGCATCAATGGCATGCGCGCCTCGCAGGAGGCGCTGCGCCTGCATGCCGATCACCTGGCCGAGGCCGCCGCCACCGACCCGCTCACCGGGCTGGCCAACCGGGCGGGCCTGGCGCAGGGCGCGGCCCGCATGCTCAACGATGGCTCACCCCATGCGCTGATGCTGCTGGACCTGGACTCTTTCAAGCCCATCAACGACCAGCACGGGCACGACGTGGGCGACGCCGTGCTGCTGGGCGTGGCCCACCGGCTGCAGGACCACATGCGCGCCGGCGACATCGTGGCGCGCCTGGGCGGGGACGAGTTCGTCATCCTGATCAAGAGCGACATGACCCAGGAGGATCTGTCCGCGCTGGCCCATCGCCTGGGCGCCGCGGTACGCCAGCCGCTGGACGTGGACGGCCGTTCGCTGTCCGTGGGGGTCAGCACGGGCATTGCGCGCTGTCCTCAGGACGGTCGCTCGCTGACCGAGCTGATGCGGTGTGCCGACCGGGCCATGTACGTGGCCAAGCAGACGGGCAGCGGCCACGCGTTCCACCGGGCCGACACCGGCCCGGCCCGGGCTACGCCGTAGCAGCTGCCCGCTTGTTGAGCAGCGCCACCGCCACACGCGACGCAGGCGCACGCCCCAGAAAACCGCTGACATACGCGCCCGCGTCGATGAGCTTGTCCAGGTCGATGCCCGTCTCGATACCCATGCCGTGCAGCATGTAGACCACGTCTTCGGTGGCCACGTTGCCGGTGGCGCCCTTCGCATACGGGCAGCCCCCCAGGCCGGCAATCGACGCCTGGAAGTTCCACACGCCCAGTTGCAGCGCTGCCAGCGTGTTGGCCAGCGCCTGGCCGTACGTGTCGTGAAAGTGGCCCGACACATCGTCGATGCCGAAATGCTGCAGCGTGGCCTCCAGCGCGCGCTGCACCTTGCCCGGCGTGCCCACGCCAATGGTGTCGGCCACATCCACGCGCTGCACTCCGATGCCCTTGAGCAGGCCGGCCAGGTAGGCCACACGCTCGGGTGCAATGTCGCCTTCGTACGGGCAGCCCACGGTGCAGCTCATGGCGCCGCGCACGCGGATGCCTGCTGCCAGCGCGGCCTGCACCACGGGCGCAAAGCGCTCGATGCTCTCGGCAATGCTGCAGTTGATGTTCTTGTGGCTGAAGGCTTCGCTGGCCGAGCCGAAGACCACGATTTCATCGGGCCTGTCCGGCACCGCCGCTTCAAAGCCCTTGAGGTTGGGCGTGAGCACCGAGTACGCCACGCCCTGCTGCCGCGCGATGCCGCTCATCACCTCATGGTTGTCGGCCATCTGCGGCACCCATTTGGGCGACACGTAGCTGGTCACTTCGATTTCCTGCAAGCCCGCGGCCTGCAGGCGGTGCACCAGCTCGATCTTGACGGCGGCGGGTACGGGGGTCTTTTCGTTCTGCAGGCCGTCACGCGGGCCGACATCGATGAGTTGAACGCGGGAGGGAATGCTCATGGGGCTACCAGTTCAAGAGGACACAAAACACCAAGGATGCTCCATTGTCTGGCGTGTTCCCCGCCAGGGCCACCCCATTTCCTGCCAGCCGATACGCCGGACCTGCCATCAGGCAACACCCGCATTCGCGCCTTCCACCTCGTCGCGCAGCAAGGCCACCATGGCCTGCGCAGCCAGCGACAGCGGCCGCCCGCGCAGCGTGATCAGCCCGATGGGCCGGTGCAGCACAGGCGCCTTCAGCGGCCGGGTGACCACTTCGGGCCGCTGCACCACCTGCGCGGCCAGCTCGGGCAGCGCGCTCACGCCCAGCCCTGCGGCCACCATGGCGGCAATGGTGGCCAGGTGCTCCACCTCGTAGCGGGGCGCAAAGCGGATGCGGTGGGTCAGCAGCGCCTCTTGCGCGTACTGGCGCACGCTGGTGCCAGCGGGCATCGAGATGTGGGGCAGCCCGGCCACATCGGCCCACGCCACGGCGCTGCGGCCGCGGGCCAGCGGGTGTTGGCGGCCCATCAGGAGCACAAAGCGGTCTGACACCAGCGGGGTGTAATCCAGGTCGGCGTACGCCGGGTTGGCTGCCGTCAGGGCAAAGTCCACCCGGCCCGCGCGCACCATGTCAAACGCCGGGCCGGCCAGGCTGTCAAACAGCTCCAGCTGCACGCCTGGGTACTGGGCGGCAAAGCGCGCGAAGGCACGGGGCACCGCCCCTGCAGCCAGCGACGGCAGCGCCGCCAGCGCAATGCGGCCCACCTGCAGCTGCGCCACCTCCTGCACGCGGCGCACGGTTTCATCCATCTGGTGGCGCAAAAAGCGCGCCTGTTCGGCAAACACCTCGCCCGCCTGCGTGAGCTGCACTGTGCGCGTGGTGCGGTCAAACAGCCGCGCGCCCAGCATGTCTTCGAGCCGGGCTACGGTGCCTGACACCGCCGACTGCGACAGGTGCATCTGCAGCGCAGTGCGCCGAAAGCTGAGCGTGTCAGCGAGTGACAGGAACACATCCACCTCTCGGGCAGACCAATTGATCTTCATAGCCGATCAGTCTATCGAAAAAGACGTCTGGACCGCGCAATGATGGCTGCCTAGACTGGCTGTCTAAGTGACTGGATTCGCCAAAAGACAAGGAGACAGGATGGACCCGATGGACAACAGCTCGCCACGCAACGCCCGCACCGTGGTCGTCGGTGGCGGCACCATGGGCGCCGATGTGGCCGTGGTACTGGCCCGGGGCGGCGCCCACGTCACGGTAATAGACCCCCATGCCGACCGCCGCGCCCTGCTGCTGCCCCACATCGCGCAAGAGCTGGCCGCCGCAGGCCAGGCCACCCACGCCGGCCCGGTGCAGGTATGCGCCACGCTGCAGGATGTGGACTGGAGCGGTGTGGTGCTGGTGGTGGAATGCATCACCGAGCAACTGGCGGCCAAGCAAACGCTGTTTGCCGAGCTGGAAGCCGTTGCCCCCGCCAACGCCGTGCTGGCCAGCAACAGCTCGGGCTTTCCCATCAGCGCCATCGCCCAGGGGCTGGCCACAGCGCAGCGCATGCTGGGGCTGCACTTTTTCATGCCCGCGCACCTGGTGCCACTGGTGGAGGTGGTGCTGGGCGAGCGCAGCGACCCGGCCCTGGGCACCTGGCTGCACGCCTTCATGCGCGGCTGCGGCAGCGTGCCGGTGCTGGTCAAGAAAGACAAGCCGGGCTTTCTGGCCAACCGCATGCAGCATGCGCTCTCGCGCGAGGCGTTTGCGCTCATCGACGAAGGCATTGCCTCGCCCGAAGACGTAGACGCCGCCGTGCGCTTCGGCTTCGGCTTTCGCTTTCTGGCGGCAGGCCCGGTGCTGCAGCGCGACCACGCGGGCATTGAGGTACACACCGCCGCCGCTGCCACCATGTACCCCACCCTCTCCAACACCGATGTACCCGCCCAGGCGCTGCGCGACAAGGTGGCGCAGGGCCAGCTGGGCATGAAGACTGGCAAGGGCTTTTTTGACTGGCCCGAAGACCGCAAGCGCGCGGAGCGTTCGCGCTACGACACGCTGCTGCGCCAGGGCCTGGCGCTGCTGGCCAGCGAGCTACCCACCATCGAGCCGCCGCCCGGCACCGCACCAAACACCGGAGATCTTTCATGACCGCTTCGCCCGCATCACCCGCTACTGCCAGCCCATGGGCCGACCCGCTGATCGTGACCGTGGCCCCCAACGGCGCCTACAAGCAGCCGGCCGATCATCCGGCAGTGCCCATCACGCCCGCCACCCTGGCCACCACGGCCAAAGCCTGCCTCGATGCAGGCGCCGCCATGCTGCACATGCACATCCGCGATGCGCAAGGCCGCCACAGCCTGGATGTGGAGGGCTACCGCGAGGCCCAGCGCGTGGTGCGCCAGGCCGTGGGCGATGCCATGGTGATCCAGATCACCAGCGAGGCCGCCAGCGTGTACCAGGCGCCTGCACAGATCGCCATGGTCGAGGCCCTGCAGCCCGAGGCCGTGTCCATCGGCCTGCGCGAGGTGGACAAGCCCGAGATTGGCGAAGCCGGCCTGCAGCGCTTTTTCACCGGTCTGGCACAGCGCCACACCATGGTGCAGGTCATCCTGTACGACGTGCCCGACCTGCGCCGCTGGCAGGCCCTGCGCGCCAGTGGCGTGGTGCCCGATGCGCCGTGGTTCCTGCTGTTTGTGCTGGGTCGGTACAGCGCCGGCCAGACCTCCAGCCCGCGCGACCTGCTGCCGTTTTTGAACGCACACGAGGGCGACGAGCCCTGGGCGGTATGCGCCTTTGGCGCAGCCGAAAACGCCTGCGTGGCAGCCGCTGCCGTGTTTGGCGGCCACGCCCGCGTGGGCTTTGAAAACAACCTGCTGTGCAAGAACGGCAGCCAGGCGCCCGACAACACCGCACTGGTGCGCCAGGCTGTCGAAGCCGGCGCTGCACTGGGCCGCCCGCTGGCCACTGCAGCCGACATCCGCCGGCGCTTTGGCGCAGCCTGATACACGCACCTCCTCCATCGACGCCAACCCGCACCAGACGGGCTCCATCCATCCCCACCGGAGACAGACATGCACACTGCAAACACCATTTCCACCGCCCTTTCAACCGCCATCAGACCCACTCGTCGCGCCGTTCTGCATGCCGCCTTTGCCGTACCGCTGGCACTGGGCATGGCAGGCCACGCTGCCGCGCAGACGGCGGCCACGGCCTTCCCCAGCAAGACCATCCGCTTCGTGGTGCCCTACCCGCCCGGCGGCCCCACCGACCTGATGGCCCGCATGCTGCAGCCCGAACTGCAAAGCCGTCTGGGCGTGCCGGTGGTGGTGGACAACAAGGGCGGCGCGGGCGGCAACACCGGCAGCGCTGAGGTGGCCAAACAGGCCCCCGCCGACGGCCACACCCTGCTGCTGGCTGCCAGCGGCCCCATGGCGGTGAACCCGTCGCTGTACGCCAGCATGCCGTTCAACCCGCTCAATGACCTGGTGCCGGTGATCCAGCTGTCGGCGTTCCCGCTGGTGCTCGAAGTGCATCCGTCATTGGGCGTGAAGACTCTGGCCGAATTCCTGGCGATGGCGAAGGCCGGCAAGCCGGTGCTGAGCTACGCATCCGCCGGCAACGGGACGCCGCAGCACCTGGCGGGCGAGCTTTTCAACACAACGGTCGGCGTGAAGATGGGGCACATTCCCTACCGCGGCGCGGGCCCTGCGCTCAACGACCTGATCGGCGGCCAGGTGAACGTGATGTTCGATATCGTGGGCAGCTCGCTGCCCCACATCCAGGCGGGCAAGCTGATACCGCTGGCCGTCACATCGAGCGAGCGTGCCAAGGTGCTGCCCAACGTGCCCACCATGGCCGAGGCCGGCATCGCGGGCTACCAGATCACCGGCTGGCACGGCATTGCAGTGCGCGCAGGCACACCGCAGGCCACGGTTGACAAGCTCAACGCCACAGTCAATGCGATCTTCAAGGAGCCCGCCTTTCGCGCCAAGTGGGAAGCCATTGGCACGCCGGTGGTGGCGGGCACAGCGGCAGATTTCGGCGCGCTCATCAAGGCCGACGCGCAGCGCCTGGGCAAGCTGGTGCGTGATGCCGGTGTGACGGTGGATTGAACCGGGCGCATGCCCTTTTGCGCATGGCAGCGCAGGGGGCTATGCGGCCGGTCTGGAACGCAGGCGCAGCAACAGCCAGCCCGCTGCGATGCCAATGGCGCTGGCCAGCAGCATCACGGCACCGGCCACGATCTTGACGGCGGTGGACCCGCTGATTTCGGCCTGCAACGGGTTCTGGGCAGAGTAGCGCACCGACACGGTTTCGCCCACCTTGTGGATCGCCTGCTGCTGTCGCGCAACCGGATCCGTGAAAGTCATTCGCCGCCCGTCACTGGCCACAAACTCGACCACGCTCTTCTTGGCAAGCCCCCGCCGGTGCGTGGGGCCCGTGCTGATTTCCTCATGCGCCACCACCCGGCCTTGGGTGGTGTGCGTGCCGCCCATCATGTTCAGGCCAGAAGCCAGCATCCACGCCGCACCCAGCCCCGTGAGAAGGCTGGGCACCAGCAGGATCCAGCCCAAGGGGCCCAGCAAGCGGCGTAACGTGAAGGTGCTCATGTTGCCATTCTCTGCGCTGCGAAACCGATGCCCGAGGGTCAGTACCCGCGACCCGGGTTCACCACCCCGGCCACGGCCCCGCCCTGCTCCAGCGCCACCATCTTGCGCGCAATCTGGGCGATGCTTTCATCACGCAGCGTGCGCGCCGAGGTGTGGGGCGTGACGGTGATCCGCGGGTGCGTCCAGAAAGCATGGCCCGCAGGCAGCGGCTCGGTGCGAAACACATCCAGCGTGGCTCCCGCCACGTGGCCGCTGTCGATGGTGGCCAGCAAGTCTTCGTCCACCAGGTGCGCGCCACGCGCCACATTGATGACGTAGGCGCCCGGTTGCAAGCGGGCAAGGGTGTCCTTGTTGATGACATTGGCCGTGTCGGGCGTGAGCGGCAGCAGATTGACCAGCACGCGGCTGGCGGCCAGAAAGTCGTTGAACTGCCCTGCCCCGGTGAAGGCCCGCACACCGTCGATGGCCTTGGGGCTGCGGCTCCAGCCGTTGATGGGAAAGTCAAACTGGGCCAATGCCTTGGCCACCCGCTCGCCCAGTACGCCCAGGCCCATTACGCCGATGGGGTAATCGCTGCGCAGGCGCGGCTTGCGGTAGCCCCAGCGGCCAGCGGCCGTGTCGGCCTCGTACCCATCAAATTCGCGAAAGTGGCGGATGACCGCATGGCACACGTATTCGGCCATCTGCACGGCCATGCCGGCATCATCCAGGCGCACCACCAGTGCATTGGGCGGGAGCTTGAGCTTGAGCAGCGCATCCACCCCCGCGCCGATGTTGAACAGCGCCTTGAGCCCCGGCTGCTCGTCCATGAACTGCTGGGGCGGTGCCCAGACCACGGCGTAGTCGGCCTGGGGGGCACCCGGTTGCCACACGGAAATATCGGCATCAGGCAGCGCGGCGGCCAGACCCTGCAGCCAGGGCTCGGGCTTGGTGTCGGTACAGCAAAAGGTGATTTTCATGGCGTGCAAGGGTAACGGGATTGCGCGCGCCACGCTGTCACGCGCAAGGCGCATCCACCGCTGTTACGCCTTTTCGGCCGCCACCAGCTTGAGCAGCTCGGCGCCTTCGGTCACCTGGTCGCCCGGCGCGTAAAGCAGTTCGGCCACCACGCCGTCGGCCGGCGCGGCAATGGTGTGCTCCATCTTCATGGCTTCCATCACGGCCAGCGGCTGACCCTTGGCCACCTTGTCGCCCGCCTTCACGGCAAACGACACGACCTTGCCAGGCATGGGGGCCGTCAGGCGCCCCCCTTCGGCCGCGGCCTCGCCCGCATGGGCCAGCAGGTCGATGGCCGTGATCTGCGTGGCGCCCAGCGGGGTGAAGATGTGGTCCACCTCGCCCTGCGCATACACGGCGGCACGGGTGCGCTGGCCGGCAAACTGCAGCGCGATGCCTTGCGCCACCGCGCTGAATACCAGCGGCCCCGCCACCTGCGCGGCGCCCTCGCCTACGGCCAGGTGCAGGCTGCCGCCACGCTCATACGTCAGCAGCGCCTTGGCGTGCTCGCCACCAAACTCGAATTCAAAGCGGCGTTGCACCACGCCATGGGTATGGAAACCATCGCGGCGGCTGAACGGGTCCACGCCTTCGCTGGCGCGCTCGTGCAGCAGGGTCTGCGCCACGGCGGCCGCAGCGGCCAGCGGCAGGCCCACGGGCTCCTGGTGAAACAGCACGGCCTGTTCGCGCGGGATCAGCGCCGTATCGAGCCTGGCTTGCGCAAACGCGTCCGTGCGCGCCACGCGTCGCAAAAACTGCACGTTGGTGGCCAAGCCGACGATGTGGGTCTGCGCCAGCGCTTCATCGAGCCGCGCCAGCGCCTGCTCGCGCGTGTCGCCGTGCACGATGAGCTTGGCCACCATGGAGTCGTAGAACGGGCTGATCGCATCACCCTGGCGCACGCCAGAGTCCACACGAACAGCACCCCGTTCAAACGTCACGCACTCGGGCAGCGCATACACGTTGAGCGCACCGGTGGCGGGCAGGAAGTTGTTGTCGGGATTCTCGGCGCAGATGCGCGCCTCGATGGCATGGCCGTGGATGCGCAAGTCTTGCTGCTTGAGCGGCAGCGGCTCGCCCGAGGCCACGCGCAGCTGCCACTCCACCAGGTCCAGGCCCGTGATGGCTTCCGTCACGGGGTGCTCCACCTGCAGACGGGTGTTCATCTCCATGAAGAAGAACTTCATGTCTTCGGGCTTTTCATAGCCGCCCGGCTGCTCCACGATGAATTCCACCGTGCCCGCGCCCACATAGTTCACGGCCTTGGCGGCGGCCACGGCGGCCTCACCCATCTGCCGGCGCAACGCGGGCGTCATGCCAGGGGCGGGGGCTTCTTCCAGCACCTTCTGGTGGCGGCGCTGCACTGAGCAGTCACGCTCGAACAGGTACACGCAGTTGCCGTGTGTGTCGCCAAACACCTGGATCTCGATGTGGCGGGGGCGCTGCACGTATTTCTCCACCAGCACGGCATCGTCGCCAAAGCTGTTGATGGCTTCGCGCTTGCACGATTCGAGCGCGGCCGCAAAGTCCTCTGCCTTGTCCACCGCGCGCATGCCCTTGCCGCCGCCGCCCGCGCTGGCCTTGATGAGCACGGGGTAGCCAATGCGGTCGGCCTCGCGCTGCAGCAGGGCCGGGTCCTGGTCGCTGCCGTGGTAGCCGGGTACCAGCGGCACGCCAGCCTTTTCCATCAGCTGCTTGGACTCGGCCTTGAGCCCCATGTCCTTGATGGCCGAGGCGGGGGGACCGATAAAGACCAGGCCCGCGGCGGCACAGGCCTGCGCAAAGTCTTCGTTTTCGCTCAGGAAGCCATAGCCCGGGTGAATGGCCTGCGCCCCCGTGGCCTGGGCGGCTTCGATGATGCGCTCCCAGCGCAGGTAGCTTTCCTTGGGGGCGCTGCCGCCAATGTGCACGGCCTCATCGCACACGGCGACGTGCTTGGCACTGGCGTCGGCATCGGAGTACACGGCGACGGTCTTCACGCCCAGGCGCTTTGCCGTAGCAGCCACTCGGCAGGCAATCTCGCCGCGGTTGGCAATGAGGATCTTTTTAAACATGGTGCCCTCCTGCGGCGAGATCGCCTGCGCACGCTGCGCGTGCCATGCGATTTATCGAAACGGTTGGCAAGCAACCGTTTTCCCCACGATTGGCAATCAGGATTTTGTTGAACATTTAGGCCACCTTGGCAGAACCAGAAAAGAAAGAAGACAGGCGCCGCACCACGGCGCGCAGAAACTTGAACAGCACCAGCAGCAGCAACACCGACACCACCACCATCACGACCAGTGCAAAGCCGAACGCCACTGGATGCTGCGTGGCCAGCCACACCACCGCGACCACCAGGCCGTCTTCCAGGAACGACAGGCCCCAGTTGGAAAACGGTTCAGGCGAGGTATTCACCGCCGCGCGCGTGGTCATCTTGGTGGCCAGCGCCGTGGCCGACAGCGACCCACCCAGCAGCCCCGCCACCACGGCCATGGTGGCGTTGTCGGCACCGAACACGCCGTAGGCCAATGCGGCACCGGCCGGCACGCGGATGAAGGCGTGGATGGCGTCCCACGCGCTGTCCACCCACGGCACCTTGTCGGCAAAAAACTCCACCATGAGCATGAAGCCACTGACGAGCAACACCAGCGGATGCTCCAGCATGGCCAGGCCCGGCGGCAGCGGCATCCAGCCCAGCACACCCATCATTCCGACCAGAAAAACCACGGCATACAGCCGGAACCCGCTGGCCCAGCCCAGTGCAGCCGCCAGCGCCATCAGGCCGTGCATGTCGAGCTGCGCGGTGGCGGTGGCCGCAGCGTCGCCCACGGCGCGTGCGGTGCCGCCATCGACATGCAGCCCCAGCGTGTGGAGCCACTGCACGATGTTGAACCAGAGGGTGTCCATGGGCGATACCGGTCAGCCCAACCAGTTGGGCTTGCGCTTGGCAAGGAAGGACTGCACGCCCTCCTTGCCCTCATCGCTGGCACGGATTTCGGCGATGCCTTGCACCGTAGCGGCGATCAGCCCGGCATTGATCTCACGCTCAGCCACATCGATGACCAGCTTCTTGCACACGCGCACTGCGTTGGGGCTGGCGGCAGTCAGTGCCTTGAGCAGCTCGTCCACCTTGGCGTCGAGCTGGTCGGCCGCGACCACCTCGTGCACAAAACCAATGCGCAGCGCATCAAACGCGCCAAAGCGCTCGGCCGTGAGGAAGTAGCGGTGCGCGGCGCGTGCGCCCATGGCACGGATCACATACGGGCTGATGGTGGCGGGAATGAGGCCCAGCTTCACTTCGCTGAGGCAAAAGCCCACCGTGTCCACCGCCACCGCCATGTCGCATGCGGCCACCAGGCCCATGCCACCGGCGTACACGTCACCTTGCACGCGAGCGATGGTGGGCTTGGGGCACTCGTAGATCACGCGCAGCATCTCGGCCAGCTTGTCCGCGTCCGCGATGTTTTCATCGCGCGTGTAGTCGGCCATGCGCCGCATCCAGTTGAGGTTGGCACCGGCGCAAAACGCGGGGCCCTGCGCAGCCAGCACCACGGCGCGCACGTCGGTGCGGCTGCCCACTTCGATGAACGCTGCGGTGATCTCGGCAATGACTTCGTCGCTGAAAGCGTTGCGGATTTCGGGCTGCGCGAGGGTGATGCGCGCCACCGCGCCTTCGTAGGTGATGTGCAGGTTTTGGCTCATGGCATGGCTGCGGCCTGTTCGGCCCGCAGAAAGTAAATCAGGTCGAGCACCGGGCAGGGATGGCCCAGTGCCGTGAGCGCGGCGGTGATCTGGCCGCGGTGGTGCGTGCCGTGGTTGAACACATGCGCCAGCGTGGCCGCAAAGGGCATCGATACCGGCTCGCCGTTTGTGGTCGTGTAGGCCAGGTCACCCTCCCAGCGGTCGGCGGGCCAGCGCGTGATCAGCGGCTCCCAGCACGCAACGCCGTCGCGCAGGCGCTGTGCCAGTGCAGTACGGTCGGCCTCGGCCTCGGTATCCAGCGCCAGGGCGGGCGAGCGGCCTTCGTCAAACCGCACGAACCACAACAGGTGCTCGCCCACCAGCAGGTGGTTGAGCGTGCCGTGGATGCTGCCAAAGAACAGCCCCACGTTACGCCGGTAGTCTGCGTCGGGCACGGCAGCTACTGCCTCCAGCAGGCGGGCGGTGGCCCACGCGTTGTAGCGCGCCAGCAGCATGAAGTGTTGGGTCGGATTCATGGTGCCGCCCGGGTGCCAAGCACCCGGCTCCAGAAGGATTGCAGGGCCGCCAGCGACTGCGTGCGCGCCTGCGGGTTGCCGCCCTGGTGCACGCCCTTGGCCGAGGTGCCGTTAGGCACATCGCCGCGCAGACGCACGGGGGTGGTTCCGTCAAAGCCGTGATAGCTGTCTTCGTACACATGCACCGTGACATCGGTGCCCGCACGGGCCTTCAGGGTGGAGGCCCAGTCCACGCAGGGCTGGGCCGGGGTCCAGTCGTCCAGCGCGCCCAGTTGCATCAGCAGGGGCACGCCTTCGATCTCTGCCTTGCGCTTGAGCAGGGGGACGCAGCCCGGGTAGAACACCGCAGCGCCGGCCAGCGAAGGTTCGCCCGCCTGCGGATGGGCGCGGCGCTGCTCCAGCAGGTTCAGGGTGGTGGTGCCACCGTTGGACCAACCCATCACCCCGATGCGCTGCGCGTCCACGCCCAGCTGTGCAGCAAGCCACACTAGCGCGGCCCGGGCGTCCTGCACACGGTCGTTCACGCCCACGCTTCGGTCGCTGTAGCGCGTCTGGCACACGTCGCTGAGGTTACGCGAGCCAAAGCTGTCGGGCATGAGCACGGCGTAGCCTGCGGCGTGCAGCGTATCGGCCGTCTCGCGGTAGCGCGACGACAGCGCGCCGCCCTTGGCATACAGGCCGCCGCAGCCATGCAATGCCATCACGGCTGGCTGCGCAGGCAGCCCGGTCTGCGTGGCTGCGGGCAGCCAATGCGCGCGCAGCACGGTGCCGGACGGTAGCGGTATTTCCACGCGCTGCATCTCGGGCGCCGCATGGACCAGCGCCGGGCCCAGCAACGCAGCAGCGCAAAGCAGCAGACGCTGCACACAGAGGGTAGGGCCAAGGCGGGCAAAGAGGGGCATGGCGGTGCGGCGCTGCAGGTCTACGCAATCACATGCGGAACAGGCCGAACTTCGTGTCTTCAATCGGCGCGTTGCGCGTGGCCGCCAAGCCCAGCGCCAGCACGCGGCGCGTATCGGCGGGGTCTATTACGCCGTCGTCCCACAGGCGTGCCGTGGCGTAGTAGGGGTGGCCCTGGTCTTCGTACTGGCGGCGGATGGGGGCCTTGAAGGCTTCTTCCTCTTCCATCGTCCACTGCCCGCCCTTGGCCTCAATGCCATCACGCTTGACGGTGGCCAGCACACCGGCGGCCTGGTCACCGCCCATCACGCTGATGCGCGCGTTGGGCCACATCCAAAGGAAGCGGGGGCTGTACGCCCGGCCGCACATGCCGTAGTTGCCGGCGCCAAAGCTGCCGCCAATGATGATGGTGAACTTCGGAACACTCGCCGTGGCCACGGCCGTGACCATCTTGGCGCCGTTGCGGGCAATGCCCTCGTTTTCGTACTTGCGGCCCACCATGAAGCCGGTGATGTTCTGCAGAAAGACGAGCGGAATCTTGCGCTGGCAGCACAGCTCGATGAAGTGAGCGCCTTTCAGGGCCGACTCGCTGAACAGGATGCCGTTGTTGGCGATGATGCCGACCATCATCCCCTCGATGCGCGCAAAGCCCGTGACCAGCGTGGTGCCGTAGCGCGCCTTGAACTCGTCGAACTCGCTGCCATCGACGATGCGGGCAATGATCTCGCGCACATCAAACGGCTTGCGCGTGTCCACGGGGATCACGCCATACAACTCTTCTGCTGCAAATTTAGGAGCAGCGGGGGATTGATCTGCGGGGGCCTGCGGCTTGTTTTTATTCAAATTGCGCACGGCGTTGCGGGCGAGCTGCAGCGCATGCATGTCGTTCTGCGCCAGGTGGTCAGCCACGCCCGACAGGCGCGTGTGCACATCGCCACCACCCAGGTCTTCGGCGCTCACCACCTCGCCCGTGGCAGCCTTCACCAGCGGTGGTCCACCAAGGAAAATGGTGCCCTGGTTCTTGACGATGATGGACTCGTCGCTCATGGCCGGCACATAGGCGCCGCCCGCCGTGCACGATCCCATGACCACGGCGATCTGCGAGATGCCGATGGCGCTCATGTTGGCCTGGTTGAAGAAGATGCGACCGAAGTGGTCGCGGTCGGGGAACACTTCGTCCTGGTTGGGCAGGTTCGCGCCGCCCGAGTCCACCAGGTAGATGCAGGTCAGGTGGTTCTGCTGCGCCACCTCTTGCGCGCGCAGGTGCTTCTTGACGGTGAGAGGGTAATAGGTGCCGCCCTTCACCGTGGCGTCGTTGCACACGATCATGCAGTCCACGCCGCTCACGCGGCCAATGCCTGCGATGAGCCCCGCGCTGGGTGCGTCGTTGTTGTACATGTTCAGCGCAGCCAGCGGCGCCAGTTCAAGGAATGGCGTGCCGGGGTCCAGCAGCATCTGTACACGTTCGCGCGGCAGCAGCTTGCCGCGTGCGGTGTGCTTGGCGCGGGCGGCCTCACCACCGCCCTGGGCCACCTTGTCGAGCTGGGCGCGCAGGTCGTCCACCAGCGTGCGCATGGCAGCCGCGTTGGCCAGAAAGTCCGCCGAGCGGGCGTTGAGTTGGGTGTCGAGAATCATGCAAGCTCCATCGATATCTTGGGATTACGTAGCGCCACCGGCTGGCCGGTGGCACTGAAGGCCGCGGAGCAGGCCAGGCGCGGGCCGCCGTGGAACCGGCTTTGCCGGGCCAGTGGCGGCGTCCCCCTGGAGGGGGAAGACGCGAAGCGGCTCAGGGGGTGCTTCATTACCTTAAGCAGTCTTTTGTTCTTCCAGGCCCAGCAGATCCTTCATCTCGTCGCGGATCTTGAACTTCTGGATCTTGCCCGTCACCGTCATCGGAAAGCTGGTGACAAAGCGGATGTAGCGCGGCACCTTGTAGTGCGCAATCTGGCCCTTGCAGAAGGCGCGGATGTCATCCTCGGTGGGCTTCGTGCCGGGCTTGGCGATGATCCAGGCGCAGAGTTCTTCGCCGTACTTCTGGTCGGGCACGCCCACCACCTGCACGTCCTGCACCTGCGGGTGGCGGTACAAAAATTCCTCAATTTCGCGCGGGTAGATGTTCTCGCCGCCGCGGATCACCATGTCCTTGATGCGGCCGACGATGTTGACGTAGCCCTCGTCGTCCATGGTGGCCAGGTCGCCGGTGTGCATCCAGCCTTCGGCATCAATGGCCTCGCGGGTCTTGGCTTCGTCGCCCCAGTAGCCGTGCATCACCGAATAGCCCCGGGTGCAGAACTCGCCGCGCGCGCCACGCGGCACCACGGCGCCGGTTTCGGGGTCCACGATCTTGATCTCCAGGTGCGGCTGCACGGTGCCCACCGTCGATACGCGCTTGATAAGCGGCGTGTCGGTGCTGCTCTGGCAGCTCACCGGGCTGGTCTCGGTCATGCCGTAGGCAATGGTGATTTCGCGCAGGTTCATCTGCTCCACCACGCGCTTCATGACCTCAGTGGGGCATGGCGAGCCGGCCATGATGCCGGTGCGCAGGGTGCTCAGGTTGAACTCTGCAAAGCGCGGGTGGTCCAGCTCGGCGATGAACATGGTGGGCACGCCATGCAGGCCGGTGCAGCGCTCGTCCTGCACCGTCTGCAGCACCGTCAGCGGGTCAAAGCCGTCGTTGGGGTACACGATGGTGGCACCGTGCGTGAGGCAGGCCAGGTTGCCCAGCACCATGCCAAAGCAGTGGTACAGCGGCACGGGGATGCACAGGCGGTCGTCGGGCGTGAGTTTCATGCACTCGCCGATGAACAGCCCGTTGTTGAGGATGTTGCGGTGCGTGAGCGTGGCGCCCTTGGGAAAGCCCGTGGTACCGCTGGTGAACTGGATGTTGATGGGGTCGGTAGCCTTGAGCGTGGCTGCCAACTGGGCCAGGCGCGGGTCGGCGGCGTTGCCGCGTGCGATTAGGTCGCTAAAGCGGAGCAGGCCCGGCTCGTCGGCACCCTGCCCGGCTTCGTCGATCCACACCACCGTATGGAGCAGGGGCAGCTGTTGCGACTCCAGCTGGCCGGGTGTGCCGTGCGCCCACTCGGGCGCCAGCTCGCGCAGCATGCCCAGGTAGTCGCTGGTCTTGAAGCGCGCCATGGTCACCAGCAGCTTGCAGCCCACCTTGTTCAGCGCGTATTCCACCTCCGACGTGCGATACGCCGGGTTGATGTTGACCAGCACCAGGCCCACCTGCGCGGTGGCCAGCTGCATCAGCACCCATTCGGCGTTGTTGTGCGACCAGATGCCCACGCGGTCGCCGGGCTGCAGGCCCATGCCCAGCAATGCGCTGGCCAGGCGGTGCGCCTCGGCCTGCAGCTGGGCGTAGGAGTAGCGGCGGCCCTGGTGCACGCTGACCAGCGCCTCGCGGTCGGGCTGGCGGGCCACCATGTCGGCAAAGAATGCGCCGATGGTCTGCTCGATCAGGGGCACATCCGTGGCGCCACGGGCGTGGCTGTCCACGGGGGGGGCGGAGTGGGTTATGGCTGCACTCGTCACGGGTGTTATCTCCTTGGCTTTGCCATCGGCCCGGCCACGGGGGTCTCGGGCGCCGGTTTGCAAGCATAGAAGCCTGCACCCCGGAGAGGTTGCCACAATGGTTGCAAATCGTGCCACGGCTGGCACACTCTGCGGCGTGAAACCGCCCGCCCCGCCCCACACCCGCCTGCCCTCACCCTCGGCAGCCCCAGCTGCCACGTCCGCCGCACCTGCTGCTACGCCGATAGCCTTCGTGCGCGCCATCGCACTGGCTTACGCGCAGCGCGGCCTGAGCCCCGCACGCGCCCTGGCCCAGGCACAAATCGCGCCGCAGCTGCTGCAGGACGACAGCGCACGCATCACTGCCTGGCAGATGGAGCAGATCTCCGACGCCGCCATGCAGGAGCTGGACGACGAGGCCCTGGGCTGGTTCAGCCGCCGCCTGCCCTGGGGCAGCTACGGCATGCTGGCGCGCGCATCCATCAGCTCGCCCACGCTGCAGGTGGCCCTGGCCCGCTGGTGCCGCCACCACGGCTTGCTGGCGGATGACATTACGCTGCACCTCACCACCACCGGCGACACCGCCACAGTGACGATCACCGAGGCGCGCGACCTGGGCCCGCTGCGCGAGTTCTGCCTGGTGTCGGTGCTGCGCAATGCCCACGGCCTGGCGTGCTGGATGGTGGACTCGCGCATTCCGCTGATCGCAGCCGAATTTGCATTTGCCGCGCCTCCCCATGCCGATGCATACGCCGTGCTGTTCCGCAGCCCGGCCGCCTTCAACGCGCCGCGCACCGCCCTGCACTTTGACGCCCGCTACCTGCACCTGCCCCTGCGCCGCGACGAACAGGCCCTGCGCCAGATGCTGCAGCACGCCCTGCCGCTTACGGTGCTGCACTACCGCCGCGACCGCCTGCTGGTGCAACGCGTGCGCCAGCTGCTGGCGGTGCCGCTGCCAGGCCAGCCCGCGCACGCTCTGCCGCAGCACAGCGCCGAATCACTGGCCGCGCTGCTGCATGTGTCGCCGCGCACATTGCATCGCCAGCTGAAGGAAGAAGGCGCCACGCTGCAGGGCCTGAAAGACGACGTGCGCCGCACGCGTGCGGTGGAGCTGCTGCACCGCACGCAGCGGCCGATCAAGCAGGTGGCGGAGGCGGCGGGCTTTGAGAACGAGAAAAGTTTTATCCGGGCGTTTCGGGGGTGGACGGGGCAGTCGCCTGCGGAGTTTCGGCGCTTGGGAGGGGGCAGCGGAGGCACGGTGGAGCAAGGTTGACCCCGGATGTAGGGCAAAAATGCCGCGCATTCAGCCCATGGCCTACAGCTGGAGGCGGTCGTTGCCCGGAAGATGCGGCCCGATCCCACCGAAAGCCGCCCATGACCCAACCTGCGTCCCGCGAGGGCCAACCCGTTCCACAAGTCAGGTTCCGTTACCGCGCCGACGGCGACTGGAAGGAAACCAGCACTGAGGCGCTCTTCAAGGGCCGCACGGTGGCCGTTTTTTCGCTGCCGGGCGCCTTTACGCCGACCTGCTCCAGCACCCACCTGCCCCGCTTCAACGAACTGGCTCCCGTCTTTCGCGAGAACGGGGTGGACGAGATCGTCTGCGTTGCCGTGAACGACCCCTTTGTCATGGAGGAATGGGCCAGGAGCCAGGAATGCAGCAACGTCTTTCTGCTGCCGGATGGCAACGGAGCGTTCACCAGTCAGATGGGCATGCTGGTGGACAAGAGCGACCTGAATTTCGGCCAGCGGTCCTGGCGCTACTCGATGCTGGTCCGGGACGGAGTGGTCGAGAAGATGTTCATCGAACCCGACGCGCCTGGCGATCCGTTCGAGGTGTCGGATGCCGACACGCTGCTGCACTACGTCAACAAGGATGCAAAGCAGCCTGACGAGGTGGCACTGCTCACACGCGAAGGCTGCGCTTTCTGCACCGCGGCGAAAAATGCACTGAACGACGCCGGGATCACCTTTGCCGAGGTGGACCTGCCGCACAGCATCCGCACCCGCGCGCTGGGCGCCATCGCTGGCGCTCGCACGGTTCCGCAGCTTTTCGTCAATGGCAGGTTGATCGGCGGCGGCGAGGCCCTGCAGGACTGGGTGCGTCGTCAGGCGCCTGCCTGAGCAAGAGCAGCGGGCGCGAAGCGGCGCGGCCGTGCGAGACCGGATGCAAACCGGGTGGCGTGTAGGTAGCCCTCTAGACTCTGGCGATATCCCCGTCAGCCTCATCAGCCTCATCAGCCTTCCCTGCCCATGCCCCACCGCCAGCATTGCATCAGCGCCGGGGCGAACAGACCCCACGATAGATGCTGCAGCACGCCCGGCACCTGACTGTGCTGCGATACCGCCGCGACTGCCAGTCGGGCCAGCCCGTACACGCCCTGTCCCAATACAGTGCCGAATCACTGGCTGCGCTGCTGCATGCGTCGCCGCGCACGTTGCACCGGAAGCTGAAGGAGGAAGGGGCCACGCTACAGAACCCACAGGACGAAGTGCGCCGCACCCGCGCGGTGGAGTTGCTGCACCGTACGCAACGCCCTATCAATCAGGTGGAGGAGGCGGCGGCGGGGTTCGAGAACGAGAAGAGTTTTATCCGGGCGTCCAGAGGGTGGACGGGGCAATCACCGGCAGAGTTTCGCAACACGAAGAGAATGTAGGCGCCTTCGCCTTGCAGGCAACCCAATTTGCCCTTCATCTGTATTGTTTTTGCCCTATGCACCTCTTTACACGCGTCCGAACGATACTTTGGTTATGCCTATCGGTTTCCCTTTATCTTGGGTTCCTATCAAGCTTCGTTGTGACCACAACTGCAGCCACATTCACAACCACCTTTCTGACAGTTTATTGGCTGCTCCGACATAAGGACCTGCTGGCAAAGAAGTACCTTGCCGATGAGTCTTCGACCAAGCGAGATCTCCAATACCGGCATGTGGAGAACAACAGGCCACGACTGAAGGATTTGGCCCCTGGCATAGTCGTTGTGGGCGGCGTATTGATATATATCGGATACGAAATTTCTCTCGGAACAATATCAACGCGCACGCTACAGTTTGTTCACAGCATCCTAGGCCTGCATGCCAGCATCGCATTAATGGTTTTCTTGGGCACTTTTCTGTCTGTTCGTGGGTTGGAAATCATTGTTGGAAGCCGGCTGAATAAGTGATCAGCACTGCCGCCGTAAGGCAGTACATCGGGAAGGCGCCGACGCAAGCTCCCCAATAAGCGGTACGGAAAATCACCTCGAGAACGCAACTATTCCCATGCTCCACCTCCACCACTGCATCAGCGCTCGCTCCTTCCGCCCCCTGTGGATGCTCGAAGAGCTGCAACTCCCGTACACCCTGCACATGCTGCCCTTCCCGCCCCGTGCCAAGGCCCGGTGGTTTCTGGACGAGAACCCGCTGGGCACGGTGCCGCTGCTGGTGCAGGGCGATGTGCGCATGACCGAATCGGCGGCGATGTGCCAGTACCTGGCAGCCACGCACCCGGATGCGGGGCTGGATGTGGCGCCCACCCACCCGGCCTACGGGGCGTACCTGAACTGGCTGCACATGAGCGATGCCACACTGACGTTTCCGCAGACGCTGGTGCTGCGCTATGGCCGCTTTGAGCCTGCAGAGCGGCAGCAGCCGCAGGTGGTGGAGGATTACAGCCGCTGGTTTCTGGCAAGGCTGCGGGCGGTAGAGACGGCGCTGCAGCGAGGCGAGTACCTGTGCGCGGGCCGCTTCACGGCGGCGGATGTGGCGGTGGGGTATGCGCTGCTGCTGGCCCAGCACCTGAAACTGAACGAGCAGTTTGGCCCGGCCACGCAGGCGTACTGGCAGCGGCTGCAGCAGCGGCCCGGATACCAGCGGGCGATGGCGGCACAGTTGCAGGCGGCAGACGAGCAGGACGTGCCGGACACACCGGCGCCTGATGTGCGGCCCTGAGAGCAGACGGGGTGCAGTTGGCAGCGATTCCTTGTGCGTGTGCCTCTGTCAGTCCATGGCCTGCAGCCCCGCTGGCGACACAGGGCGTTGCTCCAGCGACTGCAGCAGCGCCCGGAACTCCGGCGCATTGCGCAGCACGCTGCCGCCGGCGGCAATCAGATCAGTGACCTCATCCTGCGTGATGGAGAACGCCGTGGGCACTTGCAGCAGGCGGCGGCGGGCGACGTCGTCCGGCGCGTCGCGCAGGTTGACGGGGATGACGTGGATCTCGGCATCGGGTGCGAAGGCGTCCGTACCGGTGGCGCCGCCAGAGGCCAGCGCCTGGCGCCACTGGCGGGTAATGTCGCGCAGAAACTCCTGCGTCTCGCGCGTGGCGCGGGCGCCGGAGCCGAACAGCAACGCGTCCACCACCTGCGCCATGTTGGGCACCTGGTCGCTCATCTCGATCCTTTCGGACGGGTCGCGCTCGGCATTCACGGTGATCAGCACCAGCTTGCGGATGGTGGCGGGAGGTATGCCGACCTCGCTGAAAGTCTGGCGCAGGCCCCCGCCGGCCAGGGCGCGGTCCAGCAGGCGCTGCACGCCCAGGTTGTCGGCCAGGCCGCCATCCACCAGGTGGATGTAGGGCTTGCTCTTGGCGTCGGTGTAGCTCAGCTCGTGCGCGCGGTACAGGCGGGCGCGGTAGTCGGCCGGTGCACCGGCCGCAGCGGCGCGCGGCGGCAGCTGCCGGGGCGGGCAGCGGTCGGCGTAGTTGCGCAGCGTCATGGGGCTGAGCAGCAGGGGCACGGCCGATGAAGACGCCACCGCAAACGACAGCGGCACGCTGCGCAGGTCCGAGCAGATCAGTGAAAACTGTTCCCAGGTGAACTCGAAGCCCGCGCCCAGCGACATGTCGGTGGCGGTGATGAACAGCTGCGGGTGGCGCGGGCGCCGCTCCACGTCGCCAAAGGTCATGCCCTTGTAGAGGTCGTCCAGCCGCCGCGCCAGCAGGTGCGAGCGGCCCAGCCAGGGCGAGGTCAGGTCCAGCAGGTTGCCCGGGCGCAGGGCCTGGGTGATCAGGCTGTTCTGGAAGTTGTCGCGCAGAAACTCCTGCTCGAACCGGGGCAGGCCGTCGATGCCGTGAGCCGCCAGGTAGGCCGCCACGATGCTCCCGCCCGATACGCCGCTCACCACATCAGTGGCGTCCAGCAGCGTGGTCTCTTCGCCGTTCCACTGGTAGCGCGTTTCCTGCATGGCGGTCAGCACGCCAAAGCCGAAGGCCGCAGCCCGCGCACCGCCACCCGACAGCGTGATGGCCACCAGCATGGTCGGGTCACGCTCGGACTTGCGCACGGGCAGGTTCTGCTCTTCGGGCGGCAGGGGCTCGTTGATCCATGGCTTGCCCGACGCGCAGCCCGCCAGCAAGGCCGCCGCCAGCACCAGCGCCAGTGCGGCCACCATTCTTGGAAACCGGTCCATGCGTGCGCGGGTCATCGCGATGTCTCCAGGTCAGCAGCCCAGCAGGGCGGGCAGGTCGGCCATGCTGGCAAACACGTGGGCAGCGCCCGCCGCCACCAGCGGTTCACCATGGCCCAGCGGCGCATAGGCATACACCGTGGCGCCAGCGGCCACGCCTGCCATCACGCCGGTGACGGTGTCTTCCACCACGGCGCAGCGGGCGGGGTTGGCCTGCAGGGCGGCAGCGGCGGCCAGGTACACGTCGGGCGCGGGCTTGGTGGCGGGCATTTCATGGCCACTGAAGATGCGCCCTTCAAAGTACGGTGCCAGCCCCACCTTGGCCAGCTGCAGCTCGACCTTGTAGCGGTCTGCCCCCGATGCGCAGGCAATGCGCCCGCCGTGGTGCGCATGCACGCGCTCGATGGCGGGGTGGATGTGGGCGATGGCGGTCAGCTCGTCGGCCAGGCGGGTGTTGCGGCGCGCGTAGAACTCGGCCATCCATGCATCCGTCAGCGGGCGGCCGGTGTGGGCCTCGATGCGGGCGGCCTCGCTGCGCACGGTTTTGCCGATGAAGATCTCCATGCACTGCGCCGGGCTGATGGGCCAGCCAGCTTCGTTGAGCATGGTGCACAGCACGCCGTTGGTGATGGGTTCGCTGTCCACCAGCACGCCATCGCAGTCAAACAGGATTGCTTCAAATTTCATAGCATTAAGGGCAAATAGAACAAGCGCTACAGGCACTTTTCATTCAAAAACGGGCCTGAGAGTGCCTGCAGGGCCACTCCAGGCGCTATCCAGACGCCATCCGGGTGCATGGGCCGCTGCGGGCCCGCGTCACTGGCACTGGCAGTCAGTCCATCTGGTCGCCATCTACATAAAGCCACTGTCCCGCTTCGCGCACGAACCGGCTGCGCTCATGCAGGCGCACCGCGCGGCCGCCCACCCGGTAGCGGGCCACAAACTCCACTTCGGCGCGGTCGTCGCCGGTGGGGCGGTGGCTGCGCACCGTGAGGCCAAGCCACCTGGCCCCGGGCTCAAAGTCGAGCGTAGCCGGGCGGGTGGTGTGGTGCCAGGTGGCCTGCAGGTAGTCGGCGCGCTGCAGCACAAAGGCGGTGTAGCGCGAACGCATCAGGCTTTCGGCGTCGGGTGCGCCCGCCGCAGGCGCATCAGGCACTGCGGGCGAGACCGGCGCCACGGCGCTGTCGACATAGCGGCCGCAGCAGTCGGCATAGGCCAGCGGCCGGGCACGGCTGCCGCTGCCATGCAGGCGCCCGCAGGGGCAGGGTTGCGCAGCAGTGGCGCTGGCGAGGCTGGATCGCATGTGGGATGGTCGGGCTGAGCAAGGAAGGGGCAGGAACGGGGAGCGCGCGATGTCAGCGCAGCGTGCCAAACACCTTGCGCACGATGGCGCTGCCGGCCCCTGCAGGGTCCTGGCGGATGCGGCGCTCTTCCTCGCCGATCATGAAGTACAGGCCGTCCAGCGTCTTGCCGGTGACGTACTGGGCCAGGTTGGCTTCTTCAGGCTTGAGCAGACCGAAGCCCGCGGCCTTGCCGGCCACGGCGTTGTACTTTTGCGTCAGGCCCACTTTCTCGGTGGCCTGGTTGACCACGGGCAAAAAGCGCTCGCCCAGTGGCAGCCGCGTCTTCTCGGCGAAGAACGCCGTCACCGACGTGCTGCCCCCCATGAGGATGTTCTTGGCGTCGGTCACGGTCATGTTCTGCACGGCCTTGACCAAGAGGTCCTTGCCCATGGGCACAGCCTCTTCGGCGGCGCGGTTCATGGCGGTGACGAGCTCATCCACCCGCCGCCCCTGCCCCATTGATTTGAGCACCTTGGCCGCGTCCTGCAGATAGCCGGGCAGGCCGATGCGCACCTGCGGGTTGCCCAGGAAGCCGTCGGTACGGCCCAGCAGCGCCACTGCCGCCTGCGCACCCTGGCCCAGCGCGGCCTTCACCCCGCTGGACGCATCGGCGTTGGTGAGATCGCCCAGCGACAGGGCCCGG
The DNA here is from genome assembly GCF_051942715.1 of Acidovorax sp. BL-A-41-H1. Taxonomy (NCBI): domain Bacteria; kingdom Pseudomonadati; phylum Pseudomonadota; class Betaproteobacteria; order Burkholderiales; family Comamonadaceae; genus Acidovorax; species Acidovorax sp. BL-A-41-H1. Next base: position 23,965 of record NZ_JBPVJQ010000006.1, on the reverse strand, counting down.
GCGTGTTGAGCACTAGCGCACAGCAGCGCCCCCGCAAGGCTGGTGTGGACGAACTGGCGGCGTTGCATGGTGCGGGTACTTTCGGTAAGGGCGGAAGCTGACGGTGCCCGCCGGGCCATCCGGCAGTGAAGGCGCACCGTGCAGGGACCGGGCGGGAAATTGCCCCGGATTCTCGCTCAGCGCACCAGGGTCAGGCCGCGCACCGTAGACTGGCCCGACCCAAGCATCCAACGAGGAACCTTGCAATGTGGCAAATGAGTGTGCCGTGGTGGGAGTTTGTGCTGCGCGGCGTGGTGGTGTACCTGTTTTTGCTGGTGTTCCTGCGCCTGTCGGGCAAGCGGCAGACGGTGCAGTACGAGCCGTTTGACCTGATCCTGCTGCTGATCCTTTCAAACGCAGTACAAAACTCGATGAACGCGGGCGACAACTCGCTGGTGGGCGGGCTGGTGTCGGCCAGCACGCTGATGCTGCTGCATGTGGCGCTGGCACGGCTGGCATTCCATTTTCCGCGCGTCGGGCGCTGGGTGGATGGCAAGGCCCAGGTGCTGATCCACCAGGGCGAGCTGAACCAGGCGGTCATGCGCAAAGAGCTGCTGACCCGCGACGATCTGGAGGCAGCCCTGCGCGCGGGCGGCTGCCTGCACGCACACGAGGTGGAGCGCGCCACCATCGAGACCAATGGTCAGATCACGGTGGTGCTGCGCCGCCGCGGAGCGGATGGCTGACCGGTCATGCGCCCACAGCAAGAATCCCTGATCTCAACCCCAACTCCTGCGACCTGACATGACTGCACTCAACGTTCTGGGCACCATGCTGATGCCCTGCTCCTACGACCCGCTGACCGGGTTCTACCGCGACGGCTGCTGCAACACCGACGAGCACGACCACGGCACCCACGTGATCTGTGCGCGCATGACGCAGGAGTTTCTGGATTTTTCGCTCTCGCGTGGAAACGACCTGGTCACCCCCCGGCCTGAATACCGTTTTGCAGGGCTGCGGCCCAACAACCGCTGGTGCCTGTGCGCCCTGCGATGGAAGGAAGCCTACGAGGCCGGTGTGGCGCCGCCCGTGGTCCTGGAATGCACGCATGCGCGCGCGCTGGAGTTCGTGACGCTGGCGCAGCTGCAAGGCGCGGCGTTGTCCAGCAGCAGCTGACGCCGCCGCCAGGCGCCGTAGCGGGCAGCGGGCCGGGTGAGTGGCAGCCGGCACCCTACTTCAGTCGGGTTGCCGGGTGCGGGTGGCACGGCGAAAGATCAGGACTTTGTGTTCCTTCCTTTCGCTGTGCTTGCAGCCCATCCCGCCACCATGACCACCACCTTTCCCGCGGGCCCGCAGCCCGCTGTATCCGCTGCGTCTTCACCCCGTTCTTTCGCCCCGCTGCGCCTGTGCGCGGTGGGCACTGCCGTGGCCGCTGCGCTGCTGCTCAGTGGCTGCGAAACCACCAACATGCGCATGGGCAGCGCCGAGGCCAAGACCGTGGCCACGGGCAGTGCGGCCGGTGCCGCCAATGCCAACGCCAGCGATGCGCTGGAGCGCTGCGAAAGCCCGCTGGGCACCGTATCGCTGATCGAAAACCAGCAGGCCGGCTGGTACACCATCCTGCGCGACCAGTACCGCCTGCCGCCCACTGCCAACCTGCTGCGCCTGCTGGTGCAGCAATCGAACTGCTTTGTGGTGGTGGAGCGCGGCGCCGCGGGCATGAACGCCATGACGCGCGAGCGCGCACTGATGCAGTCGGGCGAGATGCGCCAGGGCAGCCAGTTTGGCCAGGGGCAGGTGGTGGCGTCCGACTACGGCCTGTCGCCCGAGATCGTGTTCCAGAACAACAACGCCGGGGGTGCCTCGGCATCGCTGGGCGGCCTGGTGGGCGGGCGCGCGGGCGGCCTGCTGGCCGTGATTGGCGGCAGCCTCAACACCAAGGAGGCGAGCGCACTGCTCACGCTGATCGACAACCGCTCGGGCGTGCAGGTGGCGGCCTCGGAAGGCAGCGCATCGAAAACCGACTTTGGGGCCATGGGCCAGCTGATGGGCGGCTCGGGCGGCGCGCGCATGGGTGGCTACTCCAACACGGCCGAGGGCAAGGTCATTGCCGCGGCCTTCATGGATGCGTTCAACCAGATGGTCGTGTCCCTGCGCAACTACAAGGCCCAGAGCGTGCGCGGCCAGGGCCTGGGTGGCGGCGGCCGGCTGGCTGTGGATGGCGCTGCACCACCGGCGCAGACATCGGCCGCCCGTACAGCCGCCGGCGCACAGGCTGGCGTGGCTATGCCACTGCGCGACGCACAGGCCCGGCTGAACGCCCTGGGCTACAACACGGGCACGCCCGACGGTGCCATGGGCCAGCGCACGGCCGCAGCGCTGCGCGCCTTCCAGAAGGACAAGGGCCTGCCGCAGAGCGGGCGGCTGGATGCCGCTACCGCCGACGCGCTGGCGCAATGACCGAAATGACCGGCTCGGCCCTCTCCTCTTGCAGCACCGTACCACCGTGAAGGTGATCGAGTGCACGCGCTACGGTACGCCCGAGGCGCTGCAATGGGCAGAGCGCCCGATGCCCCGGCCCGGCAGCCACGAGCTGCTGGTGCGCCTGGTGGCCACCACGGTCAACAGCGGCGACTGGCGCGTGCGCGCACTGCATCTGCCTCCAGGCTTTGGTCCGCTGGGCCGCCTTGCGCTGGGCCTGCGCCGGCCGCGGCAACCGGTGCTGGGCACTGAATTTGCGGGTGTGGTGGAAGACACCGGCGTGCTGGCATGCCGTTTCAGGCCGGGGGACCGGGTGTTTGGCTTTACAGGGTCACGCATGGGCTGCCATGCCGAATACCTGTGCATGGACGAATACGGGCCGGTAGCGCCCACGCCACCCCAGCTCGGTTGCGAGCAGGCAGCGGCGCTGTGCTTTGGCGGCAGCACCATGCTGCACTACTACCGCCGTGCCAGTTTGAATGCGGGCGAGCATGTGCTGGTGATCGGCGCCAGCGGCACGGTGGGCTCGGCCGCGGTGCAGCTGGCGCGCAACCAGGGGGCAAGGGTGACGGCGGTGTGCAATGCCGTCCATGCGCCTCTGATGCAACGGCTGGGTGCGCTTCACACCATCGACCCGGCGCGGCATGACTTCACGGCGCTGGGCGAGCGCTACGACGTGGTGGTGGACTGCGTGGGCACTTTCCCGATCGACGACATGCTGGGCGTGCTGGCCCCGGGCGGGCGCCTTCTGCTGCTGGCAGCAGGTCTGGGCGACCTCATGCGGGCGCCCTTGCTGGGCCGCTCGCGCGGGCTGCGCGTGATGGCAGGGCCTGCGCAGGAGCGCGCGTCCGATGTGGCCGAACTGGCTGCGCTGGCCGCTCGCGGCGAATTCATACCCGTCATCGACAGCGTATTCCCTTGGGCCGAGTTTCGCCAGGCCCATGCCCGCGTGGAAAGCCGGCGCAAGGTGGGCACGGTGGTGCTGCGGGTGGGGGGCCTCGCCCCGGCGCAGCCATCAACATCGCTGGTCTGACGCAGGCAGGCCGGGAGCGGGTCACACCGTCTTTCATCGGGTGAACCACCACCGCGCCAGCGCGGCGCGGCTCGATCCCCTGCAGCTATGCCCCGCTGTCCCCACCCTGGCCGGTCGGACCTGCCAGGGCAGGAGCGCCGGCTGTCAGTTCTGCGTGTAGCAGATCCTGTTGGGGATGATGGTGTTGGTATAGCTCTCCACGCTGGCCGCGGTCGGGAACACCGTGGGGGTCTGGTCACTCACGATGCACAGGCGCGAGCCCGTGCGTGCCCACACCGCGCGCGATGTCAGCCCCGATGGCTGGGTCCACAAGCCCCAGAACGCGGTGAGTGTTGCCGTGCTGCCATTGCGGTCGAACACCACCGTGCCCACATCGCTCAGCGGCCCGGCCACCACACCGGCGCCCGAGCAGCTGGCGTCGCTGTACGTGGCTGCGCCGATCTGTGCGGTCACACGGGTGTCGCTCTGGCGCGTGATGCGCCACAGCGAGCGCCCCCACTGGCCTGGCCGCACCTGGCTGCAGAACTCCTGCTTCCAGTCGCCCTCGGGCAGCGCCACCACCGTGCCGCAACTCACCTCGACCGAACCGACGTTGGCGGCAGACACCGTGCCCGCGCCGTTGCGCACCGTGCAGGCCTGCCCGGCAGGCTGCGTGCGCACGCTGACGGCATAGGCCGCGCCACCGGCCAGCGGCGTGGCAAAGGTGAAGCCACCATTGCCGGCCAGCGCCAGGTCATCGCCGCCATTGTTCTGCAGCACCACGGTGCCGCCCGCCAGGCCCGCCACCGAGCCGCCCACGGTGTACGTGGCAGCAGGCAGGTTTTCGCAGCGCACTTGCACGTCCACCACGTTGGCCGTGGCCCTGCCGCTGCCCTGCGCCACGGCGCAGCGCTGGCCAGCCGGCTGCGTCTTGACCGTGACGGCATACGCCACGCCACTGTCGAGCCGGGTGACGAAGACGAACGAGCCGTTGGCACTGACTGCCAGGTCGTCGCCCGCATTGTTCTGCAGCGTCAGCGTCTTGCCGCTGCCCAGGCCAGCCACCGTGCCGCCAATGGTGAAAGCGCCAGCCGAGGGGGGTGGTGTGGTGCCGTTGCCGCCGTCATCGCCGCCACCGCAGCCGGCCAGCAGGACGGCAGCCACGGCCACCGGCGTCCACCGGAAGGCGGTCCGGGCGCGGCGCCCGCGGCCAGGCGTTCTTGGATGGGTCATGAACAGAAACCTCCTTGTCGTGAAGAAGGGCGGATTCTGTGCAGTGCATGATGCTGCGCGTAACCCTACCGGGGTAGGGTTTGCGCGCCACCCTCCCCGGGGCACACTTGGCAGAATTTGCCCTGGCTCACAGGGCCCATTCCGGGCCGCACCGTCCCGCCACCGGTAACGCCATGTCTTCGTATGCACTGATTCTTGACGACCACCCACTGGTGGCGCGCGGCGCTGCCGAATTCCTGCGTGCGCGGCTGCCGTACCTGGAAGTCGTGGTGGCGAGCCACGCACAGGAATTTGCACCGCTGGTCGCAGAGCGCGGCCCACCGGCTATTGCGCTCATCGATTTCTGGCTGTCCGACGGCGCCAGTCTGGAGCTGGTGGCCCAGGTGCGGGCCCTGTGCCCCGGCACGGCACTGGCCGTGATCAGCGGGGATGACGACCCCGCCGTGGCAGACCGGGTGCGGCAGGCCGGGGCGCACGGCTTCATCCACAAGCAGGCGCCGCCAGAGGTGTTTGCGCAGGCAGTGGAAGCGCTGCTGGGTGGCCTGGCGTGGTTCATGCCGCCAGCCGCGGCCCACGGGCAACCTGCCCGCAGCCGCGACATGCCCGTGACGCCCGCAGAACTGGGGCTCTCGGTGCGTCAGGGCGAGGTCCTGGCGCTGGTGCTGCAGGGCCTGCCCAACAAGCGGATCGCGCTGCAGTTCGACCTGTCTGAAAGCACTGTCAAGGAACACATGAGCGCCATCCTGCAGCGCCTGGGTGCCCGCACGCGGGTGGAAGCCATCACGCAGCTGCGCGGGCGCCGGCTGGTGCTGCCACCGACCCCGGTCGACTGAGATGCGGGGGGGGCCATCCTTTTTGTGCGCATTCCTGCCGTGGGCAGGCTCGCCCCGCGCAGCGGGCGGAGTGCAGGTCACAGCACCGCTGGCAAGGGAAGAAGCGCGGCCGCGTGCGGCGGCCCATGGCCCTGCACGGGGCATTCGGTGATGGACACATCGTTCTGGCGCCGCTGGTTTCCGCGCCCGCTGGACGGCAGCGAGCTGGGCGAGCGCGGCCATGTGCGCATGCTGGAGCTCACGCACCAGCGGCTGGTGCTCAGCATCTGCGCCATGCCGCTGCTGGGGGCGCCGCTCACCATGTGGTTCCAGGGCCTGGGGCGCGATCCGCTGGGGCTGGGCCTGTGGACGGCGCTGTACACGGTGGCCGCGCTGGCCGTGTGGCATCAGGCGCGGCGGCTGCGCCACAGCAGGCAGGTACCCCAGGTGCAGGACGACGCACAGTGGCTGGCGCAATGGCGGCCCCGTGTACGGGCCACCAGCCTCATCCACGCGCTGGGGCTGGCGGCGCTGGGCGCCATCGTGGTGGCTACGCCGGGCCGGGCGCACTACGACTTCATCCTGCTGCTGCATGTGACGCTGGCGGTAGTGATTGTGGGCAACGCCACGTTTCAGCTGCCCTCGGTCGGCATGTTTTTGCGCATGTACGGACTGGGCTGGGGCGTGGCCACTGTGGTGCTGCCGGTGGTGCTGATGCAGTGGCCTTCGCTCATGCACGGCCCGGGCGATGCGGGGGGCGGCGATGCCTCGCCCTGGCGCTTCATCATTCCGGTGTCGCTGCTGCTGCTGATTGCGCTGTACCGCCACGCAGTGGTGGCGAACAACTTTTTTGTGCAGCAGGTGCGACTGGAAGAAGAAAGCCTCCACCTGGCCCGGCAGGCGCGCCTGGCCCATGAAAAGGCCGAGGCCGCGCTGGCGGACAAAAACCTGTTCTTGCGCACTGCGAGCCACGACCTGCGCCAGCCAGTGCACGCCATGGGCTTTCAGATCGAGGCCATCCGCCAGCGCAACCACGACCCTGCGCTCACGCCCGCGCTGGAGGACCTGCGCCACAGCGTGCAGTCGGTGCACCTCATGTTCAATGCGCTGCTGGACCTGTCGCGCATCGAAAACCGGGCGTTGCCTGAACGCCTGGTGCCCGTCGCACTGCCCCCCCTGCTGGGCGACATGGCGCAGCTCTTCCGAGAGGAGGCCGCCGGGCTGGGCCTGGCGCTCCGGGTGCGCGTGCCGGCCGGGGGCGCCACCGTGCTGGCAGACCCCGTGCTGCTGCGCCAGTCGCTGGTGAACCTGGTACACAACGCCTTGCGATACACCGGGCGCGGCGGCCTGCTGCTGGCGGCCCGCCGGCGCGGCAACTGCTGGTGCGTGGAAGTGTGGGACACCGGCCTGGGCGTGGCGCCGGAAGACCACGCCCGCATCTATGAGCCCTTTTACCGCCCGGCCCACACTGCGCCCTTGCACCAAGCGGGGCACGGGCTTGGGCTGGCCGTGGTGGCGCGGTGCGCAGAGCTGATGGGCGCGTCGCACGGAATGCGCTCGCGGCCCGACCGCGGCTCCTGCTTCTGGCTGCTGCTGGCCGCAGCGCCAGACACGCCGCAGGATCAGGCCACTGGAGCGTCGAGTTCCACGCCCTTCAGCCCATTGACTGGGCGGTGCCTGGTGGTGGACGATGACCCCCATGTGCTGCGCGCGTGGTCGTCCATGATGGCCAGCTGGGGCCTGGAGACCCGTACCGCCAGCGATGCAGCCGCGGCCCTGGCAGCCCTCGATGCAGGCTTTGTGCCCGACGCGATCTTCTGCGACCAGCGCCTGCGCAGCGGCGATAGCGGCTTTGACGTATTGCGCGCTCTGCTGGAACGTTGCCCGCGCGCACGCGGTGCCATGGTGAGCGGCGAACTGGACGCACCCGAGCTGGCTGCCGCACAGGCGCAGGGCTATCTGGTGCTGAGCAAACCGGTGGATGTGTTGGCGCTGCATGCACTGCTGCGGAAGTGGCTCGCACGGCAGTCGGAAGACTGAGCCATGGCTGCCGACCGAAGGGGCTGCAAAGCCATCGGACCGGCAAGTGGTGCCTTCGCGCGCACCCAGAATATGCCACCATGACAACGCCCGTGTCCGACACCGCTTCAGACCCGCCCGAGAAAGAGACTCCTAGCGACGAAGGGCGAGTGCGGCTGCTCACCGCGTCCTTCACTCGCTTGCGGGTCGGTGTGCTGGCAATGCCCTTCATTGGAATGCTGTTCGCGCTTTTGTTTGCATGGCAAGGCGGCAACCCCGCGGGGCTTCTGGCATGGAGTGCGCTGTATGTGCCTGCCCTGTGGGGCGTGCGCCGCCTGCACCAGCGCTACCTGCAAGACCAGGCAGAACGCACGGCCGCCGATGTGCTGGCCACCTGGCAGCGGCGCCTGCAAAAGGTTGCGCTGTGCCACGGGCTTGCGCTGGCCTCCACGGTGGCGCTGACGATGGACGGCGCCACATACGACTTCATGCTGCTGCTGCACGTCACGCTGATGGGCATTGCTGCCATCAACGCGGTGCAGATGACCGCCAACCTGCCGATGTACCGCGCCCAGTACGTCGGCATGGCCTGCGGGCTGGTGCTCATGCCCTGGGCGTTCCCGGACCACTGGTACTTTGCGCTGCCCATGGCGGTCGTGATGAACATCGTCATCTACCAGAGCTCGCTGAACGTGCAACGCTTTTTCGTGCGCCAGATGGTGCTTGAAGAGCGCAGCCGTGATCTGGCCGACCGCTACCGCGCGGCCAGCAGTGCCGCACTGGAGGCGCTGGCTGAAAAGAACCATTTTCTGGGCGCAGCTGCGCATGACCTGCGCCAGCCCGTGCACGCCATGGCCCTGCTGGCTGAAGCCATCGCGTTGCACGGTCAGCATGACGCCCGGCTGGCCCCGCTGTTGCAGCAATGGCGCCTGAGCATGCGCTCGGTGAACCACATGTTCAACACGCTGCTGGACCTGTCACGCATCGAGTCCGGGACCATGAAGGCGCGCCCTGCAGCGGTTTCCATCGCGCAGCTGCTGGATGAAGTGGGCCTGCAGTTCGGCGAAGACGCGCGGGCCCGCGGGCTGGCGCTGCGCCTGCGCCGCGCGCAGCCCGATGCCCTGCTCTGGGCCGACCCGGCACTGGTGCGGCAGGCGCTGTTCAACCTGGTGCACAACGCGCTGCGCTACACAGCGCACGGCGGCGTTCTGGTAGCCGCACGCCGGCGGGGCGGGCTGTGGTGCCTGGGCGTGTGGGACACGGGCACAGGCGTTGGCGAGCAGGAGCAGACGCGCATCTTTGAGGCCTTCTACCGCGGCGAGACGGCCCACGCAGACGCGCCTGGCGGCCACGGGCTGGGCCTTGCGGTGGTGGCGCGTTGCGTGGCTCTGATGGGCGCACGGCAAGGCATGCGCTCGCGCTCTGGCCGGGGCTCTTGCTTCTGGATCGCTGTGCCCGCGGCGCTGCCCGCAGATATCGTTCCCCGTGTGGTGCCGATGGCCCCTGACCGGGCGGGTACGCCATCACCTGGCTTGCGCGGACGTTGCCTGGTGGTGGACGACGAGCCCCAGGTCCTGCAGGCCTGGATGGCACTGCTGGACGGCTGGGGCCTGCATGTGCGCACCGCCAGCGGCCTGCAACAGGCATGGGAGCACCTCGACGCCGGGTTCGTGCCCGATGTGGTCCTGTGTGATGAACACCTAGGTCAGGGCAGCAGTGGCTTCACTGCGTTGCGCGCCTTGCTCGAACGCTGCCCCGGTGCACGCGGAGCCATGGTAAGTGGCGAAATTGATACACCCTCGCTGCGCGAAGCGCAGGACGACGGCTACCTGGTGCTGTACAAGCCGGTCGATCCCCAGACCCTGCAGGACCTGCTGATTCGCTGGCTGGAAATGGATAAAAACGGGCTCTAGCACTTATTCCAAATTGGCCGCTTCGCTATGAATATTGAATTTCATGGACTGCCCTGCAGACGCCCCTCTGGCACACATGCCGCGAATGGCAACGACTGGTGGAAGACCGCTTGCGCACAATTGATCAAATTGATATATTTGACATTGCTACAACTTAGGGCCCACCATGCAACGCTCTTCCCTGTCTACTGCGCAGCGCCTGATGCTCGGTTTTGGCCTTGTCATCACGCTGCTGGTGCTGTGCATCGCTTTCTCGTACCGCGCCCTCACGGTGTCGAATGAATCAATGCAGACCATCTACGAAGACAGGACCGTGGCATTGGGGCAGCTGAGTGACATCCGCTACCTGATCGCCCGCAACCGCATCATCATGATGGACGCCCAGGAAAGCCGGGATGCCGCACTGGTGCAGCGCCGGATGGCCGAATACGACACGAACACCCAGCGCGCTACCGAGATCTGGAAGGCATATTCCGCCACCTTCCTCACGCCAGATGAAAAACAGCTCGTCAAGCAAATGGAAGATGAATGGGCTACCTATCGCGACAAGGCCGAGAAGCCCACGGCAGAGGCCCTGCGAAGCCAGAAATTTGAGGACTCGGCCACGGGATTCAAGGCCATCAGCAAGCTTTCGCCGCCAGTGCAAAAGACGCTGGATGCGCTGATCCAGCTGCAGGTGAAGGTGGCAAATGACACTTACACGGACGCATCTTCGGTCAATGCCACGACGCTGACGACGCTCCTGGGCCTGGGTTTGTTTGCCGTGGTTGCACCGGTGGCCGCAGCCCTGGTGATCGTGCGCAAGATCGTGGGCGTGCTCGGTGCTGAACCCCACGAACTGGCGTTCGAAGCGACGCGTATCGCGGAGGGCGACCTCACCCACCAGAACGGTCGCATCATTGCTACCGGCAGCGTGATGGCCAACATGGACACCATGCGCAACCGCCTGAACCAGGTGGTGAACATGGTGCGCGAAAGCGCCGAGGCCGTGGCGGCATCGAGCGGCCAGATTGCCCAAGGGACGCAGGACCTGTCGGCACGCACGGAAGAGCAGGCCTCTTCGCTGGAGCAAACCGCGGCATCGATGGAGCAGATGGCCGCCACCGTGGGGAAGAACTCCGAAGGTGCCGACGGCGCCCACCAGATGACGACCAGGGCGTCGGCCATTGCCCACGAGGGTGGGGAAGCCATGGCGCGCATGGTGGAGACCATGAAGGACATCCAGACCAGCTCGCAGAAGATCGCCGACATCATCGGCGTGATCGACTCGATCGCGTTCCAGACCAACATCCTGGCGCTGAACGCCGCGGTGGAGGCAGCGCGCGCTGGCGAGCAAGGCCGCGGGTTTGCCGTGGTGGCCACCGAAGTGCGCGCCCTGGCCAGCCGCTCGGCCGACGCCGCCAGGGAGATCAAGACCTTGATCCACACCAGCGCAGAGCGGGTGAACCAGGGTAGTACCCTGGCCATGGCTGCTGGCGAGACGATCAACAAGGTGGTGACCAGCATCCGCGATGTGGCCACCGTGATGAGCGAAATCCGGCACTCGGCCTCGGAGCAGACCGCGGGCATCGGGCAGGTGAGCGATGCCATGGGCCAGATTGACCAGACCACCCAGCAGAACGCCGCGCTGGTGGAGGAGATGGCGGCAGCGTCATCGCACCTCAAGCAGCAATCGGACACCCTGGTGAACGCCGTGGCGAGCTTCAAGCTGGAGCATGTGGTGCCCGGCACGCCAGCACCAGGCCGCCGCCCTGCACAGGCCCGGTTGGCCGCGGCCTGAGCAGGGCGCGGGTGGCGGTACCGACATCGCAGGCGACCAGCAGGGCGATGACGCAATGCAACAGGTCACCCGAGGGCGGCCTGTTGCATCTTTACCGTTCACGCGCGAGGGGCAGGGCGAGCATCCATGGCGCGCAAAGAATCCGACGGTCTGGGCGGCCGTGCGCAGCGCTGCTGGTGTGGCTGCCCCGGGCCCCGCGCGTGGTAATGCCCCTCACCGGCGTTTCTATCAAGCCAGCGCGCGCTGGATGATGATCTTCTGTACGTCGCTGGTGCCTTCGTAGATCTGGCACACGCGCACGTCGCGGTAGATGCGCTCCACCGGGAAGTCGCTCACCACGCCGTATCCGCCCAGCGTCTGGATGGCGGCGCTGCACACCTGCTCGGCGATCTCGCTGGCAAACAGCTTGGCCATGGCGGCTTCCTTGAGGCAAGGGCGGCCAGCATCGCGCAGCGCGGCGGCGTGCCAGATGAGCTGACGCGCGGCTTCAAGCTGCGTGGCGCAGTCGGCCAGGCGAAAGCCCACGGCCTGGTGGTTGAAGATGGCGGTGCCAAAGCTCTGGCGGTCCTTGGAATACGCCAGCGCAACGTCAAAGGCGCTGCGCGCCATGCCCAGGCTTTGCGCGGCGATGCCGATGCGGCCGCCTTCGAGCGCGCCCAGGGCGATCTTGTAACCCTCGCCCTCCGCGCCGATCAGGTTTTCGGCGGGGATGCGGCAGTTGTCGAAGTTGATCTGCGCGGTGTCGCTGCTGTGCTGGCCCAGCTTGTCTTCCAAACGCGCCACCGTGTAGCCGGCGCTGCTGGTGGGCACGAGGAAGGCGCTCATGCCCTTCTTGCCCGCGCCTTTGTCCGTGACGGCGATGACGATGGCCACATGGCCGTTCTTGCCGCTGGTGATGAACTGCTTGACGCCGTTGATGACGTATTCGTCGCCCTGTTTGACGGCGGTGGTGCGCAGGGCGGAGGCGTCGGAGCCCACATGCGGCTCGGTCAGGCAGAACGCGCCCAGCATTTCGCCGCGCGCCAGGGGCGTGAGCCAGTCGCGCTTTTGCTGTGCATTGCCGTAGCGCAGGAGGATGGCGTTAACAGGGCAGTTGGTCACGCTGATGGCGGTGCTGGTGCCGCCGTCGCCCGCAGCGATCTCTTCGAGCACCAGTGCGAGCGTGACGTAATCAAGGTTGGCGCCGCCGAACTCTTCGGGCACACAGATGCCGTAAGCGCCCAGCGCGGCCAGGCCCTGGTGGGCGTCTTTCGGGAAGTGGTGTTCCTTGTCCCAGCGGGCGGCGTGGGGCCACAGCTCGGTCTGGGCGAAGTCGCGCACAGCGTCGCGGATCATTTCCTGGTCTTGGGTCAGCAGCATGAGGGTGTCTCCAGAGTCGTTGTTCGGCAAAAAAAGCGGGCTACCAATGGGATGCGCGGCGGCCGTCGTGGTGCAGCAGGCGGCCCTTGTCGGCGGCGGTGACACCAGCCACGGTGCTACGCAGGCCGTGCACGCTGGTCTGCACCGAGAGCGGCGCACTGCCGCCGCCCATGTCGGTCTGCACCCAGCCGGGGTCGATGGTGATGAGCGTCGCTCCGGGGTAGCTGTGCTGGGCCGCGGCCACCGCCATGTTCAGCGCGGCCTTGCTGGTACGGTACAGCCACGCATCGCTGCCGGGCACGCTGCCGATCTGCGACATGGATGACGAGAGGAACGCAAACACGCCCCCCGCTTCGGCCACCAGCGGGGCCACCTGCGGCAGGGCCTGCATGGCGCCCAGCACGTTGGTGTGCATGACGGCGTCAAAGTCCTGCTGCGTGGGCGGCGTGAGCGCATCGGGCCGGCGGATGACCCCCGCCACGTACCAGGCCTGGTCGAGCTTTTCACCGTCGAGTTGCCAGGCCAGGCCGCTGATGCTGGCGGGATTGGCCACGTCGAGCGTGAGCACTTCGGCGCCCAGCGCCTGCAGCGCCTCGCGCGCAGCATCGTGGCGTACGGTGGCGATGACGCGGTGGCCGTCGGCCAGCGTCTGGCGGGCCAGCTCGAGCCCGATGCCGCGCGAGGCGCCGATGATGAGTACAGACAGTCTTTTTGGCATCAAATCAGCCTCTGGTCCAGGTATCAATTGCCCCCATTGCTATTATTTTCATAGCAATAGGATTGTGACAAGCCCATCATGGTGGCGTCCCGGGCTGTTGCTCCAGCGCCAGCTGGGCCCGGTAGCGCTCGGCCATGGCGGCCGCGGTCTCAGGCGGAGTGGTCAGACCCAGCTGGTCGTGGATCATCTGGTTCATGCTGGGCAGCACGGCGCGGTCTTGCTGCGCGCCAGGCTGCCACAGCCGCGACCGCATGAATGCCTTGGAACAGTGCAAGTAAGCCTCGGCCACGCGCACCTCGATCACCAGGCGGGGGCGCTGGCCGGTGGCGGCAAACAGGTCGGTCAACGCCGCTTCGTCGCGCAGCCGGGCGGTGCCGTTCACGCGCAGCGTTTCGTCCACGCCGGGGATGATGAACAGCATGCCGATGCGCGGATCGGCCAGCAGATTGGTGAGCGTATCGAGCCGGTTGTTGCCCCCGGCGTCAGGCAGCAGCACGGTGTGGGCGTCTGGCGTGCGCGCGAAGCCGGGAACGCCACCGCGAGGCGATGCGTCCAGCAGCGCGCCCTGAGCAGCACCGGCGCTGGCCAGCACGCAAAAGGGCGACAGGGCAATGAAGCGCTGGCAATGCGCGTCTAGCCGGGGCTGCTGCTTTTTCCGAGCGCGCTCGGCGGGTGCCGCATACAGGGCGCGCAACTGGGCCAGTGTTTCGATCATCGCTATGCCTTGAATTTCGGTTACGGGCACCTGCTCACATCAGGTAGGCAGCGTACTCAAAGTAACCGGACCATGCCGGGTCGAAGCGAGACTTCACTTCCAGCGATGCGGCTTCCTGTCGCAGCAGCAACGGCGCCAGCGTTTGCCGGGCCAGCTTTTCATCGGCCACGTAATACAGCGCCTGCCGGCGGCCCGCCCGCACCATGGTGAGCACCAGAATGCCCAGCTGCGGCACCTGCAGCAGCGTGGCAGCCTGGTCATGCAGCGCCTGGGCCGCGGCCAGCGCAGCGGCATCCGGTATCGCCAGGTCGAGGGTGAGCGCGCAGGTCAGGTCGGCGCGCATGGCCACCGCGTTGGCACTGGTGTTGATCATCACGGCACCCGTCTCTGCGCGGCCCTCCCCGTCGCTGTCGGTATCGACATCCACCGCGTTGCCCTCGTCATCCACGGCACAGTCGAACTGCAGCTCCAGAGCATCCCAGGCCCCGTCGCCTTCCGGGAACAGGCCCGTACGGCCCAGTGCGTTCAGCCAGAAGGCGTCGAACGCGGGTTGCAGGTCGGCCAGTGCGGTCCAGGTGGCATCGCGATCGTGGTGGCCCTCGTCCACAAAGTCCACCGCGCCTACCTTCACGGCAAAGTCGTATTCGCCCAGCACATGGTCCACCATGATGAAAGCCATGTGCTGTGCATGCTCTTCAAAGCCGGACGGCACGGCGCAGACCAGCCGCAGCTCCAGCGCCACCTGGCCGCCATCCTGTTGCAGTGCGACCAGCACGTCGCGGGTGGACATCTCGAAGCCCTCCATGCCCAGCGGAAAGTCGGGCTCGGTGCTGCGCGGACGCAACGCAGCCACGCGGTAGGCGCGCAGAGGCGGCGCGGCGGCTGCCACCTGCGCGGCCAGCGGAAACAGCTCGAGGCTGCCCTGTGCGGTGACGATCAGGTCCACACCGGCGCGGTCGGGGCTGGCGATCAGCTCCAGCGCGAGACCCGGCAGATGGGTTTCGACCAGGGCGTTCGCCTGCTCTACCCAGTCGGCGGGCGAGAGGTCGAGCCAGCTGGGCTCCTGCGCGGCAAAGGCGGTCCAGAACGTGGCGATGTCGGCGTGAGAGGTCATGGAAGTCCTGGAAGATGCTGCAGGAAAAGGTGGGGACCTGCACGCGGGCAGGCCCGCTGCGCCACTGCAGGCCCGCGGACGGTGGCGTCAGACGAGTTCGAGCGCCACGGCGGTGGCCTCGCCGCCGCCGATGCACAGCGTGGCCAGGCCCTTGGTCAGGCCACGGGCCTTGAGCGCATGGATCAGCGTGACCATGATGCGGGCGCCGCTGGCGCCGATAGGGTGGCCGAGCGCGCAGGCGCCGCCATTCACGTTCACCTTGTCGTGGGGCAGGTCCAGCTCTTTCATCAGCGCCATCGGCACCACGGCAAAGGCTTCGTTGATTTCCCACAGCTGCACGTCGCCCACCTGCCAGCCGGCCTTGGCCAGCGCCTTCTGCGTGGCACCCAGGGGTGCGGTGGCAAACCATTCGGGCTCTTGCGCATGGGTCGCGTGGCTCACGATGCGGGCCAGCGGCTTGCAGCCGAGCTTTGCGGCCGTGGACGCGCGCATCAGC
Organism: Acidovorax sp. BL-A-41-H1; assembly: GCF_051942715.1. Taxonomy (NCBI): domain Bacteria; kingdom Pseudomonadati; phylum Pseudomonadota; class Betaproteobacteria; order Burkholderiales; family Comamonadaceae; genus Acidovorax; species Acidovorax sp. BL-A-41-H1. Next base: position 8,334 of record NZ_JBPVJQ010000006.1, on the reverse strand, counting down.
ACCAGCGCGGCAGCGCCGTCATTGATGCTGGAGCTGGACGCGGCGGTGATGGTGCCGTCCTTCTTGAAGGCCGGCTTGAGCGAAGCGATCTTCTCGAGCTTGACCTTGCCGGGGCCTTCGTCCACCGACACGACGGTCTCGCCGGCACGGGTCTTGACGGTAACGGGCACGATCTCGGCAGCAAATGCGCCGGACTCGGTAGCGGCCTTGGCGCGCTGCACGCTGGCGGTGGCAAAGGCGTCCTGCTGCTCGCGGGTGAACTGGTATTTGGCGGCGCAGTCTTCTCCGAACGTGCCCATGGAGCGGCCCGCTTCGTAGGCGTCTTCCAGGCCGTCGAGCATCATGTGGTCAAAGATGCGGTCGTGGCCCAGGCGGTACCCGCCGCGCCCCTTTTGCAGCAGGTAGGGCGCGTTGGTCATGCTCTCCATGCCGCCTGCCACCATCACATCATGCGTGCCGGCCAGCAGCATGTCGTGCGCCATCATGGCGGCCTTCATGCCCGAGCCGCACATTTTGCTGAGCGTGACAGCGCCGGCGCCCTTGGGCAGGCCGCCCTTGAAGGCGGCCTGGCGCGCGGGGGCCTGGCCCTGGCCGGCCATCAGGCAGTTGCCGAACAGCACTTCGCCCACGGCATCAGGCGCGACACCCGCGCGCTCGATGGCAGCCTTGATGGCGGCTCCGCCCAGGTCGTGCGCGGTCAGGCTGGAAAAATCGCCCTGCAGCGAACCCATGGGGGTGCGGGCTGCGCCGACGATGACGATAGGGTCTTGTTGCGATGTGGACATGGAGGGCTCCTGTGCAGTGAATGGGTGTGTGGTTCGAGAGCGGTTCGGGGAAGCGTTGATGGCGCAGCAGCCTCAAGCCTTCAGGATCGCTTTCCGCGCGGGAAGCGACGGTCTGCGTCATACGGGAACACATCCAGCATCTGGCCGGCGAGGATGCGCTCCTTGTGGGATTGCCAGAAAGCGGGGTCCAGCAGGTCGGCGTGGTGCTGCAGGAAGACCTCGCGCACGGCATCATTGCCCAGCAGGAACGGGGCGAAGGTTTCTGGAAACACGTCACGGGGGCCCACGGTGTACCAGACGTCGGCGCTCATCTCTTCTTCCTCGTTGCGCGGTGTGGGCACGCGGCGGAAGTTGCAGTCGGTAAGGTATTCGATTTCGTCGTAGTCGTAGAACACGACCTTGCCGTTGCGGGTGATGCCAAAGTTCTTCCAGAGCATGTCGCCGGGGAAGATGTTGGCGGCTACCAGGTCCTTGATGGCATTACCGTATTCAATGACGCTGCGCTCCATCTGGCGGTGCGCCGCAAGGTCAGCCAGGCCTGCGTCGAAGGCCTCCTGCAGGTAGAGGTTGAGCGGGATCATGCGCCGCTCGATGTAAAGATGCTTGATGATGACTTCAGTCTGGCCGTCGCCGTCACGGTCACTGATTTCCAGCTGGCTGGGTGCGAACTTCTCGATCTCGGCAATCAGGGCGTCGTCAAAACGGTCACGCGGAAAGGCTACCTCGCTGTACTCCAGCGTATCGGCCATGCGCCCCACGCGGTCATGCTGCTTGACCAGCAGGTATTTGCCCTTGACCTGCTCGCGCGTGGTCTCCTTCTGGTGCGGGAAGTGGTCCTTGATGAGCTTGAACACGAACGGAAAGCTTGGCAGATCAAACACCAGCATCACCATGCCCTTGATGCCCGGCGCAATGCGAAACCGGTCGCTGGAGTGGCGCAGGTGGTAGAGGAAGTCGCGGTAGAACAGCGTCTTGCCCTGCTTGGCCAGGCCCAGGGCGTTGTAGATCTCGGCCCGCGGCTTGCGCGGCATGAGGCTTCGCAAGAACTGCACGTAGGCGCTGGGGATTTCCATGTCGACCATGAAGTACGCGCGCGCAAAGCTGAACAGCATCTGCAGGTCGTCTTCGCCGAACAATGCCGCATCGATGTACAGCAGGCCATCGTCGCCATGCAGGATGGGCAGCGCAAACGGCAGCTCGGCGTAACCATTGATGATCTTGCCCACCACATACGCACCCTTGTTGCGAAAGAACAGGCTGGTGAGCACCTGCACCTGGAAGTTGGTGCGCAAGCGGGTGCCGTCAAGGCGCTGCCGCAGCGCGCCGAGAACCAGCGCAGCATCGCGCGGCAGATCGGCAAACGGCCGCTGCAGCTCGAAGTTTTCAAGGATCGCCTGCAGTGTGCCTTGCAGACCGTCCTTGGCTGGATAGTAGGCGCGGTACGTGGGACGCGCAGCCAGCTCCTCGTTTTCGATGTATTCGGTACTGACGGCTGGCCGCACGAAGATGAAATCGTTGTGGAAGTGCGTGCGGTGCAGGATCTTGGTGGTGACCGAGTTGAAGAAGGTCTCGGCCAGCTCGGGCTGCCGGTGGTTGACCAGCAGGCCGATGTAGTGGAGCTTGGTCTGGTGCCATACGTCCATCGGCTGCGTACCCGCACGGAACTCCTTCTCCAGCCGGCGCACGCATTCCTTGACGCGCAAGTCGTAGAACTCGATACGTTCGCGCTGGGCCCGCTGCTGGCCGTGCCAGTCCGCTGTTTCGAAGCGGTGCTTGGCGCGCGCCGACTCTGTCCGGAATAACCGGTAGTGGCGGTTGAAGCCGTCCATCATCGCCTTGGCGATGGCATAGGCCTCGGGGGCGTCCAGCCTTTGCGGAAACATGGAGGTTGCGCCTTGCAAGAGCCGGGGTGGCTAGCTACTACTGCCGACGCACCGCAGCGACGCCAGCGATGGCTGCACGGTAGAGTGAGTCGAGCCCTTCGGTGCTGTCCACGCTCATGTGCAGGTTGTTGATCAGGCCGTCCTTGAGCCCATAGCACCAGCCATGCAGCGTGACCTTCTGGCCGCGCCCCCAGGCGTCCAGCATGACGGTGGTCTGCGCCACGTTGACCACCTGTTCGATGGCGTTGAGCTCGCAAAGCACGTCATGGCGCCACTGCGGGTCAGTGGACGCCAGCAGGTCGCGGTGGCGGTCGCGCACGTCGGTGACGTGGCGGATCCAGTTGTCGGCCAGGCCCACACGCTTTCCGTCCAGCGCGGCCAGCACGCCGCCACAGCCGTAGTGGCCCACTACCATCAGGTGCTCGACCTGGAGCTGGTCGACAGCGTACTGGATGGTGGACAGGCAATTCAGGTCGGTGGGCACCACCACATTGGCGACGTTGCGGTGCACAAATACTTCACCCGGCTCCAGCCCGGTGATCTGGTTGGCGGGGACGCGGCTGTCAGAACAGCCTATCCACATGTACCGGGGCGTTTGCTGGGCCAGCAGCGCCGTGAAGAACCCGGGGCGTTCAAGCTCCATCTGGGCTGCCCAGCTGCGGTTGTGAACAAACAGGTCTTCGATCGATGTGGACATGGCTTCCTTGAAATGCGCGGGGCAACGCTATGTGTCAGCAGGTTTCGGCAAACAGCTCACGTCCGATCAGCATGCGGCGGATCTCGCTGGTGCCCGCGCCAATCTCGTACAGCTTTGCGTCGCGCCAGAGGCGACCCAGCGGATACTCGTTGATGTAGCCATTGCCACCAAAAATCTGCACACCCTCGCCTGCCATCCAGGTCGCCTTTTCGGCGCACCAGAGGATGACGCTGGCGCAGTCCTTGCGGACCTGGCGCACGTGGTCCGTGCCTAGCATGTCGAGGTTCTTGGCCACCGTGTATGCGAAGGACCGCCCGGCCTGCAGCACGGTGTACATGTCAGCCACTTTGCCCTGGATGAGCTGGAATTCGCCGATGCTCTGGCCGAACTGCTTGCGGTCGTGAATGTAAGGGATGACGTTGTCCATCACCGACTGCATGATGCCCAGGGGGCCACCGGTGAGCACCGCACGCTCGTAGTCCAGCCCGCTCATCAGCACCTTGGCGCCCTGATTGAGCCCGCCGAGAATATTCGCCGCAGGCACTTCTACGTTGTTGAACACCAGTTCGCCCGTGTGGCTGCCGCGCATCCCGAGCTTGTCGAGCTTTTGTGCAATGCTGAAACCCGGCATGCCCTTTTCGATCAGGAAAGCGGTCACGCCACGCGCACCCAGTTCAGGCTCGGTCTTGGCATAGACCACCAGTGTGTCTGCGTCCGGCCCGTTGGTGATCCACATCTTGCTGCCGTTGAGAAGGTAGTACCCTCCCTTGTCCTCGGCCTTGAGCTTCATGCTGATGACGTCCGAACCCGCGCCAGGTTCGCTCATGGCCAGTGCGCCAACATGCTCGCCACTGATGAGCTTGGCAAGGTACTTCTGCTTCTGAGCCTCGGTGCCGTTGCGGTTGATCTGGTTCACGCACAGATTGCTGTGGGCGCCGTAAGACAGGCCCACGGATGCGCTCGCGCGCGAAATCTCTTCCATGGCCACCATATGCGCGAGGTATCCCATGGCAGCGCCGCCGTAGGACTCTGGAACCGTGATGCCCAGTACGCCCAGCTCGCCCATCTTCTCCCACAGGTCCATGGGGAACTGGTCATTGCGGTCGATGTCCGCAGCACGCGGAGCGATCTCGGCCTGTGCAAAGTCACGCACAGCGTCGCGCAACGCGTCGATGTCCTCGCCCAGCTGAAAGTTCAAGCCCGGGATGTTGGCAGGGATGCTCATGGTGTCTCCTCTAACGAAATGTGAAGGATGAATGGGACGGCGCAGGACGATGAGCCGATAGGGATATCTGTCAGATCAAAGGCTGAAGCGTGGGACGACGAGGTATGTTGTGCGGCGCACTGCTGGAACACGCTTTCCAGTCAGCCTTGGAGGCCATCACGCCCACTGACTGCCATTAGCGTGCTGCCCATCGTTGCGATCAATTTTTCACTGCTGGCATCAAGCGCATAGGCTCTGCCTTCACACACCGTGATCGTTCGCCCGGGTTTGATTACACGCCCTTCCATGCGGAATCGCTCGCCTTGGGCGGGCGCCAGCAAGTTGATCTTGAATTCGATGGTCAGCACCGCGCTGTCTTCGCTCATCAATGTGAAGCCCGCATACCCGCAAGCGGAATCCAGCGCCGTGGCCACCATTCCGGCGTGAAGGAATCCATGCTGCTGCGTAAGCCCGGAGGCCCAGCCGAGGGTGATGTCCACCGAACCAGGCATTACGGCGCTCAGGCGCGCGCCGAGAGTGTGCATTGCGCCTTGGCGCGCGAAGCTGTCGCGTACGCGCTCTTGGTAGTGGGCGCATCGGGGCTCGAACGCCGGCCCTGTGACGCCTATCTGCGCTGTCATGGCTCATGGACTCCGTGGAAAATGACGTTGACGTTTACGTTGACGTAAACGTCAATTATCGGTCATTTTTTGCTATCGATGTTTAGCAACAGCGCTCGTGCTTCCTGTTCGTGCTCCAGCACTTCTTCCAGATTGGCCTGCAGGTCGGCCATCTGCTCCTCGATCTGCTTGCGATGCAGCGTCAGGACGTCGAGGAACTTGCGCAGCTGAACCCCCGTGTCCCGCGGGCTGTCGTACAGATCAATGATCTCTTTCGCCTCAGTCAGCGAAAGGCCGAGCCGTTTCGCCCTAAGTGTCAGTCGCAAGCGAGTGCGATCACGTGCGCTGTAGACACGGTTTCGGCCCCCAGCCCCCGCCCTGTCTGGCTGCAGTAATCCCATGTCTTCGTAGAAGCGGATGGCGCGCGTCGTAAGGTCGAACTCTTTCGCAAGATCACTGATGGTGTAACTGGTGGCCATGGGGTGTTTCAAGAGCTCTATCGCAGGGACGATATCGTTGTTCTCGTCGAACGCTGGAGATTTCACTATGACGTTTACGTTAACGTCATTTCAGTAATCCTAACGCATCAAGAGACTTCTGAACATCACGCTCGCAGCATCTGCGTACACGGGCGCGAGCGACCGGGTTGCGGTCATTGTGACGAGCCCGCTGACGACGAACGAAACGTGGACGGCATTCGAGCCTGGAGAGCTGCTGGTGTTTTCGGAAGGAAGAAGGCTGGAGAGCTGAGCGGGGGGAAGGTCCCCATCAGGCAGACACGCGCTGCCTCAATCTTCAGAACGCGATCACATGAACCAGTAGAACTAATTGCTGATTCACTTTTCAGACCCGCAAAGCAAAACGCCCTTCTACTCGAACGAGCAGAAGGGCGGTTTGGGCTGTAAGAGCCTGACGATGACCTACTTTCACACGGGAACCCGCACTATCATCGGCGCAAAGTCGTTTCACTGTCCTGTTCGGGATGGGAAGGAGTGGTACCAACTTGCTATGGTCATCAGGCATAACTTGGTGTCGGGCTGCTCTGGGAGCAACACAACGAATTCATAGAGTTTGGAATCAGATTTTTGTGTCTTTTGACTGCGTCAACTTGGCATAACAATCTTTGAGCTTATCGCAATCACTTGCGTTGGCAATCAAAGTTATAGGGTCAAGCCGCACGAGCAATTAGTATCAGTTAGCTTAACGCATTACTGCGCTTCCACACCTGACCTATCAACGTCCTGGTCTTGAACGACTCTTTAGGGGGCTCAAGGCCCCGGCAGATCTCATCTTGAAACGAGTTTCCCGCTTAGATGCTTTCAGCGGTTATCTCTTCCACACTTAGCTACTCGGCAATGCCACTGGCGTGACAACCGATACACCAGAGGTGTGTCCACTCCGGTCCTCTCGTACTAGGAGCAGGCTTCCTCAAATCTGCAGCGCCCACGGAAGATAGGGACCAAACTGTCTCACGACGTTTTAAACCCAGCTCACGTACCTCTTTAAATGGCGAACAGCCATACCCTTGGGACCGGCTACAGCCCCAGGATGAGATGAGCCGACATCGAGGTGCCAAACACCGCCGTCGATATGAACTCTTGGGCGGTATCAGCCTGTTATCCCCAGAGTACCTTTTATCCGTTGAGCGATGGCCCTTCCATACAGAACCACCGGATCACTATGTCCTGCTTTCGCATCTGCTCGACTTGTCAGTCTCGCAGTTAAGCACGCTTATGCCATTGCACTATCGTCACGATGTCCGACCGTAACTAGCGTACCTTCGAACTCCTCCGTTACGCTTTGGGAGGAGACCGCCCCAGTCAAACTGCCTACCATGCACTGTCCCCGATCCAGATAATGGACCTAGGTTAGAACCTCAAACACACCAGGGTGGTATTTCAACGTTGGCTCCATGAGATCTAGCGACCTCACTTCAAAGCCTCCCACCTATCCTACACAGATCTGTTCAAAGTCCAATACAAAGCTACAGTAAAGGTTCATGGGGTCTTTCCGTCTTTCCGCGGGGAGATTGCATCATCACAAACATTTCAACTTCGCTGAGTCTCAGGAGGAGACAGTGTGGCCATCGTTACGCCATTCGTGCAGGTCGGAACTTACCCGACAAGGAATTTCGCTACCTTAGGACCGTTATAGTTACGGCCGCCGTTTACTGGGACTTCAATCAAGAGCTTGCACCCCATCATTTAATCTTCCAGCACCGGGCAGGCGTCACACCCTATACGTCCACTTTCGTGTTTGCAGAGTGCTGTGTTTTTATTAAACAGTCGCAGCCACCGATTTTTTGCAACCCCGTTGGGCTCGCCTTGTACAGGTTCACCTACTTGGGGCATACCTTCTCCCGAAGTTACGGTATCAATTTGCCGAGTTCCTTCTCCTGAGTTCTCTCAAGCGCCTTAGAATACTCATCTCGCGCACCAGTGTCGGTTTGCGGTACGGTCGTCAATAGCTGAAGCTTAGTGGCTTTTCCTGGAAGCAGGGTATCACTCACTTCGTCTGCAAGCAGACTCGTTATCACCCCTCATCTAAGCCCGGCGGATTTGCCTACCAGGCACGACTACAGGCTTGAACCAACATATCCAACAGTTGGCTGAGCTAACCTTCTCCGTCCCCACATCGCACTATTGATCGGTACAGGAATATTGACCTGTTTCCCATCAGCTACGCATCTCTGCCTCGCCTTAGGGGCCGACTCACTCTACGCCGATGAACGTTGCGTAGAAAACCTTGCGCTTACGGCGAGGGGGCTTTTCACCCCCTTTAACGCTACTCATGTCAGCATTCGCACTTCTGATACCTCCAGCATCCGTTACCAGACACCTTCACAGGCCTACAGAACGCTCTCCTACCACTTGCAATAAATTGCAAATCCGCAGCTTCGGTAACTGGCTTAGCCCCGTTACATCTTCCGCGCAGGACGACTCGATCAGTGAGCTATTACGCTTTCTTTAAATGATGGCTGCTTCTAAGCCAACATCCTGACTGTTTTAGCCTTCCCACTTCGTTTCCCACTTAGCCAATTTTAGGGACCTTAGCTGGCGGTCTGGGTTGTTTCCCTCTTGAGTCCGGACGTTAGCACCCGGTGCTCTGTCTCCCAAGCTGTACTCGTCGGTATTCGGAGTTTGCA